>JBGAKR010000001.1:0-1474951 GCA_044224315.1 Bacteroidia bacterium | reverse complement strand
TTTCGTTTAAAGTCTGTACTGAAAATCCTTTTTCTGCGTTCTGCAGAGCTTAATTCAAATTGTTCTCGGGTTGCCATATGTTTTTGTTTTTAAAGTTGGTTTTGTCCTTAAAAACGGTCAACATATTTCAGGCACCGACACGGACAACCAAGAAATACTGTAAACTTTAAATCGCGAGGTTTTTACTCGCGATGGAGAGCATACCTCACTACTGTCAACTAAACAAAGGCTGTTCAACTCTTAACTTCTAACTCATAACTTAACTTTGGCCTTTGTAGAGCATACCTCACTTCTGTCAACTCAACATAGGCTGTTCAACTCTTAACACCTAACTTCTAATCGCGAGGTTTTTACTCGCGATGGAGAGCAAGCCTCTCCACTCCTAACTTAACTTTGGCCTTTGTTTTGCATATTTGCCTTTAATTATGCGCAACATCTTGCTTGTTTGCTGCCTCGTTCCCCTGCTTAGCTCGTGTTTTGAAAACATCGAGGAAATACGCCTTAAGGCCGATGGGAGCGGTAGTTTTACCTATATCCTTAACTTTTCGCAAAGCAAAAACGACATCAACACTGCCCTGGCCCTGGACAGTTTTTTGGGACTGAACCTGCCCAAAATTGAGGTGATCAAGGCCAAAATTCAGACTGCTAAAGCAAAATTGGCGGCAAGTCCGGGTATCAGTAACGTAGTGTTGAAAGAAGATTACAGCAATTATATACTGGAACTCACAGGTGATTTTACTTCGATAGAGAAACTGAATGCGGCGGCAAAAAACATTTCCATTGCCATGGGTGCCAATGAAGACAAAATCAACAGCGGATTTGCCTATACCGGAAACGATTCTACCTTCAACCGCAACGTTTATTCAACCTGGAGGCCCGAGGTGGTGGCCAAAATTAAAAAAGCCGCCGGTGCACGCGCCGCCAATGCCAGCTATACCCTTATAATTAAAAACGAAAAAGCTGCCAAAACCGTGAGCAACTCCAAAGCCAAAATATCGCCCAGCAAAAAAGCCGTAATGCTCCGCCTCAATGGCAACGACCTGCTGGACAATCCCAAGTTGCTGGATATTAAGATTGGGTATTAGTGCTAAATTTGTGTGTAACATCTATTTAGAATGTGTCAAACATAGTCTTTATAAACATCAGGTTTCGAAGGATAATTAAACTCTGTGTACTGCATTTTTTCATTCTAATTTCAAGTATTTTTCAAAATGTACTTTTTGCCCAAAGCAAACAAACATGGAAATTCATTGAAAACAAAGATTCCATTGTTTACACAATAACGCATGATACTGGCAATCTACTAATTATAAGAATAGAAGCTAATAACCGGGCATATCGATATATGCAATCAGCCTTTTATGAAGACACATTTGTTATTTACAACAACCCATTATCACAAAACGTAGGACTAAAAGAACTTAACGGGAACGATTCAACATACAGCTTTCAATGCAGACCAGGATTATTCAAAAACTTATATGGAGAGCCAATCAAAATTATACAAAACGCCGATTCTTCCATTTACCAAGTTACAATAATTGGTGGCATTATGGACCATCCAAAAAATAGCATATCTTTAATTAGCAAGGTTTCTCTATATTTCACTGAAGAGCACATTCCTGTTGGATTTGAACTTAACTTCCATACCCAGGAAGGGAATATGATTAAATTAAATAAACAACAAACCGAGGTTATAAGATCCATGTTAAAATTACAAAAGTAAAAGGCTAAATCTCCTTAACACTCTGCCACACTTTACCGTTATAAAAGTTCGAAAATGATTTACCCAATAAATTAAAAACGACAGGCAGAAAACAGCAGGAAAGCAGAAATAACCCAAATCTTCATGTTCTTTTACCCAATATTTATAACTGATAAATCCTAGAAAACCTCACAATATTTCATCAAATTGCCATGTCTTTGGGCTGCGAATTGGCAAGCTACACGGATTGCTTGCAGAAATTTTAAACACACCATTACTTCATTCATTATTTTGCATTTTTACTCTTATTTAAAAACGCTTCAATTAAATCATAATAACTTGTTCTATTGTAAATATAATCCATTTCCACCACACCCATAAATATTATATCCGTTATAACAGAATCACATTTAAATTCCTTTTTAAAATATTTCGCCTGTAATTTGGGCAGCACGCTGGAATCCTTATTCACCAAATAATCAACAACATAATACTTCAAAGCGGTGTCAGTACCAATTAAATACCAGAATCTTTCGTAATTTACTTCAAAACAGGGATCTTTCAGAATTTGAGGGCATGGGGAGTTTGAATTAAAAAATGATACAATTGAATCAGCTTGCAACTTTGCAAACAACTTGGTCCTTTGTATTCTCGGTTCAGCAAACTTTCTCGTTATAGAATCCTGAGCAGATATTTCTTTTACAGATGCCAATAATATTATAACAATGACAAAAGCCATCTTTATTTTTATAAAATATTTGTCCCCAGCTGGGTATTCGAATTTTAAATGCAAACTCACCAAACTCAAGGGATACCGCCATTCGCAACGGGTGCGGTATGCAATGCCTAACATTTTGCATGTTGTAATCGCATTAATTTTCATTCGCATATTTACAATAAACCACTTTACTTTAACAAGTTCGAAAGTATGAATTCTGTTTAATATTTCAAAATACCCATTTTCTTAAAATCCAATCCTATATGTTCGTTTGTTAATAGAAAACAAGAACACAAGATTTATTTGATTCACTAAAACTGTAAGGCGCAAAACCAGGTTGGTATGTAACAATCATATTTTTTATTGTTTCTAAAAACTAAAACTTTGTTGGTATTCGAATTTTTACAAAGTGAATCTCCTACTTGCAAAAATAATGATTCTTTTTTTCCTGTAACTATATCATTATAACAAATTAGATTTGGCCAAACTTTATTAGATCCTTCCACTTTTATCCACGGATTATGCCACGGTAAAAGTTCAACTATTTTGCCATTGATGGCCGAATCCCTGAATTCACAAGCACTTACGCCTGAATATGCATCCCTGTGAATAATAACCCAATAAAAAGCTAAAATACCTGGTATGAAAAACATTAAACATCTCAACAAAATAATTTTAAATCTCATAGCCTATTTCATTGTAATAATTAGGTTTATTTCTTTTCAAATTCCTCCTCAAAACCACCGTTTCCGCCGCATATAAAAAATCAAAGCCCCCGATAAAACCAGCATCATAACCCAAATAAATAAATAACCATATTTCCAATGCAGCTCGGGCATAAAATCAAAATTCATTCCATATACGCCCACAATAAATGTGAGGGGAATAAAAATGGCGCTGATTACCGTAAGGGTTTTCATGGTATTATTCAGCATTAAGTTTTGGTTGGAGTTGTGCAAATCTGTAAGGTCGCGCAGCATTTCTCTGAAGCTCTCAAAATTGGCGTTTAGTGTATTCAAATGGTCGAGAATATCCCTGAATAATGCATGGTTTTGTTTCTTAATTAACTCCGGATTTTCAATCCGTATCCGTTGCATTTCCTCACGCAATGGGGTGGTAAATTTGCGCAATGAATTTAATTCGGATTTGTACGAAATAATTTTGGCCATAAAATTCAAACCCGGTTTTCGCACCATCTGCAATTCCATGTCCTCTATAGGCTGACGCAAATCTGCAATGGCATGCAAATACTCATCAACAATGGCATCTACCAGTGATAAAAACAAATAATCAATGCCATTTTTTGCCACCCTTTTGGCATTATTTTTTAATTTTATCCGCACATTTTCAAACACATCGCCCAACTGATTTTCCTGTACTGTAATAATAAAATTGGATCCCACCAAAATCGATAAATGTTCGGTAAAAGCCTCCTTACTAATACCATGCCGGCGCACCATTTGGATAGATAAAAAGGAAATATTTTCAAAGGCCTCAAACTTGGGCAACTGGCTTTGGTTGTGCATATCTTCCACCATCAATGGGTGCAAATCCAGAGTGCCGACCATGGCCTGAAAATCGGGCAAATCCCGGCCTTCCAGATTGATCCAGCGGTACATCCCATCTCCCGGAGTGCCCATGCATTCGGCAAAAGGCAAAGCATCGTGCACAGCACAGCCAGCTTCGTTATATGCAAATAGGGTTGCCATCGAACCTCAAATATAGGGAGAAATAGGGAGCAGGGGGCAGGGAGTAGGGAGCAGCGGAGGCGACAGGGAGGACGTCATTCACAATTCACAATTCACAATTGGCTGTCCAAAGGCTGTTCATTGCACTGGCAGTTTATTCTACATTTTGCATTTTACATTCTGCATTAACTCTCCGGAGGCTTTGGTCCCCCATCCGGTTTATTATTCCTGGGCCCTTGATTTGGCCTTGGTCCACGGTTTTGATTATTGGGATTGGGTCCTTTATTCGGATTCGGATTGTTGGGTCTGGGTCCACGGTTCTGCCCATCATTCGGACGCGGGCCACGGTTTTGCCCATCAGGCCTTGGTCCACGGTTCTGTCCGTCATTCGGGCGCGGGCCGCGATTTTGTCCATCCGGTCTGGGACCTCTATTCTGACCCTCATTTGGCCTTGGGCCGCGGTTTTGGCCATCGGGCCTTGGGCCACGGTTTTGGGGATTGCCTCCGCGGTTGCGATTGTCGCCACGGTTCTGCCCGCCTTTCTGTCCGCCCTTGCGGTTGCGTTCCTCGCGCTGGCGGCGCATCTCATCCTCAAACTCTTTATCCTCTTTCAACAGCAGCTCATCGTTGCTGATTATCTCAGCCTCACCACTGCCAGCCAGTTTTTCCATTACCTGCGATGCGGGAGCTAAATCGGCCAATGCAGCTGCCTGCACACCGTTTTTGTTTTGCTCCATTATTTCATTCACCTTGGCTACCGGCAGGGCTACCCAGGTTTGGCTTCCCTCATAGGAGAACCACATCAGGCGCTTGAGAATATCTGTTTTACGGCCAAATGCCATTCCCCCGACGGTATCCAGTTTTACTATCTTAGCTTTGGGGAATTCATCCACAGCTTCCAAATAGGTATCCAGCTCGTAGTTGAGGCAGCATTTGAGTTTGCCACACTGCCCGGCCAGTTTTTCCATATTGATGCTGAGGTTTTGGATACGGGCAGCACCGGTATTCACGGTTTTATAATCGGTAAGCCAGGTACTGCAGCACAGTTGGCGGCCGCAAACCCCAATACCACCCAGGCGGCTGGCCTCTTCGCGGTACGAAATGTGGCGCATTTCAATCTTCACCCTGAATTCATCAGCATAGCGGCGGATCAGTTCACGGAAATCCACGCGGGTTTCGGCGGTGTAGAAGAAGGTAACCTTTCGGCCATCGCCCTGAAATTCGATATCGCTGAGTTTCATGGCCAGATTCAGGCTGAAGGAAATGGTGCGGGCCCTTTCCAAAGTAGCATTCTCCTTGGCTTTCAGCTCTTCAAACTTCTCCAGTTCTTTATCGTTGGCCTTGCGGATGATGTTGCGGATTTGGTCCGAATTCTCGGGAATCCGCAGCTTTTTCAACTGCAGGCGCACAATTTCGCCGGTGGCACTCACGGTGCCTATGTCGTAACCCAAACTGCTTTCGGTTAATACATAATCACCGGTATATAACTCCAGCCTGGAGCTGTTTCTGTAATATTCTTTGCGGCTGCCTTTATACCTGACTTCAACTATATCGAAAACATCAAAGTCATCGGGCAATTCCATGTCTTTGAACCAATCGAAAACATTCAGAGCATTACAGCCGCTTGTGCCGCAGTTACCGTTGCTTTTGCAACCGGCAGGTGCAGCGCCTCCCTTTGTTCCACAAGATGAGCAAGACATGTCTGTTCTATAAGTTTTTTAATCCCTTAGCGGGAAGATAAGTCGCAAAGTTAACCAATTATGCCTTTGTTTAACGCAAGGATTTTGGGGGTATTGGAAACATTTTTTGTAACAAAAACCTTCATTTGGAGTTTAACTGTTGTTTAATCCTATGAAAAAATCCTTTATTGTTGGCCTTTTTTCCAGTATTTTATTTCACTCCCTGGCCGCCCAAACCCATGATTATATTCCGGTAAATCAGGCAAAACCCGAAACTGCTGAATACATCAGGGTAAGTCATTCATCGGACTTGCGAATGCTCAGAAAACTATTGCGCCGCGATGCCTTGCCAACTGCGGTACAATTTAGCAATACAGCCAATCCGTTGCAGTTTATTACAGTTTTACAAGCTTCAAAACCCGCACTGCATTTTGTTAATACTCCACTGCCTGATGATAGCAGTTTAGCGCCCATCCTAAAATCAGCCAAACTGGTTTTCGAAAATTACAGCCAAATGCCATTTTTCAAATCTCCGCTTTTTAAACAATTTAAAGGTGAGTTGGTTTTTTTGAATTGTAAAATAGAAGATGAGAATTTTTTGAGCCAAATTTCCGACTCATTGTCACTATGTTTTTACAACTGCAACAACTCCTTTGCCGCTTTACAAAACCTGGCAGCCAAAGGTTTTAATAAAACCAGTATTGAAATATATTCCGACAGTGTTTTTTTATATCAAAATTATATTTCACTCCCATTCAAAAACATTGCAGTTGGTTTGTCTAATCAATATAACCCTGCCTACGAGCCCGAAAATATGCAGTTGTTCTATAACCCAATCGCGGGTACAAATTTGTTTTTAAAATATGGAGACGAAAATTTTACAAAATCCCAAAACCAATGGATTGATTCTGTTTTCAAAAAATTAGGCTTTGCCCAAAGGGTCCAAACCAAAACTGCGCTAAATTCAAACATATCTAAGGTTCTGGGTGCAGAAACCAAAATCCAACCCAATAGTATTACTTCAAATCTGCAAGAATTAAATTCAGAAAAGACTGAATCACTGGATATACCTGCAAATGAAAATACTACAATGGTGTTGCAAAATGGCAGTGTACTCCGATTTCCTAAAAATGCATTTACAGATAGCACCGGACGATTGGCAGATGGCGACATAAATATTACAGTTGTGAGCTATGATGATGCAGCCGATATGATTGTAAATAAAATTCCCATGACCACCATGGTGGGAAATAAAACCGAAATACTGGTAAGCAATACGATGCTGAATATACAAGCAAGTAGCAAAGGCATACCATTAAAGCTGGCACCAGGCAAATCTATCGACTGGGTAGCCCGCAAGGCACCAACACCAGTCGACTCATTTTATGCATTGGCAAATAACGCCGATTACTGGATTAATTACGGACTTGCACAAAAATCAGCTGCGCCCACGCCAATGGTTAATCCATTTGATACCTCAAAAGTGTTAAAAAACTTAGACAATACATCCCTGGATGACCGATATGAAGACCCTGAATACTGGAATTGTTTGGACAAAAAAACTAAACGTGGATTGCGTATTCACAATTCGGCCAGATCTTATTTAAGGCACCAAAATAATAGGCCATTAATTAATAACCGAGCCGCAATGACAAGCGAAGAATTTGGGTATTATATAAAAAAAGGGCAACGAATGTTGCAAATAAAACGGGTGGCTCATGAAGATAGTTTGCGAAAACATAATATTTATTTTACCCTAAACAATTTAAAAAGCAATGTGCTTTTTTCAGAATTAAGTCCACTGGCAAACTTTGAGTTCCGTTATGCAGGTAATGCTACCAAAAAACAATTTTTCGCTATGTTTCGCAAAAATCCAATCCATGACTTCAGGATTATTTATACCCCGGGTGATGAAGAGGGCATTTTAGAATTAAAAACTTTAAAGGGATTTATTCAGGTTGTCTTTTCGCTAATTGAAGAACATTATTCTGAAAGAGCACGACAGCGATGTGTTCGCAGTTTTGAACGCAGACATCGCCAGTATCTGCGTGAATTGGAATATAAACGCAAGGCATTTGCAAAACACCTTCAGATAAATCGCGTAAGAGCCTTGTTGGGCATCAACGGTGGCAGATATTGGATTAGCCAGGGAGCCACTGCTCCCATAATTACATTGGGCAATTGCAATATCGATCAGATTTTGAAAAACTATCCCTTGCAGCCATTGGTGCTTAAGTTTGCCGACACTGTTATATCCAATCAATTCAAGTATGCCGCTGTTCCTTTCAACAAATTGAATACCAGCATTATTTTCAGAAATCCAAATGAAATTGTATTTAATGAAAAAGCCACAGATAAAATTGTGTTTATAACTGCAGAAAATACCTACTTTAGCTATAAATTTACCAAATCTGAACTAACAATAAACGCCGAGGGCACGCTGCAATTAACGGTTAACCCACAACCCCACAGTTCAGAGGCTGATATGCGAAAGTTTGTGATGGAGTAAAATATTGTTTCTAATTAATATTAACCGACTAAACCGTACACCTTACCCCTAATTCCTCACTTCAAATAATACACCTTTAGGCCCAACCCGGCGCCGGCACCATGGGTAATTTTACTTAGGATCATGGATTCGATTCCGTTTAATTGCAAGGCCCAATCCATGCCTATGCTGGCATTTAATTTTAATAAACTACCAAAACGCAGATTGAGATTATAGGTATCAAAACCGCCTAGTTGAAGGGCAGGTTGCACCTGCAGTCCGCTTACTTTAAATGGTTTTGCGGGGGTTAATGTAGCCGAAGGCAAAAAGCCATTGATATAAATATAATAGAATTTTACCTGCACATTTTTGATTTGAATATCCGCAGATAAATGAAAGGGTGCAATAATTAATTTATTTTTTATAAAATTGCTATCGGGGTCTAAAGCGCGGGTAAAAGTATCTTTTTGTTGGGTAACCCAAGCAGAGGAATTCAATAATTTTAATTGTATTTCCGACTGTTGAATGCGCGCAGCGGTATCCATTTTTTTGCTGAATTCATTGCCCTCTGGAGCCATATAAAAGCCCAAACGCGATATTCCCAAACTTAATAATCGTACTGTTTTTTTCTGCGATTTAAATTGCCATGAAACCTCCGTCACAAGTCCATATCCATTGTGATATTGCCCACTGTTATACAATGTACCGTTTAATTTTGCATATACATTACTGGCATTTGAATCGGTGCGCAAATACGAGTCGTGAATGTTTAAATTGCGGTAAGCCATTAATTGCTCTAGCCCTAATCCAAGCTTCAACATACCCCCGTTTTTTCTCATCATCCAACCTGCCGAAATACCGCGTGTACTATATTGTTGCATCCGGGCTTTTATATCCAATTGCTGTCCCAAAAAAGGCGCATTGCCCATAAAAACCGTGCGAAAGGCCCCCTGGCTAAATGCAGCTCCCGCTATGGTATTCAATTGCAATCCTACCCTGTAAATCCGCAAGCCTTTTAATGATTTTCCGTTTCTGGATAAACTATCGAACAAAACATTGAATGAGGCATTAAATCCAAAACCCGCATGGCTATTTTCTCCCATATGTTTGTCGGCTTTTGCAATATTTTCCGGACTCATATATCCACCCAAGGCAAGTCGGTTTAGCATGTATTGGCTTACACCGGTAGAACCCGTAATTAAATCGGTATTTAATTTTACCCCAATGATTCGGCGTCCGTCGGAGGGATCTTTTACGGCAGCCTGTACCGCAGAAATCGGAAATAAAAAACCGATGCATAATATAGAATTAAATATCTGCTTCGTATTCAAACTGACCATTGGTACTGATTTTAATTTTATAGGTATTGTAAATTTTTTGTGAAGCACCGGCACCTTTCAAAGTGGTTTTAATAATTACTTGGGTAGCCTGTTGCAACATCCAAATTTTATCGCGCGAAAGTTTGATAATTAATTTGCTGCGAGTAACTCCCGTAGCCTTGCCAGATGCATCGGTTTTGCAGGCTTCAATGGTATTACTGCCCTCAAAATCGGCATCTCCCAATAACCTTCCATTTATATCCAAAAATTGCAATTGCATGCCTGCTTCAAATGGATATCCATTGTCTACATCCACCATTAATTTGGCGCTTTTTACCTTCTTAATGTTTTTAATTCCACCCAGATTTATGGGTTGCGTATCACGCAGGGTTAACCCTCCAACAGTAAATGTAGCAGGGGTTTCAAGTCTCAGAAAAATATCTACGCGGCTGTTGTCAAATATAAAATCCTTCCACAAACTTACATTACCCAATGGGTTGGTTTCCACATCCAAATCGTAATTTATTTTTTGCGGTAATAATTCTACAAACGATTTAATATTGGAATTATTCTGGTCTAAAATTACCTTGGTTTCAGTATAGGCATCTCGCAAAAATGCCGGCGGAGCAATTAATACAGGGCTATTTAAAGGAGTGGCATTTAACAACACTTTATTGCCCGAAAATACATTTTCGCCCTCTAATTTTTTCACTGTAATTTTACCCTGGGCACCTACATAATTTTTCATTAAAACTGAGGCAGTAAAACTCTTCAGTTTTAAATCTCCATTTAAGCCTTTAAACAGTCCGAATCCAACACTGGAAGGACCTGTAGCATTTACCGAATTGCCCAGGTATCCAATGGCATACTCAGGTACCAATTCATCCAAACTATAAAAAATACGAATACTATCACGCAATGTAACCTGCACTTTGCGGCCACTGCTATCCAGTGTTACTTTTAATATCTGGTGAAAGGTATTTACAGTATCTTTTACATTGGGATTTTTGCCTCTGAAATCAATAATATGGCCCGCCATATCTATGATTTCTTCGCGTTTTTCGGTTTTACCTGAAGTGGCACCGGGCATTTTAACCAGGCGAGTTACAGGCACACCATTGAGGGTAGCACTGGGAATCTGAAAGTCCATGGTCATATTTTCCTGTATGGTACTTTCAAGTACAATATGCAGTTTTCCGCTTTTTACTTTAAAATATTTTAACTCCGGACCGCCCATGTCCAACACCAAACCCTGGTCCTGATCAATCACCGTTTGATTTGGGAAAGCGGCAATGGCACTGCGCGGACGCAATTTACGAACACTCAATGTGAGGGTTACACCCTTGTTTGCTTCTATCAATACTGCCCCATTGCTGGCTTCGGTAATCAATCGTTTAATAGTTCCTTTCAGCGCCTTATTTACCGTTTTATTTCGCAGGTCGATGGATTTATTGCTGATTCCGTTAATGGGAATATCGGTAAATGAATCAAGCGCCACCACACTGCCATCCGATGCATTGGTAATTTCGAAAAGGATGAGTTTTACTTTAACGGGCAATTCGTTTTTAAGCGAAATGTCTAAATATCCGCTATCCAGGGTTGCAGTTTCAAAAAACGCACTTGCATCAATATCAATGGGATTGAGGTTTGCCTGATCCTGCACCGGAATTACCTGGGTGCTGCCATCAAGCAATTTAAATAATGGATTGATCTGCCCCAGGGTAATATTCTGCACAATACTGCGGTCAGACAATTTGAGCCTGCGCAGGCTAAATGAAGTATTGATGGTGGTATCGGGCGTTTTTACATTGGTAAGCGTGGCAGAGTATATCAGGTTATCATAAACCAGATTGTAACTGCTGTCTGATACAGAATTGCTGAGGAAAGAATTGTCGATATTGTCCAGGGAAAGGTTGGTATTGAACAGCGGCACGGCCACTCCTACATCCCATTTGGCCTCTCTGCGTTTACAGCCTGCAATGAACAGCAAACCTGCAATGGCAATGGGCACAATTTGTTTGATTTTAATCATGTGCGAATCTTCGAATTTCCTGATTTGACGCGAAAAAACAAATTTAGTTGCCAAAAATGGCAATAAACACACAATCTACAGCAGATTTTTTATCCAATGCGCAATGTCCATGCCCAATAACCAAGGGCCTGCAAAGAACAATACACCCCAAATTAAACTGCTGATAGTCATGTACACCACTATCTTTTTACGGTTATGAATAAATGTGGTAGCCAGGATACAACCCACTGGCAGGGTAAGCACTACCGGAGTAAGAAAAGCCACCAACGGCAGGCCACCACTATGTTTAAGTCGCACCAATCCACGGTTTCGTTTGTTGAATTTATGCCCGTTCTTAAACAAATATTTTTTAAAAACATGCTCGTTTAACCAACTTTCACCATAGGTGTAAAACACAATTCCTGCGAAAGCACCGGCATTGCATACAAGGTAGCCTATGATGTAATTTAAATCTTTTTCATGACTGAAACTGATGCCCAGACACATTATTGCGCCAAACACATACTTCACCCCCGATAATAAAAAAGCCAAAAAAGCTGTACCCAACATTACCCTTCCAATTTGGCCGTAAAGTTGGGGCTTTTCAAAGGAATTCGCAATACACTTTAGACGAAGTTCTGTTTTTAGGCATAATTTATGCAATTTTGCAAGCGGATTGAAGAACCCGGGCCCCCAGATTATACGTATACTGTTGATTGGCATTTGCTATGCTGCCGTTGTTGCAAACGCACAAATCAGTCCGCAGCAGGCCGCTGTGGGAGGCAGCTCCGATACCACAACCAAACCCCAGGTAAAACACAGCGACCCCAAAACCATGCATGTAAACGAATGGCTACTGGGTATGGATACATTTTACAAATGGGACAGCACATTTGGATTTGTGCAACGCTATAACAGAGCCACCCAGGCGGCCATTCCATACACCGATTTGGGTATTAATGCCACCCCCCAGAAAATTTTGTTGATAGACCCTTTTTCAAATGCCGGATTCCAATCGGGCTTAAATGCTTTTCCCCTCCAAAACCGTGAACCGGATAAAATGCAGTTTTATAAAGCAGCGGTTCCGTTCACTAAATTCTCATACGTACAAGGTGGCAACGGATTCTTTATTTTGGATGGGGTGCATAGCCAAAATATTTCACCCACCTGGAATCTAACCGTAGACTTTACAAGCGCCCAAAATGGCGAAATTTATACAGCCAGCAAACAAAATAACCTGCACCGCGGCATTATGCTTGGTAGCAATTTTACCAATCACAAAGGCAATTACCAGAATATTTTAATTACAACCTGGAACCGCAGCCGAAGAGTAGAAAACTATGGACTGCTGGATGGGACCGATACACTGTTTTTTGTACCCGATGGCAAATACAGCACAAAAACACCCTCCTATTATCCAGCCACTGGAACTGCTTCATCATTTTATGCTACCCACCATCATGTTTTTATGCAAAAATTATTTTTGGATGAAGGACATAAATTGTATTTGTTTCACCGCAGTGATTGGAAAAAAGAAAAATATTTATATAAAGAAACGGATGCAACGCCAGACACAAACAGATATGGCAGCACTTACAATTTTTTAAAAGGCGCATTTACAGATAGTACAGTGTGGATTCAATGGAATAATGCAATTGGTATTGGCAATGCCATAGACCGCAACAGCACTTTTCCATTGCTTTGGAAAGCTTTCTATTCGGCCGACAGGATTATCTACAACAGCGTGTACAAAGGCAGCGCCAATTACTATTACAACCAGGGTGTACATGCCAACGTAAATTTTAATCCCTATTTTATTTATAAATTTAATTTAACCGGAAATGCCGATTACTATTTTGCGGGATACAATGCCGGCGATTATAGAATAAAAGGCGATGTGGCTTGGAATTCGCATGGTTTCCAAATTGCGGCAGGAGCGCAAAGCCAGGCCTATGCCGCACCTTTCTACACCCAAATGTTTACCTCTAATTACAGGCAATACATTTCCGATTTCAAAAAAGTAATGGTAAATGCCATACATGGTGCCATAACATTTGAAAATAAATTGTTAAAATTATATGGCAATTTTCACAGCGGACTGGTGAATAATTTTATTTATACCGATGCAAATTGCAATTTTAAACAAACCAATGGATTGCGCTTTGTAACCCTGCAGGGTGGCCTAAATATCCATGCAGGCCATTTTTATATGGACCATAAATTTACCTTTCAAACCCAAAATAAAACGGATTTAATTCCGGTTCCAAAATTCAGCGATTACATGTCGGTTTATTACCAGGGTTTTTTATTTAAAAAAGCCATGTATGCACGCATGGGATTCGATATTTGGATGATGGGTAAATACAACGGGTATAACTACAATCCCGAATTAGCTGCATTCTATCCCTCACAAAAAAACGCCGGCAATTATCCCATTGCCGACGTATTTTTTAGTGGTGAAATAAAAAATGTACAATTATTTGTGAAAATGGAACACGTAAACCAGCGCGCTACCAATTACGGTTTTAACAATCAGTATTACGCTGCTATCGGGTATCCCATCGAACCGTTGAGGTTGCGACTTGGGCTTACCTGGAAATTTTATAATTAAATTTTACTTACCATTTTTCCGGTAGTTTTTCCAGATTCAAGGGTAATGCGTACCATGTAAATTCCTTGCGTTAATTCAGTTAAATTTATAGTTTTAACAGATCCGTAGGTTTGCTTCAAATTTCCCTCCAAATCATATACTGCAATTTGCTTTACCGGTTCATCCAGCCTAAGATCTAACACGCCCGTAGTAGGATTTGGATATACGATTCCACCCACTTTATCAATGCTTTTTTGCGACAGATAAATGGGATTATATTCCATCAGCTGAACATTGTCAAGCCGCGCACCATTTTTATACAACATAGATCCTACACCCGTTAATTTTCCGGTTGTAATATTATATTCAAATATGCTTCCATTGTCGTTTTTCCCGCCATAAGAGGTGCATCCATAGAGGTTGCCATTGCTACTTTGGATAAGGCGCCCGCTGGGTCCATCGCCAGTGGTTGAATCTACAAAATCGGCTAGTTTTTTAAATTTAGAAAGGGCGATATCGTATTCATAAATTACACCACTGTTATTTGCTCCTCCACTATTTGTAATTCCGTATAATTTGCCATTACTGGCTTGCATTACTCCGGCTTCGGGCGAACTGCCGCTGGTTGCATATTCAAAATCAAGCAGTTTTTTATATGCACCATTTGAGGGGTCGAACTCAAATAAAACCCCTTCCCCATTGACACCCCCGCTGCTGGTAGTGCCATATAATTTATTGTTGTTGGCCAGGTACATTGCAAACTGGTTGTATGCGCCCATAGAATCAGATAAATCATATTTTACACTCACAGATTTTGAATTTAAATCAAATTCATAAATTACACCTGCCCCATATTTACCTAAACTGGTGGTAGTGCCGTATAATTTGCCATTTGCTGCCTCTACCAATCCATGAAATGGATTAACTACACCGTTTGAAACTGCCAAATCTAACAGTTTGGTATATGTATTTGTGCTGCAGTCCCATTCAAAAATAACCCCTTTACCATTGGCCCCACCACCCGATGTGGTACCTATTAATTTCTTGGAGTTTTTTAACTGCAACAAAGGACAGTAAGGCGAAATACCCGTGCTTTGCTCAAAATGATGCAGCACCCGAATGCTAGAATCCTTAGTGCTAAACTGAAAAATCGTTCCCTTGTCATTTTGTCCGCCAGTAGTGGCAATTCCCAAAAAAGTATAGGCATTAATTTGGGTAAGGGTACCATACGGTCTTCTGCCTTTAATGGTTTGCGCAAAACTAAATAATACCTTTCTATGCGCAGCGTTAATATCATATTCTAAAAACACACCAACACCCCTAAGCCCTCCCTGAAAAGGTGTAGCATACAATTTACCATTGCTGGCTTGCATAAAACCACCTAGTGGCGTTGCACCCTGGGTATTATCAAAATCGAACAATTTATTTAACCCATTGGTTTTTATATTATAACTGTAAGCAGTACCCCATCCGGCACCGCCGGCAGAACATGTGCCATACAAAAGGCTATCTGCGGCCATCATAATTCTGCTGGGCGTTTCTCCTGTATTGGCACCATCAAAATCCAGCACTTTGGTTACCGAATCAAGGGCTATGTTATATTTAAAAATGGTACCCTTGGATTTGGTACCTCCACCCTGGGCATTTCCATATAGGTTTCCGTCCCAACCTATGCATAAATCACGAGGGGTAATCCCATTCTTTGAAGCAGAAAAATTGTGAATTTTACGAAAGGCCGAGGTTGTAATATTATACTCAAATAAAACCCCGCCACCAAAGGTTCCACCTTGGTTGGTAACCCCGTATAATTTACTTTTCACTTCAATCAATTCACCACTTGGAAATTGTCCGTTTGTATTGTCAAAACTGCCAATTTTGGTATAGGTATTTGTGTTGATATCGAAATAAAAAAACACCCCCGCATTTATGGTTCCGCCTTTAGAGGTCATTCCATATAGCCTGCCATTGCTGGCTTCAAACAATGCACCCATCGGATTGGCACCCGAAGTACTGTTGCTAAAATCCATCAATTTGGTGTACACTTTTGTGCCTGGATTAAATTCAAAAATAACGCCATCATTATTGGTACCACCCCCATAAGTCATGCCATATAATTTTCCATTAGACGCCTTAATCAGCGACCCAAAAGGTGATTTCCCATTTGCGCCGAAAAAATTCACATGGGTTATAAATGTGTCTTTATTCAGGTCATACTCATACAATACTCCACCGTAAAAAGGGCTTCCTGAACCGTAGGTAAGCCCAAAGAAATGCCCGGCCGAAACTTCCAGTGGCCTTGCCATATACGGATTTGAACCCTGATATGCCGGAAATTTAAAAGTGCTGAGTAATTTTCCGGATGCATCGGTACGAAAAATGCTGCCACAGTCTTCATTTCCTCCTTCATATGCAGCACCCCATTTTTCCTGGCCACATAAGGGATTAAACAAAACAGCCAGACCTGCCATCAGGCCGATAGAAAAGATTCGCATTGCGATTTTGGTGTATGTGTGTTTCATTTTGTAGGTTTAAATTTTTGCAGCCCTGATTGGGGGTTAAACAAAAATATTTCACACACTGTTGTATCAAACCTCTACTTATCATTTGGTACTAAAACCAACGGGCACTAGGTTGCTTTACCTTGCCAGAAAAGGATTACAGCAGACAAGCGTATTCCACCACTGATTATTTGGAAACTTAAATCACAATGCCCAGTCGCCGGTAAATAAAATGCAATAACCAGGCAGGACCAATTAACAGAAACTGCAAATCTTTCAAAAAACTGGGCTTTTTACCCTCTACACTATGGCCCCAGAATTGACCAATCCAGGCTAAAATAAATAAAGAAATACAAACCAACCAAACCGGCAAACCCAAACTGGCCATCCCTTGAATGCCCATTAGTATTCCAAGCGAAATGAAAATAAATCCAATAAAAAGCGAAACCGACAAGCGCAGGTAAAACACCAATGCCGCTAATAAAAATAGGGCAGCCCAGTTTAAATACCAGGTTTTTTCTAGCGGAAAAGGAATGCTCCAGATTAAACCCATAAGGCTAAACATAATAGTGGGTACACAAATCCAGTGTACCAGTTTGTTAGTAGGATTTTGGTGGCTTTCGCCGTATTCATCCAACCATTGCTGCATTGTGCGGGCCATAAACAATTATAGCGAATTAATTTTTACCTGCAAATTTTTCTTATGGTTTTGCACTTCATTTACTGTTGGAATAATGCCATTTCCGACACCGCTTTTTGCAAAAATATAATATTCCACACCCGCATACAGGCCTCCGTTTTTTGGATTGCAATTAATTCCCAAAAGCCGGGCCAAAGCTATGCTTCCCTCGCCTAACTTTCCCTCTGGACCTACATCTGCCACAATAGCACAAGCCGTATCACCCTGGTAAATAACCAATGCATAATCACCCAAAACTACACCCCATTTTTCCATAAATATTTTAGGTAAAGCTATATATGCAATGCTATCAGAATTTACATACCGCAAGGTTTCCGAATCGCTGTAATTGCGATTTACCAAACTGGTTGTAGTTATATAAAAACCCGGAAATAAATCACTGTTTTTTTGCTTATAGGGTCTGCCCGCAGCATCGCAGGCAATGCCCCACCAGTGGCCGGGATAACCCGCATGCTTTAAATAGTCTGTCCCTGTATCCGCCTCACAATAAGCCCCCGGACTCCCGTCGGCATCTATCGCCATCCCACTTTTAAAATAATAAATATTTGAATCTTTTTTAAAGATTTGAATATGTTGAACCGAATCTACAACATTCCAATTTGATTGATTTTGAGCGGAAATTAAATAATCATGAAAAAACAACGGCACAAATAAAATAATAATCCTGTAAAAAGCTGCTGTCATTTTAATATATAACTGCTATTTTAAAAGAATATTGCATTTGATAATCGTCAACCAAGTCGGCTGCCATTCTGGCTTTAAAACTGTAAATTGCAAGGTTTCACTCGCGATGGAGAGCCAGCCTCTCCATTATAAATTTTCAACTGTAATCCGCCATTGAAATATGGCGTAGGCTGCCAATGGCTGTTCTACTCTTAACTCTAAACTCCTAACTCTTAACTTCCTCAAGTATGCTCCTAAAGGCCATCACCCTATCCCCATAGCGTTCCAAGGTTTTTTGCCTAAGGGCCGGACCAAAATCTCTTTGGTATCTTTCGTATTCTTCCAGCGAAGTGGCAGTGTACTGAATGGCATAGTTAATTCCTTCATCATCATCGGCCTGGGTAAGTAGTTTCATTACCTTATTCGACTGAAAACAGCCTGTAGCCATCACCTCAGGGATATGGGTTTGCAGCATCCACTGCAGCCATTCTTCAGCCATGCCGGGCTCTACATTGCAGGTAACGTTGTAGATAATCATTCAGCTTGGCTGATGCGGATATGATAGGCCTCCATAATGAGGTTTACCAGCAATTTTTTGCAGGCAGTATCTGCGGTTTGCTGCGCCTCTTCTGCACTGGCCGCATTGATTTCCATGGTAATGAATTTACCCACCCGCACCTGATCTACATTGTTCAATCCAATGGTTGGCATGCTATGCGTAACTGCCTTTCCCTGAGGGTCGAGCAGGTTTTTGTGGGGCAGGATTTCTATTTCAGCTAAAAATTTCACGCTGCAAAAATAGGCAGCACAAGCTAGGTTTTTTGCAAAAACATCCCCCAACTTTGCACACCCCTATGCAACACCTTGTAGTGCTTACCGGAGCCGGAATTTCGGCCGAAAGTGGAATTAAAACTTTTCGCGATGCAGGCGGACTTTGGGAAGGACACCGCATTGAGGATGTGGCAAGCCCTGAAGGTTTTAGAAGAAACCCTACCCTGGTGCTGGATTTTTACAACCAACGCCGCCGGCAACTGGACGAGGTTGAACCCAATACCGCACATACCCTGCTGTCACAGCTTGAACAACATTACCGGGTAACCGTGGTAACCCAGAATGTGGACGACCTGCACGAACGCGGAGGCAGCCAGAATATTATCCACCTGCATGGCGAACTGCGCTGGGGTTGCAGCAGTGCAAACCGCGAAATCAGAACTTTTTTGGGCAGCAATGATATTTTTTTGGGCGACAAAGCCCCCGATGGCTCACAATTGCGGCCCGATATTGTGTGGTTTGGCGAAGCAGTACCCAAAATGGAGGATGCCATGCGTGCCACTGTTACTGCAGATGTGCTGCTGATTATTGGCACATCTCTGGAAGTTTACCCCGCAGCGAGCCTTATCAATTTTGTACCCGCCCATTGTCCCATTTATATTATCGACCCCAATCGCCATGCCGATATTCATGACCCCAACATCACCGTTATCAAAGCTACTGCTACCCAGGGCATGCAACAAATGTGGCAGCAATTGGTAAAATAATACTTCCATTTATGGCTTTATTATGATTGTTTCATTTGCGGGCAGAACGTATTTTAGTGCCCGATAATTATGGTTAGAATTTTATCAATTATTGCCGGCATTTCTCTGGTTTTGGGTTGCGGAAACAATGCAAAACCTGCCAAAGCCGAAAAAAAAGATTCCACTCAATCCACTGCCGAAAAACCGGCAAAAAACGAAGTTAACATTGTTACAGGCACCGGAGATGGTGTTATGATAGAGGTTTCGCGCCCTGCCATGCTGCTTTATGGTGTTAAAATCGAAACTGATTTTAATGGTTTGGTAGCTAAAGCCAAAAGCTACGCGGGTACGCTGCTTGCCCAAATCAGCAACCACAAAGGGGTTATGACCGGTTCTATCAGCTATGTATATTTATCTAAACCCGGCACAGGAAACATGCAGGTATTTATGGGCATTCCAGTTAAAACCCGATTTAAAAACCCCGAAGTTGGTGAGTTTATGGAGATACCGGCAGGCCGCTACTACAAAATGCAGGTTGAGGCCGCTACCGGTGAAACCCTGAAACAACATGGTACCATGCAAAAAGCCATCGCTGATCTGAAAAACGAAATTCACCTTCCTGCTATCGAACAGTTTAATGAAACCTATGATAGCAACATGTCGCCCATTTCTAAAGCTACACTCTTTTATCCGGTAAAATAAGTGAGGGAGCATGTAACATTATCCGAACTGCTGGGAGATGTAAAAAACACCCTCGACAAAGCCTATAGCCGCTATACCTATAGGGTTTTGGCCGAAATTACCGACATTAAAGTTTATTACAACCGCCAATACGCTTTTTTAAACCTCATTGAAAAACAAAATGGCGATATTGTAGCCACAGCGGGTGCCGTTATTTGGCGCGACAATTTTCATATTATCCGCGAATTTGAAAAATCAACAGGGGTTACCTTTAACCAAAACCTGGAACTGGTACTTGAAGTAGAAATTCAATTTCATGTCCGTTATGGATTGCGAATCAGCGTAGTAGCCATCGACGAAACCTATACCCTGGGAAAACTGGAGCAGGAAAAACAAAATGTTTTATTAAGCCTGGTTAAAGACCATCCCAAGCTCGTGTGGATGCTGGATGGTGAAACCCGAAGTGCAAACCACCTGCGCAAATTGCCCATGGTGATGCAGAAAATCGCTCTGATTGCAGCTCCGGGTTCGGATGGCCGGCGCGATTTTTTACACGAACTGGAAAACAATGCCTGGAATATTGATTACTCCTTGATGGAATTCCCGGCCCAGGTGCAGGGTGAGGCAGCTGCAGGTCAGATTGCAGCTCAATTGCAAAAAATCAACAGTACCCAAAACAGTTTTCACGGCATAGCCATTGTGCGCGGTGGGGGCGCCAATACCGATTTTTCTGCCTTCGACAGCTACCAGGTAGGATTGGCTGTGGCCCAATGCCCTTACCCGGTTTTTACCGGAATTGGACATGAACGCAATGTGAGTATAACGGATTTATTGGCTTACGGACCCGAAAAAACCCCTACCAAATGCGCCGCCGCGTTTACCGAACACAACCTTAATTTTCTCTCTTATGTGCAAAATGCACGGGAAAATATTGGAAAGCGCTGCCTGGGAAAAATTCAACTTTATCAGCAGCAAACCCGCAACATGGGCACCAACATACTTAAATCGGCCCAATGGCGGATAACACGCGAAAGACAAACCCTGCACCAGTTTGAAGAAAAACTCAAAATGGCAGGCCCACAAGGTACTCTCCAACGGGGCTTTGCACTTGTGCGCAAGGATGGAAAACACATAGCCAGGGCTGAAAATCTATCCTCCGGCGACCGCATAGAAATAGAATTTACCGATGGCAAACGCCGGGCAATCATAGAATAAAATGGCAAAAAAAGAAGAATTTACATACGAAACCGCCCGTAAAAGGCTCGACCAGATAATGGCAGATATTGATGCAGGAAAAGTAGGCATTGACGACCTTGGCACAGTGCTGGGTGAAGCCCGCGAGCTAATCGCAAAATCATTGGAAAAACTATCCAATGCAGAAAAAATTATTGTAGAATGGACCGAATAAAACTCCCCATTCTTAAAGCAGGTGACAAGGTGGCGATGATTGCTCCTGCGCGCTGG
This sequence comes from Bacteroidia bacterium, assembly GCA_044224315.1. Classification (GTDB taxonomy): domain Bacteria; phylum Bacteroidota; class Bacteroidia; order NS11-12g; family UBA955; genus JAGXTF01. The sequence continues at coordinate 1,453,230 of JBGAKR010000001.1, read as the reverse complement.
GTAAGCCATGAAGAAATGGCCCCGTTTAAAAACTGGATTTCCCAATTGGGGCTTGTTTGTGTAGAAGGCAAACATCTGTATGGTAAACTTCATCAGTTTTCGGGCACAGATGCAGAAAGGGCCCAGGATTTTATAGATGCATGGTCAAATCCGGAAATCAAAGCGGTTTTTTGTGCCCGGGGCGGGTATGGCAGCATGCGCTGGACCCATCTGGTGCCTGAAGAAGCCTGGAAAAGTCCCAATCCCAAAGCATTTGTTGGATATAGCGACATTACCACCCTACATCTGGAACTAAATCGTAGGGGCTATGAAACCCTGCATGCACCCATGCCTATCAATCTTTTTCAAATCAATGAACATACTCAATCCAATTTTGAATATCTCCAAAAAACCTTGTTTGAGGGACATGTGAAAATGGATTTGGGCAACTGCGAAACCCTGAACCCTGCAGCTTTTGAAGGAGAAATAGTAGGGGGCAATCTGAGTTTATTGTATGCTGCCATGGGGACACCCGAATATCCGGATACAAACGGAAAAATTTTGTTTATCGAAGACCTCGATGAATATCTCTACCATATTGATCGCATGTTGGTTTCTTTAAAACGGGGCGGTGTTTTCAACCATCTCAAAGCCCTGCTGGTAGGCTCTATGCACGATATGAAGGACAATGCCACACCCTTTGGCAAACAGGTACACGAAATGATTGCCGAACATTGCGCACAGTATGGTTTTCCTGTCATTTTCGACATACCTGCCGGACATGGACCAAAAAACTATTGTATGAAACTGAATGCTTATACTACCTTTGACGGCCAATATCTTGAACAAAAGTGATTTCGAGGGATACTTATATTGAACTAACCAAATTTGGAATTGTAGGCGGGCTCTGCTTCGGGCTCGACTTTGGGATTTATTACGGCCTTACTGAAATGTGGGGGGTTCCTACGTTTATGGCCAAAACCATTTCCGTTATATCGGCCACATTTTTAAACTATTACCTCAATAAAACCTGGACCTGGGGCCACAGCAACCGCGATACCAAACGATTTGCCAAATACCTTTTTCTTTATGCCATCAGTGGCGTTATGAACGTGGTTTCGAATGAAGTGTTTCTGCGCATTTTGCCCGATAATGAATTTCAAATGCTCATTTTCCAAAAAGCCAAGGCCGTTCAAGAGCCATTCTTAACACTTAAACTCGACAAGTTTTTAGCCGTTATTGGGGCAACCATTGTGGGTATGATTGTGAATTTCCTGGGCCAGAAATTATGGGTGTTTAAAAACGAAAATACCTACTCGGAAGAAGTTTTGGAAGGGTAATAAACCCATTATTCCAATTTCCACAAACTTAAAATACCTTCTCGCGCTAATAATTTTTTGTGGGTTTTTACCACAGGTTCGTATTTGCTTTCCCACAGTAAACTATCATTCAGTATCAAATACTGCGCCCTGCTTGCATGTATTACATCACGCGTCAATTCGGGCGAAAAATCAGGGGCTATGCGTATGCCTTTTTTTCGCAAAAAATAAAGCGATGTGTTGGGCGAAGGATCGAAAACACTCACCACTTCGCTACGGGCCGGAATTTTTTCGGCTATCTTTTTTTCAAATCCGGCATATTGGCGTATGCCCGTAAAAACCTCCTGGCTGTAGTAACTGCCCTCACGGTACCTTTCGGCAAGCATGTTTTTGGTATGTGAAAATCCGGTAAATGGGAAATAATAAAAAGCAATTAAAAAAAGAATGGGAAACAAGCCAATAAACATGCTTTTTTGCTCGATAAACAATTGTTGCAAATAAATCATTCCAAAAAACAGGGCCGGAAATAAAAGTAAATAATAGTAATCGTGATAGCGATATTGGTTATTAAAAAGAATAAAACTGGCTAAAAATCCGCAAAAAAGTAACGTAAAAATCATTGCGGGTATAGGGGCCTGCTTCCAGCGCAAAATCACAAACAGCACTATCAATCCCAGTATAAAATAAATATGATTAGGGGCATATAAACTTTCGTTCCAGGTATTAAATCCAAACTTGGTATTATCTTCAAAAGCAGCCCAGTTTTTAGCCGGATTTATTTGCTGTAAAAAATGCACATTCCCGGTTTTTTGTGTAAGCCATTTTGCATAATAATACCAGCCTCCTACGGGTAACAAAGGCAACAAAAACCAGCCCCAAAAGCGCCGAATGGCAGGAAATCCCAATGGGAAAAATGCAGGGCGATAGCGATAAATTAAAAACAAAATAAGTACTGCAAAATGACCAATTAAAAATGTAATTTTTATTAATCCGGCCAGGGCTGTAAACAACATATAAAGCCGCAAAGATTGTTTAACCTGAATATTAAAATAAAAACGCAAGAAATAATACCAGGCCATAAATGAAAACGACATTGCCACCGGATCGGGAATAAAATTGGCAGAGTAAAACACCAGAATAGGCGATAGATACCAACCAAAGGTGAGCACCAAACGGTGCAGGTTTTTATGCATAAAAAAACCCGTTATTCCCCAGGCGGCAAATACCCCAAATGTTACGATTAAAAAAACAATGAACCGAAACCAGAAATCATGAAATCCAAAAACCTTGTAAAATATTGCCGCAGTATAATTGACAACTGGAAATTCCATACCCGCAACCCCATCCGCTGCCCTATTTTCCATAACCCTGGGGGCAAAAAAATTCATGCTCTCGTGGTAATAATTCCAGGCAACACAAGCCCTGTCGGCCTGAGCTCCCTGGTGCATACCCTGGGGCGGATTTTCAATAAATTTCCATTGTCCAAGCAGGGTTTGCAAGGCAAACCAACAAATAAAAAACCACCATGCGGGTTTAATCCTCTGCATTTTCCAGGTTGGTATCTCGAATGATGTAATGCGGCCTGTTTTTAACATTTTCACTCACCCGGCCCAGGTACTCACCCAATATACCTATACCCAGCAACTGAATGCCTCCGATAAACAATATGGCTATATTGGTAGACGCCCAACCCGGCACAACCGTGCCAAAAAACTTCTCATACAAAGCGTAAATGATCAGTAAAAAGGCAATAAAGGATACCAGAAATCCACCCATCGTAGCAATTTTAAGCGGCCAGGTGCTGAAACTACTGATGCCATCGAGTGCAAAACGAATCATTTTTTTATAGGTAAACTTGGTTTCACCACCCATACGTTCTTCGCGGTCGTATTCCACAAATGTTTGGTTAAACCCAATCCAGCTGATTTGGCCACGGATATACTTATGTTGTTCGGGCATTTTTTTAAGTATCTGCTGAATTTTGCGGTGTATAATCCGAAAATCGCCGGTGTCTACCGGTATTTCTATACTGGTAATGCGGGCCAGTATGCGGTAAAACATTTTGGCAGTAAACTTCTTTAAAAAGCTCTCCCCGTCGCGTTTGCGGCGGCGGGCATACACCACTTCAAATCCTTCTTTGGCTTTAGCATACAACTCTTTAATCAGCTCTGGCGGATCTTGCCCGTCGCCATCCATAACTACAATATACTCGCCCGAGGCATGTTCAATCCCGGCACTGATGGCCAACTGATGGCCGAAATTGCGCGACAAATCGATGTAGCGGATACACGGGTCTGATGCTGCCAGCATTTTCAGGATCTGTAATGAACCATCTCTGCTGCCGTCGTTTACATAGATAATTTCCCAGCTCAAACCCAGCTCTGTCAATGAATTAAGCAGGCGCTGATTGAGCTTGCCTATGTTCATCTCCTCGTTAAAAACCGGAACAACTACCGAAATCGTGATATTTTGGGCCATTTCTGGCAAAATTATTGCATTTATCTGATGTAACTTTGCAAATAATGAAAAAGGTTTATTTAATTATCGGAGCCCTGGCCGCAGTTGTTATGAGTGCCTACGCCCTCAATGCATGCGGCAATACCCACAAAGAACTGGCCGCAGATGAACAACCCGTTGATCTGAATGCCGCACCCAAAGTCTCTGAAACCAGCCAGGAAGGGGGTACAATCCCAGTGGCGGACTTTGACAAAACCATTAAAGAAAACAAACTTACCATGGTAGATTTCTATACCACCTGGTGTGGCCCCTGCAAAAGAATGGCCCCCAGCGTGCTGAAAGTAAAATCTGAAATGAAAGACGTGGTAAACGTAATGCAGATTGATGCCGAAGCCCAGGCTGATATTGCCGGTAGATATGCCATTGAAGCCTACCCTACCCTGGTTTTCTTCAAAAAAGGACAGGTTGTAGGCAATGTTGTAGGCCTCCAATCCTACGATCAGATTGTGGAATTTGTGAACAAGCTTAAATAAGCGTTCACATTCCTTTTATCTCCGCCAATGCGGATGTAAAGTATATAAAAAAGTCCGCCTAAAGCGGACTTTTTACATTTATTAGATTTAAGATTAAAACCCAAATAGTTCGTCGATGCTTATTACCGTAACCTTTCCGTATTTCTCTAAGTCTTTTATTTTAACCTTTTCCCCATCGGCCATTACCGCTATGGCATATTTCTGGCGCGCTATATGGCTCTTATGAAAATCTTCTACGTCTTTTATAGAAATTCCCGGCAATGCATTGTACAATATCTGCCTCGAATCGCTTGTATATCCTTTATCCATTAGTCCAAAATAATAATCCATCAACCCTTCATCATCTACCCTTTCGGTTTCAACATGGTTCTTTAAACTCTCTTTGGCCAATAATAAAATTTGCTCATCAACTTCAAGTTTATTCAGCAGATCCTGCATGGCACCAAATGCATCCTTAAATTTATCAGCCTGACAACCAATGTAGGCAATATTGCGGTTGTACTCGCCTGCCATTGATGGAGTGATATAATAAGCATAAGTGCTGTATGCAAGTGCCTTTGCCTCTCGTATATTCTGGAAAACCACACTGCTCATATCGCCCCCGAAATACTGGTTAAACACATCAATTATGGGGTCTTCTTTGGTATTATAAATATTGCTGCGATTCCACCAATAAATGGCCGATTGTACTTGTTTATAATTGGTAAAATACACCTCATTTTCTTTGTTTTCCCGCGGGGTAAAAACTTTTAATGTTACCGCTGCGTCAAAGCTTTTTGGCAATTTGTGTTTGCCAATTAAATAGGTTTTTACATCTGCCATTTCGCGTTGACCAAAATATTGTATTTGGTGTTTTTTGCTATATAAACCATGAATAATATCTATCAACGCAGAGGCTTTCAATGTTTTTAATTCGGCGTTGCTCAACACCCATCTTGCCGGATTATCACTTCCATACAAGGCGTATTGCGACAATTGTCTTTCAATGGCATCATTGCTAAGTTTGGTATCTTTTCGCTTTTTTTCTATACTGCCAATCAGGTTTGTAAATGCTGTTTCATCGGCTTGTGCATTGGCCAATAAATCTTCAAACAAGGCAACAGCTTCATTAAAATTTTCTTCAGGACCTGTAAGCACCACATAACAGCGCTTATCGCCACTTACTGCCTTGAAATTGCAACCCAATGCATACATTTTTTTACTGAATTCTTCTGCACTTACACTGCTGGTACCCAGGTATTTTAAATAATCCAAAGCCATGGGCAAAGCCTTGTTATGAAAGCGTCCGTATTCATAGCGATACTCTAAATTAAATAACCGGTTGTCGCTGTTTTTTACATAATACAATGGGCATATTTCACCCACATTCTCGGTTTTTATTTTTTTATCAAACTCGGCAAATACAGGGGCGATAGGCGCGAAAGGTTGGGCCAGCCATTGGCTTACAAAATCACTGCGTTTGTCGCGATTTAATTCTACCGGATGAATTTCGGGCTTTTCGATTTTCAACACCGTGGTATCTTCTCCAACTAATTTATAAATTTCTACCCGGTCATTACCCAAATATTCACTGGCCAGTTCCATTATTTCCTGTTTTCGTATTTTGCGCATTTCCCACAATTCGTTATAGGCTTTTTGGTATCCGCTGCCGTTTATAAAAGACTGCATTAAAAAGCCGGTGCGGTTGGCATTATCTTTAAAACCTGCAATGCGCCCAATATCCTCATTCAATAAAATAGCCAACAATAAACTATCATCAAATTTACCTTGTTGAATTAATTTAACCTGCGATAGCATAAGGGTTTTTACACTATCAAGGCTTTGCCCTTCCAACGGCCTTCCGGTAAGCGTAAATACACTGTAATCATTCATAATATTTACACCGCTGGATGCCCCTAAAACCATTTGTTTTTTTACCAGATTTAAATCCATCAATCCGGCATTTGCATTATTCAATAATAGATCAATCAATTTAGCCGTGCGTGCCTCGCGGGTATTGACTCCGGGCATTCTAAAACCCAGGGTGATGTATGCAGCATCCGGACCCGTAACTGTAAATTTCTGCGGCGCAGCATGCGGCATTTCCCATTTGTAATTATAGGTAGGTATTTCGCGCTTTTGCATCCAGCTAAATTGACGCGCAATCATGGCTACAGCCGAGTCTGGAATAAAATCTCCGCTCATTATAATCGCCATATTATTGGGCACATAATAGGTATTATAATATTCGCGAATGGCTTTTAAGGAAGGATTTTTTAAATGCTCCACAGTTCCAATGGTGGTTTGCAATCCGTAATTATGATTCTTAAATAATTCGGCATATAATTTCTCCGAAACTTTGTCTCCATCATCATCCAGGCTGATATTCTTCTCTTCATAAACTGCTTCCAGTTCGGTATGAAACAACCTCAATACCGGATTGCGGTAACGTTCGGCTTCCAGCGCTATCCACTTTTGCAGCATGTTAGAAGGAATATCATTGATATAAACCGTTTGCTCGTTGCTGGTAAAAGCATTGGTCCCCGTGGCTCCCATGCTTTGGCACATCTTATCAAACTCATTGGCAATGGCCCATTTTGCGGCCAACTGGCTCACTGAATCTATCTGATGATATATTTTGCGGCGCGCTGAAGTATCGGTGGTATGGTTATATGTTTCATACAATGCATCAATCTGCTCCAACAAGGGCTTTTCTTTGCTCCAATCCAGGGTGCCATATTTGTCGGTACCCTTAAATAACATATGTTCCAGGTAGTGCGCCAAACCGGTGTTACTGGCAGGGTCGTTTTTCGAGCCTGTTTTTACCGCAATCATGGTATTAATCCGCGGCTGGGATTTGTTTACCGATGTAATTATCCGCAAACCGTTTGGCAGCGTATACTCGCGCACATTTAACGGGTCGCCCTCATATATTCTGACGGTCCATAGCGGGGTTTTTTTGTCGTAATAAGTGGCAATCCGGTCTTGTCCAAAGCCAAACTGCAGGCTCAGACCAAAGATTAATACAGCGTATATTCGTTTCATACAGTATAGAATGGCAAATTTACCCGTAAACTGCATTTGTTGTACCCGGCAAAAAAAGAATCCACCAAGGCACAAAATCCGCTGCACACAAAATTATATTTAAATTTTAAAACTATCTGCAGTTTTAAAATTGTTGCAATCCCAGTTCACTTGGGCTTCTTAACTGTATTCTAAAAATACTCAAATTGAATAAATGCACACTTTTCACCAAGATTTATTGCCCACAATTCTTTGGTTTTGAAATGTAATATTCGACCACTTGATTTTTACAAACGATAAAAGCGAATAGCTGCAAACCCCTTTTTTATTTATAAGAATGAATATCCATGACACCCTGAATTGAACATCCCAAATATAAAAAAATGAAATACATGTCCGTAAAATATTCCCTGCTTATCCATATATTTCACTATTTCTTCCGCCTTAATCCCTTTCAATCAATACTTATCGAAAATATTTTTTTAAGGCCTATTAGGATTTTTAGGGATAAAAACATAAGTTTGTTTTGCCAAAATCAACTACTACCTTTTACATGTCTTTTCTACCCGGTTACGAATTTGATATTTTTATCAGCTATGCGCATGTGGACAATATTATTTTGCCCGGCGAAAATAAAGGCTGGATTGAACAATTTTATCAAAACCTGAACCTATTGCTGGCCAAGCGTTTTGGCCGCACAGATATTGTTAAAATCTGGTGGGACAACCGCAAATTGGACGGTTCAAAATTATTTGATAAATCCATAGAGGATGGCCTGCAAAAATCAGCCATTTTAATTTGCTTAAATTCTCCGGGCTACATGGCTTCGGAATATTGCCAGAAAGAACTTACCGATTTTCATCAAAAAATTGCACAGGAACCAGTAGGCTCGGCTATTGGTGATCGTTCCCGAATTTTTCATGTTTTATTAAACCGCATTCCTCACCAGAAATGGCCGTCCCAATTGGCCGGAACCAGTGGCTTTCCTTTTTATATTACCGAAGAATCCGACGATTTAGGCGATACAATTGACATTAAATCGGCCGAGTTTAAAACCCAAATGCACAGCTTGCGCAACAGTATCTGGAGCATACTTACCGACTTTAATCAGCAAATTTCTAAAGCCACAGAAGAAATTGAAGCGGCCGAAAAACCTTTCACCATTTATATGGGTGAGGTAGCCGATACATTGCGCCGCCCGCGCATGCGCATTGTAAGCGAGCTTGAGAAAAAAGGGTTTAAAGTTATTTCAGGAATTCCACCCCCATATGAAGGCCCGGCGCACGAAAGTGCCACACATACAGCCCTGGAAAAAGCCGACCTGGCCATTCACTTGCTGGATGAATATCCAGGCAGTCCCATAGCCGGTGTCAACAATATGTGGTATCCGCTAAAGCAGACCGCCCTGGCCTTGGAAACCGCCAAAGCCCAAATGATATGGGTACCACCCGATTTGGTTTATGAGGATGTGGAAGAATCCGATTATAAAGAATTTCTGCAATCCCTCGAAAATGGAAAGGGTACCCAAAAAGAAATAGAATTTGTGCGCTGTTCTAAAAATACCCTGGTGCAGGAAATTACCGATCTGGCCGATGAAATTCAATCACGCCGCATAGCAATAAAAAGCAGCGCCGAGAAATTACCCATTTTATTAGATACTCATTTTAATGATCAGATCTACGCACTTGATTTGTGTAAAAGCCTGATTGAAAATCAGGTTCAACCCTATATCAATGCCCAGGATGATGATCCACGCAAGAATACTTCTATGCTGGCTGAAAGAATCAGCATGGTAAAAAAACTGGTTTTTTTATATGGTTCGGTCTCCAAAGAATGGGTGCGCGAACGCATGAGTGCCGCTTTGCAAATTATCGTAAGCAATAATTTTCCGGTCGAAGATTTTTATATTTATATGGGCCCACCGCATAAGGATAATTCGGAGATTAGCATGAACCAGAATTTTTTAAAAGTAAATATTTTTAATAACAGCAATTCGCAATTTATTGAACCCAATTTACTGAGTCAATTCATCCACAACTTAAAAGGCGAAAAAAATGGATGATAAATTGCAAAATCCGTACGTAGGTTTAAGGCCATTTGAAACCGAAGAAAGTTTACTTTTTTTTGGCCGAAATGAACAAACTTCCGAATTGCTTTTGCGATTGCACAAACACCATTTTGTTGCCGTTGTGGGCAGTTCGGGCAGTGGTAAATCATCGCTGCTAAAAGCCGGATTAATACCTGCATTAAATGCAGGATACCTGGTAGAAGACAGCGACAAATGGATGATTGCCAGCATGAAACCAGGCCAGAACCCTCTGGTAAATCTGGTTACAGCAATTATGCAAAAAGTAAATCCCCAGATTAGCGATGAAGCGATTGCTGCATTTATTCAAAAACTTAAAGACACCGGTGTAGATGCATTTATAGATTTATTAAAACCACTGTGGCAAAAACAAAATCTCAATTTCTTTTTATTGGTAGACCAATTTGAAGAATTTTTCAGATTTGCAGATGAAAGAGAAACCAATGATGAAAAAGATGATGCCATTGATTTTATTAATATTCTGCTGGATTTAGCCGCCCAAAGGCATATTCCCATCTATGTAGTGCTTACCATGCGCAGCGATTTTATAGGTGAATGTGCCCATTACCATGGCTTGCCCGAAGCCATGAATGAAAGTCAGTTTTTGGTTCCTAAAATCAGTCGACGCCAATTAAAATTAGCCATTGAAGGACCTGCCAAATTATTTGGTAAAAAAATAGAAAATGCCCTTTTATCCCATTTATTAAATGCCGCCGGCCGATTGCGCGATGAGCTGCCCTTGCTGCAACACGTACTAATGCGATTATGGGATTATGAAATGGGTAAGAGAAAATTTGACACATTAACACTCGAAAATTATTATAAAATCGGGGGGCTGGAAAAAGCACTTTCTACCCATGCAGAAGAGGCCATGGTAGGTATGAACGAGGATGAAATTGCAATAACCCGCAAAATGTTTCAGGCCCTCACCACCACCGATGCAAGTGCACGAAAACTAAGGCGTCCGAAACTGCTCAGCGCACTTGTTTCTATAACCAATGCCAACCGTGATTCCATTATAAAAATCATCCAGCGTTTTAATGCCGATAAACGCAATTTTCTGGTACTCACTAAAATTGCGCATAGCGATGATTTAATGGTAGATATTTCGCACGAAAGTTTAATGCGTGTTTGGGAAAGATTAAGTGATTGGGTAGATGAAGAAACCGAATCGGCGAAAATATACAACCGTATATGCGAAAATGCCTTGTTATTCAATCAAAATCAAGCCAGTCTGTGGCGCGATCCAGACTTAGAATTAGCCTTAAACTGGCAATCAAAAAACCAACCCAATTTAACCTGGGCCAATCAGTATAACGAAGATTTTGATATTGCAATTGATTTTATTAAACAAAGTCTGGCAGAGAAAAAAAGAGATACTGCTGAAAAAAATAAACGCAAAAAAATAACCCGCATAATTACCATCGCAATCATAGTGGTAGTATCAGGTTTGGCTTTGTGGGCCCTGGTTGAAAGAAACCAATCCAGTAAAAGTGCACAAGAAGCATTGCTCAATGAAAAAAGAGCTATCGCTGGCGAAAACAAAGCCAAATCCGAATCGTTCAAGGCTGGTTTACTGCTGGAGAAAATCAAATCCAAAAACGACTCATTAACCCTTGCCTGGTTAGAAACGCGAAAAGCAAGTGGAATGGCACTGACGGCCGCTCAACTGGCTCAATTGGCCTCATTGAGGGCACAAAAATCAGAGAAGAATGAGCAAAACGCAAACCGCAAAAATTTTGCTTTAAATTTGGCAAATAAATCCACTTTAATAAAACCCGGTGCATATGCCAAACATATAAAACCCCTTATGGCACTGCAAGCTTATAAATTCTTTCATTTAAGCGGTGGCGAAGAAAACAACCCAGAAATTTTAAAATCTCTGTTCAACGGTTACCGCAGTATGCAGAATGAAAGTGAGTATCTGACTTACCGAAACGATGTTATTTATTCCATTGATTATTCGCCCGACGGAAATAGCATAGCCATTGCAGATGCCGGAGGTAATTTATCTACAGTGTCCAGCAAAAATTTAAGCCAAACATTGGTATCTTTTGGCAAACAAAGCGAAGGATTACAGCGCGTAGCCTACAATGGCAGCGGAAGTAAAATTGCTGCATCTACAGATGGAAATAAATATTTTGTTTTTACAATATCTAAATCAGATAAAAAACCCGACAAAAAATCCCTTGGAAAAGATGATAAAATTATAGACCTGAAATGGTATGGCAACCAGATTGTAATTGCGTGCGCTAACAATCTTGTATATCTGGCCGATGAAAATAACAAGCTAAAATCCATAAAAACCCCATCTGCACCAACCAGTATTTCTGTTTGTCAGGCAACTGGATTGCTGGCAATTGGAACCAAAAACGGGCAGATTTTAATTGTGGATCTGGCTAAATTTCAAGATGCCATGGTTCTTACCCAAACACCCAACGAGGCAATTTCAAGTATCTCTTTCAATCAAAGCGGAACACAGATAGCCGTGGGCACAATGTTGGGGAATATTTACGTTTATAACACAATTAGCGCACAAAATTATACCACTGCAATTGTAGCACACCGGGCAGAAGTAACCCAACTAACTTTTAATAATAATCTTCTGGCTTCAACCAGTTTAGATAAAACAGTGAAAGTATGGAATTTAAGTTCTGATGCACAGGTTCCGCTGGTGAACGTACAGGAACATACCAATTGGGTATATGGCCTGCGCTTTAGCCCCGATGGACACTCTGTGGCATCCTGCGGTAAAGATAAATCGGTTCGAACCTATATTATTTCTGAAGATCAGTTGGTAAATTTACTTACAACCCATGTTTCTCCCACCTACTTAACCGAGGATGAATGGAAACTGCATATCGGAAGCGAATTTCCATATGAAAAAACAATACCATGAAAACCCTGAATGAAAACTTTATACTTTACTCTATGTCTTGGGATAAGCACGGCCCTGCTTTTACCATCCTATTTAAATGCCCAAAACCACTGCAATACCGTTATACTTTTAGCAACTGAAAAGTATAACCAACAGGAATTTGCCGAGGCTGTAAAATTGCTGCATACCTGCAACAGTTCGTTTAAATCCGAAATTGCTGCTTCTGCGCGTTTGGCCGCCAAATGCTATCTGGCTATGCACAAGGATACATTGGCCTTTCACCAAGCCGAAAAATTAATTGCCGCAAACCCAAACTATTCTCCCAGTCCGCTGGAAGACGATGCAGATTTTTTAAAACTTCTAAAAAAAGTAGATAAAATTCCGCGCATTTCATTTGGGGTAACAACGAGTCTAAGCTCTACCAGTACACCCTATGTTTTTAACACTTTTCAACTGGAAAAAAATATAACAAAAACCTATGCGGCTCAAAAAAAGAATAAAAATATTTTAGGTGTTCAGGTTAATTATGGATTTAATAAACACTTAATATTAAGCAGTGGTATATTGTATTCCGACATGGGTTATAGCTTGCAAAACTATGTACCTACAGACAATGCGAATGAGTACATGCTGGTAAATTATTCCGAATCGTTGAATTATATGCAAGTTCCACTCACGATAAAATATGCCATTACCCCCGTTTATAAAATCAGAATTACTCCGTATTTTGGTCTCACTTCTTTTTTTCTGGTCCGATCCAGATATTCAGCCAACAGGGAATTTTATTTTAATACACCCCCGGTAATTACAAATATTGCGGATTATCAAAACATAGAAAACAACAATACCCGCAATAGTACTGTTCTTTACACCAATACCGGAATCTCAGTAGGATGGGCATTTAAGAACAGCATACTGAGTGCTGAAATGGGATATCAAAAAGCACTGTCTAATCTGAATAATCCCAATCAGAGGATTGATAATACTGTTTTGGCCTATCAGTTTTATTATATTGAGGACGATTTTGCATTGAATAATAAATATGCCACCATCACCTACACCACCTTTATCAATTACTTTGTTCAACCTAAAAATTATAAACCATGAAATCTGCATTTCTGATAAAATTATTTTGCCTCATTTTCGCAATCGGTGCAGGTTTTTCAAAAGCCCAGAATCAAGTCATAGACTGTAACAATTTCGTGAGCAGGGCAGCAGAAGAATACGAAAATAACACATATGATGTTGCGATACAGCGCCTTTTGCATTGCATGAAAAATGCAGACAAATTGAATCGAAAAGATGGATATCGAATACTTGCACTATGTTATTTAAAAAAAGGTGTAACAGATAGTGCTGAATATGCCATTAAAAACTTATTACTCATCGATCCATATTACCAAAAAACACCCTATACAAGTTCAAAAGAATTTACCGATATGTTGGCACGCTTCAGCACGTATCCCAAGGTAGAAGCCGGAATCAGGGTAGGTATAAATAAAAGTTTGCCCAGGTTAAAAACCACACATCCACAAGGTTCAGATTCATTAAAATCCAGTATCACTGGCAATACTAAAACGGGTGGATTTATTGCTGGTGAAATTGGTTATAATTTCAAAAATCCCAACTTTCAAATCAGGGCAACAGGGGGAGCGGGTTTGCTGTTATTCACGGAAAGTACCACCTATGCAAAATCTCCGCAAACTTTACTCAAATATTCGGAAGACTTAAATATTTATGAATACGGATTGATTGTAAAATATGCACAAAACCTGGGTAAATTAAATCCCGTATTGAAAAAAACTCGAATCTATGCTGGTTTGGGCTTATCCAAAACCGTTATCCATAGCGGATTTATCAACTTCAATTTCGTAGATCCTGCGGCGGTAAAACGCGAAAGATTTAGTATTAATTTAAACGACAGCAATCCCAGTTTAAATCTAAAACAGTTAAATCTATCCCTGGATGTAGGCATTTCGATGTTCCTTCTGCGTGGTCAGTTCAGCCTAGGGATGCAGTACAATGTTACAAGTTCTAAACATTATCAAAATACCATCCCCCAAAATATTCAGTCCGAAAAAGAATCGGTAGATTATTGGGTACCCCATCAAACTTATTTAAATTACATGAATTTATATATGTCCTATTCCCTTCCGATTCTATGGCAATCTTACCAAATCAAAAAATCTACCCCATGAAAACTAAAATCATATCCATACTTCGATTAGGTACTTTGTTGCTACCAATACTCCTGTTTCAGGGCTGTAAAAAACAAAACAAAACCATTCAATATACGAGTCCATACTTGTTAAGAGGGCCATTTTTTTATTCGGCAGATAAATTTGCGGAAGACAATATAATTTGGTCCAACAATGCATTTACATTTATTACCGATACCATGTTGGTAAATTACAACTATGAAAATGAAATAGCCACAATCAAAAATATGGGTGCATACAGTAAAATAACCCAAAGTTCAGACGGTAATTACTATGCACTAAAATTGGATGCAAATTATTCAAAGCTGGTAAAACTGAACATCCTCGGCAAACCAACCGATTCCTTTGTGTTGGGAGCTTACAAACCCTATAGAAATGCCCAAATAGCCGTATTGCCTGATGGCAAATGCTTTTTACTGGACGAAAATACAACTTCAGGCCAATACCGAATATATAAATTTAGTGAAACCCTTGATTCATTAACCTCTGTAGTGTTGAATTTCCCAAATTTCTTTGATGTAAACGATTTCTTCTGGTACGATAGTCCTTATAAGCTTCACGTTAATGACAATACACTTAATTTTTTTATCAAACAAATTCCGCAGATCTCCGTTTATCAATACGACCTAAACCTAAACTTTATAAAAAGTACAGATATTTCCAAATATTTACCCTTAAAATATGCTACCTATTTGCAGAGTAAAAATGGCGAAAATCGCATATTATCCTACAATACTAATTCAGGCAATTTGAAAATCGAATTGGCCACCTACAATAAAAACTGGGTAAAAGACAATGCCAAAACCCATGTATATTATGCCGATTCATTAAAAACAGACTGGTCAGAAAGAGGAACCCATCCCTGGCAACCATTTAGCAATTTGGCTGAATCCAACGGGAAATTTTATGTAGTTGCCAAATCCGACTTGCTTGAATTCAATGACAAAATGGAAATTACCGGCATCTATCCAGTAAAGGACTTAAAGGAACTTTATTACAGCTATGAAGAGAACTTTGTACTTACATTGAGTACCTCATTGATAAAAACCCCGGCGGGTTTTACCATTGTCATTACCGGATATGGCTATAATATCAGGGGACTGTATTTTATTAACATCAATGAACAAGGTATTGTAAAAAACTAATAATTACAGGCCCTTTCATGAAATCAACAGAAAATTAAGAACTCCATGCAATTGTGTATTACATTCATTATATTTGTATTAACACTTATGCCCAGTTGAAATACAAACATCCACAATGAAGAAACTTTTTTTCATTATCGCTTTAAGCCTAACCACTGGCATTATTCATGCCCAAACGCCCTGTGAGAACATTATTACCATTGCCAACGAAAAGTACAACGATTTGGATTTTAAGGGGGCGATTGAATTAATTAAAACTTGTCAGAATCCGAACCAATCCGAAAAGGCAAAAGCAGCCAGGATACTGGCAAAATGCTATCTGGCCTTGCACGAAGATTCTATGGCATTCAGGCAGGTAGAAAATATGATTGAAGCTAATCCATATTATAAAATAATTGACAACGAGGATGATCCTGAATTTATAAAACTCATAAAAAAGGTAAACAAAATTGAAAAAATCTCCATTGGTTTTAGTGTGCCCGTTTACTCCAAAACATTCCCCATAGTATATACCCCTTACTTGTTTGATTTAAATACCAAAAAACAATATTTGAAAAAGCATCCGATAAACCTTTATATGGGATTGCACATGGCGTATGGGATTTCGAAAAAAAGCACAGTTCAACTTGGATTGGCCTTTTCTAAAATTGGATACGCATTAAACTGTTTTAACAATCTTACTCCAGACAGCACTATATTCAAGGTACACTATAAAGAATCCATTTATTACCTTCAAATACCGCTTACCTACAGACATAGGCAATCCATTAACTCCAATTGGTTTGTTTCTCCTTTCGCAGGGTTGAATCTAAACCTTTTTCTAGCATCCAGATTCACGGCCAATATTCTCTCTGGCGCACCCAATAGCAGTAATATTACTAAATCCGAATTGCGAAACGAGGAAAACAAAAATAATAGAAACAAGATAAACCCAACTCTAAATATAGGGACAGCGATTGGATACAAATTTCAGCAAAGTCAGATTCAGCTTGAGTTCTTCTTTCAAAATACATTTAGACTTACGAACAACCCCAGATATAGAAACGAAAACCCTTCTCTGGTCTATCGTTATTTATATGTAGAAGATGATTTTAAACTCAATGCTTACTTTTTAATTGCCACTTACACTACCCCCATCAAATACTCTGTAAAAAGAAAATAAAAAGTTATATGAAAAACAAAAGCATTCTTGCAACAATAATTATTTTCTCAACTTTGGCAGTCACTTCTATACATAGTTGCAAAAAAAATAAAGCTCCAAGACTGTCTTCTATCAATTTTTACCGAACCAGCAATAAATTTGCGGCAGACAATTTTGGCGAAAATAAATTTCGTACCAATGGTAATTTAATTACATTTATTTGTGATTCCCTTCTGATGGAATATAATATAGATAATTTTGAATTAAAAACACGTCAATTAAGGACTTTTGACCAACTAACATTTAGCACATTAGATACGCTTTATGGATTCAATTATATTAATAATCAAATATATATAAACAAATTAAGCATTACTAATAATTTGGTAATTAAGCACGGTTTTAAGATCCCTTCTGCACCTAAAAATCTTGCAATGTGCACAAACCCGACAAATGGCGATGTTTATGCATTTTGCCGCTGTGCTAAAACCCCAACTAATGCAAATGATACTTTCCTGTTAATTCATTATTCCCGTGATTTAAAGTTACTTAATCAAACTTCTATTAAATACAACTCCCCCAAATATATTGATTTTCATAAGAATTATTCCAATCTTTTTACTTTGAAGGTTATTGATAATGAATTATTTGTTTTCGCCTCGGAAAAGAGTTCCACACTAATTAAAAAACTCAAACTTAATCTGGACACTGTTGGAACCTATAGAAATAGTGTAGTTTCTATTGCTTCTGAGAAACATGTAACCTATCTTTATGCTAATAATGAATTCAAAATACTGTACTTTTTTTGGGATAATGATATAGTTAACAGAAGTATTTATTTAGATGCTTTTAATACCTCATTTCAAAAAACTAAAACCGAAAAGGCATATTCTGCTGAAGTATTCAATGCACTGTGGACAATTAACGGCAACAATAACATTCACTGCTTTTCAAATATAGTAGAAAGCGATGGCAAATTTTATTTCATCGACAATTCTCAACTTTTTGAGATGGATGATAATTTAAATATAAATACCTATCCTATTCCCGATTTAGTAGAATTACAACAATTTCAAGACGATAGAACTTGCACGATATACGCACGTTCCATTATCAAAACACCAAAGGGATTTACGCTGATTTTAGCGGCAGATGCATATAAATCCACAGGCCTGTATTTTATCAATATTGATAAAAAAGGGCATGTAATTAATTAAAAGTATTTTTCGTCTTTTGCAAGGAATGGATGAACATGTCGTTCATCTGATTATTTGCAATTCTCATCGATTTCCTATACATTTGTTTTTAGCTACCGTTCTTTCCCACATACTAAAAGCAAACACCCATGAAAAAACCCTTACCAATTCTGTGTTTTGGGCTGATTATCAGCTCGGCAATGGCCCAAAACAGCGCATTGCATTTCGATGGACAAGATGACTATGTGCCGGTTACCAGCAGCACTAAGCTCAATAGTATGGGCAAAATCACCCTCGAAACCTGGGTGTATGTTACCAATTTCAACTCCTCTCCCTGCGCCGATTGCGCGCCCATCATCTGGAATCAGCAAAATTCATACAAATTGGGTACCGGTAATACCCAAAAAGTTTATGTATCCCTTTACAACGGATCTTCTACCGTTACCCTTACCAGTGCAGGCACCATCTCGGCCAAGACCTGGCACCATATTGCTGCCACGTTTTCGGGTACCAAAATTAAATTGTATATCGATGGCTATGCAACCGATTCTACCAACGTATCCACCTTCAATATCGCCTACCCCTCCTCCTCTTCCGATGTGTGGATAGCCGACCCTAAAACAGGTTACGGAGGCATTCTGGACGAAACCCGCATATGGGATTATGCCCGCAGCCCCCAACAAATATTAGAGGGTACCTATATCCGATATAAAAGCACCGAACCAGGCCTGGCATTGCAACTCAGTTATGAAGATGGAACTCCCTATGACGACAACAGCAGTGTTACCAGTATTTACGACAAAACAAAATATACACATACCGCTACCCCAAGCAATTTTGCCATGCTCGATTCGGCTTCCAATTTTGTACTGGGCCGTTCTTATTGCGACACTACGATTTTCAGCTCATTCAGCGTAACACGCTGCAGCAAATATATTGTTCCTTCCAAAAAGAAAACCATTACCACCTCTGGTGTTTATAACGATACAATCTATTCATACCGCGGATGTGATTCGGTAATGAAAATAACCGTAAAAATTTTAAAACCCAGTGCAGCAAATGTAACCCTTGCCAACTGCGACTCTGTTCAAAACCCAGTTACCAAAAAATACTATAAATCCTCGGGAAAATACACCACCACAATCCCCAATTACGTAGGCTGCGACAGTGTAATTTCTTACTTCGTTACTATTTACAAAAAGGATACAACACGCTACAATTACGATGCTTGTAATTCGGTAAAATTAACCAATGGAAATACGGTAACTGCCAGCGGTGTTTATTACGATCATTTAAAAGGATTCAGGGGTTGTGACAGCACAATAGCCCACAATGTTACCATACGCAAAACCACTACTGCAGCAGAAACTCTAACTATGTGTCAGTTTGTGTTTTGCCCTACCAATAAAAATAAAGTTTTCAGAAAAGTAGGTATTTATTATGATACAATAACCAATTTTGCGGGTTGCGACAGCATTATCCAATACACAGTTAAATCGGCCAGTACTGCAGGTTCTATCAGTGTAAATACTTGCGGTACTTACCAAAGTCCATCCAAAAAATACAGCTGGACCAGCAGCGGAAAATACTACGATACCTTATTCTTTTTAAATTATCTGGGCTGCGATAGTTTTATTACCATCAACCTCACCATCAAAACACCGACCCCCAAAACCCTCAATATTACCGCATGCCACAGTTACATTACCCCATCGGGAAAACAAGTTGTAACCAGCAGTGGAACAGTAACCGATTATATTAAAGACATTGCCGGATGTGATAGCATTAAATACACCATAAATGTTACAATAAACCGCGCGGATGCCAATTTTATTCAAAACATAAATGTACTTAACGCCACTACCAGCAACGGGTCGGCCACTTTCCAATGGCTGGATTGCAATAATAATTACAGCATAATTGCCGGAGCTACAAATAAATCATTCAGCCCCGGAAAAAACATGAACGTGGCATTGGCTGTAACCGAAAACAGCTGCACCGATACCTCGGCCTGTTTTAATTTTATTTATTTAAATAATAAAAATATCCTGCTTCAACAATTTCACCTCTATCCAAATCCAGGCCAGGGAAGATTTACACTGCAATGCGGTGCTGTGTTGCACAATGCTAAAATCACCCTGGTAAATCCATTAGGCGAGGTGCAAAACACATGGTATTTCAACGAATTTTCTACTTCTACATTCAATGTCGCCCTCCCCGCCGGATTGTATTTTATTCGCATCGAATCTGCTGAAGGCACGGCGGTTAGAAGTTGGATGATGGAATAAAATATCCGAACTAATTCAGGTAAAACATCGGTTTTAAATTCTGAATTAAAAGCGTTTTAATTGTTCTGCCGATTTATGAACTAATTCCATTCTAAAAGATCTTCGAAATAAAGTTATTTTTTAATAAATTTAATTTCTGAATTCGAACAACCTTCAATCTTAAAAAAGTACATGCCAGACGTATAATTGCTAAGATCAATCATTACATTTTCCGCCATAATTTTCTGCGAAAAAATTGTTTTTCCGCTGAGGTCGCAAATATCAAATTTATTATTTACCAACTGAACAGGAACCCTCAAGTTCAAAACATCATTGGCTGGATTTGGAAACAAAGAAATGGAACTATATATTTCAATTTGTTCAGCGCTTAAAACATCTTCCAGGTCATACACCCTTGCATGTCCGGCCGAGTTACCATTACCCCAATTGTTAGGTGCACCTATTACCACATATCGGCCGTCTTTCGAAATTGCAACTGATCTGCCTGAACCATCATTAGCAGCTTCACCGTCTATATCAGAACCTATTTTAGACCAAATTCCATACTTAAAGCGGTAAATCCTGGTTTGACCTGAAGAATTCCCGTTTCCATCATTCATACTTGCTCCAATAGCTAAAATACTTCCATCTCCAGACAGCGCAACATCAATACCACTTCCGTCATCTATAGCTTCTCCATCAATATCTGTTCCTACCTGTGTCCAATTGCCACTGCTAAATTCATATACCCTTACATGGCCTGCATCTCGTCCGCCTCCGTCATTCAACCTTGCTCCTATAGCCAGTATATCACCATTTTCTGAAAACGACAATGAATGTCCACTACAATCTCCAGCCGCTTCTCCAATTATATCTCCACCAATTTGTTGCCAGTCTCCTTTTACAAATCTATATGCCTTAACATGGCCGTAGTTAACTTCCCATGCATCTGTGCCATTGCCACCAAGGGCTACTGTGTTTCCATCGTTAGATATACTCACTGTAAAATTTCGGGTACCACCAGTTCCGTTCCATTCTATATAGCTTCCTTTTGGAACCCAATTGCCATTATTGTTGGTGTAAACCCTTAATAAACCTGAATCTTTTCCTTTTCCATCTCCAAACATAGCCCCTATCGCTAATGATGTGCCATCGCCTGATAAACAAAGTGAACTACCTAATTGATCACCCGCATCTCCATTGATGCTACTCCCCACCTGCGACCAGACAGTACCATTATAATGAAACACTTTTACCTGACCTGCCGCATTTCCACCGGCATCATTTAAATAGGCGCCTATAGCTACAGTTAACCCATCGTTTGAAAGTGATACGGCAAATCCACTTTGGTCGTAAGCAGCATCTCCATCAATATCAGCGCCTAATTGTTTCCATTCGCCTTTGGTAAATTTAAAAATACGTACATTCCCGGCTTCTTTGCCATTGCCACCATTGAGCTGGGCACCCACAGCTACAATTGTTCCATCAGCTGACATTGCCACGGAAGTACCACTCTGATCACCGATTGCTTCTCCATCAATATCTTGGCCAACCCTAATTTGTGCATGGGCCGAAAAGAATAAAATTGCAATGCTAAGTGTAATAAAGATGTGCTTTTTCATATTTCGAAGTTAAAATTGATTTCATTTAATAATGTCATCCTAAAGCAAGACGCCCAAAAATGACAATAGTTGCAAAAATTTCAAATAAAAAAACTGCCCAAAAAGACAGTCTTTATTTTTAGTAGCGGGAATAGGCCATGAACCTGTGTCCACCTTTGGCGGATATGAGCCCGATGAGCTATTTGGTTTTGGATATAAATTCACGAATAAAACGTCTGCCAGCGCCTGATTTCAGTTGCTTTTCTCAGGAAAGTGCCTCCGGTTTTGTTTCAAAACTTTCGGTAAACAAAATTTCCCAAGGCCTGAATTTGCTGGTATAACTAACCATTTCAATATGATTGTGGGGAAACAGCCTTTCTTCAGGCGTGCGAGAGGTATAGCCGATATAAATTTTATCTGTGCCCGGTGAATAAAGTACATAAACGTAAAACATACTATAAACAAAAAAGACTGCCCGAAAAGACAGTCCTTATTTTTAGTAGCGGGAATAGGCCGTGTCCGCCATTTGGCGGAACTCGAACCTATGTCCGCCTTTGGCGGATATGAGCCCGACGAGCTATTTGGTTTTGGATATAAATTCACGAATAAAACGCCTGCCAGCGCCTGATTTCAGCTGCTTTTCTCTGGAAAGTGCCTCCGGTTTTGTTTCAAAACTTTCGGTAAACAAAATTTCCCAAGGCCTGAACTTGCTGGTATAACTACCCTTTTCAATATGATTGTGGGCAAACAGCCTTTCTTCAGGCGTGCGAGAAGTATAGCCTAT
Source organism: Bacteroidia bacterium (assembly GCA_044224315.1). GTDB lineage: Bacteria > Bacteroidota > Bacteroidia > NS11-12g > UBA955 > JAGXTF01. The sequence goes on along the minus strand of JBGAKR010000001.1, from coordinate 1,430,622 downwards.
ATAAATTTTATCTGTGCCCGGTGAATAAATTACATAAACGTAAAACATACTATAAACAAAAAAGACTGCCCGAAAGACAGTCCTTATTTTTAGTAGCGGGAACAGGACTCGAACCTGTGACCTTCGGGTTATGAGCCCGACGAGCTACCACTGCTCCATCCCGCGATATATTTTTTCTCACTCTCTCGAACCTTTGTCCGCCTTTGGCGGATATGAGCCCGACGAGCTACCACTGCTCCATCCCGCGATATATTTTTCTCACTCTCTCGAACCTGTGTCCGCCGCTGGCGGATATGAGCCCGACGAGCTACCACTGCTCCATCCCGCGATATATTTTTCTCACTCTCTCGAACCTGTGTCCGCCTCTGGCGGATATGAGCCCGACGAGCTAACACTGCTCCATCCCGCGATATATTTTTCTCACTCTCTCGAACCTTTGTCCGCCTTTGGCGGATATGAGCCCGACGAGCTACCACTGCTCCATCCCGCGATATACCTTTAGGATTTTAAGCTTTTGTCTTGAATTAAAAAGTTAACCCCAGGTTAACTCTCCACTCTCAACTACTAACTTTTAACTCCTTTGTAGCCCGTAGGGGAATCGAACCCCTCTTTGTTCCGTGAAAGGGAACCGTCCTAGCCGATAGACGAACGGGCCAGTTCGTTATTGGGGCTGCAAAGGTACGACTATTTTTTAAATAATCAAATTGGTTTGAAAAACTTATGCGTATTTCTCAATTTCTGCATCTCCCCACAACTCCTCCAGGGCATAGAAAACCCGCTTCTCTTCAGTAAAAACATGCACTACCACATTTACATAATCCAGCAAGATCCAGCCGGCTTTATCTCCCCCCTCGCGGTGTAATGGCTTTTCACCTGTGGCTTTTCTTATTTCATCCTCCACGCTATCCGCCAATGCCTCAGCCTGCCTTTCGGTATTACCATGGCAAATCACAAAAAAATCTGCAAATGCCGATTTTAACTTACGCAGGTCCATCGTTACAATGTCAATTCCTTTTTTTTCCTGCATCCCATGAATTGCAACTGCTACCAATGCTTCAGACTCAGACCCTTTTATTTTTGCCATACTGTATTTTCTTTGCTGCAAAGAAACAGCTTTTGGAAGAATTCTATTTTACAGAAATAAGATCGGGGATTGGTTTGTTTTACGCACCTCAATGTGCCACTACAACCGCACTGGTAGAACCCTGCAGTCAAATTTACGGGCAGGGGAAAAAAATAGGTGTGTATACTTTTCACCAAACTGCCGGACGTGGACAAGGAATAAACAACTGGGAAAGTGCCCCCGGAAAAAATCTGGCCCTCAGCATTTTACTCTACCCCACCGAAACCTCTAACCTGGTCCTTTGGAATAAAGCTGTTACCCTCGGAGTGCGCGCCGCCATCGAAAACCTTCTAAAGGTGCCGGTGCATATCAAATGGCCCAACGACATTTATGTTTTCAACAAAAAAATAGCTGGTCTTTTGCTTGAATCTACCCAACATACCCAACATGGTAAAACCTTTTCGGCAGGTATAGGATTAAATGTAAACCAAACTTCCTGGACCGGCAATCTGAACGCTACCAGCCTGGCCATAGAACTTGGAAATGATACCCTTATACTTGATGTATTACACGAGGTAATAGATCATATAGCATATTATATAAATGAATTACAAATTAATAAAAACTCGCGAATTAATACGGAATTTAATAATTTTCTATGGAAAAAAGACCAGGAAATTTTGTTACATTCCGCCACCAATGACCAAATATCAGGCACTTTGGTAGATGTAGATGAAGAGGGTAGAATTGGCATTTTAACCTCAGATGGAATGAAATATTTTCACCATGGACAGATGAGAATGGTGAAATAATACGTTCTATTAAAAAACAGAATTTGAACCATTTGGGTAATTATTAAAAATAATTTCTATTTTTGATAAAACCTTTTTTGGGTTAAACAGTCTAAACTTAAAAATACGGCATGGATAGAAGAGAATTCCTGAATTTCAAGCCAAGCAGAGTGGCAGCTCCGCAAAGCACCAAAAGCGTTACCCGACGCACCTCAACCGGGCTCAACAAATACAGTGGCAGCTGGACCATACAGGAAGTAAAACACCTGCTTTCGCGCACCCTGTTTGGCTATACACTGGCCGATTTGAATGCCTTTGTTTCCAAAGGTCTCGACACCTCTGTAAGCGACCTGCTCAACACCAGCACCACAGCCCCTTCTCCTCCATTAAACAATTATGGAACTGTGGCCAAACCCGACCCAAATGTAGCGCTGGGCAATACCTGGATAAACGCAGTCCCCGATCCCGATTTTAACGGAGCTCGCCGGCAGAGTTTTAAAGCCTGGTGGTATGGATTGATCCTCAACCAGGATAAAACCATACTCGAAAAAATGGTGCTTTTCTGGCATAATCATCTGGCTACCCAAACCGATACCATTGATGATCCGCGGATAATTTACAATCACCACGCCATGCTCAGAGCTGGTGCCATGGGCAATTTTAAAACCCTGGTTCGCAACGTGACTATCGATGCAGGTATGCTTATTTACCTAAATGGAACCTACAATACCAAGCAGGCACCCGATGAAAACTATGCCCGCGAATTGCAAGAGCTTTTTTGCATAGGCAAAGGCCCCGATTCGCATTATACCGAAGATGATGTGAAAGCTGCAGCCCGCGTGCTTACCGGCTGGAAAGTAAACAGAGGATCCAATCCGGTAACTGTAAGCTTTGATAGCACCCGCCACGATACTACGGACAAGCAGTTCTCATCCTTCTACAACAGCACCAAAATTACAGGTCGCAGCGGCGCTACAGCTGGAGACACAGAGCTGGACGACATGCTCACAATGATTTTCAGCAATTCAGAAGTGGCCAAGTTTATTTGCCGAAAATTGTACCGCTTCTTTGTCTATTATGATATTGATGCGAGCACCGAAGCCAATGTCATTGTACCCCTGGCCGATATTTTCCGCAACAATAATTACGATATTAAACCTGTATTGCAAAAGTTGCTGTTGAGTGAACACTTTTTTGACATGGCAAACAGGGGTTGCTACATAAAAACCCCAACCGACCATACCGTATTCTTCAACAGACAAGCCAAAGTTACCATGCCCACCCTTGCCACCAATGGTGTTACATGCCTTTACGACCATTGGTTTTTATATTGGTATTACTCCACCATTCAAGGATTGGACCTCGGAGATCCGCCAAACGTGGCAGGTTGGCAAGCCTGGTATCAGGTACCACAGTACTACGAAATGTGGATTAACAGCGACAGTTTGCCCAAACGCAACCAGTTTACCGACTACATTTTAGCCGCAGGTTATGACAAAACCGGATTTTTGCAAAAAGCCAACATGTTTGCCATGGCCGAAAGCTTTTCTGACCCTTCAGACCCGAACAAACTGGTAGCCGATGCCCTCGAATTTATGATTCCACTTCCAGCAAGTCAGGCCCTGAAAGATGCCATGAAAGCCTTGCTGCTGCCCGGTGGAATCCCCGATTACAACTGGACCAATGCCTGGAATACTTGGAAATCAACCCCGGGGAATACCAGCAATACAAATACTGTTACTTACCTCTTACTTAATTTGTTTAAGGGAATCATGAACCTGGAAGAATACCAGCTTTGCTAATCTAAATTTAATTACAAAGAAGATGAAAAGAAGAAATTTCCTCAAAGCCTCTACCCTGCTTCCAGTAACTGTAGGTGGTTTAAAAATAAGTACCCTGGGTGCCTCTCCTTTGCTGAGTGCACTTAGCTCACGCGCCAATTCGAATGGCAAAATATTGGTGGTAATAAGTTTGGGAGGGGGTAATGACGGTTTAAATACCCTCATTCCTACCGACCAATACAGCAAACTAAGCTCTGCAAGGGCCAATATTCTGATTCCTGAAAACAAAGTGTTGACTCTCAGCGGAAAAACCGGTGTGGGACTACATCCTGCAATGACCGGCCTGCGTAATTTGTATAACAATGGGCTTGTTAGTGCAATTCAGGCAGTGGGTTACCCAAACCCTAATTTCTCACATTTTCGTTCAAGCGACATTTGGGGCACAGGCTCCGATACCAATGAGAGCTGGGTTACCGGCGTTTTGGGCCGATATCTGGATGGTGAATTTCCAGGATTTCCCTCAGGTTACCCAAATACCGGCTCTCCCGACCCTCCAGCCATACAAATAGGAGGCGTTGTGAGCATGGCTTTAATGGGCCCTAATTCCAGTATGGGAATGGCCATAACCGACCCTACTAACTTTTACAACCTGGTGAACGGTACTGTTGAAACAGCTCCCTCCAATAATTACGGTAAAGAGCTTACCTATATCCGCACTATAGGACAACAAACCAATAAATATGCTACAGTGGTAAAAGCGGCGGCTGCGGCAGGGAAAAATCAGTCTACTAAATATCCTGCTTCTGGCAACAATCTGGCCGACCAGCTTAAAATTGTGGCCCAACTTATTAAAGGTGGGCTGAAAACCCAGGTGTATTTGGTAAGCCAGAATGGATATGATACGCATAGCCAGCAAGTGGACAACAGCGATGTAACCAAAGGAGCACATGCTAATTTATTAGGTCAATTGTCTACTGCCATAGAAGCCTTTCAGGACGACCTGACTTTGATGGGCGTTGCAGACAAAGTAGCAGGTTTAACAATGAGTGAATTCGGACGCCGCATACAAAGCAACTTTAGCCTGGGCACTGACCATGGCGCGGCTGCTCCGCTATTTGTTTTCGGAAACGGAGTGCAAAGCGGTATCATTGGCACCAATCCTACTATACCCAGCACCACTACCGTAAACGACAACATGCCTATGCAATATGATTTCAGGCAGATATATGTAAGTGTATTGCAAGATTGGCTTGGACTTAGCCCAGCAGCCGCCAAAAGGGTTATGGGGGGTAAAACTTTTAATACATTGCCCATTTTCAAATCCAACCCTGCAAGCCTCGAAGATTGGGCCGATTTGATGAGCCGGATAGAGTTATTTGACCCTTATCCCAACCCTGCTGCTGAAAGTACCCGACTGAAATTTTATACCGATGGCGGCCAGGTAGACCTGGTATTGTTCGATGCCCTGGGCAATCAGATTCGGACCCTTGGCAGCGGCAAACACGGAAGAGGTGAGCACGAACTGGAAGTGAACCTCAATGGCCTGAGCAGTGGCAACTATTTTGTGCAATTGGCACAGGGCAATAAAAAAATTACAAAAGTTTTAACGGTGCGTTAAAATAATCTTTTATAAAATAATAATCAGGTTCAAACGTTTAAATTTGAACCTGATTATTATGAAACAATTTTACCTGCTTCTATTATTTAACATTACTGCTGCTGCAAGCCTGCAGGCACAGGGCTGGAAAAATGACCGCATTTCATTCGGTATTTCGCGCAACTATGTTGTTAAATATGCTAATTGGTTATACCTGTATAAGGATACAGCCATTGCGGCAAAAAACATTTACTCGGTGCGCAAAGAAACCTATGATTATAATTCAAAAAGTTTTACCAAAAAACGCAGTTTTATTACCACTTCGGTATACGATTCAAATGGATATGAAGTAAAAATAATCCACGAAAGTAAATCTGGAAATGAAAAAATTGTGGAGTCGTATACCCCCGATAGCAAAGGCCGGGTACTCAATTACGAATTGGTAAAAAACAACAAACTGCAGTACCGGGTTACCAATACTTACGACGATTCGGGCAATCGTATTTCATATTCATTTTTCAAAGGTGAAAAAATGAAATTGCAGTCGTACAGTTTTTACGAATACAAAAACAATAAGCTGCAAAAGCTGCATGTATACGGCAGTAATACAGCCAAAGAAGAATACTTGCACAACTATGCTTACCTGAACGATACCGGACAACTGCTGGTAGAAGAGGTAATAGACAGAAAAGGCAAACTGGTATATCGGCGCGATTATGATTGCAACCATTATGGAGCACTCACCAAAAAAGAAGCTAAAAAAGAAACCCGTATATGCCGTAGCCAGGTAAAACTCCCAAACGGACATACCCAAAAAGTGTATGAGCAAAACATGGGTACAGAAACCTTCCGCTATATAAATGAGCTTGACAGCCTGAACCGCACCGTAAAAATGATACAATACCGGGGCAAGTATGGCGATAAGTTGTACTATACTACCACCACGGATTATGGCGCCGACACAACCATTACTGCATCTGAGCATTACAACTTAAAAACCAATAGCTGGACTACAACATACACCTACCAGGACAATTTGCTCAAAAGCAGCCGAAAGTTCAGTTCGCGCCGACCCAAAATCGAATCGGTAACAGAATTTGAATACCGACCCCAAACAAGCAATTGAGAAATTTTTTTCAAAGCCCTTGATTTATTATCGGATTTTAGTACTTTTGCAACCCCAAAATTGTCCGATGGTGTAACTGGCAACACGTCTGGTTTTGGTCCAGAAGAGTCTAGGTTCGAGCCCTAGTCGGACAACAAAAAAAGCAGGTTTGATGATATCCGCAATTCCGCGGAGACAGTAGAATCCAAAGCTATGGCATCATTAATACATCCGGTAAAGATTTTTTCCGGCGGCGCATCTCAAGCCTTGACGCGCGGCATCTGTGAATATTACGGAATCGATCAGGGCAATCTCACAGTTAACAAATTTAGCGACGGCGAATTTCAGCCGGTATTTAACGAAAGTATTCGCGGTTGCGATATCTTTTTGGTGCAAAGCACCAACCCTCCGGGCGATAATCTGCTGGAACTGCTGATGATGATTGATGCAGCTAAACGCGCATCGGCCAACTCTATTACCTGCATTATTCCTTACTATGGTTTTGCCCGTCAGGATCGTAAAGACAAACCCCGCGTGTCTATCGCTTCCAAAATGGTGGCCGATATTCTCAGCGCTGCGGGAGCCAGCCGTGTGATTACCATGGAACTGCACGCCCCCCAAATTCAGGGCTTCTTTAATATTCCGGTAGATCACCTGGAAAGTTCTATTGTTTTTGTTCCCTATATCCGCACCCTAAATCAGGAGAATCTGGTTATAGCGGCACCCGATGTTGGAGCCAGTAACCGTATCCGCGAGGTGGCTAAAGCGCTGAACCTGCCCATGGTTATTTGCGATAAAGAACGCAAACGTGCCAACGAAATCGCCAATATGACTGTGATTGGAGACGTGAAAGACAAGGACGTGGTAGTTATCGACGATATTATTGATACCGGCGGAACCCTCTGTAAAGCCGCAGCCATGCTGAAAGAAAAAGGCGCCCTGAGTGTGCGGGCCATGTGCTGTCACCCGGTACTTAGCGGCAAAGCTTTTGAAAACCTTGACAATTCTGTACTTACCGAATTGTTGGTAACCGATTCTATTCCTTTAAAACAGCACCACGAAAAAATTAAGGTGATTTCTGTAGCTCCGCTTTTTGCCCGCGCTATTCGCAATGTGCACGAAAACGGAAGCGTAAGCACCCTGTTTAAACAAATTTACAACCCGGGTTCACAAACCAACCTGGAATTAAAAAGCAACTAAAAAAAGCATAGATAAATGAAAACCATTCTTTTAAAAGGAGAATTGCGCGATGTGCTAGGCACCAGCTCTTCTACCGCCCTGCGCAATGCAGGAAAAGTACCTTGTGTAATGTATGGAAAAGGCGAAAACCTGAACTTTAGCGTATATGAGGCCGACTTCAAAAACCTGATTTACACCCCAAATGTGTACAAGGTGAGATTAGACATTAACGGAAAAACCTACGAAGCCATCCAACAGGATATCCAATTCCACCCGGTTTCTGATGCCATTCTGCACGTTGATTTTATGGCTGTTGACCCTGCTAAACCTGTGGTTATGGCTATCCCCGTGCGTGTGGTAGGTAACTCTCCCGGTGTGCGTGCCGGTGGTAAATTGGTGAAAAAAATCAACAAACTTACCGTTCGTGGTTTGATTCAGAATTTGCCCGACTATATCGATGTAAACATTGATACCGTTGAGATTGGCCAAAGCGTAAAAGTAAAAAATGTACAGGTTTCAGGCTTCGAAATTTTAGACGCCCAGGAAAATGCAATCGTAAGTTGCAAAACCACCCGTGCACTTATGCAAGCTGCCGACGCTGCTGCTGCCGCTGCCAAAAAATAATTTTAAATTTCAATTTCATAAAAAATCCCCCCGGAAATCCGAGGGGATTTTTTTTTGAAATACTATTTTTTATTTGGCGTACAATTCGGCCACTTTATTCCAGTTTACAACATTCCAGAAAGCTGCAATATAGTCGGGGCGACGGTTTTGGTAGTGCAAATAATAGGCATGTTCCCATACATCCAGTGCCAGAATGGGTGTGCCTTTAACCTCAGCAATATCCATCAATGGATTGTCCTGATTCGGGGTGCTGCAAATAACAAGTTTGCCATCATGCTTTACCAACCAGGCCCAGCCACTGCCGAAGCGGGTGGTACCTGCGGCTGCAAATTGCTCTTTAAACGCTTCAAAACTGCCAAAAGAGGCATTAATTGCGTCGGCAAGCTCACCTGTCGGGGCACCGCCAGCGTTGGGGCCCATAATTTGCCAGAAAAAGCTGTGGTTCCAATGGCCACCGCCATTATTGCGCACTGGCATAGGGTATTTGCTTATATTGCTTACAATCTCCTCCAGGCTCTTATTTTCTCCTTCCGTACCCTTTAATGCGTTATTGAGGTTGGTAACATAGGCCTGGTGGTGTTTGCCATGGTGTATTTCCATGGTTTTAGCGTCGATGTGTGGCTCGAGTGCGTTGTGCGCATACGGCAGTTGTGGTAGTTCGAACATAGTTATACTTTTATGGTTAATGAGTTAAGATTTTATTTGACAGCCTGCGACTGTGCATCTTTAAAAACAAAATTATGTCCAATCTTTCATCTTTGCCAATTTGACATGACCTAAACAGTAAATTTGTTGGCTGATGCGGCAAAATAAAATCTTTAAATGACTGGCCACATTCTTTTAGATCAGCTGCAATCGATGCTTTCCAATCCCATTGAAGTGATTGGAGCCGCAACCGGTTTTTGGTGTGTATGGCTGGCGGCAAAAGAAAAGTGGCTGAATTGGCCAGTGAGTTTATTGTCTGGAGCCATGTATGCCATTGTATTTTATCAAAGCGGTTATTTTAGTGATGCATTTTTACAAATTATTTTTGCCGGATTTCAAATTGCCGGATGGATCTCCTGGACCCGCGGCAAGCATAGCGAATCAAAACTTGAAATAACACAATTAAATCGTAAGTATTACTGGTTATTAGCCTTAATTTTTATTGCTGTATGGGGCATTTGGTACAAAGCATTGATTACTTGGCAACCCACAGCCAGCCTGCCTGTTTGGGATAGTTTTACAACTGTAATAAGCATTATTGCCATTGTTTTACAAGCCCGTAAAATATTGGAAAGCTGGTATTTATGGATTTTAGTTGATATAATTTACATACCCATGTACTTATACAAATCCCTGGATTTAACAGCTTTGTTATACCTGCTGTTTTTAGGTTTAGCCGCTTTTGGACTAGTATCTTGGAAGAGAATTTTATCGAAAAAACCCAATTTCTGGCCCACCAAATAATAACCCATTAAACATAAAACATGAATTTTGCGTTAATTTGAAGTATGCGCAATTTTTATTATTTGTTATGCGCTGCTTTTTTGTTTTCGAATTGTGTCAAAACCGACAATTATAGTGCAAAAAAGAGAGTCAAAGAGCAAACCAATTGGGAGGTGATATGGGTAGAGAATTTAAAACCTGATTCGATGATGGTAAAAAGGCCTACTATGCGTTTCGATTTGAAAAATCTTATTTCCAAAGGAAACGGGGGCTGCAATGAATTTAGCAGCCAGATTTTATGGGATACCAAATTTATGCAATTCGGGCAAATCAAAACCAGCACTGCCGTTTGCAGCGAAAGTGCTCAGAAACTAGAGTCGGCCTTGTACAATGCCATGCAGCGGGTAATGCACGCCGAAACGGCAGATAAAAATATGAATTTTACAGATGGCAACGGGAAAACCCTGTTTGTTCTAAGCCCCGCAGATTAATAAGGGCAATTTGCTTTTTGTGCTACTTTTTTGCCATTTCAGCAGTTAAATAGTACTTTTGCGGCTCCTTAAAAAAAACAAAAAACAATGAGTTCTGTAAAAGTTGCCATTAATGGCTTCGGTCGTATTGGCCGTCTGGTTTTCCGCCAAATTTACAACATGGAAGGTATCGATGTTGTTGCAATCAATGACCTTACCAGCCCGGCTGTGCTTGCACACCTGCTGAAATACGACAGTGCCCAGGGCCGTTTTGGACAAGAGGTTACTGCTACCGATAATTCTATTATTGTGAATGGTCACGAAGTTAAAATCTACGCACAAAAAGACCCCGCACAAATTCCCTGGGGCAACCACGGTGTAGATGTTGTAATTGAAAGTACAGGCTTCTTTACCGACAAAGACAAGGCTGCTGCCCACCTTACCGCAGGCGCAAAACGAGTTGTAATTTCTGCCCCTGCTACCGGAGATTTGAAAACCGTTGTTTTCAATGTTAACCATCATATTTTGGATGGTAGCGAAACTATTATAAGCTGCGCAAGTTGTACCACCAATTGCCTGGCTCCAATGGCCAAAGCCCTGAATGATAACTTTACCATTCTGGCCGGTAGCATGACCACTATTCACGCTTACACCAACGACCAAAATACTTTGGATGCTCCACATCCTAAAAATGATTTGCGCCGCGCTCGTGCAGCCGCCCAAAACATAGTACCCAACAGCACCGGTGCAGCCAAAGCCATTGGCCTGGTATTGCCCGAGCTGAAAGGCAAACTGGATGGCGGTGCTCAACGTGTACCCACCATTACCGGTTCTGTAACCGAACTTACCGCCGTTTGTGAAAAGAAAACTACCGCTGAAGCAGTGAATGCAGCTATGAAAGCCGCATCTAATGAGAGCTTTGGATATACCGAAGAAGAATTGGTAAGTACCGATATCATTGGCATTAACTACGGTTCATTGTTCGATGCTACCCAAACCAAAGTGGTTACAGTAGGCGATACCCAGCTGATTAAAGTAGTAAGCTGGTACGATAACGAAATGAGTTATGTAAGCCAATTGGTTCGCACCGTGCACCACTTTGCCGGTTTGATAAAATAATTAATTTCCAATAATGATATAAAACCCGGCCAAGTTGCCGGGTTTTTTTATTAAATTTGATTTATGCGAATTTACATTTACCTTACTATTGTTGTCATTATTGGTTTTGCTTGTAAAAAAAAATCACAAATCAAAATCAGCTGGCAAATTGCCTGTCCAGGAAAATTTTAATATTTTAACAGGTACTTGGGAACTTACAAGTTATAAAACTTATTATATGTATTACCCAGGTGGTGCCGGAGCTCCCGAATGGCTGTATGAATATAACAGCACAAAAATGATAGACTCTAATCACCTTTTATCCTGGTCAAAATATTGGATTCAGGATAAAGATACTCCTACAAAACACATCAAAATCATTAAAACAAATGTTTATACTTTTCACAGCAAAATTGAAGTTTCGGTGATAAAAGATTCGGTGATGAAAATACATGAAGTGTATATAACAGATTACGCACCAACACCCGATACCACTGTGCACTTCGCTGAATTTGTGGTACACAGAAATGAACACGGAACTATAACCGCCAAATTTAGAGACTGGATATTATTTGATGATAGTACACTCGTTTTTCGCCAAAATAGTCCAGATCCCCAAGGTGGCCAGAGTCAAACTATAAATGACCTTAATAAAAGTTTTCACCGGCGTAAATAACCAAAATTGCCTGTAACAGATAATAAAAACCTACACCTTCATAATTACAAGCCCGTCGTTAGCTGATTTTTGATTCATTAACAACTCCATTCAAAGGCAATAAATTGAAAATAATTTACCACAGGGGTAACAATTTTCTGTTTTCTCCGTTAATAATGAAAATTAAGGACATGAAAGCAACAACTTTACTTTTAATCTGCGCTTCTTTTTGTTTAACCAACTGCAATCAAAGCGCCAATGAAACAAGCACTGCCAGCAACGATTCGGTATTCTCAATCACCACAGATTTGCAGGAATTGTCCCCTGCAGCCCAAACTTTTACGGTTGCGGCAGGCAAGTCGGCACACCTGAAAACCAGCGACGGAAGCCATGTATTGGTGCCCGCCGGTGCTTTTGTAGATGCCACTGGCAAACCGGTAGATGTGCAGGTATCATTTACAGCATATCACGATGCCGCCTCAATCATTACCAGCGGAATTCCCATGCAAGCCCGGTTTGAAGGTAAAACCGGCTCGTTTGTAAGCGATGGCATGTTTAACATAGAAGCCAAATCCGGCAGCACGGATGCCAAATTAGCCGAAGGCAAATCGATTCAGGTATTTCAACCTTCGTATGATCAGAAAAACAATTATCAGTTGTGGTATTTCGATAAAAAATCAGGCAATTGGGTAAAAACCCAAAATCGTGACTCGGTTGCTGACCCTGGCGATATACGCAATGAAGCCATGGCAATGGGGATTTCGGATGAAGATCAGAATTCTAAAACCAATCCAAAAGCCCCGGTAGCTTACAACCCCGGTGAAATGGTATTAGACCTTGAATTTGACGAAAATGTATACCCCGAACTCGCTGGTTTCTCTAAAATAATGTGGCAATATGCGGGCAATAACCCACAACAGGATCCGGCCAATAATAAATGGTTATTTGAAAAAGATTGGACCAAAACCGACCTCATAAAAGTGAATGATTTTTTGTATCAGTTAAATATTAATATCGGAGACAAGAAATTTCAAACCCTGGTGTCGCCAGCCCTTGCAGGTAAGGACCTGGCTGCAGCCAAAGCCCGCTTTAACAGCCTGTTACAAAACGCTGAAAATAATAAAACCGAAGTGGCAAGTGGCAAACAAAATGCCGAAATACAAAATGTACTTTATAATCAATTCAATGTAGCCCAAATGGGGGTATACAATTGCGATCGGTTCTATGGAGATCCTGTAGCAGCAGATTTACAAATTAAATCCAGTTTAAATTCGGTAAAAATAAATGCTGAACGCAACATTTTTGTAATTATGGATGGTAAAAAAAATGTAGTACAATACAACTCGCAAGGTACTATTCACATTAACCCAGCCAATGTAAACGGAGTTATTTGTGTAGCCGGAAAAGGCCAGATTGTAAAGGCCAGTAGCAAGTCTATACAAAAACTTATGCTAGCCAAAAAAGGTGATGTTGTAGAGCTTGAATTTGGAGAAATGAACATTGCTAATAATGATTTAAAAACTGCCCTCGAAAAACTGTAATTCAGTGTAAATATCATTTCGAGTGAAACATGATTTTGGCGCGGGTAAAATATTTATTCATTACACTCATATGCTTTCTATATGCCGCAAATACTCAATGCCAATTCGCTGAATCTCTAGTAATTGTAATGCAAAATGGGCATTGGGGTTTAATAAACGAAGATGGGAAAGTGTATGAAAAGTGTATTTATAAATCGGCATCCCAAATTTATCATGGAAACAATAATTTAAATGCCCGATTTTGGGATGGCACAAATATTCATTATTACACCAATGACTTAAAAAGGCATACCATTCCCAAAGGGTATGTCCACTGGAATCAGCTTAGCCCAAGTCGTTTCTGTGGCATAATAAACGGACAATCCTATTTAACCGATAAACTTGGAAATAAAATTATTCCAGATAATTTTGATTATTTAGATAAAACCACTGTAAATGGTGTTTTTGAATTTTGTGCCAATGGCAAAAATGGACTCATAGACAGCAATGGGGCTGTAATTATAGACTTTCCACTATTGCCAATATTTCAGCAATCTATAAAATTCTTTTATGTACAGCACAACAAAATTATGACCATTTACAATTACAAAGGACATAAATTAGCCGAAGATTCATTCATCACTGCCAATACACTTAGCACGGATAGTTTTTGCCTGAAAGCCGATTACGGCTACTCCGGTGGGGCTATTTTCAACAATAGAGGTGAAATTATTTTTAAATATCCGGCCCAATCTGAAGTATTTTCTTTGAGAAACAACTTCGTTTGCATACGCTATAAGGAAAAATATAAAATTATTGATTTAACCAATAACCAGACAATTCCAGGATTTTTTGAAAACATAGAATCCAGTCCAATTATTAATACATTTGTTTTTACCCGCAATTATTATAAATATTTCTATTCACGTATAACCCCAGATTCAGGTGTTGGTCCGTTTATCAAAATTGAAACAGGCAGCCGCGGAGCATGGGTGCAAGATAAAAACTTTCTGTTCGGTTATTTAGACTCCAACTTGAAAATATCCCTTCCCATTCAATACGATTATTATGCTTACTTAAAAGACCCCTATTGGGCTATCACTGATAGCAGTCAAAAGCAGTCCATTTTCAATTTAAATACTTTAAAAAACTGTACAGAATTTATATACAACGAATTCACCACCGGTGATGATTATATTAAAGCATATACCCAAGAGGGTGAAATGGACCTGTTTGACGTATTAGACGGCAATCTATCGGATCCCATTCATTATAAAAATGTACAGCGACGAAAAATAAACAAACGCATAGAGGTAGATACCTCATCTGCACGAAGAAATAATCAAAACCGGAATTCAATAAGTACTGCAAAAACGCGGTATTACTGGAAATATGTGAAACAAGGAAAAGAACAGTTGCTTACGTTGCTTTTTACAGACAGTACAGGCCATATTGATACATTAATAAAGCCATTTGGCCATGAAATAATATATAGCGAATTTCCCTTTACCGTAATAGCCAGACGCGACCCCAAATATCCGTCTGTCTATAAAGACAATCATCGCCGCCTGTTTATAGCAGATATGCGCAATTACAAAATCATGTCTGAAGCTTTTGATTTCATCGAAACAAAAAACATGGGCGATGAAAAATCAACGGTTTTTATGGCGGTTAAAAACAATGGCAAATCGGTATTGATAGACAAAGAAACCTTATCTGAAAGCGAGGAGTACGAATTTATTTCAACCATAGATTCTGACTGCAGGCGCGTTGTAAAAAACGGAAAACGACAAACTGTCCAAAACTCGCCACGCACTAATTATTATGGCACAATTTATCCCAATACCGGTGATATATATGGGGTTTGGGGAATTACCGATATTAATGGAAAATCCATCCCTATTGAAAAAACCAAAGCAGAAAGGGTAACCTACATTGATCAATTTCATTCAATGCGGGCCTATGTATATGAAGACAGTGGGCACGTAATGCTCATTTCAAACACCGGTAAAATTATGATTCCACCTAAATATTATGACATTCAAAATATTTATTTTCAACCCAACAATTATTACTTTTTGGCGAAAAGACCATCTGCAACTAAAGTATATGTTTATAATCCCAAAAATTCGGGTTTATGCGAGAATTACAAGGGAGTCGTAGACTTGAAAGAGTGCATTGCGGCATTTGACGGAAATGAAACATGGCTGCTGCGAAGTGATGGTAAGAAAATAAAAATACCGGCAAACTGCGAATTAAAACCCTATAAAAATGGCCTGAGTTTTATGAAACAAGACAATGGCTGGGTGGCGGTAAACAAGGATTTAATGAATATTAATACACAAGTATATAAAAAAGTAATTTATGGCGTACCCGAATCTAAATACTTTCTTGCAGCCCAAGGTGGTAAATGGGGACTAATAAACGAAAGGGCTGAATGGGCGCAATTACCCTCATTTCAAGGTGTTCCGGGACCCGTTTATTTCACCTCGTTTAAATTGAATGTTAAAAACAATATAAGCCTGGTTTTATTCAACGGCAAATCGGTACCAAAACCCGATAATTACGCGGTAGCCCTGGAGGAAATAGAGCCTGGCATCTTCCTTTTCCAAAATAAATCAAACTATATACTTAGTAACAGTACTGGCATAATCCTGGTAAAAATACAGGCCGATGAAAAACCATCGTATTTAAATGGTTTTCTTTTATTTAAATTCAATGGTATTGAGAAAGTATTAAACACAAAAACAGGCCAAAGCAACTTTTTACCCAAGGGCCTGACTATTAAAAAAATATTAAACAATCAATACTATAGAAACCCTGATAGATACTGGGTTGCAGATTTTAGTGATATACAGAAAACCATACTGCCGGAATTGAATATTTTTAAACCCATTCGGTTAAAAAACAACCAAAATATGGGAGCTAAATACCAGTATGAGCTCAACCAGAAAGGACTATACCTCACTGTTATTAACGAAAATGAATTCCTGAAATTATTGAATAATGGAACGCCCCAATATCCCAATTTTAATCATCTGGCCAGTGTGGATTCAAATGGAATTTTACTTAATACCCATGCTCACACAGGCTTGCTCAACTTTAACGGAACATGGGCGATTGCGCCGTTCTATCCGCAACTGAACGCCATGGGTGGTGGTTTTTATTCTTCCGGTATCGATTGGATTTACGAATTGTGGGATATGAACGGAAATAAAATCGCATATACTTTTGATGGTTATATGCAGCATGCTCATTCAATAACGATGATAAACGGGAATGAGATGAAGTTATATAATTTTGAAAGTAAAAAATTTATTGCATTACCTCCGAAATAAATGCCAAAGTACTATTTTGCAACATGCTTAAACCCGGTAAATACAGGCACTACAAAGGCAAAGAATATGAAGTAATTGGAGAAGCCTTGCACAGCGAAACTTTGGAAAAATTGGTGGTTTACAAACCCCTCTATGCTACCCCGGATATCCCGGAAGGTACTTTGTGGGTGCGGCCATTGGCTATGTTTATTGAAACAGTAGAAATTGAGGGGAAATCAGTACCCCGGTTTTCTCAAATTTAAGCGTTGGTTAACAAAATATTGCATTCTGCTAAAAAATACCTACCTTTGGAATAGGGGCATTGTTGATATACAGCGTCTTATATACAAATTACATATGAAAAAGGCCATTTTTACTTGTATGGGAGCATGGTTGCTGGGGGCATTTACTTTTCCTGCACCCAAGGCTGAGGGTGATTCGGATTTTAAACTGGTTGAAACTACAAAAAACGTATCATTATACGAACGTTGGTACACCATCTCCGGCACCAAAAAAGCACGCGAATTAAAAGCGGTATACACCATTAAAGCCAGCAGTAGCAAGGTAGTTGAAATGCTGAAAAAAGAAACCGAAGGCAAAAAATGGAATTCGAATGCCTCTAAATTTGAAATAAAAGATGCCACAGCAACCAGCTGGGTAAACTATATCGAATATGATTTGCCCTGGCCTATGGAAAACCAGGACTGTGTGCTGAAACACGCCCATAGCGATGTAAATACGCTGAGTAAAATTATCAGTTTCGAAAGCACCACCCATGCGGATTACCCAGAGAGTAAAAGTGTAAGCCGCATTCCGGATATCAAAGGCAAATGGGTATTGAACAAATCGGGCGAAGAAACTAAAGTGGAATACTATATCACCACCTCGCCCAGCGCCTCTATGCCCAGGGTGGTAACTGACCCTATTGTGCGCGGCAATCTGATTAATACCATGGCCTCTTTCAGGGATTTACTACAGAAATAAAAAACCCTGTTTGTGGCAGCAAACAGGGATGGGAGGGTAATAACACCAGACTCATTTAATCAGGCAAAATCGCCTTTCATCCGGTGGGCATCTTGGGTCTTTTTTTCGGTAGTTTTAAAACGATAATTCAACAAGGTTTCACCAAACTCATGCAAATCATGCTTCAGTCCTTTCATGCCTTCTGAAGCCAGGCCCGAAATACAGGCAATAATTCCAAGTGGTAAAAACAACCAGGCTAAAACGCCTTCGTGAAATGGGCGGTGTGCGTTACCACCAAATTGGGTGAGAATTGCTCCGGTAATAAATACCGCAGGGTAAATGAGAAAAAACATCGCAGTTGTCATAGTAAAAACCTTTCATGTTAAATTGTGAAACTTTAGTTTGAAGAATCGTCCTTTGATTATAAGACGTAAGTTAGCTCAAAAAGTTTTCACTTTTTTGTCAGAAAGATTAAAACAGATTGAATCCGACAGAATTTTGACGCTGCCCTTGAACAGCGATGACAATTGGCCTATTCTACCACTATCGGAGTGCTGTAAACCCCGTTTAAGGCATAAACACGCAACAGATAAGCACCTGGTTTTAATCCCTGTACATTCAGCATTTTAGGATTATCAGAGCGCATTAAAACCAATTTACCACTTATATCATACAAAGCAGATTGTTGAATAGGCAATGTACTTTGTATAAATAATATTCCGGAAGCCGGATTGGGATATACTTTTATATCGGTACCCTGCAATGCGCGCACACCGTTAAATACAACCCTGAACAAACTCTGCAGGGTATCATTTTCCGGGAAATTATCGCCCATAGCTGATACTTGCGCATAACTGCGGTACAAGCCCGGCGTAAGGAAATTAAATGTTTTATTGGCGGTTATGGTATCGCTGGCACCCATGGCTACATTGGCAAATGATACAGTGTCTGAAAAAACGGTGGTAAGTTTGGCACTGTCAAAAAAGTTCAGGTACAATTTACCGCTGAGCTTATTGGTGTCCATACCCACATTGCGAATGCGGAAACGGGGTGCAGCCGGCCCGGTGGTGTGTAGGAATACCGAGGCTGTGGGCGGATTTATCCACTCCACTGCTGCCATATCCTTGCCTTTATCTACAAAGAAATAACCTATGGATGTATCATTAAATATATTTTGATCCTGAAGCGAAAAAGTGCGCATTAATATTTTATAGGTACCACTGTCTTTGGGTGTGAAAGTTGGGCCGAAAGCCAGTTTTTTCATTTCATACGGCTGCAATGAATCCTGAATTGATTGATAATACTCTAATTTATTTCCATGGTAAATTTCGGCAAACAATTGTATCGAATTCATTTTTAATTTACCCGAATTTTCTATAGTTCCTTTCACTTTTATTGCACTGCTGCGGGCCGAATATTTATCAGAAATCAATGGTGTATCAATACTCACCACATGTGCATCGCGGCCAATGGTAACAACAAAAGAGCCCAGGGCCGTGTCGTTCTTTTTAAATACATCGCTCACATAATTTGTATATGCAATTACTTTGTATTTACCCGCGTTCATGGGATTAAAACTACTGGCAAAATCCAAATCAAAACTCACACTGGTATCCAGGTTGGTTGATTTAATGTCCTGGTAAACTTTAAAATTATTCCACCAGATTTGGCATACCATGGGAACAATATCGGTATTTTTTATAAATCCTGCATTTTTTATACGCACCTTAGGGGCATATGGGCCTCCACCCGAACTAAGTGTGTCGGTTGTTTTGGGATATAACACCGAAACCGCAGAATAATCATAGGGATTTCCCACAAAAAAATCAAACACCAACGAGTCTTTTGTATGCACCAGATCTCTTTAGGCCCGAAATTTATGAATATTGAATCGCGGTAAACATTGCTAGTATAAGCACTTGTAATGCGATAACTAAGCTTTGCATTGTATACATTCAACACTCCGTCGTTAAATACTTTTGCCGAGGGTTTTATGGGTTTTCCGGGCAAATAGAATACATTTTTATCGGGCACCAATACCGAATCTAAACCCGGATCGAATGATTTTAAAACAAAGACGGTTCTTTTGGCAGTATCATTCTTGCGGTTTTTATCTCCTGGCATTTCTACAATGAAAAACACATCCAGTTTTCCCGTATCCATGCACTTATAAGTAGGCCAGTTCAGTATTTTGGATTGAAATTTTGGTAGTGACAGATTTTGAATTTTATTGTATAAAACAGTATTGCCCTTTTTAATTAAACAACGGGCTATAAAATTTACAGAGTTATCATATCCTATATTTTGTACAGCGGCTACCGGCATAAATGTATCACGCAGGTACTCATAAATGGCATTGTTTGAAGGCTCATATACCGATTGAATAATGATATCTTTTTTTAATCCCACATAAAATTTACGTATAGCCGTATCGTTATCTTTAATCTGATCATAAGGATGTTTGCAATAAACCATGAGTACATATTCGCCGAAATTTTTTGGATAAAATGTTTTGGGAAATGTATAGGTTCTTTTTTGCCCTGCCGAAAGCGTATCGCGCAACACTGCTTTGTAATAGCTCTTACCAAACTGCAGAATTTCGCAAACAATATCAAAAGAATCTTTGATGTCTTTTAATCCGATATTGCCTATTGTGCCTTTGGGTGCCATGGTGTCGGTTACATACATATCCAAACTATCTTTGGGATAATCTGCACTCAGGGCGGTTAAATCTGTATCACCCTGCAGTCGGGGTTCTATGAGGAATTTAAAAGGTGCATCGGGATAAAAATCAAACCAATTTGTATCACCCTGCGGGGCCGCGTAGTAAAAAGTATTAGGCCTAACCGGGCTTTCTGTTTGATATCCGAAAGCCACATTGCTGGTATTTAATTGACGCACACCCACAAAAAAACTGCCGTTTACCGAAACGGCTTTTTTCAAATCCAGAATATAATTTCCGCCAACCGTAATTAGTGAATCACTTAAATATAACAATTTACCCGGGCGGTTGTTGGATTTACTTTCCCAAATACCCACTTTAAAGGGGCGTCCGCTTAAAGCAAAATTCACCGTAACCTGGTTAATATTTTTCTTTTTACTGGCAAAAAAACGAGCCACAAAATCGCCGGTGCTGCCGTTAAAACCTATTCCACCTGCATCGGGCGGAAGGGTAATATCGCGGTAAGAATAAATATTTTCATTGGCCAACCTGTACGAAAATCCTGTATCATTACTGCTATTTTTATCGCCTTGTATGGCTACAAATACAGTATCTAATCCTTTTCTGGCGGGTTTTAAAGATGGAATCTGAATGTATTTTTCTTGATTGAGTCCGATGCTAAAACTTCCACTATCCCTTTCGATGTGATTGGGTCCTACAATCCAGGTTTGAACTTTACCGGCCGATACTGCTTTTTTTCCCACGTTTCGCACCAAAGCCTGCACACTATCGGGGTTTCCCAGGGGTACTGGCAATTTTCCCAGGGTATAAACCTTCATCAGCATTACATCGTTGTCGAAACGCGGAAATATAAGATTGATGGTAGGATGCCTGTCGGTGCTGTTTGGTAAACTATCGTTGCTGCTTACCCCACTGTAAAATTTGGTTTGATTGGTAGCAAAGGCATTTAGCGTACTCCCATCCTCGAAATACCAGAAAAAGGAGGAAGCCTGGGTAGAAGTTTGCACATACTCTACCAGTATTTCAAGGTTTTTACCCTTGGTAGTATCGTAGCGAAAAGTATTGTTATAAAATGGAATTTTGTGAAATCCATCATTGGTACCTATTTCAAGCCTTGGGTTTTGATCGTATACACTCACTGCGCCGGTTACTTCGCCTGGCCAATATAATTTACCGGTGCCAAAATCGGTTTGGGTGGTGTTTTTAAAATAAATTTTAAGATTGCAGTTATTATTAAAACCATTCCCTGCAATGCGGCCAATTTCCAACGCAGTAATCGAGTCGCCATGCACTAATTGGGTAAGCAAAGAGGCCGGATATATGTAAGCAAAGCGCGAAGTAAAATTAGCATTGGAGCTGCTGGCAATCAGCGGGCCGGCTACAGTTCCGCCAAAACTTCCGTCGCCAATACGCAGATATTGGCCTGAAACCAGCATGGGAATAAAAGCTGTAAAGGATAAGAGTAATAGTTTCCGCATTATAACAAAGGTATATTTTTTATGTCAATATAAGTCAGGTGCGGCCTTAGTTTCACGCAGATTATGAAGGTTCTCTGACAAAACAAGGGATTTAGGTTTATGGTAACTTTACATTTATTTTGCAGGCTTGAACCGCGAAACATTAGTAAAAACAATATTTGAAAAAGGCAGCTACCTGTGCATCGGGCTAGATACCGAGATGGGAAAACTGCCCAAGTCGCTACCGGCCAATGGTGAGGGTATGCTTGCATTTAACCGCAACATTATAGAGGCCACGCTGCCCTATTCCAGCGCCTATAAAATCAATACTGCTTTTTATGAGCAATATGGTGCCAAAGGCTGGGACTGGATGGAACAAAGCCTGGCTGCCATCCCCGATTCGGTTTTCAGAATTGCCGATGCCAAGCGGGGAGATATTGGCAATACAAGTACCATGTATGCCCGCGCTTTTTTTGATACACTTAATTTTGATGCGGTTACGGTGGCTCCGTATATGGGAGAAGACAGTTTGAGGCCTTTTCTGGAATTTAAAAATAAGTGGATTATTTGCCTGGCCCTTACCAGCAATCCCGGCCACGCCGATTTTCAAAAACTGGATACCGGTAACGAAAAGAAAGTTTATGAACGTGTAATTGAAACCGTTTGTAAATGGGGTAATCCTGATAATCTGATGTTTGTAGTGGGTGCCACCCGCGCCGAAGATGTGGCGCATATCCGTAAAATGGTACCCAATCATTTTTTGCTGGTACCAGGTGTGGGCGCACAAGGGGGCAGTTTGGAAGAGGTAAGTAAAAACGGGCTCAATGCCGATTGCGGTTTACTGGTAAACTCAAGTCGCGGCATAATTTATGCCTCATCGGGCGAAGATTATGCCATCGCCGCTGCCAGCGAAGCCCAAAAATTGCAGCAGCAAATGGCGGCCTTGCTAAAATAAATTTAACATGATAAAGAAGGTATTCTTATATGCACTCGGGTCGGCTACCTTCGTTCTGTTTATCCAACTTACCTGGTACTTTTTTATGGTTAACAGTTATCACCCCGAAGTAACTGTGCTTTTGTTGGGTGCCGGATTTCTAACAGCAGGTTATTTCGTAAGTAAATCGTTAATGCCTGCAATATTGCCCGCAAACGCGCCTCCAGATTTACCCGACAATCTCTCTCTACCCGAAATCAAATTGCCCTCAGATGCAGAATTAAGTGCTGCAGAAACCGAAATTCTGCAATACCTGGCAGCAGGTTTGAGCAATGCCGAAATTGCCGATAAACGCAGCGTTTCATTAAATACTGTAAAAACCCATGTATCAAAAATTTATCAGAAACTGGGGGTGAAAAGCCGCAGCCAAGCTATAGCTTTGCTGCACAAACAACAGATTGAAACCAAAGTGTGATTTTTAAAAATCACCCAAAAGTATGAGGGATAAAACCCCGGCCTGACTTTGATTTGCCACCATGAAAAATAATATTCTTAAATACGGAAGTATAGCCGGACTGGTGCTGGCTGTATTTATGTTCACTTCGTTCTTTTTGAAACGAAACTCTTGTGCCGAAGATATGGGCACAGGGATTGTTTTGGGCTATACAGCCATGCTTTTAAGTATGGGTATCTGCATGTTTCTGGCCCTCAATGGCTTCTACAAAAACAACACTGTACCCAGCATTGGGAAAACCATGCTGTTATGCCTGGGTATCGGGGGTATGGCCTCTCTTATTTATGTAATCGGATGGGCATTTACCTACAAATTTGTGGTGCCCGATTTTGCTACCAAATATTTGAGTTCTTTGGAACAAATGGTGCAAAAAGGGAAAATGACAAAAGCCGAGTTGGATGAGGCCACCTCTATGATGAAAGACTATGATAAACCCATCTATTTTGTACTTTACACTTTGATGGAAATCGCACCGGTTGCCATTTTTCTAGGACTGCTTTTACCTCTTACAACCCGGTTTTATTTTAAAAAGAAATATTCCAATCCGGTTTCATAAAATTAAGAATAGAGCCCCAAACCGGGCTTTATTCTTTTATCCAACCTGTTAGATTCTGGGTCCAGGCAAAAATCAATCCCGGGTCTGTTGTAACTGCATAGCCAATTACATGTGGATCTATCGGATTGGTATCGTAATTTATCATCAATAAAATAGAATGCACGGTGTCGTAATGATACGTGGTGGTGCCACTCATGCACTTTTTATTGCCTTTGTATTTGGGCACATTTTGTTTTTCAAAATTGATTAAATCACGCAGAACAAAAAACGAGTCCCTGCGCGAAAATGAAACCATTACCGCAATGCTATCCTTATTGTAATAGATTGTAGTTATTTCCTTTTTACCTGTTTTAAAATCCTGGGCAATATATCCGGCTTTGCTCTCGGTAACTATAATCTGATCGGCTCCAATAAAATCCACCACTTTTTTCATGGGTGAACCTATTTGGGCAGAGAGGAACAAAGGAAAAGCCAATATGCAGAAGCTTAGTTTTTTTAGCATACAATTAAAAAGACGATTAGCCTAAGGCAAAAGTTGTACCTAAAATCAACCTTTGGGCTTCAGCGGCCTTACCTCAATGTTTACATGGTGGAAATTGGGCGGACTTTCCAATGCATATAGAATCTGTGCGGCCAAATCTTCAGGCATCAACATATTATCGTGGGGCTCAATGCCCTTATGGTGGCGGAAAAACTCGGTTTTGGTGCTACCGGGGTATACGCAGGTTACTTTTACACCATGGTCGCGCACCTCTTTGTACAGGGCATCGCTAAATCCACGCACAGCAAACTTGGTTGCACAATATCCGCTGGTTTGCTGGTACCCTTCCAGCCCGGCGGTGCTTGCAATATTTACAATATGCCCCAATCCCCGGGCTTTCATACCGGGCAATACCAGTCGTGTAAAGTAAAAAATGCCATTCACATTGGTACTGAACATTTCGTGCCATTGCTCAAGGGGCAACTCATCACATTTGCCAAAATATCCCAGCCCGGCATTATTGATTAAAACATCCACTGTATGCTTTGTCAATATGGTTTGCATAATCGCATTCACTTGTTCTGCATTCCCCACATCGGCTTTTAAACAGGTGTAATTGGGATGTTCAATGTTGCAACCACTACGGCAAATACCATATACTATGGCCCCTTTATCCAGCAATTGTTTCACACATTCAAGCCCTATACCCTTATTGGCACCTGTAACTACCGCTACTTTCCCGGAAAGATTCATAGGGCAAATTTAAGCAAAGCATTTAGGAATTAAACGTTACTTTGAAAATCAAAAATAAATATTACCCAATACCTTAAAATCAATTCAGATATTCGCCTAAAATTTTAGGAAAACTTATCTAAGTCTTTCAAATAAAAACGATTGTTTCAGCCAGCACACCCTCTTTTCTTATGCGCCACTCCATGGGCCACAGGTTATTGCTGCTTTGCTTTACCCCATTGGCAAACCCACAATAAAAACCGTTCCATTTTATACTATGTATGCCAGCTATTTTATGCGGATTGGGCAAACTTTCGCGGCGTAAATAAGCAATTATTTCGCTATTGCTTAATTCGGTTTCCGCAAAAGCATTTGGGTTGTAATATATACTCAATGCCAGGGCAGTATCGGGTTTGAACTTTTTTTCAAACGCACGCCCCATAGGTGTTCCAGCGGAATATAGAGATGGCAGAGACGTTATTAATTTTTTAATTTTTTCTGTTCCTGCGTGCCTTAAAAAATACCATTCCTGGTTCCACTCAAAAACCTGCATACGATTATTAAAAAATCCGTCATAATCCTGGGTAAATTTAATTTTCTGCAAATTTTTTGGTTCCTTTTCTCGCGCTTTTCCGGTTTTCTTTAGCACGGCAAAAAAGAAACCCTCACCCGGTGTGCGGCCTGGCAACATGCGATGCATGCCCTTTTCCAATTCTAATAAATTCCAGTTTTGAGGTAAATTTAATTCCACCACCTCAGCACCCAATTCATTTACAATCCATTGCACATTTTCTTCATTTTCCTTGCGGTTATAAGTGCAAGTGCTGTATATGAGATAACCTCGTTCGGCCAGCGCCGGCCATATATCGGCTGCAATGCGCATTTGCCTGTCGGCACAAATGGCTACATTGTTTACCGACCATTCGTTTATGGCATGCGGATCTTTTCTAAAAAGGCCTTCCCCACTGCAAGGCATATCAGCCGCAATTAAATCAAATAATACACCACTGTTGCCCAATTGTTTCGAATCGGCACGGGTAATCATATGGTTAGAATGGCCCCATTTACACAAATTTTCATGCAAAATGGGCGTACGACTATGAATGACTTCATTGGCCACCAATATATCACCCTCTCGTAAAACCGAAGCCAGATGGGTACTTTTACCACCCGGTGCAGCACATAAATCCAATGCTAAAATGGGTTCATCAAAAGTTGCTATAAGTTTGGCTGCAATGCTTCCAACAATGCTGCTGCTGGCTTCCTGCACATAGTAAGCACCTGCGTGAAAAGCTGGGTCGCCTACAAACAAAGGACGATTTTTTAACAATACAACATCTTCAGAATAAACTACTTTTCCTGCTATTAATTCTGGTTTAATCTGGGTATGTTTGGCCGCATTGATTCGCACACTGGTGGGCACCTCCATATCCAGGCCCTGCAGCAATTTTTCCACTTCAGGTGCGGGCAAACTTTTACCCAATATTGCTAAAAATTCGGCAGGTAATTGAATTCTCACTGCTATGTATTTTTATTACTAAACCACATCACATCTTTATTTAAATAAACCTGCGAATTAAAATTATTTTTATACAAGGCCCCTGTTCCTAAGCCTTGCGCCATTTGTATATTTTTAGTCGATACCCATTGAGCAATGTGACTCAATCCCACATTGCTTTCCAGTGCAGAAGTGGCCCACCAACCTACGCTATTTTTATGGCTGTTTTCAATCCATGAGTCGCAAATCTTAAACCCACCTAACAGAGTGGGCTTTAAAATCACATAAGCCGGTTTAATTGTGTTTAATAATTTCGAAAAATCAGATTTTTGTACCCCGATTAATTCTTCATCCAGCGCAATTTTAACTGCACTTTTTGCAACCACTTCGGCCATTAAATCCCAGCTTCCGGCCTTTATGGGCTGTTCAATGCTATGGATTTCAAAACGCGCCCAATCCTTCAAAATTGAGGGTGCCAAATCGGGGGAATAAGCGCCATTTGCATCCAGCCTTATTTCCAATTTAAATGCACTGTGTTCTTTTCTGAGTTTTTCCAACAACCGGCATTCCGCATCATGGTCGTGTGCACCCACTTTAAATTTTATACACCTAAAACCTGCATCCAGCTTCTGCTTAGCCTGGGCATACATTTCGTCTATATCCGTCATCCATACCAGCCCATTTATAGGAATGCCCGTTTCTGATTTTGTGAATGCCGTTTCAAATAATATTTTATTCCCTCCGTTTTGCAAATCGAGCCATGCACACTCCAAGGCAAATAACAGTGAAGGATATTGTGAAACCATAAATAACGTTTCTTGCAAATCACCCCCTTCTGCCATCAATTCCTGACAGCTTTTTAAAACCGATTCTAAATCTGCCTGCCCATCGATACTCAAATCGGGCAAGGGAGATGCTTCGCCAATTCCGGTGGTATTACCTTCGGTAAGTTTTACAATCCAGGATACTTTTGAATTGTAAGATCCGCGGCTGGTAACTGCAGGTTTAATAAATTCCAGCGTATGTTTTTCATAGCTTAACTGCATATTAGCGGGTAAATAAATATACCAATAACCAATAAAATACTGTAAAAAACAATATGGATAATGACAACCATTTTAATTCTTTATTATAGGCCATGCGGTCATTGGCAGCTGCCATTTTTATACGGTTTATATGCGAACCGAAAACATAAATAAATGGTGTAAATGCACCTATAACCATCAAATATTCCAAGGTAGAAACATACTCAATATTTTTTTGCATATGCAGAATAAAAGAGCCCAAAACAGCTAGAAAACCAAAGTAAACCAGGAATGCATGGTATTTAAATGCCAACTCTTTTCCAATGCGAACCGGAATGGTTTTTTTATGGCTTTTTTTATCACTTTCAATATCACGTATATTATTTACATTCAGCACTCCTACGGAGAGTAATCCGCAACCCAGTCCGGCCAGAAATACTTCTGAAATTACATTACCAGTATGCAAATAATAAATTCCACAAACCGATACCAAACCAAAAAAAATAAGTACAAAAAAATCGCCAAAACCGTAATATCCATAAGCATTTTTACCTGCTGTATATTTATATGCCGCTGCAATGGCGGCCATTCCCAATCCTAAAAAAATCCAAAACACAGTATTGGTGCCACCCAATCCAAAACGCAATAAACCCAATCCGCTGGCCAGGGCCAATATGATTATGATAACTATGCCCGTTTTCATGCTTTTCTCCGAAATTTTACCCGATGCCAAAGCCCGATCTTGTCGGTTGGCCTTGGTATCGGTGCCCTTTTTAAAATCGCCATAATCATTGGCAAAATTGGAAAGGATCTGCAGCAAAACAGCCGTAAGAATGCCCATAACCAATACCGGAATTTGCAGATTTCCGTTCAAAAATGCCAGGGCCGAACCCAGTAAAATGCCCGAAACTGCCAGAGGAAGTGTACGCAGGCGCGCTGCCTGAAGCCATGCTTTCATGAGATTGCAAAGTTGGGGATATTTGGGGATATTTACTATTTAAAATCTATCAACAAACTTCACCCTCCGTAATCATCCCAATTGAATAGTCGCGCCTTCAGATACAAAAGGCCAACGGAAAAGAAAATACCCAAACATATTATTCTTTAACATGGAAAAGAATTCGTTTTTTTAATCGGATAACATTCAATGGAAAATAATATGGAGTTTCATGCAGACAGTACGAATGCTAATTAACTGTAAACCGTATATTTGTACTTCGGAGACTCAGATATGCTTAAAAAAATTACCCTGGTAGCCCTGCTGGCAGGCTTGGCAGCCACCCCTTTATTTGCACAGAACACTGCTAAAGACCCGCTGTGGATTGGGTATATGAATGAACCTAATCCTAATTACTACAAAGTAAAGAAGGCCTTTGATGATTATTGGAAAGACAGTATTCCAAAAAAAGGTTGGGGGTATAAAGTTTTCAAACGCTGGGAATATCGCGTCGTTAATCGGCTCGACTCTTTGGGCAATGTGCAATGGCCCCAGGAGCAGTTAACCGATTTGTTAAACATGCCCACAACCCAATTGGGTGGCCCTAGTTCGGGAAGCACCTACACGGGCTTGAGCAATGGAAACAACACTACACCGGCCAGCCCTTGTCCTGCCAACGGTCGCTGGACACCTGTAGGACCTATAAACCACCCCTGGAACCAAACCAGTCAGCCCACCGGCATAGGCCGTGTTGCTGGCATTGCATTTGACCCTAAAGACAGTAACGTAATTTTTTTATGTGCTCCGCAGGGAGGCGTATGGAAATCAAGTAATAACGGAGCTACCTGGCGACAAATTTTCGGCACCGGACCACTAAGCAGCACCATTGGTACCACTAGTATGGTGGTTAGTTACAACGGCTCGGACACAATGTACGTGGGTACTGGAGATAAGGATGCAAGTGATGCACCGGGTTACGGAGTCATTGCTAGCTTTGACGGAGGAAATACCTGGGTTGCACGTAATAGCGGAATAAGTGGACTTTATGTTGGCCGAATGGCAATGGACCCTAAAAATTCAAAAATCATTCTCATTTCTACCAATAATGGAATTTACCGCACCACTGATGGCGGTGTAACCTGGAGCCAAAGACTAAGTGGCAATGCCTGGGATGTGGTTTTTCATCCCTTTAACCGCAATATTGTGTATGCATCCATTTCGGGATATTTTTATAAAAGTACTGATAATGGAATAAACTTTACCCAAACGACCAGTGGACTGCCTTCATCCTCCTATCGGGGTATGATTGCCGTAACTGCCAATGACCGGGGTTATGTGTACTTTTTAACCACCGCAAGTGCCACCTTTCAGGGTTTGTATCGCAGCACCGACAGTGGTTCCACATTTTCTACCATGTCTACCACCCCCAATATTCTGGGGTACTCCGAAACCGGGGCCGATGCCAACGGGCAGGGTTGGTACGACCTGGATGTAACCGCTGATCCGAAAAGCAAAAACACCGTATATGTGCATGGGGTAAATATTTGGAAGAGTACCAATGGCGGTACCAATTGGAGCATTAACGGACATTGGGTTGGCAGCGGTGGAGCCGATGATATACATGCCGATCAGCATTGCGCCGAATGGAATATTACCAACAATAAATTATACGCAGGCAATGATGGTGGAATTTATTACACCGCCAATGGTGGCAGCCGCTGGAATAATATTTCATCGGGCATTCAAAACTCCCAAATATACCGACTGGCGCAGGCCAAAACCGATGCGTTTGTAAATGCCCAGGGATATCAGGACAATGGTTCGGCCCAAACTTCGCAAGACCAGTTTTATACCTATTATGGCGGAGACGGCATGGACTGCCAGGTAGATCCTACCGATGCAAGCTATGTATACGGAGCTTACGTATACGGAAGCATTTACAGGGCTAAGGATAAAACCTCTATCACCACCTTGGGAGCCCAGAATGTAAATGGAATAACCGAGGGCGGCCCATGGTTAACTCCGTTTGTATTGCAGGAAGGAACTCCGTCGCGTATGTTTGCCGGGTATTACAATATTTGGCGTTGCGACAATACCAAAACTACAGGAACCCCCAGCTGGACCAAAATCAGCAATTTATTAGGCGGAACCAATTCATACCAAATGCGGTTTTTAGAAAGTTCGCCTGCTCAACCCAAAATGCTATATGCGCTGCGCAGTGACAACACGCTCTTTCGCACCAGCGATGCGTCAGTTGCATCACCCAGTTGGACCAATTTAAGTACTTTTTTACCTGGTTCTGCCCGTTGGTTGGAAGCCCATCCAAAAGATAGCAATATTTTATATCTATGCGCCGGAACAGGAATTTATAAAAGCCGCAATCGCGGTTCAAGTTGGATAAATATAACCAATAACCTTTCGGGTGTGGGTCAAATACAATGCCTGATATTGGATACCAGTGGTAAAAAAGATGCCATGTATATCGGCACCGAAAAAGGGGTTTATTACTCCGATACAACCATGAGCAGCTGGATTAATTTCAGTACCGGTTTTCCAATTTGGGCCGATGTTACTGATTTAGATATATACTATTCTCCCAAAGGCAGCGGATATAGCAAACTGGTGGCCAGTACTTATGGACGCGGAGTGTGGCGCACCAATTTGTATGAAGACGGCAGTGCAACTCCCGTGGCAAATTTTTATACTTTCGACAGTGTTTTTGTGGTAGGTGGTAAAATGCGTTTATACGAACAAATTAAAAATTCGGCCACCTCCATTACCTGGAAAATTACACCCTATTTATACAGTTATGCAGATGGCACCGATTCCACATCGGCCAATCCGGTAATACAATTTAATGGCAGCGGGTTATTTACGGTTAAACTTACCGCCACCAATTGCCAGGGCAATAATGTTTATACCAAATCAAACTGGGTAAAAGTATTTCCCAAACCAGTTGCAGCCAATTGCTATAATACATCTACATTTCAAACCACCAATTACGGAATTGGAATATTGCGATTTGCAATGGCAGATAACAGCAGTGAAACCGGCGGGTACTTTGATGACGGGCAAAACCTGGATTTAAGTGCAGGAAAAATATTCAGAATAAAACCTTCAACCTCTGTTTCTGCAACCTCAAAAACAGGTTTATACAACAACGAATATTTCAGAATTTTTATTGATTATAACAACAATGGAAAATTTGAAAATTATTTGGGAGAAGCCGTGGCCAGTGCATCTACAAGCTTGGGTAGCCGCACTGTAACCTTCAGTACACCCTCCAATTTAAAATTAAATACAGGCATGCGCATGCGCATTTTAAGTGATTTTAATTCGCTGGATACAAATGCGTGTCGCAATCTGGGATATGGACAGGGCGAGGATTATACTGTGGTTTATGAAAAAACGATTCCGTATTTCAAAGCCAATAAAACCGCAGCTTGTTTATTTGAAAATTTAACTTTTACCGATACATCGGTGGGTTTAGTAGGGCAATGGGAATGGGATTTTGGAGCGGGAGCCATACCCTCAACTGCCGCAGGAATTGGGCCGCATTCTGTTTATTACACTACGACTGGAAATAAAACTGTGCGTTTAAGAATAAATGGTTTAGATTCTGTTCGCAAAACCAATTATTTAACCATAAGCAACGGACCAATTCCTCAGGTTGTTGTAAAATCAGGTGCAATTTCTGCTTGCGAGGGGAAAAGCATAACCCTTGCAGCGAGAGCCACAAACGGAGTTTCATTTACCGTGCAATGGCAAAAAAACGGAGCCAATTTATCTGGCAAAACCGATACACTTCTTACACTTACCAATATGACCCTGTCCGATACCGGAACGTATAAAGCGGTATTAACCAACGGGGCCTGCGTGGCCACAAGCACCGGTGTAAAAATTACAGTTTTTCCAAAACCCGTTGTTTCATTTACCGACAATGGTACACCCCAATGTTTCAGGCTCAATAAATTTATTTATACCAATACTACAACCATTGCCAATGGCAGCATAAGCAGCTGGTTGTGGCGCCATGGAGATGGGTCTACAGCCACCACACAAAACTCATCCCGTACCTATGCATCGGTAAACAATTATACCGTAAAACTCATTGCTACCAGCAATAATGGATGTATGGATTCTACTTCGAAAAGTGTAACCATTAATTACAGCGCAACACCCAAATTTACTGTCAATGATACCGATCAATGTTTGAGCGGAAATAGTTTTGTATTTACAAACAAAAGCACAATACCCAGTGGAAGCCTAACCTATACATGGCAGTTTGGCGATGCCACTTCGAGCACCAGCACCTCTCCTACTAAAAGTTATAGCGCAAGTGCTTTTTATACTGCAAGGCTCATCACCACCTCAAATCTGGGATGCAAAGACACGGTTACCAAGCCCATAAGGGTTTATAGTCAACCTTCCATTTCATATTCCGTAAATAATACAGCCCAATGTTTCCGTTATAATAATTTTACATTCACAAACAGCACCACTACAAGCGATGGCACATTGAGTTATTTATGGCGCTATGGCAACGGAGCAACCAGCACTGCCACATCACCTAGCTATAAATATCCGGCATACGGAAATTATACTGCCAAACTAATTGCAACCACATCATTTGGATGCAAAGATTCGCAAGGAACCAGCATAAATGTTTACCCGCAAACCACATTAAAATTTGCAGCAAATGATAGTGACCAGTGCCTGTCGGGTAACAGTTTTGTATTCACCAACAGCAGCAGCATACCTACCGGAAGCACCAGTTATAATTGGAATTTTGGCGATGCTACCAGCAGCACTTCAGTTTCTCCCACCAAAAGTTATTCGGCCCGCGGCACCTATATGGTGCAGCTGATTTCTACCAGCGATAAAGGCTGTAAGGATAGCCTTAACAAATCGGTGAGAGTTTATAGCCAACCTGCAGTTTCGTTTACCAAAAGTGCAAATGCACAATGCCTAAAAATAAATAATTTTACATTTACAAATACCACCACCAATGTAGATGGAATAGTAGCATATACCTGGCATTTTGGCGATGGAACCACAAGCCCTGCTTTGAATGCTACAAAAAAATATACCACAGATGGAACCTATAATGTAAAATTAATTACCCAAACATCTTACGGATGTAAAGACAGCAATACACAAACAGTAACTGTACATCCTCAAGGCCAGCTAAAGATTTCGGTAAATGACAGCGACCAATGTTTAGCTGGAAATAGTTTTGTTTTTGGCAATGCAAGCAGCATAAAAAGTGGTTCATTAAATTACATTTGGTACTTTGGCGACAATAGCAATTCGAGCCTGAATACCCCCAGCCACACTTACTTCTTTTATGGCAATTATACTGTATTATTAACCAGTGCCAGCAACAATTTGTGCCGAGATACTGTATCGAAAAAAATAAGGGTATATGGACAACCCAACCCTGATTTTAGTATTAATAAATCGCCACAATGCCTGAAGGGCAATAACTTTACAGCTACCAATTTATCTACCAATGCAGATGGAACTTATAGTGTAAAATATGCATTTGGCAATGGCAATACCTCTACCCAATTAAATCCCACATGGAGCTACAACAGTGCTGGAAATTACACTGTAATACAGGTTGTAACCACCCAATACGGCTGCAGGGATAGTTTAACCCAACCAGTGGTGGTGCATCCCAAAGCCCTGGTAAAATTCAGCGTAAACGACAGCGACCAATGTTTCAGCGGACACCAGTTTGTATTCACCAATAACAGCAGTGTTTCCACAGGTTCTTTAAATGCATTTAAATGGCAATTTGGCGATGCAAGCCAAGCCAGTACTACTTCTGCCAACCACAATTATGCCGTATACGGAACCTATTCTGTTTTGCTTATTGCGACGTCAAATACCATTTGCACCGATTCTATTTCTAAATCTGTACGCGTTTATGCGCAACCAGTAGCCAATTTTAATATTTCGCCCATTAATACCCAATGCTTAAAATACAATCAATTTAATGAAACTTCAACTGCAACATCGGTAGATGGAAACCTCAGCAATTATTGGGATAACGGAGATGGTACGAAGTCTAATTCTGCTGCTAATTCTCACAGCTATACACAGCACGGGAATTATAATATTAAACTCATTGTAACCAGTATTTACGGCTGTAAAGACTCCATCAGCAAGGGTGTTACCATTTACCCAATGCCAAAACCTGATTTTAATATTGATAAAAATATTCATTGCGAAAATGAAACTGTAAACTTCACCAATACAAGCACGATAGCAAATGGCTCCAACACCTATAAATGGGACCTGGCAGGCAGCAACAGCACCACAGTAAATGCTAGCAGCAGCTATGCCAAGTATGGTAATTACACCATTTTATTAATTGCAACTTCCGATAAAAATTGCACAGATTCTATCAGTAAATCTACAACCATTGCCAGCAATCCTGTGCAAAAAATTATATCAAATCCATTGCGGGGATGTGCCAATCAAACGTTGTTTAGCTATACCGACTCTTCTATCAATCCCGATGGTTCGGCACTCAAACATTATTGGAATTATGGCGATGGGAAATTGGATTCGGGCTTTAAAGTTAGCCACATGTACACACTACCAGGCAATTTCCCAATTACACTTGTAAGTAAAAGCCCCTATTGCCAAAGCAGCACAGGCTATACCCAAAAAGTGGATCCCAGTGTGCATGCCTATTTTGTAATGGATACCGTCAATTACGAAACCCGCAGATTTAAAGCTATTGATACCATTATAAAAGGATACCAATATAAATGGTTTTTTGAGGATAAAACCAATGCCATTGGCAACCCTGTCACCCATAAATTTCCGGATAACAGTAGCTATGGAGTATCGCTGAAAGTGAGCAGCAGCATAGGTTGTACAGACTCTGCCGGCACTATAGTAAAAATTAACAGCCCCAATTATAAAGACCAGGATAATGCGTTGAATTTTTATGTATATCCTAATCCTACCACCGGATTTTTTACCTATAAATTTGAAATAAAAGAAAAACGCAGTTTACAGGTAAAACTTTACGATGTAAAAGGCCAGTTGGCGCTGTGGGAAAAAGACTGGACCGACCTTGAACCGGGTACTTACTATGAGCAGGTAAATATGAAAACCCTTGATGTTTCTCCCGGAACCTATCCATTTGTTATTGTTTCGGGCAATGATAAAGTTACCATAAAAATTATATACACGGGCAAATAAATGTTGCATTTTAAAACCATTCTTTATTTCATTTCGGTGGCTATGCTTTATGCTGCCTGCAATCGATGCAGTCTAACCAAACAGGATTTCAGCAAGGATGGTTATGTAAATATTTTACTGGACACAACCCAAACCCCACGCGGATTTAGCACCTTAGCCGAACGGGATACTGTTTTAATAGAACATCGGTACCATGCAAATAGCGGAAATCTAAACCGCATTGATACTTTTTTGGCAGATAAAAATGGAAAATATTTTTATCATAATATCTATACAGGCAAAACAGATAGTATCATTCAATTGGCATTTCCTTTAGAGCAGGACGTGCAAGATACGTTCAATATTTCCGTAGGTGAGTACAATTATGAATTGGTGGGAATGACAGGGTTGTTTCTTACCCAAAGTGGCTGTAATAACCCATCAAAGCTGCTTAAGTCCTATTTAAAAGTAAACGGAATCCAATCGGATGTATTAAAAAATTACAGTCCAGACTCTATGTTTACCATTCAGGATAAAACCATCATTCTACGCAAATAAAAGGATGAGCCAATCGATGCGGATTTTCATCCCCCTAGCCATTTTAGTATCCATTATTTTTCGCATTATCTGGCCCATGGATATGGAATGGAAGGCCGATGAGATTTTGATGCACAAACTTGCCATGGATGCTGTAAACAGCGGCACTTGGCCCATGCTGGGCATGCAAAGTGGGGGTGGTATTATCAACGCCGGATTTAGTGTTTGGCCCTTTGCGATATTCTATATGATTAATCCGTCACCGGTTTTTATGGGGGTATGCGTGCAGTGTTTAAATATTATTTCAATATTCATTTTTATCCTTTGCATTTACAAATCTCCGTTTCAATATAGGCCTATCATGCTTGCTGGCATTGCATCCTGGGCGGTAGCATTTATGCCGGTTTTATTTTCTCGCAAAATTTGGGCTCAGGATTTATTGCCCTTTTTTATTGCATTAATGTGGTTGCTATATATTCATAGACATCATTACTGGACACTTTTTGTTTTGGGTATAGTGTGTGCATTTGCAGGTCAGCTGCATCTTAGCGGATTTTATTACAGTGCGGGCATTTTTATCATTGCCCTTATTAGTAAACAAATCAATGTAAAACAATTATTGCTTTTTGCTGCAGGAGGAATATCCGGAATTATAGCAGCCATTCCCTGGATGCACGCAGTAACACACAGCACAGAAAGCAGTTTTGCGCTGTACAATTTCTATAAATTTGAGTTTTGGTTGCACAGTTTGGTGGATACTTTGGGTATTAATGTATTTTATAGCTTGGGAAAAGATACGGCCGTTTTTAATCAATACTTTGTATTTATCCCTGTATTAATGGCTGTTTTCATTGTTGGTGTATTTATTATTTCAGCCATTCATTACATTAAAAAATTGAGCCATTTAAAGCCTGATTTTAACAACCCCATTATCTTCACCCTGTTTGCTTTTGTCATTGTTCCCGGTTTGCTGCTCTCCGTTTCCGGCATTCCGGTACGGTCGCATTACCTTATTGGGGCATTTCCGTTTTTGCATATTTTTTTAATGCAAATCATGTCTAGTGTAAAGGAAAGATGGCGCATATTTTTTATAACTGCGCAGGCAAGTATTAGTTTCCTGTTCTTATTTTTTGTGCATCAAAAACAAGAAATAAAGGGCGATTATGGCAAAACGTACAGGCAAACTGAAGCCCGTAAATAATCAGTTTTTCATAATCCGAATATGATAAATGGCATTGCCCTGGCGTAGTTGCAGTATATATATTCCGTTTTGCAATGCAGACAGGTCGGTTGTCTCATTGAATCGGGACTGGAAAACCTTGGCGCCTGCAGCATTATATATAGTCATTTCATCAGCCTCTATACCTCGAATGGTAAGTATTTGTTGAAAAGGTTGGGGCGCTACAATTAAACCATTTGGGGTTTCGATTACCGCATTACCGGCAATTTCGCACAGGGTTTTAGCATAGGGATTGCCTTCTACTTCCACAGTAGGAGTGAGGGTTTTACCTTCAAATCCTACAAAATCTTTGGTATAAAATACAGCCCTGAAAACCGAATTGTTTACTACGGCATCCCCTTGATTTTTTAATCCACCCGAAGTGATGGGATTGATATAGGTCCATACAATACTGTCTTTACTATCGGTTTCAAATATTTTACCTTTAAGTCCTTCAGTGATAAATAATCCATCATTGGGCAGCGAAAAAGCTCCACTGATTAATTGAGAATAAAAATCGGTGGGCTTGGGGGCTTTGTAGGCAATTTTTTGAATTGTTGGGCCATAAGCAGTACTGCCGGAAAGTGAGTAATTTCCAGACAAATCCACCGGTGTTGTAACTACATCTATAGTAGAGTAATTACCTCCCGGGCGGCCCCATCCATTGTTAAATATCATAATGGATCCCGAATCGGTAAGGCCTCCCTTAATCCAATGCGCATGGTGGGGTTTAAATAATTTGCGGTCTGCAGCTTGCCCACGGCCATAATTCTGCGGATTTCCCCATCGATACAAAATATCACCGCCTTTATTGCTGTTACCCCCTTTATGAGTGCTGGCCTGAAAAAGATTGGTGGAATGGTCGATTACATAAATTTCATCTAAACTATGGGCTGTAATTACAATCTGGTCCAATTTGGGATTGTAATCAATGGCATTGAGGTGAAACCAGTCCTGACCATTGTCTGTGGCTTCAAAACGGTTTATATCAAATAATTCCGGATGGTCTTTTACCACGCCAAAATTGGGCTTGGTGTTGTCAAAATCCTGGATCATATGATCCCATACAGACCATTCCCACACAAAATCTACCGAATCTTTACCAATGGGTTGCATTTCAACAATGCGTTCACTCCAAATAGCAGCAGGTATATTGGAAGGATTTCGGCCTTTGGCAATGCATTCGGCCGCGGTTCTTTTCTCCCATACAATGGCCAGAATATTTCCATTCGGAAGTGGCACTGCATCGTGGTGAAAAGCCTGCATGGTGTCTGATATAATATATTGCCACACCAGCTTTCCATTCCAATCGAACTTTTGCATGGCCCCTCCGATACCCAAACCAAAATTGGGATTGAGAATGGTACCACATCTCAATAAACTGCCATCCTCAAACATGGCCTGGGATAAACCCGGAAAATAATTGCTGGTCCAGCTGTGAACCACCTTTCCACATTTATCTATCAAATAGGTACTTTTTCCGTTCATGGCCGAGTACAGCATGTACCCGTCGGTGTTGTTTTGTTTGTATTTCACCAGTCCGGCTGTTCTGGTCTGGGCAAACATGGCTAAACTGCTGCCTAGTGCACCCAATAGCATGCAAATTGCTTTTCTGCGCATATTTGCAAATATAGAAAAACTATTTACATTATCTACCGAATACCGAAAGTAATAATTTTACTAAATTTTAAGTCTAAAATGCCGTCTTTGTAAGAGTATAAAAATCAATCATACGCATTATTTATATAGAATGTTTGTTCTGTTTTTAAACAATACTGCGTCCGAATAAAAGATAATTGCACTGTTGAGGGCTAAATTTAAGATAAAACTGCGCTACCGCCGGGTTCTCAGAACCTTCAAAATCCAATGCCATGGGCTGGTTTGCAAATACTTTCACCATTTCGTTGATAATACCGTGCATTACCCCCACCTTTCGCCCTGCTTCTGTTGGCGCCGCGCATACATAATGCAGGTAGTACCCCGACCGTAAAAAAATGGCATCCCCAAGGTATTCATCTGCTACATGCGCTTTCACGCAAATGAGCTGGTTATGTTCCAAAGCATTTTTACACGCATTTGCAAAGTTTTGGTAATGCTTATCCTTTACATGAGGGTTTAAGGGCCCCCATACTTTGCGGTAAAGGGCAATTACTGAATTAAAATCAGTATGTTGGGTATAATTTAACCCAGCATTCTCGCACTTGCGCAGGTTCTTTTTGCCATCGGCCGAGAATTTTTCATAAAGTTCACTGTAAGGTTTATTCAGATTTAATACAAAATTCACCCGCGATTTCAGATTCTTAGAAAAAACTCCTCGCCACTGGAGTTGTAAATGAACTTTTACAAATTTTTTGGGAATACGGCTAAGAAAATCATCCAAACTGGCCTTTTCAGCCTCTTTTCCAAACAATCCAAGTTGCTGGCAGAAAAAGGGTTGATAAACCAGATTTAAACCAAATTTGCGTTTCCGGGGCAATGGAAAAACCACTTTATAATCGCCCAATACCAAGGCATCCCATTTTCCCTCACATATAGCATCCAAATACCAGCTAAAGCCATAAACGGGTGCATGTGTATCAGCCGCCACACAGGCATCCCAGCGTTGTTTATCAATGTCTTTATGGGATAAAAATTTTATTTCAGGCATAATTCAAAAACCTCCTTCCAGCCTTTCCACTCACCACTATCGCTAAGACTTTCGTTGTGAAAAATAAAGCAAAATGGCAGTTTGTATTTTGTACAAAGTGCCTTGATAAGCCCAATGCGTTCCATTGCCTGTTGGGCGCTTAAACCCAGATAATTTTTTAGCGAAACATCCATAACACAAAACGGATGCACTAACAGGCGTGTGGCTTTTTCCTCCAGGAGGTTGTAAAACCTGAAACTATGGCCGGTACCGGCCCTGAAACCCACCGAATCCGGAAAGCCCATGGTATAGTCGTGGGTAATTCCGGCTTCTATGAGATTTAGATAGGTATGGGGCAGTTGCATGCGTAAAAAATGCTGCCGGCTGCGGGTAATTGTACGGCCTGTTGCTGCCTCAAGCTTTTGCTTTTCTTTTAAAATCCCTTCTGCCTTGGACCCATTTCTATAACTTGGATGCAAGCCAACCGAGAATGCGGCATTCAATTTTTGCAAGCGATCATTATAGGCAGCATGATCAAGAGAAACGGGTTTATCAAAAACCGATTCGGGTCCGCAATGGATAAAAAACCGGCTGCGGGTGGCATGCACATTTAATGCAGTATGCATATACCCGAAAGTATCCCATGGATCAGGCTTACCCAATATTACACTAATTCTTTCAATAAGCTCTTTTATATTTATTTTTATCAATAACTTAAAAAAACTCAAAACCCCGCGTTTTAAACCTTTTCCCTTATGTTTAAATGCTATATCTATATCCAATGTAGGGTAAACAGCGTATTTATCGGGCGAAAGCAATCCGCATTTCTGGTAAAAATCATCCAGTGCGATATCCAAAACAGGCGCATCTAACACACCGTTATCGGCAAAAAATGATTGGGAGGCGCAAAATCTGCCATGCTCATCGGCTTTAAAGGGTTGGTATTCTTCGTACCGGCTCAGGCACCAAAAGGCCATGGCAAAAACATCAAAACCCAAACCCAAGGGTTCGGGGAACAGTACTGGGTGATAAGCAATGCGCGCTACCGGAGGTTTATATCCGGGCACAATGCCTGTAGTTTCTAAAAAACCGCTATTGGGTACTGTGATTCCACCAAAATCAGAATTTGAATAATTTATTTTTACCGGCTTGTCGGAATTTTGAAAATTTTGGGCATCATCGGTTACAATCCAGCTAACACCAAGGCGGTACGTAAAAATCTCATCCAAAATATAGGACAGCCTGTCGGTGATGCGAGGTGTATAAACTATTATCATCTGCCCTAAATGCGTAATTTTGCGCAAAATAATGAAGGTTGCATTAATTACAGGTATCACAGGACAGGATGGTGCGTATCTCGCAGAATTTCTTTTGAAAAAAGGCTATACCGTGCATGGCATCAAGCGTCGCAGTTCGCTTTTTAATACAGAAAGGATAGACCATATCTACGAAGACCCGCACAAATCTGGTGCCCGCATGCACTTGCATTACGGCGACCTTACCGATAGCACCAATCTCCTTCGCATTATTCAGGAGGTACAACCCGATGAAATTTATAACCTGGCGGCCCAAAGTCACGTACAGGTTAGTTTTGAAACTCCAGAGTATACCGCCAATGCCGATGCAATCGGAACCCTTCGTATTCTGGAAGCGGTTCGCATCCTGGGCTTAGTTGAAAAAACCCGCATTTACCAGGCAAGTACCAGCGAATTATATGGATTGGTGCAGGCTGTACCCCAAACCGAAACTACCCCGTTTTATCCACGCAGCCCATACGCCGTAGCCAAAATGTATGGATACTGGATTACTGTAAACTACCGCGAAGCCTATGGCATGTATGCCTGCAACGGAATATTGTTTAACCATGAAAGTCCGGTGAGAGGTGAAACTTTTGTAACCCGCAAAATTACCCGAGCTGCTTCCCGCATTGCCCTTGGATTGCAGGATAAATTGTATTTGGGTAACCTCAACTCGCGCCGCGACTGGGGCCATGCCAAAGATTATGTAGAGGCGATGTACCTGATGTTGCAACAAAATACGGCTGAAGATTTTGTGATTGCTACGGGCAAAACCACCGAAATACGCGAGTTTGTGCGCATGGCTTTTAGCGAAGTAGGATTAGGTATAGAGTTTCATGGTGAGGGTGTAAATGAAAAGGGCATTTTGGGCTTTATTGACAAAGAAAAATGCGAACAATTGGGTCTTAAAATTACAGAAGCCCAAATAGGAAAAGAACTGGTAAATGTAGATCCCAAATATTTCCGCCCTACTGAGGTAGATTTACTGATAGGAGAAGCTGCCAAAGCCAAAGAAAAACTGGGCTGGGTAGCCAAGCACAGCTTGCAGGAACTGGTAACCGATATGATGCAAAGCGACCTGCACCTGATGAAAAAGGAAAACTACCTGAAAGAAGGTGGGTTTGGCGCTAAAAATTATTACGAATAAGCATTTTTTACAGCGTGTAAATCATTGTTTATTTCACTCAAACAATAATTATTTTCTTCAACAAGACCTAGGTC
This sequence comes from Bacteroidia bacterium, assembly GCA_044224315.1. Taxonomy (GTDB): domain Bacteria; phylum Bacteroidota; class Bacteroidia; order NS11-12g; family UBA955; genus JAGXTF01. The sequence continues at coordinate 1,388,113 of JBGAKR010000001.1, read as the reverse complement.
ACCTTTAAATTAAAGGTACATTTTCAATTTTGTATTATCAAATCAAAAACCATGCGAAATCCATTCATTATTACCCTGGTTGCAGGCATTGCATTTGCATCGTGCGGTGGCAGCCAACCTGCCGATAACAATGCCCCTAAAAAAGACACAGCTGCAAGCCTGGTACCCACAGCCAATCCAAATGGAATAGGCAAATATACCGATGCGAAAGTGGCCGATTTCGACGCCAAAATGGTAGAAAACGGTAAAAAAATATACGAAAGTAAGTGCACTCCCTGCCACAAAAACACGGAAGAAAAATTGCTTGGACCCGGGCTGAAGGGTGTAACCGGCAGGCGCAATGCCAACTGGATTTTGAACATGATTACAAATCCGATGGAAATGACCCAGAAAGATCCCGTGGCAAAAGAACTTTTCGACACCTATAAAACCCAGATGACCGACAACGCCCTGAAGGAAAATGAAGCCCTGGAGGTACTCAATTACCTGCGGGCCAATGATGGGGCAAAGTAGGCCAACCAAGCCTTTACAGCGTTTCTGCATTTATTGCGCGGCTATGCGTATTTTTGTAGTGTGGATTCAAACTCCAAAATATACGTAGCCGGGCACCGCGGCATGGTGGGTTCTGCCATTGTGCGAGCCTTAAACTCTCAGGGTTTTCATAATATTGTTACCCGCACCTCCAAAGAACTTGATTTGCGCAGCCAAACCGCTGTTGAGGGATTTTACCAAACCGAAAAACCGGATTATGTCATAAATGCAGCGGCTAAAGTCGGCGGCATTTTAGCCAATAATATATACAGGGCCGAGTTTTTGTACGACAACCTCAGCATTCAAAACAATATCATTCATTATGCCTACAAACACGGGGTTAAAAAACTCTTGTTTTTGGGCAGTAGTTGTATCTATCCTAAGCTGGCCCCACAGCCCCTGAAAGAAGATTACCTGCTAAGCGGATTGCTTGAACCCACCAATGAGCCCTATGCCATTGCCAAAATTACCGGCATAAAAATGTGTGAGGCGTACCGCGATCAATACTGTTGCAATTTCATAAGCGCCATGCCGACCAATTTGTATGGGCCAAACGACAATTATCACCCCGAAAATTCGCATGTATTACCCGCCTTAATCCGCAAATTTCATGAGGCTAAAATGCAGCAAAAATCCAGCGTGGAAATCTGGGGCGATGGTTCACCCTTGCGCGAATTTTTATATGCCGACGATCTGGCCGATGCGCTTGTATACCTGCTGTTGAACTACAACGAAAAGCAATTTGTAAATGTGGGTTATGGCTCCGATATCAGCATCAAAGACCTGGCATTATTGGTTAAAAAAGTAATTGGTTTTGAGGGTGAACTTACCTTTGATAGCAGCAAACCCAATGGTACCCCGCGCAAACTTATGGACAGCGGCCGGCTATTTGCCACCGGATGGCGCCCCAAAGTAGATTTGGAACAAGGCATTGCCCTGGCTTACCAGGATTTTGTAAACCGCTACACGACCGAAAAAAGTTAAATTTTGAAAAAGGCCATGCAGATCAAATATATTTCGCACGGACTGCATGAAACCGGTGGTTACTACCACGAAAAAACCCTGAGTTCCGCCTTGGCCGATGGTTTGCTTAATTGTGACCTTTGTTTTAAAGACATTCGTTTTCGCAAAAATTATAAAGGCATTTGGGGTTGGATTCAATTGTTTTTTTTAGCCTTTAAAAACGCCAAAGCCGATGTTGTTATTACCGTTGCACGCCTTGCTTGGCCTGTGTATTTGCGCAATTTATTTACACAAAATAAAATTGTGTTGGTGCTGCACAATTACGACCCGCGAGACGGAAAACCACGGCTGTATTATATTCTGCTCAATGCGTTATTAAAACAAGCTGCTAAAAATCCCCGTAAATTTACGCTTGTTGTGGTAGCTGAATATTGGAAAAAGTATTTTAAAAATAATTTTGGGTTTAATGAAAATATATATGTTTTTCCAAATTTGATGGAAACCGCTAAACTCCAATTTTACAGGGATGTAGTGCATAAAAAAAGTAACCTGATTCACCTGGGCCAATGGTCGGAAAAAATAGATAAAAAAGGGTATTTAATTTTAATTGATGCATTAAAAAAACAAAACATGGCCCCATATTTCAGCGATTATACGGGCGCTACAGCCAACGATTTTCCTTTGAGTCACTTTGCTACCCATGAGGCTTATTTAAAACAAATGGCCTTGTCTAAATACACCATTATTATCAATAAAATTGAAGAGGGATGGAACCGTGTGGCCCATGAAAGTTTTTGTGTTGGAACACCGGTACTGGGCATTGGAGGCGGAGGTTTAGATGAAATGATTAAATTGGGAGGTGGAAAAATATTTGAAAATGTAGATGGGCTTATTGCCTATCTTTCTGAAAATAATTTACCAGAAATTAATTACCCTGCCTTGCAAAAATTGGATGTAAAAGAAGCCACCCAATATGCCATACCCATTGTAAATTCGCTGCGTAAGAAATGAGTACTGCCCTGCCCATATCGGTTTTAATGCCCGTGTACAACGCGCAAAACACATTGCGGCAGGCCATATGGTCGGTACTAAACCAATCGGTAGAAAATTTCGAACTATTAATTTACCTGGATGGTCCCACGGATGATTCAAAAAAAATAATAACTGCATTTTCTGATCCCAGAATAAAAATATTTGAGGGCACTGAGAATAAGGGAATTGTATTTGCGCGCAACTATTTGGTACAAAAAGCCCGGGGCAAATACCTGGCCTGGTTGGATGCCGATGATTATATGTTGCCCGGCAGGCTTGCATCTCAGTACAATTACCTTGAAGTACATAGCGATGTATTTATGGTGGGCACTGCGGTTGAAGTTCGCAACGATAAAAAAGTAAAATCCGTGAGCTGGCCGGGCAATGCCGAGCAAATAAAAGCCTGGCTTTTTTTTCGCAATCCATTGGTGCAATCATCACTCATGTTTCGAAATAAAAAATCCTTAATTGAGTATGATGCACAATTTGAATACCTGGAGGATTACGCATTTTACTGCCAGATTTTTTTAAAAGAAAAAATTGCGGTAATGCCCCAAAAGGGTTGCACTTATTACCAGGACAATCAAAATGCACTGATCCATAAATACCGTAAATACGATTTTGTAGGCAAGCTAGAAACCCTGATGCAACGGAATTTTGCACTGTTAGACTTAAACCCCGGGCGCAATGAATTGTCTTTAATCCGCGAATTTTTACGCAGCAACCACAAAATAAAACCCGAGGATGCCCAAATTATTCGCAAATTTTTAGCTAATGCCCGCAAACAAAATCGCGATAAAAAATTATTCCAAACCGCCGCCTTCGAATCTGTCATTCATTATCAGCTTTTGCGGTTGGCGAAAAATGCAGGCATTTTCAAATCAGGCGCATTGTTATTCATGCTCTTGCATCCCTTTAAAACCATCGGGGCAATCTTTGCCGGCCCCAAGTATAAATAATATTGCTATATTCGTATGGCTATGGGGGGCCGTTTGCAAATAATATCAGGGGTTTTATTACTTACATTTGTGTCTCAAATGCAGGCCCAGGTGCAGTTTAGCGCATGCCCGCTGAACTATGCATTAATACCCCGTGATGTAAAAACCAATCAGGCTGAAATCAAAATTGCGGGCAATGCACTAAACGGAAAGTACTCCTCAGCCCAATTCAGTACCTACCAAAACGGCAACCTGATTAATGCCAGAACCGTAACACTAACCTATAGCGGCGGCCTGGCCCCTTTTGATTACCGCATAAAATTAAAAGCCGGTAAATACCATTACACATTTAAAATTGATTTTACAGGAAGTAGCAGTTTTTCGCAAACCATTAATGATGTTGTTATTGGCGATGTATTCCTCATTCAAGGCCAAAGCAATGCGGTAGCAAACTCATACTCCGGGGTGGTAAAAACAAAGTATTTTGATAGTTTTTTACGAAGTTTTGGTACTTCATCCTATGATCCAACAGCATGCATTTCCGATTCGCAATGGCATTTTGTGGATGGCGATGGCTACTACGGGCCCGGTTGCATAGGTCAATGGGGCACAGTGCTGGCAAAAAGTATCCTGGATAGTTTTGGCATTCCTGTAGCCATCCTGAATGGAGCAGTGGGTGGCACGCCCATCACATACCACCAGCGCTACAACATAGACCCCGAGAATATTTATACCTGCTATGGCCGTTTGTTATACCGAGCCCGAAAAGCGGGATTAAGCAAAAATATACGGGGTATTTTATACTTCCAGGGTGAATCGGATGGGCCGCAACCCAAACTGCACGACAGCCTATTCAGGACACTTTACACCGATTGGTTTAAAGATTACAGCGGTATAAATCAAAACTATCTGGTGCAGGTGCGTGGCAACGGCTGCGGAGGAGTTACGGCCCAACTATGCGAATACCAGCGCAAGTTTGAATTTACCCTGCAAAAACTAAAAGTTATTAGTAGTAATGGGCTAAACGGACACGACGGTTGCCATTATGCCATGGTAAACGGGTATGAATTACTTGGAAAACAGCTGGCGGCCCTTACTGCAAGAGACTTGTACGGCAGTGCACGCAAAACCAATATCGATCCTCCAAACATTTTATCCGCCTATTATTCAAACGAATCGCACTCCGAAATTACGCTGAATATGAGGCAACCCAACGATTCGATTTTTGTGGATGCCAATTTTCATACCCTCTTTTATCTAACCGGTGATAATACAGTTTCGATTACGGGAGGCTCCGTTGTAAAAAACCGGGTGGTATTAAAATTAAATAAAGGCACCTGCAATCCGCTGTACTTAACATATCATGGCAATGTTGGCAATCAGCCATGGGTTAAGAACAGCACCAAAGCCGGGCTGGTGGGATTTGATAAAATTCCGGTTCAAAAACCCAGTATCAAAAATATTTATACCGGTTGCCCTGGCAAGGATTTTTATATCGGGGAAGACAGCATTCCAGGCTATACCTACAAATGGATACGTAAAAGTGATGGCAGTATTTTTAGAACTGCCAAAGTAAAAATAAATGCAACTAAAGGCGAATCTTATACTGCCATTATGTATTACAAAAACCTCAGTTGCAACAGCGATACTTTTGCCGTATTTACTTCTATAGATCAAACCTCTGCACCGCATTTGGGAAGAGATACAACCCTGTGCAACGGAGATAGTTTGCAATTAAATATTCCCCTAAATATTTATGCGCAAATTAATTGGAAACAGAATCAGATTTCAATAAATGGAAATACATTTATTACTCCAAATAGCGGGAAAATAATAGTTACCACCACCTCCAATTTGGGCTGTATTTTTAAGGATACAATAGAAGTTAAAACGGCCTCAGCCCAGGTGGATCTTCAAGGACCCTACACAGTTTGCCCAGGCAAAGACACCCTGATTTCGGTGGCCAATAACTTTAATTTTTATACCTGGAATGGAATAAAAACTGCCAGCCCTACATTCAGAAGCAAAGCCGGAAAAATCAATATTACTGTAATAAATATCGATGGATGTATAGCTACCGACAGCGCGGAAATTATAGAGTTTATGCCGATAGAGAATCCCAAAATCAATATGCGCTTATGCCCGTACGATTCGGCCCAAATATCGATTCCGGCAGGCTTTACTGCATGGTACCAAAATCAAACTCCATTGCCAAACAGACTGTATGTAAATACTAAATCTGACAAATTTTTTATATTGAAAGACAGCCATGGTTGTTTTCAAAATGATACCATTTCCATAGATGAAAAACCCTTGCCGGTATTTTCTCTGGGGCCCGATACCAGTGTGTGCCCCGGAAATAAAGCCCAATTTATTTGCCCTTATCCAGTGCAGATTTATGAGTGGAATGGAATCCGAACTACATCTTCAAAATATACTACACCCATACCCGGAAATATTAGCTGTAAGGTTCAAAATTCCGAGGGTTGTATTTATACTGATACTGTACAATTAATATTATATAAAACTCCGCAAATATCCATACCAAGTGATACAACCCTTTGTGAGGGAGATGTATGGAAACCCTCGCTGCATAAGGGTTATAGCTGGACTTTAAATGGAGTAAACAAATCAAATATTGCCATTTCTACCCCGGGTATTTATATTTTTGGTGCTATAGATTCACATGGTTGTGAGGCAAGTAAAAACTGCAATGTTTATAACCAAAAATGTATAAATTCTGTGAAAATTACACAAGATTTTGCCCGGGTTTTTCCTAATCCTTGCAGTGATTATATCAGGGTAGAAACCCATGAAAACCTGCCCCCGACATATACAATTACTAATGTGTATGGACGTATAATCAGTGCTGGAAATTGGAATGCAAAACGGCAAATAGAAGTTGATACTTTATCTCCCGGTATGTATTGCATTCAAACCGGAAAATGGATTATTCCGTTTATTAAATTGTAGTAAAAACAGCCGACATTCTATCGGCCAGGACATGGTCTTTTTCGGTAACCGTATTACCTGCATCGTGCGTTGAAAGCCATACCTCTACGGTGTTATAAGTGTTTTGCCAGGTAGCATGGTGATTCATTTCGTGCATAATTTCGGCACATTTTTGCACAAAAAGCATAGCCTTTAAAAAATCGTTAAATTTAAAAATTGCGTGTAATTGATTGTTTTCCTCGGCCCACATATTCTTAGCGCAGCAGGCTTATGTTGCCTTTTAATACGTGGCGGTTTTCGTTGGCATCAACACACTCCAGCAAATAAGTATAAACGCCTTCAATGGCATTTTTACCCTGGTATTTTCCATCCCAACCCTTGGTAGGATCTTCGCTATCAAACATTTTTTGGCCCCAGCGGTTGTAAATTTTTAGCTGGTAATTTTTCATTTTCATGTTGCCTTTCCAGATAAGAATATCATTCAATCCATTATCATCCGGGGTAAAAGCGTTGGGCATAAAAATGAGCATAGGGCAACTGTCTCTGAATGTTACGATATCACTGGCCTTGCATCCATCGGAATTTTCTACAGTAACGCCATAGGTGCCGCCTGCAGCAATGGTAATAGTTTGGCTGGTTTCATTTCCGGGGGTCCATAAATAGCTTGTATACCCCGAGCCTGCATCCAGGGTAATAGGGTTATCGTTGCAGATAAACCGGTTGGGACCTAAATCAACCGTAGCGGGGGCGCCCAAAGTAACCACTGCCTGCTTAAATGCACTATCGCATGCCCTGCAACCCACACAGCCCGGGGCATAGGAATAATCGTCGGTAGTATATACACTTACCCCGTAGGTTTGAGGCGAAGTAACATTGATGGTGCGGGTGGTTTGTGCGCCGGGCGTCCATTTATAGCGCGCTATGGTTTGGGTGGCATTGCCTGCATCCAGGGTAAGATTTACATTGCCACAAATTACTGTATCGCGCAACGGAATAGGTTGCACAGTGCCATCAAAGGCATTGATTATAAATACATTGTTGCTGTCTTTTCCAGTGCTGAATGTAACCTTACAGGTGGCAGTGTATTTTCCCGGAGTATTGTATTTAACTCCGCTTACAAAACTGTCATTCAGTGGGCCACTATAGGTTGCGCCCGGCAAAGACCATTGCCAGGCCACCGCTTTACCGCTTACGGTATAAATGGTGAGTATAAGATTGCGCACTGTACAAATGTTTAGTGTGGTTTGGGCATTCGCCATATGAATGCCCGCCAGTAAAACACCCAGCAGTAAGCCTTTTTTTAATAATTGTCGCATGGCGGAAACAAAGAACAAAAATAGTACCTAAACTTTATTAAAAAGCAAACCGGGTAAATATTGTTAGGACGCCTTGCCTAAATGCCTGCCTCTGATTTACGACCTGCCAATATGAGTATATAAGATACAATAAATAGCAGCACCCCAAAACCTGCCATACGGGTTTGGAAAATAAAGAATTTTACCGCGTTGCCAAATAAATCAAAAAACAGTGTACTGCCCATAGCGGTAATGGAAAGCAATGCCAACGCAGTGATCCAAATGGCCGGTTTTTTTGCATGGGTAAACCATATCCATGTAAGCACGGCCATAGCAGGTACGCATAGTAGCACCGAATAGTCGCGCTGATGCGGAAATGCCGCAGGTATGCATGCCAGCACAAAACCGGCATCGGCCCAGTCGCGCAGCTTGCCCGTAAAAACAGTTACGTGCAGTTTTAATACTACCCAGGCAGTCACTATCAGAATAATAAATCTGAATGCCATTTGCAGCCAAAAGATCTGGGAATAACTCAATTGTGCAATATTGAAAGTAGCCTCACCGGCAATAGGGCTATGGGTTAAATATTTGGTAAGTAAGGAGGCAAAATCTGTGAATCCTCCCTCTCCTACTGTATTCACATGCTCATCATTTAGGGGATTAATTAAATCCATCCAATCCATAATTAGTTGTGTGTGAAAATTGTAATCAATCCACAAATAGGGCAATAATACCAGAAACAAAACCGCAAATCCGATAGAAAACAATGCGCGCGAATTGCGTTTTAATAAATAATAATAAAAGAAAAATACAGGCAATAATTTAATATTTATACTGATTGCATAGGCAAGTCCACCCCAAACATTTTTGCGCTGGGTAAATCGCCAACAGCCCTCCAGGCAAGACCAAACCACAAAAATAGTAAGCTGCCCATACAACAAATTCAGAAATACAGGATGTACTGAAAATATGGCAAGAACCGTTAAAATATATTTTCCGTTTTTATGATCCTGTAATGCAAAAAATTGTTTAAAAATATAATAACATCTGAAAACCAATAATAAATTTAATAAGTGCCATACAAATTTTAATATCCGAATATCAAGTTCCACAAAAGGCCTTAGAATGGAGGCAAAAAGCGGACTGTAGTAGTACCACATTCCGTCTTTAAACGGGGCAGCCGGTGGGGTATAAATATTTAAGCCCAGTTTTAAACTTGCGGCGGCTCTGTAAAAAATATCTACATCGCTGGATGCGCTGATTCCGCGAAGTGTGGGAACCATGCACACCAAAAACAGCAGGGCAACTATGATTTCTAATTGTTGAAACCCACCCCCATTCCATTTGGTTTTTACATACGCCCACATTCCGGCAAAGGTATTGATTTCGTTTTAATTGTATGGCTTTGGTCCTGCATAAACCGGCACAAACTTCAGCATGGGTGCTGATTTGTTGCAATTAATCCCCTAATCATTATGTAAAATGAAATATTCAGAAATCTCTATAAAAAATCTTTGCAGCCTCAGACCGCGTAGTTCAACGGATACTTGCCCGAATGTACTTCAGTACAGGCGGGGAATGGAAGTTCCCAATACTTAAGTTGTGAGTTTGATGGTCGTTTTTGTTGGCAAACTTTCTCCATTCCATGTTTATTGAAAGGGTGAATGCTAAAATCATTTTCCCAAAATTATCATTTACAAATTATCTTTGCAGCCTCAGACCCCGTAGTTCAACGGATAGAATGGAAGTTTCCTAAACTTTAGATGTGAGTTCGATTCTCGCCGGGGTCACTAAATCTCAATCCTTTTTCACAAGGATTTTAATCAATCTGGAATTATTTATAGATACTTAAATATTTGTTTTTCTTTGTTTTATGAAAATATTTAAAAGCATTACTATTATGTTACTATATGAATGCTATAGCCCCTAAAATGGAGTATAATTTAACTCCCTGATAAGGCATTACCGAGCTAATCCATTCTAATCACAATTCACCCATTTAGCACTGCGCGCTTTTTCATTACTTTGCGGCATGCGTTTGGTAATTCAAAGGGTAACATCGGCCCAAATCCATATTCAAAATCAATTAACAGCTTCCATAGGCAAAGGCTTATTGGTATTGGTTGGAATTTGTGAAGCAGATGATCATTCGGATGCCGACTGGTTGGCGGCCAAGCTTGTACAGATGCGCATTTTTAATGATGAAAACGGCAAAATGAACCTGGCATTGGCGGATGTGGGGGGTGAACTTTTATTGGTGAGCCAGTTTACACTTTTTGCAGAAACCAAAAAAGGCAACCGGCCTTCATTTATACAGGCAGCCCGGCCCGAACAGGCCATCCCCATCTATGAACATTTTATTGCCGTATGCACCCAATTGGCAAAAAAAACACCTGCAACCGGCAGTTTTGGCGCCGATATGCAGGTGTCGTTAATCAATGATGGGCCTGTAACCATCATCATCGATTCTAAAATGCGGGAGTGATTTAGCTCAATCCGTCGATTTGTCCATCAATTAATTTAATGCGGTTGGCCTGTGGATCTTTCGGTAAGCCCGGCATGCGCATAATATCGCCTGCTACAGCTACTACAAATCCGGCACCGGCATTAATTACAATATCCTGAACAGTAACCGTAAATTTATCGGGCGTATTGCCTTTTGAAATATCGTCGCTAAAACTATACTGGGTTTTGGCAATGCACACAGGCAGTTTATCCCATCCATTGGCAGAGAAGCGCGCCAATTTGCCTTCGGCTTTGGAAGAGAATTTAACCCCATCACCGCCATAAACACGTTTTACTACTTTTTCAATTTTCACCGGAATGGAATCTTCCAGGTCGTAAGCATGGTTTATTACACCAGAAGGAGTTCCTTCAATGGTTTCAACCACGGCCTGGGCCAGGGCAGCAGCACCTGCACCACCGCTTACAAAACACTCGTTAATAGCGGTTCTTACCCCATGATCGGCGCACCATTTTTGCAAGTAATCCAATTCGTCCTGGGTATCAAAACCATATTTATTGATGCTTAAAACCACCGACTGGCCAAACTGGTGCACGTTGTGCAAATGGCGTTCTACGTTTTTCAAACCGGCTTTGAGGGCCTCTGCATTGGGGTCGCGCATGGTTTTTTCAGTAGCACCCCCATGTAGTTTAATAGCTTGCAAAGAGGCTACTACCACGGTGCATTTGGGCGCCAATCCTGCGGTTCGGCATTTAATATCCAAAAATTTCTCAGCACCTAAATCCGATCCAAAACCCGATTCGGTAACCACATAATCGGCCAGGCTCAGGGCCATTTTGGTGGCGATTACGGAGTTGCAACCATGGGCAATATTGGCAAATGGTCCACCGTGAATTACTGCAGGTGTGTTTTCGGTAGTTTGCACCAGATTAGGCAAAATTGCATCTTTCAACAGCACTGAAATGGCAGGGCCCACACCCAAATCTTTTACTGTAAAGGGAGATTTATCGGTTTTATAACCCAATACAATATTATCAATGCGGCGTTCAAGGTCTTCCAGATTTTCTGAAAGACAAAGCAAAGCCATAATTTCTGAGGCCGGGGTAATATCAAAACCCGCTTCGGTAGGAATGCCGTTACTGGCGCCACCCAAACCACTCACTATGTTGCGCAGGCTGCGGTCGTTTACATCCAAAACCCGGCGCCAAAGCACGGTGGTAAGGGCGTTTTCGGTATTTTTATTGTTAAATTGGTAATTATCAAGCAGCGCGGCAATCATATTATTGGCGCAGGTAATGGCATGGAAATCGCCGGTAAAGTGGAGGTTTATATCTTCCATGGGCAATACCTGTGCATATCCACCGCCGGCAGCTCCGCCTTTCATGCCAAAACATGGACCCAGGCTGGGTTCGCGCAAGGCAACGATGGCTTTTTTACCAATATGGTTCAAACCTAAAGAAAGGCCCACACTGGTAACTGTTTTCCCCACTCCCGCTTTGTTTGGTGTAATGGCTGTAACCAAAATGAGGTTACTTTTTTTCATTTTTTCCTCATTCAGATAATTCAGAGGCACTTTGGCCTTGGTGCGACCATAGGGGATTAAATCATCCGCATTGATTCCCAGGCCTGCGCCGATTTCGGCAATTGGCTTCAGGGAAGCGTTTCTCGATATTTCAATGTCTGAAAGCATAGACTGCAATAATAAGGTTTTTTAATCAATAGTAAAGTTTGTAGAACCAAAGCTTCTATTTTTCATTCAAAAATTAAACAATTCAAGCATCTAAAAATTGCCCTAAAATCAATTTTTACCATGGCCGGTTTTTAATCGTCAATTCAACTCCATTAATAGAACATTTACTTGCATATTTCTAAATTAACCATGACCTTTGAGAACCTAAACACAGCAACCTCTTTCGGGGTTATATGGAAAATATTATACGCATTCAGCACTTTGCCAAAAATTATGGCAAATACAGCGCCGTAACCGACGTATGTTTTACAGTAAACCGGGGCGACATTTATGGATTTTTAGGACCCAATGGCGCAGGCAAAAGTACCACCATACGCGCTATGCTCTCCCTCATCACCCCCGACGGTGGCAGTATAGAACTCTTTGGCAAGGATTTGCATAAAAACCGGCACGAAATTTTAAAACAAATTGGTTGTATTGTAGAAAAACCCGATTTTTACAAATACCTCAGTGCCAAAAAAAACATGGAAATAATGGCACGACTTTCGGGTAAAAAAATAAGTGCAAATGCAATTATGGAAATGCTGGCATTTACCGGTTTAAAAGGGCGCGAAAACGACAAAGTGGGTGGGTACTCACACGGCATGCGGCAACGTTTGGGCATAGCCCAGGCCCTCATTCATGATCCCGAATTAATTGTGCTTGACGAACCAACCACAGGATTAGATCCTCAAGGTATTATTGATATCCGAAATCTGATTTTAAAATTGCGAAACGAACTAAATAAAACCATTATTTTATCCTCGCATATTTTATCGGAGGTTGAATTAATATGCAACCGCATGGTTATTATCAATAAAGGCAAAACCATAGTAGAAGGTGCAGTATCAGAGCTATTGAATGCCGATGAAAGGGTGGTAGTATTTGAAGTAAATGATATTGAAAAAGCAAACCAAATTTTAAATACACAATTGCCGCAAATTCAAATCGATATTGAAGACCGAAAACTGGTGTTGCACCTGTTGCAAAGTCAGATTGCCCTGGCAAACAAGACTCTGGTGGACGGCGGTGTTGAAGTGTTTTCTATCGAATCCAAACGCAAACTCGAAGACTATTTCCTAAAATTACTCCAGAACTAATGTTTTTAAAAAGTACCTATAACGAGTTTATTAAAATAGCGGCCAAACCCCGCAGCTATATTGGACTTGGCGCTATCACCGTGCTGGTTTCGGTAATATTATTTGCCTTAAAAGCCGATGGTGAAAATTACATTAAATTTATTACAGCCTCGTTTGAACAAACCCTGAGTTTTGAGGGTGGGTCCATTCTCAACGGAAATCTGGTGGCATTTATTATTTTAAATATGCTCATTATTCAGATACCCCTTTTGGTGGCATTGGTTACGGGCGATTTGGTAAGTGGTGAGGCCGCTATGGGCACCCTGCGATTGATTGGCACCCGGCCCATTTCACGCACCTCCCTTTTACTTTCGAAATATCTGGCAGGCAGCATTTATACCCTTGTAATTTTACTATGGTTAGGTATTATGGCGCTGGTAGCGGGTGGTATTTTATTTGGCACCGGAGATTTGATGGTGCTGAATTCTGATGGCTTGGTAATACTGCAAAAACATGATGTATTATGGCGTTTTTTAGCCGGTTTTGGTATTTCATACCTGGCCCTGATTACCATTGCCACACTGTCTATCACACTCTCCTGTTTTTCCGACAATTCCATTGGACCCATTGTAAGTACCATGGCAGTAATCATATTATTTACAATTATCGGTACTTTGGAAGTGCCCGTTTTCGATAATATCAGGCCCTATTTATTTACCACCCACATGGCTACCTGGCGCAACTTTTTTGATGACCCTGTGCCCTATGCCGAGATTCAGAAATCGGCCACCATCCTGATTGCGCATATAGTGGTATTGCTAAGTATTGCTCTATATAAATTCAATAAAAAAGACATTCTATCATGAAAAAATATACCCGTTTTGCCACCATTGTAATTGCCGCTTTTCTAATGGTGTTTCTGGGTGCATTTGCCATTGCCAAAACGCCTAATCAAATCCTTATTGCCGTTTATAACAAATTAAAAAAGGTGAATGACTACAGTGTGAAAGCCCATATAAAGGCCGATATTCCCATGATCAAAGCCTTGCCGGTAAATGCAGTTATTTATTTTAAACAAAAAAATAAATTCAAAATAGAGTCTAAAAGTATAGTGATTTTACCCAAGCAAGGGCTCAATGATTTTGCGGGTACTGTGGCCGATACTGGTTCGTACACTGCAGTGTTAAAAGGCAGTGAAACTATAAACAGAACATTGGTAAAAGTAATAAATGTAATACCCGATAGTGATACCGGCGATATAATTTTGGGTAAATTCTGGATCGATGATGTAAACAATCTGGTAATGAAATCGCAGCTTACAACCCGCAGCAGCGGCACCGTAGTGGTAGATTATTTTTACAATAAACAAAAAGCATACGGATTACCCGACAGCATGATTTTTACGGTGGATGTCAAAAAATTTAAGATTCCTAAAGGAGTAGCTGTTGATATTCAAAAAACCAAAACCAATACCGCCAAAGCAGCCAAAACGGGTAAAATCTATGTGGGCCTGCGCAATTATACCATAAACAAGGGCATCCCCGATACTAAGTTTAAAAAATAATCAGGGCCAATACACTTTTTGGGTGTAGATATTATCGCGGGTTTTTACAACCAGAAAATAGCTGGAAGTAGATAACATTTGCAAATTTCCCAAAGGAATCTCGGTATACCCTTTTTCAAATAATTGATTTTTTAAATACTCATATACTTTTCGTCCGATTGGGTCAAATAGTTCAACCGTAATTTCTTCATTTTTTTCCAATTGCATACCTAGATAAGAGCAGCAAGCCAGCGGATTACCTTTAACGATAAACCGATTGGGTTGCACTGTTTTTATGCCTTCGTTAAATGGGATTCCGCTGTGAATACGCCACAATACAACATCTTCATCCCTCATAGTACGTAAATATCCACCTAAAATTATTTTATGTGTATTTTGTATTTTAACAAAAACTCCATGGCTGGCAAACGAATCAAATGGGGTAGTAAAAATTCCTTTTTTACCAAAACTGCTATCCAATTTCCCGTTTTTATCATACCTTATCAAGGCCATACAACGGGCTATACCGCCAGCCGAGTCTACCGAACCGCCTAAAAGTATGCCATCGTTAATATCTATGGCCATACTTCTGCACCAATCTTCAGAACCGTTTGCAATGTCGATGGTTACAATTCCCTTGACCCCGAACTTAGTATCCAGATTGCCGTTTATGTCCAAACAAACAATTCCAAAATCATAGGTTTTGCGCATATAAGTTCCGGCAATTAAAATGGATCCATCGGGGCGCAGTTCCATTTTAGATGGCAAATCTTCCCGCTTAAATAAATCAATTTTTACTATACCAAAGTTTCCAAAACCTGAATCGTAGGTCCCATCCGCCTTTAGGCGCACCACAAAAATATCGTTAGACTCACTTACCTTTTTATGGATACGACCGGTGACCAGAATTTTACCGTCGGGCTGAAATACAATTGCAGATGCAATGCAATTCACGCCTACTTCATACAAATATTGTGCATGTGGATTGAAACTTGTATCCATCCGTCCATCTGAAAAATGCCGGGTTACAGCCAATATTGGAAAATCGAATTGATCCACCATTCCTGCACTTACAATTTTTCCATCATTTTGAACACCAACCGCAGTAATCATGCTATAAGGCAAACCCAGCGGATACCGACCAATGCCTTTACTGGCAAAACAAGGATCCAATTTGCCATTGGGTAAAAAACGCATCAATGTAAAATCCGATCGATTGGTATCTACAACATTGCCAGAAAAACCCCCAGCTACAATTTTGCCGTCTTTTTGCGCACAAAGCGCGTATATGCCCGCTTTGGAATACCCGGTTTCGAGCAGCACCCGGCCCTTGTTACCGAAATGTGTATTCAATTCCCCATTGGCCTTATAACATACTAAAAATGGTTTCCACTGCTGCCATGACCTGGGACAATACCCGCCCACTACCATATTTTGATTGGGTAGAATACACATATCCATACTAAAATCCTGGGAATTATTTATATCTGTTGTTAGGGTTCCGTTGTGCCCAAAGCTGCTATCTGGCCATCCTGCGGGCTGTCCATAAATTATCTGAACCAAGGAAAAAACAACCATTAATTTCCATTTTTTTGAAATAAAACAAGGTGCCATCATTCTGCTTTTGGTGTTAGATAAGTGTATTGAATCAATTGTTGGATACCGCAGCGGGCGCATTACAGCATCGCTTTAAAAAAATTTGTACCCATTTTCAAACGTTATTAGCCTGCTTCGTATCTAATGCAGCAGAACCTAAATTAATTGACATGAAAAAGTTCCAATTTCTATTAACCGCAGTTTTGGTCCTGGGCTTCACCCTATTGGCCACAACCGCTTGCAAAGACGATTCTTATTCCCGCTGGTTTAAAAAAGAACGGAAGAAGAAAGAACCCATAAAACCCAAAAATGACGGCTGCAATACTTTGGTAACAACAGAGGGTATCAATACAGATAACTACCATTTTCTGGCTCTGGAGGGTAATTTTAGTAACAAAAAACTGTTTGCAGATAATTATAAGGATTACGCTGCAAAAATTCAGCCCAATAAAAAATACAAAATCGGGTATGAATTGATTCCAACCATAACCATGGATGCCCAGTATGACTATACACTCATACATATTACCTGCCTTACTGAAGCAGACTATAACACCCAATGTGATTGCAAAAACCAGTCGGTAATTAATGATGTAAATTTTGATTTACATTCTTCAAATGCACTGGCTGGGGCTTATATTAAAGATGATAAGTTGTACATTAAAGGCCAATTTATCAGCACCGATGCCCAATATGCACCCGATTACACTTTGCTGCTGAAAGAAAATTTTACCTCCAATGTATACCCCTGGCACATGCTGGGTAAACTGGATATTAAATATCTAAAAAGGGATTCTGGATTGTACACTGATTTGATTACATTAAATAAATTATATTGTATAGATTTATTGCCCTTAAAAAATCAGTACAACAAAACCATGCAACCCGGACAGATAGTATTGCACCTGGATATACAACTTACAGATGGCAAAAGGGAATTGGTAAAATATCATATCAATTAATTATACTAAAATTTTGAAAAAAACAGTTTTGGTAATGGTGTTGATCTGTGCTGCCCTCCATGTGGGGGTGGCGCAGACTCAACTACCTTATTTCAGCGGCTTTGATGATTCGACTCAAAATGCCAATTGGAAAACTTTTAGAATCGGCAGCCTTAAAGCTACAAGCTGGGACGTGGCAAAGTACAGTTCATTTTCACCTAAATACTGCGTATCTCATATTTACCCTGTAAATGGGGATGAACTTACAGAAGACTGGTTCGTATCTCCCCCGTTTAAATTTACCAGCGGGGGCAAAATTGATTCACTCCGCTATCTTTTCACCGGATACGGTATTCCAGATAAAGACGACACTGTGGCCTTATATCTGCTTACCGGATCAAACGACCCAGTAATGGCTACTTCAAAAACTTTGTTATACGATTTCCGCGGATCTGATTATAAAAAAGACACCTGGAATCTGTTAAAGAATATCAATATTCCGGCTAATGCAGGTAGCGTTTATCTGGCGCTGCGTTACCATACAATTCTAAATTGGCTGGATGTAAAATTCGACAATTTCGCCATCAGCAGTAAAAATTCCAATGGAGTAAGCACGGCTAAAGTGCCCGCTGTATGCGTTTTTCCTAACCCTGCAACCAACGAAATCAGGGTTCAATCGCTTCCAGTTAATCAAAATTTTATCCTCGAAATTTACGATTTAAATGGGAAAAAACTTGCCACTCATCCAATCAGCCACGACCAAAGTATATGTCTAAATCTGCCATCCGGCCCTAAATTTTACCAAATAATCGATTTAAATGGACTGAATTGGGGCCAGGGCACATTAATTGTAAAATAATGAATAAATTCGCTGTATACAGAATGAAGAACTTCAAACTAATTACGGTTACTTTGCTTTCCGCAATCCTGCTTTTTACAGCCTGTAAAAAAAATCAAGATATTAATGTAAATCATTACCACAATTTACCCTTTGCTCCGGTGTCAAATGCAATTCCGGATAAAACGATATTAAACTGGGCCGCCACATCCTATTCACCCATGGATACTATTTTTTGGAAATACTATCCTGATGGCACATTAAGTGGCGCCGAACAGGGAGGAATGCCCATATTACACATCAGTTATCAGCTACCCTACTCTACCACAAATCCAAATATTATTTATACCAATATTAATGCAAGTTGTGGCAGTGATTCTTCTGTAATTACAGTGGCTAATGGATATCCCATCCATGTAGATTTCTATGATATGGCTACCAAAAACAAGAGTTTAAAGGAATATAATTTTACCTACAATTCAAGCGGAGAATTAACCATTATTGAAGAAAAATTAAACGATACCGAATCTATTTTTACCAATATTTGGTCAACATTGGGGGTGCCTGATAGTGTAATTATTGGCGAAACTTCATTGGTACAAACCATGGATCCCATGCATTTCGAAGACTTCAGCTACAGCCATGATATTTCCAATCTCAACTTTTTGCCATTTGTACTTTCCCTGCCACAACCGCATACTAATTTAAGCAATGTTTCCTCAGGTTTTCCATTATGCACCAACATCATGGATGCTTATGTCTGGTCGCGTTTATTTCCATTCACAAATAAAAAATTGTTGAATGGTTTTAGTCAACTTGGAAGCGGAGGTTTTGCAAATAAAAACTTTACCCAAACCCGCAGCACATTTACCCAAAACAGCATTACATACAACATAGGAGGCGCAAGCGTAACCACCATATTTAAATAGAACAGTTTGACCGAGATTGAATTAATAAAAGGCTGCATCAATCACTCTCAAACGGCTCAAAAGGAGCTGTTCTACACTTACTATGCCGAAATGAAAAACCTGGTTCAATACTATTGCAAAAACGAGGACGATGTAAAATCGATTGTAAACCAGGGCTTTATGGATGTATTTACCCATATTGGTGAATTTAAACAACAGGCCGCATTAAAAACCTGGATTAAGCGCATCATGATAAACCGGGCCATTCAATTTTACCGGCAGGAAAAGCGCAACCAGGAACGCATAACCAGTCTTGATTCGGAAAATTTGTTGTATGTAGATGACATAGAGCTGGCCGATCATGGCATGCAGAATCTTGAATTAAAAGAACTATTGCAAATGATACAGGCCTTGCCTTTCAACGAACGCAGCGTATTTAATATGTTTGTTATTGAAGGTTATAGCCACCGCGAAATAGGATTGGCATTAGACATGGCAGAAGGTACCAGCCGATGGTATTTAAACAATGCCAAAAAAATGCTGAAAGCACAACTCATTAAACTAGAAAAGTATGAACGAAGAGGAAAAGTTAAGACAAATATTTAACCGTTCTTCGATGCCGGTAAGCACCGGTGAAATAGACGAAGCCTGGAATAATATATTGCCAGAATTAACTGCATTGGCCGATGAAAATAAGCGCAAAAAAAAGCGCATAATTCCTTATATTTTTATGCCGGCATTCATTGCCATAAGTTCGGCAATGGGAGCATTTTTGTTTAAAAACAACACCCCCTATCACTATATTCATCCCACTGCAGTAGTAGTATCTAAACCAGCTTCAGTAAGGGCTACACAAGCAACCCGGCATTTAAAACCAACCGCTAAAACCATTGCTATTTCTAGTCAAAATACTATTCATTCCTACAATTCTTTTAAAAGCAGCCATTCAAAATTGGCTCCTAATGCTGCGATATTGAATATTGTTGAAACCTATCCAAATAAAAACAACCAACCCAATGCCAGTGTTAAAAGCACAAGCCCCGAAGCCATTATGGCCCCAATTGAGCCAATTGCTTCATACGTATTCCCGGTAGATCTGAGAGGCCAATACCATTTATTTCATGCAGAATCTGAGCACCTGTATACCGGTTTCGGAGCTGGCAGAAGGTTGAATGAAAGGGATCCCCGTCTGCTGCCAAAGCTGGATGTGTGGCAAGGAGGTGCTGCATTGCTGTATAGCTTTAATCCTGCTGCGCAGTTTGCCTCTCCAAATAACAATCTCATCCAACGGTTAGGTTTTGCCTCATTTATACAGCGCAAAATTGGCAACGATTTAATTTTAGGAACTGAATTAAATTTTGAACCCTACAAAACCAATTATTACATTAATTACAAAACCCTATACAATCGCAAGTTTGAGCAGGTTCAACTCACCCGGGTTTACTATTTTCAAAGCATGTTTTATGCTTCTAAATTTATCCATAATAATTGGTTTGTAACCGGTGGTTTTTACTACGCGCGTATGCTGAATAAATACCAGGCAAGCAGGAATGAAGTGGTGCAGGACCAAAATGGGAAAACCCTTGCAAGCAATAGCCTGGCGCCACAAACCACACAAAATGTGAGCTACTTTGGCATTCGGCGCAATGATATAGGCTTCTCAATGGGATTAGGTAAAAAATGGAACCATACCGAAATTTCTTTGCGTTACATGCAAGGCTTTGTAAATACCCTGCAAGGTACCGGTGAAACCTACAAAAACAGCCATTTGAGCTTAAAACTGGGATATTATTTGTTTTAACAAATTGTGAAACATTTAGTTAAATAAAATAGACAAATGCAGGTAAATTTGGCTCCCCTTTTTAAAAGCCCTACATTTGTAAGAACTGCTTATTTTGCAAATCTTGTAAAAGGATTAAACAAACTGCAGTTTGCATTTACAAAAATGGAAGCCAAAGTAAGATTTATTGCCAAAGACAAACTTGCCCCTGAAGTTAAATTTTTTGCCACCGTTAAAAGCCGTGTGGATGCCTATTTTAAAGAAAACAATATCAGCAGCCATGCCAATGTTGAAATGATATTTAAAACCATATTCTTTGTGGGGGGGATGATTGCTTTATACCTGCTAATAATGCTTGGAAACTTTGGTGTGTGGAGTATGTTTGGCCTGGCACTGGCACTTGGCGCTGTTAAGGCATTTATAGGTTTTAATGTGTGCCACGACGCCATTCATGGAGGATATTCGGGTAATAAAAACATAAATAAAATTCTAGGGCTGGTATTTAATGTAATTGGCGCCAATGCCTATGTATGGAGCATTACGCACAATATTGTTCACCATACCTATACCAATATTCCAGGCCATGATGAAGACATCGATGTAGCCCCAGGAATGATCCGTTTATCGCCCGAAGAAAAATTAAAACCCATAATGCGTTACCAGCATTTATATGGCTTTTTGCTCTACGGCCTTGCCTCTCTCAGCTGGGTAATGCGCAAGGATTACAAAAAGTTTTTTCAAAAGAAAATTGGCCAAATTGAGAACGAACACAAACCCATTGAATATTTTAATTTGTTTTTTTATAAATTCGTTTATTACACCCTTTTTATTGTTTTACCGTTGGTATTTTTAGATATTACCTGGTGGCAATTTATCATTGCATTTGTATGCATGCATATAGTGGAAGGCACAGTGCTGGGTGTAGTTTTTCAATTGGCGCATGTGGTGGAAGACACTGCATTCCCAACCCCCAATACCGAAAATAATATTGAAGAATCCTGGGCGGTACATCAAATGCAAACCACTGCCGATTTTGCGCGCAAAAGCAGGTTGGTTAATTTTTTTGTGGGCGGATTAAATTTCCAAATTGAGCATCATTTATTTCCACAAATCTGCCATGTACATTACCCTCAAATCGCCCCTATTGTAGAGGCTACAGCCAAAGAATTTAATGTGCCGTACATAGATAATCCTACTTTGTTAAAAGCCATACAATCGCATTACCGCATGCTGAAAAAATTTGGCAAAGAAGCTTTTTAATGATTAAGGTTTAATGATTAAAGTTTAATGGCTTTGGTTGCTACTTTATTTCCTTTTCTATTTCCGGTTATCCCCGCCTTTACTGCGCTCTCCAACCAGCCCCTATTCCCTGTTATCGCCTCCACGGGCACCTGCTCCCCACCCCCTGTTTAAAATCTACGAATATTGAAAATAATTCCCATACGGGTAGTGCAATTGTGGTATTACTCATCATCGAATTATAAATTTAAAAACCATTTAACCCATCAATTCTCGCCTATTAAAGGATCCCTTCCTTATTTGCGCTAGCTTAAAGAAATGTATAAATCTGGCCCAGATCGGTCCCTGGGTACGATAAATTCGATTTTATTGGGGTTTTTAATTCAATTTATTAAACCGCTGTTATTGACAATCACCGCATAATATGCGGTGATTACGAAAAATATTCTCCGCAAACTTAAAGGGCTTTTAATATATAGGAAGTGCTTCTTCCGCCTGAGGTTTCTTTTTCCAGAACCTTGCGGGTTATCAGATCCTGTATATCGCGCAAAGCGCTGTCCTGCGAGGTTTTGGTGATTTTTGCCCACTTAGAAGTGGTGAGTTTTCCATCGAACCCATCCAGCAATTTGTTTAACATTAAATGCTGTCTTTCATTCAAAACAGCGTTGCGGTGAATATCCCAAAATCGGGCTTTTTTGAGTACCCTTGACAGAATATTTTCAGAAGCCAACAAGGCATTTTGCATGCATTGCATATACCAAAGCAACCATTCAGTTATATCCAGCCTGCCCTTCTGGGTTTTTTCCAATACTTCATAATAGGCCTTGCGTTGCTGTCTAATTTGCCCAGACATGCTGTAGAATCGCTGCGCATTGTTATCGGCGCGGCACAGCAGCAAATCTGAAATTGCCCTGGCTATGCGGCCATTGCCATCATCAAATGGGTGTATGGTAAGAAACCAAAGGTGCGCCAAAGCCGATTTCAGCACCAGGTCTAAATCATTCTCGTTATTGAACCATTTTAAAAAATGCTTCATTTCTTTCTTCACCCGCGAGGAAACCGGCGCCTGAAAATGCACTTTTTCCTTTCCCAATGCCCCCGAAACCACCATCATTGGGTCAGAATCATCATTGGTTCGCCACTTACCTATTACCAGATTGGAATGTGCAGAACCCCCCGAAAACAGCGATTTATGCCAGGCAAACAGGCGTTCTTCAGAAAGTTCTTTGGTATATTTCTGGGTGGCATCTAAAAGCATTTCTACTGCGCCATCCACTTTGCGGGCAGATGGCACCATGCCTGCCACTTTCAATCCCAGCTTGCGGGCAACAGAAGATCGCACCTGGTTAGGATCAAAAACCTCGCCCTCTATATCGCTGCTTTTCAGCACATCTTCAGTAAGGGTTTGCAGGTTGGCTTCTTTGCGGGTATCAAAACCCAGGCCCTCCATTTTCCCCAATAGTTTACCTTGCCGAAAACGCAGCTGCGCCAATGAGTTTGCCAGTTTTTTAGCATCCCATTCAAAGTTTGGCCAGTCCTCCAAATCATGGATATATACTGCTTTTCTCCGCATAATATGCGGCGAATATACGTATTAATCTCCGCAAGACCCAAATTATCTCCGCATATTTTGCGGAGATTATAGCAACTTTGGAATACTGGTCGGTGACAACACATGAGCAGGGAGAAGCTGACAGAAGGTTTAAGGAAAAAAACACAATTTATTTGGGCGTATTTTTTACATTTTCACCACTCCAACATTCCGTTTAATTTAATTCCAAAATGCTGATTGGGCGCGTTTAGATGGGCTTTGCTGCCATAAACCATATAATAAAATGCTTCGGCACATAAATATTTATTAATCAGATATCGCATCGACAACCCAGGTAAAAAACAGCCATAGCTTATTACTCTTTTTGGGCTTAAAAAGGTGTTCAATTCCGCATCTCTAGAGTATTCCACAATGTTTGAGGTACAACTTAGCCAACGCATTCTAAATCCAACGGCTAGGGGGTTGCGCTTATATAAATAAAACTCTAAAAATACACCAGTTAATCGGTTTTTTTGCTGCTGATAATAATCACTCCAACCCAATGCCTGCTTTACTCTTCTATAATTGTAATTGGTTTCAATACCTACAGAAGCATAATTATCTTTGAAATAAATACCGCCTCCCAGTATATTTATATTTTGCAGACTTTTTAATGGCTTATAGTCCGAAGCTGGCATACCCAACCCACAGTTCAGATTAATTCCTAAGATAATTTTATTCTTTTTTACCGGTGGTTTTCCTACCAAAAATGGAGTATATATTAACCCAATAATTACAAAATATTTACCCATACTAATTTACTACCAATTGATAATCTGAAGGCAAAGCCGGTATTAAAAATTCCGCACTCGCTGCGGCACTAGGCATATTATCGTACCGTTTTCTAAAGCCGGTAAAATTAACCAGTACCTTTTTTTTATGATGATTAATAAAAACATCAAAGCCTTTGATTTCAGTAAGGCTTACTGGTGTATAAATATATATAAAATTGTATTTTTTAAAATCAATGGTCGCTGATCCCAGCTCTACTGTATTCACATAATTGTATGAATCCTTTATCAATAACTTACCTTGAGGAATATAGTAGTATGGATTATAATTCCTGTATCGTCCAATCTTAGGGATTAATTTAATGTATTCGGGGTTCTGAAGATATTGGTTGCTGGTTACCGGAAATTCATCCTTCATACAACTACACATAAACATTGGTAGAATTAGAAACAAAGGGGCAATTAATTTCATATTTTTATTAAATTTTGTAATAAATCACAACAAAGCCTGGTTTGAGATATAAGTAAGCAAATGGTCAATTGCATGATAGTATAACAATTGAAATGGGGGCAACCCCTAAAATGATTGGTAATATTTTAGTGTTAAAACCATAAGTAAATTGCGTTTGACTAGAATATCATGCCACTAACTGGTCGGTGACAACACTCGACCAGGGAGAAACTCCAGTGAGGATGCCTGCCGGGCATACAACTTACACCCATCATTTCAGTCGGGCGAGCATTTTACATTCTACATTTTCCATTCTGCTCCGCACATTGAAAATTAAGCTGAGGCTGTTCCTTGCACTGTGCACCTTGCACTTTGCACCCTTAGTGGCTCAGGTACACACTCTTCATCTTATAAAGCTCTCTGAATGTGGGGTCCATTAGGTCTTTGATGAAGAGAATGCTTTCGCCGGTGCTTTTCATTTCGGGGCCTAGCTCGCGGCTTACACCGGGGAATTTATTGAATGAAAAAACCGGTTGCTTAATGGCGTATCCCGGCGGGCGGGGTGGAATGGTGAAATCCTTAATTTTATTTACCCCCAACATCACTTTGGTGGCCATGTTTACATAGGGCACATCGTAGGCTTTGCAAATAAAGGGCACGGTGCGACTGGCGCGGGGATTGGCTTCGATGACGTATACTTTCTCCTCTTTTACGGCAAACTGTATGTTTAGCAGTCCGCGTATATTCATTTTCAAGGCCAGGCGGGTGGTGTATTCCGCCATCTGGTTTTTCACGTTTTCGCTGAGGCTGAACGGAGGCAATACGGCGCTGCTGTCTCCGCTGTGGATACCGGCAGGCTCTATATGTTCCATCATGCCTATGATGTGTACTTCATCTCCGTCGCAAATACTGTCGCTTTCGGTTTCTTCTGCACGGTCCAGGAAATGGTCTATCAGCACGCGGTTGCCGGGCAGGTCTCCCATAAGCTTTACCACCGCCTTTTCCAGGTCCTCGTCATTAATTACGATTACCATGCCTTGTCCGCCCAACACATAGCTGGGGCGAACCAATACAGGGTAACCTACTTCATTTGCAATTTTGATGGCTTCTTCGGCATCCAGGGCTACACCGTATTTAGGGTATGGAATATCCAACTCGGCCAGCAGATCGCTAAAGCGGCCACGGTCTTCGGAAAGATCCATGCTGCCAAAATCGGTACCGATGATTTTTACGCCTTTTTCGTGGAGTTTTTCGGCCAGTTTCAATGCGGTTTGACCGCCCAACTGCACTATTACACCCTCGGGCTTTTCGTATTCAATCAGCTCCCACAAATGTTCCCAATACACCGGCTCGAAATACAGCTTGTCGGCCATATCAAAGTCTGTACTTACCGTTTCGGGGTTGCAGTTTACCATAATGGCTTCATAACCCGCCTCGCGGGCAGCCAAAATTCCGTGTACACAGCTGTAGTCAAACTCAATCCCCTGGCCTATGCGGTTCGGACCACTGCCCAGTACAATTACTTTCTTTTTGTTTTCGGTAAATTCACTCTCGTTTTCTCCGTCGAAAGTGCTGTAGAAATAGTTGGTAGGACTTGGAAACTCGGCGCTGCAGGTATCTACCATTTTGTATACACGGCGAATGCCCAGGGATTTT
Organism: Bacteroidia bacterium; assembly: GCA_044224315.1. GTDB lineage: Bacteria > Bacteroidota > Bacteroidia > NS11-12g > UBA955 > JAGXTF01. The sequence goes on along the minus strand of JBGAKR010000001.1, from coordinate 1,361,856 downwards.
CGTTTCTCGTACACCTGCTCGGCGGTGCAATTGCCCATGAGCCAGGCTATTTGCTCATCGCTATACCCTTTTTCCTTTGCTACGCGAAGCAAATCCACCGGCAAGTTGTCAATATTAAACCGGCGTATATCCGTTTCGGTTTTTACCAGATCGGCAATTTGTTCCAAAAACCAGCGATCTATGCGGGTCATTTTTTGTACCGAGCTAATGGGAACACCCAGGCTCAGGGCATCTTTCAGTTGAAAAATGCGGTTCCAGCTGGCATGCTCCAGGCCATCGGCCAGTACTTCCAGGTTGCGTTCTGCAGGGCGGTCGGCACCCAATCCATGGCGGCCTATCTCCAGGCTCTGACAGGCTTTCTGCAGAGCTTCCTGAAAACTGCGACCAATGGCCATCACCTCACCCACCGATTTCATCTGGAAACCCAGGCGGCGGTCTGAACCGTGGAATTTATCGAAGTTCCAGCGCGGTATTTTTACAATTACGTAATCAATGGCGGGCTCAAAAAAGGCCGAAGTAGTTTTGGTAACCGGATTTTTCAGTTCATCCAGATAATAACCTACTGCAAGTTTGGCGGCAATTTTAGCAATGGGATAACCCGTAGCTTTCGAAGCCAGGGCCGAACTGCGACTCACACGGGGGTTAATTTCGATGGCGATGATTTGCTCATCCTCGGGGTTTACCGAAAACTGCACATTGCAACCCCCGGCAAAAACGCCCATACTGCGCATCATTTTAAATGCCATATCGCGCATGGCCTGGAAACAAGTATCACTCAGGGTCATGGCCGGCGCCACGGTGATAGAATCCCCGGTGTGAATGCCCATGGGGTCAAAATTTTCGATGGTACAGATTACGGCTATATCATCCTTGCCATCGCGCAGCAATTCAAGTTCATATTCTTTCCAGCCCATTACGGCTTTTTCTACAATTACTTCATGTATAGGGCTGGCTTCAAGTCCGCGCTGCAGGGCGGTATCAAAATCTTCTTTCTTAAATACAATGCTACCTCCAGTTCCACCAAGTGTATAACTGGGGCGTATAACCAATGGAAAACCAATGCGTTGGGCAACTTCTTTTCCTTCCAAAAAGCTATTAGCAATTTGACCATCTGCTACCCCTACCCCCAACTCAATCATCAGATCGCGGAATTTATCGCGGTCCTCCATTTTGTCGATGGCGGCAATGTTTACACCAATAATGCGGCAGTTGTATTTTTCCCAAATACCCAGCTCATCGCATTCTTTGGCCAGGTTTAATGCGGTTTGGCCACCCATAGTAGGCAGCACCGCATCAATTTGCCTTTCCTGCAATATTTTTTCAACGCTTTCGGCGGTTAATGGCCATAAATAAACGTGGTCGGCGTTCATTTTGTCGGTCATAATGGTAGCCGGATTGCTGTTGATCAGCGATACTTCAATACCTTCTTCGCGAAGACTGCGGGCAGCCTGAGAGCCGGAGTAATCAAACTCGCAAGCTTGTCCGATGATGATTGGGCCGGAGCCAATGATAAGTACAGAACGAATGGAGGGGTCTTTTGGCATGGATGTCTAAAATTGCGCAAAATTAGCCCATGCAATCGGAGTTGCCTTGCATTGTTGATAAATAGGGAATGGGGAATAGGGAATGGGGAATAGCGGAGGCGATTACAGGAAGTGGGGAATAGGGAATAGCGGAGGCGATTACAGGGAGTGGGGGGCGGGGGGTAGTGGAGGCGATTACAGGGAGTGGGGGCGGGGGGCAGTGGAGGATACAGGGAGTTTACAGTTTACATAATTAACCATTCCAACAAGTCACAATTCCGTGGGATATATCCTTGTGTCCTAGTTGTGTCCTCGCAAAATTTTATAAATATATGTGTAACCTATTCTCATTTTTGTGTCTAAACAGTATGCGGAAATTAAAATTCATTCCATTTTTAATTTATTTAATTGTATTCCAAAACCTTAAGGCTACAGATACCTGTAAGGCCAGTTTTGCAATTGTAGAAAAAAATAATTTTGGTATCGAATTCTACAATATTTCGGTGGGTAAAAATTTACACTACACCTGGGATTTTGGCGATGGTTTTTCTTCAACCCTTTTTCAGCCCAGCCATAGCTATAAACAACACCAGATTGTGCCAGTGCAATTGATTGTGCACGATACAGTGGATGGATGCCGCGACACCACACTGCAGGAGGTAGAAATTCAACAATGCACTACTTGCTTAACCCGCATTTTGGCAGTTCCGGGTTATGCCGATAAAATGGTAAAATTTAATGCTACCGGTTATGGAAGCAAACCTGTAAACGACCCCGGATATGCATATTTAACACATTGGAATTTTGGTGATGGCAATTTTTCGGAAAAAAAAGCACCGGAACACAACTATACAGCATATGGAACCTATACTGTAACAATTACAACTTTCGACAGTATGGCGGCCTGCACCTGCGCGCGCACCCAAGAGGTGGTAGTGAGCAAACATACCCATCTGGCAATTAGTAACTGCGAAAACGGCAATTGGAATGATGCCAAAACCTGGGTAAATAACCATATACCAACCCAAGGCGACACTGTTTTGATCTACCATGCAGTGTTGCTGAACCAAGACTATGCGACTGGCAAAACCGGCTATGTGTATATAAATAACCAGGCCAGCCTTTGTGGCCATCAAAAACTACATGGGGCTGTGCTGCAATTTGGAGATTTAAGCCTGGATACGCTGATTGTAGAGGCCCAAACCCGGTCTGTTTCTGATTATTATCCAATGAATATTAGTGGGCAATTTTCGGTAATCTGTTGTTTGGATGCGTGGTCTTTTCCTACCACCGATTTGTTTGGCTGTGCCTCAGCTTCAAACTGCAATCAAAACGGTGTATCCAGTTTTTCAGAAACAGCCCGGTATACCCTTTTTCCACAGCCTGTTTCCTCTACTTCTATTCTAAAAATAAATGCCCCATTGCCAGGCACTTATACCTTACAGATTTTTACTTTATCGGGTCAGCTAATTCATCAATCCTATTCTAATACAGGTGAATATGAAATAAAACAAGAAAATTTACCCGCCGGCAATCTTTACTTTGTGCTCAAAGCGCCGGATCACGGCGTAATAAAGGGGCCTGTTTTGGTTACAGAATAATTAAAATATTGAATTAAAATTTTAAGTTATTTTCAATTTTTCTGTAGCCGTAAAATTAAACCATAATTTAATTTTATTGTAATAAAATGCCCTCGCAGACAAATAATCAGGGTGATAATTTGGTTTCTTGTTTATTAAGTAGAATTTTGTGTTTCGAATTGCAATGCGCTTTTATATACTTTTAATTTTTGCTTTTGCATCCCAATTAAGCATAGCCCAGCGCACTTGTCCGGTGGCAAACCTATGGCAAAACGGCAATTTTGAAAGCAGCAACCTGGTATGTTTAAAACTGAACCCCCTAAATGCACTGGCCAACGCGTCCAGTCCGTTTTTTGGCAATTCGGTTTTCAGGTGGCAGGCCACCACTGCGCTGCAGCCGGGTGTAGCCGACGAGCCTGTGGCTGATAAAAATCCCGGATCTTCATCGGGCTATTATTTATACATCGATCCGCGCACCAAAACAGGCTGGAACTACGAATTCTGGCAGGATATACCGGTAGAAAAAAATACCAATTACACCTTTAGCCTTTGGTATGTATCGATGAATGTAAGCAGCGACAATCCATCAACCATACGACTGGCAATAAACGGAACAGCCATAACTAGCAGTGTAACGGTGGCCAATAGCAGCAAAACATGGGTACAAATCAGCGGAACCTGGAACAGCGGCCCGGCTACCAGTGCCAAGGCCGGCTTACAAACCCTGGATGCCAATATATTGGGGCATAACATTGGAGTAGACGACATAAGTTTTGGCAGCGGCAAACTGATTGTAAATGCTGGCCGCGACACTATTTACTGCGTAAACTCCCAAATTTACCTGGGCACAAACCGGGTAGGACAGTATGGGGTAAGCTGCGACAACACCTATACGTATGATTGGCAACCTGCCGCCAATATTTTGGGCAACAACAAAATCTCGTCGCCCAAGCTTAAAAACCCCATCATCCCCGGCACCTACATTGTTACAATTACTGATTATAATGGCAATAGCTGCAAAGATTCCATGCAGATTTATACCTCATCGCCAAGTTTGGTTCACCGGGATATTTTTAAGGATACAGCAGTTTGTCCGCCCGTTTTATTTAACGTTAATTTTCCGGCAAACTACCTTTTAACCAAGTGGGACAATGGCTCGGTGCTCAACCAGAGAAGTATCAACAGCTTGGGAAAGTATACCGTATTGTTTACCGACCTTTCCAAATGTGTAAACCTTACCGACACCTTTGATGTAACTGTAAAAAATCCGGTGAGCCCGTTTGACCTGAAGGATACTACAGTATGCCCGGGGAAACCGGTTTTTAGAAGCCTGGCAGGAATATTAAAACCTGGGCAGCGCGCCATGTGGTATGACCTGGACACAAGCCATTCCAAAACCATTAGCAATATAGGTACATACTGGGTACAAATCTTTGGTCCTTGCGATAGTTACCTGGATTCATTTAAAATCAAACCAACCGCCGATGCCGTGTTAGGTCTTACAGACCAGATCTTTTTGTGTGAAAATACCGACACCGTGCTCAATATTCCCTATCGATTTTCGCCGCTGCTATGGTGGGATGGAGATACCAGCCATGTGAAACGTATAGATTCGGCCGGTAAATTTATATTGCAGTATAATGGGGGTTGCAATTGGCTAAACGAACCTTTCTGGGTGAACACATCCTCTTCCACCCTGTTTTCCCTGGGCCCCGATGACTCGGTCTGTTTCTCGGCCCCTCGCAGAATATCGGCACCTGCAAACCACAGATATAAATGGAGCACAGGTGCCACAACGCCTTATATAGACATTAGCAGCGAAGGGCTATACTGGGTGCAGATAACAAACTCCCGTGGCTGCATCAGTACAGACAGTATAAGGTTTACACCCATTGGGGGCAGTCAGAATATTTATGTACCCAATGCGTTTACCCCTGATGGCAATGGGCGCAATGAGTGGTTTCCGCACAGCAAGCTCCCCTACATTGCCAGTTTAAAAATCTATAACCGCTGGGGGCAATGCGTTTATAAAAATGAGGAATATCCCGCATGGGATGGCACCTATAAAAACCAACCTGCACCCGAGGGCATATACGTATATATATTGGAATACAAAGACTGCAGCAACAACCGGATTGTACAAAAAGGTAATTTTCAGTTACTGCGGTGATTTCACAAACCGACCCTATTCTATGCAAATCAGGGGCAAAATAATACCCTGTGAAAACTTATTAGTTGCATATTTAGACTCATGATTATTAAAATAAAATTAATGAATATTAATTTTTGATTAATAAAAGGACGTTTTAACTTGAAATTAAAAATTTTAAACCCGAATATCCGGATGGGACAAAGAGGGATTTTATCCATTATACTTTACCACAAGGCAGTTTGGGCATACTAAATTAAGCAGTTTGGATCCTTTTGTTGGAGAAATTGCCTTTGTTTTTTGAGGTACAGTAAGGATTTCTGATCCTAAATCACGTCCTATTGTTGTTTACTTAAGGTGATAATTTATGGGCAAAACACAAAACTCACCGAGTGCGGGTTTAAGTATACGAAAGCCAATTTGGTTGGGAAAGGGTGAAAATCCAATTGTTCGAACAAATATTCTAGCAATAAGATTATTGATAAAAAAAATCACATTTTTTTAAGAAGCTGTAATATACAAAAATATGGTTTAAAGACATATACATGTATTTTTAATTTATTAATCACTATTTTAATCGGTTTTATCGGTTAATTTTTCATTTAATTTTTTCGTTAATTTTTTAAGGGTTTTTGTAAAGTCATAACCTTCATACGTAAATTCATTTTTTTCAATCTGGTGATTTTATTAACGAACATCATCCTTCGGAAACTCAATATTGACGGTTATTCACACTCTATTTGACCTACAAATCTATGTACATGTTCACTTTGCAGGCTTCAAATCCTGGAAATTGGAAATAAAATGTGGATAACCTTTATTTGCATACCGTATTGAAAACTAAATTGTCACTAAAATCAAAAAAAACAACAGCGTTAAGGCTCGCAAAAGCCTTGTAAACACTAATGGTTTACTAAATTAAATATTATCAAAACGGACAAAAAATTTCGAAAAAATCAAACCACCAAAGCAATATGAGATTAAAAATCAACTCAAAAAGAAAATCAGTCCTAACACTCCTCTTTGTTGCGATTGCATTTTCTATTCCTGCCTTTTCGGCTAACCGCTACTGGGTTTCGTCCGGGGCATCTAATTGGAACAATACGGGCAACTGGTCGGCCAGCTCGGGCGGTGCAAGTGGAGCCTCTGTTCCAGGAGCCGGCGACGTAGCCATCTTTGATGGAACGGGCGGTTTAAATGGCAACTGTAGCATTGACATGAACGTTTCTGTTTCTGGTATTTTGATGAATGGATATAGCGGTACATTATCGCAAAATTCATTCACAATTACCTGTGGTGCCAATGGTTATACCCAAACCTCAGGTACATTTGCTGGTGGCAGCCAGAGCTTTACAATAAACACTACAGGTGTTTTCAACTTGTCGGGTGGCACATTTACCAGCACTTCAGGTACATTTACCATTAGCGGAACCCGGGTTTCAAGCTCTACTGTATTCACCCATTCTGCGGGTACCTTTAATCACAATAACGGTACATTCTTTCTCAATACCGGTAGCGGTTGCACCCAATTTACGCATACCCTGGACCTTAACGGGTCTTCTACCCAGTTTTACAATGTTACCCTTACAACTACTACCGGTTGCTCACCCCAAATTATAGCAACTGGCAGCGGCGATGTTTTGATGGTTTCCAACACCCTCACGCACAACGATGGTATTTTTAACGGTACTGCAGAACTTACCGGAAACTTTGCCGTTGGGGCCAGTGCAGATGGTGGCTATGGCACAATAACTATAAACGGAACCGGAAGCCAAACCTATACTCAAACCGGCACAGGCCGCACAGCAATATTAAACGTAAACAAATCAAGCGGAACCTTTACCCCCGCAACCAGCCCCATGGATTTGTACTGCCAGTCGTTTGTGTTACAAGCCGGCGATTTTACCGCTCCATCCGGCAATATGAATATTGGTGGAACCTGGGACGCCAACCAAACCTTGTTTAACCATACCGGTGGCAATTTTTCGCACAATAACGGCACGGTGGTATTTAACCCCAACCTGCCTTGCACACAACGCACACTTACCATTGATGTATTAAATACTACTGCTTTTTACAGTGTTACCTTCCAAGGAACCACTGGTTGTACGCCTGCTATTTTTGTAAATGGCAGTGGTGATGTGCTGGATATAAACAATAACCTCACCCATACAGATGGTATTTTAAACTCAAGCGCCAACATCAAAGGCAATCTGATTCTTTTGGCAGGCGCCGACGGTGGATATGGCACACTTACTATTAATGGCACCGGCAATCAAACCTACTCTCAAACCGGTACATCACGCACCGGATTAATTGTGGTAAACAAACCTTCAGGTAACTTTACCCCTGCAAGCAGCCCAATGGATTTTTTCTGCCAATCTTTTGATTTGCAGTCTGGTAATTTTACCGCCCCAAGTGGCAACCTCAATATAGGCGGAACCTGGGATGCCAATGCTGTTTTATTTTCTCACAGCGGCGGAACTTTCAGCCATAATAACGGAACTGTTACTTTTAATCCCAACCTTCCCTGCACCCAACGCACATTTACCATTGATGTAATTAATTCCACATCATTCTACAATGTCGCTTTCCAAGGCACTACCGGTTGCTCTCCAGCCATATTTGTTAATGCCAGTGGCGATGTTTTGGATGTAACCAACGACCTTACCCATACCGATGGTATTTTAAATTCAAGTGCAAGTATCAAAGGCAATCTGATTTTGTTGGCTGGTGCTGATGGCGGAAATGGAACATTAACCATTAATGGCAGTGGCAACCAAACCTATTCACAAACCGGCACAGCGCGCACAGGTTTTATAGTGGTAAACAAACCTTCAGGATCCTTTACCCCGGCAAGCAGCCCTATGAACTTCTTCTGCCAATCATTCGATTTGCAGGCAGGCAGCTACACCGCCCCCAGTGGCACCCTGAATATTGGTGGTTTCTGGAACAGCAATGCTACCCTCTTTAACCACGCAGGTGGAACCTTTACCCATAACAACGGTACTGTTGAAATTAACCCAAACCTGCCTTGTACTCAATACACCTATACGCTGGATGTATTGCCAACCACCGTTTTCTATAACATGATTATTAACGGTACAACCGGTTGCTCTAGCCCCATTATTACAACCGCGGGCGGAGATGTGGTAAATGTGCAGAATAACTTTACCCATACCCATGGTATCTTAAATGGTTTAGTTGATTTTAATGGAGATTTAACCATTGGTTCAACTTCGGATGGTGGTACCGGAACTATTACTGCAAAAGGTACAGGTTTCCAAAAATACGTATATGCTGCCGGTGCTGCCCGTACCTGCAAAATTATAGTTGATAAACCTTCCGGTGTATTGTCGCCCCAAACCGGAACCACTGCCCTTAGCTGCCAAACTTTCAGCCTTATTCACGGGATGTTTATTGCCCCAACAGGCAATATGAACATTGGCGGAATATGGGATGCAAACCAAACCCTGTTTTTACATAGTGGTGGTGCATTTGACAACAACGGCGGTACAGTGGTAATCAATCCCAACCTGCCTTGCACCCAGCGTACTTTTACCCTGGATGTATTGCCATCAACCTGGTTTTACAACATGGTAATTAACGGCACTACCGGTTGCTCCTCACCAATTATTACTACTGCCAGCGGTGATGTAATTCAAATGGCTGGCGACTTTACCCATACCGATGGTATTATCAATGGTGATTTTACTTTCTGGGGTAACTTGTCTATCGCAGCAACCTCAGACGGTGGAACTGGTACACTTACTGCAAACGGTAACGGCGCTCAAACATACTCCCAGGCTGCAGGCTCGGCCCGCACCATACAAATTATTGTTGATAAACCATCCGGCACATTCTCTGCTGCAGGCGGAACTACCAACTTTAACATGCAGTCTTTTACCCTTAAATCGGGTACCTTTACTGCACCCACCGGCAATATGAATATTGGCGGAATCTGGAACAACAATCAAACTCTGTTTAACCATATGGGTGGTACATTCAGCCACAACAATGGTACTGTGGTGCTAAACCCCAATCTGCCCTGCACCCAATATACATTTACTGTGGATGTATTGCCTTCAACCCAATTCTATAATTTTCAGTTTAACGGAACCACCGGATGCTCTAGCCCCATTTTTGCAAACGGTGCCGGCGACTCGCTGGATGTAATAAACAACCTTACCTATACCGATGGTATCAGCAACAACCTTGTAACCGCAGGTGGCAATGTTACCGTAGCCTCTACTTTTGATGGTGGTAACGGCAAACTCATTTTCACTGGCAGCAATGCCCAAAACTTTGACCTGACCGGCGCTACTGCCTTGTTTAACGGTTCAATTATCGTAGATAAAGCGGCTAATAATGTTACACTGCTTTCTACCTGTACCCTCGATGCCGGTGCTTCACAATCTATTTCTTTCCAAAATGGTAAAATGATTACCACCTCATCCAATCTGCTCCGTGTAGACAGAACTGTGGGTGTGAGTGGTGGTAACAGCAACTCGTTTGTAAGCGGACCCATGGTGCGCATGATTGCAAACAATGGTGTAAACAACAATATTTTCTTCCCCATAGGGGCCGGCAGCCAATATCGCCAGGCTTTGCTGAATGTTACCCATACCTCTGCTGCCAACTTTGACTATACCGCCGAAGTTAAAAACATAAGCGCCCAAACATTGGGACTGACCCTGCCAGGTACTGTAGACAAAGTGTCGCCTGTACGTTACTGGCAAATCGACCGTTCTGCAACCGGTAACCTCAGCGCTGCCAGTGTGCAATTGTTTTACGGAGCCGATGATGGTGTTACCGACAACAGCAACCTGCGTCTGGTAAAAGGCAATGGCGGAAACTGGGACAATATAGGTGGCACCGGATCTGCCAATGGCAGCGGAAGCATTACCTCCAGCGTTAACTTTACAACCTTTAGCCCATTTGCACTTGCAAACGCCAATGGTGGTACCAACTTCCCCGGTTCTGCATTGAATTTTGTAGGTGGTGATGATTATGTTTCTGTGCCATCTGGTGGCGGATTGGATAATCTGCAAAGTGGTACAATAGAAATGTGGGTTAAATGGACCGGAACCCAGGATGCTGGCTACCTCAACACCAGCTATGGTGCTGTTTTGGCCCGTCAAAGCAACGGAGTATTCACCAATCAGCTGATTGCTCTCAATGGCTCTGACCCTGCAACTGCAAAAATTATTTGGAACCCCTATGCTTATGGCACTACTGCAATAACCAGCACAGCTGCTGCCGGAAATGGTGTATGGAACCACATCGCCATTACTTATGCATCGGGCAACCATAAAATGTATATCAATGGTGTATTGGTAGGTACTTCTACTTTAACAGGTACGATCAGCACCAACACATCCAAAGCACTTACTATTGGCGGCTGGATTGACGACGGACAAGGTTTCAGTACTTCCACCATTGATGAAGTACGTATTTGGAACCGCGTTTTGTGCCAAGGTGAAATTCAGAACAATATGAGTTGTGAAATCCCAACCTCTGCCAGTGGTTTATTGGCCAACTATCACTTTAACCAAGGTATTGGCGAAGGAAACAACAGCGGTGTAACTTCTTTAAACGATGCTTCTGGCAATTCAAGAACTGGAACTTTAAATAACATGGCCCTGAACGGCACCACTTCTAACTGGGTATCTTCCGGTGCAGTTGCCAATGGCATATCATGTGGTGTTTATGGCCCAGAAATTAATGTAAAAGGCAATAGTGTGAGCATAACCGATGGCGATGTTACTCCTAGTGCTGCAGACCATACCGACTTTGGCGATGTGAACGTAAATACTCCATTTACCCGCACTTATACCATCGAAAACCTGGGTGTTTCTCCGCTTACCATTTCCAGCATCGGCCTTTCTGGTGCCAATCCTACTCTGTTCAGCGTGGGTGCATTAAATCCAGCCGGTCCCATAGCTGCCAGTGGCTCTGCTACTGTAACTGTTACTTTCCTGCCTACCACCACTGGCACCAAAACTGCTACACTTACCATTAACAGTGATGATTGTGATGAAGCTGCATACGACTTCGCATTACAAGGCAACAGTGTAACCCCAGCTGGTGTGCTGCACTTTGACGGTTGGGGAAATACAAACCCCGGCGGTTCTAACATCAGCCCTTCTACTTATGACTATGTAAGTATCCCCGACAACGGCACCATGGATTTGGATAAAACCTATACCATCGAAGCCTGGGTTTACCTCGATGACAATAAAAACAACACCATTATTGATAAAGGTGATTACAGATACCTGTTCCAAACCCATCCTAACGGAAACACCGGTTTAGGCTTATACAATCCTTCTATGGGTTGGGTTTATTCTTCAGGCAGCGTTCCAACCGGAGCATGGCACCACATTGCCACCACTTTTGATGCCAATGCACAGCAAGTAGTTTTCTACCTGGATGGTGCTGTATTAAGTACCCACAGCAGCGGCCTGTTTGGCCCAGTTGCCAGTCCGGGTCCTGACAATGGTATTGTAACTATTGGCAGACAGCAGCCCAGCTCTTGTGTATGTAACAATTTCGACGGTAAAATGGAAGAATTGCGCGTATGGAGCAGGGTTTTGTGCCAAAGCGAAATTCAGCACAATATGAACTGTGAGTTAACCGGCACTCAAAAGAACCTGGCCGCTTACTTCCAGTTTAACCAGGGCCTGGCCGCTGGCACAAACACCAGTGTAACCACCCTGAACGATGCCAGCGGAAACGGAAACTCTGGTACCCTCACAAACTTTGCCCTTACAGGTAGCTCCAGTAACTGGGTTGCTGCCGGACCTATAACTACAGGTGTAAGTTGCAGCCCCTTGTGCGACAGTACCAATTCTGTTGCCACTGCAGCAGGTACTTATACCTCTACTACAAGCTATACCAGCCCATCCAGCGGATTTACGCACTATTGCGACTGCCAGAACAAACTGTTACTAAGCTTAAAACTGGGGGGTACAGGCGCTGTAATTCCGGATAATGGAATTAGCTTAAAAATCAACAGTACCGGAAGCAATTTCTACGCACACAATGTAGGTTTTGTAGGCAATACATTTGGATATGCAGCAATGGACCGCACCTGGAATGTATCACCAACCACCCAGCCCACCAGCAAAGTACCTGTGCGCTTCTATTTCAACAGCAGTGACATTTCCTCACTCGACAATACTTTAACCACCAACGGATTGCCTGGTATTTTCAATGCCAACGATTTAAGTTTCTGGAAAGTAATCAATGGCTCAAAACCCGCACATGCTGCTGTACCAGCTCTTAGCCAGTATGATGTTAAAGTAATTACCTATAGTGCCGTAGCTACAGACTCAACCTGGGTACTTGGCGATCGCAGCGGTGGAAACTACTTTGCACAGTTTTTTGTAAACGGCTTTAGTGGTGGTGGCGGAGGAGCAGGTCCATTAGGCCTTACTCCATTGCCAATAGACTTGTTATATCTCACTGCTACAGGGGTAGACAACAAATATATTCAGGTAAAATGGGCTACTGCCCAGGAGCACAACACTGCCTGGTTTGAAGTGGAACGCAGCGAAAACGGCAAAGACTTTGTAAAGATCGGCACACTAACTGCTGCCGGCAACAGCGAAAGCCCATTGACCTATAGCTTTAAGGATGTCAACGCCAAAACCAACAAACAATACTACTACCGTTTAAGAGTTGTTGAAACCGGTGGCAATAGCACCATTACCTATGTAGTTTCTGCAAAACTGAACCAATTAGTACCTACTACTATTGTAATGTATCCAAACCCCGCTAATACAGAATTGAATATTGTATGGCCCGAAGGTACAGAAACTGCTTCAGTTGTAATTAACGGTGCAGATGGTAGGGAAGTGTACAACCAAAATGTAGATATTGCCAATAGTAGTAAAATCAATGTAAGTAGCTTCAGCCAAGGAGTTTACATTGTTAGTCTGCATGTAAACGGCACAGTAATTAACAGCCGTTTGGTAATTAAAAGATAATTAAATTAACCACATAAAAAGCGCTTGCAATGCAAGCGCTTTTTATGTCTATAGCCGGTTTTACTAATTTTTCGGCACAATAAAAATTAGTAAAAAAAAATTAAAACCGTGAAAAACAACAATACAATGAAAGCCTTATTAAAGGTTACCCTGGTGCTCTTTTTAAGCACCTTTGCCCTGGTAATAAATGCAGCCAACCGTTTTTGGGTGGGTGCTTCATCTACCAACTGGAACAACACTGCAAACTGGTCTGCCACATCGGGTACCGGCTCTGGTGCATCGGTACCGGGAGTAAATGATATTGCCATTTTTGATGGCGCATCCGGGTTTAATGGCAACTGTGACATTGATGCCAATGTGAATGTAGCCGGTATTCAAATATCTGGCTATACCGGAACTATCAGCCAAAATGGATTTACAATTACAGCCGGTTCAAACGGGTTTAGCCAAAGCAGCGGTACATTCACAGGCAGTAGTTCTGCCATTACTATCAACGGTACCGGAACTTTTGCTTTGAGTGGGGGTACTTTCACCTCCACTTCGGGTAATTTTACCATTACCGGCTCAAGAGGCTTCAGCCAAACGATTTTCAACCACAGTGCTGGTACCTTTAACCACAACAACGGAACAGTAAATATCAACCCCAACCAAACTGGCTGCTCACAAATAACCTATACCATAGATGTGATTGCCGGAACCGACTTTTACAACCTGGGCCTGAATGCAAGCCCCAGTTGTTCGGTAAACCCCGCCATTGCTAGTGGCAGCGGCGATGTGGTGAATGTAACCAACGACATTACCCATACAGATGGATTTGTTACCGGTGCATTCGCCTTTCAGCGCAACCTTATTGTAGGAGCAAATGCGGATGGTGGAAGCGGAACTATAACTGCCAATGGCAGTGGCGCCCAAACTTATGCATACACCAGCGGTGGACGGACTGCAAAGCTCGATGTAAATAAATCAGCCGGAACCCTCAGCGCTGCCGGAGGTACTACCGATTTTGCCTGCCAGGGATTTTTACTACAGGCTGGTACTTTCACTGCGCCTTCAGGCACCCTAAATAGTGGAGGTATCTTTAACGGCAACCAAGTGCTTTTTAACCATACCGGAGGTACCTTTAACCATAATAATGGTACCGTAGAAATAAATGCTACTCAAACGGGTTGCAGCCAATTGGTATTTACCATTGATGTAATTCCAAGCACTGTGCTTTTTGGTTTAAAACTGAATGCTACACCCAGTTGCAGTGTGAACCCGGTAATTACTACCGCTACCAGTGATGTGGTAACCGCCTTAGGGGCTTTGACACACACAGATGGTTTGTTTTACGGTAGTGTGGAATTTGAAGGAGATTTAATTATTGGCAGCAATGCCGATGGCGGAACCGGAACCATTACAGCTACCGGCAGTAATAATCAAACATACTCAGTAGCTTCTGGAAGCAACCGCACATGCCGGTTTATTGTGAACAAAACTGGCGGTACTTTTACTCCGTTTAGTGGCACTACAAATCTTTCAGTTCAAAGTTTCAGTTTGCTGGCAGGTTCTTTTACTGCACCTTCGGGTAGTTTAAATACCGGAGGTTTCTGGACTAGCAGCCAAAACTTGTTTACCCATACCGGAGGTACCTTCAACCACAATAATGGTACTGTAATAATTAATCCAAATCAATCCGGTTGTTCTCAACTCACCTTTACCCTGGATGTTATTAGTTCAACCCTGTTTTACAACCTTCAAATTAACGGTACACCCAGTTGCAGTGTAAACCCCGTTATTACAACTGCAGGGGCCGATGTGGCAGCCTGCGTGCATAATTTTACCCATACAGATGGTATAATCAATGGCTTGTTTTCTTTTCAGCAAGACTTGTTTATTGATCCTACTTCTGACGGGGGTTCTGGAACCATTACAGCCAATGGCACCGGGTTTCAGAAATATACTTTCACTGCCGGGGCTGCGCGTACCTGCAAGCTGGTAGTAGATAAAACTGCCGGTGTGCTTTCACCGGAAACTGGTACAACCAATCTTTCAACCCAAAGCTTTACACTGAATAACGGCATGTTTATAGCGCCAACCGGTGTATTCAATATTGGTGGAATCTGGAATTCAAGCGTGGTTTTATTTGACCATGCCGGGGGTGTATTTGACCACAACAATGGCACTGTAACCTTGAACCCCAATCACCAGGGTTGCACCCAGCTTACCTTTACACTGAATGTGCTAAATGGAACCGACTTTTTTAACCTCATTATCAACGGAACCCAAAGTTGCGGTATTAACCCCATATTTGTTACCGCTACCGGCGATGTAGTAAATGTAGTGGGCGATCTTACCCATACCGATGGTACTGTCAACGGCGATTTTGAGCTTAAGGGCAACCTGATTGTAGCCAACACCTCTGACGGAGGTAATGGCACCATTACTATGAATGGCAATACTGCCCAAACCTATTCGTTTACAACCGGCGGGTTGCGCACCTGCAAATTGATTGTAGACAAAAGCTTAGGCGCAGTGACACCCGCTGGAGGTACCACCGATTTTTCTACCCAGGGCTTTGCCTTGTTCAACGGTTCATTTACTGCCCCAAGCGGCACCTTTAACATAGGCGGTTCTCAAACCAGTAGTAACAACCTGTTTAACCAAACCGGCGGAACATTTGTACACAACAACGGCAATGTAGTACTGAGCCCAACGGCTGGTTGCACTCAGTTTACCTTTACCATAAACGTTATAAACAACACCCGGTTTTACAACCTCAATCTGAACGCCCCAACCGGTTGTACAAACTCAATTTTTGCAAACGGCGCCGGCGACTCGCTGGATGTATTAAACAACCTTACCTATACAGATGGGATCAGCAACAACCTTGTAACCGCAGGTGGCAATGTTACCGTAGCCTCTACTTTTGATGGTGGTAACGGCAAACTCATTTTCACCGGCAGCAATGCCCAAAACTTTGACCTGACCGGCGCTACTGCCTTGTTTAACGGTTCAATTATCGTAGACAAAGCGGCTAACAATGTTACACTGCTTTCTACCTGTACCCTCGATGCCGGTGCTTCACAATCTATTTCTTTCCAAAATGGTAAAATGATTACCACCTCATCCAATCTGCTCCGTGTAGACAGAACTGTGGGTGTGAGTGGTGGTAACAGCAACTCGTTTGTAAGCGGCCCTATGGTGCGCATGATTGCAAACAATGGTGTAAACAACAATATTTTCTTCCCCATAGGGGCCGGCAGCCAATACCGCCAGGCTTTGCTGAATGTTACCCATACCTCTGCTGCCAACTTTGACTATACTGCCGAAGTTAAAAACATAAGCGCCCAAACACTGGGACTGACCCTGCCAGGTACTGTAGACAAAGTGTCGCCTGTGCGTTACTGGCAAATCGACCGTTCTGCAACCGGCAACCTCAGCGCTGCAAGTGTGCAATTGTTTTACGGAGCCGATGATGGTGTTACCGACAACAGCAACCTGCGTCTGGTAAAAGGCAATGGCGGAAACTGGGACAATATAGGTGGCACCGGATCTGCCAATGGCAGCGGAAGCATTACCTCCAGCGTTAACTTTACAACCTTTAGCCCATTTGCACTTGCAAACGCCAATGGTGGTACCAACTTCCCCGGTTCTGCTCTTCAATTCGACGGATCGGGTGATTATGTAGCACTTCCTACCCTTTCTCTTACCGACTTTACAGTTGAATTTTGGGTAAAGAAAAACGGAACAGGCTCTGGTGCTTTCCCGCGCATTATCAGTACCTCGGGCGACCTGTTTGAAATATCAGTAATTGATGCTGCACCCGGTGTAGCTGGTCAGGTATACGCTTTCGGTTCGGGCATTCCTGCATGGAGCATAGCCTATGGATCTAACGGCAATATGAATTGCAATCTGGGTTCTGGTGTTTGGCACCATATGGCCTTTACCCGTTTGGGTACTACCCTGAATGTATATATGGATGGTTCTTTGGTATCAACCCATACTTTAAATGCCAATCTTACATCTGCAGCATGGCGCTTAGGCGGTCGTTTAAACGGCAGCGGCGAAGAAGGTAACATATCTTTAGATGAAGTTAGAATCTGGTCGCGTGCATTGTGTGTAGAAGAAATTCTGAACAACAAAAACTGTGAAATTGCTACTGTGGGCTCTAATCTGGTATCCAATTACCATTTTAACCAGGGCATAGCATCTGGCAGCAATGCCGGCATTACCAGCCTTAGCGATGCAACCGGAAACGGAAATACCGGCACACTCAATGGTTTTACACTAAGTGGCAGCAACTCTAACTGGATTGGCGATGCTGCCGTTTCAAGTGGAATTTCATGCGCAGCTTATGGACCAGAAATTAACGTAAAAGGCAATAGTGTGAGCATAACCGATGGTGATGTTACTCCTAGCGCTGCAGACCATACCGACTTTGGCGATGTGAACGTAAATACTCCATTTACCCGCACTTATACCATCGAAAACCTGGGCGTTTCACCCATTACCATTTCCAGCATCGGCCTTTCTGGTGCCAATCCTACTCTGTTCAGCGTGGGTGCATTAAATCCAGCCGGCCCCATAGCTGCCAGTGGCTCTGCTACTGTAACCGTTACATTCCTGCCTACCAGCACCGGAAGCAAATCTGCCATCCTTACCATTAACAGCAATGATTGTGATGAGGCTGCTTATGACTTTACATTGCAAGGCAACAGCGTAACCCCCGGCGCCGCGCTAAACTTTGATGGCAGCAATGACTATGTAACCATTGGCAGCGTTATACCCGCTTCTTCTTCCTATACCAAAGAAGCCTGGATCAATGTGCGTTCAGGTGCCGGTGCTGATATGAATATCGTTTCCAGCAACGACCAACCTTTCTGGATTGAAGGTGGCAAACTTACTGCTGCCAACAGCTTTACATCGGGTGGCGCCAGGGTGCAGCAAGCGGCTACATTTACCCAGGGTGCATGGACCCATGTGGCCATTACTTACGATGCCAGCACAAGCACCGGTACCTTGTATGTAAACGGAACCCAGGTAGCCTCTGGCAGCATGGGTACCAATACCGGCGGCAGTCATCAGATTGGTGCCTGGAACTCGGGCTATACCATGGATGGTAGTATTGATGAGGTAAGAGTATGGAACAAAGTGCTTTGCCAGGCCGAGATTCAGGGTCATATGAACTGTGAATTGTCTGGCACCCCAAATGGCTTACTGGCTTACTATAAATTTAATCAGGGTTTGGCCAGCGGCACCAACACCAGTGTTACCAGCCTCACCGACAACGCATCGGGAAGCTTTAACGGCACACTTACAAACTTTGCTCTCACAGGTTCGGGCAGTAACTGGATTGCACCAGGAGGTGTAACTACAGGTGTAAGCTGTGCTCCATTGTGTGATAGCACCAGCACTGCAGCAACAGCAGCAGGTACCTATACTTCTACCCAAAGCTATACCAGCCCATCCAGCGGATTTACGCACTATTGCGACTGCCAGAACAAACTGTTACTGAGCTTAAAACTGGGGGGTACAGGTGCAGTTATTCCGGATAATGGAATTAGCTTAAAGATTAACAGTACCGGAAGCAATTTCTATGCAAATCATGTAGGTTTTGTAGGAAACTCATTTGGATATGCTGCTATGGACCGCACCTGGAATGTATCTCCAACAACTCAGCCAAGCAGCAAAGTGGCCGTTCGCTTCTATTTTAACAGCAGCGATATTGCTTCACTCGATAATACATTAACCACCAACGGATTGCCCGGTATTTTCAATGCCAATGATTTAAGTTTCTGGAAAGTAATTAATAGTGGTAAACCCGCACATGCATCTGTGCCTTCACTAAACCAGGGTGATGTAAAAGTAATAACCTACAGCTCAGTAGCCACTGATACTTCATGGGTGCTGGGCAACCGCACGGCTGGCAACTATTATGCACAGTTTAATGTTACCGGCTTTAGCGGTGGCGGCGGAGGAGCTGGTCCTTTGGGGCTTACTCCATTGCCAGTACAATTGTTGTACCTCACTGCCAATGGTGTAAACAACAAATACATCCATGTAGGCTGGGCTACAGCATCCGAAAACAATGCAGCCCGCTTTGATGTAGAACGCAGCGAAAATGGTAAAGACTTTGTAAAAATCGGCACAGTGGCCGCAATCGGAAACAGCAGCACTGAAACCCGCTATGGCTATAATGACCTTAATGCCAAAGCCGGTATACTATATTACTACCGTTTGAAACTTGTAGACAATAACAATCTTTCCGAAACCTCGGATATGGTTGCAGCCCGATTGAATCTGATGATTCCAACCACCCTTACATTGTACCCAAATCCGGCCAATACCGCTGTGAATCTGGTATGGCCCGAAGGCTTGGAAACGGCAGATGTTAAAGTGATTTCGCTGGATGGAAAGGTACTTTTATCTAAAAACATGAATACCGCCACCGACAACAGCATTTCGCTGAAAGAATTCAGCAACGGTGTTTACCTTATTCATGTAAACATGAATGGCACAGTGTTAAGCAGCAAGATTATAGTGCAGCATTAATTGCTATTCAAATTAAAAGCATTACAGGCCATGCAGTTTGCATGGCCTTTTTATTTAATGCATGTTGTAACTTTCTAAATATCTGTGTATTTATTATACGTAAATCTATTCCTGTCATTCGTAAATCGAGAATGCTCCTTGGTGTTGTTTCAAAAATGGGTAGTAAGTATATTACATATTATTGTTGTTCCATTAAAACAACTAATTTGAAAATGAAACTACTAATTAAAAAATCGTGTTTGCTGATGGCAGCAGGATTTTCGATGCTCTTCTTACAGAAGGTCGTCGCCTCTACCCCACCTACCATGGTCAGTCCGACGGTGAAACTGTTGGATGAGACAGGTTCGTCTACCGTTTCGGGTGCAACAGCAGCCGTTTACATGAAAATCGGAGCCTACTATTACTCACAAGGTACCACTACAAATGGTGCATTGGTAATCCCCAATCTTACAGCCGGTAATTCTTACCAGTTCTATGTAGATTACAACCATGGCCGCAACTATTTAACAGCAACCGCCGGCGTTGATTCTGTATTTTTCCAAACTACCAAAGTTTCTGTAAACCTAAAAAACTGCAATGGTATTATTACTGCAGGTAGCGGAAATGTTGCCATTAAAGGCAATATAGATGGCTATTACTGGAATATGGGCAATACCTCATCGGGGGTTAAAAGCCTGTATTTGCTGCCAAATACCTATGATTTCCAGATGGACTACAACCATGGCCGCAACAATTCAAGTGTAGCCATTAGCGGTACCACCCAGGATGTAGACTTTACTGCAACCTGCGTAAAAGTTCGCGTAAACAATTGCAACGGACTGGTTACCACCGGTTCGGCAGCTAATGTATCTGTAAAAGGCAATATCGATGGTTATTACTGGAATATGGGAAATACCACAGCTGGCGTTTTAGAAATAAACCTGCTGGGGGGTATCACTTACGATTTCCGCATGGATTACAACCACGGCCGCAACGAAAAATCAGCAGCCATTTCTGGCAGCAGCCAAAATGTAGATTTTACTACAACCTGTGTTAAAGTTACTGTAAGCAATTGCAATGGTATAATGACCGGTGGCGAAAACCCACTGGGCGCTATCAGCCAATCTTCTCCAGCATCGTTTTCATTGCGCAAATTGCGCAGCGATTACAGTGGCAATGCCATTCGTATCCGCCGCAGCTGCGACAATGCCGAAACCGATATTGGATTTACAACCAACGGAGATTTGGATACTGCAGCAATAAAAACTTTTGTTTCCAGCGCTTGCACCAATGGTGATGCTTATGTAACAAAATGGTATGACCAAAGCGGTAACAGCCGTGATGCCGGCCAAAGCAATACAGGCCGCCAGCCCCGCATTTTGAAAGCCGGTGTGGTTGAAAGACAAAATGGCCGCCCAGCCATCCGTTTTATGGGTATGAACTATGGTTTATTCACCTCTAACTTTACTGCCTACAGCAGCGGTGTTTCTTACAACGGTGTGGCTAAAGTAAACAGCAACCTTACCTACAATGCAATTGTAAACAAAACTGGTGCAAGCAGCAAAAATGTACCTGCTCCGCTTGATTTTTACAATGCCCGTTTTGTAGTTGGTACTGGCAGTAACTATACTTTTATCGATCATACAAACAGCTTTAATGCTTCTAAACCACTTGGCATCTGGACTTACCAAGGTACCCCAGGTGGCAACCTCAATACTTACTACAATGGCAGCTCCAACGGATCAAGCTCTATTGGCAGCCACTACAGCGATGCAGGCCAGCCTCTATACATTGGCAGTCGCGCTGATTTAGTAACCGGCCTGGATGGTTGGATTTCTGAAATTGTAACTTTCGGCGCAGAATTATCAAGCACCGATCGCCAGATTCTGGAAGGCAGCCAGGGTGCATTCTATGGCATCAGCGGTCCTACTGCTCCATCGGGTGGAGCTGTAGCCAACGTGTCTATCAAAGGCAATATTGATGGTTACTTCTGGAACATGGGCAACACTGCAAATGGCATACTGGATTTGAATCTGTTGCCTAATTCTTACGACTTCCGTATGGATTACAACCACGGCCGCAATACCAAAACCAGTGTAGCCATAAGTGGTACCAGCCAAAATGTGAACTTCGCCACAACCTGTGTTAAAGTTCGCGTGTTGGATTACCAGAACAATGTTATTTCTACCACTGGTGCCAATGTTTCTATCAAAGGAAACATCGATGGTTACTATTGGAATATGGGCAACTCTGTAAACGGTGTGGTTTCTATAAGCCTGTTGCCAGAAACCTACGATTTCCGCATGGATTACAACCATGGCCGCAATACAAAAACCAGTGTAGCGATTTCCGGAACCGATCAGAATGTGGATTTTGCGACCACCCGCACCAATGTAAAAATTACGGATTGTAACAATGCTTTGGTAACTGCAGGTGCCGGAAACGTGTCAATCAAAGGCAATATAGATGGTTATTACTGGAATATGGGCAATACCAGCGCAGGTGTGCTTGCACTGGACCTGCTGCCCGAAACCTACGATATCTCTATGAGCTATAACCATTATAACAACAAAACCGGCGGAACCGCAATTAGTGGTACCAGCCAGGATGTGCCATTTACCACTACCCTTGTTACTATCAATGGCAGCGGCATTTCATTCAAAGGCAATATCGATGGTTATTTCTGGTCGTTTACAAACAACAGCTATTTACTACCCGGTAGTTATGTATTTAAAATTGGTGGAATAGATGCCAACCTTACTGTAAGTGGTTGCTCATTAAACCAAAAAGCAGTGGTTGTAAAATTGCTTAACAGCAGTGGAGCTGGCATTGCCGGTGGTGTGGTTGATGCCTATGTAAGCAGCTGGACCAATGGTGTAGGTACTACTAACAGCAGTGGTAATGCACTTGTATTGTTCCCCTCAAGTGTAAACAATGCCTATTTCCGTATGAACTACGCCAATGCATCTCAGCAATTGGGTAGCTATAATATTAATACAACTACTACTGTAACCTTCCAAACTAAAAATGTAGTGGTAGAATTGCGCAACAGTGCCGGTACATTGTATAACAATGAAGGAACTGATATTGGATACTATGCCAGCAACTGGAATGCTTTCGGTTCGGGTGCTACTTCGGGCGGCAAATGCAGCATGGAGCTATTGCCTGTAAACTACTATTTCCGCTTAACCTATGCTTACCAAACCCAACAAAAAGGTTCAATCAACATTGCATCTTTGGGAGCCAATCCAACCATTACCTTCCAAACCACAGCCCTTACTCTTAAACTGAATGATGCGGCTGGAACCGGTACACACGATGCTACAGGCCTAGGCTACTACTCTAATGGTAACTGGCGCACCTTTTCTCCAAGCAGCACAACCAATGGAGTAGCTACTATGGAATTGTTGCCCGGCAGCTACTATTTCCGTATGACCTATATGGATCAAACCCAGCAAAAAGGCAGTATGAGTGTTAGCGGTACTTCACAAACCGTTGATTTCCAAACTACCGCTGTTACTTTAAAACTGAACGATGCAGCCGGAACCGGAACACACGATGCTACCGACCTGGCGTACTATTCTAATGGCAATTGGCATACTTTCAGCCCATCCAGTACCACATCAGGTGTTGCTACTATGGAGTTACTGCCAGGCAGCTACTACTTCCGTATGACTTATGAATACCAAACCCAACAGCAAGGTAGCATGAGTGTAAGCGGTACTTCACAAACCGTTAACTTCCAAACCAGGGCTATTACCCTAAAACTGAATAATGCTGCCGGAACAGGTACCTGGGATGCTACCAGCTTGGGCTATTACAGCAACGGCGCATGGCATACATTTGCTTCGGGTTCCACCACAGGAGGTACCGAAACTATGGAGTTACTGCCAGGTAGTTACTACTTCCGCATGACCTATGCCAACCAAACCCAACAGGTGGGCAGCATGACCATCAATGCCGACCAAACTGTGGATTTCCAAACTGTAACTGTAACCCAGCACCTGGATGACGGAACCAACAACATTAGCGGTGCCACTTGTGACTATTACTCAAACGGAAGCTGGAGCAGTTTTGGAACTACCGACGCCAACGGCAATGCAGTAAAAGAATTGCTGCCTGGCAGTTACTATTTCCGTATGAACTATAATTCTTACAGCAAACAAAAAGGCAGCTTTTTGGTAAACGGCACTTACAATGTATCTTATGTTTACACTGGTAGTGGTATTAACAGAACTGCCCAAAAAGATGGCAAAAACCCCAACACAGCTGGCAAAGATGCCCAGGTAAATGCGAATGAAAAAGTGGCCAATCAGGCTGCTTCTACTGAAGCTGCTGCTGGTGTAGTAAATGCGGTTGCTGTAAACGGATTAACTGCTTACCCAAATCCATTTACCGACAATGCAACTGTTGCATATGCCCTTAATTCTGCTCAAAACGTGCAGGTTGAAGTGTACAACACTGCAGGTGCAAGAATCAAAATGTTGGTTAACGAAAATCAGGCTGCTGGCAACCATACTGTGGTGCTTTCAGCTTCTGAACTTGCAGGTGGCTTGTATTATATCCGTGTGGTAACCGCCAACGGTATGAAACAAATCCCTGTAATGGTAAACAAGTAATTTTTTCATCATTCATAAACCCAGGGCTGTCTGCTATGCAGGCAGCCCTTTTTTTGTAATATACTAACTACAAGACACTTATTAAAAAATCTCAAAAAACAGTTTAATAAACCCTAATAACTGTTTGGTAAATTAGTATTTGGTATTGGTAAATCCCAGGCATGAATTGCTGAATTACGTGTCTGTCATCACATTGTAAAAGTCAATTCCTGCCTAGCTTTGAGATGTCATGAAAAATTTATTTACACTAAAAAATGGCCTCATTTTGAGAAAATCAAAATCCAGGTCTTTAAAATCAGCAGCTGGTAAACTGGCTGCACTTTGTGGTCTTCTTTTTGTTTCTAACGCTTATGCAGGTGACTTAACCGTAAACGCTACCAGCAGCACAGGTGGTGCATTAACCGGTGCCAAGTACCAGGTGTTCAAGGGCCCTAACTACGTTGGGGAGTATGCAGTTGGTACTACAATCAGCTTAACCACAGGATCTACCTACACCATGTTTGCCCACTACAGTGGAACAAGCACTGCTCGCCAAACCTTTGTATCCAGCGCCAGCGGCGATGTTTACAATTTCAAAACCACCAATGTTACCCTTCACTTTTCGGGTGGCTACCTCGATTTTAAAACATCGGGCAGCTGGAGCTCATTTGGCCAAACATCGGGCGTATGGAACAGCCGTGAGTTGTTTCCGCGCGATTACTACGGCAACATCATGGAAATCCAAACAGGTTACGTATGGAATGATGTGCGCGGCTACACCTTTACACTGAATTATGAAGGATTAACCTCTGTAGAAAAAACCATCTCTATACTGCGTGTGCAGGATCATAATGGCAACCCCATTTCTGGAGTTACTTTTCGCGGTGGAGCAGGTAGCAGCTACAGCACCTATTTTGTATCGGGCTCTACCAATTCAAATGGTTTACTGGCCGATATCCAAAACGGAAACAACACCCACAGCTACGAAGCCAAAGTGAACAACACAACGGCTGTTGTGGGCCCACAAAATTCTAATTCTAATGCTTATTTCCTGTTCAAAACCATCGAGGTTACATTAAAACTTGAAACCTGTGGCGGTTCTCCCCTTTCTGGCGGAACAGCCCGCTATGGTATTGGCGCCAGTTATGGTACCTGGTTTTTCCCTTCGCCAAACAGCACCAACAGCAGCGGCGAAACCAAGGCTGAGTTTTTCCCCGGTACTTACTCTATCGAAATGAATTACCAGTCTAGCGCCGAGGTAAAATCAAGTGTTACCATTCCAAATGCAAATACCACCCTTACCTGGAAAACAACGAACCTTAGCCTTAGCTGGCCTTATGATATTGCTTATGGCGGAAGTGGCGACAACCGCTATTTCAGCAAGCCCTCAATGGAATTATTGCCCGGTACCCTAAATTTCAACTTCCGCGGTGTTGGCAACAACTATGTGGCCATTACCGTTTCGGGTTGCTCTATGAGTTATAAACCTGTAGTTGTAAAACTCATCAGCTCTAGCAATGCACCACTTTCTGGCGGATATGCCAAATACCATACCGGTGCTTGGACCAACATTGGCAGCACCAATTCTAATGGAACTGTGCTGGCTTTGTTGCCAAACGGAACTACCAATGCTTATTTTGAAATGGCTTACAACAATGGTAAACAGCAAATTTATCAGAACATTGCCAGCAACCCTGTAGTAACCTTCCAAACTAAAAATGTAGTTGTAGAACTGCGCGACCACAACAACAACTTACTAAGCGAAGCTACCGATTTGCAATACCACCAAGGCGCATGGAACACTTTTGCCAGCGGCACCACCAGTGGTGGCAAAGCCAGCATGGAACTGCTTGGGGGCAACTACTATTTCCGCCTTAAATACAACAATGGCGCCCAGGAAAAATACCAGAATGTAGGCACTACCCCAACTGTTACCTTCACCACCAACCTGGTAACCGTAGAATTGCGCGACCACGACAACAATCTGCTGAGCGAAGCTACCAACCTGCAATACCACCAAGGCGCATGGAATACATTTGCCACAGGTACTACCAGTAGCGGACAGGCTACCATGGAGTTGCTGCCAGGTAACTACTACTTCCGTTTAAAATACAACAATGGTGCGCAGGAGAAATACCAAAATGTGGGTACTAACCCTACTGTAACATTTACAACCAAAGAAGTAATTGTAGAATTGCGCGATCACAATGGCGATTTGCTGAGTGATGCAACAGGTGTAGAATACCACCAGGGCGCATGGAACACCTTTGCTTCCGGTGTTACCAGCAATGGCCAGGCCAGCATGGAATTACTGCCTGGCAACTACTATTTCCGCCTTAAATTCAACAATGGTGCACAAGAGAAATACCAAAACATTGGTACCACTCCTACCGTTACCTTTACCACCAAACTGGTAACTATGGAACTGCGCGACCATAATGGCGACCTGCTTGGCGAAGGCAACAACCTAAAATACCACCAGGGCGCCTGGAATACTTTTGGATCGGGTGCTACCACCGGTGGTACTGAAACCATGGAGCTACTGCCTGGTAACTACTATTTCCGCATGGGTTACAGCAATGGTACCCAGGAAAAATACCAGAACATTGGAACTACTCCTACCGTTACCTTCACTACCACCTATGTAACCCTGAACCTGTCTAACACTACCCCAGCCGGCATAAGCGGCGGAAGCGCCAGTTACCACCAGGGTGCCTGGAATACATTTGGAACTACCGATGCCAATGGCAATACCAGCCTTGAATTGCTGCCTGGTAACTACTATTTCAGAATGGCATACAACAGCTATACGAAGGACAAGTATACCAGTGTTAGCGGTGTTTCACAAACCGTAAACTTCACTTACACCGGTACTGGTATAAACCGTGTGGCCAATAAAAACGGTAAAAACCCATTGGTAAACCTGGGTAATCAAAATGCCAATACCAATGAAACTGTAGCCAATGCCGAAAAAGCAAATGCAGTTTCTACCCTAAGTTGCTATCCAAACCCAACTACTGCTACTACCACTGTAAACTACACGCTGGCATCAGAGCAGAATGTGCAGGTAGCAGTTTATAACAGCAACGGTACCCAGGTAACACTGGTAGTAAACGAAATGCAAAATGCAGGAGCACACAGTGCAATTGTAAATGCAGCTGAGCTGGCTGGTGGCATTTACTACGTGCGTATTGTAACCCCAGCAGGCGTGCAACAAGTGCCTGTAGTGGTAAACAAATAATCATTCTGCCTTTTATAAGGTTTAAAAAACCGGGTGCAATGCATCCGGTTTTTTTATTCCCTATAGGGGCGTTTTCAACGCCTAACAAGCATTTTATTAATTATTTACGCAGTTTTATTAATTCTTTGTAGCAAAATGATTACAGCTTTGTTGCTAAAAGTTCAATTTTCATTAATTATTTAAGCTTTTTTATTAATTCATAACTTAATTTGGTGAATTAAAAACCGGTATTTGTCAATTCGCAAATTGTCCCAATTTTGCATATTTTATTGAATATCTATTACTTGCGGTCACGTTTGTTTAAACAATCTTAAAATGGCAAAACTTGCAAACCCGAATATTAGCCTGAAATTTGTACCAAGAAAAAAGATGATCAGGCACTTAACAAACAAACAACCCAAGATGGCAGTCGTAAAAGGGATGGATTGTACCTTTGTTCATAAAACAAAATACATGAAAAACTTTCGTACCATCATTATGACCCTCACTTCCGCCATTCTTATACTGAATGTGCAGACTGTAAAAAGCCAAAGCGGAGTGAATGCTTATGTAAATGTAGATTCTGTTTTAAGGTCTATGCCCGGATTTGGAGATTCGGTAAAAAAACTGGAAAATATCCGAATCATGTATCAGAATCAGTACAACTATCTTTTAGTAGGATTGCAGCAAAAAATTAAGGAATATGAAACCCGTAAAGACAGTTTTTCACCTTACATCGCCAATCTTAAATTGCAGGAAATAAAGCGCGACCAGGCCAATCTGGATACCTTTCAGGCTGTTGCCAATAATTCGCTGGATCAGCAGCGCAGCCAGATTTATTCAGGGTTTTTTAAAGAAATTAAAGAGGCCGCAGCTACCATTGGCGCTCAAAAAAAATACAGCACCATTTGGGATTCGGGAATGCTTAAAAATGCAATCTGGACCGATCCGAAAACCGATATTACAACCGATGTAATAAACGCCATCAAAAACAAGGCGACTAAAACACCGGTACCACCCAAAGGCAAGTCGAAATAACCTAAACAACCCCTTAACAAACAAGCAGATAAGAGTTAGTAAACGAACTCATCCTGGCGAAGCCATGCCCAAAAAAAAGAAATAAAAAAACCAACTATCCATACAAAAAACAAATAACACCAACTAGCATAACAAACATTAAAAAAACAATCACAAAACGCCTTTAAACGGGCAAAAACAAACAACAAAAACTTAATAACAACAATAAAATGAAAATCAGCAAAATCATTTGCTATGGCGTAGCCATGGCCACACTCGCCGTAACCAGCTTTACTGCGAACGCACAAGGAATGAAGGTTGGAGACAACCCCGGAACCATCAATCCAAACTCTGTATTGGAATTGCAAAGCACAAACAAGGGTTTTGTAGCGCCCAGACTGGCACTTACCCAAACCACTTCATCAAGCCCGCTTACAGCTACTTTGCTCACCGGTACCATTGTTTACAACACTGCAACTGCCAATGATGTAACCCCCGGTTTTTACTACTGGAACGGAAGCGCATGGCAGCGTATGCTTTCTGCAACCTCTGCTCTTACCAGCAATGCCCCTCTTTCTTACAATCCATCTACCGGTGTTTTGAGCATTTCTCAAGCCAACACCAGTACTGATGGTTACCTTTCATTTACCGACTGGAATACCTTTAACAACAAACAAAACGCCCTTACTTTTGGCGACGTTACCAGCAGCACCAGCGGAGTTACTATCAATAACGGTACCGGCGCAGTTATCGGCAGCGGAACCTCTATCAGCATTGCAACTGCTACCGGCTCACAAAACGGTTTGTTGTCTTCTACCGACTGGACTACTTTTAACAACAAAGTAACCAATGTAAGCGGTACTACCGGCAATATCGTAATTAGCGGTACTACTCAAAATCCGGTTATCAACCTCGCCACTGCAGGTACTGCCGGTACTTACACCCGCGTAACTACCGATGCCTATGGCCGTGTTACAGCCGGTGCAAACGATCTTACCACTGCAGATATTACCGACTTCTCTATCAGCGCCCCATCCAGCGGCCAGGTATTGGTTTACAACACCGGTACCAGCAAATGGGAAAACCAAACTGTATCGGCTGCCGTACTTAGCAGCATCAGCGGTTCGGGCCCTATTACCTTTAATTCTTCTACCGGTGTAATCGGTATCAACCGCAACGATGTAACCAGCAGCGACATTACTGTAACCAATGGTACCAACGCGGTTGTGGGCGGAGCTAATATGACCCTTACTATTAACAAAGGCGACCTTACCACCACCACCAGCGGCATTACTGTAAGCAATGGCACAGGTGCGGTACTGGGTTCTGGTGCAAGCATAAACATTGCTACTGCCTCAGGATCACAAAACGGTTTGCTTTCTTCTGCCGATTGGAACACTTTTAACAACAAACAAGCCGCAGGCAACTACATTACTGCCCTTACCGGCGATGCTACTGCCAGCGGCCCTGGTAGTGCTGCCCTAACACTTGCCACCGTAAACAGCAATGTGGGTTCATTTGGCACTGCCGATAAAGTTGCAAACTTCACCGTAAATGCAAAAGGTTTAATTACTGCTGCAGGCGAAACTTCTATTCAGATTGCCGAATCACAGGTAACCGGTTTAACCAGCCATATCGATGGTAAGGTTGCTTCTGTTAGCGGAACTTCAAACGAAGTGGATGTAACCGGCACTGCAACTGCTCCGGTTGTAGGACTGGCCAATTACGGCACAGCGGGTACCTATTTTAAGGTTACCACCGATGCCAAAGGCCGTGTAACCAGCGGACAAAGCACCCTGGCTACCGGTGCCATTACCGATGAGATTGTAACTGTAGACGGTTCTGGCAACCTCCGCAAAATGAACGTAAACGACATTACCGGTGTAATGCCTATTGCCACCAAAACCAGCAACTATACTGTAGCTACCAGCGATTACACTGTAATCTGCGATGCCTCTGCAGGTGCTTTTACCCTTACCCTGCCCAGCGCTGCAAGCAATGCCGGCCGTGTATTTGTAATTATCAAAGCCGACCATAGCAGCAATGCCATCGATTTTAATGGTACTTCGCTGAAATTTACAGGTGGCGGATCTGTGCTCACCGATATCAATTTCCCCAAAACCATGACCATCCAGTCTGACGGAACCAGCTGGTGGGTAATTAACCAATATTAATCCTTCACCGAAACCTTTAAATCAGGATTCATTGAAAATGATACATTTAAAATTGAAAAATATAGCCTTAACCCTGTTGCTCGTTGGAGCAACAGGGATTTATGGCCAAGGCTTAAAGGTTGGTGACAATCCCGGTACCCGAAATGCAAACTCTGCATTGGAAATAGAAAGTACCAATAAAGGTGTAGCTTTTCCCCGTATAGCCCTTACAGCCACAAACAGCAAAAACCCGCTGAATGCCGGCACAGGTCCGCTAACAGGAACCATAGTATACAATACTGCCACAGCAGGCAGCTCGCCCAACAATGTAACCCCTGGATTTTATTACTGGGATGGCACCGCCTGGCAAAGAATGCTGCAGGGTACCACCGGTACTGCCGGCACTTATACCAAAGTTACCACCGATGCTTTTGGCCGGGTAACCAGCGGCACTACCCTTAGTGCTAGCGATATTCCCAGCCTTGACTGGAGCAAAATTACCACTGGCAAACCTACTACAGTAGCCGGCTATGGCATAACCGATGCGGTTTCAACCTCGCGTACCCTTACTATAAACGGTACTACTTTAGACTTAAGTGCAAACCGCAGTTTTTCTGTAGGCACCGTAACAAGCGCCTCGGTGGTTTCGGCAAACGGATTTACAGGCAGTGTAGCCACCGCTACCAGCACACCAGCCATAACCATTGGCACAAGCATTACCGGTTTGCTGAAAGGCAATGGTACTGCCATCTCTGCCGCAGTGGCGGGTACGGATTATCTGGCCCCCTTTGGCTCTCAAACAGCCAATACTTTTTATGCTGCACCAAACGGAGCGGCCGGCACCCCTGCTTTCAGGGCCATAGTAGCGGCTGATATTCCTACACTAAACCAGAATACCACCGGTACTGCAGCCAATGTTACCGGTACTGTAGCCGTGGCCAATGGCGGAACCGGCCTTACCACTACCACTGCCTATGGTGTTATACTCGGCGGCACCACCGATACCGGCAGTTTCCAAAATGCGGGTACCGGCAGCAGCGGACAGGTGCTTACCTCTAACGGAAGCAGCGCAGCACCTACCTGGAAAACCCCCGAAGTGGTAAATCATATTTACAAAACCTCCAACACATCGCGCAGCAGTACTACTACCTTTGCCGCCGACCCCGATCTGGCATTTAGCACCACAGCCAGCACTACTTATGGATTTAAAATATTGGTATTCTTTGGATCATCGAACAATACGCCCGATTTTAAATTCAGAATCAACCACAGCACCTCTGTTACTAATATCCAATACATGGCCCAAATGCGCGACAATGATGTACAAACATTCACACACACGGTAAACAATGCCCTGGCCCAGTCTGTAACCCTTGCCACCAATGATGGGGTAACCGGTGCCAATGTAGGCTATGTTTTTATCGAGGGCACAGTAGAAGTAAATACCAGCGGCACTTTTAGCTTTGAATGGGCCCAGAATACCTCCAACGGAAATGCCACACAGGTAATAAGGGGTTCTAGCTTACAGTACTGGGTTATACCATAGTCTTTAAATTATTGCATACGAATATGATAAAATATTTTAAAACCCGCTTAAAAGCCACCTGGTTGCTTGCCATTTTCATGACAGGAGTTTTTACCGCGCAAGCACAGGACAATGTATACTTTTCACCCGGTCTTGGGGTTGGCTTTTTTCAGGATACCGTAATGATTTACGGCAAGCTTACCGTAAATGGAGGCAACCTGGTTTTTAACCCCAATGCGCGGGTTTATTTTTTTGGCGATTCTATGCAAATTGTTACTGGCAGCACTGTTTCAGGGGCCGGACAATTGATATTCAAAGGTCCTCGTTTAATGCCCGGCAGCGGTAGTTTTCCCCAGTATCTGGATGCTGGCGGAACCCAATTGGGATCGGTCGTAATTGACAATAGCCAAAATGTGCAACTCGTCAATTCATCGGCCGGGGCCCTTGATACCCTGCGTTTTATCAATGGTAAAATGTATCTCAATGGCAACGATTTTGTGGTAGGCAATGCTGGCCCGGGGGTAATAGACGGGTTTGACGAAAACCGCTACGTAGTTACCAACTCGCCCTTGCAAATAAACCAGGGGTTTTTGGTGCGAAAAAATGTGGGTGCCGTAAAAGTGGTATGGCCCATTGGCCCCAATGCACTGAATTACGAACCGGCGGCTATGGAGAATACCGGAACTCCGGATAATTTTAGCATACGCGTGGCTCCTGAAGTAAAAGAGCTGGCTGTAAGCGGTTCGCAGCAAAACGACCGCAGTACCCAAACAACCTGGTTTGTAAAAGAAGATGTAGTTGGGGGTAGCAATGCCAACCTTTACCTGCAGCACAATACAGGCCATGAGGGTGCCCACTTTACCAATTACCGTCCCTACCATTTCATTAGCCGCTATGTGGGTTTCAGCCCCAATACCGAGGGTGATACCATCAGCTATACCAACTGGGATAACTTTGCCAAAGCAAGCACCCAGGCAGGTGTTAGCCCGGGCGACCTTACCACCGGAACTCCAGTAAGCAGCACCATAGTAAGTGTGCGTAACAACCTTAAATACTTTGGCGCATTTGCCAAAACCGTGTGGAATGACCCCTGGATGGTAGTACCATTGCCCATTGAATTTTTGGGAATCAACGCCACCTGGAAATCAGACCAGATTGCAACTGTAAGCTGGACCGTAGATAACGACGAGCAGGTGGCCACTTACCTGGTAGAACGCGCATTGCCCGGCGATAAAAAATTTAATTACCTTACTACAGTTACCGCTAAAAAAGAAAAAGGAATTATTAAATACAGTACCGACGATGATTTAAGCGCCGTAAGCGGCACTATTCTATACCGTATTACTGCAACCGGTACCAATGGCAAAACCTACACTTCGGGTGTGGCCAGCCTGTTTAAACAAGGCGCCAATGCCGGTATTATGATGGCACCAAACCCTACCAGCAGCTTTGTAGACATTACCACATTTGGCAATAACCTTACCGAGGAGGCGCTAGAAGTAAATGTGTACAGCCAAACCGGTGCTTTGGTGTATAAAAACACCGATCCTACTGGCCAAACGATAAGAATACAAACCCAAACCTGGGCCGAAGGGGTGTATATAGTGCAAATCCGACACGGAGCGCAGATACAAACCCAAAAGCTTATGGTGGTGAAGAACTAAAAAAAAGGCCTTAGGGCCTTTTTTAATGTGGAATGCAAAATGTAGAATGTAGAATTTAACAGCCATGGCTTTTTGG
The DNA here is from genome assembly GCA_044224315.1 of Bacteroidia bacterium. Classification (GTDB taxonomy): domain Bacteria; phylum Bacteroidota; class Bacteroidia; order NS11-12g; family UBA955; genus JAGXTF01. The sequence goes on along the minus strand of JBGAKR010000001.1, from coordinate 1,327,847 downwards.
CTATTCCTGTGTGATGGTTTTCTTGCTGGGATTAAATGCAAGAGACCGCGATTCTTCCATTTTACATTTTCCATTTCCTTCATGCAAAACATCCTTTGACCGCGTCGTTGCCATTTTGCATTTTGCATTCTACATTTTACATTATATTGCTGCTTCTTGCAAACCCGGATTTTAGATATTGTTCAGCAAAATTTTAAGTATTACTGCCTGCTTATCACCCTGGCTGTGATTACATTTAGCTATACCCAAACCACTTTGGAACGCAAGGCTTTGGATCCAACCAACCCTACTTACCTGGTAAAAATGGATGCCATAGAGTACTACGGGTATTTGCCGGCATTTATCATTTATCACGACGGGGGTTTTGGGTTTTTAGACAAGCCATTTCCACCGGGTTATATCTCCAATTTTTGGGTAAAACCCCATCCTACCAAGCGCTACACCACTCGCATGACACTGGGCTATGCCATTATGGTAAGCCCGGGTTTTATTGCAGGGCACTTACTGGCCAAAGCTACGGGTGCGGTGCAGGATGGATTTACCACCCCCTATTTATTCGGCGTATGGGTGTGGACTCTTTTTTTATTGATAGTAGCTTTTTTTTTAATTTACAAATCCATGGGTATTTTTCATGTAAACGAATACCTGCGGTGCGCCACCCTACTGCTATTGGCATTGGGTACCAATTTGCTCAATTATGCCACCTTTGAGGCCTGTATGACGCATAGCGTTAATTTTTTTCTATGCAGTTTATTGCTCTATGCCAGCCTTAAATGGTACCAAACTTTTCGATGGAAATACGCAGGTTTTATAGGTTTTAGTTTGGGTTTTATTACCCTTATAAGGCCTACAGATTTTATATTAATTTTAATTCCAATTTGTTTGGGTATAACCCAATTTTCTGATTTTAAAAACAGGCTGCAACAGTGGCGCAATCACTACCGGCATGTGCTGCTGGCAATAGGCGTTGGGGCCATTCCGTTCATTATCCAATTGATATACTGGAAATGGGCCACGGGGCATTTTTTGTATTACGGATACGAGGGCGAAAAATTCTTTTTTAACCATTGGTTATTGCCCGAATATTTGTTTAGTTACCGCAAGGGATGGCTGTTATACACACCCATTATGCTGTTTGCTTTGGCGGGTATTTTTAATAAAATATTGCGCCGAAATGGATACAGTTGGCCCGTTTTTTTGGTTATTTTAATAACCGTATGGCTACACTCTTGCTGGTGGTGCTGGTGGTTTGGCGGCAGTTTTGGCGCCCGCAGCATGATTGATTTTTACCCTCTTCTGGCCTTACCCCTGGCCATTTCGCTGCAATATATCAGCCAATTAAAAACGGGATTAAGACTCGTTTTTATTTGCATTATTTTCTTTTTCTGCAAACTCAATTTAAACCAAACCGGACAATACCAGGGCGGGCTGCTGCATTGGGACAGTATGACAAAAAAAGCGTATTGGGCTATATTTTTTAAATCCAATCCTCCGAAAGATTTTGATAAAATGCTGAGCCCCACGGATGCGGAGAAAGCGAAGAAGGGGGAGGTTTTTAGGTAATGGAAAATGTAAAATGTAAAATGTAAAATGTAAAATGAACAGCCGGTGCAATCCGCCACATTTCCAATGGGCGCAGCAAAGTGCAACGGACAGCCGAATTGTGAATTGTGAATTATGGATTGTGAATGAACAGCCGAGATCTAAAATCCATCATCAGATATCCGCAATCCGATATCAGATATCAGATTTCGGATATCGTAGAAATAAAAACGTGCAAGGTTGTTTAAACCATGCACGTTGCTGACGTTTTCATTTACAAAGTTTTCGTTTTATAAGCGATTAGGATGAGACGGCTGTTTCTGATATCCGATATCCGACATCCGCGATCCGATATCGGCTGTTGGTACGGCTGTTGCTAATATCCGCAATCCGAGATCAGATATCAGATATCGGCTGTCGGTACGGCTGTTCTTCGGTTTCTTTCGGCTGTTCCATCGGCTGTTTCAGATATCTGATATCCGATATCCGCGATCCGTTATCGGCTGTCGGTACGGCTGTTCTATCGGCTGTTCCATCGGCTGTTATTAAGGCTGTTTCCGATATCCGATATCTGATATCCGACATCGGCTGTTTCAGATATCTGATATCCGTTATCCGCGATCCGATATCGGCTGTTGGTACGGCTGCCTTTCGGCTGTTCCATCGGCTGTTACAGACATCTGATATCCAATATCCGTTATCCGACATCGGCTGTCGGTAAAATTAATTACATTTGAAGTACCATTAGAAATTTATTAATATGAAAAAATGGATTGTGATTTTATTTATTATACCCGGTCTGCAGGTTTTTGGGCAAAAAGGAGTGCTATCCTGTTATAATTATAATGCCCAAACTTCCAATAGCCGACCGATTAAAATAAACATAAGTATAGTTGGAAAAGATACTCAAATATTTAAACCAAATAATACTGAAACCTATACCAATGATACCTTGCCGGTGGGTGAATACACGGTATTTTTTATGAAAGAGAGCGATACTTTTTGCATATTTCCGCATGTATTTATTTATCAGGATTCGACTACCATGATCAGTTGGCAACTGCCCTGGTATTACCCTTACGAGAAGGATAATAGTGTAGACGCATGGGCGTATGAAGGAATGGCTTGGGGGTCGGACAAATATTTGCCTGCACAAATTCGTACCAAAAATGATTGGATGTTTGTTTGCGGCATGAATCAGGTTAAACATTTAAATACCCATTTATATATCGGTAATAATTTGCGTTTGGAATATGGGCATCTGGGCTATAAAACCAATACCAGCTTACTTACAAATAAGCCCACCTTAAGGCAGCATATAACCAATATAAGTTTGGGCGAGGGTATATTTTTTGGTTGGCAATCGAAAAAGAAAATTAATAAATATCCTCTCTTTTTTGTCGATATCGGGGCCTATTACAATTTGCCGATGGTATATAGATTCAAGCAAAAAGAAGGCAATTATTTTATTGTTAAAAATTACACAAACCGTTGGAATGAATTTGTGGGGCAATTCTGTTTTGGTATAACGGGATTGATTTTTTTGGCGGAATATCATTTTACAAACTACCTCATTGCGCCTGTGGTTCCTAGGTCAAAGCTTACGTTGGGGGTAATGTTTAAATTACAACCTTTTGACTAATAAATAGAGTTGCCGCTGTTTGCATTCTAGCTTCTGTAAATGCATTGGAAAGGTTTGACTTTTTTACCGAAAATGGTTGTGTATTTCTCATAATTTCACTGGTTGGTCTCCGCTAAGCTGAGACCGAAAAAGCAATATAGCAACATTTATTAGCGCACTTTTTGAGGGTTAGCTCACCTCCTTGCTAGCTACTTTTTGTTCTCGGCTGAGCCGAGACACAAAAAGTAGCGCAAAAAAGCTAGCCACTGCAGAAAAAATCACCACCCAAATTCAACTTTATTTCAGCTGCGAAAAAAAGGACCAGGAACAGCCCCCTCCGCCACATCTAAAAGATGGGCGGAGTAAAATCAGGCAGGGCTGGTCTGTCCGCCCGGCCAAGCCATTCGGACGGGCTTTTTCGCCTCTCACAGGCCGGCCCACGAAATAAAGTTGATTGGGTCCCGGTGTTTTTTCCCCGCCACACCTTTGGTGGGCGGGGGTGGCAATCGGCTCCTTTGGAGCAAGACTTGGTTGACGCCCTGCGGGCTGGAATGCGGGGATGGAAGTTGTTTCTTTAATCCGGTATCTTAAATCTGAGATCAGTTATCCCGGCTGTAGGTAAGGCTGTTTCTGATATCCGACATCCGCGATCCGATATCGGCTGCCTTTCGGCTTTTGAGAAGGCTGTTACATCGGCTGTTGAGAAGGCTGTTACAGATATCTGATATCCGATATCCGCCATCCGATATCCGCTGTTGGTACGGCTGCCTTTCGGCTGTTCCATCGGCTGTTACAAAGGCTGTTTCCGATATCTGATATCCGATATCCGTTATCCGATATCGGCTGTTCGTAAGACCGTTTCTGCTATCCGCCATTCAAAATCTGTAAATCTTTAGTATATCCAATTTTAATAAATAAAACACCCAAAATAGTTAACCAAAGTGCGAATATTCTTTCAAAAATTCATTTTTTTCAGGGAATTTAGATGTTGCAATTAACAATTACCTAAATCCCACTTAACATTTCATAAAGTAATAAAGTGCTTTTGTATAGTATTATGTCTTTTCTGCAAATTTATGATTTTAGGGGTTCTACAGTTGTTCGTTCAAACCAAAATGAAACTCAAATATTCCCTCATGGCTCTCCTCTTGAGCCTAAGCTTAGCATCTGTTGCACAAACTGTTGGAGGTATTCCTTTTGTAAGTGGAACCGATGATTGGTTCATTGCCAAAAACGGAGGTACCGGACGAGGCATCATTGATACTACCGGTGCTGCGTACTGGCGCAATTACTTTGGTACCAACAACACTGCTACTTACAACACAGCCCTGATCCGCAAATCGGCATACAAGCTTTATACTCCGCTGAATGGCAACCTGCTGATCGGTGCTGTATATGGCCGCGACCAGATTGCCGTGAACGGTGGTTCTAACCCCGATTCTACCATTTTTACCTCTTTGCCCTCGATTGGTGCATCCAAGAATGGTATGAACCCGCGCTACTGGAAAGCCGAGCCCAGTTCGGTACCTGCTAAAAACGATTTGGTGGATGTATACACTGCTTTCCGCCGCGGCGGACCTACTGTAAACGACTCTTTATGGCTTTTAGGCAGCGTAGTTACAGTTGCAAGCAGTGGTGACCGGTTTTTCGACTTTGAATACATTCAGGATACCATTAAACTGAACAAAACTACCGGTAGATTTACTTACGGACCTGATACCGGGCATACTGCCTGGGTATTTGATGCCACTACCGGTGATGCTACCAAAATCGGTGACGTAATTTTTGCAGCCGACTTCGGTTCTTCAGGTCTTACCAATGCCCAATTGCGCATCTGGACCCGTTATAGCGAATGGAGAAACTACAATGCAAAACACCCCGGTAACAAACTGAAATTTCTTATTCCTTCCAGCGGTGGTGAATTTGACGGACCCAATGGCGGTAATACTTTTACCAAGCGCAACGATACCTTTGGCTATGCAACCGTTGATATTACGGGTGCCAGCATTTTGTATAATATGACCGACAATACTGGTCCAACTCCGGGTCCACCATGGGGTGCTAAAGATGCTTCTAATAATCGCGTAGACAACTATGCGCAAAACGCTTATTTGGATTTTGCTGTAAACTTTACCTCCATGGGTGTGGATCCTACCATTTTGTTCAGCGATCCATGCGCCCCTATTTACAATTCATTCATGGCCAAATCACGCGCTTCTACCAGCTTTACTTCCGACTTAAAAGATCTGGTAGGTCCTCTGGATTTCCGTGTGGCCTCTTTGCTCCCTATCAATGCTTCTACCGATACCATTACCTGTAACAGTCCCTTGGGCCTTATTGTGGGTCAATCGGCCGCTGCAGACAACTATTATGCACCTTACTGGAAATGGACCGCCAACTCGGGTTCGGGCTTTGTAACCTCGGGTGGTACACCTATATCTGGCGATACGTTGCTTAATGACTCGGCCTATATCAACAAACCTGGTACATACACAGTTTCTATTTCTAAATTCAACGGATGTGCGGCAGAAGGTACTAAAACAATTACCGTTTTGGCCGATACTGCCACCCCTCCTGTAAATGTAAGTGTTACTGATTCGGTATGTAACGGCCTTTCGGCTTTCCGCGCCAAAATATTTACCATAACCCCCAATAATACCAGCCTGTACACCCTCAATGTGACCGGGCCCGGAGGGTATAACAAAACCGATAAATACACCGATACAGTGGTTACAGCGGGCGTATATACTGCAACCATGACCCGCAAAAGCAATGGTTGTACCCGCAGTGCTACCTTCAACATTCAGGTATTCCCAGGATGTGCCATTCCCCTCACCGGTAATGTGTATGACGATGGAAACGGGCTGCTGGATTACACTGTAAATGCATTTGGCCTGGGCTCTTTACCTGGTACCACACTTTACGCCAACCTGCTGTATGCGGCTGGCACCACTGTGGTACAAACCACAGCAGTTTCTGGCGGAACCTATACATTCCCCACTGTTTCGGTAAATACCAATTATATCATTCAGCTGAGCACAGTACAAGGGGTTGTAAGTCAGCCTACACCCGCAACCACCCTGCCCACCAATTGGGTAAATACCGGCGAAAACCTGGGTGCAGGTGCAGGCAATGATGGTTCGGTAAACGGCTTCTTACCCGTATCGGTTGCCACCAGTGCGGTGAGCAATGCCAATTTTGGAATTGACGAACGTCCGGAAAGCAACAACCTAACCATGGCATCCCAGCTTAACCCTGGCGGAACTGTGCAGGTTACAGTTGATCCGCTAACGGGTTCCGACCTAGAGGATGGAACCAAAAAGGGAGGCAATACCCTGGTATTTAAATCTTTGGGTACCAACGGAAATATTTATTACAACGGAAACCCCATTTCTGTTGGCCAGGTAGTGACAGGTTTTATACCCGCGCTGCTTACTGCCGATCCTACCTTTGCAGGTGCCGGTACCGTTACATTTAATTATGTATGGCGCGACAGTGCAGGATTTGATGACCTCAGCGATGCAGTGGTAACCCTTCCATTTACCGAACTTAGCCTTACCGGTAAAGTTTGGCACGATAAAACCGGCCTTACCGACAATCTGATAAACGGTATTGGCAAAGGCATTTTCTCTTCTGTACAGCTTTATGCATATCTGCTAAACAGCAGCAATGTAATTGTAGACAGCTCCAGGGTTAATCCGCTTACAGGAACCTATAGCCTGGGATTGATAGATGCCAACTCAAACTACAAAGTGCGCATTTCTTCTGACCAGCGCGGCACCAATATTTCCGACCCCGGATTCTATGGTTTGCCATTCCCATGGGTTGGAACCGGTGAGCAATTTGGTACCAACAATGCGGCTGGCAATGGCATCGAAACCGGCGCGCCAAACGGATTGATGAATGTAACATCCGTAACTTCCAATATCAGCAATGTAGATTTTGGAATCGAATACACCCCCTGGGCCCATGATAAAACCTACTATATAATTGCGGATTCTGTTCCAGGCCTTACCGGTTTGCCATACTACACGCACTTTATCCGTTTAAACAGTGTAGCGGGTAGTACCGATACAACCGTAAACTCAAACGATTCTACTGTAATGCCCGGTCGTTTGTCTGGCTTTGATGTTGAAGATGGTCGTTTGAAAGGCGTAAATGGCGCAGTAATCGATACCACTGTGTTTGTAACACTCCCCGATGCCAATGATGCTGTACTGGTGTACCAGGTTGGCAATACCAATTACCTCTTGATTGCCAATCCTACAGTTACCGACCCCAGCTATATATTCTGGAACCCCACCCTGGGCCGATATGAAATTCCCTTGCTTGTTCCTACCAATTTATTCCTGTTTGTACACATGAATTACCAGAACTCTATGAGCTTCCAGTATTTGTATACAGATTCGGCAGGATTGGACGGCCGTGTAGCCACTTATACCATTAACAGTATTTCATTGCCCATGTCGATTTCGGATCTGGTTTGCAATAAAAATACCGCTGGAATTGAATTAAAATGGACTGCCTATGAACTTGCAAATGCAGCGTATTTTAATGTTTTAAGTGCAAACGAGAATGGTAAGTTCCGCTCTATAGGCAAGGTTCTGGTAAGCGCTGCCGACCGTGGTTTGATGCAAAAAACCTATCAGTATACCGACAATAGTTTGGCTGAAGGAAATAAATATTACCGCGTAGAAATGGTATCACAAAATGGTGCTAAAATTTCTACCAATATTTGCAATCAAAACAACCGTGTATTACCCACCAGTATTTCGGTTTCACTGGCGCCAAACCCCAGTAATAGCAATACAGTACTGCAGGTAAGTACACCGGAGAATTTGCAATTAAATATTCAAATCACTGATCTTACCGGACGTGTGATTATGCAAACAAATTATAATGCAAATTCTACCTCTAATTCTATTTTGTTAAACACTGAATCGCTGAAGGCCGGGGTGTATAATGTAAGTGTGGATTGGGGAACAGGAAATCGGGTAATAAAATTTGTAAAACAGTAAAAAGTTAAAATATATTTTTCAAAAAAAGGCTGCAGTTGCAGCCTTTTTTTATTGATACGTGCATCATTCTTTCGATCTCAAATTTTGGTCTCGGCTAAGCCGAAATAACCAGGCATTTTTACTGCTTTTAACAATTTCCTCGAGGGTTAGCTCAACTTAACACTAGCTACTTTTTCTCTCGGCTGAGCCGAGACGCAAAAAGTAGCCAAAAAGGCTAGCCCGCCACACCTTTGGTGGGCGGGCTTCAGATAAAAAGCTATCAAACCTGGAAAGAAATTTACCACGCCCCCGCCTGAAATAATTTCAGTTCGGGCAAGTGCAAGGTTTTTGCCAAGGGGATGCAACGATTAGAACACCCCTATTTGGCAAAAAGCAGCGCAGTCTTACTTCGCGGCAAAGCCGCCCCACCTCACAAATTCCTTTCAGGTTTGATAAACACTTTTTATCTGAGGAGCTCTGCGGGGTTGCAATGCTTATTTAAGTGGTAATTAATTACCTCATTTTAACAGTTTCTGTGATCCGTAATCAGAGATCGGCTGTCGGCTGTCGTTACGGCTGTTTCTGATATCCGATATCCGATATCCGTTATCTGAGATCCGATATCCGTTATCTGAGATCCGATATCGGCTGTTGGTACGGCTGTTCTTCGGCTGCCTTTCGGCTGTTCCATCGGCTGTTCGTACGGCTGTTACAGATATCAGATATCCGCCATCCGATATCGGCTGTCGGTACGGCTGTTCACAGCGCTTCCCACACATGTTCGCGGCTGATCTGGGCAAAGCTGCAGTATTCGGCGGTGGTGATAAATCGGCGGTTTATTTTGTAGTGTTTTTTAATTTGTGCCATGCGCCGCTGCGCCGTTCGGTGACTTATTTTTTCGATTTTCATTAAATCGGCACAGTGTAAAATCAATGGTTTTTTCATTTAATTCCTCCGGTTTTTTAGGTTTATTTTTTTGTTTTTTAAAAAATTCAAAGTGCAGTGTGACAGCAATGTGGAAGCAGTCTGAATGCAGTCTGACAGCAGTATGTGCGCAGTTTACCCGCAACTTGAATGCAACTTACCCAACACTCACAAGCAACTCCTATGCAACTTACCCCACCTGTATTATGATGTATCCCTTTCTGCCAAAAGGTTTTGTGATTTTGTTTTTTATTTAATTCAATTATTAATTTACTTTTTCGCATATTTTTGGCAATTTTTTGTTTACCTTTTAGCATGCTTCTATCCTATTCTACTATTCCAAGAAATGATGCTGCAGCCTTTATGCAATGGGTATCCTGTGCTACAGCTTCGTTCCATTAATGCCAGGCAATTCCGTTTTTTTTCCTCAGCCCTATTGCACTGCATTTTAATTTTTACCACCCTTTTTTTCATACCTATTTCTGATTTAATATTTCACCCTAAACGTATAAATACCCCGAATAATTACAATTTATATGAAATATTTTTTGATGTAGTTTTTTGTACTACAATTTGAATTTTTAATTGTAGTAATTAATTTATTCTCGTATAGAAAATATTTGATAAAATACGCCATTTTGTGCCAAAGACGCCAAAAGCGACGAGGGCTGTATCTTTTTTGCCCTTCCCGGCGTTTTTATTTCAGATTGCCTAACGGGCTTGGGTTTGGTGCACAAAACACAACAGGGATGGCGATCAAAAACAACATCAATATTTAATATTTAAACACTATGGCAATCCAAAAAGGATTCATCAAAATTGAAGGTACCCTGGGTAGGGTAACCTTTGTAAAAAAGAAAGACAAAATTGTGGCGCGCGAAAAATCGGGCGTGGACGGAAATCTGATTAAAACCGACCCGCGCTTTGAACGCACCCGCGAAAACATGTCGGAATTAGCCGAAATTACTTCGGCCAGTAAACTGCTGTGCAGCGCCTTTGTAGGCATGAGCGCCAATGCAAGCGATGGCAAGTTGCACCCGCGCCTAACCAGCCTTATGGCCCGCATTAAAAACCTGGATGTTTCCAGTGTGCGCGGACAGCGTTTGGTATCGGTAGGCCTTGCCGTACCCGGCGCCATCGGTTTGTTCAAGGGCCTGGAGTTCAACATCGACAGTCCGCTGGGGCAGGTGCTCAAATGCCAGTATCAATTAGATACCAGCACGGGTCAGCTAGACATTAACGGACTGCTGCCCAGCCTGCACATAGCCAGGCCCCAGGGCGCCACGCATGCCCGCATTTGCCATGCCCGCGCGCAGGTAGATTTTGGCAGCAAAGAGTCGCACACCCAAATTTCCACGCCCCAAACCATACCGCTCAACACCACCCCGGTAAACCTTAGCTTTACCCTGGCCCCGGCCGTTACAGGTACGTTTGCCGAGTTCTATGCCATCAAGGTAGAATTCGGGCAGGAACTGAACGGGGTTTACTACCCCCTCAACAATAATGCCTTCAATACCCTGGGCATTGTTGAAACCCTGTGATTGAAACGCGGGGCGGTGCAAACCTGCACTGCCCTGCTTTTTGTTACCCTAAAAATAGTATGCATTCTCCATCCAAAAAACCAATGCCCAGCCGGGCTCTTAAAAAACAATTCAAAAAACATGCAAGTCACAAATAACCTCAATACCCTGCTCAACACCCTCCTGGCCATGCTGGCCAGCCTGGGCTCCGACACCCTCCCCGACCTCATCCTCCGCGCCGCCATAGGTGCCGGCGTGGGTTACCTCACTACCCTGGGCCTTAAAACCCTGATTCAGTGGCTGAAGAAGCGGGGGCGGGGGAAGGGGCCCTGAGGAGGGCTTTGTATATTGCACTTTATTGTTGGTTTTACGTCCTTTTTAAACTTTTTTACAACTTTTTTGTTGGTTTTGTGGCTTTCTTATATATTTGCATGTGAAAAATGAATTCTCATGACTTGGTAAAACAATTTTTGAATGATTTTCATCAAAAAATGAAGGTATGGGAAATCGTTTTTCGTGATGACAGGAGTAAAAACACCCAAGCTTTGCTGGACCTTGAACTTACAAGCAAGCAAAGAATTGAAGTTATTCAAAGCTTGTCTATTGAAGATTACTCAGAAGGACCTTATACAGACAATCTTAATAACCTAGGTGAAATGTGGGTTTTTGGGAAAAAAGTTAAAGGGGTTGAAATATATATAAAGATTAGTATGGGATCCAAGAGCTCTCCAGTTATATGTATATCATTCCATCCCGCAGAAAAATCTTTGAAATATCCTTTAAAAAAATAAAACATGAATAGTCCGATAACTGGAAAAACAATGGTTGCCAAAATAGAACCTCGCGAGCTGGAATTCAGGCGAGAAAAGTTCAAAATTGAATTCCACTATTTCTATTGTTCCGATTCAGATAGCAAATTTACAAGCACAGCCCAGGATGAGCTAAACATGGAGCAGGTATATAATCAGTACCGCGACAAACATCATATTCCTTTTCCGGAGGAAATTAAATCGATTAGGGAGAATTATGAACTACCCGCTAGCAAAATGTCGGAAATATTAGGCTTGGGCATAAATGGTTATCGCAACTACGAAAGCGGCGAAATCCCAAGTGCATCAAATGCAAAACTTATTCTATTAGCTGCAAACCCGTACGATTTTAAGAAACTAATAGACCTTAGTGATAACCTAGAGCCCAAAGCAAAAAGTAAAATCCTAGAGCATATTCAAAAAATCATTAAACAAAACTATGCCTACAGCTTTGAACAAAAGGCAGAAGATTATCTATTAAGCACAAAATATGAGGGTATAATTAATGGTTATACTAAGCCGAATTTAAAAAAACTTGGAGAAATGATTCAGTTTTTTACTGAGAATTGCATGCCTTGGAAAACACAAATAAATAAATTGTTATTTTATGCCGATTTTTATCATTTCCAAACCACATGTCACTCAATCAGTGGCTTACCTTACCGAGCAATCCAGATGGGTCCAGTGCCTAACAGATATCAGTCAATCTACGAACATTTTGCAAACATCGGTATAATAGAAATTAATGCCGAAGAAAAGAGTGATGGAACTCTAAAGGAACAATTAAAACCATCAAAGAGGCATCCCTTTAAACCACTGCATCTTAGTGAACCCGAATTAAGCACTTTGCAAACTGTACTAAACAGATTAAAACCACTTAAAACACAGGATATTATTAATCTTAGCCATGAAGAAACTGGTTGGAAAGAAATGGTAAAAAATCATGAACTAATTCCGTATTCTTATGCTTTTCAACTGAAAGGAATTGGGAATGAAAATTAATATTAACAAAATAATCATAGAAAAATATTCCACAGAAGTTTGGAAATCTATGTGGGTTCGCAAGGTAATAGTACCCTGCATTGTTGATTTCCTTAGGCCTTATTCAAACGCCTCAGAAATAAATAGTTTGAAATACATACCTATATATCCACTAGAATTTAGGGAATCCCAGAATTTTATGCTGATTAACGAATTGAAAGGAAACGGAATTTTAAAAAAGTTTTTTAGAAATATTTTTTCTAAATGCTTACTAATTAAAAGTGCGAAACAGTTAAGATTAAACAAATCAATACCTAACCCCCCCGGGTTGAGAGTGGGGGCGTGCGCAGCAACTAATTTTAATATTACAAAATATGAAAAATGAAAGAGCTACAATTCAAATAGGAAAACAAAGAATTACCGTATATGATAATAGTGCCCGGATTGTAAAAATTATCGGGGTTGCAATTTTCATTATCAGTGCTATTGCCTATTTAGAAAAGCAAATCAAGGATTAAAATTCAAAAAGGCGCCTAGGTGGCGCCTTTTTTTTACTTCACTTACTTTTGATTGGGATTCAGTTGCTTCCCACGATAACCCTGGTTTTGGTCGTAGGCCTTGTTGGTGCCATTCGTACCTTTGTTTGGGTTTTGTCGGTTTGCACTGTTGTCTGCTGGCTTTGTTCCTTTTGACATTTTTTTACAATGAATTGGTTAGACATGTGAAGGCGCATTCCTTCGTTATTTTACTGTTTGGAGAGGCCTTATTTATTGTTGCGGCCGCTGCCTGAAAGTTTGCCAGTTGCGCTTGGCCAACCTCCCGGACATTTGGTTTTTCCCATAGTGGTTTTAATTATTTCAAAATCCGATATTACAGCAGAAAATTGTTGATAACCCCGCAGGACCACCTTGAGCAGGGCTAAACCAGCAATTGCTGAACAAGTGCAATGTGGAGTTGAGAGAGTGGGAAGATAGAGAGCAATTTATATCCATCGAAAAAACATATTAATTCAAATCTATTTTGTAGTTTCAGAAAAAATTATATATTTGTTATAAAATCAACTAATTCTACCCATCCATGTTTAAATACATTGTAATCTGTATTTCTTTAGTTTGCCCATTTTATTCATATTGTCAGTCTGAGTTGATCTTAGATGGCAATTTTACTGGGGCATATTACGGTTCAACCAATTGGAGCCGAAGCAACAATTTCCAATTCAATACAAAATATTCCAATTATAACAGTTCACCAGGTTATGCTTACCTGGCTGATTATAACGGACAGCCTAGTAACAATTTATCGGGAGAGCTGTGGCAGGATATCAATATCCCAAGTAATTCGCCTGATTTAATTCTGAGCTTTTGGTTTAAAATAAGTACGGCTGATTCTCTGACCACTTTAAAGAATGATTACTGTGATATTACATTAATCGATCCAAGCAATGGCTCTGTAATTGCCACAATCCCCAAAATCTCCAATACCGATTATTCTAAATATTATCAAAGAAAAATTTATTCCATTACCGGGGTTCCAACCAGTAAAACGCTAAGATTGAAATTTTCTGGTTACACCAATAGCTCCCTTGCAACAACAATAAGAATTGACGATGTCAGTGTTCTTACCGTCCCATCAAGCAGCTGTATAAGCTGGTCAGGTAACAACCGCCCTGCAGGTTACGTGGATACTGCTATGGAATTACTTTGTAAGTACGGCATTATCGACAAAAGCCAGAATATTGCAACCCTTAATTCACCTATCTCAAAATTGGAATTGGCAAAGCTCATGGGTAAAGTGCTATTTAACCCTGGTGACCTTGCCTACCTGGATTATTTCCCCGATGTATTTTCAGACCTGTCAGAATATTCACAGGATGAGAGGCGATACCTCAAGATGATGCTATTTCTGGAATACAGAGATAAATTAACTGGGTATGGTACGGATGGTGTTTCACCCTATGATCGTGAACATTATGTAGTTAATGCAGGCACTATGAACCGAAGCACAGGAATAAGAGCAATACTTGAGGCTGTGAATATGGGTGCAGATATGGTAGTATATGATAAGAATTCCACGGCCAGCAGCAATTCGTTTTGTGATGTTGCCAAAAATAATAAGAATGTACCCTGGCTTACCAGGGCATATTTAAACGGACTGCTAGACAATACCATAACAACTCCATGCGCATCAGGTAAAGCAAACTTTGGCAATGATGCATATTTCAGCTATGAAAACGCTTATGTTATTATATCGAGAATAATTAAGCGGAATTTGTTACCTGCAGGAATATCAGCAGAAGATTTTTATACTCCGAATACCATCAGTTCCAACGGTGAAAACAAAGGGGGATATGAAAATGGCGTTTTTCATGAATACAGCGATAATGGATTTTCCATCCAAGGGGGCGGATTACCCTTGGTTTTTTCGCATTCTTATCATTCAAATATGCTTGAATTGCCCATTCTGCACTATGATATTCCACAAGAGAATACTACGTTGAGAAATAAGTTACAACCATTGGGCGGCGGATGGACCCATGCCAATCATTATTTTATTAAAATAGTTGGCAACATTTCTGGTACAGCGAAGCGTATGATTATTTACTGGCCAGATGGTAGCACCCACACATATTCATTAACACAAAATAAATATGAGACAAAAGGATTAATCGACAGGCTATCTATCGACTCCTTAAACAACTTAGGGCACCCCGCGAAAGTTACCATTACGCGTGGCAGAATGAAGTTTATATTTAGAAATATAGACCCCGTTGCATTTACAGTTTTAAGCATTGAAAAAATAATAAATAACAACGAACATTTTTTGATGTTTGAATACACTAAGGGCTCAAGTCCGTGGGCAGGCTGGGAGCCTATGTTGCTAAAAAAAGTAACTGACAGCTATTCAAAAAGATTTCTATCCTATAATTATGAATATGGCACAAACTTGCTTTCCAGCGTTGTTGACCCAGCCGGGCGAATAATCTCATTTAAGGTAGATACTTTTCAACTTAATTTAGTATACTCTATTGATGCTAAAAATCAAAAAACAGAATATGCATACGATGAACACTATACTACCACAATATTTCCAGTACACTTGTTGGCTACAATAACGCGACCCAATGGCAATACAATCAATAATGGATATTATTCACGAAAATTAAAGCAAAGTTATTCAGGAAATTACTCGGTGAATATTGAGTATAAACCCAATTATACACTTCAATGGACCAGCCAGCAATCAAAAGTATCCGTTACACAAAATTTAGAAACAATTACCACAAATTACAATATTGATAAAGTTGGTAATGCAGTTAGTAATATTTCAAAAAACGCAGCTATAATCAATAAATATGATGCCGAGAACCGGTTGGTGGAGGAAAGCGATCAGATTTTAAAAATCAAAAAAATATACCGATATGATAACTACGGGTACATAAAATCCGTGGTGTTGTTGGATAGCCTGTTCAACGACAGTGTTAAATATGAATACATATATAACCAATATGGGGATTTGCTCTTGGAATATGATTACAACTGCACGGAAACCTGGAGAAGAGAAACCGAATATACATATGACCAATGGGGCAACGTAATTTACATTGTAAAAAATCCAAATACCGGCGGCGAGGTTAAAACGGAATATTCGTATTGGTCGGACAACCATACATTGGCTTACATTATTACACCCAATAAAGTTTTAACAGAATTTAAGTATAACTCAAATGGCAATATAATTCGAACCATAACCAGGAATGCGCGAACTTTTTCGCCGAAATATGCAGATCAGCCAAAACAATATTTCAGCTATGATACATTAAGCCGATTAATTTTGGTAACGGATGAGAATGATGTTGTTTCTTCAATTGCTTATGATGAAAATGACAATGTAATCTCATTTGCGAAAGACATTTCGGGGTTAAATCTTACTACCAAATATGCATATGACAAAAATGACAATCTGGTTTCTATTACTTCTCCCAAAGGACATAAAACAACTCTGCTCTATAATTTTCCTACAGATGATTTGATTGGCGAAAGTGATGGCATAAATAAAAAAAGTTGGAAATATTATCAAGATGGGTCATTAGACAGTTTCATTTCAAAAAGTGGTAACCAGTTTAAATATACTTATTTTAATGAAAAGGATTATCCCGGTACTAAACACACAGGTTTGCTAGCTACCGATGGACATAAATATTATACCTACAGAGATAATAAAAATTTATGGTGGATTAATTCTGACAAAGGAAAACGATTTATTTATTACACTACAGGACCCGACAGGGATAAATTTAACAGACATGAATGGAGTGCCACAGATGGTTTTTTTACAACTCCTTCAGACAATATTCAACATTATACAGATCAGGGTGGAAGAACAACACGAATAGCATACCCCCAAATGCAAGGTGGCACAGGATGGCTTATGGATTACACTTATAATTATCAAAACGGATTAATTGAAAATATATGGAATCCAAATCAATCCTTTAAAAAATATGCTACTTATTCATACAGGAAAGATGGACAGCCTATTCAGGAAGAATTGGGAAATGGAGTGATTGTAAACTATCATTACGATACCCTTGGCAGACCAGACAGCATGTGGGCCATCAATAAATCCGGAACACTGCTTTACAGCCTTGGAGCTTCGCTGAACAGAAAGGGTAATCATACCCGAGAAAATTTGAATATCATTTACAAAGGAAATGCAAAGAATGCGTTTCCAAAACTTACAAATGGTTCACAGAAAACTTATGCCTATGAAAACCGCAACAGGATTCAAACAGGTAACGGTAAGTCTTACACCAGTGATGGGGCCGGTAATATCACCGCATCGGGCACTACTGCCTATGAATGGGATGAGTATGAACGTTTGGTAAAGATAAGAACAGGCGCAGATTCAACGATTTATGAATACGACCCCATGGGTTTCAGAAGGCGTAAAAACAATGTATATTATGCAGTAGACCATGTTACAGGAAATGTTTTGGCAGAAGGCACCAAAAACGGTACTGAAATAAGTGGCTATGTATGGGGTAACGGACTGGTTGCCCGAATTGACCCCAAAACGGACAGTGTATTTTATTACCTATTCGATTTCAGGGGCAGTGTTATTGGCATTACCGATGAGAAAGGAGACCTGATCAAATACTACAAATACGATCCATGGGGTACGGTCATTGAGGAGGGTGGCTCTATCAACTGGACCAACCCATATACCTATGTTGGCCGCCACGGAGTACAGCAGGATGCACCAGACCTGTATTATATGAAAGCCCGGTATTATCAGCCCAGCACCGGTAGGTTCCTGGCCGAAGACCCGGTGTGGAATACCAATTTGTTTGTGTATGCGGATAATGATCCGATTAATAGAATTGATGCGAATGGACAAAAACCCAATCCTATTGATAAGTTTTTAAAAACATCTGGAATAAACAATAATAATTGGTTTCGGTTAGGAAAAGGGTGGGACCCAATTAGTAAGACGATGAAATATCGATTTGCATGGGGTTCGCACCCAGTACATTTTAATAAAGTACCTGAATATCTTAAGGGGATAAACCAAAGCTTGCGAAACTCTAAAGTATATGGTGCAAGAGCGGCGGGACATTTGTTTTTTGAAGAAATCCCTGCTTTGCTTCCTGTGAGATTTCCAATGCCACCATTAATATTGATTCAGTCAAATGACGGTCTATACCCATTATTGCCAATTAGTAATCAAACGAGTTTATGAATAAAAAATCTATATTTTTCATTTTACTACTGGTCTTGTTTAAACTACAATTGCATGGACAAAATGTAATTTACAAATACGACAACGCAAACCGACTGGTTGAAGTGATGTATGCAGATTCCATGTCCATCCAATACAAATACGATGCGGACGGGAACAGAATTTCACAGGCTTATACCAGGGTAACGGCAACTACGAATGCCATAACCCCGGCAGACAGTAGCAAGCTTTCCAAATCCGGGATATCGGTATACCCAAACCCCAATACCGGCAGTTTCTCTGGCAGGCTTTTCACCACCTTAAGCCAAAATGTGCAATTGGAAATTTACAACATGGGCGGACAACTGGTTTATGAAAAATCCCTTGACATTAAACCCGGAATCTTTGATTTTCGAATAGAAATCAGCCCATTGCCACCCGGAACCTATATTCTGAAAGCCACTGGCAAAACAATATCGGCATTCGAGAAGGTATTGATTTTGAATTAGCCTTATCATCCGGGTTTGATCCGGGTGGATATCAAATATTAGGAAAGGCGACATTCTTCCGTTTCAGATAAATGCAAATATTTTATACAATATGTATATGTTTGTATTTTAATATTATAATTATGGCTACCCAAAAATACATTGTAAATCAGCAGCTTATAGAAAACCTTTTATCCTGGGTACGATCGGGTGAAATTGCGATACCGGAAATTCAGAGGCCCTTTGTCTGGGAACCTTCAAGGGTTCGCGAATTGATGGACAGTCTTTATCAGGGCTACCCTACAGGGTATCTTATTGCCTGGCAAAACCCTAATGTGAATCTCAAAGATGGAAGCATTGCAAGAGGAAAAAAAATATTAATTGACGGGCAGCAGCGGGTTACAGCACTCAAAGCGGCGATCAATGGTGATTACGTTGTAAATAAAGAGTATAAAAAAATCAGGATAAAAATCGCATTCCATCCAATCGATGAAGTATTTGAAGTTCAGAATACGGCGATTTTAAAAGACAAAACCTGGATACCCGATATTTCAGAGCTGATGTCTGGAAATACAAACCAGTTCAAGGCTGTCAGCCAGTATCTTCAGGACAATCCGGAGGTGAGTAGTGACAAAATTGCGGAAGCATTTGACCGCTTATTTTCAATATTAAAGAAGCAGATAGGTTATATCGAACTTTCCCCCGAATTGGACATTGATACGGTCACAGAAATATTTATCCGCATCAACAGTCAGGGCGTCGTATTGTCTCAGGCAGATTTTGCCATGAGTAAAATTGCCGCTAACGATATTTACGATGGAAATAATCTTAGAAAAGCAATTGACTACTTCTGCCATTTGGCGGTTGCACCCGAATTTTACGAAAATATCCGCGATCATGATGCCGAATTTGCAAAAACGGATTATTTCCGCAAAATGACATGGTTAAAGGATGAGTTGGACGACTTGTATGACCCAAGTTATACCGATATGCTCAGAGTAGCTTTTACGAGCAAGTTCCACCGCGGTAAACTCAGCGATCTGGTCAGTCTGTTGTCTGGACGAAATTTCGAAAGCAAAACCTTTGAAGATTCAATATCAGAAAGCAGTTTCAATTTGCTCGGTGAAGGGGTAAAAGATTTTATCAATCAAACCAATTTTGAAAGGTTTTTAATGATCATCAAATCAGCTGGTTTCATCTCACCCCGTATGATCAATTCGCAAAACAGCCTGAATTTTGCCTATGTGTTATATCTTCATTTGCGCAGCCTGAATGTGCATGCGGCGCAGATTGAAAAAACAGTGCGACGTTGGTTCGTATATTCACTGCTGACCAAAAGATATAGCGGTTCAGTGGAAAGTGTTTTTGACAGGGACATTCGCCGAATTCGCGAACGAGGTGCAGCCGAGAATCTGATTGAGAAAGAGTCTGCTTCCTTGTCAGAAGCATTCTGGAGTTCACAACTCATTCAGGATCTGGATTCCCCTAGTTCAAACAATCCTGCATTGAATGTGTTTTTCGCCGCACAGGTGAAAAATAATGATCCCGGATTTTTATCCAGAGATATTACAATAAAAAGCCTGATAGAAAATCGCGGAGATTTGCACCATATTTTTCCAAAAGATTATCTTAAACAGCATGGATACAATCGCTTTGAATACAACCAGGTGGCTAATTTTGTCCTCTGCCAGCAGGAAATAAATATTTCTATGAGAAATGCAGCACCGGTTGATTATTTTAAGCGAATCCACGACCAAATTATAACAGGACATGCAGACCTTGGAGGCATTGTTACGGAATCCCAATTGCTTGGGAACCTGAAGGCCAACTGTTTACCAGAATCCGTCTTTAATATGACCCAAGACAATTATGTGGATTTTCTGGCCATGCGCAGAAAACTCATGTCAGATAAATTGAGGGAATATTATTTTGGATTGTAAGCACATTTTAGACTTTTAATTTATTTACTGAATGCATTTACCACCAATTGAATTCTTCTGGCAATTAAAGGGATTCAATCCTAACGAAAGCCAGCGGGCAGCAATTCTTCATAAAGATGGTCCGCTTTTTTTGACTGCCGGCCCCGGTTCCGGTAAAACCCGGGTACTACTTTGGAGGACAGTAAACCTCATAGTATGGGAAAAGGTCGATCCATCTCATATATTTTTAGCTACTTTTACAGAAAAAGCGGCACACCAACTTAAAGAAGGACTACGTGGCTTGTTAGGTTCAATCACGAACGAGACCGGAGTTGCATATGATATCACCAACATGTCCATTGGCACGGTTCACTCAATCTGTCAGGGAATACTGGTGGATTCCAACAGGAGATTTACACACGATGGCATCAGGGGCCGCGCACCTGTGCTAATGGATGAATTGGCGCAGTATTTCAAACTATACAATCGCCGTTTTTGGGTAGAGATGTTGACTGCAGGCGGGTTTCACAAAGGTGAAGATACTGAAGCGGAACAGATTATCGCACAGGAAGCTATTACCAAGTTTTTAACTGGGAAGAAGTCCAATTCCCGGCATAATGCGGTTCTCGCCATCATTAAACTTTTTAATCGTTTCAGTGAAGAAAATCTGGATTCTAAAAAAGTGAACTCTGCTGATGACTTTCTGAATCAGCTGATCAAGATGTATGAATTCTACTGTAGCAGTCTTGTACAATCTGATAAAATACAGACTGTAGACTTCTCATTGTTGCAACAAAAGGCATTTAATAAGATCAATGCCTTTGAACATTCCGGTAGTGTTTATGAACACATCATTGTAGATGAATATCAGGATACCAACGCCATACAGGAACAGATCTATTTTGAATTAGCCAGAAAATCAAAGAATATCTGTGTGGTGGGAGATGACGACCAGGCACTTTACCGTTTTCGAGGCGCTACTGTTGAGAATCTAGTTGAGTTTGAGGATCGCTGCATGAAATATCTTGGTGTAAAACCAAAAAAAATAGCACTGAATACGAACTACCGTTCAATGCGAAACATTGTTCATTTTTATAACGATTTTATTCTACGGACAGATTGGGAAAAACCTGATGGAACCGGACATTACCGGGTGATGGACAAGAACATTATACCCCATAATCAGTCTGATTTTCCTGCGGTTGTCAGAACACCAATGGGTCAGAAAGAAGAGGTTTGTGGAAATATCGCACAGTTTGTTTATGATCTCAAAAAATCCGGTAGAATCCAGGATTACAATCAAGTGGCATTCCTATTTCCTTCGCTAAAGGGACAGGGGAAGAAATCCTCAAAAGTAGAAGCTTTTGAAAAAGCATTAAATGAATTGGGCATCAAGGTTTTTGCGCCGCGAGCTGGTAGATTTCTAGATGTTCAGGAGTCTAAGGAAATATTTGGACTTATATTTTCAGTATTAGGAAGACCCAGTCATGCGGGTGCTGCCAGTCCTGGTTTAAAAGAATTCAGGTCATGGCAATTGGAGTGTCTGGAAATTGCAAAAGAATTGATGGGTGCTGATGCACAGTTGACGGATTATATAAAGGATAGAAAAGCGGATATTGCTGCCATCAGCGCCGATTATGAAGCCCTGATGAAAGTAGTGGCAAAACAGAAATGGGACCTGAAGAAGCCTGTAAAACTGGAGATGCTCCGCACATTGGCTTCTGCATCTGGTTTGAGCAGTAAGTGCAAGGCAACGCTGCAAAAACAGAATTTTATCTATATTCTTCAAAACAGGGAAAAAGCTGGCCAACCCTTTCAGTTGAATTATGTCATCAACAGGGTCACCAGTCTCGACTGGAGCATCCTCGACTTATTTTATCAATTAAACGGGTTCCGGCATTTTCAGCAGATGTTCAAACTTGCAGAAGATGGCACCGATGAAGGCCCTGTAATCAATCTTGGGATGATAACCGATTACCTGGCCCGTTTCATGGAACAGTACACTGCCATCATCACAGCATCATTCCTGCTAGATGATAAATACATCAATACATTCGTCGGTTCCTATCTCTATGCCATCTACCGCCTGGGTGAATCCGAATTCGAAGATAAAGAAGATCCATTCCCGAAAGGTCGAGTACCTTTCCTCACCATCCATCAGGCAAAAGGACTTGAATTCCCCTATGTGGTTCTCGGTAGCCTCCGTAAAGATGAGAGGGAAGCCGACCCTGTGGAAATAATCATTCGCGATTTGTTGCAGAAAGATGGCGAACCCCTCGACAAGATCAAAAATTACGACAAGATGCGTGTCTTCTATGTCGGACTTTCAAGGGCTAAGCAACTCACGATTCTGCCGCATTTCAACCTTGGAAAAACCAATACATCTCAGGAATTCATTGACATTCTTTCGCAGGATCACTTGCCATATCTGAGTGCGGTAAAGCTAAATGAATTGCCGGAGTCACAGACGGAATCTGATGAACTCGGAAAGAACTATTCATACACTGCAGATTTTCTCAATTATCAGCAATGTCCGCGCAAATACATGATTTTCCGCAAATATGGATTCGTTCCTTCCCGTTCACAAACCATGTTCTTCGGCAGTCTGGTGCATCAAACCATCGAAGACCTTCACCACCTCCTCATTTCTGAAAAGAAGAAAAAACAAGCACATGCCTGATGGAAGATTTTGAGATTGTAGAAAAAATACGTGAGTTTTTTGAAGACAACTACGAAATGATGCGGCTCGAAGGAGGGCACAGCATTACTGAAGATATCAAGCAACTCGCCCTTACACAGGTGCTCTTCTATTACCAGAAAATGCGAGATACAGCCCAAAAGGTTACAGATACAGAAGTGAAGCTCTCGTTGCCCGACCAAAAAACTACTAAAGGCAGAACTTTCAACATCGAAGGGGTGGTGGATATCGTTCGTGAAGACGAAGAAACCTGGATGTACGACATCAAAACCCATGACCCGGAATACATTGCCGCAAATAAGGAACTATATGAACAACAGTTAAACGTTTATGCGCATATCTGGCAGGAACTACGCCACGAAGAGCTTGATCAGACAGCCATCATATCGACAGCATTTCCCCAAACACTCAAACAAGCCTACCTCGTGAACGATCATTTCCGTATACAGTACGAAATGGCTAAATGGCAACCCCTCATCTCAATTCCGTTCCGGCAGGAGAAGGTGCAGGAGACGGTGATGGAGTTTGCCCGCGTGGTGGACCTCATCGAGGACAAGAAGTTCCATCCGGCACCACTGGACGTGCTACAGAGCAAAATGACAGGCAGCAACACCCTCTTCGCCACCCGCATCTGCCGCAACTGCGATGCCCGTTTCTCTTGTTCATCTTACCGTGAGTATGCACTCGGCAAAGGAAAAGGAGAAAAAGGCAGTTTCAGCAAATATTTTGATGATTACGGAAACGATTCCGATCAGGAAGAATGGGTGAATGCAAACCTGAAGAATTCGAATAACACCAATATATTTGAAAATGAATAACTTTATCTCCAGACTACTCACTTTTGAAGAAATCATCAGCGAAAACTTCTTCGTCATCCCGGATTATCAGCGGGGATACTCCTGGGAAGATGCTCAATTGGCAGATTTTAAGGCGGACATTATCAAAGTTGCAAAAAAGGATTACAGTCATTATACCGGTACCATTGTTTTGACACCTGCCAATGATGGTAATAATGTCTATGAAATCGTAGACGGACAGCAGCGGATAACCACCATTATTATTTTACTCAATTGCATTTATCAAAAGAACAGCACTAAGTACATATCGCTTTACGAAAAATATATACAAAGGGGCGGTATCGGAAAAGAGAGACCGGTGTTACTTACCAATGAAGAGACAAAATCTTTCTTTCACGATACCATTATCGGCAATAAGGAAAAAACCGCTGAAATCAAATCTCATGAATGCATCTTTGGGGCCAAAAAATTCTTCAATGAATGGCTGAATGACAAAAAAACCGATGTTGATGAAATTCTGAATACTGTTCTGAAAAAACTCGGTTTCCTCTGTTATGCCCCAAATAATACCAAAGATATCGGAATCATGTTTGAGGTTATCAATAACAGGGGAAAAGAACTATCAGAACTGGAAAAAATAAAGAATTACTTCATCTATCTCACTTCCGTCTATGGCAGAGATTCACTTCGGGAGGAAATAAACAGCAGATGGGGAAATATCCAGATTTACCTCAGCAAAGCCGGGGTGACAAATAACGATGCTGAAAACCGTTTCTTGCGCAACTGCTATATTGTATTTTACGATTCGAGCAAGGCAGAGAGCTGGAATGTCTATGCCAATCTCAAGGAATTGCATCCATCCGGTGAAACCGTTATGCTCAAAATTGACGGGCACATTAAAAGGATTACTGCCTTTGTCGAATTTCTGGAAGTTTCTGCCCTTCATTATGCATATCTGCTCAATCAGCACCATTTCAATGTGCACTATGCAGGTCATCGGAAAGCGGATATTTCAAATTGGCTGAAGAGACTTCGTTGTCAGCCTAGCAAGGCATCAGTGTTGCCACTGTATCTGGCTTTGATGACCTATCTTGACAGCCCGGATGTGGTTGTTGAATTTTTGGAATGGATAGAAAAGGTGAATTTCAGGTTATATGTATTGAATAAAATTACAGGTAGGGCAGATACTGAACAAGGTAACCTCTTCTGGTTTGCACATTCATTATATTGGGACAAGAATAAAGGTTGGGACACCACACAAAGTGTAGATTATTATGACAATCACACCGTAAAAACGGGTAAGATTATCGATGGAAATCATCTTGACTGGGTGAAGGCAAATCTGAGAGACTTAGTTGAATACTATTGTCCTGAAAAGAAATTTGTACAGGCGTTGACACTGGATAAAGATGAGAAGGATGATTTTTACCGTTGGAGAGGAATACGGTATTTCCTGGCATCGTTCGAAGAACACCTGCAGGAATCTTTTAAAACCCGGTTTGATATAGAGGAAATACTGGTTCGTAAAGACGATGAAGATTCCATGCTGAATGATGTGCTGAGCCTTGAACATATTTGGGCATCAAAGAACCTACAGCAGTATTTTGAGCCAAATCATCATGAAAAACGCAGACTGGGCAATTTTGTACTGATGGGACTGGCAAAGAACATAGAATTGCAGAATGGACTGATTGAGGAAAAAGTGAATGAATTGATCAATAACCAGTCTAGTCTGATCAAATTGCGACAGGTAACGGCGCTTGAAGATCATTTGAAAAAAGCGGTAAAATACTTAAATGAAGACCGGAAGCTGAGGAATAAAACACATGAGTATTATAGAAAAATATCCATGCGGATGAATGACAAACGTGAAATGGAAATGATAGATTTTGCCTTGAAAAGATGGGCATTACCCGGAGAGAAGGTGGAGAACTTCCGCAAGGTTGATTCCTTTGAAGCAGAAGACACACGAATGAACGAAACTTACTTTTTTAAGAAATAAAAAACCGAAATGTCCCACGAAAGACTACGCCCCCATTACTTTTTTGACGAAGCTAAAATTGCCCAATTGAAGCAGATTGCCCCGGAATGTTTTGAAGATGGCAAGATCAATTTTGAAACCCTGAGGCAGAACCTGGGCAACTGGGCACAGGATGAGGAAGACCCGGAACTGGAGCATTTTGGCCTCTTCTGGCCCGGCAAGCGCGATGCCCGAAAGGCAGCGGCCATCCCACCGCAGGGAGCACTGGAACCAGTTTGGGGGCAGGGACTGAAAGCCGATGGCACGCCTGATACCGATGGGGTTAACGACAGTAAGAATATCTTCATTGAAGGCGAGAACCTGGAAGTACTGAAACTGTTGCAGAAGAGCTATGCCGGCAAAGTGAAGATGATCTATATTGACCCCCCGTACAATACCGGCAACGACTTCGTGTATGACGATGATTTTACCGAACCCCTGCAGGAATACCTGCGCCGCACTGGGCAGGTGGATGAGGAGGGCAAGCCGATGACCACCAACAAGCGCAGTGATGGCCGCTTCCACAGCAAGTGGCTGAGCATGATGTATCCGCGCCTGCGCCTGGCCCGCAACCTGTTGCGTGAAGATGGGGTAATCTTCGTGAGTATTGACGACAATGAGGTGCACAACCTGCGAGCAGTGATGAATGAGATTTTTGGAGAAGAGAACTATCAACAACAAATTACTTGGAAAAATAAATATGGCCCAGGTGCTTTAACAAAAGGCTTTGGTAATTTGCATGAGTATATTTTATGTTACAGCAAGGGAAGCATTGAAAGTATTGCATCTAAACTTACAGATGAGGAAATAAAAAATTATAAATTAAAGGATGAAAAGTATTCAACACGAGGGGGGTATATTACACAACCATTAGCTACTAAAAGTAAAGATGATAGGCCCAATTTGGTGTATCCATTAATACATGAAGGTATAGAAATATGGCCTGATAAACAGTGGATTTGGTCAAAGGAACGATTAATGAAAGCCTATGAAAATGATGAAATTGTAATTAAGGAAAGTAATGGTAAATTTAGCGTTAGATTTAAGCAATACTTGAAAGATGAGGCGGGCAATATTCGCATGGGTAAACCATTGTCAATCATGAATGGTCCTTTTAATCAGGATGGAACTAAAGAAATTAATTTAATTTTTGATAAACCGGTATTTGATTTTCCTAAACCGGTTGAACTGATTAAGTATTTGTTTTCAATGGTAATCAATGATGCTGATGAAAAAAAAGGAATATTTTTAGATTTCTTTGCGGGTTCTGGAAGCTCAAGTCAAGCAATATTTGAATTAAATAATGAAGATAATGGCAATCGCCAAATGATTTCTATACAAATTCCTGAATTAATTGAAGAGGGTAAAATAGCTTTCAAAGAAGGATATTCAAGGATTACGGATATCTCAAAGGCAAGGATTCGAAAAGTGATTCACAAGGCAGACAATAAATATGGTTTTATCGTATTTCGATATAATTACACAAATTTTAAAACATTTTCATCATTACAAACAGAATCAATTGAATACCTCGAAAGTCAGCTCGGCATGTTCAATACCAACCCGTTGGTAGAAGAAGTAAACAAAGACGGCCTCCTCACTGAAATCATGCTCCTCGAAGGGTTCACGCTTTGTTCAAGTATCACCCCGCTGGAAGAGATCATGAGCAATTCCATCCGCAAGGTGAGCAGCGAATACTGTGATCATAGCCTGCTGGTTTGTTTGGATGAAAAAATTGCATCTGAAACCGTGGTAGCCCTGAATTTGAAGGGAGGAGACATCTTCATCTGCCTGGACAGTGCCATCAGCAATGTGGACAAGCTGAGGTTGAGTGACAAGGGATTGATAAAAACAATTTGATTATGTGGATCGTAATTGCAATCATAACTTCACTTGTGTTAGGAGGAATCGTCGGACGCAAGTCTGGTAATTCCTCGGGAAATAGAGAATCAAAAACCAAGAAACCAGCTAATACTCAAACTTCGATAAAAAACAAAGATGATGAAATCATCAATGTTGTAAAAGTTGATAAGAAAAAGAAAGCAAAAATTGAAAGCCAGCTTCCTGAGAACCTGATTATTACCGAAGAATTTCAGGCGGCGATTGATTTGATGGAGCAGACGAATAAATCAGCTTTTATCACCGGAAAGGCAGGTACAGGTAAATCTACGCTGTTACGTTATTTTCAAACGAAGACGAAAAAGAATCATGTGGTTTTAGCGCCAACTGGGATTGCGGCTATTAATGTTCAGGGACAAACAATCCATTCGTTTTTCAAATTTCCTCCACGGCTGATAAAAGAAGAGGATATCCGAACAGACAATCAAAAGAGAGATTTGTTTGAAGCCTTGGAAATGATCATCATAGATGAGATATCGATGGTAAGAGTGGATTTATTGGAAGGAATCAATCTTTCATTGCAGAAATACAGAAATAACAAATTACCATTTGGTGGTATTCAAATGCTCTTTTTTGGAGATTTGTACCAGCTTCCACCAGTAGTTGCAGATGATGCTTCCAGGGAATATTTCGAGACTCACTTTAAAAGCCCATATTTCTTCAGTTTACCAGCTTTAGGCGCTGCTGATTTTTCAGTCATTGAACTAAACGAAATATTTCGTCAGAAAGATCCTGAGTTTATTCGTTTGCTAAACAATATCCGTGTGGGACGCTTTAATCATCAGGATCTTGTTTCATTAAACAAGCGTGTGGTTCATGGTTTTCAATCTGGAAAGGATGATATGTTCATTACATTGGCTAGCACCAATAAAATTGCAGATTCAGAGAATGCAAGAAGACTGGAACATATTAACTCGCATTCGTTCGAATACAGGGCAAAAATTGAGGGATATTTTGAAAAAAGTGCCTATCCTACGAATGAAATACTTGAATTAAAAAAGGATGCTCAAATCATGATGTTAAAAAATGATTCAGGCCGAAAATGGGTGAATGGTACAATAGGTTCAATAAAAGATTTGAGTAAAGATAAAATAAAGGTTGAAATAAACGGTGAAGTTTATGAAGTGCTACAAGAGAAATGGGAGGTAATTGAATATGAATATAATCGAGAAGAACGCAAAATTGAACCCATTGTAAAAGGTTCTTTCACCCAATATCCCTTGAAACTTGCATGGGCTGTTACCATACATAAAAGTCAGGGAAAAACATTTGACCAGGTAGTCATTGATCTCGGAAACGGAGCTTTTGCGCATGGTCAAACCTATGTTGCAATTTCAAGATGCACTTCTTTTGAAGGAATTATTCTTAAACAGCCGATTCGCAGCACAGATGTAATTGTAGATGATCGGGTGGTTGAATTTATGAAACAGGCCAACAGTTAAATAATGACTAAATTAAAAATCCAATTCGAATCGGACCAGGAACACCAACTGGAGGCCATCCGCAGCGTGGTGGATCTGTTTGAGGGCTATAGCAGAAGAGAAACAGGCTTTCAGATGTTTGGCAGTGATACGGTGGCCAACATGGACCCGTATGAGATGCTCGATGAATCCTGGCTCTTCGACAATCTATTGAAAGTACAACGCAGCAATGGAATAGTGGAAGATATGTACCTCAACTGCGATGATGGTTTTGAGCTGATGGACATGAACAGTTGGCGTTTTCCATTTTTCACAGTGGAGATGGAAACGGGCACAGGAAAGACGTATGTCTATCTGCGCACCATCCATGAATTGCGGAAACACTATGGCTGGGGCAAATTCATCATCATCGTGCCCTCAGTAGCCATCTATGAAGGCGTGGTCAAGACCTTCAAGATCACCAAAGAGCATTTCAGCAGCATCTATAACAACGAAACCGTAGTTCTCACAGAGTATTCCGGAGACCAGATCAGCAAGCTACGAAGTTTTGCATCTTCCTCTTCACTGGAGATTATAGTGATGACCCTCGACGCATTTAATAAAACGAGTAACGTTATCTATAAACCCACGGAAAAACTTCAAGGCGAAAAACTGCCCTATCAGTATATACAGGAAACACGTCCTATCCTCATTCTGGATGAATCCCAAAATTATACGAGTGAAACCTCCAGACAGGCACTTCGTACCTTGCATCCGCTTTTCGCATTGAAGTATTCGGCCACACCTACGGAAAAAGGTGCCACGCGTGAAATCAACCGCGAAATGATGAACAGGGTGTACCATTTGTCCCCTGTAGATGCATTTCGAAAGGGCCTTGTGAAAAGAATCGAAGTTACTGGCATCCAGGAAGAATCGAACTTTAATGAAAGCCAACTTTCATTTCAGCTATCTGAATCCAGAAGTGGTTATGGACTAGCAGTAGAGGCTAGATTGAATGTGCTGAAGAATGGTGAACTGAAACAGGAAGTGTTGAAAATTCGCCGAGGTGACAGCCTTTACGAACTGACAGAAAATGAGAATTACTTGGGCCTAATTATTGAAGAGATCAATCGGGAACATGGAGTAGTTATTTTCTCAAACGGGCAATCGTGGCAAATAAATGAAGGTGGTGATGTTACGCGCAGCAAGGAAGAGATTTTCAGGGTTCAGATCGAAGAGACAATCCGCGTTCACATGCGGAAGCAGAAAGAATTACTGCCCCTGGGCATAAAAGTACTCTCCCTTTTCTTCATCGATAAAGTGGACAACTACGTGCAAAGCGACGGAGTTATTCGGAAGCTTTTCGATGAAGCATATAATCGCATCAAAAAAGAGTTTCCATTCTACAGTGGTTGGGAGGCAGAACAGGTACGAGAAGGTTATTTTGCAAAGAAAAAAGGGAAGAATAATGTTGATGAATTTGTAGATACGGCCATCGAGAAGAAAACACAAGCCGAGAAAGAATTGGAAAAAGCGGCCTTCAACCTGATAATGAAAGATAAGGAGAAACTGCTAAGTTTTGACGAAAAGGTGAGTTTTATCTTTGCTCATAGCGCGCTGAAAGAGGGCTGGGACAACCCAAATGTATTCCAGATATGTACGCTGAATACCGCAGTGAATGAGAAGCGGAAACGTCAGGAAATAGGACGAGGGTTGCGACTTTGTGTTAACCAACAGGGACAAAGGGTTATGGACGAAACAGTGAACGTACTCACTGTAATTGCCAATGAGAGCTATCAGGATTATTGTTCACAACTCCAGAATGATTATATCGAAGACGGAGATGCACCACCACCGGCTCCTACTAATTCAAAACGAAATGATGCAGTGCGAAATGATGCACTATTCTATGCTGAAGAATTCAAACAATTCTGGAAGAAACTCTGCAGAAAAACAGAATATACCCTGAAAGTGGAGGAAGAAAGACTTGTTGAGAGCAGCCTAAGCAGACTGACAGTGGCCAAATTCCCGGAACCCCATATCGTAGTGGTGAAAGGAAAATTCGTAATGACAGAAATTGCCATAACCCTGCAAAAAGTGACCCTCGGCTATGCGGACTTGCTTTTAGAAATGAGTTCAGCCGATGAAAATTATAACCGGGAGCTTAAAAATCTTAAAAAAAGCAGCGATTTAGCTAAAATCCTTAAAGATGATCGCTTCAAAGGTTTCACTATTGTGAATGTGAAGTCGGACGGCGAATTCTCCGAGGTAACTTTTGCCGATAAGGGCACTTTGCGCATGAAGGAAACCATTCGCTTTGTGACAGAAAAGGGGCAGGTGGCTCAGGTTCAGAACCGACAGGAAGCCCAAAGCACTTATCCCGTATTCAACTTCATCCAGCGTGCAGCAGAAGCCACCTCACTGAAACGCTTGACAGTCCTCGAGATTTTCAAGAAGTTGCCGGAAGTCATCAAAGAGAAGGTTTTCCGCAATCCGGAAGGTTTCAGTGCAGTTTTCATTGAATGTATTAAAGAGGCTTTAGCAGACCATATTGCCGAACGCATCGTGTATCAGATTTCAGAGGAGCAAGTGGAATATAATGCCGACGAACTCTTCCCTCCTTCGCGAAGGCACCCGCAGAAAGAGCTTGTGGATGGTTCAACGTCATCTCTTTATGACCAGGTGCAGGTGGATTCAGAGATCGAGAAACGATTTGTGGAATTCAAGCTGAACCAGGATGAAAATGTAGTGTGCTATTTCAAATTTCCGAACAAGTTTAAGATTAACATTCCGAAAATCATAGGAAACTACAACCCTGACTGGGGCATCATCCGATGGGATGATGAAGGAAAGATGAAACTAGAACTAGTGCGTGAAACCAAAGGGAACACCAATCCCAATTTATTGCAGTTCCCGAATGAAAAACGGAAGATTGACAGCGCTTCAAAGCATTTCGAATTGCTAGGAATTGATTACAAGCAGATAAAAGGAGATGAGGTGAAATGGTGGTAAAGGAAAAATTCAATTCTAAATGCTTTCGGTGCAATGATGCACAGCTGTTGAATCCAAGCAAAAACATTGCGCCTGAGAAGTTCAATACGTAGTGGAGGACAAAAAATATGAACACGGAGAGCCCTAAGTACAAGACATTGCTGCGTTGCATAACATACTACCGCACTATATTTCAGTACCGAGAGTGCTTTCAAACTGGTGGCATCGGATAGAATGAAATGGATTTTGAGAGAGAATTATGAAGAATCTCAATAAATATATTAATCAGTATGCGAATGCCGAAGAATTGAAGGGAATTCTACACTTATATGGCATTGATGAATTGTTGAATAGAATGCTTAAAACTATTGATGATTTATCAGAGAAAAACCCACTTGATATCACGAAATGGGCAGGGACTATTTTAACCAGCATTAATGAAAAACTGCGATTGATCTCCAGAAATGAGGACAAGGAGAAAATGGAATATTTGTTTGCTGACTTGTTTCAAGGGTTTATTGAAAATGTTCTGGCCAAATCCCAAAAACCATCTTTGGCACTGTCTGAAATCTACGATACACTAAAAATTACTTGTGAACTTAATGAATATGATTTTGATACATTAGTTACTGTATTGGGCTTAAATAAACACAAGCATATTCTAAAGTTGTCTTCAACTTTTGATAAAAGACATTACTCATGGAATAAAACCCAGGGAGAATTGAAAGAATTAGCTTCTGATGTAAAGAATAAAGGTTGGATAAAGTCGTCCAGCGAATTTTACAAACTTTGCATGGGCGATGAGAAGCTTAAAGAATTCAGAGTATTAGAAAAGGGTAAAGAGATGCTATTATTACTTTTTGATAAATTATATGGCCAAAGGATTATTTCAGTAAAAGGCGGAAAAGGACATTTTAGTCCTCTGGTAAGCGTTGCTGTGGGCGATAATGGGCAATACTTATATGAGAAAAAGGTGAATAAATATCATGAATCTTTGAAACGTGACAAGTTATCTTATCTTAAGAAATTCAATGAGATAGATAAATTAATCCGGATTAATATTAAAGATGAAGATGGACAATGATGTGACAATGGTCATTGTCACAATTTTTCCTTAACAAGATCTAATTAAATTCGTTTTATGAAACAATTAATTAAATTCGCAATTGAGAATGGCCTTAAACAGGCCGATGCAATTATCCTAAGAAAGAAAATTCTCGGAATGGTAGATCACTATGCCATTTTTATGGGTTGGCGTAATAACGTACCTGTTTTTGTGGCTAATTACCGAAACGGTGTTAGAGAGGTTCCGTTAACAGAGTTACAGGTTCTTGCTGAAAAATATGAACCAACTCATATAGAACCTTTTGAAGGGTCCGAAACGGAGCGAAAAGCAGCTATTCAACGAGCAAAATCAAGGATTGGAGAAAATGCATATAGTTATACTCACAATAATTGTGAACACTTCAAGAATTTTGTTCATTTTGGTTTTAATTCTAGTAAACAAGTCAAAACTGCCGGGCAAATAGCAATAGGGGCTTCATTAGCTGTAGGTATAGGCGCCATTGCAGCAAAAAATCCCAAAGCAGGAGCTGTAGCTCTGGGCGCATTGTTGTTGGGATTGGTACTTATAGATGCGGCTGAGGATTGAAAATTATTAGGATTTCCTATTAATTAAAATTTCACCTATCAACTTCCCAATTGGCTTAAATTCCTCTTCCGTAAACTCATCTGACTTGGCATTGTTGCACCAGTAGCAACACCAAACCAGGTTTTCGGTGTTATCGTAGGCTTCATTTGGTTGTTTGCGTTCAATTTCAAGACTGCGGCCGCGGGTGGTTATGCGCTTAGTATAGATCTTGTAGGAAGCAATCAATTGGGCAATACTTTCTTCATTTATGCCACAATAATGACATTTTCTTTCTGTTTCAACATACCACTTATAGAAAATACAAAAGTCAATTAAATTACATTTTCTGCGCCATAAAGTTTTAATTTTAGACAATTGTTCCCGTTCTTTTTTCAGGTTTTTCCACCATTCGGACAATTGTTTTCTGGGGATTTCCATAGAGGAAGCAATTTCTGCATATTTCTCCTTCCTGATAATCGCACGGAGGAAGAATTCTTCTTCTTTTTTTGTCATTAAATTTACTGCTTTAAAAAAATACAAAAACCCATTACTTTTTATAAAATTTTAGCTTCTGTCTCACCCCACCCATCCCCCATACTCCCCAATCTTCTCCAGCAAACGGGTGTGGAGGTAGGCATTGCAGTGGCCCAGGGTGTTGGCTATGAGTTGGGCTTGTTGGTGGTAGGCCTGGATTTTGGGGGTGTCCCAGCCGGTGGGTGGGGGTTGGAGGTTGGTGATGCGGTCGGCCAGTTTTACGGCGCCTACTTCGGCGGGGAGTTGGGATATGCGGTTGAGGCAGTCCTGCATTTGCTGGTCTTTGGGTACGGCGGGATCTTTGCTGAGGGCTTGCACGGCCTGGG
Organism: Bacteroidia bacterium; assembly: GCA_044224315.1. Classification (GTDB taxonomy): domain Bacteria; phylum Bacteroidota; class Bacteroidia; order NS11-12g; family UBA955; genus JAGXTF01. The sequence goes on along the minus strand of JBGAKR010000001.1, from coordinate 1,293,033 downwards.
CAATGGGGGTGCCAAAGGTGGAGGCCAGCTCGTCGAAAGTGGTGGAGGTATCCTCCAGGGTATCGTGCAAAAGGGCTACCTGGATGGCAAAATCGAGGTCGAAACCCGGAGAGTGGGGGGCGGCTATAAGAATTTCCATGGCCACATTGCTTAGGTGCACCACGTAGGGCATGTCGGAACCTTTTACGGTTTGTGATTGCAGCATGTGCTTTTGGGTGGCGAAGATGATGGCCTGTTGGTATAGGGTTTGGGTTTTCATTGAAGGCGAAGATAGAAAAAATCAAGTGGCATTGACAAATTTCGCAAAAACCCAAAAAAATCATACAAAATGTAGTAAACGTTATCTGCATTAAATGCGAAATTTTCTAGTATTTAGTAGAAATCAAAGAATATAACTATTGGAAATACTTGCAGTTCACTAATTTTGACGAATAGATTTGATTATTATTCAATATTTAAAATGATGGAATTTCACACCCCAGACCCTATATGGGAAACCTTCGGCTACGATAGTTACGAAAAGTATATTGAAAAAGAATTAGTTAGAGGGGCTTTTCACCCAAATGTTCCCGAAGATATAGTTAATAGTTATCGAGTTTACGAACACTTGGTGGCTCATGCATATTACTGCTACCCTGCTGCTGATGAAGCTATTTCCAAATTGTTGCTGATTGGTGAAATGGCAATAAAATTGCGCTGTAAGGAGCTTGGAATTCCTTTAAAAGACAAAAAGGATTATGATGTTAAACTGGACACTTTAATAAAGTCTCTAACTTCAAAAGAACCAGATAAAGAAATATCTGAATTAATGAATTGGGCAAGAAGAAATAGAAATAATGTGGTACATCCTGATCAATATAGTTATGGATTATCTATGGTTCTGAATCCCAAGCTTGTGGTCTCAATGTTGAATTGTCTATTTTTATCTAATGATATAATTAAGGAGCAAATTATACACGAGATAGAAATAAAGAATAGAATTAATAAAGAACTAATTGGTTGTATGGTGACCACAAATAAATTGGGAAAGCTGATAACCTGGCGAGTGAATATTGTAAAAGCGATACGAGAGAATAAAAACTGGAGTTATGCAATCGCTGTATTTATCGTAGACAATAAACCATTTAAAAACCTCCCCGAGCATCGGATATTACAACCCATTAAATATTTTGTTAGAAATCTCAAAATAGATAAAAATAAATTAACTTTTGAATCGGAGAATGATGGTGATATCATTTCAATTGAAAAAAATAATATCACACAAAATATAAATGTATATAAACATTACATGGAATGCCGCAAAGAATTAAGTGAATACCCTGAAATGAATTTTGAACTCCTCGTGACTTCAACAGAATTTCAAGAGTGTTCCAAACTAAAGTATGATTTTATGTATAAAAAATTACCCCTCATTGAAATATAAATCCAAATTACTCACCTTAATGAATACACATCTAGATTACAACTTGCAATTGCACATATTGGCTCAAAGCATAAAAAGTAAAGTAAAAGCAGTAAATTTTGAAATTTATTTTTACTTTAAGACGCTTAGTCAATCTGAAAGAGTGATTTGTTTCAAATAGAAGACAAAAAACGATTTAAAACATAGATAAACAGTCTATAATGAAAGAATACAATATCGACTATCTTAATTCCCTAATCTTTAACAAAACTGAGGAAAGCTTGCACCTGGAATACAAAGCTGCAGGTGCATTGGGTAAACAAAATAATAAAACTGATGAAATATCTAAAGATGTAAGTGCTATGGCGAATTCTGATGGCGGACAGATTATTTATGGAATTAAGGAAATAAAAACGGGTGTAACTAGTGAAATAGAAATAAACCCTGTTAACTCCAAAGATTTTTCGATGGAATGGATACAGAATATAATTAATGATAAAATTCAACCAAGGATTTCTGGAGTGGTTATTTTTCCCATTACCATAACTGATAATGAAACAGTTTATGTAATTGATATACCAAAAAGTGATACAGCCCATCAGGCAGCAGACAAGAGGTATTACAAAAGATATAATTGCATTTCAGAAGCTATGCACGATTATGAAATTCGAGATATACTAAACAGATCTAAAAACCCAAAAATAGACCTAAAATTTAAAATCACGAATAACACATTAGACATATATGCAGTTAACAATGGTCCAGTGTATGCAAACTATTTGAAAGTGATTGTGAGGTTATCTAGAATTAGTGTTGATTTCCGTCATGTATCTAAATTTAACATTATCAATGATGAAATGCTAGAATGTGTTTTAAGCAATTCCAAAAAAGAAATGATTAACCCACATTCCACTTTGGCAACATTCTGGCCAGAACGATATGAACCTATTTTGCCTTTAACCAAAATGAAATTAAAGAATATAGAACTTCAGAAATATTTCTATGATTCCGAAAATTTTATTGAGTGGGAGATATACTGTGACAATGCAAATCCAATATTCGGTAAAGCCTTTTTTAAAGACATACTCGAAAATAAATATATATAACCTTCACCCCCACCCCCCAAAAAAACCCGGAATCACTTCCGGGTTTTTTGGTTTTGAGGAAAAAATATGGATAGAAACTACTGTTTGATGATGCGGATTACGGTTTGGGTTTTGCCGGTGCTGAGGCGGAGGAAGTAGATGCCGGGCACGTAGGCTGCGCTGGCGTTGAAGGTAAAGGTGTTGTCGCCTTCGCGGGCCTGCAGGCTTTGGGTGCTGAGGATGCGGCCCAGTTGGTCTATGAGTTCTACCGTAATTTTTTGGTTGCGGGTGAGGCTTACATCCAGTTTAAGGTCGGAGGTGAAGGGCACAGGGTAAGCCTTGGCCTGGGTAATGCGCTGGGTTACAGGCTTGGTGCTGAGACCCTCGGTACCGTTGGTAAAGATAAACGGATTGTCGGGCGTGCCCCAGGCGTAGTTGGCGGTGAAGGTAATGGTGCGGGGCATATCCAGGGTGCTGCCATCGGGGCGTACCAGTTTAAAGCTCACCTTGTCGCCATCGTTTACGTGGTATACCAGCATGCTAAGTACGTAGCGTTTGAGAATGGCATTGTACTCAAGCTGGCCGGTACCGCGACACTCCCCGTTGATTAGGGCGCGCACTTTAATATCTGAAGTAGACATTTCTACCCCATTGATGAGCACTATGCCAAAGAGGTTGATGGTTTTGTCGTAATTGGCAATATTGAGGGTGGCGCAGGTGGTATCGGCATTGTTGGCGCGGGGGGTAACGGTTCCAAACTTGCCATTGCGCAGCCAGTAACTGCTGTTGGTTTGCACCGCAGCCGGACCACTCCAGGTTTTGCTGGCACTGTCGTACGAGAACGATTGGCTGAAGTTTTTCATAATGGCTCCGTTGCTGAGGTTGGTGAAACCGTATGCCTCGTTTACCGGCACATCTTTTTGGGCAATGTTGCCAATGAGGGTCCAGCCTTTGTTGAGCACGGTAAGCTCGGGTTCGGCATTTTTACCACTGATGCGGAGAGAATCGTTGCGCGAAACAAAAATCATGTAACCCGTTTTGGCATCCAGGGTTTTGAGGCCGGCATCGGTGCTGATCCACTGGCGGTTGGCGGGTGAGTAGCTGGCCGTTTTGTCTTGCGATTTGATGAGGTCGCCTTCGGCGCTGTGCAGGTTGCGCAGCACTTTGTCTACCCGCATATCGGCCATGGTGGTATTAAATGCCAGGTGGTTCCAGCCTTTGGTAAGGCGTATGTAGCGGGCGCTATCCGCCACAGTGCTTACATCCAGAATGCGGGGGGTTACGGTGCTGCCGTCTACCTTGTTTGAGGTATAGGTGGCGCCGCTGCGCACATGGCCATCGTACTCAGTACCGGCGCTGGCATCCCATACGCGGAAATCGATTTCGCGGCCATTGTCAGCATCATTGCCCTGTATGGTAATGAGTGCGCGGTAATAATTGCCGCTGCGGGTAATATTGGCTACCCCGCGCAGTTCGCTGCCTATGTAAGCCGCAATGCGGTCCATGGTATCGTCCGAGAGGACACCGCCAGAGTCTTTATCGAAGTTGCAGATAAAGGTTTCGCTGCTTTCGTACTTATTTTGGGTAAGTGTCCACACTGGCGGGGCGGCCAGTACATGCAATTCTACCGGCAGCAGTTCGGTGGTAAAGCCGTTTACCTTGGCGCGCAGGGTATCGTAGTACACACCCAGGGGCAGACCGGTGGCGTTAAAGCGCAGGTCTACCTTTTGGCCGCTTGGTGGCACAAAGTTGCTGATGGCAAAGGGATTGAGCCAGGGTTGGTTTTTAGAAGTAAGGGTAAAGCCATGGGTTCCCACACCGGTATTGAGCAGGTTGGCCGTAATGGTATCGCGGCTGTTGCGGTACATGTTCAGCACCAGCTTGCTGGGGTTCCAGTATACAGGGTTGTAGCTTACCTCAAACTCCCACACTATGGGTTTGGCCAGGGTATTGCCGGCCAGATCCTGCACGCCCATAACCTTGGCTACTATGGTTTCACCATCCAGCAGGGGAATGGAATCCAGGATGGTAAAGATAATTTTGTTGCCAAAGCAGCTGTGTTGCATGTTGATGATGGCACTGTCGCGCTTGCGCATAAACACATAGTTTACCCCGTTTTTGATGCGGGCGCACTGTACATTTTTGTTAAACGCCACCGAAATTTCATCGCCCAGGCTCAGCAATCCGTCATTGGGCAAAGGTGAGCCAAAGAGGCTAAGATTGGCCCGGTCTACCTTACCCGTAATTACGTTTGAGAACACAAAGCCCGCTGTGCCGCAGGTATTCATGGCGCGCAGCTCATAAGTACCATCGATAAATACATCGTTGTTTTTAATATCAAACACAAAGGGGTATTTGGGTTCTTTATAGGTAGCCTTGTTTTCTTCGTAATAAGCCTGCAATTGCGCCTTGGTGAGGGTTTTGTAGTCCCGCCATCCTTCGCTTGAACCAACGAGCCTGTATTGCAGCGTAACGCTTTGCAATTTGGGGTTGGTAAGGTCGTAATCCGAAACGTATACAATTACAGATTCGTTTGCGGTGGTGGTACCTGCTTTTTTGATTACCCAGTTATCGCCGGGTTCTACAATGCTTACATTGCTGCACTCGTGGCGGAAGTGGGCCTCAATCAGCAGGTCGTTGCTCTGGTGGTTAGAGATGCTGTTATCCGGGCAGGTGGGGGTCATGGTAAGTACAATATCGTCGTAATCGTAAAACTGCGAACCTTTTGAAACGTAGGCATAGGTATATATGGGTTCGGTAGGCGGCATGCGGTACTGGGCCTCGCCCAGGCGTATGCCCTGCGACTCTACAATGGCGCCAAACTTATTGGAGTTTTGCACCAGCGAAAGGCTAAAGTATCGCGACTCGTTGAAGTAAGCCGGGGCCAGGTTTGACATTTTTACGGGGTAAGCAATTACCTGATCGGGCGGAATATCCTGCTGCACCGTGTTGAAGCCTTTTCCATCGGCCGACTCGAGGGTAATCTGGGCCTGATCGCGCGGGATGGTAAAGGGCTCGTTGGGGCAGGATGAACGGCCGCCAAAGGTCCAGAAATAGGGCGTATGCGCCGGGTCTACCCCGCGGAAAATGTTTACGCTAAACTGGTCACCGGCATCATTATCCTGCAGCAGGTAACCCACAGTTTGCTGGGTATCGATGGTATTGGTGGTTTCCTGTTCGTATTCAAAATTATAGCCGGCGCTTAGCTCCTGTACTCAGTTTTACTTCCACTTCCTGTATCAGGCCCATGTATAATTCCGACTCGAAGAAGGTATTTTGGATATAGGAACGCGATTTGGATTTTTGAACCGAAATCTCTTTTTCAATGGAGGTTTGACCCGCAAAGGTGATGTTTTCCGCATCGGCCCCGTATTGCACAATGTATTCCGCATCGATATTTACATCATCCAGGCGGTCTTGCGAAAATGCACGGCCGGCGGGAAATTCGCTTTGAAAATCTTCATCGCCGAGGTCGCGTACAAACTGGTTTACTTTTCGGTATTTGGTCATAAGGTCTTCGGTCCATTGAATATCGTTTTCGGGGTGGGCCGGATCGCGGGGTTTCATGGTAAAGAACTCTATGCCATCAATTCTTTTGTACGAACCAATTTCGGAGCAAAAGCCTTTATCTACCCAATCTTTGGCATTGGTGCGGAAGGGTTCGGGCAGGTAATTGTAATTATTTTTATCGCAGAGTTGCAGGAACGGAGCCGAGGCTTCGCGGTGGTAGCGCAGCACATTTTTCCAATTGTCGATAATGGTTTGTACCTCGCGGCGTGCCTCTGCCAGGGATTTGCCGGGGTAAGTGATGCTCAGGTCAATTTCATCGGAGAGCATGGTGGTATAATCGGCAATGAGGCGTTCGATTTGGGTAACGGTATACACCCAGGTGGTTTTAACCCCATTGGGTTGTATGGTAACCAGGGTACGGCGGCCCAGGCTGCAATCCTGTTTCAGGTAAATTTCGTCGGCAATACCCATGGTCATAGCCAGGCCGGCACCCACAATCACATCGGCCTGATCGCCCACCAGGTAATCGCTATTGAAAGCATTGTCTATACCGCTATTGCCCGAGGTGGAGATTTTTTGGCGGGTGGTAACGGTTACTTCCATTTCGGCCCTGCGCCCACTGCCACCGCCGCCTTTGAATGAGGCCTCGATAACAGCGCCAATGCCAAAGAATGCAAAACCAGTTTTACCTGCAGCGCCTACATAGCCGCTGTTTTGGTCACTCATTGTAAAGTGGCGGGTAAAGGTGGTGCCTTTCTCTATCCAGCTTTGGCTTTCATCGCCCGGTGGATCGCGCAGAATGGCCAGGGGCAATTGCAATCCGTTGCCATCATTTTTCACCAGCACATCATTGCCCGGTTGGGGGCGGGTGCCAAAAATAATCATGTTTTGGATATTCTCGCCCAGGAAACCATCGCTTACGGTATGGTACTCGGCAATGAGGTATTTTTGATAGGGTTTAATAATGGCCGGGTCGCCCACAGTCCAGTGGTATTGCGGAAAACCGCCCAGGGTTTTAGAGTACTGCAGTTGCACCGAGTCGGCCGAAGTGGCGCCGGTATTGCGCACCACAATCAGACCTTCATTTACCGGGCATTCTACTCCGTTAAATACTTCTACCACCGAAATATCGGTTGTGGTATCGGAGCCCTGGTTGTAGAGTGCCGGCATGGCGGGGTCGTTGCACAAGTGGCGGCCAATGCCTGCGAATTTAATCTGCGGCGATTTGTGGTAAATAAAGGGCACAGTAAGGGTGGGGTTTTGGCCCAGTTTCTTTTTATTCTGCAAACTATCGCGGTGCATGCTGGCCAGCATCAGTTCGCGCGGCCTTACTTTCAGGTAATCAACAATAGGTATATTGGCCGAGTTTAAAGGCAGTATATCCGATACCACAATCTTGTAATCAAGTGGGGGCAGGTTGGCGGTAAATATGCCATTATCGGCACTTAAAAACGATTGCTCGTAGCAGCCATCGGTACTTTTTACCAGGTAGGTAAATTTCATGGTGCCCAATAAACCACAGCTGCTTTCAACCGACATTTTAACCGGGTAGGTAAGGTTATCGGTTATATCCTGCACAATGTTTGATTTAATGGTATTGCGCGGAATTACCAGCGAGTCGAGGCTCCATTGGTAATACAATTCCAGGGTAGACGGATTGTTGTCTTTGCGCTGGCTTTTATCTATGAGTAAAACATATTTATTGATTTGCAGGTTAAACGGATCAATTACAAAAGCATAATCCCCGTTTTTATTGGTATAGCCTGTTTTTTCTGAGGTACCACTCAGGGTATAAATTTTAAGGCGCAGTTTAATGCTATCCAGGCCGCAACCCACATTGGCGCGTTTTACATTTCCACTGATGAGGTAGGCATTTAAATCGCGGAATGGAGATAGGAATGCCTGGGTAACGGTGGGTTTTAATTTGGCGCTGAGGGTATCTTTTTCAAAACTATGCCCTTCAAAATAGGGGCTAACCACATAGTTGGCCACATCGCCGTAGTATACATTTTCGATTATATAATTTCCGGTTTCATCGGTGGTATCGCGGAATTCGTATATATCCCCATCGATGGTAGCACGGGCGGTAATAATAACACCCGGAACCCCGTCTCCGGTTTGGTAGGTAACCACCTGGCCCTGAATTTCGCCATTGCCCAGACGGTAACCCTGGTCGGCAACGGGTGCACCATTTACACCATCGGTATACACCGCCATTACAGAGTACACATGTTTTTTGCCGGGTGTACCCTCTTTATCAAAATATTTATCTTTTCCGGGATCGGCGGTACCGATAAAAATATCGTCGCGGAAAATCTGGAATTCTTTTACAGTAGAAGTGGTGCCGGTAAAGGTCCACTGCAGCAGGCACTGATTGGGGTAAGCCCCGTCGCTGGCGGCAAGGGAGGTAATTTCTTTACGATCGGCATTTTCCACAAAAGTGCCCCCACTCAGTTGAAAATGGTGAATGATGCCATCGTAGGTATTTACCTCGGACCAGTAGGGTTGAGAAACAAATGCATTTCCATCGCGGATTGCTACGGCTTCGCCAAAATAGCCCGAGGTGATGCGTTTGTTTGAATGCAAGCGGTTTTGCAGCGTCCAGGTGTTTCCGCTGCGCGAGAATACATAGGCTGCACCGATGTATGAATAGATTTCCGAAGCACTTTTTATATAGCTGTGATAACGCGAACCTATGATGACACGTGTACCATAGAGGTATACCGAATTGCCAAATTCATCGCCCGATCCATAGTCGCCAGAGGGCTGAAAAATTTCCACTTTGGTGGGGCTGGCAGTTGATACATTATTAAACCAATAGGTTGTACCCAGGCCTACATCACCTTGGGGTGCACCCACCAGCAATTCGTTGTTATAACCCGATAGAGATCTTCCGAATAATTCACCGGCAGTATTGGAGCCATTGATATATGTGGGGGCGGATGCAGTAGTGCCAGACAAAGTCAGTTTGTAAACATCGCCGGCGTAAGAATTTGCAAATGGGCGCGAAACGGCAATAAAATTTGCAGTGATGGCCGCCGCATCACCAAAACCTGCATTGCGGGTTGTTCCTCCGGTAATGGCTGTAATATTGGTTATAGAGCCCGTACTAATATTTAGCTGATATGCGTAAAAGAGTCCGCTGTATGAATCATATCCCGGGCCGGTAAAAACTATATTATACAGGGTAGAACTTACTTTGCACACATCAACGGCAGTGCCCATTAGCGTGTTGGTTAAACCGAAATTAAATTCTCTATAATATTCAAATAATTGGGTACTGCTGTTAAATTTATATACATACACATTGCCCGCATTTGAATTATAATTAGGAGCCCCAACAATCAGAATATCCCCATCCAGCGCAAGCTTTCTGCCAAATGCCGAGTTTGCTGGGCCTGATATAACCTGGGTTTGTGTCCAGGTATTATCTGCATTTAATTTATGCACGGTTACCTGGTTGCTACTGTAGGTTCCATAGGCTGCAAAACTGCCGTTAAAATCAACACCAGAATATCCATTACTCATATAGCTCGTAGAGTTACATGGAATTAAAAAGCGCTGCTTTTGCAAAACATCGGTAGTGCCAGATGCACTGGCCGCGCCGCTGGTATAAGTACCTGTAGGATTGCCAGAAGTAATGGTAATCTGCGCCTGTACTGTATAGTCGGTGCAAGGTGAAGGAGCAGGATTTAAATCGGTATAGCTGCGTTGGTTGCCATTTAAGGTTGCCAATAATTGCCCCGATTTATATACTTTAAAATTGGTAATTGAAGGCGATCTGTGTTCCCACTTTAATTGAATATAATTGGTTTTATCATTTGTGGCGGTTAAATTATAGGGCGAAGACAATACCGGAAATTGCACACCACCGGCATTTAGCTGCGAAACCGATGCCGAAACATATTCTTTATTAAACCGGTTGGTAACTGCAATTACCTGATAGGTATAATTGCTGCCCGGCGAACCCGTAAAATCTTCGAATGCAATGTATTCCGGATTCACACCATCGTGGCGGGAGGTAATTTCTTTAATCAATAATTGCGAAGAATTATAGGTGCGATAAATGCGATATTTTTCTGCGCCTTTGCTGGTATATGAAAATGCCAGATTCATTTTATCAAAACCAACCATCGGATTGGCTGTGAATGTTGCAACGGCATCCAGCACAGGGAAGGTAGCATAGGCCGAACTGCGGCGAGATGAAAACTCGTTTTTATTGCGAATTACTATTGCAGCTACTGCGTATTCATGAATTTTTAGGGGTGCTCCGCCAAAATCTTCATAGAAGTGATTGCCCACACCATTAGCTTTGGTGCTTCCTATATAAACTCCATCGCGATAAATCTTAAATCGCACCGGAAAAATAGAATTGGAATACCAATTAATGGTAACCCTGTTATTGGCCGCAATTGTGCTTACATGTAGCGGCTACCTTGGTACCTTCTGACCTGAATGTGCCAATTTCATTGATCCATACCGCAGTTACTTCATAATTGCAAAGCTGGCCGGGGGCGGTTTGGCTGTCGATATAATTAAAAACTGTTTGGGTATTTACTACACCAATAATTTTATTGTTTCGTTTTATTTCGTAATATGAATGTAAATCCGAAACGTGGGTCCACTGCAGTTTTACATAATCATCCATTAAACTGGCGGTGAGATTTTTTACCGGTTCCAACTCAGGAAAACGGCCATAAGCATTGGCATATTCCGACTCGGTAGTAGCACCATTATTGGTTAAATACGCTTTAATTCTATATGCATAATCGTAATTGGGTTCGTCTTCCAAATCAAGCACCTGCATGGGCGCGCCCACTTTCACATCGGCCAGTTCGCGCAGTCCACGGTATACTTTAAAGCCCGAATATTTGCTGTTTAAAACGGCCCAGCGAAGTTCATTTCTCTGCAATATTTTATTGGGTGTTACACTAAATAAAACCGGCACTGCCAGGGTATCTCCTTCTAAAACGGTGCGCGTATTTTCGAGAAAATTTACTTCGTAATCAAAATCATTATAGGAAGGGAAAAACCACTGGGTATCCTCACCATTAAAATCACAATTGGGTTCGGAAACTACAATTTTATGCTCATAATTATTATCATCTCCGGGCTCAAAATCAAATGGAATTGAGAAGTACCCGCTTTTATCCGTGGTGGTTACATTGGTTTTATAATTTACATTATTGAAATAACTATAATTGCGCAACAAGGTTACGGTTACGCCTTCAATACCCACCTTGCTATTGCGCGCAGATACAGTACCATGCACCATATAATTGCCTGCTGCCTTGCCGGTGGTATATGCTTTGCGACTTACTTTGGTGCCAATTTTTGCATACACTGTATATGCATAGGTTTGGCCCGAAACGGCGCCCTTATCATAGTAAGCGCGTATGGTACCGCGCACCGAATCCAGGAATGCTCCGTTGCGCAGAATTACAAATGTGGGTACCACATAATCGGGGTAGGTCCATGTTAATGCCACCTGGTATTTATTATCCGTAGAGCCTTTTAATTTGGTAATATTGGGCAGGGTTCCGGCCGCAGGTGTGGGTGGTGTAACATTGGACTGCAGCGTGGTTCCGAAATATTTTGTACCCTTAATGATTCTATAAGGGGTAAGTGTAAAGCTATAAACCTTAGAAGTATAAGCCACTGGCAATGCATAGGCAAATGCATTACGGTTGCCATCCAGCCAGCCCAGTGTATCGGTACCTGCCATAAGCAAATACCCGTCTAAAGCACCTGCTAAGCGTGTCCAGATAATATCAATAAACCCTTCATTGCTAAAACTATTTAATGCAAAAAACTGGGGCGGAACAGGTATGTCAAACTGCGTTTTCTGAGGGGAATTGGAACTTATTGCCTGCGAAAATGAATCGGCCTTGTAGGCAATTACTTCATAATAATATTTAAATTTGGGTACACAATTTTCATCGGTATAGGCATATTTATAGCCTTTGCCTATGCGCACCAGATCTTCTACCGTTTCTACATTTGACAGATTAAAACTGTGCTTTTTAATTATAAATCCATCAAAATTATAAGCCGTTGTGCGGGGGTAATCCCACTTTAAATTATACTTAAGCGGAATATTGGGAACCTGATATTCGTTCATATCCAACCATACCGTATCGGTGCGCACATTGGTGGCCGCCACCAGCGCAGGATAAGCTACATTTATGCGGGTGGGTGCTGAAGTAAAACGGTTGCCTTCCGCATCGTGGCGCACAGTTACAATTGAGTAATTATGGGTAATATTGTTGGCTCCGCTTTTGTCTGTAAACGACATAGCCTGGCCCACAGGGATGCTTGCGATGAGTGAATTTTTGCGATAAATTTCAAAGGTTTCAAAATTGGTAGAGCTATGGTTCCAGCTAAGGTCTACAGTACCATTGCTGGCATTTGAAACACCCGTAAAATTGCCATTTTGAATGGGATATAACAGCGGAAACGAATCGGTTTTACGCAGGCTGCTGGCCGCATATTTATTGCCTTTGAAGCGGTAGGCCACCAGCTCGTACTCATAGTTATAGCCCGGCAATCCGGTGGTATCGAATGCTGTAAAAACACCATTATTTTTTGCATAAAAAATATTTTGTACTTCACCATTTCGCATCAGTCTGAAATAGGTGGTATCGCTGCTGTTGTAATTCCAGCTTAGTTTTATCCGGTCTTTATTTACCTCTCTGCTGGTATTAAAATTACTTACCGTAAATGCAGGATTATTTAATACCGAAAGTGTGGCATTGGCTTTCACATTCAGTGCAATTTTATTTGCATCCAAACTCAGCGGAGCCTTTCCCGATGCAGGTTCGAATGTGGTAGCATTGCGCTGAAATGAAAGGGTAAATGTGGTACCGGTTCCATAATAAATATGGCTGAATAAATATGCCCCGGTGGCATCTGTGCGGGTGGTATATGTTACATCCTTATCATCTACCTTGGCGGTGGCTGTAATTTTTACATTGGGCATGCCGCAAAGCGAATCTTTATGCAACACCCTGCCGCTGATAAATCCGTTGGCAATAATGCTGCCGGTATCCGATATACGCAACATTTCTGTTCCCTCACTTTCGAGTACCAGGGTATATACATGTGCTTTGCCCGGTATTGGATTTAAATCGCTAAAGGTGGTATCGGTAGCACTTTTTATGGTTAATATTTTTCCGTCGCGCAATACGGTTACGGTTGAAATATAGTTATCCATTTTAGCCCATTTTAAATCTACCGATTTGCGCAAGGCCTGTGCAGGGGGCAGATTGCGTTCGTTGGTAATACTAAAATTTACACCTACCGATTGTACATAAATGCATTGTCGCGTAGCTGTATCATTAAAAGTAGAATTTATGGCCTGCAAACAATAATTGTATTTTACACCACTTTGGGCAGCGCCTTTAACACCCGGTTTTATTGGGTCTTCGTATACTGTAACATTTTTATCCAGCAGGGCAATAAATTCTCCATTGCGGTACAATTTATATTTTTGGGTATAATCCGAATTGCTGGTCCATTGTATAATATTATTATGAACCAATTGGTAATTATTACTCAAAACCGGAAGTCTGAAAGCCTCGGTAGAACCCGTATCAAACTGATTGATGCAATAGGGCGTTCCCGATCCGTATTCAAATAATCTTAATTCATAACGGTTGGTTTTTCCTTGTTTAATTACATGCCTGAATGAGCCAAAAACTTCATCCAATTTGTAAATACTATCAATTATTTCGTGGCTTACTTCCTCGTCGTTGGTTACATCATACAATTGCAGGTAAACGGGCTTGGTGGCCTGGTTTGCGCAGCCCGGCTGTATTCTCCAGTTTATGTCGGTCCAGGCATCGCTGGTTTTCTTTGAAGCTGTAAATGGTTTAAACGTATAATAATACACTTTTCCTGCCCCTACATTGGAACCACTTTGACTAGAATAACCGCCGAAAACTGCGTGCTGGCCTTTAATACAAAATGAACCCGCAGCACCTATTCTTCCCACCCCTGCCGAGGTATAACTATAGGCGGTGTTAATTATTGAGCCATTTCTAACTAATTCTCTAATCTCACCATCATTAAAAAAATTACTCGAAATTCCCGCAAAAACCCGGTCTTGCGAAATCATGCAGGTTGCATTTACAAATCCCGCCGACAAAAAATTGATTTGCTGCAATGTGTAAGATGCCATGTATGTGTATGCTCCACTTACTTTTTCAAACCACTCTACCCTGCATTTAATAGAAGTATTATTGGTAGTACTTGTATAAATTAGTTTGTCTTCAGACACGGCTACCGACAATCCCACTGCGCGTTGGGTAGATTGGGTACGTGTAATTTTTTGCACCTGAGACCAGCTGCCGTTTAATTTTTTGAATACATATACTGCACCTGCATTGGTTCCTGGCAAATCATGTGCGGGTGCACCCACTGCGATGATGCCATTTCGAACAGAAATGCTATAACCAAAGCGATCGCCACTGCCTAAATCTGCTGGCGCCAGAGTGCTGCTAAACACCCATTTATTGCCCAATTTCTCGTAAATATATACCGCACCGCAATCGGTTCTGCCCACAGTATCGTAGCCCACAGCGCCTACTACCATTAGGTTTCGGTCCATTGCAATCTGGTAACCAAAGCTGTCATAACTCCCTTTTCTACCGCTGGTAAATGTTTGGGATAATGAATACGTACCCCCGGATTTGCTGTAAATATGCACGCCACCCGATTGTAAGGGATTAGCCGACACCTGGGTTACCGATACCGCCACATCCTGGTCGAAAATGGCAACATCTGCCCCAAACGAAAAATTAAATCCAGGTTTAATTTTTTGGGTCAGGTTCCAGGCACTGGTAAAATCATAAATGCTCACTGAATTATCGCCCGGGGTACCTACCACCATTGTGTTTCCGCTAAGGTCTACCGATCTGCCAAACAAGGCATTGGAGCCGATATTTGGATCCAGAATTTGGGTTTCGGTAAAAGCCCCGGTTACTTGTGCCCGCAGTGCATTCCCAGAAATTAAAAGAAGGCAGATGGCAAGGCTGAGTGATTTGATTTTCATGCTTTGTAGATTTTGTATTCCATGCAAATTTATCAAGCCTTGTTGCGGTTGGTTTTTTGAGCATAATGAGACAGATTATCAAAAATGAAAGCTTATTCTAACCAGAAAACCTTATCTGATAAAGGTATAGAGCAAAGGACTGCAACTAAAACTGCACCCGTTCAATTATGTGAAACCCCGATTATACTATTTAAACATGGCATTAAAATATTTAAATATCAAGGGTGCAGCCATGCGATGTGGCGAGGGAAATGGGTTGTTGACCAGCATATGCGCTGTTGGTCAGCGTACAAGCTGTTGGTCAGCATATGCGCTGTTGGTCGGGAAGACCAACAGCAGGAGGAAAAAGAAAAGGGTCGGTAAAACCGACCCGTAATAATGAGATAAGGCTGTTTCCGATATCTGAGATCCAATATCGGCTGTCGGTGCGGCTGTTCCTTCGGCTGCCTTTCGGCTGTTCAATCGGCTGTTACAGATATCGGATATCCGATATCTGATATCCGAAATCTGTTATTTCGGCTGTCCAATCGGATACCAAACGCGGGTTTGCCATTTGGCAGGGTCTTTTTCTGTAGCCGGGTCGGTTACATATTCTTCCATGGTGGCACCTGTAGGCATTTTGTTCTCCTTTTTCAGCCAATCACCCATGGCCATATGGGCCTTGCCGGTGTATTTATAGTCGCCCCAGAAATCCATAACAGCGCAGTTGCTGGCAGGGATGGTTTGGTAGCTAACACCATCTTTGCCTGCTGCACCTTCTTTTGCTACGGGTATGGCTATGGAGAACTCAGTTTCGTCGGTTTTCATATCCCATTTGTAATAAATGGTAAACAGGGTACCGCGCATTTCGAGTTTATTTTCCTGCACAAAAGCCATCAGCTTGCCTGCCATTTCCTGGGTCCAGGGGCCCGCATTTTTTTCGTACTCGCTGATTTTGGCACTGCGTTTTATTTGTACAAAAAGGGTTTTGGGGAAATCTTTGGTAGCAATATCGCCCATTTTAAATACTTCGGCACCGCCGGCTTCAGGGTGGGCTTCGCAGTATTTTTTCAAATATCCCAAGCCTTTGTCGTAGTCTTTACCCACTGCACCTTCCATACCTCCAGCAAAAAACATAAATATGCGCGGTAAAAATCCGGCCTCGCCTTTCATGCCCCAGCTCACTTTGGTTCCACCGGCACTATCAGCCAGGGCCATGGTGCAGGTGCTCATGCCATCCCAGTCTTCAAAACGCAGTTCGTACACAAATTTTTCGTTTTCTACCATTTCGGTATTCAGCATATTGCCACTGCCGGCCTTTTCACTTTTCCAGCTGTAGCGCGCGCCTTTTTGCCCGTCGGTACCTTCAATTTTCTGGGTCATGGCGGTATCTATTTCGTACCATGGACTCCAATTGTTAAAGTTTTTCCAGTACGCTACCTGATTCCAAACCGTTTTCTTATCGGCCTTGATCCAGATGGTGCGTGTAAAATCGTACTTCTTGGCCGAAACCAGCCCGATGATGAGCAGCCCGGCAAGGAGTATTCCCAGGATGATGAGGGTGTATTTGATAAATTTTTTCATACTTTTTTTGCTGCCAATATATAGATATTTTCAATAATAAAAATACTTTTTTAGAGGTTTTCTTGTCGAAAAGTGGCTTATTAAATTGTTTTTCTGCATGTTACGAATGGCCATTGAAAGTGGAATATTTTTTATTAATTGACAATTTTTTTAACAATTTAATTAAATAATCCCCGAATTTCCTTCTCAATCCTGCAGAAATAAATGCTGCAATTTTGCAATTCTGTGGGGTATTCGCATTCGGCATGTATATTTGCAGGTGCTGCAAAACAGCCCGCAAAAACCGCATTTTTATCAATCAGCAGCCGTTGTTGATTTATAAGAATCAGAAAAATCGTATGCAAGAATTGTTACAACAAATTATCGATCATCCCGGCACTTCGCTGGCCATTATTGGCAATCTTATCATTATCGAAAGTTTGTTATCGGTAGACAATGCAGCGGTGTTGGCCACCATGGTGATGGATTTGCCTGTGGAACAACGCAAAAAAGCCCTTAAATACGGAATTATCGGCGCCTATGTTTTTCGCGGACTGGCCATGTTGTTTGCCGCAATACTTATAAAAATATGGTGGCTGAAACCCTTGGGCGGCCTGTATCTGCTGTACCTGGTGTACGATTATTGGAAAGGCAAACAAACCCCGGTAAAAGAGGATGACCTGATTGATAAAAACAGCAATTGGCTATATAAGGTTACGGTAGGTTCGCTGGGCAATTTCTGGGCTACGGTGTTTTTGGTAGAATTAATGGACATGGCTTTTTCTATCGACAATGTTTTTGCTGCAGTGGCATTTACCCCCAATATAATTTTGGTATGTGCAGGCGTATTTATAGGCATATTGGCCATGCGTTTTATTGCCCAGTGGTTTGTAAAACTCATGGAAACGTATCGCTTTTTAGAAACTGCCGCATTTATTGTAATTGGTATTTTGGGTATAAAACTCGCCCTTTCTGTGGTAGAGCATTTTTATCCCCAAACAGCCCTGGCCCGCTTTTTAGGCAGCCATGCCGCCGATATTGGCATTTCGGTACTTACTGTATCCATATTTTTTGTACCCATCCTTAGCAGTATCGCCATCGATTATCCGAAAAAGAATAAATAATTATTGCGATACCATTCGCTTCCGCTTTTTTTTTACAATTTTTTTTGTCATTTTAATGCAAGAATACACACCGGGTAATTAATAGCGCCATTCCGATTTTTTTGAATTAATATTTTTATTTAAACCTGACAAAAAACCGACGTATTTATTCTGGGGGGTATATGCCCGCTTTCTTGTCTTGCTCATTGTTTTTCAAGCATTTCTGGAATTTTTCCAATTTGAAGTGAAACACCATCTTAATTTATATAAATATAATATATGCACAATAAAATGAAATTTGTATGGCTGATTTTTCTAATCATTTTTGGTGGATACAATATCCAAATTACAAAATTATACGGCATTCATATCGATGATTATACCCAGTATGCCATAGGAGAACAAAACCATGACGTATTAATAGGGCGACGAAAAATCCAACAAATTGATCCCGGATTGAAATTCTACGGACCGGCTTTTGAAACCCTTTGCTATGCCATAGATAAGCACCGCAGTGCGGAGCCCCAGCCCTATCAGAAATGGGGTTTAAGGCATGGATTGATTGTGGCATTTTTTTGCCTGGCTGCCTATTTAATTTTGTTAATGGTGGCCCAAACTTTTAAATCCGATTGGGTGGGAATGCTTACCTCCCTGCTATTTATTCTGCATCCGCGCTTATTTGCCGATATGCATTACAATTCCAAAGACAGTATTTTTTTATCATTCATTACCATCGCCATTTATTTTTATTTCAGATATTTTCAAAATTCCAAATTGCAGTGGCTGATATGGGCCGCTATTGCTACAGGCATAGCCTCTACCCTGCGCATTACTGGATTTTTTTCCATACCCGTATTTATTATTTTGTGTGGATATAAGGATTATAAACACCGACTATTAAATTTCAAAAAGATTTTGCAATATGTATTTTTTGGAATTTTGGTTTACGTATTTTTTGTTTTATTTATGCCCTCATTGTGGCAACATCCCTTTCAGGAAACCATGGCATTATTGCGCCATATTACAGCGTTTCCATGGCCCAATGAAACCCTGCTGGCAGGCCAATGGGTAAGCCCTGCACACATGCCATGGTGGTACTTGCCGGTATGGTTTTTTATCACCACTCCGGTGCTTTATATTCTATTATTTTTAGTGGCTATTGTTCTATTTTTTAGTATAAAAAAATATGGGCAAAATACTTTTCTGGTTTTTATTTTCGGATTTTTATTTCTTACCGTAGGTTACATTACAATTACGCAGCCCAATTTGTACGATAGCTGGCGACAATTGCAATTTTTGGCCGTACTGTTTTTTATTTTATTGGCCATTCCCATTCACCGTTTTTTATTGATTATTAAATCTCCGCTTAAAAAATGGACCCTTACAACCCTGTTGGGTACGTATGCCCTTTGGAACTGTTTTGCCATACATCCTTACCAATATGTGTATTTCAACGAGTACTACCAGCTATTTGGCAAAACCCATACTTACGACCAGGATTACTGGAACCTAAGCGTGGCAGATTGCATGCGCTGGATCTCGGCCCACGATGACCGGAAGGAGGTACGGGTATACATACATCTTTCTAACAGCGTGTGGCTCAACCGGTTTTTTTACCCAAAAGACAGTAAGACCCTATTTGTGGAGGCCCATAGCCGCGACAGTGCCGATTATGAGATAGAGCCCATACGCAACCGCAAATTTTTCGACCCCGGCAAAAAAGTGGTGTACTCGCTGATACCCCTGAAGGACACCGTGGCGCGGGTGATTGAGTTGCGCTGATGCTGGGCCAATCAAATATTTTCCACACACCTATCCACAGATATAAATTTTTTACTTATCTTTGCAGCCCATTTGAGAAAACCATGCAACTGACTGCAGAAAGCAAGAAAGAAATCTTTAACAAATTTGGCGGTTCTGAGAAGAACACAGGAAGCACCGAAGGACAGATAGCCCTTTTCACCCAGCGCATTAACCACATCAGCGGCCATTTGAAAGATCAGCGTAAAGACAAAAGCGCTGAACTGAGCCTGATTAAACTGGTAGGGAAACGCCGTGCTTTGTTGAACTACCTGGCCAAACAGGATATCTTCAAATACCGCGCACTAATCAAGGAACTAGGCCTGAGGAAGTAATTCCCCAACGCTGGCCTTGCCAGATATTATTAAGAAAAGCCCCGTTCGCCTTCCGGCGAGATGGGGCTTTTTATTTTAAAAAATACGAAAAATGACTATATACAAAACCTCTTTTGACTGCGGCGATGGCCGTATGATTGAAATCGAAACCGGCCGATTGGCCCGCCAGGCACATGGCAGCTGTGTGGTAAAAGTGGGTAAAACCATGATACTGGCCACTGTGGTAAGTGCCTATGAAGCGCGCGAAGGCATAGACTTTCTGCCACTCAGCGTAGATTACCAGGAAAAATTTGCCGCCGTAGGCCGCATCCCCGGTTCATTCCACCGCCGTGAGGCCCGCTTGTCTGACTACGAAATTCTGATTTCGCGCGTGGTTGACCGCTGCCTGCGCCCCCTGTTCCCCGAAGATTACCACGCCGAAACCCAGGTAATGCTTAGCCTGATCAGTAGCGACCAGAACATACTGCCCGATGCCTATGTAGGACTGGCTGCCTCAATGGCCATGATGCTTACCGATGCCCCATTTTTGGGACCCATTTCGGAAGTGCGCGTAGGCCGTATTGATGGCAAATTTGTGCTAAACCCCACCAAAGAAGAGCTGGAACGTTCAGATATCGACCTGCTTGTTGGTGGTACCGCCCATGATTTGAACATGGTGGAAGGTGAAATGCACGAAATTCAGGAAGCTGATTTCCTTGCCGCCCTCAAATTTGGCCACGATGCCGTGAAACGCCAGTGCGATGAGCAACTGAAATTTTTGGAACAAATGGGAGGCCGCAAACCTACCCGTGTTTACAACCACGAAGACAACGACCCCGAGCTGAAAGCCCGTGTGATTGCCGAAACCAGCGAAGCCATCCGCAAAGTGGCCGAAAGCGGCAGCACCAAAGGCGAACGCAGCGAAGCTTTCAAAGCCATTATTACGGAGTATGTAAAACAATTTGAAGGCCATGAAGACCAGGTAAGACTTACCAGCCTGGCTAAAAAATACTTCCATGAAGCGGAATACAACCAGATGCGCGCCATGATTCTGGAATCGGCCAAGCGCCTGGATGGTCGTAGTACCACCCAAATCCGCCCCATCGATTGCATTATCGATTACCTGCCTGCAGCCCACGGTTCGGCCGTGTTTACCCGTGGTGAAACCCAATCGCTTACCACCGTTACCTTGGGTGGTAAACTGGATGAGCAATTGCTGGATTCGCCCATGCTGTATGGCAAAAGCCGCCTGATGCTGCACTACAACTTCCCCTCCTTCTCGGTAGGTGAAGCCCGCCCCAACCGCGGTCCGGGACGCCGTGAAGTAGGCCATGGTAACCTGGCCCTGCGCGGACTAAAAGCCATGCTAAACCCTGATGAAGCCTATGTAATCCGTATTGTGAGTGATATTTTGGAATCGAACGGTTCTTCGAGTATGGCTACTGTATGTGCAGGAAGTATGGCTTTGATGGATGCCGGTATTAAGCTTAAAAAACCCGTGGGTGGTATTGCCATGGGTTTGATTACCGACGACAGCGGCAAATACGCCATTCTTAGCGATATTTTGGGTGATGAAGACCATTTGGGTGATATGGATTTTAAAGTAGTAGGTACCACCGATGGTATTACTGCCTGCCAGATGGATATCAAAATCAACGGACTGAAATGGGAAATGGTAGAACAGGCCCTCAACCAGGCCCGTGAAGGCAGGTTGCATATTTTGGGCGAAATGGGCAAAGCCATTACCGAACCCAAAGCCGATCTGAAACCCCATACCCCACGTGTAGAAATGATTGTAATTGATAAAGAATTTATTGGTGCAATCATTGGCCCGGGTGGTAAAATTATCCAGGATATTCAGGCTAAAACCGGCACCACCATCAGCATTGAAGAAAGAGATAACAAAGGATATGTAGAAATACTGAGCACCGATGGAGACGGCATGGCCAAAGCCACCGCCATTATTCGCGGCATAGTGCAGGTACCCGAAGAGGGTGCTGTATACCAGGGTACTGTAAAATCCATTATGGACTTTGGTGCCTTTGTAGAAATACTGCCCGGTAAAGACGGACTGCTGCACATATCAGAAATTGCCTGGGAACGTGTTCCCACCATGGAAGCCTCTGGCATTAAAGAGGGCGATAAAATGGAGGTAAAACTGATTGAGGTAGACAAGAAAACCGGCAAACTTCGTTTGAGTCGCAAAACCCTATTGCCAAAACCCGAAGGATTTGTGGAGCAACCCCCACGCGAAAGACGCGAAGGTGGTGACCGCGGACCCCGGAGTGGCGGAGGAGACCGCGGCCCGAGAGGACCGAGAAACTAAAGAAAAGGCCGCTATAAGCGGCCTTTTTTTGGTGCATAGTGCAAAGTGCAAGGTGCATTGAACAGCCAATTGTGAATTTAACAGCCGGACAGCCGAATGTTTAATGGTTGAGGGTTAAGGGAACAGCCAGGCTGCCCTTAATGCGTGACGGTTGCTGCACCCCCTCCCATTTTCAATGGTCGGGCCATGCTCCCTATTTCCTCTTTTCAATAAGAATTTATACATTTGTACACCATGAAAAAAATATTATTTATTCTGGCGATTTTATCTTTTACAACATCCGTTCTGGCCCAGGAAGTTTCGGAAAAGGAGAAGAAAAAACACGCCGAAAAGGTGAAAAAAAGCCGTGAAAAAGGCAAAAACATTCGCAGTATGGATACACTTTTTGCTTCAGGTGTGCCCTATTGTTTAATGATTGGTATGAAAAAAACGCTTGGCGTTTACGGTGCTTTTTCTGTAAGGCCATTAAAAAAGCCGGATACCGAAGAAATATACCTGGAAACAAGTTCTGTAGGACAGGGTACAAACGCGGTTTGGTTTTGGGATATGGTATTTGTCATTCAAGGCCAGCAAATACGTTTTAAAAGCGGTGAACTCGATTTGGAAAACACCATTGTAGATTACAATTTAATGAACGACACTGGCCTGAATGTTGTGGGTATGAACAAACTGGTATTGCTAAAAGGAAGATCAGGCCGATCCGTTCCACCCGCGCGAAACATTCGCAACTCATTACAACCCGCAATTAATCCAGCCGCCTCTTTCCACTACCCCTGGTTGTATTACAACAACAGAAACAAGGAAGCAATTATTCGTAAACCCTACTAGTTATTGTGAATAATTAAAAATCGTTTCTTTACGACCCGGCTGTTAATACTGTCAACTGTACACTGTCAACTGTCAACTAATTCTTAACTCCAAATCATATCTATCCATTCCTTGGGCATAAAAATCCTTCGTTATCAGCGTGGTTTTGAAGCCGTATTTTTCGTAGAAACCAACGCTGTGCTGGGTGGTATCGATATATACCGAATGGCCGGGGTGGAGGGCTTTTATGGTATTTAACCTGAATTCTAACAATTTTTTTCCAAACCCTTTTTTGTGATAATCTTTATGGATATGGCCCCAGGCCAGGGTAATGGTAAGGGTATCAAAACGATCGCCAAAGCCGCCGGCACCGATGATTTCTCCGTTTAATTCCAAAACATAAAACCGGGTGCTTATTCCATTGGGTTTAAGCATTTTATTGGCCCCATAATTGTCTAAAAAATTGCTGTATTCTGCAATTTCTTCCACTGTAAACCACTTGGGTACATTGCTTTCAAAACAGGCCATGCAGGCGGGTTTATCGGCAGGGGTATAGGGTCGGATATTTATTTTCATGCCAATTTTTTGGTTTTAGTTATATATAATTCTAATCCACAAATTCCTATAACCAAGATAATCAATTGCGGCAACAGTTCGGCCAAAGTTGAGGATTGGTAATTAGCCAGTGAACCGCCGGTAGAGGACTGCAATATAAATAAATTGGATTTTTCTGCACTAATTGCAAACGCACTTGTAACCCAGTTGCATGCAAAATGCAAACCGGTGGGAAGGGCTATACCACCGCTATACAAAGCTGCAGTGCCATAAATAATGCCCCAAACTGCCGCGCCTAAAAATGCATTTTGCAATGTCCAGCCATTTGCTACATGATAAGCACCGAATAAAAAAGCAGTGAAATAAACCACCATGCGAGGACTTAACACTTTTTGCAAAACCCTCAGCGGATAGGCCCTGAAAGCCAGTTCTTCCATAAATGCAAGTGGAATTAAGGGTAAAGAAATCATTATATATTGTGCTATCTTAAAATTAGAATTAAAAACCATTTTAAACCCCGATAAATAAACCACACCCAGGGTTAAAGCACCCATGAGCAGGCATCCTAATAATATACCCTTGCCAAAATTGAGGAAAGTATTGGAAGCATAAACAAGGCCAATATCAGCCCATTTTAATTTATCGTATTTGAGAAATAAAACAGTGGTAATTAATGCGGCTAAGGTGCCAAAAACACCATGTATAAACCTTTCCCAATGGGTAGGAAAAAATCCTTTGGCAAAAGATAATGCTAAAAACAAAACAATAAATACAAGTGCAAATATGATTGCTCTTGCCATGTTATTCCAAATAGATGTTTGATTCATACGGTGTGATTTTTCAAAGGTATTCAAATTCTGTTAAAATCAAATTTTTATTCAACGGCATAGACAAGGGGAAATTGGAACCATATTGCGAAATAAGTAACTATTTGTTTTCCATCCATATTTCCCTAGTTTCGCATTTGCCATGCTTTATAAAATGCCCAATAAACACCTGAAAACATGCGTAAAAACATGGTTTGTGGCTTTAGGTTTATTGTGCAGCAATGGCAGGTTGCACGCCCAAAACCTCTCTGAAATGAAGTTTGAGGTGCTGGATGATATGCAGGGACTTTCGAATTACTGGATATCCGATGTGGCGGCAGACTCGGCCGGTTTTGTATGGGTTAGTACCCGCAACGGACTCAATCGCTATGATGGGTTTACATTTAAAACCTTTAAAAACGGTGCAGATTCTCATAGCCTGCTTAGCAATGCATCGCCAAAATTATATGTACAGCCAAACGGGACTATTTGGGTGAGTTATCCCACTGGTGGCATGAGTAAATACGATCCGGGTTGCCAATGCTTTGAGCACTTGAAAAGCATAAAACCCAAATATGCATCTGATAATACTTTCGGGATTAAATGGATTGATGCGAGTGAAAATATTTGGTACAGCGGCAATGGAATGGGGCTAAACATGCTGGATCCGCGCACCCTGAAAACTACCCATTACGATTTACCCAATATCACCGAGAAAATATCGCATACCGACGATTTGGAAAACAATTCGGTACATTTTATTTACCCCGAAAATAATGGCAGTTTATGGCTGGCTACACAAAACGGACTGTACAATTTCAAAATACAATCGGCCCGATTTACCTATTTCCCATATAATGAAACCGCCACTGCACTGAAGATTAAGGCCAATTTTAACCGCATTATCCCTGAAAAAGACGAAGGGTTATGGATTTCGTCCTGGGAAGGTGGTCTCAATTATTTTGATAAAAAAACGGGACTATTTACCAATTATTTATTTGAAACCAAACGCCTGGGATATTATAACCTGATTTTTGATATGGATGTAAAAAACCAGGATGAATTGTGGCTCATATCCGGCGATCGCGGCCTGGGAACTTTTAACCGAAAAACCAAAACCTGGCTTTTTAATGCAAACATTAAAAAAAGCATAGATTCAAGAATTCTTTTCTTAAATCATATTTTGGCGCTAAAAAACGGGGTGATATTTGTTGCCGATGAAAATGCTTTACTAAAATATAATCCATTTTCCAGCACCTTTCATTTCAATCAGTTAAATATAGCTGAAAGTCAGCATGGAGAGCTGTTTCATATCCGCAAAATCATAGAGTATCCACAGCAAAATGAATTTTACTTTGGCACAGACCTGGGCAATGGTTTGAATGTATTAAATACCCAAACCAAGGTTCAAAAAGCCTACCCATTCAAAGTAAATGCGGGTCATGATTTTAAAATGCGCATGCGCAATATGTGGCTGGGGCCCGATGATATTATTTGGATATTGGGCCGTGACTATTTGCACTATTTCAATTGTAAATTACACCAGTTGCAGGTAATTGAAAATCCGTTTGAAAATGCAAAAGATGAGCCAGACCCTGAATACAATCAACTGATCACTGCAGATAACTGTGTGCCGTTAATTCTTACCCAAAGCGGCCATTTGTATCCACTTAACACCAATGCCAGACGGCTGGAAAAACGAATGATTATTGCCGATACTAAAGGCATACAGATTCAAAAAACAGATAGGGCGGTATATGATGTAATGGGCAGATTATGGGTATTCGGCCAAAATAAAATCGGGTATTGTTTAAAAGGTAACAGCACCTTTACATTTATTGAAGCCAACAATATTGCCGGCTTTAAAATGGATATAGCCAAAGGTTTTGCCGCCGATGAATCTGGCAATATATGGATAGGTTTAAATGATGCAGGATTATTAAAACTAAATGTGAATACAGCGGGTGGAATTAATTCAAAACTTTATACTACCCAGGATGGTTTGCCGGATGCAAGTATATACAATGTAGCCATAGATTACAGCAATCAGGTATGGTTTTCTACCCTATCCAGTGTTATTGCTTTTAACCAAAAATCAAGGCAATTTAAAGTATACAACCAGCTGGTGGGTATGAATAAATTTACCAGCAGCATGAATTTATTGAGGGCAGAGCAGGGTGCCTTTTATATTACATCATTGGGCGCCTATTGTAAGGTAGATTACCAAAAATTAAACCTGCCGATACCTACACCAGATATATATATTGACGCTTTTAAAGTATTTAATAAAAACAAAATATTTCCGCAAAATAATCCCTCCGAAATTGTTGTAAAACCCGGTGAAGATTTTTTCTCATTTGATTTTGGTTGCATAGATTTTACCGAGCAGTCGCACCATCGGTTTGCTTACAAATTAGAGGGTTGGGACCGCGAGTGGGTGGATGCCGGAAACCGCCGCTATGCAAGCTATACCAACCTGGGTGCCGGCACATATACTTTTAAGGTAAAAGTAGCCAATGCGGAGGGAATATGGAGTAAAGAAAAAAGTATTCGTGTAAAAATAGAAACTTATTTTTATAAAAAAACCTGGTTTATCATTTTGGTAATTTTATGCATTGCAGGCATAATTTTTAGTTTGTACCTGGCGCGCATTAAACGCATACGAAAGGAAGAAAAAACCAAAACCGCGCTGCACGAGCAATTGGCCGAAACCCGCATGGAGGCCTTACGTTCGCAAATGAATCCACATTTTATTTTTAATAGTTTGAATTCCATAAACCGCTATATTATAAAAAACGATGCCCAAACATCCTCATTATATCTAACCCGATTTGCCAAACTCATGCGGCTGGTGATGGACAATTCGCGCCACAAAACCATTACCCTGGCCAATGAATTAGAGGCCTTGAAATTGTATATCGAACTGGAAATTTTCAGATTTGAAAATAAATTTGAGTACACAATTCATGTAGGCAATGAAGTAGAAACAGAAACCATTCAAATACCCCCGTTAATTATTCAACCATTTGTAGAAAATGCCATTTGGCATGGACTGTTGCATAAAGAAGGGGGTGGCAAACTAGAAATAAACATACACCAAACCCCCGATTTACTGCTAATTAAAGTAAGCGACAACGGTATAGGCCGCGCCAAGGCCAAGGAATTGAAGGGGGATAAAAACCAAACGCGCAATTCGTTGGGCATAAAACTTACCGAAGAACGCATTCAATTTATGAATGAAAATATGGCCCAAAACACCATTCAAATTACCGACCTTACCGATGAAAACGGGCAAGCAGCCGGTACTTGTGTAACCTTGCAAATACATTTAAACCATGATAAAGGCGATCATCGTTGACGATGAAAAAAGCGCTTCAGAAATGCTGGAGTGGCTGCTTTCTACCTATTGCCCTGAGGTAAGCATTACCGCCATTTGCCATAGTGCCCAGGCGGGTATTGCTGCCATACAAACCCACAAACCCGATGTGGTTTTTCTGGACATCGAAATGCCGGGTATGAATGGTTTTGATATGCTCGAAAAAATAGAAAGCATTGCTTTTAGCATCATTTTTACCACGGCCTACGATCAATTTGCCCTGCGCGCATTTCGCTATGCGGCCCTGGATTATTTGCTGAAACCCATAGACCCGGATGATTTAAAAAAGGCCGTAGCGCGATTAAAAACCGAAAACCACACCCTCGGCAGGGAGCAACTGAATTTGTTGCTTGAAACCCTTAATCCGGCCAAAAAACAGGTAGATCGCATAGCCTTAAGTGTGGGCGATGCGCTGATTTTTGTAAAAACTGCGGATATCTGCTATTGCGCGGCCGAGAGCAATTATACCCGTGTGGTAATGGCCGATGGTAAAAAAGTAATGGTGGCCAAAACCCTGAAAGAGCTGGATGACACCCTGGCCGGGGATGATTTTATAAGGGTACACAACTCGTATTTGGTAAATATCAACCACATTAAAAAGTATGTAAAAGGCGATGGGGGCTATATTGTAATGCCTGATGATACCCAAATTACCATATCGCGCAGCAAACGCAACGATTTTTTTCAGCTCTTTAGTAAATTCTAGCAATTTCGGATTCTTCCGATTAATCAGGTTTAACGTCAACGGCTCACAAAAACCGTTAGTTACTCATTCGCTTTTATAGCAAAGGCAATACCGGCCTAGGTTTGCAGTGTGAAAATTAAAAACGAAAAGCCCTCTACACCTGCCGATAAGGAAATACGCATGGTAGATTACCTTTTTCTGGTGGTAGTGCTGGCGCTATTGTTTTTGGTTTTTTTTATTCTGAAATAACACATAAAAACCTATATGAAAACAAACCAATTCAGGCTGATTATAATCGCCTTTTTATGCACCCTATCCAATGCATTTGCACAAACGGCAACACTAAAATTTGGCAAAAGCCTGGGGGGTACTTTAGCCGATGCCATTGTATCCAGTGCCATAGATACTGCCGGAAATACATATATGGCAGGCTATTTCAAAGGTACCGCAGATTTAAATCCCGGAGCGGCAAATACCAATACCACAGCGGTGGGAGAAACCGATATGTTTATTAGTAAAATAGATAAAAACGGTAATTTAATTTGGTTAAAAATTTATGGAAGTACTTTATCTGAATATCCAAGTATACTAAAATTAGATAACAGCGGTAATATTTATTTAGCAGGAACTGCACCCACTATTTTGGATTTTGATCTCGGCTCAGGGGTTGCAAAACTCACCTACAACAGCGATTTTTTGTTGAAATTGGATAAAGATGGGAATTATAGTTCATTAAAACCGTTGACCGGATTGCATATAAACGACTTGTGTTTTGATAACAGCAATAATATTTATTTAGCGGGTTATTTCTATGGCAATAATGTTGATTTAGACCCTTCCAGTTCAGAAAAACTTGCCAGCTCTAACGCAGGTAGTAATGATATTTTTATTACTAAATTAAATGCAGTAGGAAATTGCATTTGGGCCAAACAATTTGGCGGAGCCGACGACGATAATCTTAAAAGTATTGCTGTAAATCCATATGGCATTTATTTTACAGGTACTTTTCAGGGAACTGCCGATTTTGATCCGGGAGCTGCTACCAAAAGCATGGTTGCAAGCGGACACCATGATATTTATGTATGTAAATTATTTCTCAATGGCGACCTTTTTTGGGTCGATCAATTTGGATCCAATTCTGCCGAAGCCGGTGAGGAATTATGCAGCGGACTGGTGATTGACAACACCGGATATGTTTATACAGCCGGTAATTTTAACAATACATTTGATTTTGATCCGGGGGCAGGAAAATTCGAAATGTCATCCGGGAATGGTGCCGGTTTTCTTTTAAAACTTAACAATGCCGGTGAATTTGTGCGCGCAATTACATTTGGCATAACCAATTATGACGAAGCGATTAATGCAATTAGCATAGATAAAAATAATTACATTGCAGTGGTTGGGACCTTTTTAGACAGCATTGAGCTTGACCCAAAAGAACAAAAAAACAAGTGGTATTCCAAAAACCCCTACACTGCATTTATTTCCATACTGGATACCAGCTTTCAATTCCTAGGTGGTTTTGTATTCGGATATCATGTTCATTTAAAAAATATACACATTTTAAAAGGTTTTCAAATTATTACTACCGGATATGCTTTGGGCGATTTTGACTGCGATCCGGGAAAAACAGTGAGCACAATAACCAATAGCGGCGCTTCGGATGGTTTTTTGGCTATGTATGAATTTGATAAATTAACTAAAAATAAAGTGATAACGAAGCCCAGCTTTATTATATATCCCAATCCCATCAAAGACCAACTGAACATAAAACCCGGCCAAATAATAAAGGGTGATACCAGGCTAACAATTACGGATATTCAAGGCAGAGAAATCCAGAATCTGGGAATATACAAACCGGGGGATGAATGGAGCCTAAGTATGGCAGCAAACCCACTGCCAAATGGCATGTATTTGTTACAATTATCCAATGCGGAATTTCAAAAAGCCATTCCTATTTTTATTGATAAATAGAAATAAAAAAGCCCGCCATTTGCGGGCTTTTTTTATATACCAAATTGCTTGAAGTGATGATCGGTATGTTTAAACACAAACTTGCCTATTTCATCATCCGTCATTTTGCCAAAAAACACATGCACAAACTGTGGATTGTGAAAATTAACATAGGATGTAATACTTTCAATACAGGCTTGTTTCAACTCATCCCAGGTACCGTCGGGATTCTGTGGCAACAACGCTGCTATGCTGGGCGTATTTTTTTGCAAGGGTTTTGAATCTGCCATTACCCTTTTGAGCATATGCCGACCAATCAGTTTTCCCAACCACAACTGCTTGTATGTTGTTTTCCCCTGCACCCATTCATTCCAAATGGTTAAATGGGCCAGCATATGTTTGGCATTCATTTTTCCCCAAAGCGGTGCCGTATTTTCCATAAATGGTTCTAACCGCTTTACCAATTCATCTCTCACCAGGGCATCATGTATGCTGTTCATCATCCTGCTTTAAAGAAAACCAATTACCACTATCATCTTTAAAAAGGCATTCTATTCCGTAAAATTCTTTGGTTGGCGGCTTTACAAACTCTACTCCTTTGGCTTTTAATTCTTCATAGGTGGCATATACATCATTGGTGTGTAAAACCCCGGGGCCAAAGGTACCCTGTGCAACTAATTTTTTCATTGTTGCAGCTGTTTCTTCATCAAAACCCTGGCCTGCGACAACAGGGTACAAGGTAACCTCCAAATCAGGTTGCTGAGGTGGTGAAACTGTAAGCCATCGGGTACCGGGTCCCATTGGAAAATCGGCTTTCAATTCAAAACCCAGCGTTTGGGTGTAAAATTCCTTGGCGCGTTCCTGGTCTAATACATACACGCACATGTGTGTAAACTTTGTAATCATATTCTTTTATTTGTGGCCTGCAAATCTGCTGAATTTGCATCTATGTTTACCTCTTCAAAATTGCTATATTTAATTAACCCTGCCATATAGGTATAACAGGCAGGTATAAATGCCTGTGGGTGTTTTGTTGCAATATATTTTCGCTTTTTGTGAATTTCTGCAAACTTTGAGGGAGTAAGGCCAACCATGCGTTTGAATAATCCGCTGAATGTAGTTAAACTTTCAAACCCGATTGTATCACAAACCTCACTCACAGATTTAGATTCCTGCAATAATTGTTTGGCTTTTTCAATACGTAAATATGTAATATACTGATGGGGTGTTTTCCCATAAATTTGTTTAAACAGGCGGGTAAAATGAAATTTAGACAGAATAGCCGCATCCGAAATCTCCGAGAGATTAATGGCATTCATATAATTTTTATCTATGAACCATTTAGCCTGTATTAATCGCTTATACAAATATTGGCCTGCATAAGAAACCGCTTGGGTATCCATTATTTAAAATACAATTCTACTGATTTTTATTCATACCTGGAAGGATAAAAATTAACTGTGCTCAAAAAGCCTTACAATAATATGACAATCGGAATCGCCCTAAGATTCAACTTTGATACATGCGTAAGTTACTATTATTTCTATTGTTTATTGGTGTTATTACAATTGCAAATGCCCAAAAACTGGCATACCGGGGCAAGGTATTATTTATCGGCGACAGTGCTTTTTTTGGCCAAAACATGGTAAATATTTTTACCAAAACTGCAGCCCAATCGGGCGACTCATTTCAAATTCAAACCCTGGTGCTGAATGACAGTGTAACCGCTGCCATAGCAGCCGATAGTACACTGCTAAACGGGCTGGATAAAAAACCTGATTTTTTATTCTTACAGGAAAATGTGCGCAAGATTATTACTACAGAATATCATACATTCAAAAATAATTTAGGTACAGTTAAACAATTTTTCAGAAACGGAAATACCTGCCTAAAACCTGTATTCCTTCAAAGCTGGGCATTTAAAAACGGCGAATCATCCTTATGCCCCAAATATGCCATGTGCTGCTCTTACGACGCCATGGTACAGTCTATGATTGATTACACTGCATTTGTAACCAAAGGAATGTATTATTTTGCCCCACTGGCCCAGGCCTGGCAAGATTGCCGCCAAAATTATGGTGGTATAGATTTGTACACCGCAAACGGGGAAAATCCCAGTAAATATGGTGCCTACTTAATTGCCAATAATTTGTATGATATATGCAAAACCTTACTGGATAAAAATATATCTGCCGAAACTTACCTGGCAACCGGCCTGGATGCAGATACCCTTGAAATATTGCGCGGGATTTCTGCCGAACAAGTGGTAGGTAAAGAAAAAAGTTGGAATAATTTTACAGGAATTGCAGGCATAGATATACGCTACGAACTTTCGGGCAGTGGTGATTATTTTAAAGGCAGTGCACTCGATAATTCAGGCACACCTGTATCTCCGGCAGGGGTATATTTAAACTGGGAAATGAGCAAAAACGGCATTACAGAAGGCCAATATAATGGTTCGCTGGAATATTATATTGATGATACAAACACCGCCGATTATATGATTTGCCTGACCGCTTATTATGCCGATGATACCTGCAATAAAATAACCATTTGCAAAAGTATAAATTCATTTTTCCCTTATTTACATAATAAAAAATTCTACAAAACGCCCAACTATTTTTATTGGGATAAAAACAAAAACTGCAGCCGCGAAACCGGCGAAGACACTCTGTTTGTGCCCATTGTATATGAAAACAACAGCACATCCGTTACCAACCCCACCATCAACCAGTTTTATGAGGGAAAATGGAAAATAAAACCACAGGTAAAATACCTCAAACCCACTTGTTCCAATGCCGAATTAATTGTAGATAGTGCACATCAATACCAGGTGCAGGCCATACCGCTAACCCTTACTGGCAATGGCATAGACCTGGCTGCCGACATGCTTGTAGGCTCGGCCTGGAACCCTGGATATACCGCATCTATCAGTCTGTTTTATGCCAATTATGGAATTAAAAAACAAACCGCACATTTGAAATTATATAAACCCGATAGTGTAATTTTTGTTGCGGCAGATGTAAATCCAAATACCAAAAACAATAACCTCATTGCCTGGGATATAGACTTAAAACCCGGCGAAACCGGACAAATGGTGGTGCAGTTTATGCCCTCTTACCACACCTATTCGCATACCGATACGGTGCATTTAAAACTATTGTGCGATAGTATTAGCATAGACGAAGACAGCAGCAACAACCGCAAAACACTGCATATTCCCACCGATGGATCTTTCGACCCCAATTATATAGAAGTACACAATCCGGATGCATTAAATACCCAAAAAGCGGCGGTTTATACCATTCATTTTCAAAATACCGGTACGGCCGAAGCCCGCAATATCCGCATTGCCAATCCGCTGCAGCAAAGCTGCCCCATAAAACGGGTAAGCATATTGGGAAGTTCGCATCCCTGCACTTTTAAACTCGAAAATGGGGTGCTGATTTTTACACTCAACGATATTTATTTACCCGATAGCGGAACCGATTTTTATGGCAGTCAAGGCCAGGTTTCATTTTCGGTTGAATTAAACGGCAATTGCAACGATCCGGGTTGCGATACCATTGCTGACCAGGCCGCTATCTATTTTGATTTTAACGAGCCTGTGATAACCAACAAGGCCCAACTTACATGCCTGTGGCCGGCCAGCACAAAACACTTTCAAAATATTAAAAGCGCTTTTACCCTGCAACCGAATCCCGGGAATCAAAACCTTACTATTATCCGCAGCCATAGATTACAAACCGAAACCTATTATATCTATGATATGCAGGGCCGGGTAATTTGCACTACACAAATAAAAGCAGGCGAAAAACAAACCACCTTAAGCATACCCGAAATTTGCGGCAGCGGACTGTACATTATAAAAAACAACAGTGGCCATAGTATAAAATGGCAACTCATTCGTTGATTTAGCCCCGTTTTTTTCGCACAAGTTAAAAATTTTCCAAAATATTTTGGAGAAATACTTGCGCAATCCAAAATCCTATCGTAATATTGCGATACGATTTTATGGGTATCTCCAAGTCAGAAGAGTTTAGTGTGCGCGACAACCGCATAGCAGCATATGCCAAAGCCCTTGCCCATCCGGCACGAGTGGCCATTATCCGCTTATTGCTGAAACGCCAGAGTTGTGTATGTGGCGATATTGTAGACGAACTGCCCTTATCGCAAAGTACCGTTAGCCAGCACCTTAAAGAATTAAAGGAAGCCGGGCTGATAAAAGGTGAAATTTCGGGCCCTAAAATATGCTATTGCATTGATGGAAATGCATGGAAACAAATGCAGGAAAGTATGGGTGCATTATACACCGAGTACCAGGAAACGAAAGAGAGTTGCTGCTAAAATTAAAATAAAAAAACGGGCAATTGCCTATAAAAATAAAATAATATGCTAAACACAACCGAAACCCACGAACAGTTGAAAGAACTGGTAAAACTAAAATACAGCGAAATAGCGCTGCAGGACAAAGCCGAAAACGCTGCCAGTTGCTGCGGTGCGGGTGGCTGCTCTACAGAGGTGTACAACATTATGACCGATGATTATAGCAACCTGGAAGGCTATAATCCGGATGCCGATCTGGCCTTGGGTTGCGGATTGCCCACGCAATTTGCAAAAATTAAAAAAGGCGATGTGGTTATAGACCTGGGCAGCGGCGCGGGTAATGATTGCTTTGTAGCCCGCCATGAAACCGGAGAAACCGGCCGTGTGGTAGGCATTGATTTTACCCCTGCCATGATTGAAAAAGCCAGGGCCAATGCCGAAAAATTGGGATTTACCAATGTTGAATTCAGACAGGGCGACATTGAAAAAATGCCCGTAACGGCAGATTTTGCCGATGTAGTGGTAAGCAATTGCGTACTAAACCTGGTACCAGATAAAGAAAAAGCCATGGCCGAAATTTTCAGGGTACTTAAACCAGGCGGACATTTTTCGATTTCTGATATTGTATTAAAAGGCGAGCTGCCTGCCGCACTGCGCAATGCTGCTGAAATGTACGCCGGTTGCGTATCGGGGGCGGTGCAAAAAGACCGGTATTTGAACATCATTTTTATGGCGGGATTTCAAAAACTGGCCATCCAAAAAGAAAAAGAAATAACATTACCCGATGATATTTTAAGTAACTATTTAACCCCCTCTGAAATAGAAAAATACCGCCAATCCGACATGGGTATTTACAGTGTAACTGTTTATGCCGAAAAGCCCGCCGATTGCTGCGCCCCCGGTTGCGGATGTAAATAATGAATACCCAAAATGCGCGGCTTCTTTACCATACTTTTACTCATTGTTTCGAATATTTTTATGACCCTGGCCTGGTATGGGCATTTAAAATTCGAAAGCTGGAAATGGACCCAAAAACTGGGATTAATTTCCATTGTTTTAATCAGCTGGGGCATTGCACTTTTTGAATATGTTTTTCAGGTTCCTGCCAACCGGATTGGCTTTCAGGGCAATGGCGGACCCTTTAACATGTGGCAATTAAAAGTAATACAGGAAGTAATAACCCTGGTAGTATTTACCGCTTTTGTAATGCTGGTTTTTAAAACAGAAACCTTTCGATGGAACCATGCTGTAGGATTTATTTTTCTCATTCTGGCGGTATATTTTATATTTAAAAAATAAAAAAATGGATAGGCAAAAAAACATACTTGTACTATGCACCGGCAACTCATGCCGCAGTCAGATTGCCCACGGTTATTTGCAAAAATTTGCAGGTAACAGGGCCCTTGTATACAGCGCCGGTGTTGAAACCCATGGAGTAAATCCAAAAGCCATAGCTACCATGGCCGAAGATGGCATTGACATATCAAATCACACATCCAACCATGTGGATGAATACAACCAAATTGATTTTGATTTTGTAATAACTGTATGCGACAATGCAAAAGAAAAATGCCCCTGGTTTCCTTCCAACGCGCAAAAATTTCACTACAATTTTCCCGACCCCGCGAAGTATTCAAGCAGCGAGGAAGAAGTGAAAGCCGAATTTGCCCGGGTGCGCGATATGATTAAAACCTATTGCCAAAATTGGGTAGAAGAAAATCTTTAAAACAAACAATATGCCCGCCAATAAAAGACTCAATTTTTTAGACCGCTACCTTACGCTTTGGATCTTTAGCGCCATGGCACTTGGGGTGGCCATTGGATACCTGTTTCCGGCTGTATCAGACACCATCAACACAATGGGTACCGGCACCACCAATATACCCCTGGCTATCGGATTAATATTAATGATGTATCCACCCCTGGCCAAAGTAAATTATGCCAAAATTCCGGCTGTTTTTAAAAACATAAAACTATTTTCTGCCGCCATGTTTATTACCTGGATTATCGGTCCGTTTTTTATGTTTTTACTCAGTATTACCTTGCTAAAAAATTACCCCGATTATATGTCGGGCCTTATTCTCATTGGTATTGCACCCTGCATAGCCATGGTGATAGTGTGGAACGAACTGGCCAATGGCAACCGCGAGTATGTGGCTGCGCTAGTGGGTGTAAACAGTATAATGCAGGTATTGTTTTTTAGTGCCTACGCCTGGTTTTATTTGCAAATAATGCCTCCGCTTTTTGGCATAAAAGCCATGGAAATTAATATTACGATAGCGCAAATTGCCAAAACTGTGGCCATATATTTAGGCATCCCTTTTTTAATGGGAATCATAAGCCGCTATGCGCTAATCAAAACCCAGGGAGAAAACTGGTTTAACACACGTTTCATTCCCAAAATATCGCCCATCACTTTAATTGCCTTGCTACTTACCATTGTGATAATGTTTTCGCTTAAAGGACAAATGATTGTGCAAATTCCGGCCGATGTTTTGCGCGTTGCATTGCCCCTGGTTATTTATTTTGGTGTAATGTTTTTACTCGCATTTTTTGTGGCAAAAAAACTGGGTGCTAGCTATGCCGATACTGCTGCCATTTCGTTCACCGCAGCGGGCAATAATTTTGAGCTGGCCATAGCCGTTGCCATTGGTGTATTTGGCATCAACAGCGGGCAGGCATTTGCAGGTGTTATTGGTCCGCTGGTAGAAGTACCGGCATTGATTTTAATGGTAAAACTGGCTTTCTGGTTAAAAAATAAATACCCATTCAGGGCTTGATTTTTTAATTATTTGCTACGCGTTTTGGGAATACATTTTTTCCAAACTCTGCAATGCCCAACACCCATACCAGTATGCAGGGAAAAACTTTTAACTGCCAATCTTCTACAATTTTGTGGCGCAATTCTTTTGGAAAAATATCGCTGGGACCAAAGCAGGTAAATACAATTACGGGTATTAAAAATGCAATTTTAACAGCCCTGGGCAGGCCCGAATAAAAAAACCAAACCAGCACCCCGGTTACGGCTATTACAAAGGTGGCACTCTCGGCCATGTGGTTAAAAATCACCATCCATATTAAAAGGGTGGCGGCAAATAATGCACTTAATTTTAATTGCAAATCGGGCATATTTTGCAGCTGTTTTTTATAGAACCCATATACCAGCAAGGGCAAAAACTGCAGCACAAAACCCACTGCAACCACGACATTTTTAGGTGGCACAACATTAAACCAGCTTTGCATCCAACCCATTACAGAGTATTTAATAAAAGTATTACTATCATTTTGCAACAGAATACCAAACTGCTGGTATTGGCGGCCTAAACCCTCTATACCCGTAATAGGCAATGGCAATAAAAACAGTGCACCCATAATTGCCAAAACGGGTAAAATCATTTTGTACCATTTGGGATAAAAAAGCAACATGGCAAAAAACAGGATGCCAAATATTTTGATAAAAACCGTGCAGGCAATAAAAAATAGGGCGCGGTTTCTGAAACCATTTTCGAGGCTGCTCCAGGCTAATACAAGTAAGCCCGCAATTAGCACATTGCTTTGCGAGTTCATGGTAGAGGTTACGGTTTCTTGTATCAGCAACAGTCCCAGGGCCAATTGCATGCCCTGCGAAAGGCCAGGCAATTTGCGGATAGCTGCCACCAATACCCACACATTGAGCAAATTCCAAAGGGCCAGTCCCAGCCAATCGGGCAACCAGGCTATACTGCCAAATGCCAGGGCAAAAGTGGGTGTGTATTTAAATAAATCAAAATGCTCAGCGGGGTAGTGTATATACAGATTACTGCCCTGTATTAAATGAAAAAAACTCTGTTTGAAAATTACATAATTGTTGTAATGGGTATAGCCCCCATCAAAAGTATCATGCGGCAGCAAATAATTGCGTAAACACAACAGTACAGCCAGCAAAAAATACAATGGCCACAGCGCGTTGGCGCCTTTGAGGTATTTACCTATAACTGCATTCACAATGAGGTTTGTGCAAATGTATTGTCATTGCCTGTATAAACACAATTTCCAGATTTATTTATAAAACATGCACGTTTTAAAACAACAAGGCCGGAACATTCCGTCCCGGCCCTGTTGGCTATGAAAACTTAAATCTACCCCAACTAAATAACGGGCCTTGGGTGAAAATGTTGTGTAAACGAATAAAAATATTTTTATCGGGGGTGGAAAAACAAATTATCTGCTTGTATTTCTGCACTTTAGAATGATTACAAATTTTATATTTTTTTAGCCCGTACCCCCCCTTTTTTCGGCAGGGAATCCCGAAATTTGCGGCTGTTTTAAAAAATGACACAAAATCGTATACTCTCCGTTGGCTCTACCTTTCCCGAATTCAATAAGAAGTCGGTAGTGAGCACCGAACCAGGCAAAGAATTTGCCCAAGTTACAAACCAGGATCACATCAAATCAGGCCAGTGGATGGTGATGTTTTGGTGGCCCAAAGATTTCACATTTGTATGCCCCACAGAAATTTCGGCTTTTAACGATCGCATGGCCGATTTTACAAAAAACAACGCCATGCTGGTAGGTGCGAGCACCGATAGCGAATATGTACACCTGGCTTGGAGAAATCAGGATCCAAACCTGCGCAACCTGGAGTTTCCGATGATTGCCGATACCAGCAAATCATTGGCCGAGGAATTGGGCATTTTAGAAAATGGCGAAAAAATTGCCTACCGTGCTACCTATATCGTAGATCCTACCAGTGTTATACGCTGGGTAAGTATCAACGACCTGGATGTGGGACGCAATGTAGACGAAGTAGTGCGTGTATTAAACGGCCTGCTCACCGGCGAAAGGGTTCCCTGCAACTGGGTACCCGGCCAGGCTACCCTGGGCCGCTGATTTAAAATTGAAAACACTAAAAGCCATCTGTAAAGGTGGCTTTTTTTTTATGTTTGCCCCAACCTTTCTGGTCTTGCTTACGTCAAATCAATCAACACAGTAACAAAATCCGGTGCCCAAACGTATAAATCCCATTCTCCCCTGCATGAAATACTCTGCCCTGCTTATTTCTCTGTTTTTAATTACCCAAGCCAAAGCCCAGGATAGCACCCGCACCCTTAGCGGGTATGTGCTTGATAAATACAGCGCTGAGCCTGTGCTGGGTGCCTCCATAACCGCAACAGGTAAAAACAACTACTCGGTAAGTACCAACCGATACGGTTATTACAGCCTTAGTATCCCTGCTGGGGTATATGTATTTACTGCCTCTGCCGAAGGCTATGAAAGCCGCACCGACACTCTAAATTTGGATAAAAACGAAGAGAAAATATTTTTGGTTACCAAAACCGAAACCACCATCAAAGAAATAAAAATTACCGCCCAAAGGGTAGAAAAAGAAGTAAAAAGCACCCGCATCTCAGTTATCAATATCAAGCCGGCCAACATACGCAATATTCCAACCATAGGTGGTGAGCTGGATATATTAAAGGTAGCCCAACTTTTACCCGGAATACAAAAAGGCGCCGAAGGCCAAACGGGTTTTCAGGTGCGGGGTGGAGACCCGGATCAAAATCTGTTGTTGCTGGATGAAGCCACCGTTTATAACGTGAGCCATTTATTTGGTTTCTTTTCGGTTTTTATTCCGGAAGCCATCGAGGATATGGACATATACAAGGGTGGTTTTCCGGCCGAATACGGGGGCCGGCTTTCGTCTATTTTTGATATACGCCTCAAAGAGGGAAATAAAAGCAAAGTATCGGGTAGCGGAGGTATTGGTATTTTGTCATCCAGGCTCACTTTGGAAGCCCCCTTAGTTAAAAACAAATCATCCTTTATTATTTCAGCCCGCCGCACTTATATCGACAGGGTTTTGAAACTTACCGGACTAAATTTACCCTACTATTTTTATGATGTAAATGCCAAAGTAAGTTACCATTTATCGCCCAAAGATAAATTGTTTGCCAGTTTTTATTTGGGCAATGATGTATTGAGTGAAAAATCGCAAACTACTACTGATAGTGGCAATGTGCTGGACACCAAATTTGGTTTTCAACTGGGCAATGTGTCTGCAACTCTGCGTTGGAACCATGTAGTAAACCCCAAAATGTTTTTAAATACCTCCCTTATTTTTACCCGTTTCAGGTATTTTGTGGAGGGTGAATTTGCCGATAATTCCATATTTATTGGATCCAGGATACATGATATTGGCGTAAAAACCGATCTCACCTATTATTACAATCCAAAAAATACTGCACGCTTTGGATTTAGCGCTATTAACCACACTTTTAAACCCAATGTAATCAGCACCCGGGGCGCTATATCTGAGTTTTTGAAAGACAGTTCGCCTACTGTAATTAATACCCAGGAATTGGGATTATTTGCGCGCAATGAGCAGGAAATAAATAAAAAAATTAAAATAAATTATGGTTTGCGCATTAGTGGATGTGTAACCCAAAATACTTTTTATGCCGGACTTGAACCCCGCATTGCAGCCGTGTATGATGTAGGAAAATTGAGCTCGTTAAAATTTGGATATGCCCGCATGAAACAATACCTGCATTTGGTAAGCAGTAGCAGCGTAAGCCTGCCTACCGATCTGTGGTACCCGGTAACCAATAATGTAAAACCCCAAAAAAGCGACCAGGTAACCCTGGCCTACCAGCATGCATTTCCGCGAAAACAGATTTTTGTAAGTATAGAAGCCTATTATAAATACATGAAAAATACCACCGAATATCGCGAGGGTGCTGTATTAATTTTAAATAATAATTATGAAAAAGAATTGTTGCAAGGCAAAGGATATTCATATGGTACCGAATTTTTGGTAAAGCGCGACAAAGGCCGCCTGAACGGGTGGATAGGCTATACACTGGGCTGGAGCAACCGCATATTTGATGAATTAAATGAGGGAAAAATGTTTCCGGCTAAATACGATCGCAGGCATTATTTTTCGTTGGTAACCAATTATACCATTTCTAAAAAATGGGATTTGGGAATGGTATGGGTATATAATACAGGCAGCCGTTTTACCGCGCAGGTAGGCAAATATTTTATGCCAAAACCAGGGCTTAATGGGGTAGATATAGTGCCTGTATATACCACCCGCAATGCAGTGCGCATGTCGCCCTCACACCGCCTGGATTTAAATTTGGTATACAAAGTAAGGCAAACAAAAAAATTCAAAGCAGAGTGGGTTTTAAGCTGCTATAATACATACAACCGCGCCGAACCTTACCGCATTCGCATAAGCGTAGACCCCAATACCGGCGGGCTTAAATACGAGCAACCCGGTATTTTTGGCACCCTGGTATCACTGGCCTATAATTTTAAATTCTGATGCAAAAAACAACATTGAAATATACAATATTTATACTGGCAATTGCAGAGCTTTTAAGTCTGGATAGCTGCCGTCCGGATCCCATTCCAATTAAAATTCCGAAAGCAGAAAGCAAAATGGCCGTGGCATCGCAGGTAATACCCAATAGTGTAATGCTGATTTCCTTGAGCCGCACTTTTGATGCCTTAACGCCCACGGATACCAATCCTGGCAACGATTTGCTAAACCAGATTTTGGTGGCCCATGCAAGGGTAACAGTA
This sequence comes from Bacteroidia bacterium, assembly GCA_044224315.1. Lineage (GTDB taxonomy): Bacteria > Bacteroidota > Bacteroidia > NS11-12g > UBA955 > JAGXTF01. The sequence continues at coordinate 1,250,825 of JBGAKR010000001.1, read as the reverse complement.
AGTTATAACGGAAAAACCGATACCCTTTTTAAAGTGGCACCCGGTTTTTATGGCACCATAACCACCCCCCTGATTGAGGATGTGCAATACACACTGAATGTATTGGACAGCAGCTCGGGCAAAAGCATATCGGCCCAAACCCGATTAATGAAACGCGTATTTTTAGATACTGCATTTACCCAGTTTGAAATGAAAAAAGGCGATAGTTTGCATTGGTTAAATCTTACATTTAAAGATATTCCGGGTGAAGATTATTACATGGTAAATATTTATAAAAATACCGATTTTATTAAAACCGGTGCTATTAATCCGGCCAATATTTTTAATATAAATAACAACGGAGATGTAAGTACCCTGGCCTTGTCCGACCAAACTTTCAGCAACAGTACCCATACCCAGAAAATTGATATTTCCAATTTCAGAAAAGGCGATACCTGTACTGTAACCATTTCAAGAATTGACAAAATATATTACACTTATTTAATACAAAAACAGCGATCGGCTCAAAACGGATTGGGCATTTTTTTTGGTGAGCCCGTGAATTATACTACCAATGTAAACAATGGTTATGGCTTTTTTACAGCCCATTGGCCCGATGCCAGAATTTTAATTCTTAAAGAATAAAAAAGGCAATTAAAACCGTAGATAAAATACTGATAAAATTAACCGCATCATTATTAATAAAAGTAAATCCGCTGATTTTATTTTTACCCGGAATATCGGTCCACTCGCCAGCCTGATTGAGGTATTTGGCCTGTAATACTGCTCCCAGTAAACTGTCTATTACCGAGCCGCAAACTCCTAAAAGGGTAATATAAACAAACATTTCTTTATTCCAGGCAAATAGGGCAATAAGGGCTGCACCTGCAAATGTGGCTAAAAATCCAATGATAGAAATACCGCCCGAAACCCCGGCGTTTACCCTGCGAATGCGAATAATATCGATGGTATATTTTCCAAAGCGGGTGCCGATTTCGCTGCCAAAAGTATCGGCACAAGCTGCTGCACAGGCTACCAGGTATAAAATATAATTCTGATTGGATGGCCAAATACAATTGATATAAGACAATAGTAAGGCAACGCCTCCATTGGCAAAAACCTGCACACTATCGCGCGGTAAGCCTGCTTTTTCGTCGGAAACAGGCTTGCCGGGAATTTTACCCATAAGGGCACCCGTAATAAAAAATGTGAGTATGGGCAGGAGAGAAAAATCGCCATAAATAAAAATGGTAATGCCCATTAATGCAGCTGCAACAGCACCAGAATTTGACAATAATTTAAAATTATACGCCAATAAGGCACAGGGCACAACCAGCACCAGGGCAATGCCCAGCAAATACGGATCGGCTGGATTAGAGGTTTTAAATGTGGCCCATAACAAAAATGCGGCTGCGGCCGGGACCCATAAATTATCGCGCCCCTTGCTGCCTAATGCCTCGGTGCCTGCAGTAAGTATACTTATGCAAAAAGCCGTAACCAGATATTGCGGCCAGTTTTGCCCTTGACCGTAACCAAAAAAACCAAGCAATACAAACCATAAAAACGAAACCAGGATAAATGAACTGCTGCCCACTACGGATTTACGATCGCCTGTAAGATTAAAAAATGATTTGGCAAAATATTCTCCAAACAGGGTAGCTGCAGCATCGGCCAGGGCAAGCAAACCCATAGGAGCCACTACTAAAAATCGGTTGTGCGGAAAAAGAAAAAGCAATACCATATATATCAGCGGGAAATACACAATGCCCCAGCTTTTTTTTCCATCCTGGGTAAAGAAATTGCGAAACTGCACCAGGTAAAACAAAAATAATTCGGCAATGGCTACCAGTAATATTAAAAATAAATGGTTTTGAATAAGCGCAGCTGCTATGGTACAGGCGCCCACGCCAATAACATGGAGGCTTTTGCGAGCCACCAGTTTTTGCATTTTGCCAAACATTGCAGTGCGTTCCAGCCAATAGGCCGATAAACCCACAATGGTTCCTAACAGCAAAATAATCAACGTATCCGAAAGCGGAATCGGATCAAATAACATACCCTTCCGTTTCAAAAATAGTGGATTTAATTATTAAAAACACATTTAGACTTAACAAAGTGTATCATTTGTAAATGATTAGCTAAGTTTGAAGCCAATTGGAACTCGAAGATCAAACCTGGTTTCCTGCTTTTTTGCGCAATATGCAAACCCAGTTTATAGGCTGGATGGTGGGTATAACCGGTTTTTATAAACCCCTGGCCGGTGAATTGGCTATGCTGGCCCATGAAAAAAATGGCAGGGTACATGACCTGTGCAGCGGCAGTGGTGAACCCTGGCTTAGTCTTTGTAAATTGACCAGCCTTTGCGATTTAAAAATTGTATTGAGCGATAAATTTCCGCAAACCTTAAAAATACAAAATACCCAATGTCAATACCTGCCTCAATCGGTAGATGTGGTAAACGGTCCTTTGCCAGAAAACCAGCTGGTCACTTTTTTCAATGCGTTTCACCATTTTGATACCCAAACTCAAAAACAAATGATAGGGCAATTGCTGAATCGCAAAAACACCGTTTGTATAGCCGAAATTTTGGACCCCACGCTGCTTACCTATCTTAAAATATTTATTACCACTACCCTGCTGCAATTTTTAGCAGCCCCGTTTGTAAGGCCATTTAGCCTTAAACGCCTGTTTTTTACCTGGATTCTGCCAGTAAATTTATTTACGGTTACCTTTGATGGATTGGTATCGGTTTACCGCTGCAGGTATTTAAAAAACACCCAATGGCACAATGTTATCCCGGAAGGGAGTAAAGCCAAAATCAACACCATTAAAACCCGGCTCGGTCCTATACATTATGTGGTTATTAAATAAAATTATTCAAAAAGCATATCTGCTATGGCGGTTTACACGGCCCCATACTTTTATTGGCACATTTGTAAGTGTAGGCAGCCTATATACCATTGCCCGCTATTATAGCCATACACCCATGGGGCAAACCGGTATTTGGGTATTAACACTTATAGCTGCGCTGGCCTGCAACTTATTTATAACCGGGCTTAATCAATGGGCTGATGTGGAGAATGATAAAATAAACAAACCCTATCTGCCCATAGCATCGGGTGAGCTAAAACGCAACACGGCTTTGCGGATATGTTTCATAAGTCTGGCCATATCGTTGGGTATAGGTGCAGCCGTTTCTGTTTTTTATTTTGGTTTGCTGGCCCTTATTGCCGGTATAGGCGCTGCATACTCGCTGCCGCCATTGAAATTTAAACGCCACCATTTTTTTGCTGCTCTCAGTATAGTATCGGTGCGTGGGGTGCTTATAAACCTGGGATTCTTTAATTTGTATTACTCCATTTTTACCGGAGAATACGCCCTTCCTGCTTTTATATGGGCATTGTGTGTTCTTATGATAATTTTTAGCATAGCCATTGCATGGTTTAAGGATATCCCCGACCGGGCAGGCGATGCTGTTTTTGCCATTAAAACCTTAACATTGGCTTATTCACCCCGATTTGTATTCGGGGCTGGCAGCATTTTGGTAATACTGGCCATAAGTGGCACGGCATTTTGGGCATTCAACAGCGCAGATTCGGCGCTATTTCCCAACCTGGGATATATACAAGTGGGTATTCTAGGTATGTTTTGCGGGGGGGTATTGTTTACAAAAATCAACCAAACAGATTCCATAAAAAGGTTCTACCTTTACTTCTGGTTTTTGTTTTTTATTGAATATCTGGGATTTGCGATTAGCCTGATGTGAGAATAAAAACCGAATTGGCCTAAAAAGCAACAAGGCCAGAGTAAAACTCCGGCCCTGCTGGCTATGAAAACTTAAATCTACCCGGCACAAAGTTAGGTATTTTTGTGATAACAAAAAATATTTTTTAATATTTTTTTAACAACTTACATTTAAATGATAATCCAGATTTAACCGTTATTTAAAGGGGTTTGGACGAAATAAAATTGTAAAAATGCAGATAATTGTTTATTCTTTTTTGTCTGAACGGGTAGTAGATTTACGACAAAATAAAAAATGCGGCTTTCTTTGCGCTTCGGATTAATTTTGCCAGCGGGTTATGCAGGAACTTTTTGCCCTTAATATTTACTTTAAACGCTATGGCTGGAAAATGTTATTGGGCATTTTGTGCATTATCTTGTCTAATATTTTTGCGGTATACGTCCCGGTATTTGTAAGGCAGGGTTTGGATGAAGCGGTGTTTTACAAGCATATCACCACCTCACTGGGTGGCCAGGTATTTATTAGCCGCATTGTGTGGGCCTCTCTGGGTTTCGGATTTCTGATTATCCTTTCTTCGCTGGTTAAGGGTGTTTTTATGTTTTATATGCGCCAGCATATTGTGGTGGTATCGCGCAAAATTGAGAATGACCTCAAAAACGACATTTACCACCACTACCAAAAACTGGGCACTGGATTTTACCGTAAAAATTTTACCGGCGATATGATGGCCCGCATTGGCGAAGATGTAAGCAATGTGCGCATGTACACCGGACCTGCCGTAATGTATTTTGTAAATATCATTTTTACTTTCATAACGGTGTTGTTTCAAATGTTTAGCGTAAACCCGCAATTGTCGCTATACGTGCTTATTCCAATGCCCATTCTCAGCTACTCTATTTATAAAGTAAGTACCATTATAAATAAGCGCACCACGGATATACAAACCCAGCTATCGGGCATTACCACCTATACCCAGGAAACTTTTGCCGGCATCAGGGTAATCAAATCTTTCGGGGCCGAGGTGAATTTTAAAAACGGATTTGAAGAATCGGGCAAAGAATACCGCCGTCGCAATTTGAAACTGGCACTGGTAAACTCCCTTTTCTTTCCGCTTATGTTGTTGCTTATTGGCTTGTCGTCGCTGATAGTGCTATACCTGGGCGGACTTGAAGCGGCCAAAGGCAAATTCAGTACCGGCAACATTGCTGAGTTTTTGATTTATCTGAACATGTTGATATGGCCCGTAGCCAGCCTGGGCTGGACCACCGCATTGGTACAAAAAGCGGCCGCCAGCCAAAAACGAATTAACGAATTTTTAGAAACCCCACCCGAAGAGGAACGCACCAATGCCGCCCCGCTGGTATTTAACCATAGCCTGCGGTTTGAAAACGTGACCTTTAAGTACGAAAATGCCAAAATAAATACCCTGGAAAACCTGGATCTGGAATTGCAAAAGGGCAAAATACTGGGCATTACAGGCCGCACGGGCAGTGGCAAAAGCACCATAGCACAGCTGCTGATGCGGCTTTACCAGCCCGATAGTGGTAAAATTATCATTGATGGCGTAAACCTGGATGATATGTCGCTAAACGATTTTAGAAAACATGTAGCCTATGTACCCCAGGACGTTTTTTTGTTTAGCGAATCGATTGCCGAAAACATTGGTTTTGGATCGGAAGACGAAAAACTGGATTTGGATAAAATAAAGGCGGCCGCTGCCTTTGCCGGATTGGAAAAAGACCTGGAGAACATGCCAAACGGCCTGGATACCATGTTGGGTGAAAGGGGTGTAACCCTCAGCGGAGGCCAGAAACAGCGCGTTTCCATAGCCCGTGCGCTTATGCGCGATGCCGAATTGTATGTGTTTGACGATTGCCTGAGTGCGGTAGATGCCGCTACCGAAATGCAAATTATACGTGCATTTGTAAACAAACTGAAGGGGAAAACAGCGGTGATTATCAGCCATAGAGTGGCCCCGCTTGCTTTTGCCGATGAAATTATATTCTTAGAAAATGGCAAAATCAAGGAAAAAGGCAGCCGCGATCACCTGCTTGCGTTGAACGGAGAATTCGCTTCATTGTATAAAAAACAGTCGGCCGAGTCTACTATTTCGGTGTAAATCAGAATTTTTTTTGGTTTTTTGCCCAGTTAGCATAGATTTGTATTGCTATTAAAACTATTTAAAACCAGAGTATCCGATGACAGAGGACAACCACAACGGGCAAGAGGAGATTTTTTCCAAAAAAATCAGGGCAGGAAAGCGGACGTATTTCTTTGATGTAAAAGCCACCAGAAACAGCGACTACTACGTAACCATCACAGAAAGCAAGCGCAGCAAATTTGATGACGGCAACTACATCAAAACCAAAATTCACCTGTATAAAGAAGACTTTAACAAGTTTGCCGATGCGCTGAATGAAACCATCAGCCATGTAAAAAGCAATTTATTGCCCGAGTACGATTTTGATGAATACGCCCGCCGCGATGATTTTGAGTCGCAACCCGAGTAAGCGCATCACCCAAATTTTACCCCCACAGTAAGTATCTGTAATTTGCAGCCCAAAAAGAGGGTGGTTTGCTTAATTTTGCCGCATGTTTAAAAAAGTGGCCCTGTATGGATTGGCATTAGGCTCTATGAGTGCCGCCATGCTGCTGATTCAGTACATCAACGGGCTATATCGCGAAAGAACTTTTGCTTCTGCTGTTCCGGTAATAGCCAATATTCTTATACCCATGATTGGGGTGTTTTTATTTATTAAAAGCATAAGCCAACTAAAAACCGATAAGCCCATTAATATGGGTAAAGCCTTATTTGGTGCACTTATGGTTTGTGTTATTGTGGCCATTTGTGATATTGCAGCCTACCAGCATGTAATGTTTAACCGCACTGATATTGTAAAGGATATGCGGGATCGGAATTACGTGATGATAGAAAATAAAATAAACCAGGATACTACCCTTACCCCGGCAAAACGCATTGAAGAAATTACCCGCTCTAAATCCTATTTCGAAGAAAATATCAGCACAGGCAGTTTTGCGCGCACCCAATTACTGATGTGCCTTTCTACTGGCATGGTGGTGGCACTCATTACTTTTTTATTCAGAATGAAACGCGAATGAAGCTGAAAACCATACTCGGACGCATTTGGCTGGGCTGGGCTGGTTTTTGGTTTGCCTTGTTTTTTTTGTTGCTCTATCCCCTCTTCTATATTTGGCTTAGCCACCGCGCCCTGTACCCCATTGCCCATTTTCAACGCCGCATTTGGGGCAGCCTGGCCTGTATTATGGGTTTTATTATTCCCATCGTTACTAAAGAGGCACCCCTGCCCAAGGGCCGTCGCCGTATTTATTGCGCCAATCACTCTTCCTACCTGGATATTCTTACCTGCGGATCATTCTTGCCCGGCTTTAATTTTTTTATGGCAAAAATGGAATTGGGCAAAGTACCCTTGTTCCGAATCTGGTTTAAAACCATTGACATACCCGTACACCGCGAAAAACTGCGCGCCAGTCACAAAGCCTTCTTAGATGCCGGTGTGCAGTTTGACAAGGGCATTGATATGATTATTTTCCCGGAAGGCCGCATACCTGCCGATGCGCCCAACCTGCATCCATTAAAAAGTGGTGCTTTTAAACTGGCCATTGAAAAAGGAGCATTGATAGTACCCGTAACCCTGCCCGATAATTACAACCGTGTAGACACCAACCACTGGAAAGGCTCACCCGGACGTATGCGCATGCACATTCATCGACCCATTGATACTGCAGGCCTAAATACTGAGGATGCCGATGCACTAAAAGAGCAGGTTTTTCATATACTTGAAAATAAATTGAAAGAATTCGGAACCATAAAATAAACGCATGAAAATTACCAACGAAAAAGTAGATGAGCTGGCCCAGTTGGCCCGCCTCAAATTTCAAGGGGCCGAAAAAGAAGCCATACGCACCGATTTGGAAAAAATACTGGAAATGTGCGAACAGCTGAATGAGGTAGACACCACCGGTGTAGAGCCTCTGATTTATATGACCCCCAATGTAAACGTGCTGCGCGAAGACGAGGTAAAACAGGAAATCAGCCACGAAGAAGCCCTGAAAAACGCACCTAAAAAAGATAGTGATTTTTTCCGTGTGCCCAAGGTAATCGAACAAAATGGCTGATACTCCCCTCATCCATCTGGGCGACATTGTAAAGCGCTATGTGCTTGGCGAACAAGAGGTATTTGCCCTGCGTGGTATAAACCTGGATATACAGCGCGGCGAATACGTAGCACTTATGGGCCCCAGCGGATCAGGGAAAAGTACCCTTATGAATATCATTGGCTGCCTGGATAGCCCCACCAGCGGCACCTATGTGCTCAATAATAAAATGGTGAGCACCATGCACGATACCGAGCTTAGCCAGATTCGCAACCAGGAGATTGGATTTATATTTCAAACCTTTAACCTGCTGCCCCGCCAAACAGCCCAGGAAAATGTAGCACTGCCGCTGATTTACGCCGGTATAAGCAAGGCCGAAAGAATGGCCCGTGCAGAAAAAGCCCTCACCGAAGTGGGCCTGGCAGACCGGATGCACCACAAACCCAACGAGCTTAGCGGGGGTCAACGCCAGCGTGTAGCCGTGGCCCGCGCCCTGGTAAACAATCCCAGCCTTTTGTTGGCCGATGAGCCTACCGGTAACCTCGATACCAAAACCAGCCAGGAAATTATGGCCCTGTTTGAAGAAATACACCAACGCGGAAATACAATTATTTTGGTAACCCACGAGGAAGATATTGCCAAATATGCCAAACGGGTGGTGCGCCTGCGCGATGGGGTTATCGAATCACAATAGAACCGTAATTCCTGTTTATTCGGGAATTTAAAAATATACCATGCGTTTTATTATCATTATTATTGGCATTTTGGCCGTGCAAACCGCCGTTGCACAAGACACTGTTTATGCCCGCAAAACCATAAATACCCTGTGCCAGAACAAATTTTATGGCCGTGGATATTATAAAAACGGTGCTGTAAAAGCCGCAGATTTTATTGCTGCCGAAATGAAAAAAGCCGGGTTAAAACCCCTGCCGGGTAAGAATAAATATTTTCAAAATTTTAATTTTAATGTAAACACAGTAGACCAGATTCACCTGGTTTTTAATGGCAAAGTTTTGCGGCCCGGGTATGATTATATTATAGATGCAGGGGTAAATAATTTTGACGGAATTGCACTGGCAAGTTCGGTAATTTCGGAAGAAACATTGGTGGATACCCTTTGGTTTAAAGAATTGGTTAAGCAATCGCTAAGCCGCAAGGAAAGCGCATTTTACAACAACTTTGTATTTATAGATACCCTGAGTGCAGCCACCGAAAAAAAATATAAAAACGAGTTGAATATTGTGATAAAAAACAACAAGGTTGTACAATTAAAAAAGAAACTCACCTGGACCGTTGCAACCCAGCAAACTTTTTGGAAACACATAGAAATACTGCATACCTCGATAGAACGCAGCAACAATTACACTATCCATTTAACCGTTAAATCTAAATTTGGTTATACCAAACAAAAAAATGTATTGGGCTATGTAAAAGGCAGTACAAAACCCGATAGTTTTATTTTTATTACTGCCCATTACGACCATCTGGGAATGATGGGTAAAACAGCCATGTTTGCAGGGGCCAACGACAATGCCTGTGGGGTGGCTATGATGCTGGATATGGCCCGGTATTATGCAAAAATTCCACAAAAATATTCCATGGTTTTTGTGGCATTTGCCGGTGAAGAAGCAGGTTTAATAGGCTCGGAATATTATACCCAAAACCCGATGGTACCCTTAAATAAAACCCGTTTTTTAATGAACCTGGATTTGGTGGGAACCGGCGAGGAGGGCGGCACGGTGGTAAATGCAACGGTATTTAAAAACGAATATGCGCAGATGGACTCTTTGAATACCACCCACCATTATTTACCCAAATTGGTAAAGCGAAATAAAGCCGCAAACAGCGATCATTATTTTTTTACCGAAGCAGGGGTACCCTCGTTTTTTCTATACCTGGCGGGGCCGCGCAACTCATATCACGATGTATTTGATGTGCCCGCTACGATTACATTTGCCGGGTACAATGGTACTTTCAGACTGGTACGCGATTTGATTTATAACTTGCAATAAATTATTTTGAAATCGTATTTTTATTTGATTTTGTGCCTGTTTTTTACAGGTTGTTTTGTAGTGCGCAGCATCGGATATGGCGTGCCCAAAGTGCAACATGGCAACCGATTGCCGCATAAAACCATACCGGCCTCCAGCCAAAAAGCAGCTGTATGGCAAACCCAATTTAACAATAATTATTACTACCGCCATTTATTAGATTCGGTTTTACCTAAGTCTAATACGCTGGGTTTAATAATTATCAAGGATCATAAAATTGTATACGAATTTTATCAAACCCATTATGATTCTAATAGCAAATTTAACGGGTTTTCACTGTCTAAATCCTTTCTATCCGCCCTGGTGGGTATTGCTTTGCAAGAGGGTAAAATCAATTCTGTAAGTGATAAAATTACTGATTATTTGCCCGAATTATTGGCATTAGATACCCAATTTAGTCGCATAAATATTCAGCATTTGCTGGATATGCGCAGTGGGATTGCTATGCATTACAATAGTCAAAAAATAGCCGCGGGCCGCAGTTATTATGGCAAAAATATCCGCAACAAGTTGCGCAGCCTATACATTTATGCCCCGCCTGGGGGTGCTTTTTATTATGAAAATGCAAACAGCCAATTGCTTACCTGGATTTTGGAAAAAGCCACTGGCATGCCGGCCGACCCATATCTGCAACAAAAATTATGGGAACCCGCCGGTATGGAATCTGAGGCCTGGTGGACCATTGATGATAATAAACACCAACAGGTAAAGGGCTTCTGCTGCCTCTCTGCCACCGTGCGCGATTTTGCCAAACTGGGCCTGTTGTACCTCGATTCGGGCCGTATAAACCATAAGCAAGTACTGCCCGAAAACTGGGTTTTACAATCCATCAATGCAGATACCATGCGCAAAAAAGAATACAAAAACCTTTGGTGGGGCATGGAACATGTTAAATACTGCCGCGATTCGGTGCTTTGCAACCAGCAATATAATCTGCACCACTGCAACCGGTATTTGCATGCCGACTCGGCGGGGAAAATGGTGCCTTACTGGTATTGTACCTATTACCTGGAAGATGTGAGTGCACAGGGCCTTTTTCAGCAATATATCTACATAAATCCTAAAACCCACATGGTAATTGTACGCGTTGGAAACGACCAAAAAAACATCTCATTTTACCCGTTTTTATCCGAATTGGGATGGAATTGGAAATAGCTGCGCATTAATTTATTTTAATTCTAGCTTGATTTACTGCCCCAATTGTAGGTAACTTGCCACTGCATGCTTGCCCCGTTTGTAAATTGGTATTTCCGCCAGCGGTATGAGGATTTGCTGAATCAGAACGAAAAAACGGTTCAGAATCAGGAGCATTTATTTGAATTTATGCTGGAAAACGGGGCCGAAACGGCTTATGGGCAGCAATATGGCTTTAAAAATATACGCAGCTATGCCGAGTTTAAACAGCAGGTTCCGGTGGTGGATTATGAAGATCTGAAACCCTGGATAGAACGCATTATGCTGGGTGAGCAAGGGCTATTATGGCCGGGCGAAATTACCTGGTTTGCCAAAAGCAGCGGCACTACCGGCAATACCGCCAAGTTTATTCCCATTAGTTACGATAGCCTGGAGGATACCCATTTTAAGGGTGGCCGCGATATCCTTTCCATCTACTGCAGCTGGTACCCCGATACTAAAATATTTTCGGGCAAAGGCCTGCTAATAGGCGGCAGCCATAAGGTAAACCAGCTGAATAATAAAAGCTATTACGGCGATTTAAGTGCCGTGCTTATGAACCATTTGCCCATGATGGCCAACTATTTCAGCACCCCCGATATTGAAATAGCGCTGATGGAAAACTGGGACGAAAAGCTGGAGAAAATGGCCCAGGCCACCCTTCGCGAAAATGTTACCAACCTTAGCGGAGTGCCCACCTGGGCCCTGGTATTGTTTAACCGCCTGCTGGAAATTACCGGCAAAAAAAATATGCATGAAGTATGGCCCAACCTGGAATTGTTTATCCATGGGGGGGTGAATTTTACCCCCTACCGGCAGCAGTTTCAGGATTTGGTAGGCTGGGAGGGTATGCACTTTTTGGAAACCTACAATGCCAGTGAAGGATTTTTTGGCATACAGGCCGAGCAAAACAGCCGCGATATGATGCTGATGACCCAGCATGGTATTTTTTATGAATTTTACCCGGTTAGCAAAGGGGCAGATTATTGCGTACCCCTGTGGGAAACCGAACCCGGGGTAAACTATGCCGTGGTAATTACCACCAACAGCGGACTGTGGCGATACCGCATTGGCGATACCATACAATTTACTTCTACCCATCCTTACCGTTTTTATATTACCGGACGCACCAAATTATTCATAAACGCATTTGGCGAAGAATTGGTGATAGAAAATGCCGAAACTGCTATGGCTGTGGCCTGCATAGAAACCAATGCCATAGTAGCCGATTATACCGCCGCACCGGTGTATATGAGCAATGCCAAACCCGGTCATGAGTGGCTGATTGAATTCACCAAAAAACCCGAAAACCTGCAGGCGTTTACTGAAATACTAGACCGCGAATTAAAAAAATGCAACGGCGATTATGAGGCAAAACGCAAGGGCGATATGGCCATGCATGCCCCTAAAATTACCGCCTTGCAAACCGGTACATTCCAAACCTGGCTGAAGAAACAGGGCCGTCTGGGTGGACAAAACAAAGTGCCACGCCTGTGCAACGACCGCAAAATACTGGAAGATATTTTATTGATGATTACCCCCCAATCTGCACCTCAAAATTAAGGTATGGCTGTATTTCTTACTGCCGAGTGGCGCAAGCTGGCCATGGCCAATTATGTGGTAGAACCCAAGCTGCTGGAACCCTGGCTGCCAGCCGGTACCGAGCTTGATTTGTGGAACAACCAATGCTATGTGAGCCTGGTGGGTTTTATGTTTTTAAACACCAAAGTAAAAGGAATAAAAATTCCGTTTCACGTAAATTTTGAAGAAATAAATCTGCGTTTTTATGTGAAAAGAAAAGAGGGCGATGCATACAAACGCGGGGTGGTTTTTATCAAAGAAATAGTGCCCAAACCCGCCATTGCCTGGGTGGCGAATACCCTGTATGGCGAAAATTATGAGGCCCTTACCACCGCCCATATTTGGAGTACCACCGCCCAAAACGAGCTGTCGGTTTCCTATGGCTGGACCAAACGCAATCCGCATTTTTTTAAACTCATTGCCGAAAATAAACCCCAGAATTTAATTGCAGGATCAGAAGCCGAATTTATTACCGAGCACTATTGGGGCTATGCAAAATATAAAGAAAATAAAACCATGGAGTACCAGGTTTTACATCCATCCTGGCAAATTTATGCCGTAAAAGAATACGAAATTGCCGTAGATTTTTATGAAATTTATGGCGAAGAATTTGATTTTTTAAACCATCAAAAACCCCAATCTGTTTTTCTGGCCGAAGGCTCGGAAATTGTAGTAATGGGGGGTGTAAAATTTTAATTTTGAATTTTATTTTCCTATTGATAAACCCTTTTTCTGTATAGGTTCTACATTACTCCACTGCCGGCACTGCACACTTGCCGATACCCATTAATACCATGGTGCGGTAAATTAAAAACAGGGTCATGGCAGCTATTAAAATTACGCAAAATACCGGATGAATAAATGCCAGAAAAATGCATCCTACATACATCAGATTTACCACAATATATGTAAGCATTTGTTGCCTGTAAACCTTATCAGTAAGGCTTTCAGCACCCAGGTTGCGATTTTTACCCAGATAAATAAGCATGGCAAAACCACACATATTGGCCAGCATTAAATTTACAATATAAATTACCATGGGCATGGTTTCATAGGGATATTTACCCATGAGCATAGCAGGGAAAGGCATAAAACTGATGAATAATAAAAACACAATATTCAACCAGATTAATACCCCATCGGTATCTTTAATCAGCGTAAAAGAAAAGTGGTGAAATACCCAATACATGCCTACAATTAAAAAGCTAAGCACATACACACCCACATCGGGCAACAATTTTAGCAGGCCATTTTGCAGCCCTGCATACTGCACATCGGGCAATTTAATATTGAGGATTAAAAGCGTAATTACAATGGCAAATACACCATCGCTAAATGCTTCGAGGCGGTTTTTCTTCACAAAAGCAAATATAACAGCAGGCCCTAAATGGCCAAATGCAATTATTTGCGTTTGGGTTTCATACGCTTGAGGCGTTCTACGTAGTCGATTTCCTTATCGTTGAGCAAGCGCCATTTGCCGCGGCCCAGTTTTACGTGGTCAAAATCGCCCAGCATTACCCGGTCCAGGGCTTCTACCTCGTAGCCAAAATGCTCAAACATGCGGCGCACAATGCGGTTGCGACCGCTATGGATTTCTACACCCAATTGGGTTTGGTCGGTTTCGTCTACAAATCCGCACTGCTCAAAATCCTGAAAACCATCTTCCAGCTGTATACCGTTTACCCAGGCCAGCATGTGGTCTTTGCTAGGTTTGCGATCGAGTTTTACTTTGTAAATTTTCTTAATTTCAAAGCTGGGGTGCATGAGTTTTTGCGACAATTCACCGTCATTGGTAAGTAGCAATACACCTGTAGTATTGCGGTCTAACCTGCCTACGGGGTAAATGCGTTCACTGCCAGGCAAATCGATGAGCTCCATAACCGTTTTACGGCCATCGGGGTCATCGGTGGTAGTGATATACCCTTTGGGTTTGTTTAAGAGAATGTAAATAGGTTTTTCGGGGCTAATGCGGCGTCCGTCTACCCGTACATCATCGCCGGGTTTTACCTTGGTACCCAATTCGGTTACCACTTTGCCGTTTAAAACTACCAAACCCTGCTCTATCATTACATCGGCCTCGCGCCTGCTGCCCATGCCACTGTTGGCAATGTAGCGGTTGAGGCGGGTTTCGTTTTCAGCCAGGCTTTTGCCTTTTTGCATGTTTTCCGAAGCCTTGTTGTAAGCCTTGCCCCTGCCCTTGTAGTTCGATTTTGGTTCATCAACCTCGTACATGCGCTTTTCGGTAGCGGCTTTTTTATCGCGGCGCTGCTCGTGGTAACCCCCTTTTACCTGGTTATCGGCGCCCTTTTTAGGGCCCCTTTTATTGCCAAAGCCGGGTTTATCAAAACTGCGTCCTTCGCCTGCGGGTTTGCGGCCATAGCTGCGTTTTTCGCCATAGGGTTTTTCTTCTTTGCCACGGTAAGGTTTGTCAAAACCTCGGCCCTCACCTGCGGGTTTGCGGTAAGGTTTATTTTCGCCATAGGGGCGGTCGTCGCGGCCTTTAAAGCCCGGCTTTTCATAGCTCCGGCCTTCGCCTGCGGGCTTGCGGCCATAGCTGCGTTTTTCGCCATAGGGGCGGTCTTCCTTGCCCTTAAATCCGGGTTTGTCAAAACTACGGCCTTCGCCTGCGGGTTTGCGGAAAGTCTTTTTCTCGCCATAAGGGCGATCATCTTTGCCGCGGTAAGGCGGTTTTTCGTACCCGCGACCCTCACCCGATGGGGTGCGGCCATAGGATTTACGTCCGCCCGAGGTGGTATCCCCGTCGCCGTATTTCTTGTAAGGTCTTTTGTTTTCAGCGCCTGGAAATGAATCATTTCCGGCGGTTTTTTTGAATCGTCCGTTTCCGGCACTTCCTGCATTGCGCGTGGGTTTTGCGGTCCGCACACGCTTTTCACCCGGTTGGCGAGATTGGAATTTCTTGCCTCCGGAATTTTCTTTCTTATACGTCATTATTTTGCATCTGGCACCGCTTCACAGCGGGGCAATGGAGGTGCAAAGATAGGGAATATAGTTAGAAGTGGCGAGGCATGCTCGCCATCGCGAGTAAAAACCTCGCGATTGGGAGTTAGAAGTTGAGAGTTAAGAGTTAGTTTACAGTTGACAGTTTAAAGTTGACAGTATTAACAGCCCGATGAGGCCGAAATAAATACATAATCATTGTGTATCTGTAAAATAAGCCGTGTCGTTCTGCGTAAAAAGTCCTGTAGGCACGAAATATTGGATAGAAAACGTATGGCAATACAATATCCCGTATGAATGCCGAAATCGATATTAAAATATTGTGTACCCATAAAACAACCGTACAGTTTTCCATAAAAATTCCCGTAGGGACGAAATATTGGATAGAAAACGTATGGCAATACAATAAACCTGAATTGTGCAAATCACCACAATTATAAACGGTAAAGGCTGTTCGTTTAACCCAAACCTGCAAGGTTTTATAAACCATGCAGGTTGCATCCGTTTTCATTGTAAAATTTATTTGGGGGTTCGTCGTTGCGCAGAAAATCAGATTGGCTGCCACATGCACTCCGCCACACCATTGGTGTGCGGATAAAAAATGGTTGTTCCCGCCCAGAAACAGGTCGGGAAGGCATTTTACATTCTGCATTTTACATTCTGCATTAAATAAGCTCTCCATTTAAATCCGTAGTTAAAACCTCACTCATATGATCCAGCCAGGGCCGGGTGGCTTGATAATGTTGGCTAATGGTTTTAATAAAATCTGCAGATAGTACTTCTTTATCGGTAAAATATTTAATTAAAATAAATTGTTTCATGCGCAGCAATTCTATGGCGGGGTGGTTTATGGAATAACCGCGGGGGGCGGTTTCTACGCCTCGGCCGGTGAGGGTAATCCCGAGATTTTGTAACTTTTTTGCGTTTAATATTTTATTCCAGATTTTGTAATTGTAATCAATATCCTGGCGTATGCGTTTCAAATCATCGGGGTTTGGGGCAAAAAAACCACAGGCCAAAAAGCTGTTGCCGGGCTCAATATGCGCATAGTATCCACCCCTGCGGTACTTGGTGGCCCTGCCCATTCTAAAACCAAAATATTTGCTATACGGAGTTTTGTCTTTGCTAAAACGCACATCGTTATAAATGCGGTACAGGCTTTTTTTGCCCGATGGGGTGTCAATCTCATCATGGCTGCGCATAGCCACCAGCAGCTCATCAATAAAATTGTGCATATTGGCCTGGGCCGCCAGGTAGGCTTCTTTATTCTGTGCAAACCAATCGCGGTTGTTGTTTTTTGCCAGTGCTTTTAGAAACTGGAAGGTGGATTTGTGGATGGATTCCATGGAGTCAGATATCAGATTTTCGATTCGGGATTTTCGATATTCAGGGTCTCTTTTTTTTTAAATAATTCTTTCAAATTGTCCGATATTTCGATCTCGGAGGATGCATTTATTTGACAATATTTTACCAATTTTAGTAAATCAGTTTGCGCAAAGTTCCTGCAAGGGATAGTCAATGCCAGCTGAGTACTGGAATCTAACACAAGATGGTGCTTTGGGACATCAAGGGTTATTCGGTTCAATTCTTTTAAGCTTCTTTTTCGATTTAATAAATCATCATAAAATACAATTTTGTCGCCCGTAATTGTAAGTGATACTGGCTGAAAACGAATTGTGAGTATAGATTTCAACAAAATCGAAATCACCCCCAGTGTAAAATAAATTGCTGCTATTTTTAAATTATATAAATTGCTGACATTGGGTAATAGTATGATGCAAATTTCAAAAAACAAATCGCTGACTTTTATGGGCTGTCGCAGTTTATGCAGGCAAAATTTATCTTCTGTAAAAACCCCCTTCTGATGGGAGTAAAGCCAGTATAGCCAAGCATAATACATAGCTGACAATAGTATTACTATACCCACAAATTGGTCTAAAGCTAAGGCGCCACATATAAATATAATACCAGAAAAAACTATTTCTATGATTAGTGCAAAAATGCCATTAAGTTTCATACTAATTAATAATGTGTTTTTTTGGGGTGCCTAATACAACAAACAAAATTCGAATATAGGGGCAAAACCCATTATCCTTTTCCGGGTGTATCAACTTTTAGCACTTCTTCTATCTTTGCTGTATGCCCCCCACCCTCACCCCCAACATACGCATCCTTTCGTGGGTAAGCCTTTTTACCGACATGGCCAGCGAAATGCTGTACCCGGTAATGCCCGTTTTTTTGCTTAGCATTGGCTATTCGGTGCCGGGCATAGGTTTACTTGAAGGATTTGCCGAGGCTACTGCTGGCTTGGGGAAAGGCTTTTTTGGTGCACTCAGCGACCATACCCAAAAACGGGTACCCTTTGTGCAGCTCGGATATTCCATTAGCGCGCTTTCTAAACCACTGATGGCCGTTTTTCCTGGCCTGGGCTGGGTTTTTGGTTGCCGCACCGCCGACCGCCTGGGCAAGGGTATACGCACCAGTGCCCGCGATGCCCTGCTGGCCGATGAAAGTACACCCGAAAACCGGGCTAAAGTATTTGGTTTTCACCGCGCCATGGATACCACTGGCGCCGTAGCCGGTCCTATGATTGCTTTAGGTATATTATCCCTTTTTCCAGGCAATTATTTATTGCTTTTTTTAATTGCTTTTGTACCCGGTATTTTGGCCATTTTGCTTACCTTTTTAATCAAATCCAAACCCGCCAAACCCTTTATTCGCAAGCCTTTTAAACCCTTTGCGTTTTTTGGATACTATAAAAAAGCAGGTAAAAATTATAAAATAATTGTGCCCATTTTATTGCTTTTTGCATTGATAAACAGCTCAGATATGTTTTTACTGATGCAGCTGAAAAAGCAGGGTGCAAGCGATGTGCAAAGTATTTGGGTGTACATTTTTTACAATGCAGTGTATGCCATAACTGCCTATCCCATAGGTAAATTGGCGGGCAAATTGGGCATGAAAAAAACCCTGGTAACGGGCCTGTGCATTTTTGCCCTGGCGTACTGCGGTATAGCCTGGGCCGGTGCTTTGTGGATATTGGTTTTGTTTTTTGGCCTGTATGGAATTTTTACCGCAGCCACCGATGGGGTAACCAAAGCACTGATAAGTACCCTCTGCAAAAAAGAAGAAACCGCCACGGCTATGGGTTTTTTTAACGGAGCCCAAAGCTTGCTTGCATTGGCCGGGGGCGCAATTACCGGCCTGCTGTGGTGGAAATTCGGTGCTACTTTTGCCCTGGCTTTTTCGGGTATAGGGGCTTTGGTTGTAGCTTTGTTACTCGGAGTAACCCAAATTAAAAATGAAGGCTAAAAAATGGCTGTTGGCAGTGGCCCTGATTTTCGTATGTTCCACGTTGCCCGCCCAAAACAAAAACATAACCGGCGGCACCCTGTTTGATGGGGAACCGTATTTGGCCATTAACCCCAAAAATCCGCAAAACATGGTAGTGGCCTGGATGGGCTATAAATTTGGGCAAGAGGTAACCATACGCACCAAAGTCACTTTTGACGGGGGTAAAACCTGGAGCGCCACTTACAATTTGCCCCACCTGGCCAGCACCCACCAGAGTGCCGACCCCTCGCTGGTATTTGATAAAAATGGCAAAGTGTACGCCTGCTATGTTGATTACAGAAAATCGCCCGACTCGGGCAGTATATGCCTCATCAGCTCGGCAGATGGAGGTAAAACCTGGGGCAACGGGCATGTGGTATCGGATATGTACAGTGTGGATGCCGGCAAGCGACCCATAGACCGACCCTGGCTTAGCATCGACAACTCGGGTGGGGCATACAACGGCCGCTTGTACGTAACCTGCAAACCCGCGCCCTGGATCAATCCGCCTTGCCGGCCTTATTACACATACTCTGCCAATGGGGGAAGCAGCTGGACTACTCTGGATTATGTAGATACCACCGGCTTTTTGGTTGGCAACCTTATACAAGGGCCCATGGCAGCGCACGCAGTAACCGCAGGCGGAACCTTTGTGGCTGTGTACCCATCCTACCTCCCCAGCCAAAAAGTTTTGCCCGCCTATTACGCCGCCATTTCTACCAACGGGGGAAGCACTTTTAACTACAAAACTGTGTATAGTGCAGCAACTGGCGGAAGTGATTCTCTGGCCAAAGTGGGATATATGCTATTGGCCGACCCCTCGAATGCAGCGCATCTGGCTTTTGTTTTTCCAGCCAAAATAAACGGGGATTTGGATGTTTACTGTTGCGAAACGTGGAACACAGGCAATACCTGGAGCAATCCGGCACGTATAAATTCCGATGCGGCCAACAACGGCATAATGCAGGATTTGGTTTGGGGCGCTTTTGATACCGACGGAGATTTGGTAATTACCTGGCGCGACCGCAGAAATGGCGCAGGAAGCGGATACCGCCAAAGTTCTGAAATCTGGGCTGCCTGGAGGCACAAAGATTCTGCTGCTTTTGCGGCCAACTTTAAATTATCAGACACCCTGGCCAAATACAACGAATTATACCTGGCGGGCAGTGGCAACGATTTTATGTGTACCCAATTACAAAACGATACCGTGCATAGTGTGTGGGGCGATGTGCGCAGTGGCAAGCTTGAGATCTGGTATCAAAAAACTGCGCTGGGTAGTAAGCAAAGCTCTAGCAGGGTAATTAGCACCGAGCAATTGGTGCAGGTAAAGGCTTACCCGATACCAGCGCGCAACCAGCTATTTTTTGAGGGAGAAAATATCGTTGAAATTGGGGTATACAATGCCTTAGGAGCAAGGGTGTGGCAACATACAGGACTCAGCCATACGGTGATTATGGAAACCGCCAATCTGGCTGCCGGAAAATATACTGCGCTTGTAAAAACCCTTGCCGGCAACACCCGTTTGTCTTTTACAGTAGACCCTCGCTGATATTGTTGGTTAACACCCTTATTTAATCCCTTTATTTGCTGATGAAACCATGGAGCAGATTGAAAATCTGGTGTTTCAGGGAGGTGGAGTAAAAACCATAGCCTATACCGGTGCCCTGGAAATACTGGAAAAGTACGGTGTGTTAAAGAATGTGAAAAGGGTGGCCGGAACCTCTGCCGGTGCCATACCCTGTCTGTTGCTGGCACTGAGGTATAATACCACGGCTATTAGCGAAATTATTTTTAAAATGAACATCAAAGCCATGGAGGATCATTTTAATCCTTTGCGGATTTTAACCCACTATGGACTTTACAAGGGCGATGCTTTGCTGCGCTGGCTCAAAGATTTGATTAAAGGCAGCGGCCTGCACGAGAATGCCACCTTTGCCCAGCTGCAGGATTTTGGCGGACGCGAAATGCGGGTATTTGCCACCGATTTGAATGAAAAAACCATCAAAGAATTTTCGGTACATACCACACCCAATGTGAAAGTGGCCGAAGCCATCCGCGCTTCCATGTCTATTCCCCTGTTTTTTGAAGCCTGGCAATTCCCCGATCACCAGCCCAATAACCATTTTTATGTAGACGGGGGCATGGTTTTTAATTACCCGCTTACGGTTTTCGACCATGGCAACGAAATAAACAAAGCCACCCTGGGCTTTCATATCGACAACCTTTCTATGCCCCACCCTACGGTGGATTTAAAGGCCGACCAATTGCTGCATTATATCCGCACCGTATTTGATATGCTCATGCATAGCCAGATTCTGGATTTTTTGCAGGATGAAGCCGCTAAGGAACGCACCGTGCGTATTGATGATTTTGGGGTACCTGCCACCGATTTTCATATATCCGTGGAACTGGCCGAAAGTTTGCACCAAAGTGGCCGGCATTACACTGAGCAATATATGATTCACAACCTGGGCCTCAGTCCTGAAAATGAGTAAACCCTGCTGCTGCCCTGTTAAACAGACATGACAAATGCCCATGCTGTAGGTTAGGCCTAGTAGCAATACCTTTGCACTGTGATTTCCTTCGAAAAATTTACTTTAACCAACGGACTTCGTGTCATTCATCATCACGACCCAGATGCTACCATTGTAATTCTGAATATCCTCTACAATGTAGGTGCCCGCGATGAGGAAGCCAATAAAACCGGCTTTGCCCACTTATTTGAGCACCTTATGTTTGGTGGCAGCAAACACATTGCTGAATACGACAAACAGGTAGAACAAGCAGGGGGTAGCAACAATGCATTTACCAATAACGACTATACAAACTATTACATAACTGTACCTGCCGAGAATGCCGAAACCGCCTTCTGGCTTGAGAGTGACCGCATGCTACAGTTGGATTTTTCGCCCAAAAGCCTGGAGGTACAACGCGGTGTGGTGCTGGAGGAATTTAAACAGCGCTGTTTCAATGCCCCTTTTGGGCGTTTATGGCACCATTTGCGCCACTTACTGTACCAAACCCACCCCTATAGGTGGCCCACCATCGGATTAGAGCTTGAGCACATTGAAAAGGCCACATTGGATGATGTAGAAGCTTTTTATTACAAACACTACCTGCCCGCCAATGCCATACTGTGTGTGGGTGGCAATATTAGCCTGGATGAAACCAAAAGGCTTTGCGAAAAATGGTTTGGCAGCATTGACCGCATTGGGGATGGCAATAAAAACATGTATCCCAAGGAAGCTCCGCAAACCGAACGGCGTTTTATGGAAAGCGAAGACCTGTCGCCCGATCCTGCAGTGTTTATAGCCTGGCGCGGTCCCAAGTACAGCGACCCCCAAAGCGTAGCACTTGAACTTTTTGCAGATATGCTGGGCGGGGGAGAAAGTTCGCCGCTATACCTGGAGTTGGTTAAAAAATCGGCCCTTTTTAATGCGGCAGAATGTTTTTACATGCGCAACCTGGACGATGGGGTGTTTGTGCTGTATGGCATACTCAACGAGGGAATTAGCAAAGAAGAAGGCGAAGCGCACCTGCTGGATATACTACAGCGGTCGGCCAGTGGCGAATTATTGAAAGAACGCAACCTGCACATGGTGCAAAATAAAACCCGCACCCACATTTTGTTTGAGCATGCCAACCTGATGAACAAGGCACAAAAACTGTGTTTTTATGAAAACCTTGGCGATGCCAACGGCATTAATACAGAGGCCGATGCATTTATGAAACCCTCATTTGACGAGATTCTTACATTGGCTGCGACAACTTTTAACCCCAATCACGCGTCAGTATTATACTACTCCCCTAAAAAATGAACGATTTCAGAGAAATAGCCCCGGAAGTAAAACCCGTAGAGGAGTTGCATTTTAACCATGTGCAGGCCCATACCCTGGCCAATGGCATAGTTTGTTACCGCTTGCCCCGCCGGGATTTGGGTGTGGTGAAACTGGATATTCACTGGCCTTTCGGCACCCGCCATCAACAGCAGGTTTTTGAAGCACGCACTGCTTTAGCCCTTAGTTTAAGTGGAACCACTAAACTTACAGCAGAACAAATAAATGAAGAATTTGAATACCAAGGTTCATCGGTATCGTTTGAGACTCAATTGTTAAGCTCGGTTTTTCATTTAAAAAGTACCCGTGAGGTGTTTTCAGAGAGTTTTAACTTTTTTCTGGAATGCTTTAACGGCGCCATTTATCCGGCCCATGAAATAGACAATTTCAAACAAATAGAACAGGCCGGACTCATGCGCAAAATGCAAACCCCGCGCTATTGGGCCCACCGAATGTGCATGGAAAGTTTGTACCTGCCGGGCAGTCCCATGGCCAGCTTTGCCAATGTAGAAGATATAGCAAACCTGGATCAAAGCAGTCTGGTGCGTTATCACCACAATTTTTTAAATCCCCACAAGGCCGTATTTCTGATTAGCGGAGATGTGGATGATGCATTATATGCCAGCTTTATAACCTCGCTTGAAAAACTGGGGGCTGGTAGTCCTGGCCCGGCGCTGGTAAACTTTGATGAAGGTGGATTGCTGCCTTCAGGAAGATTGCTGTATAAAAACGTGGAACATACCAGCCAGGTATCGTTATATATGGGCAAACGCATAGCCCCGGTTAGCGAAACCGATATGCATGGGTTTACGCTGTTAAACATGATCCTGGGAGGTTTTTTTGGAAGCCGGCTGATGCAGGAAATCCGCGAGGAACGTGGGCTTACGTATGGTATTGGCTCATTTATTTCTCAAAGTACGGATGGCAATGTATGGTGTATTAGCGGCGAAATGAATACCAAAACCGTTGAAGAAGCCCGCCTGGCCATTGAAGAAATTATGCAAAGCCTTATTGCCAATCCGCCGCAGGGAATGGAATTGGAAAGAGCCAAGCGTTATTACAGCGGGCAGCTGCGCACCAGTTTCGACGGGCCCTTTGCCATGGCCAATAAGCTGCGCAACCTTTTTGTGCGTGGCTACAGCTACCAGCACTACGATACCGCTTTGCAGAGCATCTGGAAACTCAGTACGGATGATTTATGCCGTTTGGCAGACAATTATTTGCAGCCACAAACGTTTAATACAGTGCTGGCCGGAGACATCAACCAGCCATAATGAACCCCAGCGTAAAACATATTGCACTTATTTGCTCACTTGCGATTGTTTTACCGCTTCGTGCCGCTACTACCCCACCGGTGGTATTAAGGGCCTGTTTAGACCGCACCACCAGTACCCTAACTGTTTACTTTAAACCTTCTACTGATGCTTGTAACTCATTTGTATCCTACGAGTTATATGGCCGAGATAATTCATCCAACCCATTTAACAGGCTGGCTACTTTAGGCGTATTAAACTCAAGCCAGATAACCACTGTATTGCCCAATAAAAAGAAATGGGAATTGTACCTGGCCCTTTTGTATGCCTGCAATGGCAGCGACACCCTTTTTTCCGATACCCTTTTTATTGATGACCAACCCCCGGCATATATAGAGCCCGACAGTGTGAGTGTAGATTTTGCCACCCAGCAATTACGAGCCGGATGGAGCAAAGCGCCTGAGCCCGATGTAATGGGTTACTCTATCTTTCAGCAAGACCCAAATACGGGAAACAATATTGTAATAGATGAGCAAAATGTACTCACCTACCTGTTTAGCAGCAGCACTTTTGACACCAAAAAAAGCGGAAACAAAGCTGGCATCTCAGCTTACGACAGCTGCCGAAACGGGGGTATCATCAGTGCGTTTCACAGCCCCATACTATTGCGTTTCAACACCGGCCAAAACGCCAACTACCTTTGCACGCGCAAATTGTATATCGACTGGACGGCCTATATTGGATGGACCACCGATAGCACCGAAATACACATGTGGAACAGCAAAACCAATACCTGGGCCATGGTGGCAAAGGTTGGGCCAGGTGTATTGAGTTATATTTTTAATATTCCATACCTGGGCGAATCGTATAGTTTTTTTGTGAGAGCCCGCAAAAAATCAAGTACCATTAGCAGCGCCTCTAATAAGATAGATATTACCTTGGGCAATTTTGTAACGCCTGCTTACAATCGAATTGGCCATGTTTCGGTGCTTAATAACAGCAGTATAGAAATTACAGCAAGTTGGGAATTTACACCCTCAATATCGAAAGTAAATATTCAAACCAAACCGTATGGGTCTTCGGCATGGACCACCTTAGCTAGTCCGACCCCTGCAGCAGGTAGTTTTAAAATCACAGAAAACAACAAAAATACCGCTACTAATAAATACGATTACCAGGTGGTATTGTATAATACTTGCGGCAACCCATTCGACACATCCATAACCCATACCAGCATATTACTTAGAAAAGCTGGTTTTGTGCTGAGCTGGAACGATTACTGGGGATGGAAAAACCTCCCCTATACCGCTGATTTGGTAGTGCGGCAAAAACAGAGTTCCACGTGGAACAATAAAAATGCCTGGCCCGATAGCACCCTTACCTTGGTAGATACCAGCAAGCCCGAGTGCTTTAGGGTAGCCGCTATAAAAACCGGTGTGAATGGCAAAGCCATAGACACTGCATGGAGCAATGAAATATGTTTAAGGGTATTCGATACAACCCTGATTCCAGATGCTTTCTCGCCAGGCGGACTAAACCCCATATTCAAAATCATAAATCCAAACCTTGAGCCCGGCCAAGCCAATATGATCATTTTTAATCGATGGGGTCAAAAAATGTTTGAGGGTGATGCCCTAAGCGGCTGGAACGGAACAGATCCTAAAGGAGAATATGTAGGTCCGGGATTTTACCCTTACCTTATTAATATCAAAACCCCAGAAAAACGCGAAGCCTTTAAAGGTGTAGTAATGGTACTCAGATAAATATGCCTACCCCAATCCCTATCAGTTTTCACGGAAAAGTTTCCAAACTCAAACCCATCAACCGCGATCTCCTAAAGTTGGTATTACACTCAACAGCCGAGAACCATGGATTCAGAATTAAAAAGGTGCGCTATATTTTGGTAGATGATGCCGAGATATTGCAAATCAATAACGACTTTTTGCAGCACGACTATTATACCGATATCATTACTTTCGACCTGAGCGAAATGCCCGGAAAAATCGAAGCCGAAATTTATATCTCATACGATACGGTACTGAGCAATTCAGAAAAATTCCAAACTTCATTTGAGCACGAATTGCTGAGGGTACTCTTTCATGGCATGCTTCACCTGCTGGGTTTTTCAGACAAGAGCCCCAAACAACAAAAACAAATGCGGAGCATGGAAGACCAATGCCTAAATTTGTACCTTAAATCAGCGGGGAAACAGTAGTCCTGTTCCACGTGAAACAATCCTTAATTTAATGCTTTTTGAAGAGTACGACATAATAGTGGTAGGTGCCGGACACGCCGGTTGTGAAGCCGCCCATGCTGCAGCAACCATGGGTAGCAAAGTATTATTGGTAACCATGAATATGGAAACCATAGCCCGCATGAGCTGTAATCCGGCTATGGGAGGCGTAGCTAAAGGCCAGATTGTACGAGAAATAGATGCGCTGGGCGGTATGAGTGGTATTATTACAGATAAAACCATGATTCAGTTTCGCATGCTAAACCGCAGCAAAGGGGTTGCCATGTGGAGCCCAAGAGCCCAAAGTGATCGCTGGCGTTTTTCAGAAGAGTGGCGCCTTGCCCTGGAGGCTAACCCAAACGTAGATTTTTTTCAGGACACCGTTAACGAAATTCTAACCGAAGGCAATAAAGTATGCGGGGTAATTACCTCACTGGGCGCCGAAATAAAAGGTAAAGCAGTAGTGCTTACCAATGGAACATTCTTAAACGGACTCATCCATATTGGCCGGAAAAACTTTGGCGGAGGCAGAATGGGTGAAAAAGCCGCACACGGAATTACAGGTCAACTTGTATCCCTTGGCTTTGAAACCGGCAGAATGAAAACCGGAACACCTCCCCGCGTTGATGGCCGAAGCTTGAATTATGCCATTATGGAAGAACAAGAGGGAGATGAAAATCCATCTAAATTTAGCTACCTCGACACTACCCTACCCCTGCAAAAACAACGTAGCT
Organism: Bacteroidia bacterium; assembly: GCA_044224315.1. Classification (GTDB taxonomy): domain Bacteria; phylum Bacteroidota; class Bacteroidia; order NS11-12g; family UBA955; genus JAGXTF01. Next base: position 1,223,812 of record JBGAKR010000001.1, on the reverse strand, counting down.
GCCATATAACCTATACCAATGCTACGGTACATGAAATACTAAGGCAAGGTTTTGAAGATAGCCCCATGTACAATGGAAGCATTCAAGGTCTAGGACCCAGATATTGCCCAAGCATAGAAGACAAAATAAACCGCTTTGCCGAAAGAGAACGCCACCAGATTTTCGTAGAACCCGAAGGATGGAATACCATTGAAGTTTACGTAAACGGATTTTCTACCTCCTTGCCCGAGGATATTCAACTAAAAGCGCTGCAACAAATACCTGGTTTTGAAAACGCCAAGGTTTTCAGACCCGGTTATGCCATTGAATATGATTATTTTCCACCCACCCAATTGCAGCATACACTTGAAACAAAAGGCATAGAAAACCTATATTTTGCCGGACAGATAAACGGAACAACCGGATACGAAGAAGCAGCATGTCAGGGACTCATTGCCGGTATCAATGCCCATCTCAAAATAAAAGAAGAAAATCCACTTATTCTGCAAAGAAACGAAGCCTATATAGGGGTACTGATTGATGACCTTGTAACAAAGGGTACAGATGAACCCTACCGCATGTTTACCTCCCGGGCTGAATACAGAATAACGCTGCGACAAGATAATGCCGACAGCAGACTCACACCCATAGGGCATGCCATAGGCCTGGCTTCTGATCATAGAATGGAACTCTTGCACCAAAAAGAAAGCGAGGCAGTAGCCATAACCCAGTTTACTGAAGAAACTGCATTTAAACCCGAAGAGATAAATCCCTACCTCCAAAGCTTAAACAGCAGTCCGATTTCTGAAAAACAAAAACTCAATAAACTTCTTTTGCGCCCCGAAGTATATTTACAAAATTTAAAAGTAGTAGAAAGCGTAAACACTTTTTTACATAACAAAAGCGACGATGCCATACACATGGCAGAAACCGGCATAAAATATGCTACCTATATTGACAAGGAAAAAGAAAACGCAAACAAACTAAAACGCCTGGAAGAGATTACCCTTAAACCCGATTTTGATTACCAAAAATTACAATCCTTGAGCAAAGAAGCACGCGAAAAATTAAGCCGATTAAAACCAGCCACCATTGGTCAGGCATCCAGAATCAGTGGTGTAAACCCATCCGATATTTCTGTATTACTCGTTTATTTTGGCAGATAAAATGAAATTATTTTTTAAACCATTTTTAATTATTTTTCCAATTGTAATTATTGGATGTGCACAGCCTGTAAGTCCCACCGGAGGCGACACTGATAAAAATCCACCCAAATTAATAAGCACAAACCTGGGTAATAATTCAATAAATTCTAAACCAAAAAAAATAGTAATTAATTTTGATGAAAACATACAATTAAATAATCCCAATCAAAACATTATTATTTCGCCCAATCCAGGTAAAATAAAAATTGGACATACCAATAAATCCATAGAAATATTTTTAAATCCGGATAGTCTTAAAGATAACACAACTTACGCCATAGAATTAAACGAAACCGTGGCCGACTTAAACGAAGGCAACAAAGGGGTATACAACTCTATTAAATTCAGCACCGGTAGCCAAATAGACACCGGCATTATTAATGGAAGCATTTTCCCCATTACCAATCCAAAAATAGCCAACTACAAAGTATGGGCATACACAGCGTCAAATGATGAAAATAAAGCCATTTTCAGAAACAAAGTAGTAAATAAAAATTTTACAATATCCGGACTTGATTCATTACCAAAATCCATTTGGGTATACAACGATTTAAACAATAATAACAAACCCGATGCAGGCGAAGACATAGGCTTTAAAAATTATAAGCTGCCAAATAAAGACTCTGTAAAACTGTTTGTTTACCCAGCCCAAAAATACCAGCTGGATGTGTACGAAAACAACGGAAATACTTACATAGGCAGTATTGGACCATTCCTTAAAAATTCCTTAAAACATAATGTTTTAAACGCGTACTTTTTTAAAGACACCGTTTTCACAAATACAAACACTATTACCGAATTGTTAACTAAAATTCCGGATGAATATTACATTAAACCCAATATAATAAATCTTCCGAAGAAAAGTCCGGAGCAACTTATAACTTACACAGATATAAATGATTCAAACCGAAACACAGTGCTGGAATTTAACAACATAATAAAAGGCATTAATAAAAATAAAATCAAAGTATTTAACCCCAGAGATAGCAGCGAAATAGTAAAATACGAAATTGTTACAATTGATGCAAACCATTTAAAAGTAGTGTTTCACAGCGCAGCCAAAACGATTAACTGCAACATGGAACCCGGAACCATTGAGTTTAATACAGGTCCGTTACAGAATATTGTTACATTTATATCAGAATCTACAGCAAACATAGGCGCCATTGCTTTAAATAATCCAAGTGACACCCTAAAACAGGCAACACTGAGTAATAATGGCAAAAACTATTATTTAAGTTTATTACCGCGCAGCATGCAAACGATTTATGTTCCACGCGGAACTTATAACCTTCAGTATTTTGAGGATTACAACCAGGATTATCAATTAACCCAACCCGACCCGAGCAAGGAATTTGAAGGAGAGAAATACATAATTTTAGAACAAATAATATCCAAACCCGGTATTATTAATGAAATAAAATTGTGAAACATGTGTGTATTAAAAGCACAGCACATGTATAATTCCAAACTCAATGTGTACAAGCTCTTCAGCAAAAAATTGATGTTAATTGCAGTTTATAAAACACCCCTTTATACCCAAACTTATGCTGTTAATAATTATTATTTATTGGCACAAAAAACATTATCAACTGCCACAATAAAAATGTGAATACCCTGTTAAAACCACGCTATTACAAGAGATTAACTGAAAAAATATGTGTACAAAAATATGAATACCAAAATTAAAAATAAATTTCACTTTTTTAATACACATTTCCACACAGCTATATCTTATAATATTATAAATATTTAATATATGTATTTTTATTATTAGGGATGCGGAAAACCCAAAACGGGAAAATTGAAAAAGAAGAAATAACTTTGTGCAACCATGCTGCAGGAAATAGAACAGATAAAAGCCGAGATAGAAAACTACCAGATACAGGATGCCAATGCTTTGGAAGCATTCAGGCTGCGGTTTTTATCTAAAAAAGGTTCTCTGCAGCTGCTGTTGGATAAGTTTAAGGAACTGAGTGGCGAAGAAAAAAAATCGGTTGGTAAACCCTTAAATGCGCTTAAAGCCCATGCGGAGGGATTGTGGCGCGAGAAAAAAGAAGCTTTTGAAAATACTGCCAACGAGGGTTTTGATTTTGATGAAACCTTGCCTGTGCAGGCTTTTAAGCCCGGATCGGGGCATCCGCTGAAAATAGTGGAGAACCGCCTTTGCGAAATATTTCACAGCCTGGGTTTTGATGTAGCAACCGGGCCCGAAATAGAAGACGATTGGCACAACTTTAGTGCCCTGAACTTTGCCGATGACCATCCGGCCCGTGATATGCAGGATACCTTTTTTATTGGTGAACACGTTTTACGCACCCATACCAGCAGTGTTCAAATACGCGAAATGCAAAAAAAATCGCCGCCATTGCGGTTGATTATGCCCGGCCGGGTGTACCGCAATGAAGCCGTGAGTGCGCGCAGCAACTGTTTTTTTCACCAGATAGAAGGATTGTATGTAGATGAAGGGGTAACCTTTGCCGATTTAAAACAAACACTTTACTATTTTGTACAGCAGTTTTTTGGAGCCGATACCAAGGTACGATTCCGGGCCAGCTACTTTCCGTTTACCGAACCCAGCGCAGAAATGGATATTTGGGCAGGTACTGAAACAGAAGAAAACCGTCGCTTAACAAAAGGTACCGGCTGGCTTGAAGTACTGGGTTGTGGCATGGTGCACCCAAATGTGCTGAAGAACTGCAATATTGACCCTGAGAAATATACCGGGTTTGCATTTGGTATGGGTATAGACCGCATTACCATGCTCAAATACGGCATATCGGATATACGCGACTTTTTTCATAACGACGTGCGCATGCTGTCTCAATTTACCGGATACTAACAGTGCTTTATTTCGCCGGCGATTTTCACCTGGGGGTTCCTACACCCGAAAGCAGCAAACAGCGCGAGGCAGATTTATGCCGCTGGCTTGAATATTGCGCCTTAGAAGGCAACGAAATTTATTTATTGGGCGATACCCTCGATTTTTGGTTTGAATACAAGCAGGCGGTTCCAAAAGGCTTTGTAAGGCTGTTTGGCACCCTGGCCAGTATTACCGACCGCGGCATACCTGTAACCCTTTTTAAGGGCAACCACGATATGTGGATGTTTGATTACCTGGAAAAGGAATGTGGGGTAAAAATTGTAAGCGACGAGCTGGTGTTTGAACGCAATGGAAAAAAATTTTTCCTGCATCACGGCGACGGACTCGGACCCGGAGACGGTATGTACAAATTTATCCGTTCTGTTTTTCGCAGTGCCTGGGCCCAATGGATGTTTGCCCGCCTGCATCCAAACCTGGGAATTGCACTGGGCAAATACCTGAGCCGCCGCAGCCGGATTTCGCAAAAAGACCGCTACGATGCCTATGCCGGTGATGATAAAGAATTTATTACCCAGTTTTGCAAGCAGCACCAAGGGCAATATAACTACATGATTTTTGGCCACAGGCACCTGGTTTTGGATATAAAAATTGGCGAAAATTGCCGCTATATCAATACCGGTGAATGGGTAAACGGCCGCCACTATGCCGTATTTGATGGCCAGAATCTGGAAATAAAAACCTGGCAATAGCAGCACCGGGCTATGAGTGGCCCTATTTTTGAAATAATAATACAGCATTGAAACCTGCATATTCCATATTCGGCAGCTTAGTATTTTTGTGTACCCCCACCGATCCGGCGGAGGTGAAAACCATAAAAACACATATAGTATGCGCAGAGCTGGGTGGCAATGGCAATGTGTATTTTGTAGACGATAAGCTGAATTTGTGCCTCAGCCGGCGAGGAACGGATTCTGTAAAAAAATTCAGTGTTGCCAATTATGGCTCAAATCCGGTAATAGACGCCGGGAACCCCTTGGAAATATTTGTTTTTTTTGCTACCACGGGCAAAATTGTAGTTTTCGATAACCAGTTGAATGTACAGCAAGAGTTGAACATGTATGCAAATGGTTATATGCAGCCCCTGGCTTTTGGACGGGCCAATGATGGCAATGCCTGGCTGCTGGACAATAATACCCGAACCCTGAAAAAATTTTCGCGGCAGGGCGAGCTGTTAACGGAGAGTGTAATATTAAAAAACTGGACGGCAGATGAAAGCCAAACCACCCGGATTTATGATAACGGAAGCCGCATAGCACTGGCCGATGCAGACGGAAAGATTTACGCCTTTAACCAAAATTTGTTTTTAGAAACCATATTGGATGGCCACTATAACCTGCTTGGCTTGGCCGACGAGGGAATTTATGGCGAAAAAGAGGGTATACGTTGGATGTTGAAAGAGCCTTTAACCCCTTTATTGCAGCAGGATTCTGCAGGGCTGGCGTTTAAAGGACGCAATACCCGTAGAATGAATGCAGGCTGGTTGCTGGAAAGCACCGACAGTACGTTAATTTTGCAATCCCGAAAATAAGAGAATTACTGTTTTATGCTTGAAAAACTTGAGGCCATACATGCCAGGTTTAAAGAATTGGAATTATTGCTGAGTAGCCCTGAAGTTCACTCGGACCGGCAGCGTTTTGCCAAACTGAACAAAGAATACCGCGATTTACAGGATATTGATGCCAGCTATTTAAAATACAAAAACATAAGCAACGGCATAAAAGAAGCACGCGAAATGCTGAAGACTGAAAAGGATAAAGAAACCCGCGATTTTGTAAAAGAAGAGCTGGATAACCTCGAAAGTCAATTGCCCGAGCTGGAAGAAACCATACGCATACAATTATTGCCGAAAGACCCTGAGGATGAAAAACCGGCAGTGGTAGAAATACGGTCGGGAACCGGGGGTGATGAGGCGGCTATTTTTGCGGGTGATTTATACCGAATGTATCAGCGTTACTGCGATTCGCGGGGCTGGAAAGTAAATACTGTGGACGAGGTAGAGGGTAGCAAAGGCGGTTATTCTAAAGTGGTGATGGAGATAGAGAACCCGGGTTCATACGGCATACTTAAATACGAAAGCGGGGTACACAGGGTGCAGCGGGTACCGGCCACTGAAAGCCAGGGAAGGGTACATACATCGGCAGCCAGTGTAGTAGTAATGCCCGAAGCCGAAGAGGTGGATGTGGAAGTGCGCGAAGCGGATGTGAAAATGGAAACCAGCCGAAGTGGCGGTGCCGGTGGGCAGAATGTAAACAAAGTAGAAACCAAGGTAATGCTTACCCATATTCCCAGCGGAATGGTGGTGGTTTGCCAAACCGAGAGAAACCAGCTTGGCAACCGCGAAAAAGCCATGAAAATGCTGCGTACCCGTTTATACGAATTGGAGTATAACAAACATATGGCGGCCATTTCGGCCAAGCGAAAAACCCTGGTAAGTACTGGCGATCGCAGCGCCAAAATACGCACCTATAATTTTCCGCAAAGCCGGGTTACCGACCACCGCATAGGATTAACGCTGTACAATCTGCCTGAGGTAATCAATGGAGATCTGGAGCCATTGTTAAACGCGCTACAGGTGGCAGAAAATGCCGAACGTCTTAAATCGGGCGAAGCGACTTAAGCCCACAAAAATTAAACACCCGCGGCCCTTTGAGGGGCACCATTGTCCTGGCGATGTTTTGGCAAAGCTGTGGTGGTTTTGCCTTTTACCGGTTTGCTAACCTGGGTTTTCATTTAGACCTCCATTATTGTAAACTCAAATTGTGTTCCAATTATTGTTTACCCATTAGACGGCACTATCCCCCAAAGCGTTGCAACAAATGTATACAGTATGACAGAAAGGTGACGGAGGATACAATTATGCAGAAACGACAGCCCCTGCAGCCGCAAAAATGGAATCGAAAATGAGTTTTCCATCGGTATTAAATAAATGAGGCAGCGCGCATCTTTCAGGGTGTGGCATCATGCCAAAAACATTTTTACCGGCATTGCAAATACCAGCAATATTATTTAACGACCCATTGGGGTTTGATGAATCCGTTGTGTTGCCATTTTCATCGCAGTAGCGGAAAATTACCTGCCCGTTGCTTTCGATAGAATTGAGGGTTTCTTCGTCGCAGATAAAGCGACCTTCACCATGGGCAATGGGTACTGTAATAACGCTGTTTTCTTGAAGCAAATTGGTAACTGTGGTATTGGTATTACCGGGTTTGAGGTATACGTTTTTGCAATTAAATTTAATATTGGTGTTGCGGGCCAATGCGCCGGGTAGCAAGCCACTTTCGCATAAAATTTGAAAACCATTGCAAATACCCATTACAAAGCCACCCTGGGCAGCATGGTTGGCTACTGATTTCATGATAGGGGCCAGGTGTGCAATGGCGCCACTGCGCAAATAATCGCCGTACGAAAAACCACCAGGTATAAAAATATGGGTGCAGTTTTTAAGGTCTGTATCGCGGTGCCACAGTGTTTCAACCTTAGTTTGGCTAAGGGTTTCCAATACATCAATCAAATCGTGATCGCAATTGGATCCGGGAAAAATAACTACCCCAAATTTCATGGCGCAAAATTAGGTCAATTCTTTGGGCTGGCAAAAAAGCCAGTGCCATTGATATCAACAAAGCAACTCAGAGCTCGGCAACGGCCTTTTTTAATACCTGTTCGATTGGGGTAAATTTAAACCAGGGCTGAAGGTCGTGATTTACCGAAATGTAGTGGTTGATAGAAGAAGTGTTTTTTAAACCCACCGAGGGGTAGGGAAATGGGAGGTGAAAAAATTCGCAAAACCTTGCCAATCCGTATGCGCAGCTATATACAAAACCCGAAAATGGAGTGGTGGGTGCTTTTACCTGCAGAAGCTGAGCTGTGGTATCCAAGATGGTTTTGTAGGGCAAATTTTCTGAAACCGCCAAGATTCGTTTGCCAAACACCTGGTGTTCGAACATAAGCACCATCAGCTGGGCCACATCCTCTACCCCCACAAAGCCATTTACCCCGGCGGGATAGTATTTTTTGCCGTTTTTTACATGGTTAAAAATCATATTTGAGCCACTTATACCATCACCGGCTCCCAGGATTATGCCCGGATTAATAACGGCCACATTGAGGCCTTCTTCCATTCCCCGCCACACCTCCAGCTCACTTTGGTATTTACTTACAGCATAGGGGGTATTGAACTTGCCCTCTACCCACTCGCTGTTTTCGTTAATCTCATTATTGCGGCTTTTGCGGCCGAGTGAGGCTACTGAACTGGCAAAAACTAAGGTTTTTATACCGTTTGCCAAACAGGCATTCACAACGTTTTTGGTACCGTTAATATTGGTTTGCAACAGGCTGTTTGCATCGCCATGCTCGAAACTAACCTTGGCAGCACAATGAAAAACCACATCGGCATTGCCAAAAGCATTGCTTAGCGAATCGGGGTCTTCCATATCGGCCTGCACCCAGCTAAGATTTTCTAAAGTGAGTGATTGCCGCTGGGCAATTTTTTGAATCAACCAATCGGTGGAAAGGTGTTTACAGGCAATTACTTTGTAGCCTTTTGAAAGGAGATTGGCACATAGGTATGAACCTAAAAACCCGGAAGCTCCGGTTACAACGGCGGTTTTCAAAACTCAGGTGCTGGTTACACCGGCCAGTCCGCCCACTTTCAACGACACAACTGCATTAATGCAAAGGGTAGGTATTTCGGCTTCGTTGTTAATGATGCGCACATCTTCGCTGCCTACAAATATTTCTCCTACATCGCGGTCATCGCTATCCTGGGTGGTAATGGCAATGATATCAGCATCATTTTTGGCTGCAAAATCAATTACCTGTTTTGAAAAACTTCCATGTTTTTCGTTGGTAGCACTGGTAAATTTCACTCCTTCTTCTTCAAAAACCTTTTCGGAATAGCGAAGGTTGCCATCGGTATATTTTTGGAAGTGATCATCGGAATTGTTTTTGGGGAAAATGAGCACTTCGGCATTGTTTTCTTTGGCAAAAGCGGCAACGGCATATGCTTTTTGCTTAGAGTATGGGTTTTCGTCAACCGGATAAATAACCTTAAGGTAGCCGGTAGCGCGAATGGGGCGGCGCTGAACAATAATAACGGGCACCTGTGCTGATGTTACCAGGCGCAGGGCAAAGGCCCCAATGATGTGTTGCATACCGCGAACACCGTGGGTACCAAATACAATAAGATTGGCCCCTGTTGCTTCGGCAGCTTCGGGGATGGCATGGAAAATATCGCCTTCTTTAAGCAGGGCTTCGATTACTACACCCTGTTCTTCGGAAATTTTGCGGGCATATTCAGAAAATTCTTTGTCTAAATCCAGAATGGATTTGCGATCGTGTTTTAGGTTAGAGAGTGATTTTTTGTCGACAACATGGTTTAATACAACCCTAGATTTGTGAATCTTGGCCAGGCCTATGGCGTGGTTCAGGGCGCATTCCGCCTCTTCGGTAAAATCGAAGGGCACAAGTATGGTACTATTGGTCATTTTTTCTTAAGATCTCCAGTTTTTTCTTTACAATTTCTAAATTTTTGAGTTTACCGGGGTTTCGGTGGGTGCGGGAATAGTCGCTGAAGAAGGTATGATTTTCAAGAAAACCAGCCTGCATTTCAAACCATTGTAGTTCGGTAGAAACGATGTGGTATTCGCTGAATTCTTCAAACAGCAAATGGGCTATTCTTTCATAGTCTTCACCGCCAATATAATCCAGATCGGCATCGCAGATGAGTTCGGCAAGGAAACGCTTGGGGCTTTGGGGCAACTTGGTTGCCATAATCAATTCATTAATCTGCTCAATCAGCTCGGGCGAGTATCCATATTTTGGAAGTACATCCAGGGCAATTTCGCAACCGGCTTCCTCGTGGTTGCGGTATACCCGCAAAAAACCACTGTCGTGATAAAGCGCAGCTGTTTCAAGAATTATTAAATCTTCTCCTTCCAGCTTATAATGGCGGGAGAAAGCTTGAGCAGCTTCGTAAACACTATTGGTGTGCCAAAGACCATGATAGGTCAGGTTAGCAGGTAAGCGGTTTTCCAGCTCTTCCAGTATGTGTTTTTTGGCACCGTTTAAGTCTACCATTTTGTGGGCAATTTATTAAATCAGTTTAGAATTGCCAAAAAATCCTTGTTTGGAACCAACGGACTGCCATTTGCGCGGTACTGTGTTTTTAATCCGCGAACGAAATACATGGTAGTTTTACCAAGGCTTTTCGCTTCTACCTCCCCGCGTTTTTCACAGTCGAAATAATCTTTAATTTTTTCGTAAACCTCAGCGGTAATGTTAATATTCATGGGCTCGGAACTACTTTCCATCCTTGATGCTACGTTTACGGTATCGCCCCAAATATCGTAGGCAAACTTTTTCTTACCTACCACACCACTTACCAATCCGCCCTGGTGAATACCAACGCGGATTTTCCAATGAGTATCGGCTTTTTCTACCACATCAATAATTTCCAAAGCGGCCATTACAATGCTAAGGCTACTATGGCTTTTGGGCTGTGGAACACCGGCCGCGCACATGTAACTATCGCCAATGGTTTTAATTTTTTCCAAGCCATATTTTTCTACAATTTCATCAAACTTTCTGAAATAACTGTCGAGTTTTAATACCAACTCTTCAGCCGTCATATTTTTAGACAATTTGGTAAAGTCGCAGAAATCTGTAAACATTACGGCAGAGTCGGAATGTTTGCGCACACTGCTGTGGCCTACTTCTTTCAACTCTTGTGCAATGGCACGTGGCAAAATATTCAGCAGCAATTCTTCGGTTTTTTCTTTCTCTTCTGCCAGCTCTTTGGTACGTTCTTTTACCATGTGTTCCAGCAGTTTTTGTTTTTCAATCAGGGCTCTGTTGCGCCATCTGAAAACAAACCATATAATCAATGCCAATGCCAAGCCTACCAGGGTATAGAACCACCAGGTAGCCCAGAAAGGAGGCTCTATGCGGAAGGGAATAGATTTTACAGGGCTTTCGTTTCCGTATACATCTTTGGCCTTGATCATGAATTTATAACTGCCAGGGGGCAATTGAAAATCAGTAGAAGTTTGGCGGGTCCATGGCGACCATTCGCTGCCTCTCCAACCATCAATTTTATAGGAATACCAGGTACCGGAAGATTGTATGAATACATTGCTTCCCCATTTAAAATATACCCGGGTTTCTTTATGTGAAATGGATAAATCAGACAGGTTGAAAGCTGTGCCGTTAAAGCCATTTACACCGCGTATGAATACATTGAAGCCGGCAAAGGCTTTGCTGCTGGGGGTGCTGTTATCGAGGTAATAAATTTTTTCGCTTCCGCTTACTACCCAAAGTGAGCCATTTGAGGCTTTGTATACGTAGCGTACATTGTTAATTACATCCATCAGGCCCATGTTTTTGCCAACTTCACCGCCGCCTTTGAGTTCTTTCCAGCCTTCGGAAGTGCGCACAAACAGGGTATTAGATGCGTTGTTTATGGCATAGTGGAATACTTCATTTTCATCGGAGTGCACTTTGTCGCTGGCCACTGCAGTAGTGGTGCCGGGCTGCCATTCAAACAGGCCACTTGAAGATACCATATAAGTTACATCGCCGGCTTTGCAAACACTGATTACATCGCGGAACATGGCAGGTACATCTACCGCCAGCTCTTTGGTAACAGCGCCGGTTGCGGTAATGGTTACCTGAATAGCTTTATTGGTTTCGCCCAGCCAGATCACATTGGCACTTTCGATAAAAGCCGAGCCCAGATTGCGGTGGGTTTGTTTGAGTTGAATAGGATATACGGTGCCTTCGGCGGTATACAAATTTGCACCTGACGAGGATACAAAAACCAGTCGGCCAAAATTGAACGACATATCTTTGATTTCACCATCGAATATTTTTACTGCACCTTCTCCACCATACAGATAAAGCCCGATAGAGGTGGCACAGAACAAACCTTTGGGAGAAGAAATGAGTTTTTTAACCCGGCCTTCAATGCCCGAAATTTTGGAATACACGTATTGGAAACCTTTGTCAGAGCCCAAAGAGGCAAATTTAAACAGGTTGTTTTTGCGATAAATTCCCAATCCTTTTTCGCCACCACCGTTGCCGTCTTTTACGGGTTGTTGACCACCACTTCCGGTACCGCTGCCCTTCACCTTATCTTTTGCGCGGCGCAGTAGTTTTTTAATTTTATTACCAGCGTTATTAATGTCGTTATCATTTGTACTACCGCTGGTACCCGGATCGGTAGACGTTCCCGGGTTTGGATTTACCGGGTCTATGGTAGGTTCAGTAGGGTTATTTGCAGGGTTTGTGGGTTCTACATCGTTGCCGCCGCTGCGGGTTTCAGACTTGCCACTTTGCTTGCGCGCTTCCTGGTTGTTGCGGTTTATTTGCTCGGCTGTTTTTACTGCTTTTTCCCACTCTTCGGCGTTTTCGGCAGATTTGAGCCAATACAAACCATCGTTACAACCTACATATAGCACATTATTTACTTCGGCCAAAGATGTAACGTGGCCGGTAAGACCCGGATAAGCGCTGTAATATTTTACCGGAATGTTGCGGTCAATGCGGGTAAGGCCATACTCGTGGCTGGTCCAGATACCCTGGCTGTTATCTACCGCCATGCATGAAATCTGGTTATCGGCAAAACCGGTGCTGGTATTGTACAATTCAGACACAATGCCATTGTACATATTGGCTACCATAAGTCCGCCGCTGTAGGTGGTAAGCGCCATAGAGTTGTTGTCCAGACGTTTTCCGTCGGTTAGAAAATTGTCTTTGAGGTAATTGTTTTTATCCAGGGTAAGCTCTTTCAACTCGGCACCGGTAAACAAAAACAGGTCGCTTTCATCGGTACCCAGCACTACTTCGCCTGCGCCGCGGGGAATACTAAACCAAATATAGGCTTCGGCAATACGCGAATCGTTTACGCTGTGTTTTTTAAGGCTTCCGTTGTTGTTAAGGGTATACAATCCGGCGGTACTTACATTTACAAACACTGTATTTGAAAGTATAAAAATACCGCTGAAATTACCTTCACTGGCGCGGTGCCATTTTTGCACCACTTTGTCGTTATTTACTTTTACTACCCAGTCATCGCTTTGGAAATACACATCAGTACCCAAATGTGTAACGGCTGAAAACGACTGGTATTCCATATTGGGCAAGGGAATCTGGGTAAATTTGTATTTACCAAAATTGTCGTGGGTAATAAAACCGATGCGGCCTTCGCAGCCTACGAATGTTTTGCCCAGTTCGGGCACATAATCCAGCTTGCTTACATCGGCACCAGTACCTACCAGAGAGGTGTTAGAACCGTCGTAAATAACCACACCATTTGAAGTAGCAATCTGCATATTCCCTTCGGCATCCTGTGCCATGGAATAAATTTCGCCCTGGCTGGCACGTCCGGAAAGTTGGAAGTCGGCAAAAAATGCACCCCCGCTTTGTGCGCGCAGCACAGGAGAGTAGGCCAATGCAGCAAATGCGAACAGGTAGGGATAGATTTTGGGTTTGAGATTCATAATGTCGCTTTTACAGTTTTATTGTAGTAATGCAAACCTAATGATAATAGCAGGTATACACAAGAACCCCAGATAATTATTTGATAAATGGGTTGAATTGCTGTTTGAATAATTGATTAAGTTTGCCTGAAATATGAAACAAATTGCAATTATTAATGGGCCAAATTTAAACCTGCTGGGCCAGCGCGAGCCTGAGATTTACGGCAAGGAAAGTTTTGATGCTTATTTCCAAAATCTACAATTGCAATTTACCCAGATAACGCTTACCCAATTTCAAAGCAATATAGAAGGGGAGATTATAGATGAGATACAGCGCCGGGGAATGGATGGGCAATGTGCGGGCATAGTTTTAAATGCAGGTGCATATACCCATACCAGCATAGCCATAGCCGATGCCATAGCCGCTGTTCCATGTGGGGTGATTGCCGTGCATATCAGCAACATTTTTGCACGCGAACCCGAACGCAAAACCGACTTATTGGTGGCCAAATGCCGCGGAATGATCTGCGGATTGGGTTTAAACGGGTACAAATTGGCCATTGAAAGCATTCTAAATTCCGTTGACTCTTTCTAAATAAGCCTCTAACTACAATTTGGAGCCTGTTTAAAGAAGGATTGTATAAATAAGAATATCAAACTGTTACGTTTATTGCTTTTGGTCTTGTCATAGGATTGTCATGTAGGCGGCGTTCCGCTAACTAACGTTAGTTAAAGTTATTCATTTTACCTTAGCGGACGGAAATTTACTCTCTTGAATCTTATGGCAGAAACGGCTAACCCGGCTGCCTTGCTTTGCACACATTGTGGTGCTTCTGCTGGCAACGAACCCATTGTAATGGGTGGAAACGCATTTTGTTGCGAAGGCTGCAAAACTGTGTATAATATATTGAATGCCAACGGATTGTGCGATTATTACCAACTTAATCCCCATGCCGGTGTAAGTCGTAATAATGCGAGTGATACCGTTTGGAACCTTGAAGAGCTGAACCTGATGGTGCAGGCATTTCTATTATTCGACAGTGCCGATCGCCGTATTTTATTATTCCATATTCCTACTATGCACTGTTCATCCTGCATTTGGTTGCTTGAAAGGCTGGGCGAGTTGGATAAAGGCATACTGGATAGCCGTACCGATTTTGTAAAAAAACAATTAAAAATAGCCTACGACCCGGCAAAAACCGACTTTGGCAGCATTGTAATTCTGCTGCGCAGCCTGGGTTATGAGCCTTCTTTAATGCCTGAAGAGGACAATACCCGCAATAAAAAATACGATCGCAAAGTGCTGATTAAGCTGGGTGTTGCCGGTTTTTGTGCAGGCAATATTATGATGTTTAGCTTTCCGCAATACCTGGGCCTTGATCCCATGCAGGAAAGCCAGTTTGGCCGCATGTTCGATGCTATAAATGCAAGCCTCAGCCTGCCCATGATTTTTTATTGTGCAGCCGATTATTTTAAAGCATTTGCCCAATGGCTGCGCTATAAAACATTGAGTGTAAAAGTGCCTCTGGCCATTGGCATAGGCGCCTTGTGGTTGCGCAGTATATATGAGGTTGCAAGCGCTACCGGGCCCGGTTATTTCGACAGTTTGGCAGGGTTGATTTTCTTTCTGTTGATTGGTACCTGGTTGCAAAACCGCACTTTTGATGCCTTGCGTTTTGGTGAAAAAGCCCGCAAATTTTTTCCGCTGGTAGCCCGCACCCTGCAAAAAGGCAAACAAGTACCTAAAAAAGTTACCGATTTAGTACCTGGCGACCGTGTAGTGTTGGGCCATGGTGAAATTATACCCGCCGATGGAATACTAATGGGAAGCGATGCCCATGTAAGCTATGCTTTTGCTACCGGCGAAAGCACCCCCTTGCATAAAGTTGCCGGCGAGGTGCTGCTGGGTGGAGGTAAAAACTGTGGCGGACGTTTTGAAATGGAGGTGATAAGGGCATTCGACAACGGAAGGCTCACCGAAATATGGAAAAGCACCGAAGAAAATGAAATTAAGGGGGCCAGAGTTTTATCTTTTGAAGCCCGTATAAGTAAGTATTTTATTATTGGCACATTGAGCATTGCTGCAGCAGCGCTTATGTTTTGGTTGCCCCAAAACAGCCACAAAGCCTGGTTTGCCCTTACCGCCGTGCTAATGGTAGCCTGCCCCTGTGCACTGGCTTTGGCACCGCCGTTTGCCTATAATATTGTTGCAAACTTTATGGCTTCTAAAGGATTTTACCTGCGCAAGCCTGAGGTGGTGGGAGTGATTGGCGAAACCGATGCCATAGTGTTTGACAAAACCGGAACCCTTACAGAGGAAAACAGCCTTACAGCGATTATTCCGGATAGTTATAAAGAGGAAGAAAAAATTGCCTTACACAGCCTGGCAGCCCAAAGCAATCATCCATACAGTGAAGCCATACAGGCCGCATTAATGGATGTACCTGTGCGCAGAATTGACAATTTTAGCGAGTATGCGGGCAAAGGCACCCTGGCCGAATGCGGAAACTCCATACTAAAACTCGGAAGCAGCCAATGGGTATTGCAAACTGATAATGAGGACAATGCAGAGGGCAAGCAGGTTTGGTTTTCGGTAAACAACAAAGTACTGGAGCCCATTTTTATCCGTAATCAGTATAAAAAAGAGCTGGGAAATACCCTTCAGGATTTGCACCAGGCAGGCTTGCAAATGGTAGTTTCAAGCGGCGATACCCAAGCTGAAGAAGCTACTTTGAAAGCCATGGCAGGCGGTGCATTTAGTGCCCTGCATTTTAATCAAAGTCCGGCCCAGAAAGTGGTAACCGTAAAACAGCTGCAAAAAAACCATACTGTAATGATGGTTGGCGACGGGCTGAACGATGCCGGTGCATTGAAAAGCGGAGATGTAGGGGTAGTAATTGCAGCGGGCACCAACAATTTTACACCCGAGGCCGATGCCATATTGCTGCGCAAAGATTTTATGCATTTGCCCAGCCATTTTGCATTGGCTAAAAAGGCCAACCGTGTGGTGAAAGAAACCTTTGTGGTAAGCCTTACCTACAATGCCATTGCCTTGGGTTTTGCCTTTACCGGCAACATGTCGCCCTTGCTGGCAGCCATTTTAATGCCGGCCAGCTCTATAGCCTTGATGCTGTATGCCTGGGGCCGCACCAAATTAATCGTAAACAGAAAGGACCAAGCATGAAAATAGTTGTATTGCTCATCATTTGCTCCGTTTCCCTGGCTGCCGTATTTCTATCTGCTTTTATCTGGTGGGTAAAAAGCGGGCAGGCCGATGATTTAGAAACACCTGCACACCGCATGTTGTTTGAAGACACATTGACAAAAACCGATAACAAATAAATATTTCTCTATGAATAAAGAAACATTCTATTACAACAACAGCATCGTCAGAAGCTTTGCCATTGCCACAATTCTGTGGGGCATTGTAGGCATGCTGGTTGGGGTCATCATTGCTTTTCAGCTGGTTGAACCCGGATTGAATCTAACTCCCTGGACCACATTCGGAAGAATACGTCCATTGCACACCAATGCGGTAATTTTTGCATTTGTGGGGAACGCCATTTTTATGGGGGTTTACCACAGTTTGCAGCGATTGCTTAAAACCCGCATTTTCAGCGATGGATTGTCGAAACTCCATTTCTGGATGTGGCAGCTCATTATTGTGAGTGCGGCACTTACACTGCCATTGGGTATTACCACCAGTAAAGAGTACGCCGAGCTGGAATGGCCCATTGATATTGCCATTACCCTAACCTGGGTAGTATTTGGTATCAATATGTTTGGTACCATTATCAAAAGGCGCGAAAAACACATCTACGTGGGTATCTGGTTCTACATTGCTACCTGGGTTACAGTGGCCATGCTGCACATTGTAAACAGCTTTGAAATGCCAGTTAGTTTCCTTAAATCATACAGCTGGTATGCAGGTGTACAAGATGCCTTGGTACAATGGTGGTATGGACACAATGCGGTGGCGTTTTTCTTAACTACGCCTTTCTTGGGTTTGATGTACTACTACATGCCTAAAATGGCGCAACGCCCCATTTATTCATACAAACTATCTATTCTGCACTTCTGGTCGCTGATATTTATCTATATCTGGGCAGGTCCTCACCACTTGCTGTACAGCTCATTGCCCGACTGGGCCCAACAACTGGGTGTGGCATTTAGCGTAATGTTGATTGCTCCAAGCTGGGGTGGTATGCTCAATGGTTTGCTTACCCTGCGTGGTGCCTGGGATAAGGTACGCGACGATGTGATGTTGAAATTCATGGTGGTAGGTGTTACTGCCTATGGTATGGCTACTTTTGAAGGCCCCATGCTTTCTTTAAAATCTGTAAATGCCATTGCCCACTTTACCGACTGGGTAGTAGCACACGTACACGTAGGAGCACTGGGCTGGAACGGTTTCCTAACCTTTGCCATGCTGTATTACATTATTCCGCGTATTTTTAATACCAAACTATATTCTAAAAAAGCAGCCAATACCCACTTCTGGATTGGTACATTGGGTATCATTTTCTACGCAGTACCTATGTACTTCAGCGGCTGGACCCAAGGTATGATGTGGAAAGAGTTTAGCGGCGATGGTACCCTTACCTATGGCTTTTTGCAAACTACCGAACGTATTCTGTTCTTGCATGTAATACGCGGCGTAGGTGGTCTGTTGTACCTCTCTGGTGCTATCATAATGGCCTGGAACCTGATTGCAACCATGCGCAGTGGTAAACTGGTGCCAAACGAGCAAGCCGAAGCCTATGGCAAAGAGCATGCAGAAGAAGGTACCAAATATTGGCACAAATGGATTGAGGTTCGCCCTATTACCATGTTGGTATTGTCTCTGGTATTTGTATCAATCGGAGGGTTGGTGCAACTCATTCCCACATTTATTGTAAAATCTAATATACCCACCATATCTGCAGTAAAACCCTATACACCACTGGAGGTTGTAGGCCGCGATATTTATATCCGCGAGGGTTGTAATGCCTGTCATAGCCAATTGGTGCGCCCATTCCCCAGCGAGGTAGAACGCTATGGCGACTATACCAAAGCCGGTGAAGGCGTGTATGATCACCCATTCCTGTGGGGATCTAAACGCACCGGACCAGACCTTAGCCGTGGAGGTTTAAAATCTGGTAAAATGTATAAAGACGAGGAATGGCACTGGCGCCACATGAATAATCCGCGCAATGTAAACAAAGCGTCTATTATGCCTCAGTACAGCTGGCTTTGCGATGTAAACAACCAAATGGATGTGAGCACATTGGAACAAAAAATAAACGCGCTGCGCACTGTGGGTGTTCCTTATGAAAAAGGCTACGAAAAACAAGCCCTTGCCGATTTGGACAAACAAGCCCAGGGTATTGTTGCCAAGCTGAAAGAACGCGGCATTGTAGCTACAAACCGCACCGAAATTGTGGCACTGATTGCCTACCTGCACAAAATGGGTAGCTATTTGGAAACTAAAACTGTATCTGTAAAATAAGAAAGACACATGAATAGTATGCTTGGAAAAATTGATGGTGTGGACTTTTGGATGATTGTTTCACTCATCATGTTTGGGGTATTTTTTGTGGGAGTAATTGTACGGTTATTTCTGCTGAAAAAGAGCCACAGCGCTTACTTAAGCAACATTCCATTTACTGAAAACGAAATAAAAAACAACGTAGAAATATGAAAAGTCTGTTAAGAATATTAACCGGGTTGATGCTATTGGTAGTAATTCCGATTGCCATATTTGCCTTCTTCCCGAAGCTGGCCGACTGGGCCAACCAACAGCCATGGATCCAAACGCTGTATATGTTTCTGATAGCAGTGGCAGCATTTGCACTGTTTATCGGACTGGATTTGCTAAACCGTGTAAACGTTTACAAATCTTATTTATCGCTGCCTGATGCTGAGAAAGAAGGGTTTTGGAAAAACCGTTTTTCTACCGAGAGGCTGGCCTTTTTGCGCAGTGCCATTGGTGCATTGTTACTCATGGCCATTGTAATGGTGATACTGGTATTTAACCTTATGGTATTGCCCAAAGCCCCCGAAGGCGACTGGTACCTGTGGACCATTAAGGCCCTGGGTGTAGGTATTTCGGTAGGTGTTTTAATGCTGATGAATGCCGTGTTGTTTTTAACCAGCGGCAAAAAAGTAATACTGGGTATCGACGAAAAACCAGCTGCAGGTGCTCCCCGCGAGGCTACCTGGCAGGATCGTCTGTTTCAATTGCGCCCATCTTTCCTGGATGCAGAGGTAGATTTGAAAGAAGACTTCGATGGCATCAGTGAGTTGGATAACCCACCTCCACCATGGTTTATGTTTTTGTTCTACGGAACCATTGTATTTGCCGGTGTGTATCTGGTGCATTATGGCTGGACCAAAAAAGGCCCAAACCCCGATCAGGAGTATGCCCAGGATGATGCTGTGCGCAAGGCCAATGCGAAAATTTATATGGCCAAGCACGAGGGAAATGTAGACGAATCGAACGTAACCCTGCTTACCGATAAAACCAAACTGGCCGATGCGGGCAAATTATTTAAAGAAAAATGCGCCATGTGCCACGGTGAAAACGGTGAAGGTAAAAACGGACCAAACCTTACCGACGATTATTGGATACATGGCAATTCTATTAAAGAAGTATTTGCCACAGTTAAAAATGGTGTTTTAGAAAAAGGTATGATAGCCTGGAAAGACCAGATATCTCCACCCAATATTCGCGCAGTTGCCAGCTATGTATTAAGTTTACGTGGCAGCAACCCTGCAGGAGCAAAAGAACCGCAAGGCGAAAAAATGGAACCAAAAGAAAAATTCTGAGACATTTGTCACCCGCTTCCAATCTTTATCTAACTTATTTTACCTCATGGCAAAAAAAGACACCTCAGACTTCCGTGAACACCTTGTAAACGTAGACAGAAAAGGCAAAAGACTGTGGTTATTTCCAAAAATAATTGCAGGCAAATTTTATAAATGGCGCACCTGGTTTAGCTGGGTGCTCCTTTTTTTTCTGATTACCGGCCCCTGGTATAAATTCAATGGACATCCATTGTTTTTATTCAATGTTCTTGAACGGAAATTTATACTTTTTGGCATTCCATTTTGGCCGCAAGACCTTTACCTGGTTGCAATTGGCCTTATTACATTTATTGTATTTATTATTGCTTTTACGGCGGTTTTTGGCCGGGTTTTTTGTGGCTGGGCATGCCCGCAAACTATTTTTATGGAAATGGTTTTTCGTCGCATCGAAACCTGGATTGAAGGCTCACCAGCCCAGCAAAAGAAACTGAAAGAACAACCTTGGAACCAGGAAAAAATACTGAAAAAGGGAGCAAAAAATGCCATTTTTTGGGTTATTTCATTTATTATTTCCAATACATTTTTGGCCTATTTAATTGGTGCTGATGAATTGCTGAAAATTGTTACCGACCCAATAGGCACGCATATTGGTGGTTTAATTTCTATTATTATTTTTACTACCGTTTTTTACCTGGTTTTTGCCCGGGTCCGCGAGTTGGTTTGTGTAATGATTTGCCCCTATGGCCGCTTGCAAGGGGTATTGATGGATCCACAATCTATTGTGGTGGCGTATGATTTTAACCGGGGTGAGCCCCGCGGTAAAATGCACAAAGACCCCGAAGAACAAAAGAAACAGGGTGATTGTGTGGACTGCGGATTGTGTATTGATGTGTGCCCGACAGGTATTGATATTCGCAACGGCACCCAATTGGAGTGCATACATTGCACAGCCTGCATAGATGCCTGCGACAGCGTAATGGAAAAAATTCACAAACCTTTGGGATTGATTCGCTACTCTAGCGAAACCAATCTGAAAGAGGGCAAGAAATTTAAACTTACCACCCGCGTAATGGCCTATGCTGCCTTGTGGCTGATACTATTCTCTGTATTTGTAACAACGGTAGCCATGCGCAAGGATGTGCAGGCATCACTTTTCAGGGCAGCGGGTTCAACTTATTCACGTTCAGATAGTGGCGAAGTAACCAATATTTATGATATGAAAATGGTGAATAAAACCTTTAACCGCATGAAAATTGAAATAAGCAGCATGGACCCTAAGATGCAGGTTGCGGTTGGTGCGAAGGAGATTTGGGTAGAGCCGGGTGTACATTTAAGTGTGCCTGTAATTGTAAAAATGCAGCAAAAAGATATCCATGCCAATACCATCCCATTTTCGCTTGAAGTAAAAGAAAACGGAAAAAGGCTTAATATTGTGAAGGACCAATTTTTGGCTCCGGTATTCGATAAGTAAAAGCATAGATATGAATTGGGGTAAGGCTATTATTGGCGCATTCGTTTTGTTTGCCGCTATTATGATGTATTTTTTATTGAGTGCAGTTTTTTCTAAAAGCGAAGCCGTGCCAGATAAATACTACGAAAAGGGCAATGCATTTCAGAACGAAATTGACGAGGAAAAAGGCGCTGAATTGTTTAAACCGCATTTGGAATATTACAACCCCAAAGGCTGCTTTGCGCTTACATTCAAAGGCAGCCTACCCGATAGTGGGATTGCTTTTTTTCAGTGGCCAGCCGATGAAAAATACAATTTTTCTAAAAAATTTGTAGTACCCCAAAGCGGATCGGAAAAGCTGTTTGAATGCAACAATCCAAAGGGAGGCTGGAATGCACGGATTGAATTTTGGCAAGCCGGCAAAAAGTATATCTACAAGCAGAAAGTATGGGTGGAATAAGCTGGTACATTACCGCATTTCTAATGGGCCTTGCCGGCAGTTTACATTGTCTGGGCATGTGCGGACCCATTTTTGCTGCTACCAGCTCGTTTTACGATTCACCCGGAGCTTACCTCAAACCGGTATTGTTGCATCACCTGGGTAAAATAATTGCCTATGCAGGTATTGGTATTATTATGGGATTAATAGGGCAGGGGGTTTCATTATTTTTGTTCCAGTATAAAATAATGCTCATTAGCGGCATCGTTCTCATAATTATGGCCCTGGGAGGCCTTATTAAATGGAAAATATTTACCGGATTTAATACCTGGATCAGCCAAAAAATGGCCCTGCTTTTGGGTAAAAAATCCAAAGGAATATTTTTGCTTGGATTGGTTAATGGCCTTATCCCATGTGGCTTGGTATATGCCGCAGCTGTGGGCGCTGCTGCTACACAGAATATTGTAAGCGGAGCATTATTTATGGCTTTTTTTGGATTGGGTACAGCGCCGGCGCTTACCGCAGTGGGCTTTTCGCGCTGGTTAATGAGAATAAAAAAAGTAAAAAACCTGGCGCTTTGGAAACAAATTCCGGTGCTGATTTTAGGTCTGTGGCTGTTTATGAAAGGCCTTGGATTGGGTATACCTTACATTTCGCCCGACTTTGGCAGCCATGAGCCCAAGGCCAATTGCTGCGAAAGGCATGTACATCAATAATTAAATTTTTATGGCCTGAAATTTGCGACAAAACAGACACATATGTTTAAGCAAATATTTTCCCTGTTATTCATTGCCAAATTGGGATTGGCAGGGGCCCAGATAACACCCCAAAAACTACAAGGTACATGGACCCTCTGCGCCTTAAACGGCAACGACGACAGTTCTTTAGTGTTTGTATTTGACCGCGATTTCAAGGCCGAAAAGTATTTTAAACACCATGCCCTAAATAATATATGGGAAATTAGTGATAATCAAAAGCACAAATATTTCAATGATTTTAGCAAATTTCAACTTTCAGATCCCACTACAATCTCCTATCTGGAGCAGCAAAAAACAGTATTTTTTCAATTTGATACTGCCTATCATTTTAAAGAAAACACTGCCGAAGATTCTACATTTAAAACAGAGAATGTTGAGCTAGGGGCTTCGCTAACTCAAATGTTATTTGAAGGAAAATTACCCTCTTTTGAGTTGCATGGCGATACGGTTTTTATAAAAAATGGCATCCATGGAAATAGCGCTGTTGTAGCATTTTATACCGTTAAACTGGAAAAAGATCTGGCATTTTTTTACGATGCTTTAGGCACACTTTGGGTAATGAAACTGAAAAGCAGACAACCGCTTTTTCAGTTTGAAAATAAAACGGAAAATTAGGCAGGTTCTACCATTACAGCTGGGCCATAGGCAAGTACTTCGGTAATACCCTGCATTACTTCAGTGGCATTGTAGCGCATATTTATTATAGAATTCAAACCTATAACTTTTACAGGCCCTGCCAAGATTAGGGTATACTTATGTGTATGGGGTTTTTACTCTTCCTCGTGCGATTCGGAATCGTTACTCGTAGTGCCCATTTGGCTAAGAAAAAAATCCTGCAATTGTTTTTTTTCAGCCGCGTTTAATTTGGCCGAAGTATGCACCCAGGTGTATGAATTTAGTGGCATTTCGCCTTCCTGCACCTCTTTGGCACAGCGCTTTAGTTTTTTGGCTTTTTCTTTGGATGAAAATTCATTCCAGGCGCTGAAATTTAATTCTTCGCGGCCTTCATTTATATGGTCTTTCAGCCACCAACTTACGGGTGCAATTTGGCTGTACCAGGGATAAATAGTGGTATTTGAATGGCAATCGTAGCAAGCGCGTTTCAGCAAATCGGCAATGGGTGCCGGAGCTTTAGTTAATTGTATAAAATCCTCACTGGCTGGTGCAGGGGGGTTGTGGGTATCGATACGAATAAATTGCATCAATAAAAAAATTACCAGTGCGGAAATGCTTATTTTTTTGAATGTGAAAAACCGTTTCATAATTACAAAGGTAGGTAAAAAAGGGCCAATTGATTACAATCTGAAACCAAAGCCCATGCGGGAGGTAAAGGATTTATAAATACTATAACCCGCGTTGTAATTTAAATTCACAAAAAACAAAACTTTGTTATTTTGGTGCATATAGGTAACACTGGCCTGGTACATGGGAATTACCTTTTGGTATAGGGTGCTTTTTTCGGGCAAATAGCTGCCCACGTAGGGTTTACCGCCCAGGGTTCCACGCGAAATATAATCGGCTTGTGAGAAATAAATCAGTCGGCCGGTAAAAGCAGGCATGAAATAATTTTTTTTATTTTTCGATGCAATTTTGGGTCCTATGCTGGCAAACAAATGGGTGCCATAACCGGTAAAATGCACGCTGGCTGAGGTAAATGGCGTGCTGCGCAGTTTGTAATTTTCGGTGTAATCGCTAATACTGCGGCCAATTCCGCCATATACAAATACGGGGTTTTTATCTTCATTTTTTTGCAAATTATACCCCACAAATGCCGATAAATCTACAAAATTGGATTTGGCATGTACAGAGTCGGTAGCATTGGCATCCAGGGTATTAAATGTGGCCGAACGGAAATCGGCTTTGGCCCCGAAAATTACATTTTTAGGATAGAACAATAGCTGGGCATTGGTGCTGCCTATATTTAACCAGGGTTTTTTACTTTTATCAGCGGTAGAAATAACCGGGGTTTGGCCAAAATAAATGCTGCGGCAACCGGCACACAACAATACTGAACCTAGCAATATCCATATTCTAAGCATAGATGTACAAATAAAAATCAAAAAGACGTAGAAACAAAAATAGCATGGGGTGTTGATTTATATACATGCCGCGCCGCGCATTCTTCATCTAAAAGTTTAGACAATCGGGAGCAAATTGCCGTATTTTGCACCCATGGGACTCAGACAGGAGAAATTTTCGAAACAAATACAGCGCGATCTGGGAGAGATATTTCAGCTGCACCGGCAGGAGTGGCTGGGCGGCGAGTTTATTACCATCAGCGGTGTGCAATGTTCGCCCGATCTGGGATATGTGAAGGTATATGTGAGTTTATATAATGCGGCACAAAAGCAAGCGGTAATGGAAAACCTGGAGATGTATGGCCGCGAAATACGCATGGAACTGGCCAAGCGTTTAAAAAACCAGGTGAAGAAAATTCCAGAACTGAATTTCTTTGAAGACGATACCCTGGATTACATGAATAAAATGGATCAGTTGTTTAAAGAAATCCATAAAAACGACCCACAACCCGACTCGGATCCCGATCAGTGAAGCTGCCGTTTTTCATAGCACGCAGGTATTTTTTTTCGCGGAAAAACACATCCGCCATTAATTTAATTTCGGGCATTTCTGTACTTGGATATTTTGCTGGTTCTGCCGCCCTTATCATACTTCTATCGGCCTTAAACGGATTTGAAAAACTCATTTTTCAGGTATACGACACCTATTATCCCGATATAAAAATAGAGGCAGTAAATGGCAAAGTAATGGACCAGGACAGTGCCATGTTGCAAAAAATACGCAATACCCCGGGGGTAGCTGTAGCTGCATTTTGCCTGGAGGAGAATGCCATTATAAAATCGGGCGAAAACCAGGTGGTAGGCACCATTAAAGGCGTGGCACCCGAGTATGTAAAAGTGGTAAAAACCGACAGTTTGGTGGCCGCAGGCAGCACAGAACTAACCGATGCCCAAGGCCCCATAGGCTGGATGGCAGAAGGGATGCTATACAAACTCAATGTGGGCAAAGAAGCCAATCTGGTAGACATTATGGCGCCTAACCGCGAAAGTTTTGGTGTAACCCAGGTAGAAACCATGGAAGACCAGCTGCGCATTGGCAGTGTGATAAGGCCGGGCGAAGAAATGAACCAGAAACTGGTGGTAACAACCCTGGGCTGGGCGCAGCAATTGTTTGAACGGGAAGGCAAAATATCATCGGTAGAAATAAAAATAAAAGACCCCAACCAACCCGGCAAAGTCGCAGACCGGCTGCAGGATGTAGTGGGAAAAAAATTTACAGTTCGCGATAGGCGGCAGCAAAACCAGGCGGTATATAAAATGTTTAATACCGAAAAATGGGTGGCCTTTGCCATTATGACATTTGTACTGTTGCTCATTACATTTAACCTGGTGGGCTCGCTGAGTATGCTGGTGCTGGAGAAAAAGCGCGATATAAAATTGCTGGATGCTGTGGGTATGCAAAGCAGCCTGATACGCCGTATTTTTTTTAGCGAAGGGGTAATGATAGCCCTGGCAGGCAGCCTTATAGGCATTGGCGCCGGTGTATTGCTGGTGTGGATGCAACAGCGATTTGGGCTTATTACCACCAACTCTACCTTTGCGGTGGTATACCCGGTGCAGCTGCGGCTTACCGATGTGCTGCTGGTTGCCGGATTGTGCAGCACCCTGGGTATATTGGGCGCCATTTACCCTGCCTTGCGAAGCGCAGGGAAATAGAAAAAACAGGATATTTTATTTTTAATGGACACATAGATGCAAGTGTGCACTTTTACACCTACAAGTGTTATAACTATGCCACGCCTTTCCCCTAATTTTGCAGCTTATACATGAAAAACACTTTTTTCATTGCTCTTATTAGCCTGTGTGGTGCTGCCTCGGGCCAAAGCTTTGCCGAACAGCAATTAAATTTCGACCGGGTGCAGGTAGCCAAGCAGCGCTGCGATGCCAAAGTAAAAAAAATGTTTAAAGACAGTGGTTTAAAAGAACCCCGTTTTATCTATTGGCGTTCGTTTAAGCTCGAGGACGAATTGGAACTTTGGGGTGCGGATAGCGCCAATGGCCAGTACAAAAAAATAAAAACCTATAAGGTATGCAAAGGCAGTGGCGATTTGGGCCCAAAGCGCAAATTTGGCGACATGCAGGTGCCCGAAGGGCTTTATTATATTGAACGCTACAACCCCAATAGCAATTTCCATTTAAGTATGAAAATTGCGTATCCAAACGAGAGTGATATGGTGCTGGGCGATAAAGAAAACCCAGGTAATGAAATATATATACACGGAGGATGTGCCAGCGTAGGTTGCTTGCCCATGACCGATTCTACCGTAGATGAAATTTACTGGATTACCGTATTAGCGCAAAATTACCAGGGCAAAAATGCCAAAATTCCCATTGATATTTTTCCATGCCATTTTAATAAAAAGAACTGGAATTATTTAAAAACCAATTACAGTCACAAACCCGGCCTCATTAAGTTTTGGCAGAATATAGAAGAGGCGTATAATTTTTTTGAAGAGAAGAAAATTGCGCCCGGATATTGGGTAGATCAAAAAGGGCATTACAATATTATTTTTCCGCAGAATTACCACTTGAACGATCCGAATCATTAATGAAATTTCTGGTAACTGGCCTTGGCAATCCGGGAGCTGAGTATGAAAATACGCGGCACAATATTGGATTTAAAGTGCTGGAAAAACTGGCCTCAGACCTGGGTGCCAGCTGGGAAAAACAAAAAAATGGCTGGATTGCAAAAGCATCGTACAAAGGCCGCAGCCTAATTTTGCTAAAACCAGATACCTACATGAATTTAAGTGGCAAAGCGGTAGCCTACTGGATGCAGCAAGAAAAAGTAAAGCTCGAAAACATACTGGTAATTACCGATGATTTGGCCTTGCCTACAGCCAAACTACGTTTAAAAACCAAAGGGGCAGATGGGGGTCATAATGGGCTTCGCAGTATAGATGCTACCCTGGGTACACAAAATTATGCGCGCCTGCGTTTTGGAGTGGGCAATGATTTTTTGCCAGGCAGGCAGGTAAATTATGTTTTAGGTGAATTTAAAACCGAAGAGGCAGAAGCCGTAACTTTGAGTATTGACAAAGCCGCCGAAGCGGTGAAACTTTTTGCAATCATAGGCCCCTCGCACACAATGACCCAGGTAAATGCCAAAAATTGAAACCATTTTAACCCCTGCACTATTTCCGCTTTACAAAGAAGGCATAGCCCAAAAAAATGTGGTGGTAATAGATATACTGCGTGCTACTACCACTATGTGTGTGGCATTTGCAAATGGCGCCAACCGTATAATTCCGGTGGGTACACCCGAAGAGGCCCTGCTGTTTAAAGACCAGGGTTTTTTGGTTGCAGCCGAACGCAGTGGCAAAACAGTAGAGGGTTTTGAATTGGGCAATTCACCCCAGGATTATACCCCCGAAAAAGTGCATGGCAAAACCATTGTAATTACCACCACCAATGGCACCCGCACCCTAAGATTGTGCAACGATGCAGCCCGGGTTTTAATAGGCTCGTTTTTAAATATAAGCGCGCTTGCTAATGCACTGCTGGCTGATGGGAAAGATGTGATGTTATTTTGCAGCGGATGGAAAGACAAATTTAACCTGGAAGACACCCTTTTTGCCGGAGCTTTGGCGCAACAATTACTGGCTGGTTTTGAACCCCTGGGAGATGCTACCCATATGGCCATGGACTTGCATAATTTGGCCAAGGCTGATATGGCCGCGTATTTGCAAAAAGCATCGCATGTGCAACGATTTAAAACCCTGCATGTGGAAAGCGACCTGGATGTATGCCTGAAGTTGGATACCAGCTCGGTATTGCCCGAGTATATGGATGGAAAAATAACCGCTACAAAATGAAAGCGTTTTTGAACGAAGAATATTTTCAATTCTTTAAAAAACTAGCCGCCAATAACCATAAAGATTGGTTTGATGAAAACCGCCACTGGTATGAAACCGCAGTAAAAACACCATTTGAAAATCTGGTGGATGATGTGCTGGCAAATATGGCAAAAACCGACAAAAATTATGAAGGTGTTTTGTCTAAAAACGGTATATTCAGAATTAACCGCGATGTGCGTTTTTCTAAAGATAAAACCCCTTATAAAATCAACCGCAGTGCAGTATTTGCACCGGGTGGTAAAAAGGATATGAATCCGAGTGGTTTTTATTTAGAAATAGGGCCCGAGGTATGCGGTATTTATGTAGGTGTATACATGCCCGAGAAGGATGATTTGGCTTCTATACGCAACTATATTGCCGGCCATACCAAGGAGTTTGCCAAAATCATCAATGAAAAAACCTTTGTAAAAACATTTGGGGAAGTATTGGGTGAGAAGCAAAAAAAACTGGACCCCAGTTTAAAAAATGCGGCCGAAATTGAGCCATTAATTTACAATAAGCAGTTTTATCTGAGGCATGAATTTGACGAAAAAACCGCTATGGGTGCGGGTTTAACCAAGTATTTGATAAAAACCTGGGAAATAGCCCGGCCATTTGGAATTTTTATGGATAAAGCAATGCATCCTAAAAATCAGAAATAATACCGACATTTGCTACGTAAAAATGGATCAGACAGGCCTGAAAAGACCCATACGGGTGTTGGTAGCCAAAGTAGGACTGGACGGACACGACCGCGGCGCTAAAGTAATTGCCTCAGCTTTGCGCGATGCGGGCATGGAAGTAATTTATACCGGCCTGCGCCAAACCCCCGAAATGGTGGTACAGGCTGCTTTGCAGGAAGATGTGGATGCAATTGGGGTAAGCATTTTAAGTGGAGCACACAATACCGTTTTCCCCAAAATTCTGGATTTAATGAGAGAAAAGGGCATGACCGATGTGTTGCTTACCGGTGGGGGAATTATACCCGATGCCGATGCCCAAAAATTAAATAATTTGGGAGTAGCCCGCCTTTTTCCTCCGGGAACCGATACTTCCTCCATTATCCAATACATACAGGATTGGGTAATTAAAAACCGAAACTTTTCATAATGAGCACAGCTAAATCATACGAGAACATTCTCACCGAAACCTCTGAAGGAGTATTAACCATTACCATTAACCGCGAGTCTAAATTAAATGCGCTTACCATAAGCACCCTGCAGGAGATTAAAGATGCAGTAGATGCGGTGCAAAACAATCCAAAAGTACACGGCATTATAATAACCGGGGCCGGGCCAAAAGCCTTTGCTGCAGGTGCAGACATAAGTGAGTTTGCCCACTTTACCGAAGACCAGGGCACCCGTATGAGTGCCGATGGACATGAAGTAATGAACACCATCGAAAATGGAAACAAAGTAGTAATTGCTGCGGTAAACGGTTTTGCATTGGGTGGTGGATGCGAAAAGGCAAAGCACTTGAAATGCTGCTTACCGGCGACGCCATTAATGCCCAGGATGCACTTACCCATGGCCTGGTAAATTATGTAGTAACCCTGGATGAATTGTTGCCAAAATGCCGCGAAATATTAGCTAAAGTTGCTACCAAAAGTCCAGTGGCAATTAAAAAAGTAATAAACTGTGTAAATGATTTTCACCGACCCAATGTAAATGGCATGCAGCGCGAGATTTATGAGTTTGGATATGCATTTGAAACCGAAGATTTCAAAGAGGGCACGGATGCATTTTTGAATAAGCGCAAGCCTGAATTTACAGGAAAATAAATCAAAATTAAAACCATGAAAAACAACATCATACTGGGTTTATCTGCCATTGCACTGATTTTTGCGGCAGGTGCCTGCAAGAAAAAAGAAACCACCCCCTCAAAACAGGCGGGGATTGTGTATTGCAAGGTAAATGGAAAAAGCTGGCAAAGTGCGCCCGCATCTACTGTATATGTAGATAAATACAAAACCTCTCATGCGGGTGTGGAGGCAACAATTAAAGGGGATACAGTGCTAGGTATTCAGGGAAATTATGTAAATGGCACTGATAGCAGTATGGTGTATTTGTATTTCAGGTTAAACAATACTGTTGTAGGCAATTATGGGGGTGTTACCACTGCCAAATATGGTTGCTTGTATAGCGATGGGATTGATTTTGACCATATTTTCGGCGCTGTATTTGGTTTTAATATTCCATGGTCGGTAGAAATTACGGCCTACGATAAAGCCAACAAAAAAATCAGTGGCAAATTCAGCCTTACGATGACCCCCAAAACTACGGGTACTACCTATACAGTAACCGAGGGTGAGTTTACAGATGTGGTGCTGAAATAAAAGGCATTTCAGGTATCCTGTTTCAGGGACAAAATGGTATTGGTAAGCTCACGGGTAACCGAGTCCATAATATCTGAGCTATCTTTTAGCATTGTAAGCAATACTTCTTTATCAGTTATATTGCCCGAAGGCTCTTTTAATGAATCGGATATAGCCATTATTTTGGTAATGGGCTGTCGCAAACGATGGGATGTAAAGGTAATCAGTTCTTCCAGTTTTCGTATATAATCATCTTTTACCTTCTCGGCTTCTTTGCGGTTGGAAATATCCAGGGATAGGATAATAAGGCCTTCCACTACAGGATATACGCGTAATTCAAACCAACAATAACTTCCATCCGGATAATAAAATTGGTGTTCAAACTGCGCTTCGCATTGGGTTTTGAGGCAGTGTTGAAGGGTTTTAAACATATCCGTTTCAGACACAGCCGGAAACAGGTCTGTCATTTTTTTCCCAATCAAACCCTCGCGCTTTAAACGGCCGTGTTTGAGTGCTGCATTATTTATATATAAATACTCATAGTTATTGGAAAGCATTTGAAAGCCTTCGTTTAACTCATTTATCAGGTTGATTAGGTAGCGTTCCATAGGGCATTTGCTGCGTTATAAAGTGTAAGGAAGTTATCGGGCGGCGTATATTTTATTTAATACTCCTGATAGTTTGTAACCATCCAGGGGTTTTTCTACAAAATCTATTACCTGTCGGTAGCGGAAAGCATTGATTGTGTCGGTAGGATCCAGGGAGCTAGAAAGCATGGCAATTTTAGTAAATGCCACTATGGGTTCGGGTAAACGCTGAAAATGACGAAGAAAATCGAATCCATCCATTTCGGGCATTTTTACATCCAGTAAAATTAATTCGGGAGATGTGTGGTCCTCGGAAAACATTTTATTCAATATTTCTAACCCCTCTGAGGCGCTGTTGGCCACCTCCACATTCTCAAAAATTCCGAGTTTTAAAATTAACCTCCGGTGCAGATAGTTGAAGCCATCGTCATCATCTATCAGCAAAATGTTCTTCATTGACATCTTTGTATGTAATTGGTTTGAGAGAAGGAATGCGTGAATTTATTTTTGGTCGCTTTTAAGAAAATGAAGACAATGGAAAAGTTGCCCGAACCTAATTTAGTTGAGACTTCACCGTGCGAGTGATTGGTTTGAGAATAGGATACACTATACATAATTATCGAAAAGAGGGAAATGGCTTTCATACGGAAAACAAGGGCCATTGTTTCACAAATTTATATATTTATTAATTAAAGTGGCTTTTTTGTAAAGTAATGTGTAGTTAATATTAAACATTAACAGTCAAGTAATTGAAAATTAACGAATAATAATGGTTTTAGAAATCAGGCCATGTTGCTAGCGGCCATTCAACTCTTCTGTTTAATGGTATTGTGGAAAAACGAGCCTTAAATCAGCCCTTAAAAGCCGGCAAAGGCTTGTGCTGCATGGCCAAAAAGGTTTTATGCAGTGTTAAAACCTGCTGGGTAATGCTTTGGGTTCCATCGTTGATAATGGTATAATCGCAGCGTTTTATTAATGTTTCGGTAGGCAATTGTTTTTGCATTCGCTGCAATACTTCTTCACGGCTCAATCCATCGCGTTGCATGGTGCGGTTTATACGCAGTTCGTCGGGGGCTATTACACCTATTACAAAATGCAGCTGCTTATAGGTACCACTTTCAAACAAAATGGCGGCCTCTTTCAGGGTATAGGGTTCGGTGGCATGCAGGGTGCACCAGTCTTCATAGTGTGCAATTACCAATGGATGTACCAGGTTGTTGAGTTTTTGAAGGGCTTCGGAATTGTTAAATACAATGCCTGCCAGGATTTTGCGGTTTAGTTGTTTGCCCTCATAAATACTTTCTCCAAATAAATTTATGAGGCCCTGCCGCAGAGGGGCATTGGTTTCGTATAGGTTTTTGGTTTCGGCATCGGCATTATAAACAGAAATGCCAAGCGTTTGAAACACCTGGCATACTGTAGATTTTCCGCTGCCAATGCCTCCGGTAATTCCGATACGTAGCATAAGCAGGTTTTAGATTAAAATTAGGGTTTGGCTTCGCTGGAATTGGCTTTCATTGCAGCCAAAGTCATTTCCATACTTACGGCGCCTTTTTCCACTTTCATGCGGCCTTCTTCAAGTTCCAAAATAAAGTGGGTATCGGCAACTGTAACAATTTTGCCATGTAAACCGCCTGTAGTTACAACATGATCGCCTTTTTTGATTTCAGACAAATAGGCTTTGGCTTTTTTCTGCTTGCGCATTTGGGGCCAAATCATGAAAAAGAAAAACACCACCATGATCAGAATGAGCATAATGGGCTGGCCTGCAGCGCCGCCTGCTGGGGCCGCATCGAGTATGAGATTTATCATTATTTATTTTCGGTATCTTTTGAAAAAATGTTTGAAATAAACTGCAGTTCTATGGTTTCTACAGTAGAGTTGGCAAAGGTTACAGTAATGCTTTTTTCAACCCGTGGACCATCTGTACCGCCTTTTCCGCTTGAATTAAAGGTAGCCATTACATAGCCTTCTCCGCCCGGAGGTATCATATCCTTGGTCCACTCTGGGGTAGTGCAACCACATGAAGCCTGCACATTGCCAATGGTTAATTCACCCTTGCCGGTGTTTCTGAATTTAAACTTGTGTTGTACTTCTTCTCCGTCGGTAATTTTTCCAAAATCATGCACGGTATGCTCAAAAGTGGGGGTACCCAGGGGGCCATTGTTTTTGGCTTTGGGGTTTTCCGGGCTTGAGGGATTTTCAATATCTCCCAAGCCTGCTTTGCGGTTTTTGGCGCTATTGCAAGCCAGGGCTGCTACAGCAGCAAATAAGAATAGTATGATGCGAGCCGATTTCATAAGGCAAATTTATGTGTTTTAGTTATCTCTTAATCCCCTGCCTGCTTTTCTGATTTCGCCGGTGGTTTCGAGTTTCTTGCGCATTTTATCTAAAATACCGTTCAAAAACCTAGAACTGCTGGGCGTGCTATAGTCTTTGATTATATCCAGATACTCGTTTATGGTCACTTTCAGGGGTATCATGGGGAAATGCAAAAATTCGGCCAGAGCCATTTTTATTGCGATAAGATCCAACACGGCAATGCGCGATGGATCCCAATTATCGGTAATGTCGGCAATTTGTTCTTCATAGCCCTTTGAGTTTCCGGCTACGTTTTCGAACAATTTCAGCCCGAATTTAATTTCATCTCCCTCCGGGTCGTCCTGCTCTGCCAATCGAATGGTTTGGCCCTCTTTTGCTGTAGAAATACTGCGCAATATTTCCTTTAAAAACAGCTCTTCATCATCGTTCCAGGCCGAGTAGGCTTCTTCCATGCACTGATGAAAGGGTTCACAACCATTAAAAAGAAAAGTATAAAACTCTTCCATAAAAAACTGCTGTTGCTCAAAACCGGGTTGGTCGAAAACCAGGTAATCGCGCACAAAATCCTGGTTTTTAAGTTCGTTATAAATACCGTCAAAACTTTCGGCAAGGGTATTCCAGTTGGTGGTAAAGTAGCGGCGTTTTCGGCCTGCAAC
This sequence comes from Bacteroidia bacterium, assembly GCA_044224315.1. GTDB lineage: Bacteria > Bacteroidota > Bacteroidia > NS11-12g > UBA955 > JAGXTF01. The sequence goes on along the minus strand of JBGAKR010000001.1, from coordinate 1,189,045 downwards.
CCTTTCCAGAAGGGTAGTTGCCAGTGTTGTATTATGCAACAGGCCAAATTGGCGTATTATTTCTTTATCGGGGTAATATTTACTTTTTTCCCGTTCTTTTTCGCTATCCAGGTATTCTTTCAGGTGCCAAGGAAACTCTAATAAAAACAGATAGGCATCGTATGTTTGTTGTAAAGTATTTTTTAAGGCAATAAGGCCTTTTGAAGGCGTAGCACCATCGGACTGCTGCCAGGCGTATAAGGCCTGCAGTGTTTTAATTCTCACCAATCTCCTCGTAAGCATAGAACGCTAAAAGTGCGGCAAAGGTAGGGAAAGAAGTTAAGAGTTAGAAGTGAAAAGTTAATGGGCAGCCTTATAATGTATAATGATAAAGGTTTAATGTTTAATGGGCAGCTAAACAGCCGGGCAGCCGGATGTTTAGTGTAAAATGTAAAATGTAGAATGTAGAATGTAGAATATAACAGCCGGACAGCCATTTTAATGTAAAATGCTTGCCCTAACTTGAAAAAGGCGGGGATAATGTAGAATCTAACAGCCAGCTACTTACAATTATGGCTGTTGCCATTCCCTGTTTAAATGTACAGCAGACCGCTCCTAAAAGGCCCACAACCTTCGTTAGGCCCACATCTTTCTGTTTGGGGTTTGAAAAATAATAGGGAACTCCGGCCAACTTTCACCATCACATTTACGTCAAACGGCAAAAACAGCCAAGGTTATGACAAAACAATCAAAACTATACAAGAACTTTGACTTGGTTCTAATTATCAAAACTATGAAAAAATCAATTCTTTTCACATTCACGGTAGTGCTGATTTTACCGGCATTTAGCCAAATTCTGTATCCGGCTTTTACAAAGCTGGGCATGCAACCCTCCATTGCAACACCCAAATCCTGGGGCGCTGTAGGCAATGATGTTTATGTTACAGCCGAGGCCGCTTCTAAAACGGCAGGTTTTACCGATTTTAAAGCCGAATACTATGATGGCAGTGCCTGGAGTTCATTTCCCAATACTACTTATAAGGGGGTTGCGGGTACTATGTTTTTGTATAAAGGCACCTATTATTTAAGTGGTAATTTTAAACAATTTAATTCTGTAACGGCTCCCAGTGGCAGGTTTTTTTTATTGTTGCAATTGAAGGGCAGCAGCTGGGATACCGTTGCTAATTCAGATGTTCCTGACAGTCTTTCAAATTCAAGCCTGCAATGTATAAATACAGGATTTTATTTATTGCATTCTGTTTCAAAATCTGCTGGTACATTACACAAATTTTTACCCGCACAGGGCATAGTAAAAACGTATGATATTACGTTGGATCCTGCCAAAAAAGGGATCATCAATTTTTATATGGATGGGAAAGCCAATACATTACTTGTTTATGGCAATATGACCAAATTGGATGGCAATGCGTTATCGAAATATTATTTTACATTGTATAATGATACGCTGATAACCCCTGTATTTGGCGGCTCGGGCGGATTGGTGCGGGCAGCTGTAGATTATAACAACGATATATACTATTTATCTGAATATGGCACCGCTGCACCCTATAAATGGACGAAACAAACCAATAATAATACAATTTTAAAATATAATATTATGATTACCATGCTGGGTTATATGATGCCCTGCAATGGAGATTTGTTTGTAGGACCAGGCAAGCAGGTTGCCGGAAAATATATGTATGACTGGTATTTACCTAAAGGGGGTAATACATGGTATTTACCTTTTATGAATGAAGGAAATTATGGCCTCATTGCCTCGCCAAAACAAGGGTATTTTAGCCTGGATATTGCACATGGAATATGGAAAAATTTAGGCACCCAGCCCGCAGGTGAAGTGCGCGGTAAACATTATGCCGACTTAAATAAAAACTGTGTTTTTGAAGCCGGAAAAGATTCGGTTTTGAGAAAAACAATTGTTACTTTTAAAACCAAAACAGCCCAATACTCTGCAATCACCGACGATAAGGGAGAATATGCGATATTGCTGCCTTTAGACAGTTTTACAATTGCATATAATACCGATGATTTTGTACTCAATTCATGTTCAAAAAAGTATGTAAAAACCGATACCAGTAAAACCGATACAATTGATATTGCCGTGAGTCCAAAATATACCAAAAACCTGTTGGTTAAATTAATGGTTGGGAGTGTTGTTAGACTAGATGGAAATGCCAATTACCGGGTGATGGTTAAGAACAACAGCAGTGCGGTGTGCAATGCCCATTTAACTGTGTATTTCGACCCTAAAATGGTGTTTGTTTCAGCCCCCGGCTCTTCTTCTGCAAAAAAGGGAAAAATAGAGTGGAATATTGGAAATATAAATCCGGTATCATTTAAGGAAATTAATTTTACCCTGGATGTACCCTTCGACTCATTTGCACTGGGCGATTTTGCATGCATGAAAGCTACCGTAGACACGCTGAGCAGCGAAGATGTACTGGCCGACAATGTGGATTCTATTTGCCAAAAAATTGTGTATTCATACGACCCCAATGGAAAAGAAAGCAACCATGATGGTACTGTGAAGCTGGGGTTAAAAAAACTCACTTATTTTATCCATTTTCAAAACGAGGGCAATAGCTATGCACAAAATGTGGTAATCAGAGATACTTTAATGGCAAATCTGAATGCCGAGGGCTTTGTATTTCTGGGTTCAAGTCACCCGTGCAAGGTAAGCCTTAGCGGAAGAATGCTGACGTTCTCTTTTGCCAATATAATGTTGCAAGCCAAATCTGTAAACGAACCAGCATCTAAAGGTTGGGTTTCTTTTGAATTGCCCTTGAGTGCCGGACTAAAAGCCGGAGATAAAATTGAAAATAAGGCCGGCATTTATTTTGATCGCAATGCCCCGGTAATTACCAATACGGCTACAACGATACTGGCCAATACGCTGGGTGTAAACTTCAGTAATAAAGGCATTGCCAATTTGATTGCATTTCCGATTCCCACAACCGGCGTTCTCAACATTAAAAGCACAAGCCCTGTGGGTACAGTTGTAAATGTGTATTCGCTAGACGGCAAACTACAGCAAAGTGGGTATATAAAACAAAATGGCGAAGCCCAGCTAAATTTGGAAGGGTTAAATACTGGAGTTTATCTGGTTAAATGCGGAACCGAAACGATAAGAGTGGTTAGAATTTAACAGCCGGGCAGCCGAATGTCTAGTGTTTAAGGTTTAATGATTAGTGCGACAGCCGGGGGACTTCCTGCTAGTCAACGACCTACATTAAACCTTAAACATTAAAAGGCTGTCCACTACTCCGCGAACCCTGCACCCTACACCCCGCACCCTATAAAAAGGCTGTCCACTACTCCGCGAACCCTGCTCCCCGCACCCTGCACCCCGCCCCCTATAAGGCAGCGACCTGCATTAAACCTTAATCATTAAACCTTAAACATTAAAAGGCTGTCCACTACTCCGCGAACCCTGCTCCCCGCACCCTGCACCCCGCACCCCGCCCCCTATAAGAAGGCTGTTCCCTACTCCGCGAACCCTGCTCCCCGCTCCCTACTCCCTACTCCCTATTTGAGTACATCGCGGCTGATTACCACACGTTGTACCTCGCTCGTACCTTCGTAAATCTGGGTAATTTTGGCATCGCGCAACAGGCGTTCTACGTGGTATTCTTTTACGTAGCCATAACCCCCATGCACCTGCACGGCTTCTACGGTGGTTTTCATGGCTGTTTCGCTGGCAAACAGTTTGGCCATAGAGCTGGCGCGTCCGTAGTCCATTTTATTGTCTTTCAGCCAGGCGGCTTTGAGGCAAAGCAGGCGTGAAGCTTCAATTTCGGTAGCCATATCGGCCAGTTTAAAGGCGATGGCCTGGTGGTTCATAATTTCGGTGCCGAAAGCTTTGCGTTCTTTGCTGTATTTAAGGGCAAGTTCGTAAGCACCGCTGGCAATACCCAGGGCTTGTGCGGCAATACCAATGCGGCCACCGGTAAGGGTTTTCATGGCGAATTTAAATCCAAAACCATCTTCACCTATGCGGTTTTCTTTGGGCACCACTACATCCTGAAACATAATGCTATGGGTGTCGCTGCCGCGGATTCCCAGTTTATCTTCTTTGCGGCCAACGGTAATACCGGGTGAATTTTTTTCAACTATCAGGGCATTAATGCCTTTGTGGCCTTTGGCTACATCGGTTTGGGCCATTACCAGGTAGGTGCTGGCACTATTTCCGTTGGTAATCCAGTTTTTGGTACCATTCAACAGATAGTGGTCGCCTTTATCTTCGGCAATGGTGCGTTGGCTGGTAGCATCACTGCCAGCCTCGGGTTCGCTGAGGAGGAATGCGCCAATTACTTCGCCTTTGGCCAGGGGAACCAGGTATTTCATTTTTTGCTCTTCAGTACCAAAGGTTTCGAGGCCCCAGCATACCAGGCTATTGTTTACACTCATTACTACACTGCAGCTGGCATCGATTTTAGAAATTTCTTCCATAGCCAGCACATAGCTGATGGTATCCATGCCACTTCCGCCATACTTAGGGTCTACCATCATACCCAAAAAGCCAAGTTCGCCCAGCATTTTTATCTGTTCGGCGGGGAATTTCTGGTGTTCATCGCGTTCGATCACACCGGGTAGCAATTCGTTTTGGGCAAAGTCGCGGGCGGCTTGTTGCACAGCCAGTTGTTCTTCAGTAAACTCAAATAGCATAGGCTGCAAAAATAGGTATTCCGTTTCAATTCCTTAACAAAGCAATAAAGTATACGGGCACCCAGCCTGATTTTTGTTTGACCTGATAATGTTCACATAAAAAAAGCAGGCTTTTAAATAGTAATTGCGTGATTTATACATTTTTATTGGGTTTTTACAAAATTTTGACTAAACTCGAATATCTAAACTACCCAAAATGTTACGCTATCTAAAATCCGAAAACCTTACTAAAACTACAATATGAGAAAAATCAAACTACTCATGCTATGCTTATTGGGAGTAATAAGCAGTGCTTTTTCACAAACCGAAAAACCTGTTGAGCAAGCAGTTGAATGGCAACTGGTAAAAGAAGAGGCCGGGGTAAAAGTCTATTTTACTCGGGGTATGCCGTGTATGAATCCTAATGCCATTGCATTAAAGTTCGAGAACACCTCTACTTCAGATGTGCAGGTGAATTGGAGTTTACCAGAATCGGCAAAAAATATCCCAATGAACAATGGGGTTAATACCAGCATTACCGTTGCTACCGGCAGCACTGAAGAAGCCAAATGCAGTTCGCTGTTTCCGGTTCAATTAACGATAATTACAAGTAATAATGCATGGGTTCCGGAATCAACCATGTTTACTATAACTGCAATTAAAAAATAAAAAAGTATGAAACAAAAGATTCTTAGTTTAATACTCACTGGCTTATTCATATCAGTTAGCACTGGGCAAAATTGCAATAACAACTGGACTTACCGAGTGCCAATTACCGTAAACAATTCAGGCTCTTCAACAACCGGATTGCAGGTAAAATTAACAGTGAATACATCAACACCCATAGCCGGTTCAAAAATGAATTCTGCTGGTAACGATATTCGTTTTGCAGATGCCAATTGCAACAACTTGCCTTACTGGATAGAAAGCGGAATAAACACCGCCAGCACAATAATTTGGGTTAAAACTGGAACCCTGGCCAATGGCAACAATACTATTTTTATGTATTATGGTAATTCAAGTGCCACAGCAGCCTCCGACGGAACTGCAACTTTTGATTTTTTCGATGATTTTAGTGGTTCTTCTCTGAATGCTTCTAAATGGACAACACGAGGCACATTTTCTGCATTAAGTGTTTCTGGCGGCGCTTTAAATTTGCAGGGCAATTTTAACTGGGAATATGTTAGATCCAATACTTCATTTTCTACCCGTGTGATTGTAGAAGCAACTGCCAAAGTTGGTTTTGATGCGGGTATAGTATTTGGCTTTACAGGCACCGACAATCGCTGGAGTTTTGATAACATAGCCAGTACCAGTTTAAATTACACAGTGAATGATCCAGATGTTTCTGGCGGCGCCTCAGGTTATAGTACAACATACCCCAATGTGCCGGCTTCTACTTCCACTTTTCAGAAATATGAAATTGATGCGGATCTGAATTCGTCTAGTTTGCGCATTAATAAATTTTGCAATAACACCACAGCCAACTGCAATAACACAGCAACAACAATGACCCTTTCAGGTTATACAGGTAGCTCTTTTTATGTAGGTTTTACAAATTGGAATACCGGTTTAAACCTGGTTGCCGATGATATTCGCGTTAGGCAATACACAGCAAATACCATAACATTAACCTATAATTCAGAAGTATTTAATCCGTTAATTAATGTAAATCGCACTGTGCAGAATGACGGGGTTTATAATACAACTGTGAGCTCGATTTGCGGTGGTACACCGTATGTTCACAATTTAAATATTCGTGCAACCTTAGTATCTGCTACAATAACTTTTGAAATGTCTGATGCTTCAGGTTCTTTTAGCAGCCCTGTAACAATTGCTTCTTTTTCTGGTCAATCAGGTAGTTTTAATAATACAGACTTGCCATTTTATTTGGCATATTGGCCAAATAACTTGCCCTACGGAACTGGTTATAAATACCGGGTTAAAATTGCATCAAGTTCATTTAATTATACAGGTGATCCAAGTTCATTTACCAATACTCTTGGAGCTACTCCAATTTCGCCGTCATTTACCATAAACAACAGCGTACAATGCGACGAAAAAGATGCATTTGTATATACCGGTAGCAGCAGCATTGCTGCGGGCAATAGTTCTACATATAGCTGGAATTTTGGAGATGCTACTTCTGCAACTGGTAATCCTGCAAATAAGAGCTATGCAACCTATGGCAATTATACTGTTACCATGAAAGTGTATAACAGTTCTATGGCGGCCTGCTCTACTACAGTTGCAAAAACCGTTACCGTACACCCCCAACCCAGCGCAGGTATATCTGCCGGCGATGATTGCCAAAGCAGTGATCACTTATTTGTAGGTTCCTGGGCATCGGGTATTGCCTATGGCTATATTGCCAGCTACGATTGGGACTTTGGCGATGGAAACACTGCCAACGGAGATTTTCAATATCACAAGTATGCTACCTATGGAAACTACACAGTTGCTTGTGATGGAAAAGATGTGCAGTTCAGAAGCAATAGCACCCTTCCTTCTTTTGGAGGTAGCAAACTCAGCTCTTATTACTGGGAGTTTGGAGACCTCGGACAAGATAACGATAAAAACCCCAAGCACCTGTATTCCTCTGCAGGCAGTTATAGTGTATTCCAACGTGTATATTCAACCTATGGTTGCTGGGATACACTACGAAAAACAATAACTGTAAACCCGGCAGTGAAGGCAAACTTTACGGTCACAAATGTTTGTAAAGGGGTAACACCCACTATTGCAAACCTTAGTGCGGTACCCTCGGGCACGCTTACTTATTTCTGGAACCTGGGCAACAACACCACAAGTACTGCTACTGTGCCTACCCCAAGTTATTCGCAACAGGGCAACTACAATATTAAATTAATAGCTACAGCCAATACAGGATGTAAAGACAGTTCAAACAAGGATGTCATTATTTACGGACTGCCTACTGCACAGTTTTCTTCCAATCCGGTTTGCGATAATAAATCGGTAGATTTTATCAATTACAGTGTGGGCAATGCCAGCAATAAATGGACATTGTATACCGGTGTAACTGCTACTACTACCAATGCTTCATATGCTTATCCAACAGATGGCACATATCCTGTAAAACTGGTTGTTACAACTGTAGATGGTTGCAAAGATTCAATCACAAACAATGCAGTAGTGCATCCATTGCCAGTAATTAATTTCAATGTTAATTCTGCATCTAATTGCTTGCGATTAAATAATTACAATTTTGTAAACAATTCAACCATTAATACAGGCACAGCAAACTATACCTGGGAGTTTGGCGATAACACCATTGCCACAACCACCAATGCCAGTCATGTATATGCCAAACCAGGCTCATACACTGTAAAACTTAGCGCAGTAAGCGACAAGGGTTGCACAAATAGCAAAACTACAGCCAATGCAGCCATCGTATATCCGCATCCGGTGGCTAAATTCACTGCCAATAATGCCTGTGCCGGCACCAACATAGCCTTTACCAACGGCAGTGCAATCAGCAGTGGTAGTATCACAGGCCATGCCTGGAATTTTGGTGACGCTACCAACGCTACCTCTGCAAGCCCATCAAAATCATATAGCTCAGCCGGAACTTATGCCGTGCAGCTGATAGAAACCAGCAACCAGGGCTGTAAGGATACTACTGCCCAGAATGTAACCGCCTGGCCAAATCCAACTGTAAGCTTTACAGCAACTGATGAATGCATAGGCATTGCCAACAGATTTACAAACGGCAGTAGTGTGAGCAGTGGCTTTATGGCCAGCTATAACTGGACATTTGGAGATGCTAGCTCGGGTTCTGATATCAATCCCATACACATGTACGACGAAGAAGGGGCCTATACGGTTAACCTGAATGCCAGCACCGATAAAGGATGCACAGGTTCGGCTTCTAAAACCGTAAATGTTTGGCCCAAGCCCGTGGCTAATTTTACCGCCACCAATGTGTGCTTTGGTTTAGCCAATTCGTTTACCAATACCAGCACCATTAGCGCAGGCAGCATTGCCAGCAATAATTGGGATTTTGGCGATAATGCAACGGCTACTACCCAAAATGCCAGCCATAATTATACCGCCGCAGGGGTGTACAATGTGAAATTAAATGTGGCCAGCGATAAAGGTTGCACTGATAATATTACCAAACCGGTAAAAGTGTTTAAACAACCCACCGCCCATATTGGCGCCAGCACTTACAAAACCAATGTACTTGAACCTACCGTGACCTTTACAGACAATAGTTTGTTTGGCGACTACAGCAACTGGGATTTTGGTTTCCATGGCCGCACCAGTACCTTTAACTACGATACCTGCGCCTATACCAAACCTGGCAGCTACAAGGTTACCCTAAAATCTACCACCGTAGATGGTTGTGAAAGCAAAGACACAACCTACATTAAGGTGGATAATGCATTCACTATTTTCTTCCCTAATGCGTTTACACCAAACGGTGATAAGCTGAATGAAGGCTTTGGTGCAGTGGGTGTTTTTGAAGGCATAAATACATACTCACTGAATATTTTGGATGGCAAAGGACGTGTGATTTTTTCTACCACTGATGTAAACAAAAAGTGGAACGGAAAAATAGAAAATACCGGTGATGAATTGCCTGCCGGCAACTTTGCCTGGTTTGCAGAATACACCGATTATTTGGGTAAAACGCACAAAGTAAATGGCCTGGTTTCTATTCGTCGTTAATGCTAAAAAATCACACAAAATGAAAAATCAAATTAAAAACTATATAGCTGCAATTATTTGCACCGCCGGCCTAAGCCATATGGCTGCCGCACAAGAGCTGCAACTTACCCAAACCTATGGGCAGGCGGCCATTACAAATCCGGCGCTATTGTGTGCCGATGGAAACAACAAAGTAACCCTGGGATACCATAATTTTTATGGTAATCTTACCAGCCCCTGGCGCGAGTACAGCGGTACTGCCGAGTTGGGCAATGCCAAGGGCAGCTCTTATTTTGGACTGGGCTTTATCCATACCGAGGCCAACAATAAAATGGTAAATCTCAATGGGGTAAATCTTATGTATGCCCAAGGTATTCAGCTATCAAAAGCCAGCCGCATGCGTGTAGGATTTCAGGCCGGTATGCGGTCTAAAAACTTCAATCCATCAGGTGCTGTTTTTGAAGATATGATTGACCCCTATAATGGGGTATCATACCCAACCCAGGAAACCCTTGAAAAAACCCAGGCCAACTATTTTACTGTAGGTGCCGGTGCGGCGTTCAACAGCAAGGATTTTTACCTGGCATTGGGCCTCATGAACCTGAACCAGCCCAGCACCGAGTTTCAGAATAGCGGTGGCATTAAGGTAAAAGAACCCATGCGCATTCGCTTACTTTTGGGTTATGGTATAAAAGTAGGCGCTACCAGCGAAACCCGCGGCGACACTAAGATTGTACCCCATGTAAGTTATACCAAAGCCGGTAGTTTTAGCGAAATAGGAGGCGGCCTGGCCGTGCAAAACAATGTGTTTTGTGTAGGCTTGGGTTACAGCACCTTTTCGTACAAAGCCAGCAGTGTAATTACAACGGTTGGTTTTGCGGCCGGCGATATTAAATTGGGTTACAACGTAGGCATTAACATGGGCAACACCGTAAAAGGCGGTGGCCTTAGCCACGAGTTCTGTGCTTCTTTATTGCTGTTTAAGCCCGAGAAACCAGAACCTGCGCGCATTATGCCTACCCCCATGTTCTAATAAAAAAGTCTTTCTTGTTTGGATGCCCGGTGCTGTAATAAGTGCCGGGCATTTTTTTTCGGATAGCGGATACCAGATGTCGGATGTCAGATAATGGATGGCGGATCTCTGAATTCAGTTATCCAATTTAGAAAGATTCTGAATAATTTAGAAAATGCTTGGAGCCCGTTATTATCTTTGCAGTCCCTCTATGGGCAACATTACTTTTAAATTCGAAGAAAAAGACAAGGCTCCGCTAACGGTTGAGATTTTTGAAGGAGAATCAATACTGGATGTAGCCCTGGATAACGATGTGCACCTGCATCACAACTGCGGTGCAGTATGTGGTTGCAGCACCTGCCATGTGTATATCGACAATGGCGAGGATTTACTGCCCGATATGAGTGACCGCGAAGAAGAATACGTAGACAGGGCCCGTAATCCCAAATACAACAGCCGCCTGGCCTGTCAGTGCAAGCTGCAGGAAGATGGCGACCTGATAGTAACCATCCCCGATCAAAGCGGCATCATCGGTCATTAACCCAACATTTAACTCCCAACTCTAAACTAGTCATGTACGAACCCCCCATATACTGGAAAGACCACGAAGACATAGCCATGAAGCTGTATGAAAAGTTTGGCGATGACTTTACCGAGTCGAAAATATACCGCATTCGTTTTACCGAATTACTGGAATGGGTATTGGAATTGCCCGGATTTAAAGGCACCCGCGAAGAATGCAACGAAGGACATTTGGAAATGATCCAGGCGCAGTGGGTGTATGAGTGGAGAGACAACCAATAGGGAATAGCTGGCAGGGAATGGGGAATGGCTGCAGCCGGTTTAACGAAAATGCAACAGCCGCTGCTGCAGTTTTACAAGCACTTAATTATATCCCCAAATCGTCAATAATTTCGTTTTTGATACAAAAGCAAGTCCCGTAGGGACGAAATATTTGTAACAAAAAAATGGAATAAAAATCAAGATAAAAAAGCCACCGCGCGGCTTAACTGCAAACTATAAACTCATCCGCCCATGCAATGTGGCGGAGGCCGTCAAACTCTTAACTCTTAATCGCGAGGTTTATACTCGTGATGGCGAGCCTGCCTCGCCACTCCTAACTTCTAACTTTAATGCAACCCTTTTAAGTGCCTATCCGACAAAGGGGTATGAAGCACGGGAGAATTTTCGCAATCGTTTTATTACTGCCTTTTACCAGCTTGCTGGCCCAAAAGGATTGTAACCTGCCCAGCAGGGGTTGGACACCCTTGCCTGAGATGGGCAATACTAAATTTAATGGGTACCCGGGGGGCTTGTATGCAGGCTCAAAAAACACCCCATCTGGCCAATACCTGAAAGATGCCATGGACCTGGCAAAAACCATAGTACCCCTGGATACGGCCGGCAATCCTTCGCCCAATGGAAGTATTGTATTGGCAGGCGTGGGTGCTTCCAATCCACGTACCGAGTTTGAGGCTTTTACAAGCATTGCTGCAGGTAGCGGAAATACCAATGCACGACTGCGTATGCTCAATACCTGCATCGGTGGGCAAGGGGTTCAAAAAATGAATGTAGCGACCGATAATTATTGGAAAAGCGCATTTAAAATGCTCGATTCTATGCAACTCAGCGCCAAGCAAGTACAGGTGGCCTGGATTGAAACCGATAATACCGGCAGTAAAGACACCAACTTTCCCTCTGCACCCTTAGCCCTGGTGGGGGATTTAAAACTGCTTTTGCAAACATTAAAAATTAAATTTCCCAATTTAAAATTGTGCTATTTATCTGCCCGAGCTTATAGCGGCTGGGCACCACCAAATGGCAGCGGCGTAGGGGGTGGTTTGCTGGCCCCGCGCGATTACTATAACGGTTGGGCAATTAAATGGCTCATCGATAGTGCAGCCCTGGGGGCCAAGGGTTTAGAGTACAAAGGTGCTACCGTTAGCGTGCCCATGCCCCTGTATGGCAGCTACAACTGGACCAATGCCGGCCAAACCCGCAAAGATGGTTTTTCACTGGATTGCAATACCGATGTTGGAAGCGATGGCCTGCACTTAACCGCGGCCGGTGAACAAAAAATCGGACAAAATATTTATAACACTTTTGCAGCCGATACAACCGCCAAACTGTGGTTTTTAAAATCCAATACAAGCCAGGTAAATTCTACAGAAACAGCCCAATTTAATATTTATCCCAATCCGGTAAACAATCAATTAAATATTGAATTAAATAACCCCAAAAATGATGAATATTTAATTCAAATATTCGACACAAAAGGGCAGTTGGTATTTACGAAAGTATTTACTAGGGCAGTAACAGTAATAGATTTGCAGAATTATAAACCTGGGTTATACAGACTTAAAATCCTTGAAAAAGGTAGCACCACATCACATAGTATAGTAAAAACCGAGCAATAATAAGAGTTGTCCATTGAAAATTTTACTTTAAGACTTATTGGCTATTTGGTATTCTATCTGTATTGTTCGTCTCATAAATTATATATTTATCGCTTTTTCGACATTTTATAAAAAGGATTAATTAGTTTTGACGATTAACAATGCAAATAAGGCCTACTACAATATCTATCCATATAATTGCCTGGTTTCTAATTTTAATAGTACCATTTTGGTCAACTTATCAGGTAATTCACTCATTTGTACCTGCTTCCACCAGAATCTCCTTTTTGCCGGTGGTTATTCAAAGTTTGTTTTTAATCGCATTTTTTTACTTAAATTATTATATTTATATACCCATGTATTTGCATACCAAGAAGTATGTAATGTATGCATTGGCATTGGCCTTAACTCTAATTGTGGTATTAATAATTTCACGGTTAATATTACATTACACAGGTTTTAGACCAGAAAAGCTGATTCAAATATCACCTATTTTGGAAAAAATAAGTCCAATTGCAAAGTCTAATGCATATTTAATGCTAATTATTGCCATTGTGGCTTCCATTTCTCTTTCATTAAATAGCAGGTTAAAGAAAATTGAGAAAGAAAAATTATCGGCAGAATTGGCAGCACTTAAAATGCAAATTAACCCCCATTTTTTATTTAACACCCTTAATAATATATATGCTACGGCCATTGTAAAATCGCCCGAAACGGCAGAAATGATTGAGCGACTTTCGGAAATGATGCGTTATACTATGCACGAAAATCATGCTGAAAAAGTGGACCTAGCCGATGAATTACAGTATATTGAAAATTATATTGAATTGCAAAAACTGCGGCTGGAAGATAAACTCAACTTGGAGTATAAAATCAACGGTATTTTTTTTGGAAAACAAATTGCCCCTATGGTACTTATACCATTTATTGAGAATGCATTTAAACATGGAATTAATGCTGAAGAAAACTCCAGAGTATTGATTGAAATAAATTGCGGAGAAACAGATTTTGAACTATTTGTTCAAAACAACAAAGTAAAAATCAGTCATATAACTATGGAAAGAAGTGGCTTAGGCATTGAAAACACAAAGTCACGATTAGAGTTAATTTATCCTACCAAATACCAGTTAGTCATACAAGAAACACCCGGTGTATTTACCGTTAATTTATCTATAGAATTACTATGATTAACGCAATAGCAATTGATGATGAGCCATTGGCCTTAAAAGTTATTGAGGCATTGTCTTCACGCATAGACGGCTTAAATTTAATACGAACATTTACGCATCCATATGAAGCACACAAATACCTACAGAATTTTCCGGTGGATTTGTTGTTTGTAGACATTCAAATGCCATCTATTTCGGGTCTTGATTTAGTGAAACAAATGAATCAGCAATCTATGGTAATTTTTACAACCGCATTTAGCGAGTATGCTGTTGCAAGCTACGAGGTTAATGCAATTGATTATTTGTTAAAACCAATAGGTATTAGGAGGTTTCAGCAGGCAATGAAAAAAGCCGAAGAGTATTTTGCATACAAGCACAATGCGGGTGTTGCTGACAAAGAATTTATTTTTATACGGGCTGATTTAAGTTTGGTTAAAATAAAAGTGGACGATATTATTTACATAGAGGGATTGGCAGATTATGTCAAAATATTTATTAAAGACCAGAAAACAGTTGTGGCTAGAACAACTATGAAAGACATGCTTGAAAGATTGCCAGAGAGTAAATTTTTGCGTGTGCATAGAAGCTACATTGTTCCTTTGCAAAGGGTTTTAGCCCTAAGGAGCAATGCAGTCATTTTAAAAGACAATGAAAGAATACCAGTGGGCACTACGTATGTTTTGGATGTAAAAAAGGCGCTTATTATGTAATTAGTTGGTTTATTCTTCGCAACAAATGCGTGTTACTTCGCACTTTATTGTGTATTTGTAATTTTAATTTGTATTTCGCCTCATCGTTTGCAATAAATGGGGTTGAAATTAAAAATACTTCTTGTACTCATCTTGCTGTGTGAAGGCACGGCAACAAATGCACAGCATGTTTATGAATCAATTGATTCATTGCTAACCTATGCAGAAAAGAACAGCAGCACACTTCGTAATGATTATTATCAATTATCGTTGGCACAGCGTGCAAAGATAACTGCAGCCTATTCTGTTTTGGATTTAAATGGCAATTTATCCTTAAATACCACGCATAATACCAAGTTACCTATAAGTGTTTTTCCAGCCGATGCATTTGGAGGTACACCTGGCACTTATCGCGAGGTAACAACTGGTGTGCCATATACCAATGCGTTTAATCAAACATTAGATATTAAACTGATTAATCCTGTAGGATGGTCGAATCTGAAATTGGCGAATATTAATATTGATATCAGTCAGGCAAATAGCCTCATTTCCAAAAAAGCGGTGTATGAAAACATTGGTATTTGCTTTTACAATATTCAATCCTTGCAAATTCAAAAAACCACTACCGAACAAAATCAGAAAATTGTGGATTCAATTGTAAACATGATCCAGAATAAAGTGGAAGGGGGTATAAGCAGACAGCAAGACCTTAACAATGCAAAAATCACTTCATTGAAAATGAAGGAGAATTTGACGCAGATAATTTTATCAATCAAACAACAATATTCTATTTTAAAATCATTGTGTGATATTCCTGAAATTGATAGTGTAATTATTACAAATCCGAGTACAACTTATTTTGATAAAGCCATACCTGAGATTGTACCAAACTATACAAAAAGCCAATTATACACGTTAAAGTCGAAATATGCTTTTGCAGCCTTTACGCAAGCTAAAAACATGCTACTCCCCTCTATCAGTGCTTTTGGTTCTAATATGTACCAGCAATTTAGCCAATCTTTTAGCCTTTTCGATAATACACAGAATTGGATAAATAGCAATTACATAGGACTAAAAGCTACCTGGCAAATACCTTCAGCCAGCACTTTTTCACAGATTGCTACTCAAAGAATTAATTATAAAATGGCATTAGAAAATGCCAACCATGTAAAGCTTGAAGATGAAAGTAATTATAGTATATTATTACTTGAATATTTAAAGGCAAAGTCACTGTATAGCAATAAGCAACAAATACTAGAATTGCTTGTTGATAGCTATAATAAGAATTTCGAAAACTACCAACATGGCATCATAGATAATACTGAATTATTGAATAGTCTAAATGACAGAATCAGCGCCTATTATGACAGTCAATCAGCTTTAATTAGCCTGCAGGTACAAATGTTTAAAATAAGATTAAATAATAAAATCAGATGAAATCATCGATAATGATAGTTGCCTTGTTTGGGGTTTTGACATTCGGGGCTTGTGGGCGCAAATCAGAGGCCACAAAACCGATTCGCAAAGATGTAACAGAATTAGTATTTACCTCCGGCAATCTTGAGGCTGCAAATACTTTTAATTTAACGGCAGAGACAGATGGCACATTGATTGAACTCTACTTTAAAGAGGGAGATATTTTACAACAGGGTTTTATTGCTGCTATAATTGTAAATAACGACAATTTACTTAATAACCAAAGTGCGGTTGACTTATATAGCATTGCTAAGAGCAATTTACTACCTAGCTCACCTTCTATTCTGCAGGCCAGATATAACCTTGGTATTGCAGCAGTTCAGAAGAGTTCGGATTCAGTGAAGTATTTGAGGTATCAGGAATTATTAAAACGCAATTCGATATCTAAGCAAGAGTTTGAAAATATTGCAATACAATACAACAATGCGATAAAAAACTACAATTACGCTATTGCAGCTCTGGATTTAGCCAATCAACAAGCATTGCAAGAATACATAAACTCGCGCAACAATAAGGATATAAGTGCACTTCAGGTGAAGAAAAGCAAATTATTGGTGCAAGTGCCTGGCAAAGTGTATAAAAAATTTAAGGAGTCAGGCGACTATGTGCACAAAGGCGAGGTTATAGCAACAATAGGCAGCCCTGATCGGTTGTATGCCATGGTAAATATTGATGAAGCTAGTATAGCTAAAATAAAAGTGGGACAGAATGCCTTGGTGCAATTAAATACGCATACCGATAAATTGTTTAAAGCCACAGTTGCGGAAATAATGCCAAGCTTTGACAATAGTGCACAGGCTTTTCATTGCAAGTTGGTTTTTGGCGAGGTGCATGAATTACTTGTAAATGGCACCCAGTTGCAAGCAAATATTGTTGTTGGTGAAAAAAAAGACGCATTGGTTATTCCGCGCAATTACTTGGATTATGATGGCACCGTCACCATTAAAAATGGCAAAAAGAAAGTACTTGTAAAAACAAATTTTGTGGGTGGTGGATGGGTTGAAATAATACAGGGGCTGGATGAGCAGACTGAAATAATAACCTATAATATTTCGGAAAACCAAACCAAGACATCTGAGTTGGGGTCTCAAATGCACTAATTTAATGAGAATAAAAAATGTAAATATTTACATCGCGTTTACCCATATTGTTACGCGAAAGCGTCAAACTTTGGTTGCTGCAATGGGAGTAATGATAGGTATAGGAATTTATTTATTTATGAATTCATTAACCATGGGATTTTCAAGTTATTCAAGAAATGAAATATTTAAAAACAATGCTCATATAAAAATATATAAGGAGGATAAAATTAGCAAACCTTTATTGAATAGCACGGCATCAATGCCTGTTATGCTAAATCCCCAGATAATTAAGGAAAGTAAAACACTTATAAACCCATTTCTTATTTTAAATACATTAAAGAAAAACACCAATGTAACCTTTGCAATTGCTCAGGTAAACGCTGATGTTTTTTATAATAACGGGCATACTCAACTTAAAGGCACCGCCAACGGTGTTAATATTTTGGAGGCAAATAAAATGTTTAACATAGAAAGTTATATGTTGGCAGGTGATTTAAATGATTTGAATGGCACAATTAATGGTATAATTATAGGAAAAGGTATTGCCGAAAACTTGAACATAGTTAAAAATGATATTCTCACAGTAACATCTGCCTTGGGGGTGAACAAACAGCTTAGAGTAGTGGGCATTTTTAGCACAGGTAATGCACTTACAGACAAAACCAAGTCTTACGTAAATATTAGTACAGCTCAGCAGTTATTAAAAGAGTGCGCGACTTTTGTGACCACAATATATGCAAATACTAATAATGCCGATCATGCAGTGGAGTATGCGGCTTCAATACAGAAAATAGTGCCCTATACTGTTGAACCTTGGCAAGTTACAAATGCCGATGTTTTGTCGGGGGATAAGGTTCGAAACACACTAATGTCGGCTATTTCTATCTCCATTTTAATTGTTGCAGCATTTGGCATTTATAATATTTTAAATATGACTGTGGTGCAAAAAGTAAATGATATTGCAATATTAAAAGCTACAGGTTACTCGGGAAGAGATGTTATAACCATTTTTGTATTTGAGGCAATAATTATGGGTTTAATTGGCTCACTGGTGGGCTTGTTACTTGGTGCTGTGCTCATAGAAATTGTAAGTAATATTTATATGGGAGGACCAGTAGGGTACTTTCCAGTATATTTTGATACAGGTTTATTTATTAAAAGCTTATTTTTAGGATTGATAATTACATTCATTGCTGGGTATATACCAGCTCTCAAGGCATCGAAGGTAGATCCAATCGAAATTTTCAGAAAATAGCACAGTCATGACAGAACGAAGAATTGTATTACAGGCTAAAAATATAACCAAATATTTTTACGACCCACAGAAATTTAAAGTATTAAATGAAGTTAGTTTTAATGCATATAAGGGTGAATTTTTAACCCTGATTGGCAAAAGCGGATCCGGTAAATCTACCTTATTGTATTGTTTAAGCACAATGGATACAAAATACGATGGAGAATTGCATATAAATGACAAGTTGGCAACGGGGTTGAGTATTGAAAAATTGGCGCAATTGCGAAATAGAAGTATTGGGTTTGTATTTCAGTTTCACTACCTATTACCTGAGTTTAGTTGTATTCGTAATATAATGCTACCTGCAATGAAACTGAAACAGTACACATTGGAAGAAATTGAAAGCAGGGCGTATGAAAAGATGAAAATGTTAGATATTGCAGAACAAGCTTTAAAACCAGCATCGAAATTAAGTGGTGGCCAGCAGCAAAGAGTTGCAATAGCTAGGGCGTTGATCAATGACCCACAAATAATTATGTGCGATGAACCGACAGGAAATCTGGATAGCAAAAACAGTAAGATCGTATTTGATACATTTCAAACCATTGCACACGAACAGGGCCAATCGATTATTGCCGTTACGCATGATATTGATTTTGCCAATAATAGTGATAGAATAATCGAGTTGGCAGACGGAAAAATACTTTCAAATACTAAAGAATAAATACCAAAAAATGAAGATGAAAAAAATTGGGTTGTTAACGCTGTTGATATTCACATTAGTTTTGAATATGGCCGCACAGAATAATTACACCTTAAGTGGCACAGTTAAAGACAAAAGAACTGGCGAATCAATCATTGGTTGCAGCATTGCGATACTTGAGAACCCAGGGGTGGGAGCCAAAAGCAATGATTACGGGTTTTATTCACTTACTCTTGGAGCAGGCTCTTATAGTTTTGTTTTTGGAGCAGCTGGTTACAAAACTGATACTGTTCGAATCAAACTGGATTCAAATTTGAGAATGGACCAATACCTTACAGATCTATCTCAAGCGATTGGCGAAATCAGAATTAGTGCAGTGAAAAAAGGTGATAATCTTAAAAGGAATGATATTGGTGCCGAGAAAATAGATATTAAAGAAATAAGCAAATATCCTGTAATATTTGGTGAGAAAGACATACTAAAAACCATACAATTATTACCGGGCGTAAAGTCCGCGGGAGAAGGCAATAGCGGTTTTTTTGTGCGAGGCGGATCGGCGGATCAAAATCTGATTATATTAGACGAGGCACCTGTATATAATGCTTCTCATTTATTAGGATTTTTTAGCACATTTAACAGTGATGCTTTAAAGGATGTAACCATTATCAAGGGTAATAGTCCAGCTCAGTATGGAGGGCGGTTGTCATCAGTATTGGATGTAAAAATGAAAGAAGGCAATAATCAAAAATATACTGTAACAGGTGGCATAGGACTAATTAGCAGCAGATTAAGTGTAGAAGGGCCAATTCAAAAAGGTAAGTCCTCTTTTATTGTTTCGGGTAGAAGAACTTATGCCGATGTTTTTTTAAAAGCAACTGAGGATTATAAAGACAATTCTTTGTACTTTTATGATTTTAATGCCAAAGCCAATTATCAGATTAATTCTAAAAACAGAATTTATATTTCAGGTTATTTTGGACGTGACAAACTTGGTTTTGGTGATAACTTTGGGATTGACTGGGGTAATAAAACTGGAACTGTGAGGTGGAACAGCCTAATAGGGCCAAAAGCATTCTCCAATACATCCCTGATTTATAGCAATTATAGTTACAATATTACTCTTAATAGTGGCGGGTCTAATTTCAATATAAAATCTGAAATAAAAGATTGGAATTTTAAACAAGAATTTCAATTGTATCCTAATTCTAAAAATTCAGTCCGAATTGGTTTAAATTCAATTTATCACAACATTATTCCTAGCAGGTTTACTGGCGACAATGTGGAGAGCACCGAAAAGAATGGCCGTTATTCTTGGGAAAATGCTGTATATGTGAATAATACTATGGAAATAAATAAAAAATTCAATTTGGATTATGGCTTGCGAATAAGTTCATTTAGCATCTTAGGAGGTGATACATATAATCAGTATGAAAGAGGTAAACTAATCGACAGTGTGGTATTGGAAAAAGGACAATTTGGGAAAACATATTTAAACCTTGAACCGCGTTTCCAATTCAGCTATTTAATCAACAGAGAAAGCAGTATTAAAGGTGGCTATGCACGAAATACCCAACATTTACATTTACTGAGCAACAGCACCAGTTCGACCCCCACTGACCAATGGATAGGTAATAGTTATAATATTAAGCCAGAAATTGCCGATCAAGGTAGCATCGGCTATTTTCGAAATTTCAATAATAACAATTATCAATTTAGTATTGAAACTTATTACAAAAACTTGCAGAATCAGGTTGATTATAAAGACGGGGCAGATATTAATACTGCACCTGATATCGAAAGTGAATTGTTATATGGCAAGGGTAGGGCTTATGGTTTGGAATTTCTAATAAAGAAAACCAGCGGTAAATTTACAGGTTGGATAGGTTATACACTATCTAAAACTGAGAGAAAAATTGATGGTATTAACAATAATGAATGGTACAATGCAAAGCAAGATCGCACACACGATTTATCGGTTGTAGCATTGTATGAGCTTTCTAGCAAATGGTCTCTTTCTGGTCTCTTTGTTTATAATACCGGAAATGCAGTTACTTTTCCTAGTGGTAAGTACAGCATTAATGGCAATACTACTTTTTATTATACAGAAAGAAATGGCTATAGAATGCCCGCTTATCATAGACTTGATTTTGGGGCAACCTATACAAGACCTAGGACAAAAAAGTATGAAACTTCCTGGAATTTTAGCCTTTACAATGTGTATGGCCGCGAAAACGCGTATACAATAACTTTTGCCAACAGCGGCACTGACCCAAGTAAAACGGTGGCTACGCGAACAGCACTATTTAAATGGGTACCCTCCGTAACATATAATTTCAAATTTTAATCATGAAAAGAATATCACTATTAATAGCCGTTGCAATGATGCTTGGCTCGTGCACAAAAGAAATCGATATTGACCTGAATTCATCTAATCCACTCTATGTGATTGAAGCGAATATTGATGATGGACCTGGTCCATATTTAGTTCAAATTACTAGGACTGTAAATTTTAGCGAGAGCAATATTTATCCACCTGTAACGGGTGCCAGAGTAGTAATTCTGGATGAGACTAGTTTAATTTTGGATACATTACTGGAAAGCAACCCAGGTCAATATTTTACCAAGAAAACTAAGGGAATACCTGGTCATAAATATAAATTAATCATAAATAAGGACAATAACAGTTTTCAGGCAGTATCTCAAATGCCAGACAAGGTGAAGCTAGATTCCTTGAAATTTAATCCTTTAGCATTGCCCGGTGCAAACAACACCTTTGCAGCTGTTCCTGTTTATACCGACCCATCTGTTGAAGGGAACTGTTATAGATTTATTCAAAGTGTGAATGGTGCTATTGATAATTCATATATAGTAGGCAATGATAACATTGGTAATGGCAACGTTAACCAGCGGCCATTAATTAGTCAGAATATTTCAATTGAGAGAGGTGATGAAGTAAGCATTACTATGCAATGTATTGATGCAAATGTATATACATATTATTTTACACTTTCTCAAGTCGCAGGCGCTGGTCCTGGAGGTGGTACCACCCCTGCTAATCCTCCAAGCAATTTAATAGGTTCTAAAGCGTTGGGCTATTTTTCAGCGCATACTTCTGAAACTATGGTTAAATACGTGAAGTAAGGACCTCAAATTTTGACAACTTAAAAAGCAACTAAGGAATCTCAGTTTGCAAGAACAAATCATAAGAGCACCGTTAATGATAGCATTTTTTATATGATTAACATATTAGAAAAAAAAGTGAATAAATTAGTATTATTCTTTATCCTCTTTTTAACATCAGTAAATTATGCACTATGTCAACGAGTATTTATAAATAATCAACCTGGCAACCCTTGTTATTGTAAATCTCTTTTTATCAATTCGGCTAAGAATCCAATTGGCGTTTTGGTTATAGAAAAGTATGATTCCCTTTCAACAAATTATATAAAAGATTTATTAGGAGCAGAAAATGTAAATGATACTATTAAGCGCTTTAATATTTTAATTTTGGAAAATTTGACAAATTAAAATCATAGTTTACTAGAGTGTCAAGATGTTGCGATAAATGCTATTTCAACTTTGTATAATATTAACAAGGCTGTATTTATAGTCGTAATGGGGCATCAGTATTTCTTTAAACACAATTATACAGTGCCTGAAAGGGCTTTCCAGACAAAGATTTTAGATATTAACAATAGCAGTCATTTCAACACAGATATTTATCAATATGTATACACAAAGAAATATATCGGATTTAGTGCGGCGGAGCAAATAGAAATGGCTTACCAGCAGAAGATGATAAATTATAAAAGAAATTTTACTTTAGGGGTGAGATACGAGCCCACCGTAATTGTGAAAAACTCACTAGCGATAAATCGGCCAATTATCGGCAGTAGTGGTTTATCAATTAATAAGAATGTTAGCATCAAGAGTACACTTATTGCTGAAATCCAAGGCTCATACAAGCTACCTGATAGAAGAACAATCCAATCGTCAATGCAAAGTAGAATAATGTCTGCCATTCAGAATGGCGAGGATAGCTTGTATATAAATGAAACCATACAAGGCCATATTTGGCTTGGATTCGCCTTCAAGTACCAATATAATTATTTATTAAAGAATCAAAACCGTATTGGCTTGCGATTCGGAATTGGACTTTCATCAATCAATAGTTTAAATATAACAGTTATGGACACAATTTCTCTTGAAGGTATTAATTTAACAAATCCTACTGGAATCACAGGCCAATCATTTAATCCTAGTTCAAATCAGTCAGAATCGGGGCAGTTTAAACGTTCGATTTACAGAACGTTGGATTTCGAAGTTAATTATTTCGCTAAGTTGTCACCTGTAATAAATGTTTCTTTTGGATTGCCTTTAAAGTATTTTATTAATTCTTCTGGGAAGTCAAATGCTTTAACTATAGGGGCCAACGTGGGTTTTGGGTTTACATTGAATCCGGGTAAATACTAAAGTTGAATGACTTCCACATATTTTTAGAGATTTTTTATTTACAATGATATTTAAAGAGTATAGCAATTTTAAACAACCTGAGTTAAAGCAGATACACATCAGCTATTATTAAACCCATAAAATTTACATTTGGTGACTTGAACAATGAAATGAATTTTCGGAAGCAAAGGAATTCTTATTATACATAGAATCAAGCTATTAGTTTCAATATTGTAGTAAAACAAAAAGCGCCAGCATTTCTGCCAGCGCTTTTGTTTTTTATTGAAACCCTTATTTCTTTTTGCGGAATAAGTATTTCAATGCGGCCCCGATTGTGAAACTTACCACAGCACCCAGGGCGGCATTTAGTGCTGTTTCGAGAGGATGAAAGGTTGGGCCTGTTTGAAGCAGCGCGGCTGCTGTGCCCCCTGCTGTGCAAAGCAGGGTGGTTCCATCAGGGAGCAGGTTCATAAGGCTCTCCTTTCTCATTTGTTGCCGGGGCCTCAGGCTCGTTTTGTACGGTTGCCTGGGCTATGGCCGCAATTACGCTTCCTGTTGCTACCATATACCCACCCAGGGTTAGGATGGCGGCAGGCAATGCAACCGGACTGGCTAGAAGGGTACCGCCAGCTGCAGCCAAAACCAGCCCGGCTCTTTGCACCTTTTTGAAAAAGGGTGGAACAGGTTTTCTCATTCTATCTGCAAGCTTCATTGCATTACACTTTTAACGGGTTACACAAAATCAATCAAGCTCAGGCAGTTGTACTGTCCATTTTTCAATGGGTAGTAAATGCCGTTGATTTCCTGACCAAACTCCACCTTCAACAAATATGCATCTTTGGCACCCACCATTGAAGGTGCAGTGGGTATGCTCAATGTTAAGGAAGTTGCGGTCATGTTAATGGGTATTACCACCTCATTGCTGGCCTGGGTTACATATTGCCCACCGCCAAAATCAAGCTTGCTCCAGCCTGCCTGGAATTTTACATGTGTGGCACCCCCTGGGTATTGCAAATCGGCCATTGGCACTATGCTGGGGATATCAATCTGCCCGGTAGCCGTATCGAGGCTGTAGGGCGCGTTTAAAACCCCGCTAAGCGGACTCTGGGCATTGAACTCAAACCCTTTAAGCAAACCAATCGCTACAGGGTTTAAAATGCCCTGGGCTACTGTGCGCCCACCGCGTACCCCTACCAAATCCAGGTTTTTGATTTTGGCCATAATAGAGGTAAGGCGCTGGTGCACAAGCCCGTCTTTGGCGTTGCCCAACATAAAACTCAGCGCATGGCGCACCAATCCACTGGCACTGGTGCTATTGCCAAACTCACTCATGTTTTCGCGGGTTCGCTGAAAACGTGGATCGTTTTTAACCGTATCACCGTTTACCCCACCTTTTTCCCTGGCAATAATTTTGCCGTTGCGTTTCACAAAGGTCACTTCTCCAATTGTGCCTTCTACTTTCAGAAAACTTTTTAATTTTCCCATGATTTTTTAATTTTAATAGTTTATTTTTTGTTTTTTAACATGCCATCCCATTCACTCCTGCGGTGTGCACCCCGCAATCTGTGGCGTCAGGCCTGTTTGATATTAAGACGCTGAAATTTATTTTTTATCTTAAAACCTGTCGTTTTTGGCAACTTTTGGCATAAAATGGCAGAAAAAGTAGAAAACTGCACTACATCTGCATTGTTTTTTGTAGTACTTTTTTGATTAAAAATATCGAAATATGTTTAGGGATTAAATATTAAAAAAAATAATCAGTGCGGCACGTAACATTTTTAATTTTATAACGTTAGTATGTAAATTAAAAACCAAAACTATATGGCCAATAAAAAAACAATATTATCCATTGGTTCTAGCCTGCACTATACTGGCTCCATACTTGCGCTACAATGGCTCTATACTTGCTCTACACTTGCACCAAGGTTGCACTATTAGGGGTTTAGTTGCACTGCAATTAACTACAAAGGGTATAAACATGGCATAGTATTAGAACTCAAGTACCGCAAGAGTGCGAGTGGTGATTTATAACACAGAAAATCCGCACAGAAGATTTTAAACATTTTAAATTTAATATTAAATCCCTTATGACAATGTAACATAAATATGCAAAACTTTTATGGCAGTAAAAGAGTAGCACTTAAAATTAATAAAAATGACTAACTGGAGTGGTTATGATAAAAAAAATAATTCGAACAAAAGACCTCATGCGCATGGAAGAGGTAAGCCTGCGAACTGCTTACCGGCGCATGGCATTGATCCGCAAAAAGTACAATTTCCGGCCCAAATTTATCACAGTAGAACACTACGCAGCCTACAACAATTTAAAACCATCGCATGTACAAAAGATGCTTGAATAAAAATAAAGTGAGATCATTGAATGGAGCCACAAAGCCTTCGGATACTTTAACGGAATATTGCATCTACGATGAACCAAATAGACAGTTTCGATACACTAAAGCCTGGTGACTTTTCTAATTGTAAAGATGCAAGATGATTTAGAATGTGAATCACTGTTTTAATAAATAATATGTATTAAATAACTTTGAAATACATTTAGGGCAATACTTTATGTAAATTTAGACACGAATATTTAGGTAAATATTTTTGCTATTATAAACTTAATTATGTTTCCTGATCAACTTTGATATGCCGTTTATATATGAATTTATTTCCTTCCTTTTATACACCAAAATATAAGATGGATGGTGAACGGGAATGAAAATTGAATTCCCTTGTTTTAATGCATTATACTTAAAATTATCATTGAACGTGGCTTCATTTTTACCAACGACAAAATCAATAACCTGCTTCCCTAATAAAAAAATTAGTGCTGGCTTAATTTCTGTAATTTCTGAATTAAGATTTTTGTAACAAGCCCTCATCTCATGCGCCTTTGGATAGCGTATTTTGTCATTTTCTAATGGTAAACATTTAACCAAATTAGTTTTATAGTAAGCAAATTTGCTATTCACTTTTTCTATTTGGGAAATGAGACCACCTGAGTTTGTGTTTTCTGACAATGGACCTAAATTTGAATTCTGAGGCACTTTAACAGCTGATAGTCCGACCCACATAATCTCAGCTGATGTTTTATCGTCAAGCAATGGTTCCTGGTTGTTGT
The DNA here is from genome assembly GCA_044224315.1 of Bacteroidia bacterium. Lineage (GTDB taxonomy): Bacteria > Bacteroidota > Bacteroidia > NS11-12g > UBA955 > JAGXTF01. The sequence goes on along the minus strand of JBGAKR010000001.1, from coordinate 1,162,393 downwards.
ATAAAGCGCATCCTTTGCAGGATTGAATTTTTGAACGAAAACATCTTGCACCATCCATAGTGACAAATTTATAATGAAACTATTGATGTCGGCAACTACCAGCTGGAGGTTAATGTCCCTTTCTAACATTCTATCAACAGAAAACACCATGTTAGCAGTTATCTAATCTCATTAGCTCAAACATAAATCCTAGTTTTTCTCTGAAATATTTGAAATAGCCTACGATTTCCATCAGATATGGCATACTTACTGGTTGTTCAAATGCGGTTGACATTTAGAATTATAGTCGTATATTTGTCAACCTAAATATCGAAGAGTGGATAAAATGAACGAAAATATTTTTGGGCTCAGGCTCAAGCTGGCAAGAAAAATGGCAGGTCTTTCCTTACAGGAATTAGCCGATTTGCTGGATGGGCAAGTTTCCAAACAAGCGCTGAGCAAATATGAGTTAGGCTTGATGAAGCCTTCAGGCGAGGTGTTGATTTCTTTGTCAAAAGGACTAAACGTTAAGCCTGACTATTTCTTTAAGGAGGTAGATGTGAAGGTAGGTGATGTCCAATTTAGGAAATCATCAAAAATGTCTAAAAAAGAGGACGATGCGGTGATTGAAGAAGCCAAGTTCTTTCTGGAACGACTCAATGAAATTGAAGGAATTTTAAATATTCATGGACAATTCTTCAATCCACTAAATGATATTTCAATAAATTCCCTGAGTGATGTAGAGAAAGCTGCCAATTTATTAAGGCAGAAATGGGAACTTGGCAAAGATCCAATTCCCAATATTATTGAAATGCTCGAATTAAAAGGAGTTAAAATATATCTTACCGATACTCATGGAAATTTCGATGGTTTTGCCACTATAGAGAATTCTGGCATACCATTTATTGTAATAAATAGAAATGGTAAAAATATTGAACGCCTCCGATTCACTGTGTTACACGAATTGGCGCATGTTTTATTGAATATCAATCCTAATTATCCAGAAAATAAAGTAGAGGAATTCTGCCACCACTTTTCAAGTTGCTTGCTCATCCCGAGTGAAATGTTGATTAAAATGATAGGTTCCGCTAGTAGAAGCTATATTGATATTAAAGAGCTTATTAGAATTAAAGAGTATTACGGAATATCCATTCGGGCTATAGTGCATAGATTAATGCGTTTGGAGGTCATCACCGAAAATTATTATAGGAGATGGGTAATTTATATGTCAAAAACCTACGGCTCCAAGAATGAACCAGGTCAATACTACGGTAAAGAATTAGCGAAGATGCTGGAACAATTAATAAATCAAGCACTTTCTGAAGGTCTTATTAGTATAAGCAAGGCAAGTTACTTAGCGAATGTGCCTATTAATCAAATTATGGAGCCAGAAATATGAAAGAAGAGCTTTATTTGGTTAAGGATGCCTGTATTATTATAGACCTGTCGGAACTCGATTTATTGGATGCGTGCTATAGCCTGAATCACCGGTTTTTTACAACAGAATATGTTGTTAACGAAATCGTTTTAGAGAAACAGAAAGAGGTTGTAAATAACAAAATAAATAATAACCTATTGTCAATTATAAAGAATCTCAATATAAATGACATTATTGCGCTAAATAGTCATAAGCCAGGATTGAGTTTTGCTGATTGCTCTGTATTGGATATTGCATTGAAGAATAAATATTGCATATTGACTGCTGATGCTAGTTTACGAAGTTTAAGTACCCAGTTAAATATAAAGTGTATGGGAACATTATGGATATTGGAAAACCTTTTAACTGAAGGTATTTTAGACAATCAATCTTTTACACAACTTCTTGATACATATATGGTGACCAACAAGAGGGCTCCATTGAAACATATTAATCAATTAAAAAGCAAATACAATAAAAAATAGCAGTATGAATTCAGAAACTGTACTTAACTTGCTCAGTGCATCCATGGGTGTGCTTGTTAGCTCGGTTGCGGGCATTTTGCGTAGTAAAATATTGGCTGATAAAGTAAATAATTACTGGAGCTATTTATTCTACCTTTTCGTGTTATTCGGGATAATTATATTATTTTTAGGAATCGCAAATTACGATGACAAATATATGGTTCACAAAAAACCATGGCCTCTGATCCTTTTGATAGTAGTTGGTGTTTTTAGTGTAATACTTGCAATTGTCACTTTTAAATATTTGAATTTCAAAAATTACTATAAAACAAATGAATTAAATAAGATAATTAATAAATTCACCCAAAATGCTGATAAAACTAACCTAATGTTGTTTGGAGGAGATTTTAGTTTCTTAGAAAAGGGGCATACTATAGATGAAGATATTCAATACCGATTTTTGATAGATAATGGATTTAAAGAATTGAAAATACTATGCGAGGAGCCAAGTGATCAGGACATGAAAACCAAACGGCGTTATGGAAAAATATTAAGAGATTTTCCAGGAACAATTATTAAGTACTATGATCCCAAAAAGGCTGACTTGAAAATTCGTGGAAGAATTAAAACTGAGTCCGGCGTTAGAAAAATGTTAATTTACATTAAACATGGAAGCAAAGGGTACAGGTTGATTGAAACAGATGTAAGTAATAATACTGGCGCTTTGTACGAAAACATTTGGCAACTTTGTTGGGGTGAAATTGGAAAAGAACTCACATCTGACCAAAAAACTGAATTGGAGTCAATGACTTAGCATTATGAAAGCACTTGTAATAAATTCACCACTTTTTAAAAATCGTAATGAGCTTTACGATGAAGACTCATTACCCCCAATTGGATTGGGGTTGATAGCTACAGCTTTAGAGAATGATGGTGTTCAAGTCAACTTAATTGATGCGGTAGCCTTGAGAATGCCGTTAGAGGATTTGATTGTCTTGGTTAATGAATCCAAGCCTGATGTAATTTGTATTAATGTATTTACGACAAATTTGAGTTTAGTTCAGGAATTCATTAGTAAACTGACTTTCGAAGTCCAAGTTATTGTGGGTGGGCTTTCGACTTCGAATTTGGTTGATGAAATATTTAATTGGGACTCCCAAAACCAAATAGATGTAGTACATGGTGATGGTGAAAAAATTATTATTGATTTGTATAAAAACAGAGTGATACAACGCCCACAGAGAATAGGTGAAAATAGACGATATTATGTGGTTGACAATGATTCTCCGTACTTTAATACTGACATTTCAAATGAAAATTTGAATCGTAAATATTTTGTAAACGAACCTTTTTATCATCCAATGGGGTTTTATGAAGCCAATGTTGTCACGAGCAGAGGGTGCATTTATAACTGCTCATTTTGCGCTGCTGCAAGATCTCTTAATAGGAATTTTAACATAAGAGAAAAGTCCGAGCAAAGTGTTATAAATGAAATAAATTCAATTCTTAGCGCAAACCCTGCAATAAATTCAATTCGAGTTTTAGACGATTTGTTTTTAAAGAATAGCCAATCTATTACAAGGGCCATTGAGATTTTTCGCGATTTAAAAACAAACTGGCGGTCAATGGCACATGTACAAACATTTAGGGGTGTAACTGACAAAGAGATTGTTGAGTTAAAAAATGCGGGATGTCGCGAGTTGTTCATTGGCATTGAATCAGGGTCACCTAAGATTTTAAAATCCATTCACAAAACACATGATGTAGAAGTGATCAAAGAGTCGATAGGTTTGCTTTTGAGAAATGGAATTTATGTAAAGGGCTATTTTATTTATGGCTTTCCAGAAGAAACGATTGATGATTTTGAATTAACTTTTCAGTTGGCAAAAGATCTGAAATTATATGCAGACCAACATAATACTAAATTTAGGACAAGCGTATTTCAATTTCGTCCATACCACGGAACTGAATTATATCATCAGATTTATCAACCAGACACTCATTTTACAAATGAGATAACACAAACAATCCCGAATAAAGAGTTATCTGACCTTGTAGGCCGATTACAGTTTAATTTTCATAGCGGAAATTATTCGAATGAAAGTATTGAGATACTGCACGACTATATTTATAAGACTACAAACCTAAATCCTTCTTCACTATTTCAAGATTCTGGTTATTTCAGCAATTGAATTGGCCTATCAATTTAAATACGCAATTATGAACTTATCAAATACCTCCCTCCCGTCTCTGGATACCGATTCTTCTCCAGATACGCTGTATTCTTATTCCCATAATTCATCTAAAAATAAGGGTTTAATGAGTTTTAATATATTCTTTTCGCTGGTGTAATGGGCACCCAATTTTCTACGCTTTTAGGTATCCATTACACTCTGAAACAGACTGCCAAATATGGCCGGTGATATTTTGCTCCAGTTCAGGCTGCAGCATTCCAGCAACTGCTCGCGCATGCCGCGGTCAAACGATGCAGGGGGCAATTACTCTTTAAACAATTTGCCATTTACATATGCAAATGCAGCCAATTCTTCGTCCAGGTTTTTGAACCTTTTGGGATAATCGGTATTCAGTACATAAAACAATTCGGTAAGTTTTGCGCCTAAATCGCTGCCATCCTCGTGGGAGCGGTCTTCTAGGTAAGCCTGAAACTTAAACTTATCAAAAATATTGCTACCCTCGGCAAAAAGGCAAAAAAACAGGCGCACCAGATACACTTCCAATGCATGCCCATCGTACCCTGTGGCCAACATAGCATCGTGCAGTTTGCCCATCAACTCTGCGGCTTCAATATTTGCAGGGTCTTGCTCTTTATACTGGGTTTGCTCATACCCCGCAATAAACTTAAAGAGCTCTACCTTTTCTGGTAATTGTGCCAATGTTATTTCGTGCTGGCTATCGGTATCCAGATCATAGAGCCTTATGCGTGCAAAATCACTTACAATTATGTAGCGTGGGTAGTGTTTGGTTTGTAAACCGGTAAAGTAGTCTGTAGCCTGGCTAAATGCCCTGTCCAGGTTTTTGCCTTTGCTCTTATGTTCCACCATAAGTTTACCGGGCCAAAAAAGGTCTATAAACCCTTGTTTATCATCCAGTTTGCGCACATATTTTTCAAACATGGCAACCTGTCTGCGTTCCTGTCCAAAAACCCTGAAGAAACCATCCCAAAAGCTTTTGGCTTCGGCGTCTTCATCATAGGCATCGGCCCATTCATGGGCAAAAGCAGCAGCCCGGGCCCGGATATCATTAAGCGAAAGTGGCATATAAAAAGTACAATATTAGGGTATGCCATTTATAATTGGCATTTTAAAAAGGGCAGGGTTTGTTTACCCCCAAAAAAAATCCGGAGTTCGCACCCCGGATTTTTTATATTTAATTTCTTTTTATTTTCAGGCCAGAAGTTTCATTATCCAGTACACCAATGCAGCTACGAGGCCGCTTACGGGAATGGTTAGGATCCATGCCCATAGCAGGCTGCGGGTTACGCCCCAGCGCACTGCACTTAGGCGTTTGGTCATACCTACACCCATAATGGCACCGGTAATGGTGTGGGTGGTACTTACGGGAATACCCATGCCCTGCGATACTCCATACAGGGTAATGGCTCCAGCGGTTTCGGCAACCACACCCTCAAGTGGGGTAACCTTGGTAATTTTGGTACCCATGGTTTTTACAATGCGCCAGCCGCCCATCATGGTGCCCAGGCCTATGGCTATGTAACAGGCAAATGCAATCCAATTGGGGATGGCCAGTTTTTTCTTGGGTTTTAAAATTACTTTGCCCTCTTTAATCTGCAGGCTTCCGTCTTTTATTTTTTCTTTGCCATCCTCGGTTTTTCCATCGTGGGTAAGCAGCAGCACACTGCTGGCTTCATCAAACGATACCTTGCCTTTTACCACTTTGGCATGCGCATTTGTAATAATCATGCTATCCTTTTTGTAATGCCCCAGGGCTTTTACAATTTCTATGGTACCGGCTTTGATATCTATTTTACCCTCAATGGCTTTGCCGGTGCTGTCCGTCACTACCATTTTGCCATCGGCCAGGGTGCCTTTTACATTTTTAAGGTGTTTTTTGCTCTCTTTTTTGGTAGCAGAATCTTTTATCAGGTACTCGGCATTTTCAATACTCAGGCTGGCTTCTTTTACCGAAATTTTACCCTGATCCTGCTTCTCTACTTTCATCCATCCTTCGGCTTTCCACTCGGGGTTTATTTTTTGTTGCTGCCCTATGAAAACCAGCATGGCAGCGGCAATAATACCCATTACTTTTTGCGAATCGGCGCCCCCGTGTCCGATAGAGAATGCAGCGGATGAAACCAGCTGTATGCGTTTAAACCACCGATCGGCCTTGTATGGGTTGGCATTGCGACAGATATAGATAACCGCCACCGAAAGCACATAGGATATTATCATACCAATAATGGGTGCCAGAATGATGAAGGCAGCCGTTTTGATAATTACATCATTATCCAGCACTTTAAAAGTACCGGCATGGGCTACGGCAGCACCGGCAAAACCGCCGATGAGCGTGTGAGATGAGCTGGAAGGAATTCCAAACCACCAGGTAAGCAGGTTCCAGAAAATGGCGGCAATCAGCCCGGCCAGTACCACAGTGAGGTTTATGGCGCCCGGGTCTTGTACCGTTTTGGCCACGGTATCGGCCACTTTAAGGTCAAAAATCCAGAATGCCACCACGTTAAAACCCGCTGCCCAAACCACTGCCTGGAAGGGGGTTAGCACCTTGGTTGATACTATGGTTGCTATTGAGTTGGCCGCATCATGAAACCCGTTAATCAGGTCAAAGATTAGCGCCAACGCAATAATGATAACCAATAAGGTTAGGGGTGACATGTTTTAGGCGTATTTTACAATAATGGTTTCAATTACATTGGCTACATCTTCGCACTTGTCGGTAGCCACTTCCATCACGGTATAAACCTCACGGCGACGAATGAGTTCTTTAAAATCGTTTTCGGTTTCAAACAATTTTTTAATGCTCATATCAAAAATATCGTCGGCATGGTTTTCCAGGCTATTTACTTTTACCAGTGATTCGGTAATTTTTTCGGGGTGTTTCAATTCGCGCAATTGCATAATGGCTTTGCAAACCTCAGCGGCACTTTGGTTTATTACTTCGGCCATTTTCTGAATTCCCTGGTCGTTTGGATTTACACCGTGGAATTGAATTTTTTTGCTGCTTGCATAAATATAATCTGCCACATCATCCAAAGCAGTAGCCAGGTAGTGGATATCCTCGCGGTCGAATGGAGTAATGAAGTTTTTACCCAATTCGGTAAATATCAGGTGGGTTACTTCATCGTTTTTGTGTTCATAATCTTCAATGGATTTGCTAAGGTGCAGCCGTTTGTCAGCGTCTGACTCATACACAAACTCCTGAAGCAGTTTACCCATTTCAGTTACATTCGATGCAGCCTGTTCAAAAAGGCCAAAGAACACCCTGTCTTTAGGCAGGAAAATGCTCAGTATGTTGTTTAATGCCATTGTTTTGTTTTATTAACGCCGCAAAATTACTTCTATGTTTCCTGTAGATTAGTGAGTTAAAACAGAATTAACATAAAGTTAATATACCTGTAAACCATTGGTAACCTTGGGGCTGGGTTTTGTTTTTAAGTTTTAGCTAGCCTGCCGCGCGTTTCCAACTAATATTATCTACCGTATTGGCCAGGGTTTCGCATTTATCAGCCAGCTCTTCCATATGTATAAATACCTCCCGGCTGCGTATGAAATCCTTAAAATCGGATTCCTCCAAAAACAGATTGCGCATGGCATATTCGTACAAATCATCGGCCTCATGTTCCATTTTGCGTATGGCCCTGACGTATTTCTGGGTTTTTTGGATATTGTTGCTTTCCAATCCCTGAAACATATGGGTGAGTGCGGCACACATTCTGCCCAGGCATTGGGCAAAAAGAAGCGTATCACTCCCGGTTTTTTCCATTTTAAGGGGTAAAATGCTGCGCGAAGTGGCAAAAATAAAATCGCATACATCATCCAGCTTGCCAGCCAAATCGCAGATATCTTCTCTGGAAATAGGGGTTAAGAAAATGCCATGCAATTGGGTAAACACCCGGTGGGTAAGCTCGTCATTTGCATGTTCAATCATTTCTATCTCGGCAGCTTTTTGAACCCGCACTTCATAGCTGGTGGTTTTGGCCATTTCTACCAGCAGGGCGGCCATTTTATTGATGTTTACCGTTGCCTCCTGAAAGCAGGAATAAAACACCGCACCCTTGGGGCGTACCAAATTTTGAAGCAGGGAAAGCATAGTTTTTTTAACCCCTGCGAATGTAGCTTTCCAAAGTGGCTGAAATGCGCGTTGTACTTAAGCTTAACAGTTTTACAACAGTATGGAAATATTGAGCTGCGGCAGAATATATTTTTGTGAATCGTACACAGTGGTATATTTTTGGCTATTTAACTACTCTCATGAAAAACCAAAGGGTATACTTTATTACAACTTCCTTAGCAATGGCGGCTGTTTTTGTTCTGCAGGCCTGTGTAGGTTCCAGGTATTCCAATATGCGCAAAGGCGAAAAAGTAAGTTTGCGCATCCATGAAGATGCCAATTACCTGGCATTGAATAAACTGCGATATCAACCTGTGCCCGAGTTTGAAGCCCGCAGCGGTGAAAGCCGGGGTGTGGGCGTTGGGCAGGTAGTATCGCTGGCCATTTTGGGCGTCAATAAACTAATTGAAATGGATAAGTCGGCGTTTACCGCCAGCTATGGTCAATCCTTAAACGAATTGTTTTTTTATGATCAGATTTCTAAAAGAGGACATTTAGACCCTACCGGAATGCAATTTAAAGGATTTGATATTGTGCGCACTATAAAAATAGATAAGCAGGATACAACAGCATTTTTTGCCAGTATTGAATTGGATAATTCTAATCCCTATGAAGTATTAAACAGCTCGGTTTTTCGTTTGCGCATCAAAGATTTTAAGCTGCGATATTCTAGGGCCAAAGCTTCCGACACCCGCTGGTATGCGCCCTGGAGCTGGGGCAATGCCGAGCATGACGACAAAATGAATATGGATATCGATATTAAATTTATTACCAGCTATGCAACCTCCGACGGGGCCATGCACCACAATGTGGAAATTGGTCATTTTACCCTCAACCTGCGCGATATGCCTTTAAATCCGAAAGATAAAAATTACGAAACCTATTATAAAAATTTAATTAATCAACGTCTGGGTGGTTATAGTTTTCTGGTGCCCCGTTCTTATGGCCATGCGCTTTCCGAAACCGGCGAGCTGGAAGAAGCCTACAGCCAGGGAAATTACCGAATTGAAGTAAATGTAAAAGAAACCGGAAAAGAAAAATATATTAAAAAAATACTGGCCGAAAACTCAACCTCCATTATTAAAGAAGGCTCAGGACAAATTATTAAACTAATGAATAAAAAATGAGGGTATTTACACTTATTTTTATGGGTTTGGTAGCTGTGTCAAACCTTGCTGCGCAAGGCACAAAGCACGGGCTTATTATTGCCATTGGCGATTACCCCGAAAGTGGTGGGTGGTCTAAATTATCCAGCAAAAACGACGTACCCTATATTAAACAGGTATTAAACCGGCAGGGATTTTCTGACATAAATATCCGCAATATTATCAATCAGGAAGCTACGGCTGCTGGCATTGAATATGCCCTGGATTCATTAATTATCAGGGTACAAAAAAATGATATTGTGGTAATTCATATTTCATCGCATGGCGAGCAAATAGAGGACAATAACGGCGATGAAACCGATGGACTGGATGAGGCAATTGTATGCTACGATGCCATTGCACCCCGAAAATCACAAAACTTTGGCAGCGATACCCTGGGGTATTTGCGCGATGATAAATTTGGATTTTATATTCAAAAATTGCGTAAAAAAGTGGGTCCTGTGGGCGATGTGGTTGTGTTTATGGATGCCTGCCACTCAGGCTCGGGTACACGCGGAAGGGCCTTGGTTAGAGGCGGTCAGCCCCCATTGGTTTCAGCTGGGTTTAAGGGCCCCAAAAGCATTAAAAATGATGCAGGTGTTTTTAACGAAAACCAAAATAATCCTGAACCTGAATTAGGCAGTTATATGGTTTTTGCAGCGGCCCGGGCAGAAGAGTTGGATGCCGAAACCCTGAACGAAAATAATGAAGCCATGGGATCGCTTACGTATGCAATCAGTGAGGCATTTGAGTCGCTGGAATTTGGTGCAACTTATCGCACCCTGTTTGCCAAAATTCAGGCCATTATGTATGCCAAAGTAAGGGGTCAGCATCCGGTATTAGAAGGTACCGGACAAGATCGAATTTTATTTGGTGGAAATTATATCAGTCAAAAACCCTATTTCGAAATTGCAAAGATTAACAATGGCAAAGAAATCACCCTCAATGCCGGAAATTTTGCCGGAGTAACGGTGGGTAGCAAAGTGCTGTTTTACCCGGCAGGCACAAACGATCCGGCCAATGCCATTGCGGTAGATACGGGTCTTGTATTATCGAGCAAAGGATTTACCTCTTTGGTGCAGTTAAGCAAAGGAAAATTAAAAACAACTGCAGATTATTGGGCGTTTATGTATGCCCCCAACTATACAATAAGCCCGGTTGTGCTCGAAATTATGCAAGCCAATCAGGCAAAAAAAGTACAGGGTTTTACGGCCCTGGAAATTGCAGGATTAAAACAAAAACTGAATGGGTTGAATATGCTACAGTACCAGGGCGATGCAGATCTTATATTATGCAAGGGCGCGGTAAAAGATACCCTGAAAATTGCCGGAAATGGATATATATTTTCTATGCTTAAAAAAGACACGTCTGCTGCCGAATTGGCGGCGGTATTGGAACGTTTTGCCCAATATAAATTTTTAGAAAGTTTAAAATTAAATGATTCGGCATTCAGGGTAAAAATAGAGCTGATACCCGTAAAAAACCCGACGGAATTATCAATCCGGTTTTTCCAAATAAGTATTACAAAATATATCCCGCCGATTTAGTGTTAAAACCCGGAGAAAGCCGCACGTATCCGGTAAAGTTAAGGGTTTCACCCCCACTGGGCAGCGAAATATTTAAAGTATTTGTTTCCAATAAGGAAATCAATATGGAATGGTTGGCCACTGCAAAACGAAATGCGGTGCAGAAGAGTAGCCTGGGTGTATTGGAAACCCTTGTGCGCAAATCTTATAGCGCTGCCCGCGATGGATCTAACCTGGCAGTAAAATCCGGTTCGGATGGCAGTGTAATGGATGTGGTTTTTGAAATTGTAAGGGTTCAATAACAATTAAAAAATACATTCTTATGTTAAGGTGGGGGTTGTATATAGGAATAGTAGGTTTGGCAATATCGGCCAATGCTCAGAATCCGGAATTGGTATTGCCGGTTGGACATAACCGTGCAGTCATTAAAACCCTTTTTTCTAAGGATGGAAGTAAAGTTTTTAGTGCCTCAAACGACCATACAGTTAAATGCTGGGATGTTGCTACTGGTAGATTGCTGCGAACTTATGACGGGCATTTATATGAAATTGTAGATTTTGATTTAAGCCCCAATGGAAAATTAATGGCCACCGCTTCGCGCGATAAAACCATTCGCATTTGGGATATTTATACAGGCAAATGTTTGCACATACTTAAAGGTCATACTCATGTGGTGGACCATGTAATTTTTAATAGCATTGGTTCAGAATTAATTTCAAATTCATGGGATTTGACTACAAAAATTTGGGATGTGGTAAATGGTGAATTATTGGAGAGTATTGATGCCGTGAGTATTAAGCGAACCTTTTATGGTCCTAATGATTCGGATTTATTGTTAATTACCTATTTAAATGATGTTTTAAATATGGTAAAAACCCCTGAAGGAGTTTCGGCTTTTCGCGTAGTGAAACACCAGAAAAGAATAGCAGAAGCAAGGTTTATTCATCAGTACAATTTTATACTTACCGCCTCGCAGGACTCAACCATTGTAATTTCTAAGGCCCATAAAAATGAGGAATTGGTATATAAGTATAAATGTAATTATCCTATAGGCGAAATTGCCATTTCGGCCGACGAAAAGTACCTGATGGTAATGGCTGAACAAATTCCCTTTGCAGAACTTTTTTTATTTGATTCTGTTTTTACAAAATTAAAATCAATTGGCGAATTAAACCCGAATTATTCGCAAACAATCAAAGGGGTTTTTAGCAGCGACTCCAAAAAATTATTATTGGCAATGGACAAGGATAGCAATGCATATCTGATGGACCTGACCGACACAGGGGTGCTTACCCAAGTAATTTATACCCGAAAATCCGGGAGCATCAAACATTTGAATTATGCCCCTGCGGAAGATAAATTTATCATAGCCAACGATGATTGGAATGATACTTTAATGTTGTATATCCACGAGAATAATGGTATTAGAGAAAAACCATTGCACGGCTATACAACCCAACCACATTGGGCGGCATCTGTACTTCATGATTCCTTTACATTGTCGGTTTTAGATGGAGGTGAAATTGTTTTATGGAATAATTTTAATAACCAACCGGTGTATCATTTTAATGAAAGTGAGGGCCATGTTTATGATGTTTATCTTACACCCGATCAGCATGCTTATGCCGCATATTACAGGGATAAAAGTGTTAAACTTTTTGAAACATCCACAGGTAAATTAATCAGAGTGTTGGTTGATCCAGACCCAAATACTTATCCGGACGGGGTGCAGGTGCAACCTACATTCTTAGACCTGGGGGTGGTTAAGCCCAAATGTGTTATCGCGCACAATTTTGTACATTCAATGTTTGGTTTTAATACACTTAAGTTTAGCCCCAATGGTGATTTATTTGTAACAGCTTCAAATCAGATTGATGGACTGGCGGTTTGGAATGTAAAAACCGGAATACTCTTAATGAATATTTTTATTGGTGTGGAAGGGATTACCCAAGTTGAGTTTTCAAGTGATTCCAAACAATTATTAATTGGCGGTATCCAAGGCGCTTTGGTGGTATTTAACCTTGAAACACTAAAATGGAAGGCCTATAGTGGCCATACAAGGAGCATAAGCAGTGCGGTGTTTTTAAGTGCAGTAACTTTTGCTTCCACTGCCGGAAACGGAGAAATCTGTTTTTGGCGGGTAAATAAATCCAAACCTAATCAGAAATTTAATACCAATAACTATACGCAAATAAAATATTACAGCGAAGCGAATCATACATTATATGTGGGTACGGACCATGTGTTGCGAATATTTAATACCCAACTATTTACATTACAAAACATCTTTAAATTTGAAGATGGATTCTCTATTGAATCAATTGAAAAAACAATCAGCGAGGACCATTTGATGGTGAAGTTTAACTTTAATTATGACAAAAAAACACCTCCATGTCTGTTTAATTTAAAAACCAAAAGTGTATACGGGTATTATAACGAGCAATTGGCCCAAAGCTTTGAATACAATGGAAAATGGATTATCACCGGGCGGGATAATTTTGTTACCCGATGGAATGCTATGACCAATGTGCTTTTATCCAGTTTTATAAGTGTAAATGGAAATGGATATTTTACCAAAATAGCGAATGGATACTACGCTTCATCGCCCGATGCCGCTAAGCGATTGCATTATGTTACCCCCGAGCTAAAAGTTATCACCTTTGAGCAGCTGGATGTAAAATACAACCGGCCCGATTTGGTGCTGAGTGCCCTTGGGAACCCGGACACGAACCTCATTCACAGCTATAAACTGGCCTACCAGAAACGCATAAAAAAACTGGGCATTGATACTCTGCAGTTTACACCGGGATTTGGAGTGCCTGAGGCCGATTTTGTGAACCGGGATAGCATTGGTTATACACAATCCAATTCCGCAATTAAATTGCAATTAAAAGGGCTTGATACAGCCAATATTTTAGACCGTTTTAACATATGGGTAAATGAAGTTCCGCTTTATGGGCAGCGTGGCATAAGCCTGCGGCAAAGGAATACACATGCGTTAGACACCACCCTGCAAATAGAATTAATGCAGGGCGAAAACAAAATAGAAACCTCGGTATTAAATATCAATGGTACTGAAAGCTATCGTATGCCCTTGCAGGTGAAGTATCAACCCGACAAAAAAATAGCGGGCAAAGTACATTTTATTGGACTGGGTATAGACCGCTTTGCCAACACCCAATACAACCTTAATTACAGTACCAAAGATATACGCGATCTGGCTACAGCACTGGCCAAACGCTATGGCGATACTTTGCAAATAGATACCCTGTTTAATGCGGATATAACCAAAGAAAATCTGCAAAAAATAAAACAGAAATTATTAAAAGGAAGTATTTATGATAAAGTAATTGTAGTGTATTCGGGTCATGGAATATTGAGTAAAGAATTTGATTATTATTTAAGCACATACAGCGTAGATTTCGAACATCCCGAGAAGAATGGACTCCCGTACGAAACTTTGGAGAATCTGCTGGATAGCATACCAGCGCGGCAAAAACTGATGCTGATAGATGCCTGCCACAGCGGCGAGGTAGACATGGATGATTTGGTGCGTATAAAGGCCGAGGCTAAAGAGCTGGGATTAAAAGGCGTGGATGTGGTAGAATATGAGGGTGCAGAGAGTGGTTTGGGCCTGCAAAACAGTTTTGAACTGATGCAGGAGTTGTTTGTAAACGTGGGCAAAGGCACGGGAGCCACGGTTATTTCGGCTTCGGCGGGTACCCAGTTTGCGCTTGAAAATGGGAATTTGAAAAATGGTGTATTTACCTATAGTATTTTAGAAGCCATGAAAAATAACCCATCCATTACGGTATCCCAATTAAAAACCATAGTAGGCAACAGGGTGGTAGAACTTACAAATGGTATGCAAAAACCCACCAGCCGCAACGAAACCATTTATAGCGATTGGAGGGTATGGTGATTATTGCAGCTACTAAAATGAGGCAATTGAGAATGAAATATTTGATTGCTGCGGCAATTTTGGGATTTGCGGGGATATTAAATGCCCAAACCGTGCAAATGGGTTCCAAAAAAACCAGCAGTTACCATTTTAAATCGGCTATTGCCTGCAGTCAATCGGGCAGCTATGTAGCAGCATTGAATACCGCGCGTAAAGATATCTCTGTATATGAAACTTTTAAAGGGAATGAAATAGCGCGTATTACGGAGAATAATTATGTGTCAGATATTTATTTTTTAAATGAAACCACATTGCTGTGTGTTTCTGGGTTTCGGGTGGAGATTATCGATATTTTAGAAAACAAAATAACTGCCACTTTTAATTACGATGAATTTATTCTGGAATCAAGCTTTTGTTTAGCATCCGGGCAATTACTGATGGCATCTGCCAAAGAATTGGTTTTAATCCAGGTTCGGAATACCGAAATCGTAATTTTAAACCGAAAAAAACTGCAATATGCCAGGCAGCTCAATATATCGGAAAACGGAAATTATGCAAGCGCCAGGTACGGCGATAAAATTGTATGCTATGCGCTGCCTTTATTCACCCAAAAATTTACGCTTTCCGCAAAGAATGTAAAATCTTTTTCAGCTGGAAATCAGTCCGTAATGCTGGTTTATACCGCCCCATTTTCATTTGCATATTTTGATTATAAAGGCAAACGGATGGGTGATATACAAAATTTTACGGTAATACCTGAGCCCTTTGGAACTACAGTTATATCAATGGGCAATGGATTTGTTTTTGATGCCTATAAACGCATTGTTTTTATTTCGGAGGAAGGCAACCAAACCATAATTAAAACCAGTGAGAGTTTTTCAAACTTTGGTGTATGTAAAACTACAGGAAAGATTTTTACTGCAAATCAGGCTGAAATAAATATTACGGATGTGGATGGAAATTTGTTTTGCCGGATTAGCGAGCACCAGATTATACCATTTGAAATGTTTTATTTCAAGCAAGGGAATAAATATATTTTTATTAATGACACAGTACTTTTATTTAAAACTGCAGAGGGCACGGAACGAAGGCAAATAACCGGCTCAGCCGCGATTGTAGGAGGGCAGTTTTCGGAAGGAAATTTAATATTGAAACTTGCAGATGGCACTGTACAATTTTGGGATACAGAGCGGGAGAAACTTGTGCAAACATTAAATACCACCCACATTCCATTTGCAATTTTATGGGATACACAAAATGAGCGGGCCTATTTTTCGGATTACCTGGAGAAGGCATTTTATGGAATAAACCTGGGCAATGGGCTAAAAGAATTAATTGCCTGGAACCCAAGTCCGGTGAGCCAAATATGTAGATTAGAGCATAAAATATTTACGGGCAATGTGCGTGGCGATATTGTAAAATATGGCTATGATAAAACGGGTAAAATCTTACAGGAAGAGTGCAAAGTAAATGTTTTCGGAAATGGAATTTCATTATTGATGCCAAACTCAAACCAATTGCTGGTAGCGTCATATGGCCGTATGGCATTTATAAATGCAGACCTGGGGGATAGTGCCCGGTTGCATGTATTTATCGGGCATAATGGGTATATTGGAGATGTATTGTTTTTAAATAATGAAAAGTATTTTCTAAGTGCCGCTGAAGATAGAACAATAAAATTATGGAATCGGACTAATTACAGACTGTTACAAAGCTATGAACTGGACTCGGTATCTGCTAAGCGGCTGCAGGTATTGAGTAAAAGCGAGGTTTTATTTTTTGGTAGCGAATTTATTGTAGGTGCAATTACCGATAGCATTACAATTTTGAATGATGAAAAACCTCAGGGTGAGATTGTATTACAAACTCCGAACAGCAATGCACCATTGAAGCTGGCTATGAACCAGGATGGCACTTTATTGGCTGCTGAAGATGGCGGTTCTATAAAAGTAAGGGACCTAAAAAGTGGTTTTTTATTATCTGAGTTTACATCGGAAAGTAAGGTAGTAAATGGCTTTGCATTTACAACTGATGGGCATATGTTGGCTGTAGCCAGTGGTAATTCGGTAGAATGTTTTGATCCTCTAAGTGGCAAAAGCATTCGTAAAATAGATGTGTCAAAACGCGGATACCCGGGTAACTTAGGTGGTACACCTGCTTTTCTGGCGGGCTCTATTCACGATATAGAGTGCTACAACAATGCAATTCTGGCAATCAACAACTTTGGTTGGCACAACCCCATGATTTTGCATAAAAATTCAGGACTTAATTTAGGCCAAATTAATTTTAACCCAACCGATTCCTGGGACAATACATTGTTAGACCTTAAGTGCATGCCCGACGGCAAATGGTTGGTAACACTGGGCAATAATTATTTAAAAGTATTTTCGAATGTTGAAAAGATGGAACTTAAATGGGTTTTGACAAGAGAGGGAAAAGGCCTTACAAATAAAAAGTACATCGATTTTGTGGATTTAGATGGTGAGGGGAATTACTTATTATTCGTAGATTTTGATCCGCGTTCGAAATGTAAAATATTAGATTTAAAAACAGGCAGAATCGTGCAAAATAATTATGGTGGCATAGGGGCATTCGGAAAAAATGGTAAGTATATTTATGCCTACTATAAAGACCGTTTGGGACTGCGAACCATAGACTCTGATTCTTTTCAGATGCTGGACGTAAAATTCGATTCTGAAATCAATAATATTATATATAATGACAAACGTGATATTTTTGTGGTGAGCGATATTTGGGGCAATATTAAAACCCTTGATGGAAGATCATTCCATGTCTTATCAGAAATAAACCGTTGGGACCAGTATACCTACAATACTCGATTATCAGCAAATGGCAAATACCTGTTATTCAACAACCGTTTTGGTCTATATACAGTGGATCTGAGAAATTTGAAGCGGGAAGTTATTCAGGGGAATAATTATCCGCTTTCAGCCGTGTTTTCGCCAATAAATGACATATTATATTATAGACAGGATAGCACTTTTTATAGTAAGGATTTAAATACAGGGGAAATTCAATTATTATTTACAGCTTCAATAAAACCCAATGAATTTAAGGGAATGCAGATCTCTTCAGATGGACGGGTGCTGTATTGGACCAATGAAAGTGATGATGTTTATTTTTATAATATTGAGGATCGGAAACTTATTTACCAGCTCAACTGTTTTAAACTGCCCGGACTGGATGGCCTTGTGATGCGCGATGTAATAGTAGAAAATGGTAATACTTATATCCGTGGAATCGGTTTAAATACCTATAACAAAAAAACCGGTGTAAAATTGGTAGAAATGCCAGCCAATTCAACCGCGCCAATTCTTTCCCGATCGAAGGAAATAGTTTTTACACGCGAAGGTAGCGATGGGTTTGACAACTTGATTTTTGAAAGAGATTTGAAAGTATTTGAGCTCACCTCCGATAATCAATATTTGGTGTATATGCAGCATTTAAATTTGTATATTTTGGATAATAAAACAGGCGATACTATTTTTATTCGCGACAATCCGGTTAGTGGCAGCATTCAATCTGCAAGGTTTAGCCCCGATTATAAATACTTTGTGATAGGGTTGAAAGATGGATTTGTGGAAATTTATAATTTTGAAAAATACAAGGAGGAAAGAAACAAAAATAGCAAAGCTGCGGGCCTTAAACTTATTAAGAGTTTTAAAGCCAATGCAATGGGTATAGATAGAATGGAAATGGCCAATGGGCTGCTATTGATAAATGGTTCAAATGCTTTTACTTCGGTGTTTAACCTGAAAGAAAACTTTGAAAAACAATTGGATATGGATTTTATCAGGCACAGCGAGCAGATATTTATAAACAAAGAAGGATATTATTATTCTACCAAATCGGCCCTGAACTATATTGCTTACAAGCAAAATACAAATGTATATCCGATAGACCAAATGGATCTGATTTATAATAGACCAGACAAGGTTTTGGGTGGCTTAAATGATGCCGACACCAATCTGGTGAGCAGTTATTATAAAGCACATTTGAAACGCTTGAAAAAGCATAAAAATATCCATTTTTCGGAGAATAGAAATATGGCAATGCCAGAAGTGGAAATAGCCAACAGGCTGGCTATCCCTTATGAGGTGAGTGAAGCCAGAATTAAATTAAACATACGGGCATTTACACCAGATGCAACCATTCACAGCATCAATATTTTTGTAAATAATATTCCGGTTTTTGGTATTAATGGATTGGTACTAAGGCTCCGATATATACAAAAGTTGGACACAAATCTGGGTGTTTTGCTCTCATCGGGTATAAATAAAATTGAGGTTGTAGTAGTGAATAGTCAGGGTGCTGAAAATTTCAAAAGCCCCTTGTTTGTGCATTATGCCTCTGTACAACCGAAGGATGTAAAAGTATATTTTATTGGCATAGGTATGAATAAATTTGCAAACGCAAACTATAATTTAAATTTCAGTCGCAAAGATATACTAGACCTGGCCGATAGCCTTAGTGTAAAATACGCAGAAAGGCTCATTATCGATACGCTGTTCAATGAAAAAGTTACCCTTAAAAACATACGTGAACTTAAGAAAAAACTGTTGCAAACCGATGTAAATGATAAAGTAATTGTGGCATACTCGGGCCATGGATTGCTGAGTAAAGATTTTGATTATTATTTAAGTACTTACAGCGTAGATTTCGAACATCCCGAGAAGAATGGGCTCCCGTACGAAACTTTGGAGAATCTGCTGGATAGCATACCTGCACGGCAAAAACTGATGCTGATAGATGCCTGCCATAGCGGCGAGGTGGATAAGGATGAGCTGGTGCGCATTAAAGCCGAAGCCAAGGAATTGGGCTTAAAAGGCGTGGATGTAGTTGCGTATGAGGGAGCAGAAAGCGGATTGGGCCTGCAAAACAGTTTTGAGCTGATGCAATCGCTGTTTGTAAATGTGGGCAAAGGCACAGGGGCCACCATTATTTCGGCCTCGGCGGGCACGCAGTTTGCGCTTGAAAACGGCAATTTAAAGAATGGGGTTTTCACTTATTGCATATTGGAAGCCTTGGCCTTAAACCCCAGCATGACAGTATCGAAATTGAAAGAAACAGTGGGCAAACGTGTGGTGGAAATTACCCATGGTATGCAGCAACCTACCAGCAGAAATGAAACTATATATGCCGATTGGTATATTTGGTAATTGAAATATAGATGAGAAAAGGGCTAGTCATATTATTCATTATTAGCACCAGAATATTATGGGCACAGCAGCCGCATTTACTAATGCCCACGGGCCATACCGATTGGATATATGAAAATGTTTTTACCCGCGATTCGAGATTTATTTATACTGCTTCCAATGATAAAACGGTAAAAATATGGAATGTGCAGAGCAAGAAAATTGAAAAAGTTTTGTATCTGAAAAGTGAAGTAAAACGCATTATAATGTCACCAGATAGTGTGCATTGCCTGTTTTCACTCAACAATGGCGATCAGACCATTTGGAATCTGCGCACCAATGTGGCGGAATATACATTACGGGTGCCATCTGGAAACTGCGAAAGGGCAGTTTATAGTAAGGATGGGCGGTATGTAATACTCTGTTTTTGGGGCGTAAACGCACCCATACTCGTGGATTGTAATTTGTATAATTATTATATTTTAAAAATCCCCAACTATAAATTTGGCAGCTTTGCGGCAGTTTCTTTTTTGCCCCCTTCCAATAAATTAATGATTTTAGATGGAGATAATGGGAAGACCCATTTTTTTACTACAGACAGCGGGAGATTCGACAAAACACTTTCTTCTACGCGCAATTATATGGCTTTAGATATTGCAAAGGAATGGCTTGTTACGATTGACAACAGCAGTGAAATTAATTTTTTTGACCGCAAGCGAAAAAAGTTAAGAACGCATTATTTACCCGATAGTTCAAAAATTATTACAGTTATCAATAATCCGCTTAAAGACGAGCTGGCCATTTCGGCCAATACCGGCCTTTTTGTTGTAAGGCCCAAGGAATTTTTAACCCTCAATGGGCATTATTCAGCAGTGGTTAGCTTGGCCTATAACTTGGATGGAAATCTGTTGGCTACAGCATCTAATGATGATAAAATAGTAGTGTATAATCTTGCCGATAAAAAAATATTGTACAGGCTGGATGCCAATGCCTATAATCACGATGGCAATATTGATTACTTAGAAGGAAAGGATGCTGGGGTGATGAGTTTTTCTGGGGATGGTAATTTTTTGGTAGTGCGCTGTGTAAACAACATTTCGAAAGTTTTTAACCTGCGCACAGGAAAATTGCACATGGAATTGAAAGGCTATACCCGATCGGTGCAGGGTTTTGAATTTGACCCACTCCGCCCGCAGGCCTATGCTTTTCGCACCGGGGTAAGTGGATTGTCTTTTACCAATGCCGATACAAATTTGTATCTGGTAAATCCGGTAGATAATTTGAAAATTATAAGAATACCGGCACACCGGAAAAACATTCTTACCCAGCATTTTTCTCCAAATGGGGCTGAATTGCAAAGTGTGGGAAGTGATAGCATGCTTAAAATCTGGGATACAGAGAACGGAAAATTAATAAAACAATATGCATTGAAGAAACACTATTATGAGGTATTAACCAGTCCGGATGACAGTTTTTTATTGGTATTTGAAAGTAATAAATTTAGAATATATAAACATGGAACGAGAAAAGTAGTGCGCTATAGCGATGATAACGAGAAATTCAGTGAATTAAAATTCAGCCCAAATAGTAGGTATATTTTGGGCAAAACAGATTCGGGTTATCAGATATATGATTTTATCCAAGACAGTGTGGTTTTTTATAAAAAGAAATATGGCAGTATTTCCTATAGCCCAACAGGGAAAAGGCTTTTGGGTATAAAGGACAGCATATTGCATCTGTATAATGGGGTAAATTATAATCACCTATCTGCCATGCAATTTTACAGGTATAATAAAAAGGATTCAGGTAATTATGAATTTATACGCACTACATTTAACCGCAGTGAAAGCCTTTTAGCAACATATATAGACAACTCCGATAGCATGGTATCGGTTTGGGATGCAAACAATGGCAATATATTGTGTAATATTTTGCATTTCCCAGCAAGGGTAGTTTTTTTGGGTTTTTCTAAAGATCAGAAATATTTAATTACCATTACCAAAAATGGGCTGACAAGTTATTGGGATACCCTTAATTTTCGATCATCCAAAGCATGGAATGAGAGTAAAATGGTGTATTTACAGCTGCCACAAATTGATGGGATTGAAATTGCAGAAATAGCCGAGGTAAATTTTGAAGGCAATTGTGCAGTGGTGAAGGAAGATGCCCGCTACCATTTTTACAATTTAGAAACAGGGTTAAAAATGTATTCATTATTAATAATTGATTCCATAGATTTTTTGTGGATGTTGCCCAATAATGAATATTTTGCTTCCAAAAATGCCATGGATAAATTATCATGGTATTATAGGGGTAATATCTATGATTTTGACCAATGGGATCTGCGATATAACCGACCGGATAAAGTATTGAAAGCCCTTGGCAGCAAGGATACAGCGTTGATTACAGCTTACCAGAATGCCTATTTAAAAAGGGTAAAAAAATTGGGTTTGGATACAAATCAAATTGACAAAAATAATCCTGCACCAGTTATAAAGGTACAGAATGCGAAAAGCATTGCTGGGATTAGCCATAAATCTAAAGTTGAATTGAATATCAGCGCATCAGATTCAATTGCACATAGTGGCTTGCAAAGCCTGCATATATGGGTAAATGAGGTGCCTGTGTATGGAAAAAATGGATTGATAATCCGAGGTGAAAATTGCAATCAAAAAGTAGAAATAGAACTGAGTGAAGGGTTTAATACCATTCGGGTATACTGCATAAATGAGCTGGGTAGTAAATCTCTGGCCCAATTTGTTTACACCACGTTTCAGCCAGTAAAACTACCCAGACAAAAAGTATATTTTGTGGGCATGGGGGTTGCACAATTTAGCAATGCGCAATACAATTTAAAATACAGTGTAAAGGATATTCGCGATTTGGCTTCAAAACTAAGGCAGCGTTATAAGGACACACTGGAGATTGATACCTTATTTAACTGTGAGGTGAATGCAGAAAATCTGCGAAGAATTAAATTAAAATTGCAAAAAACCAGGGTAAATGACAAAGTAATCATTGCATATTCGGGTCACGGTTTGCTGGATCAAAACTATAATTATTTTTTAAGTACTTGTGAAGTAGATTTCGAACATCCCGAGATAAGCGGACTGCCCTATGAGGCCCTGGAGAACTTGCTGGACAGCATTCCTGCAAGGCAAAAACTCATGCTCATAGATGCATGCCACAGTGGCGAGGTGGATAAAGAAGAACTGGTAAGAATAAAACAAGAAGCTGATAGCCTGGGATTAAAAGGAGTAGATGTGGTGGCCTATGAAGGCAATGAAAATGGCCTGGGATTGAAAAACAGTTTTGAACTGATGCAGGAGTTATTTGTGAATGTGAGCAAAGGAACCGGGGCCACCATTATTTCAGCCTCCGGGGGTACCCAGTTTGCATTAGAAAAAGGGGATTTACAAAATGGGGTATTTACCTACAGTATATTGGAAGCTATGCAAAGCAATTCATCCATCACCGTATCACAATTAAAAGAGAGAGTAGGAAAGCGGGTTTTAGAACTCACAAATGGCATGCAAAAGCCCACAAACCGCACCGAAACCATCAGTTGGGATTGGCGGGTGTGGTGAATCCGGATGGTTAATTTGTAAATTTCAATTCTTTAAATATTTTTGCAAGCACCATGAAAAACATCTTAACCACTTTTCTCTTGCTTTTCCTGCTTTCTCCCGCCTTTGCGCAGCAACTCGATGAGGATTTATACGAAGATTACAAAGACCAGGCTGTGCAAGATAATAAAGCCGGCAACTACGACAATTGCATTGCCAATGCGTTAAAAGCGCGTTATTACAATGAGGGAAATTCTACATTTGTATTGCATGAATTATTAATGTTGTCGTATTATCATAAAGGGTTATATTCTGTATCTAAGTTGCTTTTATGGGATGCCAAGCGGTTATTTGGTCCATTTGAGGAGGGTAGCGACAGAGAATACGTAATTAATAAAGTTAAAAAATGGCTGAACGATAAAGGATATACAGGGGATGCGGGTTATCCTAAAGGTCGATTTGAGCTGGTGAGCAACCGGGATGAATGGGTAAGGTTTATGACCGATAGCAAGGATGATATAGCTGGCAGTTATAAAATTTGTGCAACCTGCGGTGGCCCGGATATTGAAACTTATTATTATAATCAGCTCTATTTTTTTGGAAAATTTGCTTATGAGGCCTGTATTGAAAAGGGCACTAATTTTAATGAATATTTATATTTTTTAAACAATTTTAAGGGCACAGAATACTTTAATGAAGCCGAAAGATTTACGTGTAAAAAAATGGGTGCACTAATTGCGGAGCATGAGGAAAAAGCACAGAATTATGAAAGACTAGCAAGGTCTGAACGGGTTAAAGGCAATTTAATGTGCGCAGTTTTAGCACCTGTTTCGCTGGTTGCTTTAATTTCGGGTGCAAAAAACCTTAATAAAAATGCAGGGAATGCGGTATTGGTAGGCACCGGAATAGGAGGCACAATTTTTGGCATTGCATTGGGCGCCCCACATTTTACCGAGGCACAGGATTACGACCGACTTGCAAGTAAAGAACGCAAAGCAGCTGCGGATGTAAAAAGTTGGTACCCCTGCAGTGATTATCTATTGAGACAATAACGAATATTTTTTTAATTGAAAACGGTAATTTTATTTTTATCTTTATTTTGGAGTATTTTATTAAATGCCCAGGATGAGAAAG
Source organism: Bacteroidia bacterium (assembly GCA_044224315.1). Taxonomy (GTDB): domain Bacteria; phylum Bacteroidota; class Bacteroidia; order NS11-12g; family UBA955; genus JAGXTF01. The sequence continues at coordinate 1,137,778 of JBGAKR010000001.1, read as the reverse complement.
AAATTTATAGAATGTATGAAGCCCAATATTCGAATTTATTACGCACAAGGGGTTTGGAAGAAAATGAAATTACCGACTTATTTGATGCATACAAATCCAACCGTATACAATCTGATGATAGTTTTGCTTCTTTACTAGGCAAATTGTACCCTAGAGATTCAGGGATTGGGGTTCTATTTTATTTTTTTAAAAATGATACTTTACGCAGGGCTTATTATGTGCCTGGAAAAGTAATGGAAATTAAATATTATCCAATTAGCAAAAATGCATTACTTGAATTGCACGAACAAATAAATACCAGCCTGGATTTGCAACAATTAAGCAAGAACCGGATACCAATAAACCGAGGCGTTAATATCATTGAAGAATCAATCACAGAGGTTGATGCAGATTCGGTCATAACAAGGGCTACACGTTTGTTAATCCCATCTGCTTTGCTGCCAGATACGCGTCATTTATTAATTATTCCTGCATTTAATATTGGTACTTTTCCATTTCATATTTTAAAACCGTTTTCCAAAAATGAATTTTTAATTGAAAAAATGAGTTTTACCATTGTTCCCAGTCTAATTGATTTGGTGGCATTGAGAATTAAATTACTCAAAAGGAGTATGGGCAATTGGGATGGAAGAAGCCTGCCTCAAAGATTTGACAACTGTGAAGAGTTTGAAGATTATGCACCTAAAAGTTTCCAATGGAAACATCCGCTTTTTGTTAGCAATCCACAGTATCCGCAGGATAGTATTTTTTATTATCCAAATTTACCGGGAGCTGAAAGAGAAATAGATTCAGCAATTGCCATTTGCGGGGCACCCTATTGGTTATTAAAAAACCAATCTGCCAAAAAAGACAGTGTATTGAAATACCTTTTGAGATGCGACCTGGCCTATTTTGCCACTCATGGAGTTTCGGATGCCATAGATCCAATGGGAAAAAGTTTTTTGGTTTTGAGCGGCACCGACCCATATCTAAAAGCGCGCGAGATTATGAATCTTCGTGGATATGAGAAATCATTGCCCAACATGGTAATATTAAGTGCTTGTCAAACGGGTTTGGGAAAATCTCTCGAAGCAGGCACAGCAGGCCTGGCACGTAGCTTTTTAATCGGGGGTAGCTCTCATGTAATTATGAGTCTTTGGAGTGTAGATGATGAAGCAACCGCGTTTTTGATGAGCAGATTCATGTATTATTTGCAAATACCCTCTACATTTTCGCCTTCAGAACCACTAAGACAAGCAATTTTAGACACTAGAAAAAAATTTCCCAAACCCAGTCAGTGGGCAAGTTTTTCTTTATTTGGTATCGATTATTAAATCACAATTCTTTCCACAACCTGGCAACAGGAATATTGAGTTGCTCGCGGTATTTGGCCATATGAATAAGCCAGAAACGGGGCGCTTGAACAGGGTAAGCTGAATCGAAAATAATATTTATAGTTATTAGAATATTATGCGTGACATTTAGAAACTTACAAAATGAGCTAATACTTTCTGATGTGATTTGATTATGTCGTGCTTTTTATTTGAAAACCTAAATATTATAGTTAATTTTGTTTAGATTCAACCAGTAATGCTACGCAGATTTTATTTTATAATTACATTACTAATAATAATTAGTTTATCGAGGCATGCAAATGCACAAGTAAAAACTACAGTGTTTTTTGAATATGGAAAGTACAATCTTAGATTATCGGAACAAAGTAAATTGAAAAAAGCCTTGTATGCAGATACCAATGATATAGTTAAAATTGTCCTTTTCGGTTATACAGATTCAATTGGATCTGTAAAAGGAAACTTGCGCCTGGCAGCAAACCGAGCTGCGGCAGTAGAGAAATATTGCAGGGAAATGCGCAATGAGAGTCCCATTCAATTTGAAATAAAACCCCGGGGCGAAAAAGTAAAGAAAGTAGAAGACCGAGACCGCAAAGTGGACATTGTCATCTACTTTAGCAAACCCAAACCCTTCATTGATTCTGTCAATAGCAAAAAAATGCAAAATAACAGTTGTTATTGCAGGGATTGCAGAATTAATTCTTATTCAACAAAGCGCATTGATACCATTCGGGGCAAGCTATTTATGCATTTGGAAGTTATCAATATGAATATGCGCACAGGGTTAAAATATTTTACCGCAATGAGGGATAGCCTCGGAATTCCGCATGAGGTGGGTGTGAACTGGAAATCGAAAAGGATAGAGGATGGCAATTGGAACTACACCGTGTATTTTACCAATATACCACTCAAACAATACCTTGATTTTGGCGTTTTTTATAAAGTAAATAAACCTTGCGATAAATGCGACAGCAGCCTGCTATCATTGAGAAGAGAAAACAACATTGATTCATGTTGGGTAGAAGATTATGCCACAAGAAGTGTGTTGAAACTCAAAAGAAGGTTTTTGCGCAGAAACAGTTTTATTATGCGCATTCCAAAAGCCAGTGTTGACGAGAATTTGCAGATATCCGACGTAAAAGGACCGGTAAAATACTACGAGAGAAAAGGTAAAAAAAATGCAGGATATGTTTTTGCGAAGGTAAAACTGGGCTGGGACAAAGTGCACAAGAAAACCCAATTTGAAACTTTAGTAGTGCGGAGAAAAGTACCCTGTTGTACACTTTTATTTGGTGGCGGTAAATTTTCGGACCTTCTAATTAAAAGTGAGAAAAGGCTTATTTTTCTCGAACCGGGCATATTTCACACCCAAAAAACCGCTGTCCCATATTTGATTGGAGGTATATTTAAGAAAGGCATTTACGACAGATGGTCCATTGGTGTTGGAATAGACACAGGGGTTCACCTTACCTCCAGCCTCAATTATGTATGTAATTTTGTTACCATGCCATTGGACATGTTTTCACCGTTTACACGATGGTCAATGATAGGAAGCTATCCCACGTACAATTATAATATCAAGTTTTTTGGCTCTACAAATATTAAATATTTTAATTTCAATAATGAAAATAGATTATTCAAAAATATTTCATTAGGACTGGCATACGAAACTGAAAACAACCGATTGCTTGAAAGGGTGTATTTTGAATACGGACTGGCCTTCACAAGCAAGGATAATTTCTCTTTTAATAAAAATAAATACTGGAATTTTGGTATTGTGTTTAATTTTTAATTCGTTTAATTGAATTAAAACCAATCACAATTCTTTCCTCAATCTGGCAACAGGAATATTGAGTTGCTCGCGGTATTTGGCCACGGTGCGGCGGGCTATGTTGTAGCCTTTTTCTTTCAGCAAATCCATAAGCGCCTCGTCGGTTAGTGGTTTTTTCTTTTCCTCGGCTTCTATGGCATTGCTGAGTATTTTTTTAATCTCGCGGTTACTTACCTCTTCGCCATCCTCATTGGTTATACCCTCCGAGAAAAAGAATTTCAGCGGAAAAATACCAAAATCGGTTTCTACATATTTACTGTTTGCTACCCGCGAAATGGTAGAAATATCTAAACCCACCTGGGTTGCAATATCCTTCAATATCATGGGTTTGAGTTTGGTTTCATCCCCATCTACAAAAAACTCGCGCTGGCGATACACAATGGCTTCCATGGTGCTCATCAGCGTATTGTGGCGCTGTTTTACACTGTCAATAAACCATTTGGCCCCATCCAGTTTTTGTTTTATGTATTGCACTGCATCCTTCAAAGTCTGGGCTTTTTGGGGTGAGTTTTCGTAAGCTTTTAAAGTTTCGGTATAGGCAGCCGAAATGCGCAAATCGGGTGCATTGCGCGAGTTTAGGGTTACCTGAATTATGCCATCATTATTGGTTACAATAAAATCGGGAACAATATACTGGGTTTTGGCATTGGATACCCCCGTTTCTCCCGGTTTGGGATTGAGTTTTACAATTTCGGCAATGGCCATTTTTAATTGGTCATCGTCAATTTTCAGGCTGCGTTTTATTTTGTCGTAGTGCTTTTTAGAAAACGCTTCCATTTGCTCAGCAATAATGGTTTCAGCCAAATCAATTGCCGGATTATCGCCGTAATCCTTTTTGTAAAGCTGCAGCAGAAGACATTCCTGCAGGTCGCGGGCACCAATTCCTGCCGGGTCGAAATTCTGTATTTTAATCAGCAGTTTTTCCAGGTGTTCCTCGGTGGTGCTGATGTTTTCGTTAAACGCCAGGTCGTTTACAATGCTGCGCAATTCGCGGCGCAGGTAACCATCTTCCTCAATACTGTTGATGAGGTGGCTGGCAAGCAATAAATCCTTGTCGTCAAAAAATGTAGCCCGGGCCTGCTCCATCAGGTATTCCTGAAAAGTGCTCTGGCTGATAATGGGGCTGTCTCTTTGCTCCTCACCATAATCTTCATTCAGGTGAAAACCACCCTCATCGTCGCCACCGGCATTCAGCAATTCCTGAATATCCACATCATCTTTCAGGTAGTCATCCTCACTATAATCTTCGCTTTCGTCGTTATCAAAAGTTTCTTCCGTGCTGGTTTTGGTGTCTTCCAGCGCGGGGTTATCCAGCAATTCCTGATCTACTTTCTCTTCAAAATCCTGTGTATTCAGCTGCAGCAGTTTAATGAACTGTATTTGCTGCGGACTGAGTTTTTGCAGCATTTTTTGGCTCAGGTTCTGTTTCAGTGAACTCATTCTTCCCTCTTCGTTTATTTTGAACTAATTTTGCAAGCTCTCCGCAAAATTAGAGTATTTGCGGATTTTAAACACATGTACATACAGGAATTACATACCGCAGAAGCAAAAAAGGTAAATTTAAAAGGCTGGGTTTCTAACAAACGCGAGGGCAAAGGCATTGTATTTATTATTTTAAGAGATGGTACAGGCTACTGCCAATGCGTAGTTACAGCCGAAACTGCCGGCGAACAAGGCTTAGCCATTGCCCAATCTTTATCGCTGGAATGCAGCATCACCCTCACCGGAACCGTGCGCGCCGATGAAAAACAAATCGGAGGATATGAGGTACAGGTTGAAAGCCTGGAACTGGTGGGCAAAAGCGAAAATTATCCGATTGCCAAAAAAGAACACGGTATAGAATTTTTGATGGACCAACGCCATCTGTGGTTGCGCAGCACCCGTCAATGGGCCATTATGCGCATTCGCAACGTAATTATTTTCAGCATTCACCGCTATTTTCAGGAAAACGGATATGTTCAAATGGACTCACCCATTTTTACCGGCAACGCGGTAGAGGGAACCAGCACCCTGTTCGAAACCGACTTTTATGGCGATCCTGCCTACCTCAGCCAAAGCGGGCAGCTCTATGGTGAAGCTATGGCCATGGCCATGGGCAAAATTTATACATTCGGCCCCACTTTCCGTGCCGAAAAGAGTAAAACACGCCGCCACCTGTCTGAGTTTTGGATGATAGAACCCGAAATGGCCTTCCATGATATTTTTGATAATATGGATGCCATTGAGGGCATGATGCACTTTGTGATTCGCGAAGTACTGGCCAAATGTCAGAATGAGCTGAAAACCATTAGCCGCGATACTGCAGTGCTGGAAAGCAGCCTCAAAACCTATCCCCGCATGACCTATGACGAGGCTGTGCGCATCATCAAAGGCGAGCAGGATGTAAATGGGGTAAACAGCATAAAAAGTTTGGAGGCCGAACTCGAGAAAGTGCTGGCCCGCATTGCCGAAATAGATGCCGATGTTGCCGACCGCGAAGCCAAAATTGCTGCAGGTGGTATGAAAAAAGGGGAAATTAATTTCTTCCAGGCCAAAGTAGATGCCATGAAGCACGAAAAAGCCGATCTGGAAGAAGATGCCCGCAATATTCCACAGTGGATAAGCAGCGCCCGCAATTTTGAGTATGGCAACGACTTTGGCGGAAGCGACGAAACCGTAATTACCCGACTGTTCGATTCACCCATTATGGTGTACGACTGGCCGCATGAAGTAAAGGCATTTTACCTGAAACGCAACCCCTCAAACCCCCGTTTTGCCCGTGGTGTCGACGTTTTGGCCCCAGAAGGCTATGGCGAAATTGTAGGTGGTGGTGAAAGGGAAACCGACGAGGAAATGCTCAAAGAAAAAATCAACGAGCACGGCCTGCCCATGGAAGCCTTTGAGTGGTACCTGGATCTAAGAAGATTTGGTTCTGTTCCGCATAGCGGTTTCGGATTGGGCCTTGAACGCATGGTAACCTGGGTTTGCAAACTCAAACACGTGCGGGAGAGTATTCCATTCCCAAGGATGTATGGTAGGTTGAAGCCTTAACGGATAGCGGATCTCGGATAACAGATATCTGCAAACAGCCTGTTCCGGATAGCGGATATCAGATTCCGGATATCTGTTGACAGCCTGTTCCGGATAACAGATATCCGTAATCAAAGATCTGGCATCTAAGATCAGATATCTGCTATCCGATTACTTCTTGGGACAATCCTTGCAGCGTTTGCCGTCTTTGTAATTTTTGCAGCACTTTTTCTTTTTGCCAAATGTGATTTCGGAAGGCAAAATTTCGGCTGGCAATATGTAGGATTGGATGTGGATCAACCTTACAAAGGTAATACGGGCAGCCGATATAACAGCCGAATCTAACAGCCGAAAGGCAGCCGAAAAAACAGCCGATTACGGATCACGGATTTTGGATATCGGATGACAGTCATTTTTGGTAGCCTGCTGACGCAGAAAGCTTTATAAATAAACGAATGCATCCTTCATGGTTTCTAAAACCTTGAAGGTTTGGATGGAATACGGGCAGCCGTGACGGGCAGCCGAAAAAACAGCCGATCACGGATCACGGATTTTGGATATCGGATGACAGCCAATTGCAGTGCCCTGCTGACGCAGAAGTTTTTTTAAATAAACGACTGTAACCTTCATGGTTTCTAAAACCTTGAAGGTTTGGATCTAATGCGGGCAGCCGTGACGGGCAGCCGAAAAAACAGCCGAATCTAACAGCCGAATCTAACAGCCGATCACGGATAACGGATCTCAGATACCCGATATCTGCTAACAGCCTGTTTCGGATATCGGATCTTGGATTGCGGATCTCGGATGACAGCTAATAATACCCTGCAGGGGTCGGTCGTGACCGACCCTCATAATGCAGCAATTTTTATTAAAAAACGAATGCATCCTTCATGGTTTCTAAAACCTTGAAGGTTTGGATTATTATGAATAGCCGTACGCCCAGTTAATTCAATTTTGTGGATCTGATAACCCATATCCGAAATCCGATAATCCCGTTTATGGCACCTTAGAGGGTTAAATAAAAAAAGTTTGCCGGGTTTGTAAAATCCTGGTTAGTAGGATTTGGCCTCCTCCTCAATGCAACCTTCTAACGTCTTTACTTGCGTAAAAATCTCACGGAGCAAGCCGGATAAAAAAGCCTGGTTTTACTGTTTTGGTTAAGCCGGTATTGAATTGATGTTAATTTTTCAAATTTACCGGCAAACTTTTTACAAATATACAATGTGAAAAGCCCATTGCACAAGCTTTTTGCCGAATTTAAATAAGGTTTGACAGCTCAGGGATTTTATGTATTTTTGCCACCGATTCTTATGACTGAAGTAACAAAACGCAAAACCGGAGGCTATTGGGCCATGTGCCTTATTTCTGCAGTAGTTTTAGTGCTGCTTACCATCTATGCACCAGGTGGTTTCTGGTTAGGCCTGCCTACCTTCTTCGGAGGTCTGGCCTTGGCCATGGACTGGGTTTAAACCCCTTTGCACCCCTGCGATTGTGAACTGTTTCAAGGCGGTTCAGTTTGGGCTATATGTGTTTATTTTCAAACTGCTTTTCAATAAATTCACCTGATTCTCGTTTTATCACTGTGAAATACATTTTTATACTCGCTTTGCTTATCAGCAGCCACCTGCATGCGCAGGATACCACCCGTCCGGTAGTATACAATACCACCCAGCATTGGCTATGCACCCCACAAGAGGGTTGCGGTACCTGGCAAAAACCCGCTATACTGCGCTACACCCCTGTGAATTGCCCGGATAGTATGGTGGATAGCAATAGTTTTTACTCGCTTATTTACATGTACAGCCCCCGGCATGGCAAAAAAATGTGGTGCAAAATCCCGTCCGACCGCAATGTGTATTTCATTAACCAAGGCGATTTGCCCGATACCTTTACCATTAACCTCAATGGCAATCTGCTGCAGATGATTCGAGACGATATAAGTTATACCGCCAAAGTATTGATGGATGGGCCCTCAAAATCCTTTCACCTGGATATACAATTACCCAAATTCAACGGCCTGATTGAACGAAATAGCTACGGCAATGTAAATGTAATGTATAGGACACCGAAGCGGAAGTAGAGAGTAAATCCCAATTAAATACCCTTTTTCTGGACTAGTCATTAAGTGGATAAATCGAGTAGCGTCTCAGATTGAATTTTACTCTGTTTGATCGGGTATACCCTGAATACGAATTTGCAATTCTGGCATTTGCAATAGAAAAACCTGTTTTCATCGGATGTTACATGAGACACTTTCTTACTGCAATTGAAGCAATCAAAACTAAAATACAATAACCCGAAGCCATTATGACATGCCCTCAAATTAATAGGTATAATGGGCTTTTTATGATACCAATACATACAAGACTATTTAACTAACTTTGTTTCATGTCAAACCCGAAACGCCCCAAAGAGCCCAATAAACTAGCCAAACTCATGGTTGACATTGACACAGAGGAGGAATCGGAGCGTTCGGTCAAAGTGAAGGTAGAGAGGAGAACAAAGAAATCCAAAAGAAAAACAAGTAAATAGTCCTACCTAAGAACTTTTAGTATTGGCGAGCCGCCATGGTCATTTGCAAGATACATTTCTTCAAATTCATCTTCAAAAAGATATAACAAGTCAGAGACTTCCTTTTTACTGTAATGCAATTCGGTAACAAAAAAATCTATAATCGATTTTAGGAGCTTGGGTTGTTGCTTTGGAATGACGATAGGCTCTTCTTTCCGGTATCCCATTGATGTTAATTGAGCCCATAGGTAGCGACTTTGGTTGCTGGTTATGGCATTTATATCTTGTGCCCAATGAAGAATCGCAGCCATGGACACTTTCCAGTATCTTTTTAAGTCGGCAAGTTTAGCTATGGTCAATTTCCCAACATTTAACTGTGAAAATATTTCTTCTTGTGGCATCAAAAATTCAGAAGCAAATAGGAACGCTTCTTTTTCCATTTCTTGTAATGATTTATCAAATGGGTGTTCTGATCTCAGGTGAAGCACTATGTGTGCGAACTCATGCGCTATTGTTAGCCTTTCCCGGTCTCCAGAGAAGCCCTTATTTATGAATATAATAGGTTGCCCATTTCTAGTATTCATGCTAATCCCGTCCAACTTATCAGTTCCAAACTGATAAGGGATAATGATAATACCGTTTTTTTCTAGCACGTCAACTATGTTTTCAATAGGGCCTCTCGGGATACCTAATTTATTGCGATAAAATTTTGCGACCTCGATGGGGTCTTTGTCAGGCAGGTAAACAATATTGGAATTGAAATCAACAGAACGCAGCAATGTTTCAATGTTGTCGCGGTAAATATTCATTCTGGCTTCAATTTGAGAAATCGACATTGAAGTGGTCGTTGGTTTTTTGCGGTAGAATAAATTCACCGGGTATTGGTCAATATCAGCATAGAAAAAACTCTCAGGGTACTTCAGTGTCTTGGATATTTTTTTAAGCATATCCTTGTCACACTTGAGTATCCCGGTTTCTATTTTAGATATAGTCCCCTGCTGCACCCCGATTTTGTCAGCGAGCTCAATTTGATTCATTCCGCGAGATTCTCTTGCGATTATAAACCTCTTACTATTTACCGTAAGTCCCTTCATTTGTATTTAGTAGTTGTTTATCCGGTTTTTGTGTTCCTTTTTTCTTTTTTTGCTGTAATAACGAATGGTTGAGTCTCGGTTTGCTCTGGGAATGGCAGCGAAGTAGCCACTTGCAGGGTAGAAGTCCTAACCAAATATTCCCACTGTATGTTGGCATTTATTCGGCACATGACCTTTAAGCTCTTTATCTCTGACCATGTGGAATCAACAACATAGCCCCAGTCAATGCAAGCCATGTCCGGATACTCTGGGAAAAGCTTCATTTGAAGCAGCTGTGCGTCCCAGTCGGAAGAGCGGCGAGTCCTTATATTTGAGGGAAGGCCGTCCTTCTTGAGTTTCTTGAACCGGAGCAGTACTTTGTTATCCATAACAATGGACACCGATTCATATTCCTCAAAAACCCTGACCCCGTCAGTACTGCCCAACTCTGTTTTTAACCTTTCGCATATGAGATTGTGCATGACCGTGGCTTTGGTTCGGTTGTACATTGAACCAGGAAATGTTGCAAGCTGAGCTTGTAAGTCTTCCAGCGCAGCTGTACAAACTGCTGAAAATTGGGGCAAGTGGGGCTCAATCAACCCTATTGCGGTTTCGTATTTTATCATGACTACAAATATACAACATAATTTGTAAAAGTCAACTGAATATATTCCAGAATTTATTTGCAAAAGACTTTGAAAATATTCCTAAGTCTATATTAATTTTTATCCATGAACCGGTTGCCACTAGAGAAAAGAACCCAAATAGCACAACTGTTAGTTGAAGGCAATAGCCTTTGCGTCACCTGTATAATTAGGGGTTGCTCCAACGACACAGTGGCCAAGCTACCCTTGGAAGTAGGCAAAGCCTGTCACGAGGTCCATAATTGGGCAGTGGTAAACGTAGATTCTAAGCGAGTGCAGTGCGCCGAAATATGGTCTTTCGTATACTCCAAAGTTAAGAATGCTCCCGTAGGCGTGGAATATCAGTCTGGTGAAGTGTGGATTTGGGTAGGGCAATACTCTGACTTTAAACTGTTTCTGTCTTGATTCGTTAGCGACTGTGGTCAAGACTCTGTTATCTCTTTTATGTTCGACCTTGCTGGCAGACTTATGGAACCACTTACGTGCACAGACCGTTGAAAGAGGCAGTTATGCAGGCTTTGGATAACAGGCCAGACTTTGCACAGCTTATCAAAATGTAGCACGGCGGTACTGAGGGTGTATGGAACTAAAAAAGATACAGCCAGTCGAATGTGCCGGAGCCGAGAAAAGTAAAGTAACCTGCAACACTGATGCAAAAAACATACGCACCCGCCATGTTATACGCCAAAATTTAACTATGGGTATCCACATCCGCCGTTTTACCCTTTTAACTAATGCTTTCAGTAAGAAGATCGAAAACCATTATTATGCCATTGCGTTACAATCCGTTTATTACCTTTTCGTAAAAATTCACGCTATCTTGAGAGTTACCCCAGCACAAGAATAAGGTCTTACAAATAACCTAGGGAAAGTTTGCGATATTGTTAAATTAACTAAGAAAAATTCATACTGAAATCCTACAGTAATTCGTTAAATTCGTATTTCTGTATTTGGCTGCAATGCCACGAAAGAAACCACCTTCTCAGGTTTCCCCCGCATTTCTCTCAGGTTTCTCCCACGTTTGTCTCACCTTGAAGCATATTCAAAGTGCATCCCAATTGCTGCCAAAGGTATGCGAAAGGCAATAGTGAGTGCCCTTAAAAAACTATAATTAGATTATTTATTGCGTAACCGAAAAAGCAGGGGCTTGCACGGGTGCCTGGGCTGCGGTTTTATCTACAATCAGCAGTTCTTTGAGCTGTCTTTGCAGGGTATTTACCATCAGGGTAAATACATCCTTGCTGTTGCGGGTTTTGGCAATGGCATAGCAGCCGTGCAACTGGCCAATGATGGAATAGGCCATGCTGCGCGCATCTACCTGGGCCCTCAGTTCACCCGAGGCTTTGCCAGCCAGAATGGCTTTTTGCAGTATTTTCTCCTGGCTTTCCAGCACAAACTCAAGCTTTTTGCGAAACAGCTCATCCTCGTGGCTCATTTCCAGCATCAGGTTGCTGAGCACATCGCCGCGGGCAATGCCCATATCGGTAATGTTCATTTTTTCCCTCTCCAGTATCGCCAAAATTTCGGATCCTACATCCTGGGTGCGGTTTTCAAGGGTAGCCCATTTTTCTAAATAGGCAGGCAGTATAACCTCGTCAATTACGGCATAACCTAAATCCATTTTACCCGGAAAATAATGGTAAAATGCCCCTTTGGTAATACGCAATCGCTGTATTTCCTTGTCGGTTCTTAGGGTGATAAATCCGTGTTCGCGGATGGCTTCAAAACATTTCTGGATAATCTTTTCACGCGTAGCCTTGGTCATAGGTGGCAAATATACCAACCAGTTGGTTTTTTGTGGATATCTGTGTGGATAAACCTGAAAATAATTTTCAGCCAACTGCCAATTACCCTGTATTTAAAGGGGTTTGCGCCTGAATTTAGTTATAATCCACATTGTATGTGCAGGGAATGTGAATAGGCGTGGATAAGCCAACTCAGGAAAGGGCGCTGTTTTTTTGCCAATTCCAGGCATCGCGCATCATATCCTCAAAACTGCGGGTGGCTTTCCATCCCAGAATTTGATTGGCATATGTGGTATCGGCCCAAACCTGCACTACATCGCCGGCCCGGCGTTCTCCCACTTTATAGTTTACTTTCACCCCATTTACGGCTTCGAAAGTGGCAACGGCTTCTAGTACTGAGTAACCTTGCCCTGTTCCAATATTAAATACCTCAAAATGTGCCGGTGTTTGCTGTTCAAGCAATCGTTTCAGCGAAGCTACGTGCGCATCGGCCAGATCCATAACATGGATATAGTCGCGGATGTTAGAGCCATCCCGGGTGGGGTAATCGTTGCCATATACTGTAAGTTGCTCGCGGATTCCGGCAGCTGTTTGTGTAATAAACGGCACCAGGTTATTGGGCACACCCAAGGGCAACTCACCTATAAAACCACTGGGATGGGCTCCTACGGGGTTGAAATACCGCAGGCATTGCGTTTTGCACCAGGGCACATCCTGCAAAATGGTTTCACACATTTGCTTGGTGGCCCCATAGGGCGAGGTTGCAGGCTTAATGGGTTCGTTTTCGGTAACAGGCACGGTTTGGGGTTCGCCATACACAGTGCAACTGCTGCTGAATACGAGTTTTTCTACCCCGGCAGCATGCATAGCCTCCAGCAGGGTAAGCAAACCGCCTACATTGTTTCGGTAATATTCCAGGGGTTTTTCTACGCTTTCACCCACTGCTTTAAATGCGGCAAAATGAATTACAGCCTGTATATCGTGCTGGTCGAAAATGCTGGCATAAATGCCCGGATCATTTACATCTCCCTTTATAAATTGTACGGTTTTGCCGGTTATTTTTTCAATGCCATCCAGCACCGAAAGACGGCTATTACTGAGGTTATCCAGTACTATGGGATTATAGCCAGCCTGGTGCAGGCTTACAATGGTGTGTGAGCCAATAAATCCCAATCCGCCGGTTACCAGTATATCTGTCACGTTTATTTGGTTCTTGTAACGCTGCCGTTTTCGAGTTTATACTCCTGTCCGCTTTCGGGGCAGGTAGCCATACCATCGGCATTAAAACTTAGTCTGTGTCCAAACTCACTCATCCATCCCAGTTGGCGGGCAGGATTTCCTACCAGTAAAGCAAAATCAGGTACATTTTTGGTAACCACCGCACCCGCGCCTATAAAGGCAAAGCGGCCAATATCATGCCCGCATACGATGGTAGCATTGGCCCCAATACTGGCGCCTTTACCTACATGGGTTTTGGCATACTGATCGCGGCGATTTACCGCACTGCGGGGGTTTGTAACATTGGTAAACACACAACTTGGACCTAAAAATACATCATCATCGCAGCTTACACCGGTGTATAAACTTACGTTGTTCTGGATTTTTACATTGTTGCCCAGCACTACGCCAGGACTGATTACCACGTTCTGTCCGATATTGCATTTCTGTCCAATTTTGCAATTGGACATGATATGACTGAAATGCCAGATCTTGGTACCCTCGCCTATTTCGCAACCATCATCTATCACTGCAGTTTCATGGGCAAAAAAATTATTCTCTTTCATTTCTTATTATCCTGTTATCTCTTTACTCCCAACTTCTAACTTTTAACTTTCTTTCCAGTTGGCCTTATCCATTTGGTTAAACTGCCAGGGCGCACCATTGTTTTCCAGGTTGGTAAACATGTTGTTTAAACTGGCCGGGGCAGCGCTTTTTTCCATTACCTGGTACTGGCGCATTTGCACAATAATATCTACCGGATTAATGTTTACCGGGCAAGCTTCGGCGCAGGCATTGCAAGTGGTGCAGGCCCATATTTCTTCGGCTGAAATGTAGCTGTGCAGGTCTTTATCGTCGTTAAAATCAGGCCCGTTTTTATCCAGGTTATGGCCTACTTCTTCCAGGCGATCGCGGGTGGCCATCATCACCTTTCTGGGGCTCAGCAGTTTGCCGGTAATATTGGCGGGGCAAACGCTGGTGCAGCGGCCGCACTCTGTGCAGCTATATGCATCCATCAGGTTTTTCCAGCTCAGGTCTTTCACATCGCGGGCACCAAATCCGGCGGGTGGTTCATAACCATCGGGCGGGGTAGCATTGGGGTCCATCATCAGCTGCACTTCGGTGGTTACGCTTTCCATGTTTGAGAATTCACCTTTGGGTTTCAGCGGGGTATACCACACGTTTGGAAAACTCATAATGATATGCCAGTGCTTGCTGTAAGGAACGTAATTTAGAAATACAAATACTCCAATGATATGGGCCCACCAGCAAACTCGTTCGATGAGGTGAAAACTATGCAAGTCGCCATTCACAAAATCTATGGCAAACTGCGAGCTGATAGGCATAGAAGTAGGTCCATTCTGCAGGTGTTGGTCAAATGCATTCATCACCAGCAGGGCACCCATCAATACAATTTCTGTAATCAGAATCAGGTTGGCATCCATACCGGGCCAGCCTTTCAGGTCGGTACTCTGAAAACGTTTTAGTTTAACCACATTGCGGCGCAGCAGAAAAACCACACAAGCAGCTAAAACCAGCAGGGCTAAAATTTCGAAAAAGCCCACGGCAACAGTATAAAGCGCACCCAGTGGAGCCATAAAAATGCGGTGGGTACCCAACAGCCCATCCACAATGATTTCCAATATTTCGATATTGATGAGAATAAAGCCCAGGTAAACAAATATGTGCAGGATACCGGCAATGGGGCGCACCACCATTTTGCTCTGGCCAATGGCAACCAGGGCCATCTGTTTCCAGCGCAGGTTCTTTTGGTCGTTGAGTTTTAAATCCCTGCCCAGAAAAATATTGCGCCTGATAAAACGCACCCTTTTGGTAAAAAACCAAACGGCAAGGCCCAGCAACAGGGCAAATATGATTTGACTTACAATGGCCATAGGCTATAGGCTGCGAAAATAAGGTATAGGGGCAATATTACCCACAAAAACAGCCCTGAATGTTGCACAGTGGATATTTTATAGTTGTTATTTATATTTTTGTAATCAATAAATCATGCATAAATTATGGAAAATACCGAAGTAAACACAAGTAAATTTTTGAGTTTAATTTTGCGACACAAACCTGAAACCATTGGCTTGAAATTAGACGAAAACGGATGGGCCGAAGTACAGGATCTGATTGAAAAGTCGAAAGCAAATGGAATGGTAATTACATTCGAAATGTTGAAAAAAGTAGTTGCGGAAAGTGATAAAAAACGTTTTACTTTTAATTCAGATTTCACCAAAATAAGGGCCAATCAAGGGCATAGTATAGAAGTTGATTTGCAGCTTAAACCTCAGACCCCTCCTGATATTTTATACCATGGTACAGCTATACAAAATCGCGATTCAATTTTAAAAAGCGGGCTTCAAAAGCAACAACGGCATCACGTGCATTTATCGGCCGATACTGCCACTGCAAGTGCTGTAGGCAAAAGATATGGAAAGCTTTTACTGTTGTGTATTAACAGTAAAAAGATGCACGAAAATGGCATCCAATTTTATCTTTCCGAAAATGGGGTATGGCTTACCGATATGGTTTTGCCTGAATATATATCAGAGAAAACAGATTCCTAATTTAGAAACAATTCACTTTTTGGCGGCCGTAATTTCGCTAACTTTGACCCGATTTTAACCCCCCATGCAATACCGAAACCTAGGCAATAGCCCTTTATCTGTAAGCTGTTTGAGCCTTGGAACATGGAAAAACGTATTTCCCGGTGCCGATTTGGCAGCGCTGAAAGGGGTGTATTTGAAGGGCATTGAGGGGGGCATTAATCTGCTCGACACCAGCAACAATTATGAAGCCGGACTGGCCGAAAAATTTACCGGTGAATTAGCGTCAGAGGTCGGTAGGGGAAGGGTTTTTATAGCCACCAAATGTTTTTTCCCGGTTCCCGAAGCGGGTATTGCAAAAGGTTTATCAAGGGCAAACATTCAAAAATCAGTGGAAGTGTCACTCAAAAATCTGGGTACGGATTACATCGATTTATTGCAATGCCACCGCTGGGATGCTGAAACCCCGATTGAAGAAACCATCGATTTCATGGATACACTGATCCAACAGGGCAAAATTCGCCATTGGGGATTGGGTGCAGCCAGCGCGGCACAAGTGGTTGAGGCCGCATTGAATGCCAAACTCAGAAATAAAAGTACACCTGTAAGTCACCAGCATATTTACCATATGTTTAACCGCACGGTCGAAATGGATGTGTGCAAAACCGGCGATAAATTTGGGCTTGGTACGCTGGTATATTCACCCTTGGCCCAAGGCATTTTATCGGGTAAGTATAGCGGTCAAATTCCGGCAGGCAGCCGTGCTGCAACCGAAGAGAACAAAAACACCATGTGGGAATTCCGCACCGATAATCTCGAGAAGGCTGCTGCTTTGAGTCAATTGGCGGCTGAATACCAACTGAGTATGCCAGCCATGGCCATTGCCTGGTTACTGCGAAAAAAAAATATCAGCAGTGTAATTTGTGGCATTCGTACAGAATCCCAATTACAGCAAAATCTGGTTGCAGCAAACCTAAATTTAAGCAACGAATTGCTGGAAAAAATTGAAAATATTTTGCAAAATAAACCCCACATTCCATATACAAACCAACCCTATAATTAAGCGAATATGAAAACCATGTATGTTAGCATAAACCGCGTTCCCCTTGAGTTTCATGTTGAAGGTGAAACCATTTTCGGCGCCGAAGAAGTATTGCTCCAAAAGGATGATAATTTAATTGCAGATCTGCCATTTAACGACCGCGGATATGCCATTTTCCCATTTTTAGATGCGGATACTTATGCCCAATTAAATGCGGGGATTACCCAATTAATTTCGAATTATTTAACCGAAGCAGGTGCTAAAATCGATGATAATTTCAGGCTTGACCAATACCATTTGTATGCCAATACAGACGAGCTTCACACCTATGTGGTAAAGAAAATTCAAAAGGGTATTCCATTTGATTATTTCCCTATTGATCCGGCAAAAATTGAAAACAGAATTGGCGAATTATTGGGTTTTAAAGTTACCAAAGAACATGTTGGGCATTATGATAGTTTCAGCATCCGTGTAGTGCGTCCAAATCGCTTGTCAGACAACAATCCTCCCCACCGCGATGTGTGGTTGGATCGCTTAAGAAATGCGGTAAATATTTATGCACCCATGGCGGGCAGCAATCAAAATTCTGCCTTGCCCATGATACCCGGCAGCCACCATTGGAAGGAGTCTGAAATTGAACGCACTGCCGATGGCGCATCGGTAAACGGAGCGGCCTATACAGTGCCCTGCGTGGTGGGTTCTAAATTTGGTTTGGAAATGGTGCGCCCCAATCCTATGCTCAATGAAGTATGCCTGTTTTCACCTTATTTAATTCACGGTGGAGGCTATAATTTAAATACAGATACAACCCGGGTATCGCTTGAAATGCGGTTTTGGCGCATTTAATTTTACTCGGCTTCGGTAGTTACATTTCCTGTTAAAGAAAGCACCACCCCACCGTAGGGGTCGGTCGCGACCGACCCTTACAGTGGGGCGAACAAGTCGTCGAAAAGTGATTCCTGTTTCCCTATGTTGAATATGGAGTTAATATGTAGGCAATATTCTACCGTAAGGGTCGGTGACCCTTTTTGGTAAATTCGATAAACGAATAAATACGGACTCTGTTTTTAACCAATTTTGTATTCTAAATTTTTTAGTTTTGGCAATTAAGACAAAATGAAATTTGAAAATTATGAGTCGGAAATACTCCAGGAGCAAAGGGTTTGATTATTCATCTGATAATATTTATTTTATCACTACCATTGTCAAAAACAGAAGACCTTGTTTTGGCGAATTCATGGATGGGCAATTGGATTTAAACCACCATGGCAGTATTGCGGAGAATCGTATAATCTGGTTACAAGATCAGTACCCTTATCTAATAATTCACGCACATCAAGTTATGCCTGATCATGTGCATATTTTAATCGAGATAAATAGAAAGGTAGGATGGAATGCCTGGAAATCAAGATACAAAGTGGAAAATTATTTAATAGGAAAATGTTTATTAATTAAATATTTTGATTGCCCAAACCCCCCGGTAAGGGTCGGTCGCGACCGACCCCTACAGTGGGGTGGTATGGCTATAGATAACAAAATAAAAGCCAGTCGCGACCGACGCTTTCATGCGGGTACAAAAGGCTTTACATCCAACCTGTCATTGGATTTTCGTAAATTTAAAATAAAATCCATTTCGGAAATAATGGGTGTTTACAAATCGATTGTTACCCGAGAAATACGCAATAACGGACGTACTGATTTTGCCTGGCAGCGGTATTTTTATGATGTTGTGGTTCGCGATTTTAAAGCGTTAAAAACCATAGAAGAATATATCATTCAAAACCCAAAGCCCCCGCTGTAATGGTTGGTCGCGATCAAACTTGCAGGTGGTCTCTACCCGTCAAATGGTTTGCAAACCGCCTATCACCTGATTGTATTCTTGCACCATTTCAATTAAAATATCCGCTGCTGGTTTTATTTCGTGGATGGTGGCGCTTACCTGCCCTATTTCCAATTCACCCTCTGTCAAATCTCCCAAAAACATGCCTTTTTTTGCGCGTCCATGACCCAGCAATTCTTTTAATTCATCAATACTTGCTTCTCTTTTATAGGCCTCCTGTACCTGATTGTAAAAAGCATTTTTAATTAAACGAACAGGCACCAATTCTTTGAGGGTTAATTCGGTGGCCCCATCGCCACTTTGTAAAATGGTATTTTTAAAATTTTCATGGGCACTGCTTTCAATACTGGCGGCAAAACGACTACCCACCTGCACAGCATCAGCACCCAAACAAAATGCGGCGGCCATGGCCTTTCCGCTGCCTATGCCTCCTGCTGCAATCAAGGGTAAGCTGCAGGCTTCTTTTACCATGGGAATCAAACACATGGTGGTGGTTTCTTCACGCCCGTTGTGCCCACCGGCTTCAAAACCCTCGGCTACAATGGCATCCACCCCTACATCCTGGCATTTTTTGGCAAATTTTGTATTGGCTACTACATGCACTACGGTAATGCCACGTTCTTTCAACCAGCCTGTCCAGGTGGCGGGATTACCCGCGCTTGTGAATACTATTTTAACCCCTTCGGCCACTATGATGTCCATAATTTTTTCAATTTCCGGGTACAACAAAGGCACATTAACCCCAAATGGTTTTGAGGTAGCTTGTTTGCATTTTTGTATATGCAGTTGCAGGGTTTCGGGGTGCATACTGCCACTGCCAATGAGGCCCAGTCCTCCTGCATTGCTCACCGCGCTGGCCAGTTCCCAGCCGCTGCACCAAATCATGCCTGCCTGGATAATGGGATATTTTATTTGAAATAAAGAGGTAATTTTGTTTTGCATTGCGGCAAAATTAATGATATTGCATCGCATACCCATTGAACCAAAATGGCACTTGGAAATTTATTGCATAAAAATGTAGTGGTAAACGGATTATCCTTGGAGATATCCGAATTATCGGGCAATCATATTTCAGCCATGATTCGTTTTTTAACCGATAATCGCAGCCATTTCGAAGGCCCTTTTCCTGTTACCATCGAAAATGTATTGAAAAGCAATACCAGTGCCCGCAATTGGCTGAACGATAAACTCGCCGGACGCAGTGATAGTAAAAATCAGTTTTGTGTAGTACGAAATGCCAAGCGCGAAGTGATTTTTGCCATGATGGCATTTAATTTCGACTGGAGGGTACCTCGTTGTGAAATAGCTTGGATGCTGGATAAAAATCACAGTGGACAAGGAATAGCACGCGTGTGTTGTACCGAATTAATGAAATATCTGGTGCAGGAATGTGGTGTAAATAAAATCATTGCGCGCGTTGATCCTCTTAATCAAAGAAGTATGAATCTGGCATTGAAACTGGGTTTTGTGCAGGAGGGTGTGCACAAAAGCGACTTTAGAGACGGCTTTGGAAAATTAATTGATGTATGTTATATGGCTTATTTTGCACCTACACTATCAGCCATTTGAGGTGCATAAATACCGAACGAATACAATTTACCAGGAACGTCTTTTATTAATTTAAAATTAATGCCATAACTTTTCATATTTGCATCTTTCACAATAGAGGGTTTATAGCATTTAATTATAATAAATTTACGAATATCCAGTTTGCCTATATTTTGCGCCAGACGCATGTCTACACCGATTTCTTCGGCATAAGGATTAACCAGTTCGAACGATGAATTATAATAGGTATAAGCAGCGGGTAAATCGCCAACAATGATTTTATGATCCAATAATTGGGCATTTTGGGTAAGCAGATTTTTATACTCAAATTGTTCATCTTTAAACACCAAACTCCATAGTGAAACCAGGCAACCGGCCAACATAATGCCAAAGGCCATGAGCTGTGTTTTTATTGTGGCAGTTTTGTACATCGAAAAAACAATAAAGCCAAAAATAATGAGTGCAAAAATGATACTGGTATAGCGCATAAAACCATCCGGGTTTATATATTCAAAACCATAGTCAAATGTGCTCCAATAGCTGCGGCTATTATTTACAGAAATGTTTCTGAAACATAAGAATACTGAAAAAGCAGACAGAATTAGGATAAAGATTTTATGCCACTTTGGAAGCCTTGCGGAATCTCTTATATAGCGTGCTACAGGCAGCAGTGTGATGGCTAGAAATGGCAAAAGTAAGGCCCATTTCTTAAAAGGATAACTCAAAATAAAATTGGTTTGTAAAAAAGCGGCGAGCAAAATAAAAAAATTGATTTTTTCTATGGCAGTAGTGCTTTTCCATTTGGTTATCATATAAAATAAGAATAAATGGATGGAGAAAAAATAGATTGGATTATAGCGTAATAAAAAGGTATAAAATATTTGAAGGGGCGAAATAATCAGGTGCATAAAACTGATATTGTTGATATGCCCGGCCTCGTTTCTAGCCTCATTAAACTTAGCCAGGTAACGAATGTAATCGCCTATCGTAAAATTAAAAATACCAAATATTCCGGTCAATGCCAGATAGGCTAGAATAAGAGAGGTAAATCCTAAAATGATATACCTGAAAGTTTTTTCTTCGAAAGTTTTATAAAGCAGAAAAAACCCAATTCCAATAAACGCAAATATGGAGTAAGGATATACCAGAATAATGGTTACACAAAGCACACAGGCGGCTGAAAGAAGGTAAATATTTTTTTGGGTTTTATTGTAGCGATACAGCAGGTAAATGGCAATTGAATGCCAAAAAATCACATATATCTGGGGGGATTGAAAGCGGCTTACCAGAAAGAAATACGGATCGGCAAGCAACAAAATACACATTCCCAAAAACACAACGGGTCCGGGTTTGGAAATAAAACTGCCGACAACCGAGATACTTATTAAAAAAATAGCAATCAACGACATAAGCAAAGCCGGAAACCTTAGTCCCCAATAGGTGTTGCCAAACAATATGAAACCAATTTTTGTAGGTAGGTAGCTATGTACATGCAGTGAGGCATTGCTTGGCGCTTTGTAGTCGGCCGGAAATCCGGGTTTAGCTGCAACATTTTCGTGCACAGCCAGATAGGTGTAATAAGATTCGTCGGGGTGGGTAATCCCTGCCACATTATTGGCAGGTGCATCCATCTCCAGGTGGTATCCCCTGAGCATAACCAGCAACAGGCATATGATTGAGAATACAATTACACGGGTATTCCAGGGAGAATCTGTGCTGTTGGGATAGAATGCTATCATGGATGGGGTAAGATCGAAGTTATTATAGTTGTTAAATCTGGCAGTTGCCCTAAGTTCATGGCAAAACTCGGTGCGCAAAATTACTAAAATGTACGGGATTCGGAAAAATACCGTTATTTTGCATGCTCTATATACTAGACAGTATGGCTATTTCACAATGGTTTGATTTTGAGAAGGATATAACCGACCTTCAGGAACAATTAGAAAAAACCCGCGAAACCCACGAAAAGGGCAAAGTGGACATGACCGATATGATTGCGGGACTGGAACAAAAGATTCTGGAGGCAAAAAAACAAGTATACGGCAATCTCACCGGATGGCAAAAAGTGCAAATCAGCCGCCATCAGGACAGGCCTTATACCCTGGATTATATTGAAAATATTACTACCGACTTTGTTGAATTATTTGGCGATCGCCAGGTGAAAGACGACAAAGCCATAGTGGGTGGTTTTGCCAGTATTGACAACGAAAGTGTAATGATTATTGGCCAACAGAAAGGCCGTAATACAAAACAAAGGCAAATGCGCAACTTTGGGATGCCCAATCCTGAGGGATACCGCAAAGCGCTGCGGTTGATGAAACTTGCCGAAAAATTCAACCGTCCCATTATTACCTTTATTGATACTCCGGGCGCATCGCCAGGTTTGGAAGCCGAAGAACGCGGACAGGGTGAGGCCATTGCACGAAACCTGTTTGAAATGGCTACCCTTACCGTGCCTGTAATCTGCATTGTTATTGGAGAAGGTGCCAGTGGTGGTGCTTTGGGTATTGGGGTTGGAGATAAGGTTCTGATGATGGAGTATACCTGGTACAGCGTAATTTCACCTGAGAGCTGCTCCTCCATTTTGTGGCGTACCTGGGATAAGAAAGAACAAGCGGCGGAGGCCCTGAAACTTTCTGCCGATGATATGCTGAAAAACGGACTGATTGATGGTATCATCGACGAACCATTGGGCGGCGCCCACCACAACCCAGAGTTGGCCTACAAAAACGTGAAAAGCGTAATTAAAAAAGAGTTGAAGGCCTTGAAGACTTTACCTGCAGACGAATTGGTAGAGAAACGCATAGCCAAATTCAGTGCCATGGGCGTGGTAGAAACCCTGGAATCCTGATGTGATTACCTATACAGGTTGGGCAAATTGCCCCATCCTGTTCTTATATAAGGCCCATAGCGGGCTCTTTTCCCTATTGATTATAAATGAATCAATTACTGTCTTCAAAAAAGGATATGTACCGTTTTGTGTGTTAAAAATTGCGTTTAATTAAGACACAGGAATTATCTTTGCGCAATATTGAGTAGAAAAAGTACTCAAACATGATTGAAACTTTAATCTCATCCAAAACCCGGATTAAGTTATTGCTTAAGTTTTTTCTCAATAGCAATGCTACATCCTACCTGCGCAACCTGGAGGACGAGTTTGGGGAGAGCACCAATGCCATACGCTTGGAGCTGAATAAGTTTGAAGAGGCCAAAATGTTGATTTCCAAGCAGGATGGCAAGAAGAAGATTTTTAGGGTAAACACCACCCACCCTTTGTTCAGGGATTTGCACAGCATTGTGCTCAAATATGTGGGTTTAGATAAAATTGTTGAACATGTAATCCAGCGTTTGGGCTCATTGGAGAAGGTTTACCTTACCGGCAGCCTTGCGCGTGGCATTGATGGAGATATTATTGACCTGGTTTTTGTAGGAAATATTGATAAGGTATTTCTGGCAGAGCTGGTAGAAAAAGCAGAGGTAAAAATACACCGACGGATTAGATGGATTGCCTATCAACCGGGTGATTTTAACCTTGAAAAAATAGCCGAAAACAACACCGAGCCGCTGTTAATTTGGAGTAGCTGAAAAGCCGCGCCGGTATTGTGTTATAGCCCCTTTTTAGGTTTCGTCAATGGGACTGAAGGGGCGAAGCTATGAATATACTTTTTACCCATGAGCCCCAAAAAACCTGAAAATTGGAAGGTGATTTATACTGCAAGCCGACAAGAAAAAAAAGTGGCTATGCAGCTCGTAAAACATGGGGTAGAGCATTATTTACCCATTATCCAACAGGTTCGGCAGTGGAGCGATCGCAAAAAAGTACTCGAAGTTCCGCTGTTTAATGGATATCTTTTTGTAAAACCCACCGGTCCAGAGCGCGACATGGTGCTCACCCTTACCGGCGTTGTAAAATATTTGCGATACAATGGTAAAGATGGATATGTAAGCGACCGCGAAATTGAAATTATTCAATCACTCATTTCCAGGGGCTATGATATTTCGGAATACAATGAAGCCGAAAATTTTGAACCCGGCGATAAAGTGATGATTACTTCGGGCCCGATGAAAAATTTTGAAGGTGAAATTTTAAGCCAAAAGGGAGAACGATTTGCATTTATGGTTTTAGAAAACTTTGGCCATACTGTAAAAATAAAATTACCTAAACAAGTACTCAAGAAAATTGACAAATAAAGACTGGGATATTATCATCACCCCACAAAAAAAATGGTGGGATTTGCAGTTGCGCGAGATGGCGCGCTACAAGGATTTGCTCTGGCTTTTGTTCAGGCGCGATGTGGTGGCGGTTTATAAGCAAACGTTGCTTGGACCGCTTTGGTTTTTTATTCAACCGGTGCTTTCATCGTTTGCATTTACCATCATTTTTTCTACCATCGGTAATTTAAAAACCGAAGGCCCTTCCGCATTTTTATTTTACCTCAGTGGAATGGTGCCCTGGGGCTATTTCTCAAGTGTGGTGCAGAATAACAGCAATACCTTTTACCAAAACCAAAATGTATTTGGCAAAGTATATTTTCCGCGATTGTTAATGCCATTTTCTCTCACTTTAAGTAATTTATTAAAATTCTGTTTGCAATTTGTTTTGTTTCTGGGCATTTGGATTTATTACCTTGGAGACCCTGCAGTGCAACCCAATGTATATGCATTTTTATTACCCATAAATATTATTGCCATTACCATGATGGGTTTAGGAATCGGGTTAATTTTAAGTTCACTCAGCATTCGATTCCGCGATATCAATTTTGTTGTGGGATTTTTTCTGCAGCTGGCCATGTATGTAAGTTCGGTAATTATACCGGTTTCCATGGCGGGCAAGTACAAATGGATTATTCTGGCCAACCCCATGAGTGCCATTATTGAAAGTTTTAAATACGGATTTTTGGGTGTGGGTTATTTTTCACTCCCGGCCATTGGCTACAGTTATGCCGTAGCTTTGGGGTTATTTATTTTGGGAATTATTTCATTCAAAAAGGCCGAGGGAACCTTTATAGACAGAATCTAAATGATTATTTCGGTAGAAAATATTGGCAAGCAATACAGGCT
This sequence comes from Bacteroidia bacterium, assembly GCA_044224315.1. Classification (GTDB taxonomy): domain Bacteria; phylum Bacteroidota; class Bacteroidia; order NS11-12g; family UBA955; genus JAGXTF01. Next base: position 1,112,373 of record JBGAKR010000001.1, on the reverse strand, counting down.
GGGTGAGTATAATTTAAAATCGGCGGTTGCAGATATCCGACAAACGCTTTTTGGCGGGAAAAAAGAAGCTGCAGAAAACGACCGTACCCAGGCTGGTGGCAAATATGTATGGGCTTTGCAAGACATTAATTTTAATGTAAATGCAGGCGAAGTGTTGGGTATAATTGGTAAAAATGGTGCCGGTAAAAGCACATTATTGAAAGTACTTTCACGTGTTACCGACCCCTCTGTAGGCTCCATCAAAATTAAGGGCCGTATTGGCAGTTTGCTGGAAGTAGGAACCGGGTTTCACCCCGATCTGACAGGGCGCGAGAATATATTTCTGAATGGCGCTATTTTGGGAATGACCAAATCCGAAATTCGTTCAAAATTTGATGAAATTGTAGACTTTGCTGGCATCCAAAAATATATTGATACACCAGTAAAACGCTATTCGAGCGGTATGTATGTGCGCCTGGCTTTTGCTGTTGCAGCGCACCTCGAGCCTGAAATTTTAATTGTAGATGAAGTACTGGCTGTAGGAGATGCTGAGTTTCAAGAAAAATGCGTGGGAAAAATGAAATCAGTAAGCGGTCAAGGACGTACCGTTTTATTTGTATCGCATAATATGGGAACTATTCGCCATTTATGTACCCGTGGTATTTTATTAAAAAATGGTAAAATGATGTTGGATAGCAATATCGAAAATGCCATTGATACCTATTTAAAATCAAATGCCATGCGATTAAGTGATGGTACAATTCCCGAAGGAGCTAGTTTGCAGAATTCGGGCGATGGACGTATAACCAAAATTATTTTGCGCAATAACAAAAGCGTAGAATCTGCCGATTTTTTATACAGCTCCCCTTTAAATCTCGAAATTGATTTTGACTCTGAAATCGAATTGGATCGCTGCCTGATTGGTATACAGGTTAAGAACAGTTTGAATGAAAGCATTCAGGATTTTGTGAACCTTTATGATGCATCTAATTTGTCTATTAGAAAGGGTAAAAACACATTTAAAATCACCATGCAAAATGTATTGCATCCCGGTAAATATTATTTGAATATTACGGTGGGTCGATACAACGGTGTGCCCCTGGATACGCTTGAGAGCATTGTAGAATTCAATGTTTCAAACATGGGAGAAACAGCCGAAACGGGTTATCCTTTCGGCTGGACAAACGGATATTTAAAAGGTACAGCAATATGGCAACAAGCATGAAACGCGATTTTATTCCTCTTTTTACACCCGATATACAAGAGTCGGATATTGATGCAGTAGCGGCAGTTTTGCGCAGTGGCATGCTGGTACAAGGTAAAAATGTGCAATTGCTGGAAGAAAAATTTTGCGAAATTACCGGTGCAAAAAATGCAGTTGCCGTTTCAAACGGAACGGCCACTTTGCATCTGATGTTGCACGCTTTGGGCATTTGCGGAGGCGATGAAGTCATTATTCCAGCATTTAGTTATGTAGCTACTGCCAATGCCATTGAATTGGTGGGAGCTACTCCTGTATTTGCAGATATTGACCCATTTACTTTTAACATTGACGTAAGCAAGGTAGAAGCACTGATCAACGAAAACACAAGGGTAATTATGCCTGTGCACGAGTTTGGATTATCTTCCAACCTGGGTCCATTGCGCGATATGGCTAAAAAGCACAATCTGATTTTATTAGAAGATGCCGCCTGCGCAGTCGGCTCGGATTATATGGGCACGCCAACAGGAAGCGAATCTTTTGGCGCCAGTTTCAGCTTGCATCCCCGCAAAGCCATAACCAGCGGTGAGGGCGGAATTATTGTTACCCACGATGAGGGCTTTGCAAACCACCTGCGTATTTTACGAAACCATGGCATTGAAATGGTAGACGGAGAAATGGATTTTGTAGAGGCTGGATTTAATTATCGCATGACCGATTTTCAGGCAGCATTGGTGTTAAATCAAACCCATAGATTGCAGGAACAAATTGCACATAAACAAAAAATAGCGCAGATTTATTTGCAAAAAATAAATACCAATTATATGCATTTGCCCGAAATACCCTCTTATGCAGCTCATACCTGGCAAACGTTTCACGTGGTATTGCACGATAAAATAGATCGAAAAAAAGTAATTGCAGAATTAAAAAATGCGGGTATTGGAGCCAATTATGGGGCGCAATGTATTCCCGCTACCAGTTATTACAAAGAAATTTACAATTACAATTCACAAACTGATTTTCCGCATGCCTACAGGGCCTATACGCAAGGATTGGCATTGCCCATGTTTCCTGGAATAACCGAGGAAGAGGCCAATTTTATTACCGAAAAAATTAACCAAATCACAGAAAAAGAATATGCAAAATAAAAATATATTTATTACCGGCGGCGCTGGGTTTATTGCAAACACACTAATTCGCAGCCTCATTGAGAACAACAAAATCACCGTGTACGATAACTTTACACGTGATACACTCACAGGCAGCGGTTACACCGACCATCCAAACATTACAATTGTAAAGGGTGATGTATTGGATTATCCTTCTCTGGAAGCAGCTATGAAAGGTGCTGACATAGTGGTACATGCAGCGGCAATTGCAGGCATTGACACAGTGGTAAAAGACCCTGTAAATACCATGCGTGTAAATATGATTGGTACGGCCAATGCGCTACAGGCAGCCAAAGTAAATGGTATTAAAGACCGATTTGTGGACTTTAGTACATCAGAAGTTTTTGGACCCATGGCATTTCGCGTTACCGAAGAGCAGCAAACCGTTTCGGGCAGTGCAGGTGAAGGTCGCTGGACCTACGCAGTATCAAAACTGGCGGGTGAACATTTGGCGCATGCGTATTACAATCAGTACAAATTGCCGGTAGTTACGGTGCGTCCGTTTAACGTGTACGGACCTGGTCAAACCGGTGAAGGGGCCATTCAGATATTTATTAAAAAAGCCCTTCAAAATGAAGACATTACCATTCATGGCGATGGAGCTCAAATACGCGCCTGGTGCTATGTAGATGATTTTGTAGAGTGCCTGTTTGAATGCATCGAAAATCCCAAAGCAATAGGCCATAGTTTTAATATCGGAAATGCACGTGCCGTAATTACCATTTTAGGATTGGCACAAACTGTTTGCAGGGTATTGAAATCTGAGTCAAAAATTAATTTCGTAGCGCCCCTGTCTGCCGACATTGCAGTGCGCATTCCGAGTGTAGATAAATCTGAAGAAATTCTGGGTTTCAAAGCCAAAACCGATTTGGAAGAAGGCATTTTGAATACAGCAGAATGGATGAAAAAAAATCTCTCATTAAACAATCATTAATATGAGCATGAACAACATCATTGAAGAACTCAATATTCGCGGTGCAGCTGCTTTGGGCAGGGTACTTTCCGAAGAGGAAGTACTTTGGTTCAGAAACGATTTGAATCAAAAAAAACAAGCGGATATTGATGAATTTGGTCGTGAAACTTTGATAGCGAATTTTTCGCTTGAAACGGTACAGGACCTTGGGCGATTTGCCGGTAAGTATTATGATTTATTGGCTAAACCCGAAATTAATGATGTTGTAAATCATGCATTAAATGATAAGGCGGTTGTGCATTCATACAATGCCATAATTTTAGATGGAAATGAAAAAAGCGCAATGGTCGGCCATGGCTTTCACCGCGATATGCCTTGGTTTCCAAATTGTCGCACCAGTATTATAATTATGATTCCATTGGTGGATTACAGTCCGGCCAATGGATCAACGCGGTATGTGCCCGGTACCCATGCTTTTCAAAATATGCCTTCGCTTGAATTTATGGAAAAACACGAGGTAAGTGCGGAAGGCAAAGCAGGTGAGGCTTATGTGGTAGATAGCACTACCTGGCACCGGGCCGGCGATAATCAAAGCGGTGAGGCACGCCCCATGATTGTAATTAAATACACCCTGGCGCCGTTTAAACAACAGGTAGAGTTTTACCTCAGTAATCCTGAGCTTGAAAATGCCAATCCCATAGCGAAACAAAGGCTGGGCTGGAATGTACGTGTACCGCATAACTACATTGAAGGCCGCGATTGGAACCAGGAAACACGCAAGTTTAAAAGCGGACAATACGACATGTCCAATACGTATTTCAAATAAATCTGACCCAAAAGAGTCTCCATATTATTCCGCATTCTCAACCCTGGATTACCGAGGAAGATGCAAGTGCAGCTGCAGATGTAGTGCGCACTGCTATGCTTTCACGGGGCGAAATGATGTTAAAATTAGAGCAGAATCTGGGTAATTATTTAAATAAAAACCATGCGCTTTTTACCGGCAATGGTACCCAGGCTCAGATGCTGATATTAAAAAGTTTGGGAATTGGTGCAGGTGATGAAGTGATAATCCCCACCTATGTTTGCGACAAAGTGTGGAAAGGTGTAGCATCCATAGGGGCTACTCCGGTGCTTTGCGATGTAGGCGAAAATGGGGTTATGAATAGTGTTGAAATAGAATCAAAAATTACGCCTAAAACCAAGGCAATTATTTTGGTTCATATTTTTGGAATTAACGCATGGAATGATGATTTACGGCAATTTAACCTTCCCATTATTGAAGATATTTGTCAAAGTTTTGGATCAGTAAAACCTCTGCAAAGAACGGGCACTTATACCGATTATGCTTTTACTTCGTTTCATGGAACTAAAGCCATGGGACTGGGTGAAGGGGGAATGTTGTTTGTTAATAATGAAACACAATTTGCCAAAATAAAAGAACTTAAATCAACATTGGGTTTCATTACTTCGGGTACTGATATGTTGGCCGCAATTGGCATTTCACAATTTAACAGATATCCCGGAGGTCTCGAAATCAGAAATAAAATAGCCGAAAAATATATAAACCAGATACCCGGAGAATTAAATCAATGGGCAAATAGTATTGTGCAAAATAGTATGCACTTTCGCTATGTGCTAAAATCTGATAAGAATTGGGAAAATATTCAGCAAGCGTATTTGCTGCATGGAATTCATGTACGAAAAGGCGTTGACAGCTTGCTTCACCGACAGTATGGATTTGCAGATGATAATTTTCCGGTTGCTACGCGCTTGTTTAATCAGGCTGTGAGCATACCTATTTTACCTCAACTCTCCGAAACAGATACCGATAAAATTGTATCGGTTACCCAATCACTTTTTGCGCAGGGAATACTATGAAAAGTGTGGCAATTACTTTCGATCTTGATTTGGTGGATCACCTGAGCGGGGGTGAGGTGGATGAAATGGAAAATGCATTTCCCTTGTTTAAAAATTTCTGCGTTCAAAATCCTGATATTAAAACCACCTGGTTTATTCGCATTGATGACCAGATGGAAGCCAGATTTGGTAGCGCTGATTATATTTTTACCGCGCATACCGATAAGCTGGAATGGCTCAGAGAAAACGGCCATGAGTTGGGTTGGCATTTTCACAGTTTTAGAAAACAGGGAGGAAAATGGAAACAAAATACCGATGAAAATGAAGTAGCGGAAGAATTAATCAGACATAGCGAAACAGCAAAAGCGCACAATCTGGAATTATTGCGCATGGGGTGGACCTACCATACCAATTTAACCATGCAAACCATCAATCAATTTGGTTTACTGGCAGATTGTAGTGCCATGCCCCGCCCCGATTATGCCTGGGAAGTAAGTAAACGCAACTGGGAAAACACACCAGGCCATCCATATTTTCCTTCAGTAGCCGATTACCGGGTACCGGGAAATCCTTGTTATGGAACCTTAGAATTTCCGCTTACAGTAATACCCATAGCAGCTCCATACGATACGGAAACAGGCGTTTTGAGGTATTTAAATCCAGCCTATCATTCCTCTATTTTTTGTAAAGCAGTGGATGAAATTGAAAGGGAAATGTGCAATTTAATATGTCACCCTTACGAATTTTTGCCCTCCGATAAAGCCCACGGAATGCTCTCTTTCAACTTTGAAACCTTTGCAGCCAATATTCAATATTTGCAAAAAAAAGGATACAAGTTTGATGTCATCAGCACGCAAATCAATCAATATTTAAATCAATAAAACAATGGATATAGTAGATCGGATTATTCAGAAAATTAGGCAGAATCGAATCAGCACAACCGAAGTAGCAGATTGTATGAACAAAACCGGATTGCTGGATGGAGGTTTATATGCCTTGAATAATCGGCATTTCAAAGTAGGCCGTGTTAAATGGACCTATGCCTTAAATGAAAGCAACTGGGAGCATCACCGTCAGATTGCCGATATTGAACCTGGATTTGTGGTAATTACCGAGCCATTTAATTGCGGTGAACGTGCCATTTTTGGCGATTTGGTTACTAAATATTTAATGCTGTATCGTCAGTGCGAAGCCCTGGTAGTATTGGGAAAACTGCGCGATATACCCCATTTAATTAAAGAGAATTATGCCATTTGGTTGAAGGGAGTTTCACCCATTGGTTGCTTTAATGTAAAAAGTGAAATCGACCTGGATGAAAGTATAATTGCCCAACGCAGGGCGCAGTTTGACGATACCATTGCAGTATGTGATGACAGCGGCGTAATTATTATTCCCAAAGAATTGCATACCGAAGAATTTCTGAAAAAACTGGATTGGATTGAGGAGCAGGAGGATATTTGGTTTGACTGTATCGACCGCCGTAAATGGAGTACTTATGATACGGTGTGTTTGAAAAAATACCTCGACCAACCCGACAGTAATAAATTTAATCCTGAAGCAAATCCACTGGTGTAAATTGAAAAAAATAGCGGTATTAGGGGCAGGAATTTATAACATCCGGGTTTACGAAAAACTCAGGCAGGGTGGCTTTTATACTATTGCGGTAGATGGGAATGCCCATGCACCTGGAGCTGAATATGCCGATGAATTTGTGCATTTAAATTTTACCGATCACGAAATTTTATATCAATATTTTGCGCAAAATCCGGTGGATGCATTAATGCCGGTAAATGATTGGGGAACCAAATCGGCGGCATATGTAAATGCCAAACTTGGATTAAAGGGAATAAGCGAAACAGCTGCATTGGCGGCAACAGACAAGGGAATTATGCGTGAAACCTGGCAACAAGCCGGAGTTCCCAATCCTCCGTTTTTTGTGTTTTCTACCCTAGATGAATTAAAAAATAACATTCAAAATATTGGTTTTCCTTGTGTGATTAAACCCACAGACAGCGGTGGATCGGGCCGGGGAATATCGGTATTAAAATCAGCGGATGATTTAGAATGGGCCTATGATTTTGCGAAACCGTTTGTGCGCAACAACCGCTTTATTTGCGAAGGTTTTGTGGAAGGCACCGAGCTCACTATTGAAACCCTGAGTGTAAACGGGGAGGTATATATTTTGGCGGTAAGCGACAAAGAAAAACCCGATTTAAGAACACGTGTTGCCACATCCCTGAATTATTCGGCCAAACTCACTGAGGCGCAACTTGCCTTAGTAGAAGATACAGTTAAGCGCGCCATAAAAGCATTAGGCATCCATACCGGCATGGGCCATACAGAGGCAATTATTAACGGCATGGAAATTCGCATGGTAGAAACCGGCGCACGCGGCGGAGGCGGACATATTTTTCACACTATTATTGAGGCTGTTTCGGGAATTAATGCGCCCGTAGCATTGGCTAATTTATTAACCGGAATCCAACCCGATTTAAGCACAATTTTAAAACGCGGAGCCATTTATCGCTTTTTTAATCCACCTGCGGGAATTCTAAAATCGGTGCAGGGAATTGAAGAAGTTAAATCCTGGCCCGGTGTGTTGGATATAGGAATGATAAAAAAACCAGGCGATGAGGTGGGAAATTTAAAAAACTCGCTTGAACGTGCAGGACATGTAATTACAAGCGGGGAAAACCGCAGTGCAGCCATAGCCTTGGCAGATAAAGTGGAGCAAACAGTGAAATTTGAAGTGGAAATGCAGGCCGCACAATGAAAATTGCCTGCATTGGAAATATGAATAATATTATTGCGCCCACTGCGCAATACCTGGCTGAAATGGGCCACAATGTGGATTTATTTTTGCTTTATGAGTACGACCATTTTAGCCCGGATGCTGATTACCTGAACCCTGCAGATATCAAATTCAATATTAAACGACTGGAAATGAATTTCGGGGATGTAATGCAAATTAAAAAAGAGGATTTAATGCAGGCCCTGGACGGATACGATTTTTATATAGGTACCGATTATGCTCCGGCACTTTTAGCCCGCATAAATAAACGTATAGACATATTTGCCTGGGCTGGTACCGATTTGTTTGACTGGCCATTTTACCGCAGTGCATTTCGCATTCCGCAACAGTGGGAAAAAGATAAAATCCGCACTGCAAAGTTTCAGCTCGAAGGTATTCGCCAGGCGCGCACACTCCCTATGAGCTTGAATAATGATTTTATTTTAAATACCTTACAAAAAATAGGATTTAAAAATAGTATTATTCCGCCACTTCCGTTTATGTATTATCCGGGGTTGGAAAAAGTAACCCAAGCCGTTAACCAACTAACACAGAGCATAGACGAAGCCAAGGCTGCGGGCAATTTGATATTGGTGCAACAAAGCAGGCAATGGTGGAAAACCGCACCGGCTAATATCTCGAAAGGCAACGATATATTTTTAAAAGGATTGGCAAAATTTAAAGCCGAAAATCCGGCGCAAAAGTTTCGTTGTTACCTGTTTGCCTATGGAGCAGATGTGGAAGCCAGTAAGGCATTAATTGCTGAATTGGGGCTAGAAGCAGACATTGTATGGTTGCCCGTAATGTTGCGCAGGGAAATATTGGCTGTGCTGAAAAGAGCCGATATCGGTGTAGGGCAGTTTGGCGTAGAAAGTTGGTATTTATATTGTTCCAATGCCGAAATTCTGGCCACCACCGGGGTATACCTGGGGCATAGGGATGACGCTTTTTATGAACGAAAAAACTGCGATTTATATCCCATGCTCAATGCCAATAGCAGCGATGAAATAGCCGTTGAATTAAAGCATTTTGTTGAACAAAAAGGGCATACCCAGATGGGAAAAACAGCCATTGAATGGTTGAAAAAATACAATGAAACTGAATTTTTAAATAATATTCAAAAAGAATTAAATGCAGCCAAAAACCGCAGCCAGAAATTGGATTTTATTAACCGTTTCAGATTGGGGTTAACGCATGTAATTACCCAATTGGCATACTTCTTGAACAAATTGGTTTTATCAACCAAAATAGGATTTTTAAAAACAACTTTACTGGATTGGAAAAGGATTTAGTATTATTTACCACACATTTTCCTTTTCAGGGCGGAGAAACTTTTTTGTACCACGAGTTTCCGTTTTTATGTAACAAATTCAGAAAAGTTACCATTGTGCCAATGGAAACACCAAAGGGTAATCCACAGATTGAAATACCGGGTAATGTCGAGATTTATAATTTTAATACCAGGGCGCAAAAACCGTTAAAACCGATTGCTATCAAATATGGTTGGCTGATACTGAAATGGTATCTGAAAGAATTTATTTATTCGCCACACCGGTTTAAATATATTACACAGTTTAAATGGAATTTACACCGTTTGCTTGGAATTGCAATGTGGGCAGATGAATGCCCTGAGGAATGGAACCGACCGGATGTAACCTTGTATACCTATTGGTTTAATGAGTGGACGAGCGCATTGGCCCTTTTAAAGGAAAAGGGATGGAAAAGCACCTTGGTTACACGCGCCCATGGGTATGATTTTGATGAGGCACAACAAGCCCGCGGTTATCACCCGTTCAGATACACAGAAATAAATAGCGTCAATCAGATTTACCAAATATCTGAGTTTGGATTAAAATACATGAAGCGGCAATTTGGCAACAGGGCCCATACCAGTCTGGCGTATTTGGGGGTGAATGTACAAAGTAGCATTGCGCCCATTAATCAATCAGATGTCATGATATTTGTTTCATGCTCCAATTTTGTACCCTTGAAACGCTTGCATTTAATTGCTGAAATATTGAAACATTTAGACCAACCTTTCCGCTGGATTCACTTTGGCAGTGGCACGGGCATGGAGGATGTGGTGGCGCGATGTAAGCAGATTTTACCCCAGGAAAAAATGGATTTCAGAGGATGGACTGCCAATAACAAACTGATGGAATTTTACCAGCAAAATGGGGTAGATTTATTTTTAAATACCAGCATTTTAGAGGGGTTACCGGTGTCGTTAATGGAGGCCATGAGCTTTGGCATACCCATGCTGGGCTGCAATATTTGCGGGGTTCCGGAGATTGTAAATGAAGAAACCGGAATATTAATGGAGCCCGAATTTGATCCACAAAAAGCCGCTGAAATTATTGCGCAAAAAATGAAATCTTCATTCAGAAATCCTGAATACAGAAAAAATATTCAAAACCAATTCTCGAATAAATTCAGGGCAGATATCAATTTTATGAAATTTGCCGAAACCCTCTCTAATCAAACCAACTGAACCTTAGCAAACAATTAATTATATAAAAAAATGTGTGGAATTACCGGAATCTGGCACCTTAATGGTGAGCAGATAAGTGAAGGAAAACTTGAGAAATTTACCGATGCCATCATCGAACGTGGTCCGGATGGTTTTGGGTATGAATTTTTCGAGAATCGAACGCTGGGGCTAGGGCATCGGCGCTTATCGATTCTTGATTTATCTGAATCGGGCAAGCAGCCTATGTTTTATGCAAACGATCGCTATGTAATTACATACAATGGCGAGGTATTCAATTTCATGGAAATCCGACAGAAATTGGATAAGCTGGGCTATCAATTTAAAACCAATACCGACACTGAAGTAATTTTGGCGGCCTATGTTCACTGGGGCGAAAATTGCATGCACCAATTCAATGGCATGTGGGCTTTTGCCATTTGGGACCGCGAGGAAAAAGAATTATTTGTTGCGCGCGATCGTTTCGGAATCAAGCCATTGTATTTTTTACATATTCCCGGTAAAGTATTTGCATTTTCTTCCGAAACCCGATCTTTCAAAGTACTGGATGGATTTCAGCGCCAGTTTAACCTTGAAATGGTAGAATTATCTACCGAATTTACGCGCATTCAAGGCTCGGGTTATTCAATTTATGAAAATATTTATCAGATTTTACCCGGACATAAAGCTTCAATTCGTGTAGATGATAAAACGGTAAAACAGGAACGCTGGTGGCATATTTATAAATTTTTAAGAAAGGATGTGCCCAAAAAACTCAGCGACCAGGCGCAGGAATATTATGAGCTTTTCCGCGATGCATGCCGCTTGCGTCTGATCAGTGATGTACCTGTAGGAACGGCGCTCAGCGGGGGTTTAGACTCCAGCAGTGTATATTCTACTGTGTTTGATATATTGCAGAAAGAGCAATTGCAGCGTTTTTCGCCCGATTCGCAGCGTGCATTTGTGGCTACATTTCCAGGTTTAATTTCAGATGAAAGACAATATGCAGAAGAGGCATTGAAATATACAAACGGGCCTGCTGTATTTCTGGAACAGACTTTCACAGATTTGCCAGGCCGCATCGAAAAGGATACCGTTCTTTTTGATGCATTAGGGCATGCACCCATTACGTCTATTTCATCTATTTACCGTGGAATGAAAGAAAATGGAATTAAAGTATCGCTGGATGGGCATGGGGTAGACGAAATGTTGTATGGATATCGCGATATGATTTATAATTTATTTTATCATTATTTTAAAATGGGCAATTTGCGCAAAGCCAAGGCTATACGCGATGTGTTGATACCCACCTACCACCAATTGGAGCAGGAAAATGCAATTAAAAATCTGGGAATGCTTATTAAAAAAGCTTCCTCGCCCCTGCAAAGATTGAAAGCCACTTTCAGGCAAATATTTAAAAATCCATATTATTTTCAGGAGCATTACGAACAACACGATTCACTGCAAGGCCTGGGAGATCCTTATGATTTCGGAGATTTGGATTACGTTGATAAAATGATTTTTAAAGAAACTTTTGTAGACACGTTGCCAAGTTTATTCCGCGATTTTGATCGCGCAGGGATGATAAACAGTGTTGAAATCCGTATGCCATTTATGGATTGGCGTTTGCTCACCTATTCATTTTCATTGCCGTTTGAAAGTAAGGTTGGACAAGGCTATAACAAACTTGTTCTGCGCGAATCCATGAAAGGGAAAATGGCCGAAGGTATCAGAACCCGCAAACATAAAATAGGAATAGGTAGCCCCGTAGATCATTGGTTTAAAACCGAATTAAAAGATTGGGTTATGGATCATTTACATTCAAAACGATTTGTAGAATCTCCGGTAATTGCAAAAACCGATTTGGCGCAACGCATGGAAGACGCCTATGCCAATAAGCACCTCAGCAGAGAGATTATCCATGAGGCCTGGCATGAAATTAATTTACAATTAATCAAATAAATATAGAAATAAATGAATATTGGTGTATTCGGACTTGGATATGTAGGCATAGTAAATGTGGCCTGCCTTTCGAAAAACGGGCATAAGGTGTGGTGTACCGATGTGAAACCACAAAAAGTGCAGCACGTTAAAGACGGCAAAAGCCCCATTATGGAACCCCAGGTTGGAGATTTAATTGCCGAAGGGGTAAAAAACGGCAATATTTTACCTGTTCACAGTGCAGCCGAAATTGTTTCAAATGCCGATGTGCTGATTACCTGTGTGGGAACTCCAAGCAAGCCCGACGGTGAAGTAAATCTTGACTACCTTGATAATGTAATTTTCGAAATCGTTTCATTGTTAAAACCACAGGATAAAAAATTCATCGTATTCAGAAGCACAGTTCCCCCGGGCACTACCGAAAAAATTGTGGCCAAGCATTTGGCAAATAAATACCCCGGTGTAGTGGCTGTTTTTTATCCCGAATTTTTGCGCGAAGGTTCAGCGGTAAAGGATTTTTATGACTATGGCCGTATAGTGCTGGGCATGAATGATACCAGCCAGAAGCAAACCCTTGTAGATTTATTTAATGTATGCCCAACCGCTGAAGTATTTATTACCGATTATCGCACTGCCGAATATGCAAAATATATCGACAATGGTTTTCACGCATTGAAAGTGGCATTTGCCAATGAAATATTTGGATTGGCTTCTGAACATGGGGTGGATATTGATGTTTCGCATCGCATTTTTACCTCGGATAATAAATTAAATATTTCGCCTCGATATCTAAAGCCCGGCCTTCCCTTTGGCGGCTCTTGCCTTCCCAAAGATGTGCGCGAATTACAGCATCTCATCCACCATTCACCCCGCAATTTTCCTTTATTGCAAAGTATAATTCCAAGTAATGAAAGTTTTATTCAATCTATTTTGGAAAAGATACAACAATTTGGAAAAAAGAAAATTGCATTTGTGGGTATTACTTTTAAAAACCATTCCGATGATTTGCGTGAAAGTCCAATGCTGAAACTCTTAATGGAATTGAAGAAAAGCGATTACCAGATTTCAGTTTTCGACGAGGATTTAAATCCCGAAACAGTGCGCATAGATTTTCCGTTTTTATTCAGCAGTATTTCCGATTTGGAGACCACTATGGCCCAGGCCGAGTTGGTGATTGTATCCAAGCGTTATCTGGCACGAACCATGGAAAATCAAAAACCCGGGCAAATTGTATACAACCTTGCTGAGTTGAATGTAAAGGCAGGCGATAATCTCTATAACCTCTACTAATCATTTAATGCGGGTACTCTATTCCAGTTTGGGTGGCAGCCACAAGGGCTCCAGTGTGCAGGATAAAATTGCCTGCCAGGTGCGCGAGCTCAACCAAAGTGGATTAGAAACCGATGGTTGGTTATTTACGGCCACGGTAAAAGAAGACACAAAACTTGAATCGGGGTTAACGCTGAAACCCCTGACCTTGTACGAATCTAACCGGCGCTGGTTCAGGGGGTATTACGAAAATCAATTTTACTACCGCCAAATGCAGGAAATATTGCAAAATGCACCCCATGATGTAATATTTTATAGGCATAGCGGCACCGGGTGGACGTATATAAAAATGCTTGAATCTATACGGCAGAAATGCTTGTTGTATATACCATCGTACTCGATTGCTGAAAATTACAACGAGAAAAAATATTCGGCCAAAGCAGGACCGGTAAGTACTTTTTTGCGATGGTTTGAGTATTTCGTATATTTTTATTTACCTGAAAGGCATTTATACAATCGCACCAGCCGCAAATTGCGCGGTGTAGTGGCATTTACCCCCGAATTTGCCTCCATTATTAAACGCAAAAGCGGAGGTAAAGCAAAGGTATATTACAACCGAGATGGAGCAGATTGCGGGCGCATTCGCAAACGCGATGCAGGCAAACAAATCAGCGATGAATATTGTCGCCTGGTTTTTATGAAGGGGAGCAGCATGTTGCAACCTTGGTCTGGGCTCGACCGGCTGATAGAAAGCATTGCCGCTTACCCCGATCAAAAAATAAAATTGTATATCACCGGAAACGTTACCGAGCCCGATCGATATCAGCATCCGTTTATTGAAATAACCGGCCGATTGAGTCATGAGGCTTTAGAAGATTTAATAGATACAGCCGATCTGGGGGTGAGTAATCTGGCCAATTATATGATACATTTTAATGAAACAACAAATTTAAAAAGCCGGGATTATTTTGCGCGCGGACTTCCGTTTATACAGGCTAACAGTATGCCGGATGTAGATGGAACTGAGGCAGAAAAATACTATTTAAAATTGCCAAATAATGCTGAAATAATCGACATGAATTTGGTAGTTAAATTTGCCAGAGAAAGAAGAGAAGATACACAAACCATAGATCGAATGCGGGCCTTTGCAGAGGCGCATCTCGACTGGTCGGTAACCGTGGGGGAATTGGCTGATATCATTAAAAAAACAGAACAATAAACCATATGAAATTATCAGTAGTTTCACCGGTATTCAATGCAAAAGACACGGTCCACGATTTGGTAAAGCGTGTTGAAGCCAATATCCCTGCGGATTTTGATGCACATGAAATAATATTGGTGGATGATTATAGCCGCGACAATTCCTGGGATTTAATTGAGGAAATTGCCAAGGTGAACCCCAATGTTAAAGGGTTAAAACTGAGCCGCAATTTTGGCCAACACTATGCAATTAGTGCTGGCCTGGAGCAGGTTACAGGTGATTGGGTAATTGTGATGGATTGCGATTTGCAAGACCGGCCCGAGGAATTTGGCAATTTATACGGAGCCATTCAATCGGATTATCAGATAGCATTGGCACGTAGAAAGGAACGAAAAGATAAATTATTCAGAAAGTTTTTCTCATGGTTGTTTTACCGTGTATTAACCTGGTTAACAGGTGCCGAACAGGATGCACGCATTGCCAATTTTGGCATTTACAGCCGTTTTGTAATTGACCATGTAGTGCGAATGGGCGATAAAATCCGCTATTTTCCTACCATGGTAAAATGGCTGGGTTTTTCTTATGTAAAAGTAGATGTTCAACATGCGGAAAGAGAGTTTGGCAAATCAAATTACAGTATTCGCAAAAATCTGAACATGGCTCTGAATATCATTCTGGCTTATTCCGACAAACCCATAAGGATTATTGTTAAAGCCGGTTTTTGGATTGCAGTTGTGTCGTTCATTTTTGCCATTAAAATTGTAATTCAATGGTTAATGGGAGGGATAGTGGTAATGGGTTATGCAAGCTTAATTGTATCCATCTGGTTTTTAAGCGGTGTAATTTTAAGTACCCTGGGAATTATTGGATTATACATTGGAAAAATATTTCAGGGCGTGCAAAATCGCCCCACTTTTGTAATAGAAAAATATGCCAACTGTTCAAAAACTGAACTTTGATACAGAACTGTTTGGCTATGAGGTAGCCAGTTGCGCGCTTACTGAGGAATGCAACGAAATACCAGGAGAAATTGCGCAAATAAATGCCAAACTTACCTATTTAATTTCCAATTCCGAATTAAATATAGGCCTTCCCTGTATAGATGAAAAAACATTTCTCGGTCGGCCTGTTTCAGCCGCGGAATTATTGCCCTGCGAGGCTGTATTATTGGAGGAAACAGAAACAGAAACCTATAATCAACTATTAAATCTGGCCTATCAGAGTGGCATATATTCGCGATTTAAAACCGATACAGGCTTTCAAAATCATGAATTTGAAAAGCTATATAAAATTTGGTTGGATAAAAGCATTTCGGGTGATGCCGCCGATGCCATTTATGTGATTGAACGCGGAAATCGAAAGGTGGGATTTATAACCCTTCAAAAGAAGGATGGGGCTGTCGATATTGGATTAATTGCGGTAGATGAAAATTACCGCGGCGAATCACTGGGCGGAAAACTAATCCAGGCAGGAATCAATTGGACATTGAATCAGCAATTTAATCGGATAACTGTAACCACCCAGAAGCAAAATGCTGCGGCTATGAATTTTTATCACAAAAATGGGTTTGAAGTAATTAGAACTCAGTATATTTACCACATATGGAGAGTATAAAAATACCATTTAATCAACCTTTTATAAGCGGCAGGGAGTTGGATTATATCCGCCAGGCTGTTGAAGAAAAGGGGCATATATCCGGAAACGGAGATTTTACAAAAAAATGCCAACAATTTTTCAGGGATAATTATGGTTTTGGTAAAACCCTGCTAACCTCCTCTTGTACCGATGCGCTTGAAATGGCGGCAATTTTGTGCAATATCCAACCCGGCGATGAGGTGATAGTACCTTCTTATACATTTGTTTCAACCGCTAATGCATTTATGTTGCGGGGTGCAAAAATCGTATTTGCCGACAGCAGACCCGATCATCCGGGCATGGACGAGGGATTGTTGGCCGGTTTAATTACCGAAAAAACCAAAGCCATCGTTGTGGTGCATTACGCAGGTATGGCCTGTGATATGGACCAGGTGGTTGAAATTGCCTCCCAGCACAATTTATGGGTAATAGAGGATGCTGCTCAGGCCATTGATAGTTTTTATACCGATAAGAATGGAGTCAAAAAGCCATTGGGGTCTATAGGACATCTGGCGGCTTTTTCGTTTCACGAAACCAAAAACATAGTGTGTGGCGAAGGTGGAATGCTGGTGGTGAATGATGCCACACTTGAAAAACGCGCCGAAATAATTTGGGAAAAAGGCACAAACCGCACTGCATTTTACCGGGGTGAAGTGAATAAATATGGTTGGGTTGATTTGGGTTCATCCTTTCTTCCATCCGATATGGCGGCTGCATTTTTATATGCACAATTAGAGCATATTGAACAAATTCAGAATAAACGCATTGATATCTGGAATCGCTATCATGAGGGGCTTAAAAACACCCTGGATGCTTTGGGTTTGGGCTATATGCAATTGCCGCATTATGCTACAAACAATGGGCATATGTATTTTATTATTTGCAGAGATAATACCCAGCGTGCATCATTGATTGATTATTTGAAATCAAAACAAATTTTTGCGGTATTCCATTATCAATCGCTTGAGAAAAGCGAATTTTTTGAATCGATATATGGTGAACAAAATGCATTGCCATATGCAGCGGCATATACCGACCGATTGTTGCGCCTGCCATTCTATTACAATATTACGCCCGAACAACAAGAACGGGTTATTGCGGCTATCACTGAATTTTTGGAGTCAGAACAATCAATAACAGCCTGATTGAAATCAAATAATTATACATTTCAGGAACTGAAAAAAGCAGCTAAGAATACTACCGGTTCTATGCCGGTGGTTCGATTGGCTATACTTAGCGATTCTTCCTCACAGCTGTTTACAACTGCGGTGAAAGGCTATGGTTGTTTAAACGGTGTGAATTTTGAAATCTGGGAGGCCGATTACGATCAGATTGATTTGCAGGTGTTTGATATGCGTTCGGATTTATACGCATTTAAACCCGATTATATATTTATTCATAGAAGTGTAGAACATTTGCTTACCTCGTTTTATAAAACGCATGATAAAAATGGGTTTTACGAGCAACAGGCAGCCTATACCAAACAGCTTTGCACGCAGGTTAAAGGGTTTAGCCAGGCTAAATTAATACTGAATAATTTTGCCGAAATTAATGATTGGGTGGCAGGCAATTATGCAGCCACGCATAACGAATCATTTGTTACCCAGGTGCGCCGCTTAAATCTGGAATTAACCACACTTGTAAATGATTTTGCAGGATTGTTGATTATGGATCTGGCTGGAATGACAGCACAGTACGGGTATAAAAACATGGTAGATGCAAAACTGTATGTAACCGCAGATATAAATTACAGTTTGGATTTTTTACCCCATTTTGCAGCCAAATTATTTGATATTATTCAGGCCGCACGTGGGGTAATTAAAAAATGCATCATCCTGGATTTGGATAACACCCTGTGGGGCGGTATTATCGGGGATGACGGGATAGAAGGAATACAGCTGGGAAGTTTGGGAATCGGCAAGGCTTATACCCTGCTTCAACTATGGTTGTTAGAACTGAAAAAACGCGGAATTATTTTGGCCGTTTGCAGTAAAAATACCGAATCCATTGCAATAGAACCTTTTGAAAAACACCCCGATATGGTGTTAAAGAAAAGTGATATTGCGGTATTTGTTGCCAATTGGGATAATAAAGTAGATAATATTTTACACATCCAAAACGTGCTTAATATTGGCATGGATTCCATGGTATTTTTAGACGACAATCCCTTTGAACGTGAGATGGTAAAAAATGCCATTCCTGAAATTACAGTGCCCGATTTGCCTGAGGATCCGGCTGAGTATACGCAGTTTTTAAAGGAATTGAATTTATTTGAAACCACAGCCCTTACCAAGGCGGATGAAGACCGAACCCGACAATACCAGGAAGAGTCTAAAAGAATAGAGTTAAAACGCACTTATACAAACGAAAAAGAGTATTTGCAAAGCCTGAAAATGCAATGCAAAGTAGAAAAGTTTAATGCCTTTAACATTCCGCGCATTGCCCAGTTGTCGCAGCGTTCAAATCAGTTTAATCTGCGCACGGTGCGATTGCTCGAGAATGAGGTTTCAGGTATGGCGTCCAATCCTGCTTTTGAAACCCTGGCTTTTAGCCTCAGTGATATTTATGGAGATTATGGTTTAATTTCTTTTGTAATTCTTGAGCAATTAAACTCCGATATTTTATTTGTACACAGCTGGGTAATGAGCTGCAGAGTGTTGAAACGCAATATGGAACAATTTGCCTTGCAATGTATTGTGGATGAAGCAAAAAAACGCAATGCAAAAACCATCATCGGCGAGTATTTACCTACCGCCAAAAACGGATTGGTAAAAGAGCATTATCAAAATCTGGGTTTCACCGAAAAAGATGGACAATGGATATTGAATTTAGATACCCCGATTCATACTGAAAATTACATAAATAAAGAAATACATGAATAAAACTGAAATCATGGCTGCGGTAACAGAAATATTCCGCGATGTGCTGGATGATAATTCCATTGTGCTGCAAGAGGGCACCACAGCCCGTGATATTGAGGAATGGGATTCTCTCAACCACATCCAATTGGTG
The DNA here is from genome assembly GCA_044224315.1 of Bacteroidia bacterium. GTDB lineage: Bacteria > Bacteroidota > Bacteroidia > NS11-12g > UBA955 > JAGXTF01. The sequence continues at coordinate 1,092,935 of JBGAKR010000001.1, read as the reverse complement.
GTAGCCATTGAAAAACGGTTTAATATGCGTTTTACATCTTCCGAAATACAAAGCTGGAAAGATGTTGGAGCTATGTGTGCCGACATAGAAAAAAGACTGAATTAAACGTGAAACCCGGAGATACTTTTACACAACATTTTGAATTAAGTGCCGAAGTATATTCGGTATTTACCAAAGTGTTTAAGGATAGAAATCCATTGCATACCGATACAGACTTTGCCAAAGACCATGGTTTCAAAGGCATTGTGATGCATGGCAATGCGCTGGGTGGGTTTTTATCCTATTTTGTGGGTGAATGTTTACCCCAGAAAAATGTAATCATCCAAAAACAGGATATGCAGTTTTCTAAACCTGTTTTTTTGGGTGATAAAATTACACTGATTGCGTTTATTACGGATTATTTTGAGTCGGTAAATTCGTATGAATTTAAGTACCGTTTTCAAAACGAGCAAGGTGAAAAAGTGTGCAGTGGTAAATTGTTGATTGGCATTCTATGAATTGTTTGGTTACAGGCGGAACATCGGGTTTGGGGCTGGAAATAGTTACCAGACTGGCTGCGTCGGCTGAAAACCATATATACTTTACCTACCAGAAAAGCGAAAGTAAGGCCCTTGAAATTGAGGCTAAGTATCCCAATACCCTGGGTATATTTTGTGATTTTAATTCAACAATTGGCCTGGAAGATTTCGTGCAAAAAATACCATCCATGAATTTGGATGTTTTGGTAAACAATGCCTATTCATCGCCGGTAGCCAGGCATTTTATTAAGCTCGAATCGGCCGAAATACTTGCAGATTTTGAGCAGAATGTGCTAAGCACTGTGCGAATTTCGAAAGCCTGTATAGCGGAATTCAGAAATAAAAAACAGGGTCAGATTATTACCATACTAAGCACCTACATTCTCAATCCACCCACCGGAATGGCTGTGTACGCAGCAGGCAAATCGTATTTGTTGTCTATGGTAAAATCCTGGGCCAATGAAAATGCGAAATTCAACATTGTTTCTACCGCAGTTTCGCCCTCATTTATGCAAACCCGCATGACCGAAGATACCGATGAACGGGTGGTAGAACAAATTGCTGCGGCCCATCCCCTGGGGCGCCTTACCACTCCAGGCGAAGTGGCAGATATTGTATTGAATCTTACCAAGAATAGAAATTACAGCGGAGAAAATCTGATAATCGACGGAACCCAAAAATATTTTTAATGCTATTTAATTCCTTTCAGTTTTTAATATTTTTTATCACCGTAACGGCGGCATATTTTGCCTTGCCCCATAAATACAGGTGGTTGCTGCTCCTCATCTCGAGTTGCATTTTTTACATGTATTTTGTTCCAGTATATATACTCATTCTGGGAGGCACCATTGTGGTGGATTATTTTGCCGGTATTCTGATAGAAAAAAATACTGAAAGGCGGCGAAGATTATGGCTAATCCTGAGTTTATTTGCCAACATAGGTGTATTGGCGGTATTTAAATATTATAATTTTATCAATGAAAATATTTCTGCATTGCTGGGTGGATTCGGGTATAAAAACCCCATTCCATATTTAAGTATATTGTTACCCATTGGGCTTTCGTTTCATACTTTTCAGGCCATGAGTTATACCATAGAGGTATACCGGGGCAATCAAAAAGCGGAACGCAATTTTGGCATTTATGCATTGTATGTAATGTTCTATCCGCAGCTAGTAGCCGGACCAATCGAAAGACCACAAAACATGCTGCACCAGTTTCATGAGGAGAAAAAATTTAAATACGAAAACCTGGTTGCAGGCCTGAAATTAATTCTTTGGGGCTTGTTTAAAAAAGCAGTAATTGCCGACAGGCTGGCCATACTGGTAGATACAGTTTATAATAATCCGGAGCAGCACAATAGCTTTTCCATTGCATTGGCAACGGTGTTTTTTGCATTTCAGATTTATTGCGATTTTTCGGGATATTGCGATATTGCATTGGGTGCCGCCAGGGTAATGGGATTTGATTTAATGCAGAATTTTAATTTTCCCTATGCGGCTAAAAATATTACCGACTATTGGCGCCGTTGGCATATATCATTGTCTACCTGGTTTAATGATTACCTGTTTTCTGAGGTCTTAATTAAATACCGCAACTGGGGAAAATACGCCGTACTTTTTGGCCTCATGCTTACTTTTTTTATCAGTGGATTGTGGCATGGTGCAGGTTGGAATTTTATTGCCTGGGGCTGCTTGCATGGCATTGCAGTATCATGGGAGTTTTTCACCAAAAAATTCCGCAAAAACTTGTTTGCAAAAATGCCTTCCTGGCTGGCAGGTATCATAGGCCGGGGCACACTTTATTTGTTTTTATTACTAACCTGGGTATTTTTCCGCGCTACAGGTTGGCATCAGGCTATTTTTATTCTTAAACGGTTCTTTGGTGGCATTGTAACTTTAATTCAGGATTTGTTGTCGCATAAATCCATTTTTGCACCCTATGGATTGGAAAAATGGGAATTAATTTTGTGTTTTGGTTTAATCATTTTATTGGAGCTGGTGCAGTACTATCAACGCAAGGGTAAAATAGGCACCTGGTTTTCAGGGCTTCCAACCTGGTTCAGACTTACGATATACGGCAGCATGGCGGCCAGTATTTTGGTGTTGGGAGTTTTTTCTTCGCGACAGTTTATTTATTTCCAGTTTTAACATGGGCAAAGCATTAAAGAAAATATTTTTAACGCTGCTTATTGCTGCGGTGATTTTTGTATTTGTAGAATCGGTTTTAATCGGAATGCAGAAACGCGCTTTTAAAAAACACAGCCAGTCCGGGATATTTTTTTGGGGAGATTCACAACTCTTTCAGGCCATAAATACCGATGAATTGGATAAACAGGGGGTAGATTATTTTTCGCAATGCCAACATGGAGCCGGGTATTACGACCTTATGAATTTTGTGGCTTCGGTGCCCGAAGGTTCGGATTGTATAATTGGGTATACCGTGGGTTTTTACCGCAGCAGAGGCGACCGAAACATAGGAGGATTATCTTTAACCGCTGTACAAACTTTATTGGAAGCCCGACAAAAACTGGTTTATGAAAACCAAATGGGACTGCGTGAAATTTTAATGAACAATGCCCAGCCCCAGGCGTATTATTTTAAAGGCAACAAGCATCCTATGTATGCCGATTTGCCGAATTATGCCAAGCGCACAGCCGATTCTATCGACATTGGTAAAATGAAAATCAATGCCGAAAATATAAATATAAAATTAGGGATTTATGAAAAAGCCCTGGCTGAATTAAAACGAAAAAAATGCAGTGTGCATATTGTTGTATTTTCGGTGCATCCCAAACTGGCCCCTGGCAGTGATTTTGCAAACGTGGCCGCTTTTCAATGGAAAAGTGCCCACAACTGGGAACAAAAGTATAAATGGCCCGCAGATACTTTGCATTTGAATATAGATATTGATCAGGCTTATTATGATTATACCCATCTCACAGGCCGGGCCGCAACAGCGTTTACCCAATTGCTTTTAGAGAAACATAAAAAAAGAGACGCAATCAGTTATTTACAAATTGCCAAACAATGAAACACCATACCCTGGTTTATTTCGAAGATGATCTGACCCAATCTTTTGGGATTACAGATCTCGAAATGTTGAGCAAGGGTTTTGAGAAAACATATTTATTCAGTGAAAACCCGGTGCGAAACCGAAAAGATTTACCCGGGGAGGTGCATGTTGTAGAATCTTTTCTGGATTGGAGTCGCTACAATGCAAAAAAGTATTTGTTGAACAACCTGATGCTGGTTTTGAATATTTTATACCGTGAATTGTGGAGTGGAAAATTGAAATTGAATCAATTGGCAACTGCGGCAAAAAAAATATGTTCCAATATTTACCGGGCCGATTGTGTGGAGTTGTATTTACAAAAATTAAATATTAAACCCGGCGAAACGGTGTTTTATTCTTTTTGGTTTTACGACTGTATTTTCCAAGCTGTAATAAAGCGTAGGCACCCAGATAGCCTGGCACTGATTCGCACGCATGGCGGCGATTTATTTGAAGATTCTGCCACTCTCAATGGAAGGGCATTGTTGCGATATTTTCAATTTAAATATACCGATTTGTGCATTCCTATTTCAAAAATGGGTGCGGAATATTTGCAGAAACTTTACCCCGCTTTTGCAAATAAAATTAAATACTCGCGCTTGGGAACCGAAGATGAGGGTGAGGCAGCAACCCTGGCCCCGAATGAATTTGTATTGGTAAGCTGTTCGCATGTGCGCAATGTAAAACGTGTACATTTAATTGGAGAAGCATTGATGCAAATTGATTTTCCGGTAAAATGGTATCATTTTGGAGACCCGGGAAATCGCGATGCGGCTGACCCTTACATCGGTTATTTTCATCAGGCCATTGATAAACTTAAGCAAAAACCCAATATTGAATGTTATATAATGGGGAATTTACCTGTAAAAAAAGTATTGGAATTTTACACCCAAAATCCGGTGAATGCTTTGATTAGCACCTCGTCTACAGAGGGAATTCCGGTGAGTATGATGGAGGCCATTAGTTTTGGTATTCCTGTGATTGGCACTGATGTAGGTGGATGCCGTGAGATTATAACTGCACAAACGGGGGTATTGTTAAATCCCGAAATTGGCGTGCAGGAACTGGCAGGTGAAATTGCAAAGTTTAAAAATTCCGAATTGAATACGGCAGTGTTCAGGGCCGGAGTGCGTAAATTCTGGAATGAGAATTTCGACCGCAATAAAAATTACCATGAATTGCTGGGGGTAATCGAAAAAATCGAAAATTAATGTGTGGCATATTTTTATACCATTCAAATAAATCACTCACCACAGATGTGATCTTAAGGTCGCGCGAGGCATTGGCTGCTATCGACCACCGCGGTCCCGACGGACAAGGCATGGTGCTGCTGAATACTGAAAACGGAAATTACGTTTTTGTACGCGATGCCAATACCCCCGGGTATTGTAAATCCGATGATTTATTAAATATTCAGCCCTCCGATTATAATTGCATTTTGGCCCATAAAAGGCTGAGTATTTTTGACCTCTCGGAGAATGGTTTTCAGCCCATGTGTTTTGATGGAGACATAATCGTATTTAATGGTGAAATCTATAACTGGAAGGCGTTGCAAGAGCCGCTGAAAGCAAAAGCTCATACATTCAGAACCGCTACAGATACAGAGGTAATTTTAAAATCTTACCTCGAATATGGACCGGCGATGCTGGATAAATTTAATGGAATGTGGGCGATTATTATCTGGGATAGTAAGCGCAAACAGTTTTTTGTTTCACGCGATAGATATGGCGTAAAGCCCATGTCATGCCGCACTTTTGATGATGGAAGTTATTTGATTGCATCAGAGGAAAAGCAGATCCATAAATTTGAAAGAAAAGCGCCGGAAATTAATTTTAAAAATCTGCAGATATTTGTAAACGAGGGCCATGCGGCCACCGACACTAGCAGTTTTTACCAGCAAATCGTATCATTTCCACCTGCCTCCTTTTCGGAAGGAAAACCTGGCGATATTTTGTTGAAACGCCATGTAAAAAAATACTATTCTGTTCAAATCCATCCGGGTATATATACCGAAAAAAACGAAAATATTGCCATAGAAACATTCAATGAAATATTTCACAGCGCGGTTGATTATCGTTTGAAAGCCGATGTGGCAGCGGGTTTTTCACTCAGTGGGGGTTTGGATTCCAGCCGCATTGTGTATGAAACTGTAGCCAATAAAAATTACAATTTTGAACCCGAATTTTTTTCAGCCATATTTCCGGGAAGTGAGGTTAATGAGCAGGCATCCATACAGACCGTAGCAGATGACCTGAATATTAAACCCAATTTTTGTTACCCCGACACAGAATTTATTTTGGATGATTTTAGCAAACTTACCTATGTACTGGATTCTCCCGTGCCTGATTTGAGCTATTACGCCCAATGGAGTGTATCCAATCTGGTGGGTAACCATCATAAAAAAATATTGGTGGTAGGGCAAGGAGCCGATGAGGTTTTTGCAGGATATCACCATCATTTTTACCGCTTTGTAGTGGGTAAATTATTGCGTGGAAAAATAAGTCAGGCCCGAACATTAATGAATCAGTATGCCGATTTAAAAGGCTGGGAACGTGCGCGGGTGCAGGGGATTGTGAACAGTCAGCTCAAAGAAACCCTTAAATCAAAAGTAAAAAAACATTTACTGCTTCGCGACCAAACTTTATCCGAACAATGGAATACTTTTTCCAATTTAGAGGAAATGTTATTGGCCGATTTGAACGCTTATCAGATTCCGTATTTCCTGAAAGCCGACGATAGAATTGGCATGTGGCACGGATTTGAATCCAGGTACCCGTTTTTAGATTATCGTTTGGTAAATTTCGGGTTTAATTGTTCGGGCGATTTAAAAATAAAAAACGGATGGCAAAAATGGATTATCCGCAAATCGTTTAATGCGGGTCCGGAAAGCATAGTTTGGCGCAAGGATAAAGTGGGATATCGTATGCCCGCCCATGCATTTTTTGAAAACGAGAGCCTGGTTTCTGAAGCAAAAGCTTTCTTAAATAAGCATATTCATTTAATCAATCAAAACACCTACAGAACGGTTGCGGCCTATCTGTGGTTGCAACAATACAAATAATAAAATAAACACATGAGTGTAGCAGCAAATAACAACAGCAAACAGGTGCAGTATTACAATTACGGCCCCGGTTCAATTAAACATCTTGGCGGATTGCTGGAAAGCAAGGCAGGGTATCATTTGTACGTCATTGATCATTATTTCAGGGATAAGGATTTAATTTCCAAATTGCCTGTAAATTCGGTGGATTATGTACTTTGGTTAGACACTACCCACGAGCCTAAAACCGACCAGATAGATGCGTTGAAAGATGAAGTATTTAATGCGAAAAATCAGGAACGTCCAGGTGCTATTATCGGTATCGGGGGAGGCTCGAGTTTGGATACAGCCAAAGCACTGGCCAATTTATTTAATAATCCGGGAAAGGCCGAAGATTATCAGGGCTGGGATTTGGTGCAGCATCCGGGGGTTTATAAAATCGGTATTCCAACCATTTCGGGTACAGGTGCAGAAAGCAGCCGTACCTGTGTAATGACCAATGTGCGTACAGGTTTGAAATTGGGAATGAACAGTGATTTTACCATTTACGACCAATTGATTCTGGATCCGGATTTAACCAAAACAGTGCCACGAGATCAGTATTTTTATACAGGGATGGACAGCTACATTCATTGCATCGAATCCCTCAATGGCAGTCATCGCAATGCAATCGGGGATGCATTTTCGGAAGAAACATTGAAGTTGTGCAGGGATGCATTTTTGGGAGGGGATATGCAAAGCGATGAGAACCGCGGAAAACTGATGGTGGCCAGCTACCTGGGTGGATGCGCCATTGCCAATAGTTATGTGGGAATTATTCACCCTTTTTCTGCCGGATTGAGTGTGGTCTTAGGCACCCACCATTGCATAGCAAACTGCATTACCATGATGGCCATGGAAGAGTTTTACCCCAAAGAATTTGAAGAATTTAATCGCATGGCGGAAGCCCAAAAAGTAACAATCCCACGGGGCATTGCTGCCAATCTTACGGATGAACAGTATCAGCAATTGTACAATTCTACTGTGATCCATGAGAAACCCTTAACCAATGCTTTGGGTGCTGATTTTAAGAAAATACTTACGCTTGAAAAAGCAACTGAACTATTCAAAAAAATGTAAAAAATACATATGGAATTTAAAATAAACTTTAGCGGCACAGGCCATAGGTACACACCCGAAGAGGTAGAACTGGTGGGCCGTGTAATGAATGAAGCTGACCCTCTTACCCAGGGTAAATACCGCAATGAATTTGAAGAAAAATTCAAAAAAATGATGGGTCTGGAACATTGTTTTGCGGTACATACTGCTACTGCAGCGCTTGAATTAACTGCCCAATTGTGCCAGTTTCACCCGGGAGATGAGTTAATTGTGCCCTCACATACGTATACGGCATCGGTTTATCCTTTTGTAAAAAAAGGAGCCAAAATTATTTGGTGCGATATAGATTTACCCACCCGTGTAGTTACTGCAAATGAAATTGCTCCCTTAATTACACCCAGAACCAAAGCGGTATTGGTGCCACATATTTATGGGTTTATGACCGATATGCAGCCCATTATGGACCTGAGCAAAAAGCATGGTTTTTTTGTGATTGAGGATGTAGCCCAGGCTATGGGAACAGAGCGCAACGGAATTAAATCCGGTGCGTACGGACATTTCGGAATTTATTCATTTCACTCGCATAAAAATATAACAACCCTGGGTGAGGGTGGAATGCTGGCCGTTAAAGACCCTGCAATGGCCAAAATACTGCCAGCGTTGCGTCACAACGGACATTGTCCCTGGGATTTTAAGCAAGCCGACTATTGGGTTCCTGCCGGAATTAATGTGGATTTGCCCCAATTAAATGGCGAATATATTCAACCCAATAATTATTGTTTGGGCGAAGTAGAATGCGCATTGGGTATTAAATTGCTCGATCGTTTGGATGCAATTAATGATGAAAAAAGGGCCCGTGCGATTCAATTTATTGATGCATTAAAAGACTATCCTGAAATTGAATTTCACCGTATAGATGACCGCAGGCACAATTACCACCTGCTGGTTTCGCGCATTACAAATGGCAAAAGCTATGATGTTTTGCGCAAAATGGCGTATGAAAAACAAATTAAATGTGTGGTGCAATATTATCCATTGCATCGCTATGATTATTATAAAAAGAACGGATTTGGATTTGCCAATGTGCCCAATACGGATGCGTTTTACGACAATATGGTGTCATTCCCGTTTCAGCATTGGATGAGTGAGGAAGAAATTGCCTATATGTTGAAATCGATCAAAGAAGTTCTGGATGATTTGCGCAAAAACTAAATGAAAAGCACATACATTATTGGTGAAATTGGCCAGAACCATAACGGTTCTATGGACATTGCCAAACAAATTATAGATGTGGTTGCCAGACCGGTGGTTGAGCACCTGTTTAATCTGCATGTAAAACGCATGGATGCAATTAAGCTCACCAAGCGTGATTTGAACGAAGAGCTCACCCAATCGGCCATGAATAAACCCTACGATTCGCCGCATTCATTCGGGCGCACTTATGGCGAGCACAGGGCATTTCTGGAACTAAACGATGAACAGCATTTTGAATTGTATAAATATGCAAAAGAGCTGGGCCTGGATGTAGTGGAAACCTTGTGTGCGGTTGGATGTTTAAGCATGCTTAAATTATTTACGCCCGACAAATTGAAAGTAGCATCGCGCGATTTGACCAATCTGCCTTTATTATCTGCATTGGCTGAAACCAAAATCCCGATTATTTTATCTACCGGAATGGGTGGTCAAGCTGAGCTGGATGACGCACTGGAAACCATAAGCAGGTACCATAGCGACATTAGCATATTGCATTGCATCAGCGAATATCCTGCGCATTATAAAAATATAAATTTGCGCACCATAAACTGGTTGCAGGAGAATTATCCGCAATACAGAATTGGATATTCCGACCATTCAATAGGCATAGATATACCCTTGGCAGCTGTTGCATTGGGTTCGGAAATTCTGGAAAAACACATCACCATAGACCGCAATTTAAAAGGCACAGACCAGGCCGGTTCGCTGGGTCCCGAAGGCATTTACCGCATGGTGCGCGATATACGTTGTTTGGAATTGGCTATGGGTGAAAAGAAAATTGCAGTAGATCCTGCAGTTGAATCGGCACGCATTAAACTCGAACGTTCCATAGCTTCAAAACGCGACATAAAAAAGGGCGAAATTATTACCGAAGCCGATTTGCATATGCTGAGTCCGGGTGATGGTTTTAAATGGAAAAGCAAGGATGAAGTGATAGGAAAAAGTGCCGGAACCGACATCCCTGCCAACGAAATTATTTATGCCAATATGTTGGCCTGATTTACATAAAAAAACAAATGAAAATTAAGCTGTTTTTAACCGATATTGATGGTGTGTGGACCGATGGGGGTATGTATTACGACCAGACGGGCAATGAATGGAAAAAATTTAATACATCGGATAGTGCAGGGGTTTTATTTTGCCGTTTATTAAATATTCCGGTGGGAATTATTACCGGTGAAACCACTGAAATAGTGGCGAGAAGAGCAGCTAAATTGCGCATTGAAATTGTGCATCAGGGCGTATCCAATAAATTAAATGTTGCTACAAAAATTTGTGCCGATTTAGGAATAGGATTGCACGAAGTGGCATACATGGGCGATGATATTAATGATATGGCTTTGCTTGAAGCTGTGGGTGTAGCGGGCTCTCCGGCCAATGCTCCGGATTATGTTAAAGCCAAAGCATCGATAATCACAAAATCAAGCGGTGGAAACGGCGCCTTTCGGGAATTTGTAGAAACGGTTTTGAAAATGAATGATTTATTGGATGTGGCGATTCAAAAATTTTTAGACGGTCAAAAAGGAATAGAACAATAGAATGACAAAAGTAATAGCAGAGGTTGCCAATGTGCATGAGGGTGAATTTGACTACATGCATCAGTTGGTTACCCAATTGATTGAAACAGGTGTAGATGCGGTAAAATTTCAATACGTAATTCCATCAGAGTTTGGTGATCCCGGTTCTGAAAATTATGTAGAGCTTGACCGATTGAAATTTACACACGAAGAATTTGGAAAATTACTCGATATTTTTCCTGATAATTTTAATGTATATTTTGATGTTTTTGCAACAGGTTCGTATGAAAAAGTAATAGACCTGAAGCATAAAAACCCACGATTAAATATCAACGGGGTAAAATTGCATGTTACCAATTCAATGGATTTTTCATTGCTGATTCATGCGGCCCGTGATTTTGAAACCGTATTTATTTCAGTGAGTGGATTAACCGCCATTGAAATCAATGAAATCGTTTTATTTGCAAAAAACAATCATTTTTTCGAAAGGATTGTATTGGTATACGGAGTGCAGAATTATCCTACAAAACCTGAGAGTATAAAGGTAAACAAGCTTTCCGAACTGAAGAAAGTTTTCGGGGTAAAGGTAGCACTCAGCGAGCATTTAGACGGGGATAATATCATTGCATCCGATATGATTGCCTATGCTTTTTTATTGGGATATGATTATATCGAAAAGCATGTAACCCAAGACCGCAGCAGAAGATTAGACGATGACCATGCAGCTTTGAATTTGAGTGAATTGAAAACTGGCATTGAAAAAATGCACATGTTGGCATCCACTTTTACCGATAATGTGTTGGCTTTGAGTGCCGATGAAATGGATTATCGCAACAAAGCCAAACAGGCTATTTATGCGTCGACCGATGTACAGGCAGGTACCGAAATATTGCCGGCGCATGTGGCCATGAAACGCCAGGAGGGAGCCGACAGAGTACCCAATTATTTAAATCTGAAAGATATTTTAAATAAGCGGGCAGCTGTTGAAATTTCTGCCAATCGAAAAATGCTCTATGCCGATATTGAACACTCTGTAGTAGGATATATTTTGGTGCGTTCAGCTTCGAGCCGGTACCCTGGCAAATGCTACCAGGAAGTGGCCAATGGGATAGAAACCCTGCGCATGTTGATCAAACGCCTGAAAAAGGCTGCTACTGTGCAAAAATGGGTGCTTTGTACCACAGCAGATGCGGCAGATGACGGCATTGAGAATATCGGAAAATCGGAAGGACTGGACGTAGTTCGTTCTACCGAAAATGTGTATCAGCGGTTGCAGGCGGCCTTTGACCATACTGGTGTGCCGGATGTGATGCTGCGCATAACGGCCGATAATGTGTTTATTGATCCTGCGCACATTGATGCAATTATGCCCAAATTTTTAGAAGGCAATTATGATTATTACCGCCATGCAGAAGTGATTGATGGTTGTGATTTTGAAATCATAAAATCGGATGCATATAAAACCCTGGAAGTTTATTTCACCAATTACCGGGAAGAGGCCGAATATATGACCCTGTATTTGCGTAATTCATATTTTAATACAATGCCCATAGAAAAGTATGATACCGGGTTGAATTTCGAGAATTATCGTTTTACATTGGATTATCTCGAAGATTTGCAAAACATACGGGCCCTTGTAAATGCCATGGGTACCATGGATTTCAGCTACGGTGATTTATGTGAAAAATTGAAAAACTCACAGGTTTATACGCCATTTTCTCCGCCGAATAAGGCTTTTACAATTAAGGCTGATAAGAAAACAGTATTCTGATTTTGGGCACCTGGTTTTTTGCAATCCGTATTTATATTGCCTGTTATATTGCTTTTATTACGGGCAGTAAGGGTAAAAATGCGATTGCATTCAGGCATTTGATTCATCGCAAAACGCATCGCATTCCCAGGGGTAGTCATAAAAGCATGAAAACTGCAGCCAGTATATTGGTGCGCAGAATTTATACTGATATTTTTAAATCGGGGAAGGTAGAATTTAATTCGGGAGGCGATGTTTGTTTTTACAACGACAGTGTTGAGCCTTGGGCGCTGGGCTATATTCAGCAAAATGCCGGTGATTATAAACTGGCAACTTACCTAAGCCCTCACAATATTTATCTCAATGAAAATGTGATTTCAAAATTGGGATATTTATTGGCTATGGTGCTGATAAAAATAGCATCATTGCCTTTGTTAATGATTAGACCGGTGGGCATTTGGGCCCTGCATTTTACCATTTTGCACGAGCATGTAAAAATATTATCGCTCATAAAAAACAAGGGAATTGAACACTTTTATGATTTTTTTTCATACGAAATCGGAAGTTCTTTTTTAACCATTTTATTAGAAAAAAAGGGCATACGTGATTATTTTATCACAAGCCCTACACCATTGTATGAAACCTATCCAGATTGTGTATGTGATGTATTTTTAAGTACATCGCCCTATCACAAAGACGAATTGGAATATTTAAAAAGGCAGCCTGAATATCCATTGCGTTTTGTGTACAACGAATTGAGACCCTGGCCATACAACGAGTTTAATGACCAGTTGGAATTTAATACCGGTGCGGATTATCAGAACACCAGGAAAATTGGAATTTATGCCAGTGGCGTATGGTGGAGAAGTAAAGAAAAACACCAGGAATTTGCAGATGGATTTTTTGAAAGCGAATTTTTGTTGTTGGAGCATATGAAAAAATTTGCCCGTTTACATCCGGAATTTGAATTGTGGCTGTTTTTGCACCCAAGGGAGCGGAGAACACCTGCACAATTGAGTGAGGGGCTTGAATTTTACAAAGGGGTTTTCGAAGAAGTACCCTTTAAATTAATGGATTTCAATAAACCTACCAAATCGCAGTTTAGCCTGTGTGATATCAGCATATCGGTAAGTAGCAATACAACCTATGAGCGATTATTTGGCGGATTTAAATCCATATTTACCCCCTATTATTTACCCAATTTTCCGATTCCCGGCAATGCCTTGGAAAATATATGTGCCCGTGATTTTGAAAGCCTGGAACATAAAATTCTGGAATTTGACAGGTTAAGTACAGAGGCATTTTTTGAGCAAACGGAATTGAAAAAGTATCACCATAAATATCGCAAATTCGGCAATGTGGCCGAAGTGAATTAACGTTTAATAGCAATGGCAATCATAGTAAGTGTAATTGGCGCCAGGCCTCAGTTTATTAAAGCAGCTCCGATAGAAATGGCTTTGGCGGCATCGGGTAAAGTAAAACACTATTCGGTGCATACCGGGCAGCATTACGACGCCAATATGTCGCAAGTATTTTTTGATGAATTGGGACTGGAAAAACCCTATAAGAATCTGCAGGCTGGCAGTGGAACACATGCCACACAAACAGCCGCAATTATGACAGGTTTAGAGCCTATATTAATGGATTTAAAACCTGATATGCTGATTGTATATGGCGATACAAATTCGACCATAGCGGCGGCCCTTGTTGCGGCCAAAATCCATATTCCCGTGGCCCATATAGAAGCGGGATTGCGCAGTTTTAATAAATCTATGCCCGAAGAAGTGAACCGTATTTTAACCGACCATGTAAGCGATTTATTATTTGCCCCTACCCAATTGGCCATTGCAAATCTGGAACATGAGGGAATTATAAATGCGTTTGAAACCGGCGATGTAATGTTGGATATGATTCGCATTGCCAAACAAAAAGGGAATCTGCCAAAACCCATGCAGGGTAATTATTATTATGCCACCCTGCACAGGCCTTACAATACCGACCAGGAGGAGAGATTGACCCGGATTTTAGGCGTATTAAATGCGTTGAAATATCCGGTGGTTTTTAGTATTCATCCCCGTACAAAAAATATAATGACAGAAAAGTACGGATTGAAATTTGAAGATTATTCCAATATAAAATTTATTGATCCCCAGGGATATTTTGAAAATTTGGGTTGGCTTAGCCATGCCGAATGCCTGATTACGGATAGCGGTGGCATGCAAAAAGAGGCCTATTTTTTGGAACGGCAGTGCATTACCGTGCGTTCGGAAACCGAGTGGGTAGAAACCCTTGAAAACGGTTGTAATACCCTGGTTTGGGACAATATTGAGGATATCGGTGAAATATTAAACAAACCTTTTGGGCCATTTATCAATGGAATTTATGGGGATGGAAAATCGGCTGAAAAAATAGTGGATTGCATTCTGGAATTTACCGAGAAAAAAATGAGGGCTGTATGATAACCATTGTGGATTATGGAATGGGAAACCTGGCTTCCATTCGCAATATGATAAAAAAAATTGGAGGACGTGCGGAAATTACCTCCGATTTAACTGCCATATCACAGGCCAGCAGCTTAATCTTGCCGGGTGTGGGGCATTTTGGAAAAGCCATGGGATTGATTCGTGAAAGGGGAATGGAACCGGTTTTAAATAAAAAAGTACTGGAAGAAAAAGTGCCGATTTTAGGTATTTGTTTGGGCATGCAATTATTGCTCGATCATAGTGAAGAAGGCGATAGTAAAGGGCTAGGCTGGATTGAGGGCGAGGTAAAAAAATTTGAATTTGACAATCCCAATTACAAAGTTCCGCATATGGGGTGGACGGCTGTAAATACCCATAATAACTGTCCGTTATTTAATGGATTTGAAAATGAATTGCGTTTTTATTTTGTGCATTCATATTATGCAACCTGCAAGTTGGGAGAGAACATTATCGGCACGGCCCGGTATGGATTTGACTTTACCTGTGCGGTGCATAAAAACAATATTTACGGTACACAATTTCACCCTGAAAAAAGCCATAAATACGGCATGCAATTGTTAAAAAATTACCTTGAAATCTGCGGAGAATGAACAATTACAGAATTATTCCGGTACTGAGTATTATTGGCCAGCAGTTGGTAAAAACCCTGAAATTTGACAAACCCAAATATGTTGGCGACCCAATCAATGCCATAAAGATATTTAATGATAAAGAGGTGGATGAACTGGTGATTTTGGATATCAGGGCCAGTAGGGATAAGAAGGGTCCTAACTTAAAGCTTATTACCGAGATGGCAGGAGAAAGTTTTATGCCTTTGGGCTATGGAGCACAGAGTGTTGTAGTTTCGCTAGACTACCAAAAAAAATTATTAGGGAGCAAAAAACCGGTGTTTAACTCAGCCTCAAAATCCGCCAAAACCGGAATCGTGGAATGGGCACGTATGATAGAAAAATACGGGGCTGGTGAAATTATTTTGCAATGCGTAGACCGGGATGGCACATTTGAAGGGTACGATGAAGATACCCTCAAAGAAGTTAGTGAGGCAGTAGGAATACCTGTAGTAGCAGCGGGTGGTGCGCGCGGCCCGCAGGATTTTAAAAATGCAGTGGAAAAATGCGGAGCCAGTGCAGTTGCAGCAGGCAGCCATTTTGTGTTCAAAAACAATAACCGCGACTCAATTTTGATTAATTACAGCAATACAATCGCATGAGCAGAAGTTACCAGCAGTGCACCCATTGCATACTCGACACCAACGATGATCCGCAAATCTCCTTCAATGAAAATGGGATTTGTGATTATTGCGTTCGGTATGAAGATATGTATGTAAAGCACGCCATTTCTCCTGCCGAACGTGATGCATTGCTTCAAAAAACCTTAACCGACATAAAGGCTGCAGGCAAGGGTCACCGCCACGATTCTATTATGGGATTGAGTGGAGGTGTGGATAGTTCATACCTGGCATTAAAAGCCAAGGAATTTGGACTAAATCCGTTGATTGTGCATTTCGACAATGGATGGAATTCGGAGCTGGCAGTAAAAAATATTGAAAACATCATCAACCACACCGGTTTTGAATTATTTACCTATGTGGTGGATTGGGAAGAATTTCGCGATTTACAATTGGCCTATATCCGGGCAGGAGTTTTGGATTGGGAAATTCCAACCGACCATGGTTTTTTTGCTACCCTTTACAAACAGGCATATCGCCAGGGAAAACCATGCGTTGGAGTAAAATGGATGTGGCCAATATTCGCGATATTCATAAAAAATACGGTACTACCAAATTAAAAACCTTTCCGGTAATGGGATTTTTTGAATATACCTGGTATCAGAGGGTTAGACATTTTGAGCGGGTAAACCTGCTTGAAATGTTGGAATATGATAAAAATGCAGCCAAGGAAATCATCACCCGCGAATTTGGGTGGCGCGATTACGGAGGGAAACATTATGAATCGATTTTTACACGTTTTTATCAGGGATATGTATTGAAAGAAAAATTTGGATTTGATAAGCGTAAGGCCCATGTTTCCAACTTGATTTGCTCTGGGCAAATGACCCGGGATGAAGCATTGGCAGAGATAGCTAAACCCGCTTATGACCCCGATTTATTGCGTGAAGACAAAGAATATGTTGTGAAAAAACTGGGAATCAGTATGGATGAATTTGAGGCTATTATGGCTGAAAAACCCCGTGCCCATGATGAGTTTGCAACATATGAAACCGGTTTGTATGTGAAACATCGCAAGTTTATGCAAACCATTTCTCCATTTACCCGATTGGTAAAAAAAGTAATTCGTTGAGCTTAAAAGCCCTGATTGTAAATTTTACATTTCCGCCATATCCCGGAATTGGGGGGCGCAGATGGGCCAAATTTGCCAAATATTTACAACGAAATAATGTTGATATAGAAGTTATTGCCGCCCGATTACTGGACTCAAAAACCAGTCCCTGGCTGAAAGATACCGTTGAATATAACAATCAAATTACCTACGTTAAACCCCCATATCCGCGGGTAATGGGCACGGTACCTGCTGGTTTATTGCATAAAATTAAATATAAACTGGCACTGGAATTTGTAAAAATCAGGCATGGAAATTACAACTATTTCGACCCTTCCAGCAGATTTGGATTTCGCATAAAAAAAAGAATAGAATCGCGCTTAAAAAAGGGTGTAAAAAATGTGATTGTGAGTTGTGGTCCGTTTCATATGGCGGCTGAAATTATTGAGCTAAAGACCCATTACCCGGATGTGAATTTTATTGTAGATTTTCGAGATCCTTGGGCCAATAATCGCACCTCATTTGGTTTTCAAACCATAGGTGAATTGCGCTTACAAAAAGAAAAAGAACTTGAATTAAAAGTAATTAAAGGGTATGACAAAGTATTGTCAGTATCACAACAAATGAATGATTACTTTATTCAAATCAGTGGCGAAAATCCCCAAAAATTTAGTACACTGCCAAACGGTTTCGACAAAGATGATTTTAATTTCAATGCTGAGATTGGTAATATCCGGAAGGATGCGTTGCAATTTGTATTTACCGGAACACTGTATAACAAAGTAATGCATGTAATGCAGGATTTGGTAGCTGCATTATTAAAAATAAAAGCCGAGAAACCGGAAATGTATGCAGCCCTTAAGTTTGATTTTTACGGACAGGTTCCAAATTGGTTTAGCCCGGTTACAGCTGCAGTTTCAGATATATTAAAAATCCATGGAGAGGTGGAATTAAATGAGGTATATTCCAAAATAAATGAAAGCCAGATTTGCATGCTTTTTTTAACCGATGATTTAACCTATTCGCGTAGTACAAAATTTTATGAATATATAGCGGCTAAAAAACCCATTGCTGTATTTTCAATTGGCGGAGAAACCGGCAATTATCTGGCCGAAAAAGGAGCGGGATATGCCTGCAATGTTGGGCAGCTAAGTGAAGGTTTGGAAGCCATTTATAACGATTGGAAAATGGATAATTTACCTATCAATCCGCAGTTGGATATCCATGAATTTGACACCGAATTTCTGGCCTCAAAAGTGATGGCCTTATTAACCCCATGAAATAAACCCAATACATAGATAGTATGAACAATGAAGCATTAAAAAATCACCCATACATAAAAGAACTTCTTGAACTGGAAGCCCGCTATCCCGACCGGCATGAATTCCATCACAATGTGAAGGATTTATTGCTGAGAATGGGAGCCGACAATGCATTTTTGCATGCAGTTATTAAGCGCAATCTGGACGATTTGGGGTATTTAAACCAGGAATGGTCTTTGTATAATATTCCGTTTTTTTATGTGTACGAAACAGATGATTTTAATTTGAAAATACATTTATTTCCGGCGGGTAAAGACTGGAAACCCGGTCAGGCAGCGCATGCCATTCACCACCACAATAATTATATACTTACAACCAATGCATTTTTTGGTTCGGGATATGAATCGATTTTATTTGGTAAAAATGTACAGGTTGATGAGAAAACCCTTCGCACAAAAATGGATATTGCAAGGCATTTTCATCAGAAAGATTGGAATCCGAGTATGGTAGATTCATGGGAGCCGCATATTGTATTTATTCCCGAAAAATTATCGGCTACTATGCTGATATGGACACCGGAGAAGAAGCGTGCCACCGATAGTTTGCGCAATGTTGGGATATTAAAATCAATTAAAAAACCGTTGCGTAAAATTATACAAATGCTGGGTATGGAAGATACTTTTGGAATAGCGAAAGGCAAAACCTACCAGTTTTATACAGCACCGGATGGCAATGGGTTTATGGCCATTGAGGAGGAAGATTATTTTGCTCCAACCAAAGCTGCAAAAGGTCCGGAGGTTGATGATTATTCGATGCAAATGGCATTTGGATTTTTGCAACGGGCAAATTTAATTGACAAGGCATACCTCACTGAATTCAAAGACCGTGCAAGTACCCCAGGCTATTATAAAAAATGGATTGACAAAGTGCTGAATGATGAGGTGATAGAGGATGTATATCATCGCACCGAATTAAATATTCCGCAAAAATCTTACACCTTTGCCGACATTTACAAGGCAGTAGGACAGCCTGTACCGGCTAATATTGTTTAAATTGAAAATACTTTACTATTCCCCGCATCCCACACACGACATTGTGAGTGAAGTAGGATACAGTACCCATCAGCGAGAAACCATTGGTGCTTTTCGCGAGTTGGGCCATGAAGTATTGCCGGTAATTATGGGGGGAACAGAGGCAAAAGTAGTTCAACAGTATCATTCTGAAATTACCAGGGAAAGTGGATTAAAAAGCCTGGTGCGTAAAATTATGCCCTTGTTTGTGGTGAATGCCCTGAAGGATTATTTATTGATTCGGCATGATAAAAAAGCAGTGCAGGAATTAAAGAAAGCCATTGCCGTATTTAAACCCGATTTGGTTTATGAGCGGGGTGAATACATGCAAAATCTGGGTGTTTTACATTGCCGCAAATCTGGAATTAAGCATTACCTGGAAGTAAATGCCCCTGCTGTGGAGGAAATGCGTTCGTTTGAAGGGCCAAGTTTGCTGCATTGGGTGGGACTAGCCAAGGAGAAGAGTAAAATGCAAAACACCAATCAGATATTTGCAGTTTCTACGGCATTGGGTGAATATATAAAACGCAGATACAAACCTGAAGCGCCGGTGCATATTATTCCCAATTGCATTAATGAAAATAAAAAATTGCCTGATGCAACTGAAATTGAAAGCATCAAAAACAAGTTGGGGATTGATGATCGGGTGGTGATTGGCTTTGTGGGTAGCATATTTCCGCACCATGGAGTAGAAAAATTAATTGAGGCATTTTCACGCATAGTTGGTCGGTTTCCTGAGGCTTTTTTGTTAATTGTTGGAGATGGCATTTTACGTCAAAAATTAGAAACCATGGCGGCGGATTTATTGCCGGCAAACAGCTATAAATTCACTGGAAAAGTGCCCCATAACGAGGTAATGGCATACATTGGGAATTTTAATGTATCGGTAATGCCAGACAGCAATTGGTATGGCTCACCCATTAAAATATTTGAATATGGATTGATGGGAAAAATTATTGTAGCACCGGATTATGGACCCTTGCAGGATGTAATTAAAAATGGAGCAGATGGCTTGCTTACTGCAGGTGATGCGGCCAGTATGGCATTGGCATTTGAACAAATATTGGAACAACCCGAAATACATCAGAAAATGGCGCAGGCTTTTAAAAATAAAATACTGAATAATTATACCTGGAAAAAGCAGGCCGCCCAGATTTTAAGTACCTGAAAGTCGCTTATATTTAGATGTTTTTCGCAGATAGATGTAAGTAATATAATACAAGAAAAAGAAGAAGAAAAACCCTTGGGATATGTAATTTCCTGTGCGCAATAAACGTACAACAATTACAATAAAAATACCATGATTTATGGTGAGGTGATAAATGGCATCTTCCCCTTCCAGGTTTTTGCGCGAAACAAAAAAGCGGAACATAAAAATGATGATCAGAATCAAACCCAGAACCCCGGTTTCGGACATCATACGGATGAACAAACTATTTCCATCTTTTGAATTAAACATTCCGTACATTTTCAGGAATTTTTTTCCAAAAAGGGTTTCAAAATATTCGTTGTATGTGGCCTCATGTGTACCCAAGCCCGAGCCCAACAATGGATTGGCAAAAAAACTTTTTTGTGCAATAAGGTAATTGCTATACAGAGCAAATGTACTTGAATTTAATTCAGCAATGGCCTTTTTATCCAGGGCTTTTGTGGAGCTGAAGGCCTTGAATGAATCTTCAATGCGCACGGTAATTTCGGAAAGTGAAAATTCTTTGGGATTAATTATTGGTGCTGCTATTGCAGTTACAACCGCCAGTAAAATAAATCTGCCACTGGCAGGATTAAAGTACCCAAGAGAATAGGCCAGCATAACGAACATAATGGCCAAGCCAATGAAACCGGCCGAACTGAATGTAAAAATATAGCAGGCAAAAATTACCCCAAATCGCAATAACAGACGACGGTCGCGGAATGCTTTATTGCCTATCATTTTTCCCAAATAAAAATAAACGGCAGGGATAAGTGCTACGGCCAAAAAATAGGGTTCACCCATAATGGAATATACCCTGTAAATCCCAACGGAAACGCGTTTTGTATTGTCGAACAAATGATTAAATCCTGCCACGCGCAAAGCTTCCTCAACTACCCCGATGGCTGCAACCCAGAAAGAAATTTTAAGGTAAATGTCAAACAAGCGTCGCACATCAAATTTAGTAAACCGTATCACATTATAGTAAGCAACCGAGGAGAAAACGATTCCAATCATTTGCTTAAGCATAGAGAAACTTATTTTTTCAGCCACGCTCCCTGCAATGAAGCTTGCTGTAAAAAGCACCAGAATGGTTTTAAGAAACCAGCCTGGCAATGAGGGGAATTTCTTTTGATTGAACAGGAAATAAGTTAAAAATGAAAGAAAAATCAGATAGTAATAATAAAAATCGAAAGCACTTGCTGCCCTTGCATCATTGTTGGAATAGCCCACAATGAAGTCGTCAAGGAAGATGGACAACACCATCAGAAATACCAAAATGCGATCGAGCTTCATGACAGAAAATGCAAAAAACGGATATTTTTGGCTTAAACATTAAAAAATCGGACGAATGAAATATTTTTTCTTATACACAGAACTGGCAGATTATACCATGCAGTGCTTTAAAGTGCACTTAAACCGCCACCCTGAAGATGAGATTCATGTGGTTCATTACCCTGTAAATAGCGAGGCGCCATTTATTTTCGACAGTCACCCGGGATTGAATTTGTACAACAAAGACAATCTTAAGGACAATGCATTGCATGAGTTGGCGGATAGTTTGGAAGCCGATGTGCTGGTTTGTTCGGGTTGGGCCGACCGCGCGTACAATGAAATTGCCGATGGGTTGAGCATAAAGGGAGTGCCTGTGGTATTGTGTTTCGACAATATATTCAGGGGTACCCTTAAACAATTGGTGTTTTTACCATTTGCGAGGTTTATTTTTAAGAAACGCTATTCGGCAGCCTGGGTACCTGGACTAAAACAGCGGCGTTTTGCCAATTTACTTGGATTCGGCAACGACCGGGTTTTCACGGGCTTTTATGCTACAGATTCGGCAAGGTTTGAGGAGATTTTCAGCAGACATAAGGCTTCTAAATCTGCAAAAATGCCCCATGTGTTTTTATGTGTGGCCAGGTATATTCCGCAGAAAGGTTTGACCTATATGTGGCAGGCATTTGATGAAATCAAACAGCAAACACGCAATGATTGGGAATTATGGTGTGCCGGAACGGGGGAAGGATTTGATTTCAAACTTGAAGCTGAGGGCATCAAACACCTGGGTTTTGTGCAGCCCGGTGATTTTGAGAATTTAATTCAAAATGCCGGGGTATTTATTTTACCCAGTTTATTTGAACCCTGGGGTGTAGCGGTAAATGAATTTGCAGCATCGGGAATGCCCTTGCTATTGAGCAATAAAGTGGGTAGTGGAGAAGCTTATTTGGAAGATGGTAAAAATGGATACTTATTTAAACCAGGGAATGTAAAATCCATTAAAGAAAAAATGATGAAAATAATGCAGGCTTCACAGGCAGAATTGAATGCCATGGCCGAACATAGCCATGCATTGGGCATAAGAACGTCGGCTGAAAAATGGTCTGAAACGCTTAGTGGAATTGGCCAAAATCTTAAAGTAAAAAAATGAAAATAGCCTTTGTAACCGACGGCTTGTTTCCGGATAAAATAGGGGGCATTCAAAAATACAGCACCGAATTAATTCGGCATTTGGCTATGCAGGGAACGGCGATTCATGTATACACCCAAATGCCATGTCCACGGGCTGAACAGGAGCTGGGGGCTATTTCAAATATTGTTTTTCATAGGGTAAAATTTCGTTCACCGGGTTTTATGCCGGGAAAATATTTGCGCGCAAATAATTATTTTTCCAAAGCCGTTTTTAAGCATATAGTCTTGCATAATCCGGTGGATGTTGTGTATGCACAGGGGTTTACCGGGTATTATGGTTTGGTGCGAAAATTCAGAGGAAGTTATCCCATTCCTGTGTTTATCAATCTGCATGGCCTGGAGATGTTTCAGCCGGCCAGGGGAATAAAAGCCATACTTATCCAGCGGTATTTTAAATTATATGTTCGTCGCATGTTGCGCAAATCTATGTTTGCAGTGGCATTGGGAAAAGCATTGGCAAATATCATGCACAGGGTGCAGCCCCGCACTGAAATTAGCATTATACCAAATGGAATCAGCGACGAATGGTTTCAGTATTTCAACGAATTGCCAGGGCCGAATGCAGTGCGCAAATTTTTATTTGTAGGCAGAAATGAGTGGAGAAAGGGAATGGAAACACTAAATGAGGCCTTGAAATTACTTTCAGAAGTAGAGCAAGACTGGACCATGGAGTTTATTGGTGATATTCCAGATTCGGTAAAATTGGCTGATTCACGTATGATTTATCACGGGCAACTCAGTGATGCAGGTCGGATTGCAGAAATTTATAAACAAGCCGATGTTTTGGTATGCCCATCTTACAGCGAAGGCATGCCTACTGTGGTTTTGGAGGCAATGGCGGCAGGCAAGGCCATTATTGCAACCCAGGTGGGTGCAACAGAGGAATTGGTAAGTGCAGAAAATGGGTTTTTAATCAGACCCTTTGATGCAGAAACCCTTTATCAGTCAATGCTTTCATGTATAAAAATGCCGGCAAATGAATTGCGGAAATTGCAATCCGAATCGCGCAGATTGGCGACAGAAAAGTTTAATTGGCATCATATTGCAAGCCTGCATTTGGAGGCATTTTCACAGCGAATTCAGTAATGTGAAAAAAAAGTATATATCAAACGTAGTATTTACATTTTATTCACGGATTATTAGGAAAAAGGCATGTGCGGCATAAACGGAATTTACGGTTTAAATGACGAGTTCAGAACCCGGGATATCCTGGTGCATATGAATGCGGCCATTGCCCATCGAGGTCCGGATGCCCAGGGAATTATGACTCGCGGTCGCATTGGATTGGGTCATCGCCGCCTCAGTATTATCGATTTAAGTGAATCTGGCCGCCAACCTATGGTGGATAGTTCGGGGTTTATTTTTATTTCTTTTAACGGAGAAATTTATAATTTTCAGAAATTAAAGCAAGAGTGCAAGGGCTACGAATTTAAAACCGGCACCGACACAGAAGTTATACTGGCGCTGTATCAAAAATATGGCGAAAAATGTTTCGAAAAACTGGATGGAATGTTTGCCCTTGCAATTTGGGACGACAATGCCAAAAAGCTGGTACTGGCCCGCGACCGAATGGGTAAAAAACCCATTTATTATTTTTGGGATAAATCGGTATTGGTTTTTAGTTCCGAAATCAGGGGCTTATTGGCATCCGGTTTAATAAAACCCCGCATCTCGGAAGATGGTTTGGAAAATTATTTGCAATACCAAACTGTTTACAGCCCTGAAACCATCTTAGAAAATATTCACATGGTTCCAGCTTCTTCTTATGTAGTAATTCAGAATGGAATTACGGATACATATAAGTTCTGGAATTTGGATCGCGCCAAAGAAAAATATTCACTTACGGGGCCTTACGATAAAGTGGTAAAACAAACCCGCGAATTGTTTTTTACCGCAGTAGAAAAGCGCATGATTAGCGATGTGCCATTGGGTGCATTTCTATCCGGGGGTGTGGATAGCAGCGCTGTTGTTGCTGCTATGGCACAGGTAAGTAATTCAAAGGTAAAGACCTTTAATGTTTATTTTGACGAAGCCGAATTTTCGGAAAGTAAATATGCCGAAATGGTGGCGGCTAAATTCAAAACCGATCATCATGCCATTCAATTAAAAGCCGATGATTTTTTGAATGAAATACCCGCTGGATTAAATGCAATGGACCACCCCAGCGTAGATGGATTAAATACTTACATTGTATCTAAGTACACACGCAATGCCGGTATTACTGTGGCACTCAGCGGTTTGGGTGGCGATGAAATGTTTGGCGGATATCCGGTATTTAAATACATCAAACAATGGTATAAATACAGGGCGGTGCGACGTATTCCGCATGGAATGCGAAAAGTAATGCTGAAAATGCTGCAAAAAAGGGTGAGTGAAACCCAGGCCCAACGATTGGCCCAATTGGCTGAAATTAAAAGTTGGAACTGGACCGAAATTTACCCCGTTTTTCGCATGGTTTTTACCAATGCCGAAATGATTGCGGCAGGTTTAACACCCTTTGAAATTAAAGACATTGAGGGAGACAACAATTCGGGATTCAGATTGCTCAGCGAAATTTCCATTGCCGAAAGCAAAACCTATATGGAAAATGTATTGCTGCGCGATGCCGACCAAATGAGTATGGCCCATTCGCTGGAAGTGAGGGTCCCATTTTTAGACCGCGATTTAATGGAATTTGTGCTTTCATTGCCTGATGATTTTAAACCCATCCAACCAGGTAAGAAATTAATTATTGATGCCATGGGAGATTTGCTTCCAAGAGAAGTTTGGGACCGGCCTAAAATGGGATTTACATTTCCATGGAAACATTGGGTAAATAATGAATTGCGTACCTTTTGTGAAGAAAATCTTGAGTATATAAAAAATGCAGGTATATTGCCACCGGGCTTTGTAGATAATAGGGTTTTAACCTTGCAAACCCCCGAAAACAAAGAGTGGTATAAAGTATGGAATCTGGTAGTATTGGGGTATTGGATGCGAAGAAATAAGGTAAATTTTGACTAAGAAAAAAATACTCATAACGATGGATTGGTTCGACCCGGCTTATAAGGCTGGCGGACCTGTTATTTCCATTGTAAAGCTTGTAGAAAATATGAGTGATATTTATGATTTTTATATACTTACTGGTTCGGTAGATTATGGAGATACTGAAGAATTACAAGGGATAGAGAAAGATACCTGGGTAAATTGGAGAGGGAAAGCACACGTATATTATATCAGCGAAGAAAACCGAACACGCAGAAAAATATTCGAAATTCTGGATGAATCGGATGCAAATATTTATTATATTCAGGGTGTTTTTTCGCCCTATTTTTCTATTTATCCTTTAATTTGGTGGCACCAGGCTAAGCATGAAAGGGTTATTGTAGCTACACGTGGCATGTTTCATACTACGGCGTTGAATGTAAAGAAATTTAAAAAAATGATGTATTTATACAGCGCTAAAATTATGGGCTGGTTTCATCATGTTACATTTCATTCAACCAATCCGGAAGAAACTTTTCAGCTTAAAAAAATATTGGGAAGAGAAGCCACCTATGCCGAGGCATCGAACTTTCCAAGGATATTGCCGTTTAAACCCGAATTGCACGAAAAGAATGAAAATGAATTAAAATTGTTGAGTGTAGCCCGTATTTCACCCGAAAAAAATACACTTTTTTTACTCGATGTAATGATGCATGTTACAGTACCAGTAAGTCTTACAATTGTGGGCAATTACGGGGATGAAGCATATTTTGAGCAATTCAATAAAAAATTGGGGCAAATGCCATCCCATGTAAAAGTGGAATATATAGGGCATAAGAATATAAACGAATTGCAAAAAAATTACGACCATAGCCAGGTATTTATTTTACCTACCAAAGGCGAAAATTATGGGCATGCAATCATTGAAGCACTCTCATCGGGCATGCCGTGTATAATATCCAAAAATACACCATGGAATGGTTTGGAGCAGGCAAAGGCCGGGTATAATTTTGATGATGAAATTAAGGATTATGTGGGTGCAATAGAGCATTATTACCGAATGGGAAATGAAGCATTTTCTGAGGTAGTTGCTGAATCCAGAAAATTTGCCGAAGCCCATATTCATCTCGACAAAATTAAAGCAGCCTATATAAACTTATTACAGTAAAATGTTACCTTCAGAAATCAGAATTGGCATTATTGGGGGCGGCCAACTTGGAAAGATGCTCATTGAATCTTCGCGCCCCTGGAACGTAAAAAATACTGTATTGGAAAATGATGCCCATTGTCCTGCATCATTGGTTGCCGACAAGGTAATTACAGGTAGTTTATATGATGCTGAAAAAATTAGACAACTGGCAGCAGAAACCGATGTTTTAACATTTGAAATTGAACATATTAATTCAGATGTTTTAGAAACTTTGGAAGCTGAAGGGAAACAAATAATTCCTTCACCAAGGATATTGAAAACCATTCAGGATAAAGGCTTGCAGAAAACGTTTTTCGCTAAACACCAACTGCCCACAGCACCCTACGTACTGGCCATACCCGGTGATGATTTGCCGGCATTAATCAGCCAGTTTACCGGGGATAAAATAGTGGTAAAAATGCGCACCGGTGGATATGATGGAAAGGGTGTTGAAATTGTAAATAAAGCCGCCATATATGATGGAAGCTATCAGATAAATGGCCCGGTAGTTTTAGAGCAATTTTATGCTGATATTGTAGAATATGCGGTAATTGTAGCCCGCGACCAGCAGGGCAATACCACCACTTTTCCACTGATTGAAATGTATTTTAATCCGGTTAGCAATCTGGTAGAGTTTTTATTTTCACCCGCCAATATTGATGCAAAGCATGAAATGGAATGCCGTGAAATTGCCTCGGCTGCCATTGATGCATTCAATGGTCCGGGATTATTTGCAGTTGAATTATTTCTAACTTCCGATAAAAAAGTATTGGTGAATGAAATTGCGCCAAGGCCCCATAACAGTGGGCATCATACCATAGAGGGGTGTTATACCAGCCAGTTTGAACAACTCAATCGCATACTGTTGGGATTGCCATTGGGTAGTACCCATCTGGTAGAGCCGGCGGCTATGATTAATCTGGTAGGGCCTGCGGGATTGGAGGGAAAATACAGTTTAAAAAATACCACACTATTGTTGCAAATGGAAGGGGTTTATGTGCATTTATATAACAAAAAAGACATAAAACCCAACCGCAAAATGGGACATGTAACTGTTACTGCGCGCACAACAGAGGCCTTAATGGAAAAGGCCATGCAAGTGAAATCGCTTGTAGGATTTGAATAAAAAGAATATTAAAAAAGCATAAAAAAAGGCTGCAATTTGCAGCCTTTTTTATTTTAATATTTTGGACTTAAACAGTCATAATTTCTTTTTCTTTTTTAACCAGAACATCATCAGTTTTTACAATGTAACTGTCAATGAGTTTTTGAACCTGGTCTTCGCCTACTTTGGCGTCGTCTTCACTTAGTCCATCGGCTTTCAGTTTTTTAATTTTTTCGTTGGCTTCTTTGCGCAGATTGCGAATACCTACTTTAGAATTCTCGGCTTCGTTTTTTGCCATTTTGGCCAGTTCCTTGCGTCGGTCTTCGGTAAGTGGGGGAATATTGATGCGGATTACATCGCCATCGTTGCTGGGAGCGAAGCCCAGGTTGCTGTTGATAATGGCAGTTTCGATGGGACGAATCAGGGACTTGTCGTAGGGTTGTATAGAAAGGGTGCGCGAATCGGGGGTATTAACATTGGCCACCTGGCTCAAGGGAGTCATAGCGCCATAGTATTCCACCATTACACTGTCAAGCATACCGGGTGCGGCTTTACCGGCTCTGATTCTTGAAAATTCGGTGATGGTATGGTTGAGGTTTTTCTCCAGTAATTCGGTGAGGTTCTTAAGTACTTCGGAAACAGTCGACATGGTTTTTTCTGTTTAAGGTTTGCAAAAATACTTATAACTTGGTAAAGTTTGCAATCCCTGTGCGAACAGTTTCGTCGTTTTTGCTTTGCACAATGGGTTTAAATGCCCTAATTTTGAAAAAAATTTCAAAAATGAACAGTACCGTAATACTTGCCTTTCTGGGAATGCCCGAAATCATTCTTATCCTGTTGGTAGTGCTTTTGTTGTTTGGTGGTAAGAAAATTCCCGAGCTGATGCGTGGTATAGGCCGCGGTGTTCGTGAGTTTAACGACGCCAAGGACAGCGTAAAGAACGAAATCCGCAAAGGAATGGAAGAGGACCCCAAGGCCGATAAAAGTTGAAAACATACAGCCGCATTGCAGAAATCCAAAAGGATCTGTTTGCGGGTGAACTAACCTGTGAACAACTGGTAAGGAATTACCTTGCCAAAATTACTGAGCAAAAACATCTCAACGCATTTCTGGAGGTTTGGGAATCCGAAGCCCTGGAAAGAGCTGCCGAAGTTGACCGCAAAATCAAAGCGGGAGAGGCTGGTAAACTGGCGGGTCTGGTAATGGCCCTGAAGGATGTTATTACCTACAAAAACCATAAAGTTTCTTCTTCTTCCAAAATTCTGGAAGGTTTTGAATCTTTGTATAGCAGCACTGTAGTAGAACGCTTGCTTGCCGAAGATGTAATATTCATAGGCCGCACCAATTGCGATGAGTTTGCAATGGGCGCCAGTAACGAGAATTCGGCCTATGGCCCGGTTTTGAATGCTGCAGACAATACCCGTGTACCTGGGGGCAGCTCGGGTGGCAGTGCAGTAGCCGTGCAAGCCGGTATGTGCCATGCCGCCCTGGGCAGCGATACCGGCGGATCAATCCGTCAACCAGCCGCATTTACCGGTACATTTGGATTAAAACCCACCTACGGCAAAGTGTCGCGCTGGGGATTACTGGCCTATGCCAGCAGTTTCGACCAGATTGGCCCCTTTACCAAAAGCATGGACGATATGGAGCTGATTGTGCAAACCATTGCCGGACCCGATGAATACGACAGCACTGTAGCCCAGGAAAATTACGATAAACTTTTTCATGCCGAGCCCGAAGGCAAATACACTTTTGCGGTAATGCGCGAAGCAATAGAGCATCCTGGATTGCACCCAGATGTGAAATCCCGCACACAGGAAGCCATTGCAGCGCTTGAAAAACAGGGTCATAAAGTTACCTATTTCAGTTTTCCCTTGCTGGAGTATATGGTACCTGCGTATTATGTGCTTACCACGGCAGAAGCGTCAAGCAATTTGAGCCGTTACAGCGGATTGCTATATGGCAAACGCAGCGCCAATGCTACCGATCTTGAAACCACATTTACCCTAAGCCGCACCGAAGGTTTTGGTACAGAGGTAAAACGCCGGATTATGCTCGGAACTTTTGTGTTGAGCTCGGATTACTATGATGCATATTACCGAAAAGGCCAGCAGGTGAGACGGTTGATTAAAGAAAAAACCTTAGAAGTACTTTCTGCGGCAGATGCCATTTTGATACCAACCACTTCTACACCGGCATTTAAATTGGGTGAAAAAAGCAAAGACCCGATAAGCATGTACCTGGCCGACCTATTTACTGTACAGGCACCATTGGCGGGCATTCCGGCCATTTCAATCCCTTTTGGAGAAAGCCAGGAAAAACTGCCAATTGGCATGCAATTGATGTGTGGTGAATTTGAGGAACGAAAATTGTTTGCTTTGTCCCGTCTTCTATTAGAATGCAGGGATAAAGCATGAAAAAACTAATACTTCTTTTTATTACCGTAATTTCCATCCATGCCCGGGCTCAAAGTTTTGAAGCCAAGGTAAAAGAACTGGAACAGCATGGAGTGCCGTTTTTTTACAATGCGGATATTGAAAAAAATATTCAATTGTGGTTGAAAAACGAAAACAGTGTAACCGGAGATATATTGGGTAAAAGCGTGCTTTACTTTCCATATATGGACAATGTGCGCAAGGTGAACGGCTTGCCCTGGTTTGTAAAATATATACCAGCTGCCAATACCGGATATAACAATTACCATGTAGGAAAGGACGGCAGCACGGGCATGTGGCCTTTAAATTTTTCAATCGCAAAAAAGTATGGATTGAAAATGAATTCCATGATAGATGAACGCCGGGCATTGGATGCAAGCTCGGATGCAGCCTGCAAGTACCTGGCCGATTTGCATTTTATTTATAAGGATTGGTTAAAAACCATTACTGCTTTTCGCATTGGTGCCATTCGTCTCAATCAGGTAATCAGACTATCGGGTAACAGCCTGGAGTTTAAAGATATTTATGAGCATTTAGAGCCCGAAGAAAGAGAGCCAATTGTTCAATTTATGTCGGCGGTAACGGTAATGTATTTTCGCGAGGATTTTAAAATTCAGGAATCGGATTTACACTTGCCACTTATGGATTCGGTAAGTGCCAATGTGGCTTTGCCATTTTCATTGATAGAGGAAAAAACCGGAATTAAAGCCCAGGATTTAAAGAATATGAATCCAGAGTTTAAAACCGACAATGTGCCTTATTTCGGATATACCATTTATTTTAATGTGCCCAAAGAGCAGAAACCTGCATACAATGCTATGCGCGATTCACTTTTCAAAATTGCTACCTATAAACCGCAGCCCGTTATTGAGTATGATACGATTGTAAAAGTGGTAGATAGTGTTACCTATATCGAAGTAGTTCCGAAAGGCTCAAAACCCATTGAAGACAAACCAAACAGCCCTGCACCCAATGTGGGTACAACACCTGTGACCCCAACAAAAGTGTGGGTTTGGTATAAGGTAAAACCCGGGGATGGCTTTTATACATTGAGTGATATTTTTGATTGTTCCATAGCTGAAATGAAGAGCTGGAACGGCATTCGCAATAATGCGTTAATTGCCAATACCAGTATTAAGTTTTATGTAAATGCGAATAAGGTAGATTATTATAAAAAGATGAATTACCTGAACCAGGCGCAGAAACGCAACATAGCGCTGCAGGATTAATACCCTATGAAATCGGTTTTATTTATATTTATTTTAACCGTTTCATCTGTGCTTTTTGCCCAGACCGGAACGCCGGATTACCATATTCAGCGGGCTGTAGATGCAATTAAGGTGGATGGAAATTTTGATGAAAAAACCTGGTTAAAAGCCGAAAAAAAGGGGCAATTTATTCAGCATTATCCCTACGATACGTCTATCTCTAAAACCCGCACGGAGTTTATGTTTAGCTACGACGATGAGGGCATGTATTGTGCAGTAATTTGTTACAATAGAAATCCCGATAAAGACTTCGTAATTCAAACATTAAAACGCGATTTTAGTATCAATAATAGCGATGCTGTGGTATTGTCTATCAGTCCGTTTGTAGATGGGCAAAATGGATTTTCATTTGGGTTAACCCCACAGAACAGCCAGCGCGAAGGGGCCATAGAAAATGGCGGTGTATTTGGGGTTACAACTGCCTGGGACCAAATCTGGTACAGCGCTACCCGTGTTACACGCGATACCTGGTTTGCCGAGTTTGAAATACCCTTTAAATCCATCCGTTTTGCAGAGGGAAATAAAGCCTGGAAATTTAATCTGGCACGTGCCGATTATAAGAATAATGAAGTAAGCACCTGGATTAAAGTTCCGCGGAATTTCAATATTTCCATGCTCAATTTCAGTGGTGAATTGGTATGGCCCGAACCCCCTATTCGCAAGGGCAAAAACATAGCCATTATTCCTTATGTAAGCACCGTTACATCGGGCGCTGTGCCTTATAAACCCGGCGAACCTTTTAGCCAGAATAAACCCCGATTTGGGGCAGATTTTAAGGTGGGTTTATCATCATCTTTAAATCTGGATGTAACCATAAACCCGGATTTTGCTCAGGTAGATGTGGATGTGCAACAATTGAACCTTACCCGGTTTAGTTTATTTTTTCCGGAGAGACGTCAATTTTTTATTGAGAACAGCGATTTGTTTGCCAATTTTGGTTTTACCCAAATCCGCCCGTTTTTTTCGCGGCGCATAGGACTTGGCAGCAATGGCAATATCCCCATTGATGCTGGCATGCGAGTTACAGGTAAGATAAATAATAAGTGGAGGGTTGGGGCCATGGTGGTGCAAACCAAGGGCACCACAGGCTCGTTTGAAGCCGGTGCAAAATCCTATCAGATCTTAGCCATTCAACGCAAAATATTTAAAGCCTCGAATGTTGGATTTATTCTGGTAAATGATGGAGATGGAAGTGCCAAACGTTTTAGCAAAGACCATAATACCATTACCGGATTGGAGTATAATTTACAGTCGAAAGACAGCCGCTGGGTGGGAAAAGCATTTGTACAACGCGCCAGTTATGATTATATGGGCAAAGAAAACTGGTCGCACGCTTCGTATTTAAATTACCGCACCATCCATTGGGATATTGCCTGGAATCATGAGTATGTGGGTAAGGATTTCCGCGCCAGAACAGGCTTTGTGCCTCGTACCGAAATTTATGATCCGGTAAAAAATGTAACCAAAAAATTTACTTATTATCGCTTGGAACCCTGGATATATCGCACCTTTTATCCTAAGAAAAGTAAAATCAATAATTATAGTTTAAACCTATACAACAGCAGTTATTATGATAGTTTTTTCAAACCTACCGAAAGCGTTACCTCCGGACAGGCAGAAATGATGCTGCAGAATTCTTCTGAATTTCGTGTTTCAGTAACGCATAATTATTATGATTTCTATTTGCCATTTTCACCGCTGCGAAACCCTACCCTGTTTATGTTGCATAAATACCAGTGGATTAGCGGATCGGCGGGTTTTACAAGTAATAACCGCAAAAAACTCAACGGGGTTGTGGATGTATATTTTGGCAATTATTATGGGGGTACCCGCTATGCATTTTCGGGCAGTTTGAATTACCGCAAACAACCCTGGGGTTTGTTGTCCTTAACCTACCGGCACGAGGATATAGATTTGGGGCAACTGGGCCATACCATTTATGATTTGGTTGGGGCTAAAATTGATGTAAGTTTTTCTACCGTAATGTATTTTACATCTTTTCTACAATACAACACCCAAACCCAGAACGTGAACGTAAACCTGCGTTACCAGTGGCGATACCAGCCTTTGAGTGATTTTTTTATTGTGTATTCCGAAAATTATACGCCAGAGTTTAACAGCATAAACCGCACCTTAGCATTTAAATTGGTGTATTGGTTTAATACTTAAGAAATAATTTATTTCGGATTGTATTTTAGTTGCAATCCATGCAAAAAGTTGCGCAGAATCTGGTCCTGGCATTGCACATATTTGCGGTGTTCGGGGTTTCGGAAAAAGGCACTTAATTCATGCGGACTGAGCCTGAAATCAACGCTTTTGAGCATTTGCAAAATATCCTCGTCTTTCAAATTCAGGGCAATTTTTAGTTTGCGTAAAATGAGGTTATTATTCAATCGGGTTTCGGGGGTGGGTTGTTCGCCATCTCTTTTTCCACGTTTTAAATTAATGAATCCATTTAAGAAAATGGCCAGGTTTACATCTTCCATTTCAATAAAACCTTCATCCTCTTCTTTCCTCAGCCAGTCGCTAACCTGAGCCCGGCTAACCTCCGTATCTGCCTGGGCAAAAACGCCAATCATTTCAGAATCGCTGAGGTTAAAAGTGTATCGCAGTCTGCGCAGGATATCGTTGTTTAACATGAAATATTAGTCAATAATAAATAAAAAAAAATCAGCTTAATTGTTGCAATTTAATGAGGCTTGCATACAAACCGTCTTTGGCCATAAGCTCGCTGTGACTGCCTTTTTCGGCAATTTTGCCATGATCCATTACGATGATAATATCGGCGTGTTGGACGGTACTTAAACGGTGGGCAATAATAAAACTGGTGCGATTTTGCATCAGTTTTTCCAGGGCTTCCTGTACCAGTTTTTCGCTTTGGCTGTCGAGGGCACTGGTGGCTTCATCCAATATTAAAATTTCTGGATTTTTGAGCAATGCCCGGGCAATGGAAACCCGCTGGCGTTGGCCTCCGCTGAGTTTGCTGCCGCGTTCACCTATATTGGTATTGTATCCGTTTTGGGCAGCCACAATAAATTCATGGGCATTGGCCGCCTTTGCTGCCTGCTCTACTTCGGCATCGGTAGCAGCCGGATTTCCCAAAGTAATATTATTGCGAATGGTATCGTTAAATAAAATACTTTCCTGTGAAACTATGCCAATTAACCGGCGCAAATCTTCCTGGCGAAATTCGCGGATATCAATACCATCTATCGAAATACCGCCATTTCCTACATCATAAAAACGGGCTACCAAATCGGTAAGTGTGGTTTTGCCTGCACCGCTGGGTCCTACCAGGGCAACGGTTTGGCCTTTTTTCACCTCAAGACTTAAATCGTGTAAAACATTGCCATGCTCGTTATAGGCAAATGAAATATTCTTGAAAATAATTTCATTATTAAATACCGGATTTTTGGGATTTTCAGGGTCGGCTACACTCACCGGAGCCTGCACCAACTCCTGAATGCGTTCCAGGCTGGCCATGCCTTTTTGAGAGGCGTAAATGGCAGAGCTGTAGGCTTTAAATGGCGGTATTAATTGACTGAAAATGGCAAAATAAGTGAGAAAAAATTCGGGGTCTAATTCTTTGCGAAAAACCATATTTCCACCGATCCAGAGTAAAGCTGCAGATACGCCTATACCAATGGTTTCGGATAATGGCGAAGACAAATCATACCGGCGTTGCACGCTGATGTTATTTTTGGTATAATCCAGGTCTTCATCGCTGTATCTTTTGCGAAAAAAACCCGAGGCATTGAATGCTTTTATAATACGAATGCCGCCGATGGTTTCTTCAAAGGCCGACATAATTTTGCCCTGTAAAACCTGGTTGCGTTGCGATTTTTTGCGCAGTGAACGGCCTACTAAACCAATGAGTAAACCGGTGATGGGCAAAAACAATAAAATATACAGGGTAAGTTTGGGTGATAAAACAATGAGGGCCACTAAAAATATAATGATATTTAAAGGCTGAAAATACAGGGCTTCCAGCGATACCATCAGGGCAAATTCAATTTCCTTCATGTCGTTACTCATGCGGGAAAGCAAATCACCTTTTTTCTCTTCGTTGAAATAAGCTACGGGCAATTCCAGGCTTTTTTCGTAGATGTCCACCCGCATTTTGCGTATGCTGTAATTGCGGATGAGGATCATAAAATTCATGGCCAAGTAGCGGCTTACGTTTTTTAGTACGGTAATTACCACCAGGGCAATGGCCAGAAATGCCAGTGCACGGTAGGGTTCGCCTTTGGCCATGGCCGAAAACCAGCTGATGAAACTGTGGTACTGCTCGCTAAACCAGTTGCCAATGTCTATGCCACCCGTTTTTAATTCGGGGGCGCTGCCATCTTTCGAAAACAAAAAACGCAGCACTGGCATAATCAGCAACAGGGAAGTGAGCTGCAGCACGATGTAAAACAGGTTGAAAAGGAAGTTGAGAAAAATCCAACCCTTGTGCGCTGTGGCGTAACGTAAAAATTTGATTACCGATCTCAAATTGCTGCGAAATTACGCAAATTTGCAGGGTATGATTCGTATTCTTCTACTTACAGCGGTTTTTTTAGGCGTAATGGCTTGTGGGGGCAATAAAACCCAAAGCGTGAATGCGGTGGAGAAAGTGACTGATTCGGCCTGGAAAATGGCTTTAGAGGCCTTTCGCAAAGAAAAAGACAATGGATTTGCCATGGCCGCCGAGTCGCCATTTGCCGATGATGCACTCAATTTTAAGGGGCTTAAATATTTTAACCCCGACCCTAAATATCGGGTGGTTGTGAAGCTAGTAAAGCATCTTGATTGTTTATCCACTCGCCAAATCTATGATTCAAAGGGGATGAATCGCAATTTTCGGGTTCACGGCGTGTTGGCATTTACGTTAGATAGCAAAAAATTTGAACTCCCTGCTCTTGTCTCAGAGGAAGACTCGCTGCACTATTTTGTAATGTTTCGCGATTTAACGAATGGAACAGAAACCTATGAGGGTGGGCGCTACCTGGAGATTCCGGTTTTTAAGGACTCGGGCCTTTTGGATTTTAATGCAGCGTACAATCCATATTGTCATTATAACCACAATTATGCCTGCCCGATTGTTCCGGTGGATTGTAAGTTGAATGTGGCAATTAAGGCCGGGGAGAGGGTGTATCGGTAGTTGATTGGTTAATTGGGGATTGATTGAATGGGTTTATTATTTTGTGAATCACCCGATGGATTATTTTTTTGTGTGTATTTGAATTAGTTTTTTATGCGCTTCTGATGATTCAAATTACAAGGGTATGCGGGATTTTCTTTTTCGCGGATGAAGGCAGGTTTCAATCGAAAATTCGTAAAGTATTATTTAAAGATATAGGTGTTTTACCAGTGCCTATAGGCCATGCAAATACAAGCATCCTTTTCAACGGAAATTATTTTAGTTTGAATTGGGGTCTATAGATTTTGTTCGATTTTGGCAACGCGCGAACAAATTGTTTTTCACAACCCGGGTATAATGCGTAGTAAATTTCCGGCTTCAACAAATAAAAATGGTTGATTTTTCGATACGACTATGCTGCTTTTTAATTTATACTAATTTAAGGATTTTGTTTTCAAAATCTCTAAGTTTAGTATGGAATAAATTAAAACAACTTCCTGAAAAATACCCCTAAATATTCCGTGTAATTCCTTGCACAATTTCGAAACCGGAGAGGAATTCTTTGGCGATAATGCGGATAACGGTATAAACGGGAGCCGCCAGCATCATACCGCCCTGGCCGCCAAATTGGGCACCTGCTAAAACCACAAAAAACAGTTCTAAGGGATGCACTTTTAATGAACGGGAAAATATGAGGGGATAGCTGAAAAAATTGTCTAATAAAACTGCCACGGCATACACCATTCCAACCTGGTACATTTCGGGTACAATTACCCCATAAAAATCGGCGCCAATGTTTGAAAACACGCAGAAAATCATGGCGAAAGAAATACCCAGCAACGGGCCAATGTAGGATACCAGATTAATTAAACCCGAGAAAATGGCAACGGTTAATGCATATTTTTCTCCGGCTAAGGTAAGGCCTACAAAAATGTAAGAACCAAACACAAAAATCTGGGTAAAAATGCTGCGGAAATAACGCCCCAACATATCATTTAAACCGCGCATAACCCTTTGCATACGGGGTTCGTAGCGGTCGGGGGTGAATAAATGAAATACACGGTAAATGAGAAATTTATCTTTTAAGAAAAAGAAACTGATAAACAAAACCGAGAAAATCCAACCTACTGTAGATGTAATACTGCTCAGTACTTTGGCTGCCAAATTGCTTAGGGAGGTAAAATTTATATAACTCTCCAGTTTGGCTTGAATGGCTTCTGGGGTAAGTTTATCAGCAGGTACGCCCCAATGTTCTAATTTGGTGCGAATGTCGTGCAGGGGTTCGCTGAAACTGCGGTTAAATTCATCCTGGGTAATATTGGCAATGGCCGAGGTTTGTTCAATCAACGGGGGTACTACCAAATACCCAAAGCCAATCACAAAACCAATAAAGGCCATAAGCACTGCAGTGGCGGTTAACCAGGAAGGCAAGGATTTGCCTCTGAAACGCACTTTTCTTTCTATCAGCGACATTAGGGGTGCGCCAATAAAAGCGAATATCATAGCCACCAGAAAATAGGCTATCACACTGCGCAGTAACCACGCCAACACCAGCATTACGGCTACAAATAGCCCAGTGGTAATTTGTTGGCGTGTAATTTTCACTTAGTCCGTTGGATTTTCGTTTTGAGTATTTTCCCCGGGCTCGGCTGGAGTTTCAACCTGCGGCACAACTACAACGGCCTCGTGGTGTTTAATTTCAAACGGGCGATGTCCAATCAGTC
Source organism: Bacteroidia bacterium (assembly GCA_044224315.1). Lineage (GTDB taxonomy): Bacteria > Bacteroidota > Bacteroidia > NS11-12g > UBA955 > JAGXTF01. The sequence goes on along the minus strand of JBGAKR010000001.1, from coordinate 1,054,149 downwards.
TTTCCAGGTCGGCTTTGAAAAGGATTTCTTTTTTCAGCAGTTCCTGGGCAATGGATTCAACCTTATCTTTTTTCTCAAGCAACAGTGATTTGGTGCGGTTGTAGGCATTCTGAATCAGCTCGCGCACTTCCTGGTCAATTAGTTCGGAAGTTTTCTCTGAATAGGGTTTTTGGTAGCCATACTCGCCGGTTGGATCATAGAAACTTACATTGCCAACCTTGCTGCTCATACCATAAATGGTAACCATGCTGTAGGCCAGTTTGGTAATGCGTTCCAAATCATTTTGTGCACCGGTGCTGATTTTGCCAAAGAAAATATCTTCTGCTACACGTCCGCCAAGGGTCATGCACATGCTGTCCATGAGTTGTTCGGTGCGGTACAGGTATTGTTCTTTGGGTAGGTATTGGGCATAACCCAAAGCAGCCACGCCGCGCGGTACAATCGATACTTTCAGCAGCGGATCGGCATTTTCCAGAAACCAGCCAGCAATGGCATGTCCGGCTTCGTGGTAGGCCACAATTTCTTTTTCTTCGGGGGAGATAATTTTGTTTTTCTTTTCCAAACCGCCAATTACACGGTCAATGGCATCCTGAAAATCAATCATATCCACCACTTCTTTGCCTTTACGGGCAGCAATCAGGGCAGCTTCGTTGCACACATTGGCAATTTCGGCACCTGCAAAACCAGGGGTTTGTTCTGATAATTTATAAGGATCTACATCTGCACCGAGTTTGGTAAGGGGTTTTAAGTGTACGCGGAAGATTTCTTCACGGCCCACCAAATCGGGTTTATCTACAGAAATCTGGCGGTCGAAACGACCTGGGCGCAGCAATGCGCTATCCAGAATATCGGGGCGGTTGGTAGCGGCCATCAGAATTACACCACTATCAGTGCCAAATCCGTCCATTTCGGCCAGCAATTGGTTCAGGGTATTTTCGCGTTCGTCATTGCTGGCTTGCACCAGGTTTTTACCACGGGCACGGCCAATAGCGTCGATCTCATCGATGAAAATAATACAAGGGGCTTTTTCTTTGGCTTGTTTAAACAAGTCACGCACACGGCTTGCACCTACACCCACAAACATTTCTACGAAATCTGAACCTGAGAGAGAGAAGAATGGCACACCTGCTTCGCCTGCTACGGCTTTTGCAAGCAAGGTTTTACCAGTACCCGGAGGGCCTACAAGTAGTACCCCTTTGGGTATTTTACCACCCAGATTGGTGTATTTTTTTGGATTTTTTAGAAAATCCACCACTTCCATTACCTCCATTTTAGCCTCTTCCAGGCCGGCTACATCCTTAAAAGAGATGTTTACTTTGGTATCTTTATCAAAGATTTGGGCACGGGCACGGCCAATGTTGAAAATATTGGGGCCACCGCCACCACCGCCACCTGCCCGGCGGAATATTACACTCCAGAAAATGAGAAAAATACCAATGAAGAATACCCATTGGAGAATTTCGCCCATGTAATTGCTTTTGCTTTCGTACTGCACCGGCACTTTCACTTTTTTATCTGCCAGTTCGGTATCCAGCGCTTTAATTTCATTGTTTAAGTAATCCTTATCTACTTCAAAAGAGTAGTCGGGTTCACCTTCGGATAAAATGCCTTCGTTTTTGTTGGCAGTTTTCTTGTGCTTGTCGCTGAGACGGGCTTCTTTGGTAAGATAAACTTCGCAGAGGCGATCGTTTACCAAAACCAGTTTTTCCACATCACCCTGCAATATCATTTGTCGGGTTTCATTCCAGTTTGAGTTATTTCCCAAACTTGGCCGATAAAAAATGAGCATGAGCAAGCCAATACCAATGATTCCATAAATCCAATATGGGCTGAAACGAAACCCACCAGAGGGTTTCTTGTTGTTTGACGGAGTTTGATTTTCGTCCATGATTTTCGCAATTGGTTCAAATAGTGAACCGTTCTGTTGTTTTAACGACAAAACTACGATTTTAACATACGAAATTTTTGAGGGAGGAAAAAAATTGCCAACAACCTGCAATTTTGTCATATTTGTGATCAAGGCTGACCGAATTTGACCTGTCGTTGCACCTGACATTTTGTTTTAACCTATATTCGAAGCATTGAAACTGGCAGCCATTGATATTGGGTCGAACGCGGTAAGGCTTTATATAGCCCGACCTTTGCATATAGAACTGCCCGATACGGATTTTAAACCTGTGGAGTTTACGCGCTTGCCATTGCGCCTGGGGGATGATGTGTTTAAAACCCGTGAAATTGGCAAGAAAAAAGCCGACTTACTTACCAAAGCCATGCAGGCATTTGCACTGTTGATGGAAATTTACAATGTGGATGTGTACCGTGCCTGTGCTACAAGTGCCATGCGCGATGCCAACAACTCGGATAAGCTGGTAAAGGATATAAAAAAACTTACCGGCATTAAAATCAATGTGATTTCGGGAAAGGAAGAAAGTCGTTTAATACAAAGTACGGTGCTGGACTGGTTGCCTGCCAAAAACAGTTTTTTGCACGTGGATGTGGGAGGCGGTAGTACCGAAATAGCCTATATCCGCCATGGAAAACTTCGGCATTACGAAAGCTTTAATATTGGCACTGTGCGCATGAAAGAGGGAAAAGTGAAAGCGACCGAATGGACCCGCATGCACAAATGGCTGGATGAACTGCTGTTGCCAATTGATGAAACGGTAAAGGTGGTAGGTACCGGAGGCAATATTGTAAAATTATCGGAGCTCAGCGGTTGCAAGAGTGGCGAATCCCTGAATCTGCATCACCTCAAGGCCACTAATTCGTATTTGCATACGCTGGATATTCACGACCGGGTTTATGAATTAAAATTAAACCCCGACCGTGCCGAGGTAATTGAATTTGCAGGTGATCTTTACATCGGCATTATGGAAAGGCTCAACATCCACGAAATTATGGCTCCAAATGTGGGTTTGAAGGATGGTATTATCCGACAATTGTGGCGTGAGAATTTTAAAGCCGCAGAGTAAAAATTGAATACTCTGAAAAATATTTACTCAACTTTCTTCGGAAAATACTTCGTATTCCGGTAAATAAAAATAGATTGGTTTGTATTTTTGGGATTCAGAATAAACAGAATATTGTCTACAAAACCGGGTTCTACGGTAGTTTCATATACCAATTCGGGGTAATATTTTTGCATTACCGCTACCCTTTTATCCAAATCTTTGTTGGTATAAAATAGCACAAATCGCGGAATGGAAATATTTGTATACCTACCCGAGTCATAGCTTTCAATGGGCCTTTCTGTGGTAATATCGTTGATTAATATCTTCTGATTCGCATAAAACTGTGGTAAAATATCTACCTTGTGTGAAGGAGAATTTTCGGCCATTACCGTTACAATATTTTTGTACTGGCTTAGGTAGGTCATGGCTTCGGCGCGCGAACGTTTTGAATACATGGTAGAAATGGGAATTAAAACTATGAAATTAATTACCCAAAAAAACACCCAAATACCCTTGTATAATTTTTGGCGTTTTTGCCACCAGTTGGAATTTTCGTAAATGCTGTACCAGCCTGTAATGCCCAGTATAACTATAAAAGGCACAATAGTAAGTATAAATCTTTCCTGCTTATTTGGGAAATAGGAATGGAATGCAAAAAACAGAATGGCGGGTACAAAAAGCAATAATTTATTGCGCCAGTTTTTAAACACGCCTATCATGATAAACAGGCTTATGGGTGGAATTAGAATACCCCCTAAAAGTAAAAAATAATTGTACCAATCTCCGTTATAAAATTTGTAACGATTATCCACGTTGTAACCGATATACTCGCCCATTTCGGCAAAGGGTCGGCCCCAGATTGCCATGTCTATTGCCCCTTGAATAGCCAGTATGGCCACAATTCCACCCAGGGAAAAAGCAAGCAGGGTTTTCCATTGTTTTTGAAATAAAAGTACGAGGCCAAAACCAATGCCATAAATGCCGGTTTGGTAGCGCACCGAAAAGGCAAAACCCACCAATAAACCAGCAAAAAGTGCTGCTAAAAACGGGTGTTTTTTTTCATGGTTTGTGAGCAATAACCAGGTACCCAACATGAGCAATGGAGTAGCTACAATTTCTACCAAGTTGCGCACACTAATCCAGGGCACAAACCAATATACAGCCAGCAACAAACCTACCAATCCGGCTTGTTTTTTATTGGAATAACGCAGGGCAATTTTGTATCCGTAATATACCGTAATTAATGAAAATGCAGCATGTAAAAATCGCACCACGAACATTTTGGTTTGCGGATCTTCCAATCCTAAAAATTTGAAAAGCAGAAATAATAAATAGTGCAATCCTACATATAAAAAACTGTGGCCTTCGGGACCGTGATTGCCCGGTGTCCAGGGCAACCATTTGTTTACATCCCAGCCATTTACCCAAGACCAGGGAACTTCAATAATCAAAAAATGATCGTCGAGCATGCCCCAACCTTTGGCAAAAATGACCGAAACGAGGCGTACAAAAATAGCCAACCAAATTACTATGGGCAGGGGATTTTCTTCCCATTTGGTGCGAAGTGCTTTTATAAATTGCGACATAAAAAATTCAAAAGTAGGTAGGAATATTTCAATTGGGTTTTACAAAAATAAATTATGGATTATTTACCAAAACTTATAAAAGCTTGTCCCACTTTCCAGCAATCCTCAAATGAGTTGTAAAGCGGCACGGGTGCCATTCGGATTACGTTGGGTTCGCGCCAATCGCAGATTAAATCGCAGGCAGTGAGGTGGTCGAAAAGTTGTTTGCCATTGTCTCCGGTAAGCAAACTCAGCTGGCAACCCGGTTGATGATCGGGGGTAATGATGGTGTACTGGAGACTGGGATTTTCGGATTTGGCATTTTCGAGCAAAAAGCGCAAATAGGGGGTCATAATTGCGGTTTTTTGGGTAAGATTTTCCATTCCGGCCTGGTCAAAAATTTCGAGGCTGGCCAGGTGCACTGCCATTCCAAACACCGGTGCATTGCCCAGTTGCCAGCCTGCGGCGCCAGGTTCGGGAATAAAACCGCGTTTCATTAAAAAGCGCACATCCTCCTTGTGACCCCACCACCCTGCAAATCGATGGGTTTTGGGATCCAATCCATGTCGGTCGTGCACAAAAACACCACTCACATTTCCGGGACCGCTATTGAGGTATTTGTAAGAGCACCAGGCTGCGAAATCCACATCCCAGTCGTGCAATTTCAGGTGCAGATTGCCAGCAGCATGGGCCAGGTCGAAACCAGCTAAGGCACCAGCTTTATGTGCAGCTGAAGTAATTTCGGCAATGTTAAAAGCCTGTCCGGTGTAGTATTGCACCCCACTAAAAAAAACCAGGGCTAATGAAGGGCCGTGCTCTTCAATGGCTTGTAAAATATCTTCGTGCCTGAGGCTGAATTCTCCTTCGCGGGGGCTCAATTCAATCACTGCATCGTTATAGTCGTATCCATGAAATTCAACCTGGCTTTGCACGGCATACATATCGCTGGGGAATGCACCGGCCTCCATCAGAATTTTATAGCGGCTGCCACTGGGGCGGTAAAAACTTACCATCATGAGGTGCAGGTTGGTGGTAAGTTGGTTCATAATGGCCACTTCGGTATTGTTTGCACCTACAACCCGTGCAGCTTTTTCGGTTAAAAATTTATGGTAGTGAAACCAGGGACGGCCACCATGAAAATGTCCTTCAACTCCAAATTTGGCCCAATCTTCTAGTTCATCCTGCAAAAAACGTCCGGCAGATTTGGGTTGCAGACCTAAACTATTGCCGCAGAGGTAAACCGAAGGCTTGCCCGATGGGCCATTGGGGATAAAAAAATCGTTGCGAAAATGGGCAAGTGCATCATTTGCATCCAATTCGAGGGCCAATTCTTGAGAATTGTTGAAGTTCATGCTGCAAAAATATGAACACAATGCGCGGAGATTTCCATAATATTAACTAAAATCGCAGTAAAATTGAAGACACCTTGAAGTTAGAAGACGAGATAAAGCAGAAAAAATTCAGAAACAGCAGTCAGAAGGCCCTTTTGAACATCATGTTTACCGCCAACTGGATCAATGCACATTTCAGGGATGCTTTCAAGCCTTTTGGTGTCACCCAGCAGCAATACAATGTTTTGCGCATTCTGAAGGGCCGTTACCCCGAGTCTGCCAACCCTTCTGAAATAAAAGAAGTGATGCTGGATAAGAATCCTGATTTGACCCGTTTGTGCGACCGGATGATTAGCAATGGCTGGATAAACCGTGACATTGACAAAGCCAATCGCCGCAAAATGAACATTAAAATCACCGACAAGGGAATCAAATTGCTTGAAAAAATGCAGCCCTTGCTGGATGATGTGGATGCATTGTTTAAGGATATGCCGGATGAGGAATTAGAAACCCTTTCGGATTTGCTGGATAAATTCCGCGGCTGATTTATTTTTTTCTCACCATTGTAAGTCCGTCCCTCAGGGGCAGAAGCATTACCTCCAGATTTGGGTTTTTTGCCAACTGCTGATTAAATGCGTGCATATTGCGGGTATCGGCATCGGTTTTTCGCAGTTTTTCATCGGCCACTTTGCCACTCCAAAGGGTATTATCAAATAACATCAGGCCGCGATCTGAGAGTTTGGGCAGGCATAAATCAAGGTAGAGGGCATAGCTTTGTTTGTCGGCATCCACAAAAATCAGGTCGGCTTTTACGGTTAATTCGGGGATTATTTTTCGGGCATCGCCGGCAATAAATTCAATTTTTTGGGAAAATGGGGTATTTTCAAACTGCGATTGGGCCTTAAAAACCAGCTCCGGGTCGGCTTCAATGCTCAATAATTTACCTTTATCTGACAGGCCTTGGGCCATGCAATAGCTGGCATACCCGGTAAATGCCCCTACTTCCAGAATCCAGTCTGGGCGCAAGATTTTGCTGATAAACGAAAGAAAACTTCCCTGCAAATGGCCGCTAAGTTGGCGAGGATTGAGGGTATGCAACCAGGTAAATCGCACCAGATTTTGCAGAAACTCCGCTTCCGGGCTGCTATTTTCCTCACAATAGCGCATAATATCGGATTGCCAATCGGGATGCATAAAAGTTTACAAAAATTGATGTGGAAATTCAGATTAAAAAATTTATTTTCGCGGGAAATTTCAATAGGTATATGTACTGGACACTAGAACTCGTAAGCTACCTGGACGATGCTCCCTGGCCTGCTACCAAAGATGAATTGATTGATTACGGAATTCGTTCCGGTGCCCCTTTGGAGGTTATCGAAAACCTTCAGGAGCTTGAAGATGACGGAGAGCCCTACGAAAGCATAGAAGAGATATGGAGTGATTATCCTACCGATGAAGATTATTTCTTCAACGAGGACGAGCTTTAAGCATTTCAAATCATCAAAAAAACTTTACAGGGTTGCCACAAGCAACCCTTTTTTTATGACCGGCCCAGATTGATGAGCTGCTCTACAATGGCCGTTTTGAGGGCTTCAACATTGTCTTTGGCCGTGGCGGAAATGAAAACGGCTGGCGCATTGTCTTTGGCAACCCAGCTTTTTTCAAATTGTTTGGCGGTTAAACCCGTGCCTCCAATGTAAAAATCATCGGTTTGGGTGCGGAATGCATCAATCTTATTAAATACAATCAGGGTGGGTTTATTGCCGGCTCCGATGGCATGCAGGGTTTCATTTACACTCTGCATTTGCTCCTCAAATTTGGGGTTTGAAATATCTACCACATGCACCAATAAATCGGCTTCAAGAGATTCGGCCAAAGTACTTTTAAAGCTTTCTACCAGCAGGGTAGGCAGTTTGCGAATAAACCCCACGGTATCACTCAGCAAAAAATGCAGCATCCGGCCCGGATCTCCGGGATATGGAAGGGAAACCTTGCGCACCGTTGAATCCAGCGTTGCAAACAGTTTGTTTTCTACCAGCACATCGGCTTTGGAAAGCATATTCATGATGGTACTTTTGCCCACATTGGTGTATCCAACCAGGGCTACGCGGTATTCTCCGGTGCGGGCCTGGCGCTGGGTAATGCTGGTGCGTTCTATCTGTTGCAAACGGTCGCGCAGCAGCGAAATTTTATCGCGCAGGGTGCGTCGGTCGGTTTCAATTTCCGTTTCACCCGGACCTTTCATCCCTATCCCTCCTTTTTGTTTGCTCAAGTGCGTCCACATGCGGGTAAGGCGGGGCAGCAGAAAAATGCTTTGCGCCAGTTCTACCTGGGTTTTGGCTTGTGCGCTGCGTGCATTTTTGGAGAAAATATCCAGAATCAGGTTGGTACGACTCAGAATTTTTGTTTCGGGCATTTCTGCTTCCAGGTTGCGGATTTGCGAAGGGCTCAGTTCTTCGTCAAATACCACAATATCGATATGCATTTCTTTCACATACCGTGCTATTTCCTCCATTTTACCAGTTCCCACGCAGGTTTTGGGGTTGGGATGGGGCAATTTTTGGGTGAACCTTTTTTTTGTGATGGCACCTGCTGTATTAACTAAAAGTTCCAATTCGTCGAGATACTCGTCTAAACGCCCGTCCAGCGCTGGAGTTTCTACAGCTACCAAAACGGCGGTTTCAGTTTTTTTCGCAGTTTCAAATAATTTTTCCGACCGTTTTGCCATTATCTGCGCAAAATTAACGTCTTGATTTTGCAATCCGGTTGCTTCTTTCGAATTTTGACGGGTTGAATTTGCGGTTTTGCATATTATTTTTCATTTCGGGTATTAGCTGGCTATCCCTTCATGCCCAGAAACTGTATTTTTCCAATATTCCGCGGTTGAATACAAAAGCGTATTACAACAAAGTTATCGGCGAAAACGATGGTGGCATCTATGTTTTGAGATTCAGGGATGTAGATTTAAAAAACGGATTTACCATTGAACGGTATTCGCACAACCTCGATTTTACCGAATCTGAAAACTATATTCTCGGAAAGCGTGAACGGCTTATAAAGGTATTTACTTCTGACAGTGGTTTGTGCATGCTCAAAATGGGTAAGGAAAAAGATAAAATGGTTTTTACCTACCTGCGCACCGGTTTTACTGTAGGCAATTTAAAAAGCGGGATTGAAATTTACAGCAGCCAGAATGCCGAAAAAATCGACGACAATGTGGTGGTAGAGTATAGCCCCAACCGGCAGTATTGCGCGCTATGGCTCGAAGAAACCAATGCCAAAGGCAACCAGGTTTTTCATTGCACCATCATCAATACCGCTGGCAAAATTATTTCACAAAGTACGCATGAAACCAATTTACCCAATGCAGATGTGGCGCTGGAGCAGGTTTCGGTATCAGATAGCGGGCAATCGGCCATGGTATACATGCTTAGTAGGCCCGATAAACGAAATACAGAAACATCGGCTGAAGAGCATTTCATAGTAGGTGTGGATGCAAATGGCATGCATGCTGCGCACAGTTTGGGCGATTTCAGATTTTTTATTTCAAGCTATGATTTGGTTTATAATCAGTTTACCAATAAATTTTTACTGGTGGGCTTTTTCGATTATAAAAAACCCAAGTCGGCGCATGGAATTCTAACCCTTTCTTTCCGTCCGGATGATTCATTGGCGGAGCCAAAACATGCTAATATTAACCGCAAATTTGTATCCATTTTAATCGGGGCAAAAGAAGAAGAATCGGGCGAAGATCCGGAGAATTATTTTATCCGTAAAATTGTTCCGCGCAGTGATGGCGGGTATTTACTGGTAGCCGAGTATTTTGACATTACCCAGCAGATGGAGACATTTTATTATAACGGAGTTCCACAGGTAAGTTCAAAAAATATTTATAATTACAACGATATTTTGTTAATTTCTGTAAACGATCATTTTGAAGCAGAGTGGGAACACCAGCTGGTGAAGCGGCAAAGCTCATATGCCAGTTTATCCTATTTAAATAGTTTGGGTGTTTATGTTTGCGAAAAAAATGTAAATATTATTTTTAATGATAATTCAAGTCAAAACAACCGGGTGATGCATGTATCACTGAGTCGGGATGGTTTTGTAGAGCAAAAAATATTGTTAAACAGCGATAACGAATACAATGCCATAGTGCCTATGGAAGGCAAACAAACCGGCCATAACCGCTATGTGGCGCCTTTAATTCAGAGCAGGCAAACCAGTTTAATTCAAATTGTAGAAGCAAATCCATAAGCGTGCTCAGGTTATTTCAAAATATACGTCCCGCCTCTTCTCTGCTTGTTTTGTTTGCAGGATTATTTATTCGTTTGCCCCTGTTAATTTCGGGAAAGGGATATTCCAGTGACATGTCGTTAAATGTCATGAACGGATTTTTTACACTTGTCAATCAAAATATTTACATTGCGGTAATTGGTGGATTGCTGCTGGTATTTGCCCAAAGTTTGCTGTTTAATAAATTGTGTATAGACCATGATGTAATTTATAGCCACTCGTATTTACCGGCCTATTTTTTTATGATGCTAAATTCAGTATTTATCGAGAATTTATTCATCAATCCCATCATGCTGGTAAATCTGTTTGTGTTGTTTTCACTGATGTCTATGTTTCGCCTGTACCGCGAGGAAAATTCATCGGTAATCCTATTCTATACGGCCCTGTTTTTTGGTTGTGCCTCGCTTATTTTGCCTGTAATGTACACGGGTTTTTTGTTTTTAATACTGGGTACAATTATATTTAAAAATATTAGTATTAAAGATATTCTGGCTATTTTGTCGGGCTATTTATTGCCTGTTTTGATGTTATGGGGCGTGCAGTTTTTGCTTGGTTATGCCTATGTTTTTCCCAAAGTAAGTTATAAATTTCAATTTACATTTACATCCCGTATTCAAACGTATATTGTGGTTATTTACATATTGGTAATCTGCTCTGCAGGCTTGTTAAAAACCACCGTAAATTATACCAAAAACAATATTAAAACCCGACGTATTTCATTGTTAATGATTGCGAATCTGGTGTTTTCTTTGGTTATTATTTTGTTTAGAACCAACGAGTACCAATTCTATTTTCCGCTTCTCACATTTGCATTGAGCATACAGTTTGCCTATTTTTTATTGGGCAAAAAAGGCAGGCGGGGCAAGGAGTTTTTACACTACGTATTACTGGCAGTAATTATTTACTCGCTGTATGGCGACCAGTTGATGAAACTGTAAAATTATTTGGTTTTATTAATATTAAATCGCACAGAAATAATATTAGAATAAAGGCCTGAACCACCAGCACCAAATCCGGCTAAGGCATAATCAAGTGTCATCTGTTTGGTTTGAACACCTGCACCCAGCGTGGGTTGTACGGTCATACCTTTTTTGCCGTTCTGCCGGGTTTCACGTTGAAAATTATAGACTCCGGCACGCAATGAAAATTTAAAACCTTTGTCTTCATTTTTAATTCCCCCTTCTAATCCAATGCGTGCATCGGTGCTGAGAAATGAGGAAGAAATAAGGGTGTTGCGCTTTCCATCCGTGGTCATATCCAGGTTTATTTCACCCAATCCGTAGAGTTTTTCGTTTTCTATCCGTTTGTAACCACCCAGGCAAAAGCGTGGTACACCTACTTCCAGGCTACTTTGTGGAATCGTATTTCCGGTGAGGTACAGCACATCCTTTTGCGATTGTGTAAATTCAAAGCTCCAGCTATTAAAAGTGGAGGTCATATCACGCATCACCAAAGTAAGGCCCCATTTTTTATTATAATCTTCCAGTTTTACAGCGCCATCAATACCAAACCCCCATGCCCGGGCAAAATCGCCCACTTTGCGGTGAATAATTTTGGCTGAGGCACCCCATGCAAATACAGTATTATAATTGCGAATCATGCGTTGCTGATGGCCATAGGAGGGCATAAACGCATAGTCAACAGCAGAAAATTGGGTAACACGGTCATAGTTAATTTCACCATTGCGAATTAAATCCAGGGTGTTGAGAATGCCATCCACACCAAATCGAAGCATTGAGAAACCGAAAGCACTGTTTTCTCCACTTTTTGCGGCAATGCCCAGGTAATCGTAGTTGGCAATGGTTTGGAAATAAAAATTATGCATAAAACCCACTTGCAAATTGTCTTTAATCTGGGGCAGGGATGCTGGATTCCAATAACCCGCGTATACATCGTCAACGCTGGCAACACCTGCTTTTCCCATTCCTAATTGGCGACCACCTACTCCGAGGTGCAAAAACTCGTTTACATACTTGCGTGTTTGGGCCTGGATTGAATTAAATATGCCCGTGAAGAATACAAAAACAATTAAAAAGGGTTTCATTGCATTTCGGTTTTTAGGGTATTAAGACTTTCAAAAATAACATTTTCTGTGTCAGGAATCACCTTTTCCAGTATTTCAAACTGTGCTTCGGTCCATTCGCCGTCTGCTTTTGTGTACATAAAAATGCGGTTAAGCGAAAAAACCATGGCTTTGTTATGCTCATACTGCAGCAGGTATTTGGCCTGATTAAATCTGGCCAGCCGTTCCAAAAACAGGGGGGTATCCGAAACTCCTTTGGCTTCTAAATATTGAGTAATTATTTGGGTATCAGCGGTTTCAAGATCGGTGTAAAAAGCTTTTGCCAATGCGGGTGCTTCTTTGATAAGTACCCGGTCTATCATCATTTCGGTAAGCACATGGGCCGCAAACCAATCGCGGGGGATGGAGGCTTGCTGGAATGCAGGCCTTAAAATTTGGGTAAGAATTTTGGAAGTTTTTTCGAAATACTCCGATCCATGGAATCGTTTATCTCGTTCGAAATGTTTGTTGGTCCCTTCGCGCAGCCATTCCAGATCCCGGTGATTGGAGGCGGAAGTATCGGGCATTAGTTTTTTGCCTTTTACAAAATTGCGCACAAAATCGGGCAGTACCAGCCCGAAGTTATGCAATTCCGTATTGCGGATATGATCGAAGTAGTAGTGCGAAAAGTAATTCAAGCATGCAAAGGTACAATGCAACGGGCAATGGCGGTGCTGGTCTTATAAAACCTTAGATTGGTCTTAATCGAGGGGCATAATGTCATTTGGCCGACATCCGGCGATTGTGCGCTTACGTAAATTTGTATGAGTAAAAGCGTATGAAGAAGCATCTATATCTGTTAATTTTGATACCTGCCTTAGTGGCAGCTCAGTGTGCCGGCACAAAAAGTGCAGGGGTAACAAGCAAAACAACCAGCAATACAATGGATACCAGTAAAAATGTAATCACCAAAACCGAAGAGGAATGGAAGGCCCAGTTAACACCCGAGGAGTACCGGGTATTGCGGCAGAAAGGTACCGAAAGACCTTTTACCAGCGAGTATGAAACACTGTGGGACAGCGGCACTTATGTATGCAAAGCATGTGGCGCAGAGTTATTTAGCAGCAGTACCAAGTTTGATGCGCATTGCGGTTGGCCCAGTTTTTATCAAACCATCGATAAAAGTGCGGTAAAAGAAATCAAAGATACCAGCCATGGCATGATTCGCACGGAGGTGGTTTGTGCCCGCTGCGGAGGCCATTTGGGCCATGTTTTCGACGATGGATTTGACCAACCCACGGGATTGCGTTATTGCATCAATGGGGTAAGTTTGGGATTCCGCAAAAAATAGGCGGGGGGTGTTGCATAAGATTTGACAACTCTTTAAGAGTTGTCAAATCTATGCACTACCTGGAAAAATAGTACATGAGGTAAATTGCGCCAGCATTGTTAGTATTCCCGCCAAAATATGACGATGAACCGGATTTGGTATTTGAAACTACCAGTGCATCCATGCTGTTATCCCATTTTTCACTTTTAGCGTTTCCACGGCCAACATGGCTGTATCCAATTGAATAATTCAACTCACCTCCAATGCTAAATTTGGGAGCAAAAAAATATTCAAGGCCCAAAAATAAGCCGCCATTTACAGAAATTGTTGCCCCACTTTTATATTCCAAAGTGCGGGTTAAAATATACTGCCCGGCACCGATATATTGTGTGCTGGTATTGCCATCCCAATTGCGAGAAGGGGGATTTTTTGACCAATAAGTAATGCCGTTTCCGTAGGTGTATTTTCTTGAATTATTTGAAAAACCTAAGCTGAATTCGTATCCAAAAAAAGTTTGAAATCTGGTAGTTCCTTTCCGGTATTCTTTTCCCAGGCTGAGGACGATATTGGAAGACACAGTGCTGCGTTTATCATCTACCGTTACAGTTGGGTCGTTGGCACCATCTTTTGGAGTGTTATAGTTTTCGTTATTTTTTGAAAAATTTAAATTAATTCTTGCTCGAATTGCCTGATTGTCTTTTGTAAAATATTTAAAAAACAAATAACCCGGAGCCCTTAAACTGGGGTTGTTATTGAATGTATTGGCTGAGTTTATTTTGATTAAATTTCCGGCAAGGTTGATGAATGGATATGCATCAATCCCAAAAGCAAAATTACCTTTTTGTGGCAGGATGGGGGTGCCTTTTTTGTTTTTCAGGGGTTCGTTTTGGCTGAATGAATTTCCAAAAACGAATAAAAGAAATGCAAACGTAAACAGTAATTTTTTCATAATTAATTTTGGTAACTATATATTTGCTTAACCCAAAGTTTTTACTTAGATTTGTCATCCTTAACTTTTTTTGCCCTCGCTATGTTTCGGTCTACTTCGTCTTTGGTTACACGTGAAGCCCGTTTTAAGGCCTCCTCAAAGCCCATGTCTATTTTGACGGGCTTGTCATATATTCTTTTCTTAGTCATGGTTGAGAGTTTTAACTGAAACAGAAAGGGGTAAATTACTCAAATGTATTGAATTTTGGGTTGAAAAAGATGGTTTTTGCCCAATGATGCTTGCATTTGAATATTCGAAAATACCCCAAGAAGATATTTTCGAATACGAAGAGTATGTATTAGCGCATTTATTAAAGAAAAGTGGTAAATACGAATTTGACAGATTGAATTTAGGAGAAGACAATGAGTTAATCGTTTTTAAAAACCCAGACTTCAAAGAGCATAAATGGTGGAGAGATAACCCATTGTGGTTAGCTTTTTTTACTTTTTTACTATCTATCATAAGTAGTCTTTTATTAGGTAAAATATTAATGCCGCAAGAGAAACTCCAAGTAACATTCCAAGACAGTATAAACAAATCCATTTTAAATCTGAATCAGGTTCATCAAAAAAAACATGATACCATTTATGTACACGACTCGTCATTTAAGAAATTAATTCAGCGTAAGTAAGACGGCAATTAGATTTAGTCAAAGATAGGCAAAAACGGTCAGCACAAGCAATTTCGCGGGTGTTATAGCGAAACTCAAATTCATCTAAATAAAGGTCTAAATGTTTTGCGCTAACGCTGTGGTATATTCCAACAATACCACGTTTTAAAAGGCTCCAAAAACCCTCTATTGTGTTCGTGTGTGCATTACCTACAACATATTCACCTTCTCCATGACGTACAACCGAATGATTGAAATCTTTGTCTAGCCCTTTGTATGCCCTCCATTCATCGGTAAAAAGACTTGCAGCCTTAGAAACGTGTTTCATGATTATTGGTTTAAGGTTTTTACCGCTGGTATTATCTACTTTCATTGCAACTACAATGCCATTGCGTTCAACCAATCCAAAAACTGGGGTTTTATCTTTTACGCTGCGACCTTGTGACATTGGTACTTTTTTGTCTGCATGACGGTTTTTGTTTTTGCCACCAATATAAGTTTCATCTACTTCAACTTCATTTTCTAAAGGTTTGCGGAAATTGTCAGTACGAACCATAAAACGGATACGTTGCAACATAAACCAAGCGGTTTTTTGAGTAACTCCAATATCTCTGTGAAGTTGAAGGCTACTAATACCTTTTTTGTGTGAAGTAATCAACCACAGCGCAGCAAACCACTTTTGAAGGCTAATATGTGAACTTTCGAAAATGGTTCCTTTTGTTACTGAGAATTGTTTGCGGCAATCTGAGCATTTATAGTTGTGTTTCATGGTGTAGATTTTACCGCATGAGCCGCAATGTGGGCAAACGGGTTGACCGCCTTCCCAGCGCATTTGTGCAAGGTGTTTTTCGCAGGTTGCTTTATCATTAAAATATAGCATAACATCTATAAGATTTTTGAAGGTTCCGAAATTTTTTTGTGTTGCCATTTTTGAGATGTTTGAATCTTTGATTCAAAGATACGGTTAAAAAAGTATATAATCCAAATTTTTGTGAAAATATTTTCATTTATTTTTATACCTTTGGTTAACCGACTTATGAAAACACATAAAATCAGTGCATAAAAAATGCCAATGGCTATTTTGGATATGCTTATACATATTCATGCGCATCAAAAAGCTAATCAGATGATGGAGGCTGCGAATCTTGCTGGCTCGGATACATCAAAGTACGAAACTTTAAATAAAATTCACGACGAAGCGTTTGAGAAGGAGGTAGAAAGGGCTCGCGAATATATTTATCAGCAGTATAGTGATTTCGACATAGACGACATAAACGATAAAGAGTAATCCATTTAATCAAAACCCAGCCCCTCCGATTGACTTGGGTTTATTAAGTATATAGTTACCTTAATTTTTTATTGGGCAAACGTAAAACGAAAAAATGAAATTTCAAAATGCCCCCCAAAATTTTTGGCGGTTGTTAAGATTTGACAACTCTTTAAGAGTTGTCAAATCTAACAAACAAAAAATCTAATAAGCGCGTTCTTTTTTGCCTTCCATGTAATAGATGAAAGACCGGTTGGCCACCCTAGTTCCACCCGGGGTTGGGAAGTTGCCGGTAAAATACCAGTCGCCATCGTAGCCGGGGCAAGCCTTGTGTAAATCGGGCACGCTTTGATACAATATTTCCAATTCAGCATTCAAATCTTTGGGCTTAACCAGTTCAGCTACTTTTTTGCTGATCATTTCATCGGTCATTCCCTCGTACATAAGCTGAATTACATTTTTTTCTTCATGGGCCGGTTTTTGCATTTCCTCTTTTGCAAGGGCATAAAGTTCTTTTAACAAACCTTCGCGGCCCTGGTCTTTTAAAATTGCCACAGCGGCCTGGAATGCAGCAAAATCGCCTAAGCGACTCATGTCAATTCCATAGCAATCCGGGTAACGAATTTGCGGAGAGGATGAAACCAGTAATATTTTTTTGGGATGCAAACGGTCTAAAATACGCAAAATACTGGTGCGTAAAGTAGTGCCTCGCACAATGCTGTCGTCAATTACAACCAAAGTATCCGTGCCGGGTTTTATAGTGCCGTACGTAACGTCGTAAACGCTGCCCACCATGCCTTCGCGGTCGTTATCGTTGGTAATAAATGTGCGCATTTTTACATCTTTTACCAATATTTTTTCCCTGCGTGGACGCCAGTTTAAAATCTCTTTTAATTTTTCACCATCTGTAGCCGGATTTAATTTTTGAATGGCTTCGGCTTGTTTTTCGCGGATTATTTCATGCACCCCGTCTATCATGCCGTAAAATGCGGTGGCAGCGGTGTTTGGCACGTACGAAAATACAGAATTATCGAAATCGTAATTTAATTTTTCGGCTACAGAACGCGATAATAATCGACCTAATTCGCGGCGTTCTTTGTAAATATCTGCATCATTTCCGCGGGCAAAATAAATACGTTCGAAAGAGCAACGTTGAAGCTTGGTGGGCGGCACAATATTCACTTCTTCGTACTCCCCGTTTTTGCGAACCAACAATGCATTTCCGGGTGCCAATTCTTTTACATCCTCAATTTGGGTATTAAATACAGTTTGAATGGCAGAACGTTCGGATGCTGCTACTACCACCTCGTCATTTACATAGTAAAAAGATGGGCGAATACCGGCCGGGTCGCGGATTACGAATGCATCACCATGGCCCAAAATACCGGTCATATTATACCCGCCATCTACATTTTTAAATGAACGTTTTAATATATTTACCAGTGATATTTCTTCCTTAATTTTTTCGGTAATTTCTTTATTGGAAAAACCCTGCGATTTAAATATTCCAAATAAACGCTGATTTTCTTCATCAATAAAATGACCGATTTTTTCCAACATCAAAACATTGTCGCTTTTTTCTTTGGGTTGTTGTCCAAGGTCGATCAATGCATTAAAGAGTTCATCCACATTGGTAACATTATAATTTCCGGCCATCATAAAATTACGGGCCATCCAGTTATTTTGTCGTAAAAAAGGATGAATATTTTCTAATGAATTGCCTCCATAAGTGCCGTACCGCAGATGGCCTACCAGCACTTCACCCGAATAGGGATAATGTACTTTCAGGTATTCGGGGTCTTCACGTTGTTCGGGGGTAAGATCGCGGAAGCTTTTGGCTACCTCGTCGAAGATGTCGGAAATTGCTGTTTTGGAAGCACTGCGCTTGCGGGCTATATAACGGTTGCCATAATCAGGGTCGAGCTTTACTACGCCAATTCCTGCCCCGTCTTGTCCACGGTTCAGTTGTTTGGTCATTAAGAACTGCAAAGCGTGCAGGCCGTAAAGAGGTGTTCCGTATTTTTCCCGGTAGTAGCTGAGAGGCTTGCGAAGCCGGATGAATGCCACCCCGCATTCGTGCTTGATTGGATCACTCATGCACTGTTAAAAAAGTAGTGCAAAGTTACGGCAATATTTGCGATTTTCATGCACCTGCTTTGTCATGTTTAGGGCAGTAACCCGTAATTTTGAAGTATCGTGTTGCGCAAAACCCTTGTCCTTTTTGCTATGATTCTGCTGTGCCAGTTGGCATCTGCAACCGATACCTGTATGCTTATTTCGCGCAGGGTTTACGAAAAACAGGGTTTGGCTGTGTTGCCTGTTCCAGGCGCTGTTCAAGGCTTTTTATGGCAAAAAACACAGGCACTTTCCGGCCCGTTTGAATTGCAACAATTCATACTGTTTTACAAAGGCATAAAAGTGCAGAATGCCATGGCCTCCGTAGGTTTTAAGGGCGAAAAGGTACTGATTACTGCCGCTTTTCCAAGGGCAATTAATTTCGATGAAACCCTGCTTCCAAAGGCCCATTCTTCCTTGATTTGGGTGTGGAATGATGCTGAAAACAAATATTTTTTGTTTGAAAC
The DNA here is from genome assembly GCA_044224315.1 of Bacteroidia bacterium. GTDB lineage: Bacteria > Bacteroidota > Bacteroidia > NS11-12g > UBA955 > JAGXTF01. Next base: position 1,035,227 of record JBGAKR010000001.1, on the reverse strand, counting down.
CAAAAAGGAAAATGAACACAGCTTGAAATTTACCCAGTTTACCAAACCCCAGAATAATTTTACCAAAGACTATCGAAGGTTTGCAGGAAAAGACAGCTGGACCTTTGCCAAAGTGTTCAAACCCGACCCCTTAAGCCCTTATAATTTATTGTATGGCAATCCGCTGAAAGACCGTTCGGACAGCACGTATAGCGCTATTGAATCAAAAATGGAAACGGTAAAACTGGCCTGTAAATTCGAAAATGATTCGTTTCGATTGCAGAATCAATGGTTGCAATTTGCCGAGGTGAGTTTGCCCGCTAATGTGCATGCCCGTGCTAAAACCAGTTTTGATTTTACCCGCAACCAGCAAGCGTTTGAGGAGGTGAATGTTTTTTACCACATCTGCGAATTGCAGAAATGGTGGGATACCCTGGGCTATGGTGCCTGGCGCGATACGGTGGTAATGGATGTGCATGCCTATTCGGGTGCCGATGAAAGTGGATTCAATCCTCTGGTGCATCCGGGAACCATAGAATTTGGGGATGGGGGTGTGGATGATGCTGAAGATGCCGATGCACCGGTTCATGAATACACCCATGCTGCTTTTGAAGCCGTGATCCCCGGTGGATATGCGGGTACCCAGCGCGAAGGGGTGGAAGAAGGCATCTGCGATTTTATGGCTGTTTGCTATAGCCGCCGCATTACGCCCAATCAGCCCGGTTGGGTGTACAATTGGGATGGCCATAATGAATTCTGGAATGGCAGAAACCTAGACAATGCCAGGGTGTATCCGGGTTCGCTTACCAACCAAACGCACGTAGATGGCCAACTTTTCGGGGGCGCATTGTACGATTTATCGAATAGAATCGGGATAGACAGTGCGGTAAAAATTACCATGGCTGCCATGCCGTTTATGGTGCCCGGAATAAGTATGCTAAAGGCTGCGCAAATTATTTTTAAGGCGGATAGTTTAATCAATAACGGAAATACAGCCTGGCCCTTGATACAGGCCTTTTATCCCAAAGGATTATTGCCGGGCGCATCCACACATAATTTGCAAACTCCTGCTGCGATTTGGGTGAAAAATTCAGCGGCATTTACAAGCGGTGGCAAGGCAGAAATTATGGGATTGAAAGATGAAACTTTGTGGCTTTTAGATGCTTCAGGAAAAACGTTGTTGCAAGCGCAGTTTCAAGCGGGTAAAGGATATACGTTAAATGGTGCCGATTTTTTACCGGGCATTTATTTCCTTAAAACCCGCAGGGGTGCAATTAAATTGTTGCGCAATTAAAAATCACCAATTTTGTTAAATATTCTGTTTACTTTTGTTCCATCATGGAAATCAGAATGCCTTTTAACCTGAATCAGTGGATTGAAGAAAACCGCCATTTGCTGAAACCGCCAGTAGCCAATAAAAATCTGTATCCCGAAGGAACGGATTATATCGTAATGATCGTGGGTGGACCCAATGCGCGCAAGGATTATCATTATAACGAAACGGAAGAATTGTTTTACCAATTGGAGGGTGAAGCCTTGGTGAAAATTCAGGTAGATGGAAAATGCGTTGAAGTACCTTTAAAAGCAGGTGATATGTATTTGCATCCTGCAGGTATTCCACATAGTCCGGGTCGTATGGCCGGGGGCATAGGCCTGGTGATAGAGAGGGTGCGCGAAGGCAAAGGATTTAAGGACGGGTTGCTGTGGTTTTGCGACAAATGCAACACCAAATTGCACGAGGTATATTTTGAATTGAAGGATATTGAGAACGATTTTCAGCCGCATTTCAGGCATTACTATGCAAGTGAAGAATTACGTACCTGCAAAAATTGCGGACATGTGATGGAAACGGATCCGAGATTTGTTTAATCAATGATTAATGTTTAAGGATTAATGCTTTCTTGACCCATTTCGGGCGAGGATAGCCTATTCTTAGGTTGTATGAAATAGGTTTAAGGGGGCATGGTTTATGTTCGGCCCAAACGGATACAATTCAATTATTGTTTTTTAAAAACCAGTAATGTTTATTTGCTTAAATTCATGCGCAAATTCACATTAATTTCCTGTGCATAGCGCTTTATTATCCATGAGCCTGGATTTAAATTATACGTACCTACACCTATTCTAAGTTTGACATTCTTTGACTGTTTTTTGAACATGGCAAAGGGGTATAAACCTGCAATAAACATGGGTTTTATGTTGTTTCCAGAATAAAAAAAGAACCCCGGAGTTAATTCTACCACCCGGTTGATTATAAAACTGGGTTGAAATTGAATAAAAGTAGATAATGCAGCTATATTTTTTTTGAGATTAAATTCGGCAAAGGCTGAAGGAATGAATTCAAATTTCATCAATCCAATTTCTTGTTTAAAATACGCCGAGGAATTTAGAATATAATATTGTACTACTCCTTGATCGATAAAATCATTATGCATTAAAAGCCAGTTTTTATCTGCCAGGCCACGCACTGCAAATCCTACTTGCAGCTTATTGAATTGTTCATTGTACCAAACCAAACCCAGATTTACAGGTAAGGCATTGTATGAATAGAAATTCTTGTTAAAATGCCAATTTAAATAACCAATGGTATCTTTACTAATTTCCACATTTTGGATGTGGTGAGAAGGCATAAATTCAAAGCCCAATCTTAATTTTTGTGACGGGGAAATATTAATTTCCGTATTAACTGCAATTTGTGCATTTTGAAATTTTAGGAGTGCATAATTATACTCATGATATCCGAGGCCAACGCCAATGTTAGTTTTTTGGTTTTTGCCCATTCTAAAATTATACCCGGTGTTTACTCCAAAATCATGCACACCTACATTGGTTAAGGTTCGATAATCTATGAATTTGGGATGCCATCGGTAACCCAGTACACTCAATTCAGCCTGGTTTCTAAAACCTGCATATGCTGGGTTGTAGCTTAAGCGTGACTGGGTAAATTGCATAGGAGTGAGCAATTCTTCGGCATGAGCGAAGGTTGCGAAAAGAATTAAAAGCAATAAATGAAAAAATCGAAGTTTCATAATTAAGCAAATGTATAAAATATTTGGTTAAGAACAAATTGGGCACTGAAAGCTTTGCCTTATAATGTTTTGTGTTTAAGGATTAAGGAACAACCATGGATTTTGATTGTTATTTTAATGATGAGTTGTGAATGGGTTTTGGGGCACATAATAATTAATTTAATTATTCAAATTGTTTTTTGTTTGCGGCGGCCAGGTAAAGTCGGTCTACGGCCCAGCCACCAAAGGCTCCAAGGAGCAGGGAGCTGAAGGTTTTCCATATGCCATACGCATATAAATAATGCATAAAAATGTAAACCGGAACGCCAAATAGTTTATCTGTTCCTGATTCTTTGATTGCAGTTTTTAATAGTTGAATTCCGGTATGATTAAAAATTACGGTGCTTGCAATTACTACAGCAACGCAGAAAAAAATATAATTTAATTCGGAAAACCAGTTTCGGAACCATGCCAGAACCATTATCATAACCCCTACTGTAACGGGTAATGTGGAGGTGAAGATAGAAATTAGAACACCTGCATCGTCTTTGGACAGTGTTTTTGGATCCAACATAGAACTTATAGCCTCAATTATGCCAATAGTTGGAATTGAAACAATAATAAATACAATAAAACCTACTTTGCGCACTTCTTTCCAGGCCTCTTTCATTCGGTCGGTAAAACCAGGATTTTCGGCTGGGGTAGCGGGTTCAGGCGTCTTTTTAGTTGTTTTTGCGGGTGATTTTTTGGCGGTCATGGGAAATCAAATATAGGGGATTGTTTAGAATGTTTAAAGTTTAAGGTTCAATGTATAGTGGACAGCCGATCTAGGAAATTTTTAAGGTGGTGCCGTAATTAAAGTTACAATTTTGATTTAATCCAAAGCAATATACAACAAATAGTCAATATTGCAAGAATCCATGCATCACCCAATTTGGTGTAAATGGTTTTATAGTTGTTGAGATATACTTTTTGTTTTACGGCAACCTTTTGGAATTTATCGGCTGCGTTTACTATGTTACCTGCGGGGTCTACAAAGCCAGAGATACCGCTGTTGGCGCTGCGCACGATCCATTTGCGGTGCTCTATGGCACGCAGTCTTCCGTAATACAAATGCTGGGTATAAATGGGTGTATTACCCCACCAGGCATCGTTGGTGATAATGGCTATGAGGTTGGCACCTTGGTTTATAAACTCGCCTACATGGTTTCCGTAAATACCTTCGTAACAAATGGCAGGGGTTATTTTCAATTTGCCTGATTGGAATACCCTGTGGCTGTCTGATTTACCTAAGCTTCCGGATATGGAATGCTCGTCCATTTTAACAGCTAAATCTTCTATAATCGGAAATTTATCTACAAAAGGCATTTGCTCTGTACCGGGTACTAAAATAGATTTGTGGTAATACGAAATATGGTTGTTTTTATCAATAAAAAGGGCTGAATTAAATGCATCCCACCAGGTGTTGGGATCGTCGGTTTTACGCGCTGTACCAGAGGGTCGCCTGGGAGCATTGTGGTACATTTTCTGCATATCCGAGCCGGTTAAAATATTCAGATTTTTATATTTATTTCTGAATTGTTGCAACATGATAATTAAACCGTCGTTTTGAATATGGTCTACATCAATGCTTGCAGTAACAGAGGTTTCGGGCCATACCAGCAAATCTGTGTTTGAATCCAATGCAGGTGCCGATATCTGTTGCATTTCGCGAATTAAATCGGAGGGATCGCGCACAAATTTTTCGTTCCAGGGATCGAAATTCGATTGCATGGCAACTACATTCACAGCATCCGATTTGGGATTAAAATATTTATCAAATTTCCAGTCATTAAAAACGGAAGAAATAAATACAAAAGCAAACAAAGCAAAGGGCCATACAATGGTTTTTCGCATTGGATTTTGCAATGCCTGCCAGATGAGAATATTCATACCCAGCACAAATGCACTGCCACCCAATGTGCCTGTAATATCGTACCACTGCACCAGCCATGGCATTCCGGCCAATCCATTTCCAAGGGTTAGCCAGGGCCAGCTAAGATCCCAGCGGTGGTGTAAAAATTCGTAACTCAGCCAGAAAATAATAAATAAATATACCGATTTTTCGCCTGTTCTTTTTTGAATAAATCGATATAAAAGCCAGGGAAAACACATAAACAGGGAGTTTAAAACCAGCATTACAACTGCACCGGGTGCGGTAGAATTCCATACCCACCAGGTAAGTGCAATGTTCCAAATGAGTAGGGTGGTGTATAGTTGTAAAAAATAAAAAATGCCTTTTTTCTGCAGGTTTCTTTTTTGCAATTCAAACAAAGGAATAAATGCAAAGAACAGGGAAACAAACACGTAATTGGGCGGCCATCCCAGCCAAAAAAGCAAGCCGGGAAGGAGTATCAGCAGCCAGGTTGGAATTTTATTCAGCATCGTCGAATACGGTATTATCGGTACCCTCCAGCACCACTACAAATTCGCCCTTGGGTGCATGGGTGGTAAAATGTTGCCATACTTCTTCTATGCGCCCGTTTACCGTTTCTTCAAATTTTTTGGTAAGCTCACGGCTTACACTGATGCGTCTTTCGGGCGTGCAAAGTGTTTTTAATTGCTCCAGGGTTTTTACAATTTTATGCGGACTTTCATAAAAAACCGTGGTACGTTTTTCATTGGCTAATTCGTTGAGGCGGGTTTGGCGCCCTTTTTTCTGGGGTAAAAAACCTTCAAATACAAATCGGTGCAAGGCAAAACCACTTTTTAATAAAGCCGGAATAAATGCAGCTGCGCCTGGAATGACCTCCATCTGAATTTGATTTTCCATGCAAGCCCGGGCTAGTAAAAATCCCGGATCGGAAATGCCCGGAGTGCCGGCATCGCTGATTTGGGCTATGATGGCACCGTTTTGCAATTCGGCAATCACCGCATTGAGGCGGTGGTGTTCGTTGTGCTGGTGAAAAGATTCGAGCCTCGTTTCAATCTGATAATGCTGCAATAAAACCCTGGATGTGCGGGTATCTTCAGCCAATATTTTATCGGCATTTTTAAGCACTTCTACGGCCCGGAAACTCAGGTCTCCGAGATTGCCAATGGGCGTTGCTACGAGGTATAATTTCCCTTGCGGGTTCAATTTTTAGTAATCAAAACAAGCTCTTTTTTGATGAGCTTATTGCGTTTATTTTTAATGCAAACTACATAGGCCGCTGGCGCCAAATTTGCCGTGCTAATATAGTTTTCGTTTTTAGACAGGGGCGCTTCTTTTACAACCTGGCGGCCACTTAAATCGTACATATTTACCGTTAAATTCTCCAGCAAATCGGCATTGCGCAGCTCGAAATAAATACGCTGTTTTTCAGTTACATAAAATTTTAATTCGTTGTAAATAACCGTATCAAAAACATGCATAATGGTATCGATTTTCATATTTAAAGCTATGCCTTTGCGATATGAATTAATGCTTTCGTGCATAACCCTGATCTGGTGTTTGGTAAACATATTCTGGCATACATGCGAGCTGTAATCCATGTAATTTTCGTTCATATCGGGCAAATCATCGGGCCCTTCATAGCAGCTGTTTTGTGCCTTGTTGCAATCAAAATTACTCCTGTATCCCTGCAAAGGGGTATCGTCGATATAGTCATCTACCTGACACTGATTGCCGCTTTGGGCATCGCCCCAAATATGTCGCAATCCCAGGTAATGGCCCACTTCATGCACAGCTACTTTACCCGCATTGGCATTGGCCAGGGTACCTACTGCCAATGGATTATTTACGCCCACTACTTTATAAAAAAGTACCACACCCTGCCTGTTATCAGCTACCCAGTTTGCCGAAGGCCAATTGGGTTGTCCGTATGGTGGAAACGCATATCCCAATAAACCTTCACCCCCAAAATAACGCATGTCACAAATCCAAATGTTGAGGTATTTGGCCGGGTTCCAGGCATCATCTCCGCCTGTGGAAGAAAACTTCATTTCATCGGCGTATTGTGAGCTTTCAAATTGGGTTTTTGAAGTGTATTTATGAATTATTCCGGTAGTGGCATTTCCATTTGGGTCTTTGCTGGGCAATACAAATTGAATGCGGGTATCGCCAGCCCTTGATTTAAAAGCGGCCCGGGTATTGGTGGTGTCGGCATTCAATCTGCGATAACAGGCATTCATCACATCCAGTTGACTTTGCACCAAAGCATCCGAAATATTTTCGCTTGAATTGTTGTACAATACATGAAAAACCACCTGAATGGTATAGGTGGTATCGTAGGTATAAAAAGTATCTTTATAGGCAATTTTGCGATTGGCAACAATTTTTGGATGCGCAACCGATTTGGAAATTTTGTCGTAATTATTTTTAAAACCGGGATATTCTTTTTCCAGTTTATCGAGCAATCCGGTTTGGCCACAGGGCTCGAATGGCGGTGTTTGGGCCTGGGTAAAAGTGATGCCCGTAAAAGTGATTAAAAGCAGTAATATTTTTTTCATCCCTTAATTTCCTTTGAATTCGGGTTTGCGTTTTTCGTTAAATGCACTTACTCCCTCTTTGTAATCGCCGCTACGGCCTGCAATTTCCTGGCACCAGGCCTCGTATTGCAGCATGGTGTCCAAATCGGAATAAGTGGCTTTGTTCAGCATTTTTTTAATCATTCCAACTGCCATGGTGGGGGCATTTTTGTAATAATCCACCACTTTGTTTACCTCTTCATCCAGGTTTTCGGCGGGCACCACGCGGTTAATCATACCCCACTCTAGGGCTTGCTGGGCGCTAACTTTGCTGGCCATGGTAGCCAGTTCAAAAGCGCGGGCGGGCGAAATGCTGCGGGGTAAAAAATAGCTGCTTCCACTATCGGGCACCAGGCCCACATTGATAAATACTTCTATCAGGGAAGCATTTTCGGCGGCAATAATAAAATCGCAGGCCAGGGCCAAGGATGCACCTGCACCCGCAGCTACCCCGTTCAGGCGGCAGATGATGGGCTTGGGCATATCGCGCATGGCTTTGATTATGGGGTTGTAGCGTTTGTATAAACTATCGCTAAGGCTGCGGTTTTTGCTATCGGCAATGGCTTTCAGGTCTTGTCCGCTGCAAAATGCTTTTCCGTTTCCGGTAAGCACCACCACACGTACTTCTGCATCGCGGGTGGCCTGTTTCAGGGCATCCTGCAATCCGTAGCTTTGCTCGTCGTTAAAGGCATTGAAAACATCGGGTCGGTTTAGCGTTATCCGCGCTACATTTCCGTCTTTCTCATAGAGTACACTGCTTTCACTCATGGTCTGAATGTTACAAAGGTAATGATAAAACCATTTGGCAGACCCCGCCCCCCAAATATGAGGTAAACAGGCGTTTTATTTGACAAAAGGATGAAAAACCAGGGACTTAAAACCAAAAAACCAGGTAGGATACCACCAGTCCGATGGTAAATCCGGTCCAGAGTTCTAAGTGGGTATGGGCTTGTAGTCCTTTGCGGGCAAGGTACACCAGGGCACAGATTATAAGTGCCGTTATTACCCAGGAAAACGATTCGCCTTTGGTATAAGCCAATAGGGTTAAAATCAGAAAGCCCGAAGTACCAGCCATATGGGCGCTGGCTTTCATGAGGCTTAGATTAATTACCAGTAAAAAAAACAGGGTAAAAAGTACGGCCGCACCCCAATGCCACCACAGCCAGCTTTCCCCGCGCGACATTACCACGTACAACAGTGCAAAACCAATGGCAATGGGGTATGAAAGTGAACGTTGTTTGCGGTCAGTTACATGGATATCCGAAATCAGTTTGGTTTTTAAGAATAAAAACAGCACCAAAACCGGGGCAATTAGAAAAAAGGTGGCCGGCATCCAAAGCAAATCCAGGGTGGGTGTTTTGCCCTCATAAACCAGTATGGCATAATACCCGGCTATGGCCAAGGTGCCCGGAAAAAACAGGTAGGAAATGGCATTGAAAACAAAGCGCATGCGGCAAATATAAGCTCTTATGATTAATTATGGGTTCTTGGGTTTGCTGCTCTATTAATCGAAAATGTATAGCATTATTTGGCGAATTAAATTTATTTTCAGAGTATTGCTATAAACAAATAAAAATGGTAGAAACTTACAAACCTTCGGATAAATTTAATCCTGCAAAAACCCTGCTGGCCTTTGTATTGGCAATTGGACTGGCGGTGTTAAGCGGTATTGCTTATGCGTATTTGTGTAAATTGAGTTCGTTTATTATTCTGGATTTACTCATTTTTGCTATTACCATTTTGTTGGGTTTAAGTGGGGGAATTATCATGCTGGTAAAAATGGGCCATGTAAGAAACAAATGGATTAAATATGGCCTGGGATTCATAATTTGTTTGGTGGGATGGTACACATCCTGGGCGTTTATTGTAAACCATTACCATTTTTGGAAAAAATTACCTGATATTTCCTATACGCTTCAAAAAATCAGTTTTTATTTAGACAGTTATTCTTTCGGAATAGGCAAATTTACATCGTCCTCTAAAATTGAAGTTTCAGGCATGGGAATGTGGGTATTTGCGGGGGGCGAAATGCTGCTGTGTATAGGTTTGCCCATGTTGTTTGCCGCCACTTTTTCGCGCGATGAGTACTGCGAAAATTGCAATCAATTTAACAAAGAAAAAGATTTTTATTTGCACGATATACCTGCCGAAAACAGCCTTTCAGAAATCAACCAAAGGGGCGATTGCACCGAAATGCGCGACTATCCCAAATGGGAGAAATTGCCAGCTGCCAGCAATGGAATTGATTTAAATGCAGATGTTTATAAAGTGGAAATGAGCTATTGTGAGAATTGCAAACGCAATGGAATTCTAACCTTACACAAAGGCAAACTGGAAAAAGAGAAGAAAAAAGAAACCCTGAAATACGTGGAAAAAGAAAAGCTTGCTAAAAATATTTTGATCACCGATTTAAGTGTGGCGGCTATTGTGGGGTGAAGATAAACCTGTAGAGGTTGGTCGCGACCGATCCCTGCTGGTTTGGTGTTTTTGCGTTGCAATGTGTTTTAATGTGGACTGTTAGCGTTTCAATTGTACATGAATTGCCCTCATTGCCTTGGTTCGGCCTTGAGTGGGGCCTTTGAGCTGAGCAGACCAATGTATTCAAATCTATTTGTATTTTAAACCCATACTTCCTAAATTGCCGCAATATTATATTAACTATTATAAAAGCAGAATTATGCATTTACTTGTATAAGAGCAAGATTGGAATAAATGAAAAAATATATTTTGAATGTAATATTGATAATTTTTCTATTTGGCTGTACTAAGCAGAATAAAAATGTATGGACGTTGTATGATATTTATCCAGACGCCACATGTGGTCAAAGAGACAATTTTAAACGAGCTATTGACGTAATTTCGAAAATCAAACAGCAGGGAATAGAATCTACCCACTTTCAGCTTACCAAAGACTCAATCTATTTTGATACCGATAATAAGCAAATATTGGATTTTCATATTTATATGGAATATGCCTATTCTCGAAAAAATAGTATACTTAATATTGAATATGGAGGAATCAATGGAGATAGTTCTTTGTCTGAAGATAAAGGCAAATACTATTCATATTTTAATATTTTATATGAAGATTCTAATAATTTATTATTTAAATATTATTATCTAAATTTGGGGACTCTGAATTGTCTGATTTGGCATTTTAAAAAATAGTGTACTGTAAAATTAGAATCAACCCAATTTTCTTTTCACTATATTGGAGGGTCACTTGCATTAGGGCATGGCATTCCAATCTATCAGATTAGCTTTGGGTGATGGACTTAATCTTGGTGGGCCAATCACATTGAACCCGCTTGGATTTCTAATGAGAAAACGACTCAACCGGCTCCTCGGCCAGGTGTTTTGTAAAAAATCCGTTTTCCAAACCTGTAAGGGTCGGTCGCGACCGACCCCTACGGTTGGGCCCCAACGTTTTCCTGTTATGTTTTGAAATATTCGCGACAAATGCTATTTTCGAAGTGATAATTTCAAGGTTGTTTAAAGTTATAATTGGAATGAAATTAAAGGATATGAATCATACAAAGCGGTTGGTCCGCCGGGCTGCTTTCCACCGCACAAGACCGAACCGCGGGAGTGCTGGGGTATTTGATGGGTTTGGGGTTGTACAAATGGGGAAGGCAATTATTCTTTAATTCAAAGTAGGGCTATGATTTATGTAAATTTGTGATATGAAAGTATTTATGGATGCCAAAGAAACAAACATTCTGACTGGGAAAAGACACGAAATACTTATTGACAATCTGTATGGTTCTGTTTGGATTGAGTGCAATAAGATTTGTTGTGATATTTTTGATAGGGGAAAATATGAATTTGGAAGGAAGCGTATATTCTACATAGTTGATGAATTTTTATTAAATGGATTTGACTTTAAGCTAATAAGTTTTGAGGGCCGTTTTGATTTAAAGAGAGTGGAGTTTGGAGTCTTTGAATATATGGATCTGCTGTTCGGCAAGGATAATCAACTAATTTTCACATCAGAAGATTTTGAGGATGATTGTTATATAAACAACCCAAGAATTATTTGGGATTCGGAGAAACAAATTTTAAGAATCACTGCAGATTCAAGTGTTTATCGAGATTTTATCCAATTAACAGAGGATGCATTTGTTGAAATTTATAATAATGAGTTAGTTGGAGTAGTATTTAAAACCCCAAATTTAGACTTCGGTATTGACTTAAAAGGCGTTTCGCTGTCACAAGAAGGGCAAGCTGGCAGTGGAACAAGCAGGTAATAAAGAGTTGTAAAAATGGGTTAAAATATCTATTTACGATGCGATAAACTTACGGTTGTTTAAATTAGAAATTGGAATGAAATTAAACGATATGAATAATACAAAGCGGTTGTTCCGCCGGGCTGCTCTCCACCGCACAAGACCGAACCGCGGGAGGGGTGAGCTATTTGATGTGTGGGAGGTATACAAATGGGGAGGGCATATTATTATTTAATCTAATTTAGGGCTATGATTTATGTAAAAATGTGATATGAAAGTATTTTTGGATACCAAGGAAACAAACATTCTGACGGGCAATAGACACGAAATTCTTATTGACTATTTATATAGCTCTGTTTGGATTGAGTGCAATAAGTGTTGTCATGATATTTTTGATGGTGAAAAATATGATATTGAAAGGAAACATATTTTATACATAGCTGATGATTTTGTATTACACGCATATGATTATAAGCTAATAAGCTTTGATGGCCGTATTGATTTAAAAAGAGTAGAGTTTGGAGGCTTTGAACATATGGATCTGCTGTCTGGAAAAAGCAATCAACTATTTTTTACATCTGAAGATAATGAGGTTGAGTGTTTAATTATCAACCCAAGAATTATTTTTGATTCCGACAAGCGAATTTTAAGACTCACTGCAGATCCAAGTATTAATGGAGAGTTCATCCAATTATCGGAAGATTCATTTGTTGAAATTTATAATAATGAATTAGTAGGTGCCGTTTTTAAAACTCCAAACTTAGACTTTGGTTTTGACTTGAAGGAAGTTTCGATGTCCCAAAAAGGGGAAGCGAGTCGTGGAGCAAGCAAGTAATGTACAGTTGGAAAAAAGGGTTAAAACAACTACTTTAGAAGTGATAAATTAAGGTTGTTTGAGGTAATAATGGGAATGAAATTAAACATTATGGATATTATAAAGCGGTTGGAACGCCGGGCTGCTTTCCATCGCAAAAGACCGAACCGCGGGAGGCGTGGGGGATTGGATGGGCTGGGTGGAAGACCAATGAGTGGTTAAGAATCCACCATCTTGTTGAATCACAGTGTGACGAATATTGGGATATATGAAACTAAGTAGATTTAGCTTTTCAATGATTAGAAAAAACATAGACATAATTCTTATGGCACTTTTTTTACTTTCGGTTTTTTACTTTGGTTATAGAAACTACAAAAGTTCAAAAAAATGTATGTACTATACTGCTGGAAAACTCACGCTAGATGTTCATTCCAATACGGCTAATACTTTAAAGTCGTATTATTACTACCATTATTTAAATGGAAGTTGGAAAAAAGGCAGAATATCTTTTAATGAAGAAAAAATAGACACTAATAAAATATATTTAATTTATAAATCTTGTGACGATAGACTTAATGACATTGTACAACATGACCTTCAGACTTTGATACCTACGTGGTATTATGATACAATTCCCTACGAACTTATGCCTCCTCCAGCTCAGGGTTGGAAAGAAAATCCGTTAATGAAGAAACAGAAAAGGGAATGAAGAATAAATGTGTTCGTAACCAATCATGAATTATATGCTGGCTTAATCCAAACCCGCAGCAATATAAGTCACATTCTTAACTGTACACTATACACTATAAACTGTCAACTACAAACTGGCTTCCAACTCTTCTCCCCCCGTTAAAAATATGGCGGTCTCAACTCCTAACTTCTAACTTCTAACTTCTAACTTATCTTTGCTGCTTCATGTTGATTTCGGTAAATTGGCTAAGAGACCTGGTGAAGGTGGACGCAAGTGCGCAGGAGATTGCGGACCGACTGAGTGTATCGGGTTTGGAAGTAGAACACCTGGATGCCTGGGAAACCGTAAAGGGCGGGCTGAAGGGCTTTGTGATCGGGCATGTTATGGCCTGCGAAAAACACCCCAATGCAGATAAACTCAGTATTACCAAAGTGGATATTGGGCTGGGCGAATTGCAACCCATAGTTTGCGGGGCCCCCAATGTTACCGCCGGACAAAAAGTGGTGGTAGCCACCGTGGGTACTGAGGTTACGGTGCCCGGCAAAGGCAGTTTTACCATAGGTGAAGCCAAAATAAGGGGTGAAATAAGCCGGGGTATGATATGCGCTGAAGATGAAATGGGCATTGGTACTTCGCACGAGGGCATTTTGGTACTACCGCATGAAGCGCCTGTGGGCAAACCCGCTGCCGAATATTTTAAAGTGGTAAGCGATGAGGTACTGGAAATAGGGCTTACCGCAAACCGTGGCGATGCCGCCTCGCACCTGGGTGTGGCCCGCGATGTGGCTGCACTTTTTGGCACCCATGTAGTAAAACCCCAGCCCGATGTGGCTTTGCCAGCTACAGGAAACTGGAACCTGGCCATTGAGAACCCTGAAATATGCCAGCGGTACATAGGCCTGGAAGTTAAAAATGTAAAAACCCTGCCCTCGCCCGATTGGATGCAAAACCGATTGAGGGCCATAGGCATAGAGCCCAAGAATATACTGGTAGATGCTACCAACTACGCACTGCACGAGCTGGGCCAACCCATACACGCCTTTGATGCAGACAAACTGCAGGGCAATGCTATTGGCGTACGCCTGGCGGTGGCGGGTGAAAAATTTACCACCCTGGATAAAATTGAAAGAACCTGCAAGGGTGGCGAACTGGTGATTGCCGATGCCAGCGGACCCATTGCATTTGCCGGTGTAATGGGCGGATTGGATGCGGCAGTGACCGAAAATACCACCCGCATTTTGATAGAATCGGCCCATTTCTATGCCGGATTGGTGCGCAAAACCGCCCGGGCCCATGGATTGAATACCGATGCCAGTTTCAGGTTTGAACGTGGTACCGATGTAGAGATATGCGAACTGGCTGCAGCCCGCGTGGCCAGCCTGATAATGCAGGTTGCAGGGGGTAAAGTGGTGGGTAAAAACGACCTGTACCCCAGCCCCTTTGTACCCAAAAAACTGGTGTTAGACCTGAACCGATTAAATGCCTTTGCGGGTCATGAAATTGCGGCCGAAAAAGCAGCTGAAATATTGGATGATTTGGGTTTTGGGGTGCAAGCCCAGGCACAAACCCTGGAAGTAGCCATACCCAGCTGGCGAAACGATGTGCATGAAACCGTGGATTTGTACGAAGAAGTGATGCGGATATATGGGTACGACCAGATTCCGATGTCGGGCAAAATGCGCGCCACCCTGCCGGTATTTGAGGGTTTTAAACTGAGACAGATTGAAAACAAAGGCCGCGATTTTTTGGTGGCCAACGGCTTTTTTGAGGCCAATAACAACAGCCTGAGCAGCGCCGAGTATTACCAGCCAGAAGCGGTAGCAAAACTGGTAGAGGTGAGCAACCCGCTGAGTTCGGATTTGCAGTACATGCGCGGGTCTTTGCTGCCCGGCTTGTTGCAGAATGCGGCATACAATCGCAACCGCAAAAACGAAAACATCCGCTTTTTTGAATTTGGCAATGTGTATGCCAAGGATGGTGCCGGATTTGCCGAAACCCGCATGCTGGGAATATTGGCCGGTGGCGCCCAAACGGAAGAAAGCTGGGAGCAAAAACAGCAGGATATGGACTACTTTTTTGTAAAGCGCCAGGTGAGTAATTTGGTGGCAGCCGTGGGTTTTGCAGGCAATGCCGAGGCGGTTTGCAACATTACCCAGGTATCCAAGCGCGATTTGAAAATCCACGATTTGGAGGGAGATTTCTGGTATGCCGAAGTACAATGGGCACAGGTACTGCAGCTGGGCAAACCCGAAGGATTTAAGGTAATAGAGCCTCCGCGTTTCCCCTACATGCGCCGCGATTTGAGCCTGGTGCTGGATAAAAATGTTACATATTCGCAGATAGAAAAAGTGGTAAATGCGCAAAAAATTGCAATTTTACAGGGCAATAAAGTGTTTGATGTATTTGAGGGCAAACCCTTGCCAGAGGGCAAAAAATCGGTAGCTGTGGCATTTTACCTGGGCAACCCCGAGAGTACGCTTACCGATGCCGATGCAGATAAGGCCATGGAGCAATTGATTGCTGCATTTGAAAAGGAAACCGGAGCATTGATACGACGCTAAAAAAAATGGAAGGACTGGAGCACAGACTCACCGTAATCCGCCTGAAGGTGGAGAGGCTGCTGGAGGAAAACCGGCAGTTGCGGGTGGAGAATGAGCTCATGAAAACCCGTACCGAGGAGCTTGAAAAAACGATGGAATTGCAAAAAAATACCATTGGGGAGCTTACAGAACGGAATAAAATGATTAAACTTGCAAAGAATTTATCTCTGTCGGGTTCGGACAGTTTTGACGTAAAAATCAAGATAAACGAGCTGATACGCGAGATAGACAGGTGCATAGATTTACTGAACGAATAAGGAACCAGTGCAACCAGACGAAAAAATTCCAATCAGGGTAGTAGTGGCGGACAGGACGATGCCGCTGAAAGTTGCCCGCAAAGATGAAGAGTTTGTAAGGCTGGCGGCACGCATGATAAATCGCCGGATGGATGACTTTAAAACATTCAATACCGGTGAAACTATAGATCGCCTGGCATGGGCGGCGCTTGATTTCACAGGCGACCTGGTAAAAAACCTCCGATCGGGGCAGCAAACCAGCGAGCATGTGGAGGAAGAGCTTACCCGGCTTGAAGACCTTTTGCAAGGCTATTAACGATCGGCTCTCCCCTTCGATTCTGTATTTCTGTACGCCTCCTTAAAAACTAAAAAAAGAAGAGAGACGAAATGGAAAATTTAATTTACATCCTGGCCGGAACCGCAGTAGGACTGGTATTGGGATATTTACTATTTGTATTATTAAGAAAAAAGCAACTGGATAGGGAACGCACCTCACTATTGGAGGAGGCGAAGCAACAGGCCGAGAACATTAAGAAAGACCGGATTCTGGAAGCCAAAGAAAAATTCATGCAAATGCGTTCGGAGCACGAGCAAAACGTGAACAAGCGCAACCAGGAGCTGAACAATGCCGAAAACCGCACCAAGCAAAAAGAGCAGAGCTGGGATTCGAAGCTGAAAGAAGTAAACAAAAAAGAGGAAGAACTGAACCGGCAGCGCCAAACCTACGAGTCGCAACTGGAAGCCCTGAAACTGAAGCAGCGCGATGTAGACCAGATGCGCGAACAGCAATTGACCCAACTGGAGAAAGTAGCCGGCCTTACCGCCGCCGAAGCCAAGGAGCAAATGCTTGAAAACATTAAGCACAAATCGCATAACGAGGGCTTAACCCTGGCCAAAAACATTATTGAAGAAGCCAAACTCAGCGCCACCCGCGATGCCAAACGCATAGTGCTGCAAACCATACAACGCACCGCTGCCGAGCTGGCCATAGACAATACCGTTACCTCTTTCCCGCTAGAGAATGACGACGTAAAAGGCCGCATCATTGGCCGTGAGGGTCGCAATATCAAAGCCTTTGAAGCAGCTACCGGGGTAGAGATTTTGATTGACGATACCCCCGAAACCATTGTACTGAGCTGTTACGACCCCATACGCCGCGAAATTGCACGCGTATCATTGGAAAGGTTGATTAAAGACGGCCGTATTCACCCTGCCCGCATTGAAGAAGTGGTAGAAAAGGTGAAAAAACAGATAGATGAAGAAGTGGTAGAATGGGGCGAACGGACGGTGGTAGATTTGGGTATAACCGGCTTGCACCCCGAATTGATCCGCTATGTGGGTCGTATGCGTTTCAGAAGTTCATATGGACAAAACCTGCTTAAACACAGCCGCGAAGTAGCCCGCCTGTGCGCTACCATGGCTGCCGAAATGGGATTGAATGTAAAACTGGCCAAACGCGCCGGTTTGCTGCATGATATAGGAAAATGCCCCGATACCGACGAGGAAACTCCACACGCATTGCTGGGTATGAAACTCTGCGAAAAATACGGAGAACACCCCGATGTGATTAATGCTGTAGGTGCCCACCACGATGAGATAGAAATGAATTGCCTCATTGCACCGGTTGTGCAGGCTTGCGATGCCATTTCAGGCTCACGTCCGGGTGCACGCCGCGGTGATGAACAATACGTGGAAAGGATTAAGGAAATGGAAAACATGGCCTTGAGTTACCCTGGCGTAGAAAAAGCATTTGCCATTCAGGCAGGTAGGGAATTGCGCATCATTATGGGTGCCGAAAAAACCACCGACGACCAGGCTGATTTGCTTGCGTTTGAATTGAGCAATCGCATTATGACCGAGATGAAATATCCCGGACAGGTAAAGATTACCGTGATTCGCGAGAAGCGCAGCGTGGGAATAGCGAAGTAGGGAATGGGGGATAGGGAATAGGGAATAGCGGACGCGGAGTAGTGACAGCCTTGGACGCCCTAGCAGGGGTAAGGGAGTAGGGTGCAGGGAGTAGCGGACGCGGAGTATTAGGATCCTGGTTGCTTGATTTTCTGTTTTAAATAATAAAAAAAATAAATAAAAAAACCGGTTTTAGGCCGGTTTTTTTATTTAGTAATGCAGTTAACTTTGTTATGTGGGATTGATATATGCTAATATTAAATTAAGCAATGCTTCTGATTTAAATATGCTACCTTTGGATACAAAGGCTTTAGTTGATACCCGAACCAATTTCCTTTGCATCCCACAGCATATTGCTATACAGTTGGGCTTAAAGGTGTTTGACCAACGCGAGGTTACAGGGGCGATTGGTGAAGTGCAAAAATGTGATTATGTAGGGCGGTGAAGATAAATTTCGAAAACAGGTGAAACTGGCAAAGCCGTGCATTCATAATTTACAATTTACCATTCACAATTAATTGGTTTTGCGGTAATTGAGAATGGCCCAGCCGTTTAAGCCTACTGCAAATGCCGCTACCATTCCAAAGTGCAGCGCAATATCCCTTGCACCACTGCCTTTTAAAACAATTAAGCGCACTACCTCAATAAAATAGGATACAGGATTGCATTTTGCTATCCATTTGGCCCAGTCGGGCATGCTGTTTATGGGTGTAAATAAGCCACTCATGAGCAAAAATATCATAACAAAAAAGAAGGCAACCGACATGGCTTGCTGCTGGGTTTCGGCATAGGTTGAAATAAGCAATCCAAAACCCAAAATTGCAACCAAATACAGGGCCAGAAAACCGTATAAAAGGGCAATATTTCCGGCAGGAATTATGCCATACACCAAACGGGCAATACCTACCAAACCTACGGTAAACACAAATATTCCCAAAATCCAAAAGGGCAATAATTTGCCTATAATAAAATGGTGTTTTTTAATGGGTGTAACATTAATTTGTTCTATTGTACCCACTTCTTTTTCTTTTACGATATTCAGTGCAGTCATGTATCCGCCAATCATTGTTACCAATATGGCCAAAATACCGGGCACCATAAAAAAGCGGTAATTTAAGTGGGGATTAAACCGATTGCCTGAAGTAATTTCAATTGTCGGAGCCTGTGAAATGGCAGTTTGATTGATCCATTGCAAACGGATTTCATTGTTGAATGAAGCAATAATATTGCCGAGGTATGAGCCACCCAGTCCGGCTTTTACACCATTAATTGCGTTTACAACCAGCAACAAATTACCCCTATTTTCACGCACCAGATTTTGTTCAAAACCAGGCGGTATTTCCATAATAATATCCGCTTTATCCTGCTCAATTAATTTTAAAGCATCGGGGTAAGCAGTATTGTAATATACCAACTTAAAATATCCACTTGCAGTAATTTTATTTATTAATTTGCGCGACCATGGCGAATGATCATGATCAACTACGGCGATGGAAATATTTTTTACCTCATAGTCTGCAGCTAGCGGCAGAATAAGCAACTGCACAATAGGTATGATAAAAATAATGGGTAAAATACCCTTATTTCTGAATATTTGTTTGAATTCTTTTTTTAATAATAATCGAATCATTTTCATGCCAAACGTACCTTAAACTTTTTAAGACTTAATACCAATAAAAACAGTGTCATGCCAAACAGGATAAGGGTTTCTTTCCAGATTGCCGAAAACCCCAGCCCTTTAATCATCACCGATTTTACGATAATGTAGTACCATTTGGCAGGGATAATATTTGAAATAATTTGCAAAGGCAAAGGCATATTTTCTATTGGAAACATAAAACCGGTAAACAGCATAGTTGGAAGCATCATACCCAGCAATGAAAGTAACATGGCACTTTGCTGCGAAGCCGAAGCTACCGATATTAAAATACCCAAACTGAGTGCGGTAATAATAAACATAATACTTACACCCACCAGCAATGCCAGACTCCCGTTTACCGGTAAATCTAGCAGGTTTACAGATAGAATAAGGATGACAGCCAGATTAATAATACTTAAAACCAGGTAAGGAATAGCTTTTGAAATAATTACATAGATGGGATTAAAAGGCGAAACCAACAATATTTCCATGGTGCCCAATTCCTTTTCGCGGGCAATAGATACGGAGGTCATCATTACACAAACCAACATTAAAACCAATGCCATTACTCCGGGTACAAAATTGGGAGCCCCTTTCAACTGCGGATTATACAGCATATGGATTTCGGTATTTATACGCATGGGTATTTTTTTCTCGCGCGCCCAGGCCATTTGCTGGTCGGCCAAAATCATACTCATATAATTGGTAATACTTGAGGCCGTATTGGGGTCGGAGGCATCGGCAATCAGCTGTATGGATGAACGGTTAAAATGTCCCAGATCATTGCCAAAACCAGGTGGAAATACCACTACCATTTTTATTTTACCTTGTTTAAATGCATTGGTAATTTCAGATTCACTATGCAAGGTTTTTACATTGTCGAAATACTGGCTGGCATTTATTTTTTGGGTAATCTGTATTGAAGTTGCATCTTTGGCGTGGTCTAAAATGGCAATCTGGGTATTTTTGATTTCATTGGATAAAGCAAAGCCAAATAGCAGTATTTGCACTATGGGTAAACCAAATAGCATGAGCAAGGTTTTGCGATCCCTGAAAACATGTAAAAATTCT
Organism: Bacteroidia bacterium; assembly: GCA_044224315.1. Taxonomy (GTDB): domain Bacteria; phylum Bacteroidota; class Bacteroidia; order NS11-12g; family UBA955; genus JAGXTF01. Next base: position 1,014,567 of record JBGAKR010000001.1, on the reverse strand, counting down.
TTGCGTATAAATACTATAAATTGTTTCATTCGCTGCGTTTGGCTCCCCGGGCCAGTTCGTAAAACACTGTATCCATATCGGCAGCCTGGTAAGTTTTTTTGAGATTGGCAGGTGTATCCAGGGCCTTAATTACACCATCCACCATCATGGAAATGCGGTTGCAATATTCAGCCTCATCCATGTAATGGGTGGTTACAAAAATGGTAATTCCTGAAGCGGCTGCATCGGCAATCATATCCCAAAACTGGCGCCGGGTTACAGGGTCTACCCCGCCAGTGGGCTCGTCTAAAAAAACAATTTTGGGCTGGTGTATAATAGCCACTGAAAATGCCAGTTTTTGTTTCCATCCCAAAGGCAGGGCTGCTACCAATTGTTTCATTTCTTTTTGCAAACTCAGTTTGTGTATAATGCGTTCTCCTTTTTCTTTCAGTTCGGTTTTATTTAAACCATAAATACCGCCATAAAATTGAATATTTTCTTGTATAGTTAAATCTTCATACAAGGAGAATTTCTGGCTCATATAACCAATGTTTTTTCTGATGTCCTGCCTATGGGTAAACAGGTTGTACCCGGCTATGGTAGCCTCGCCCGAGGTAGGTTCAGACAATCCGCAAAGCATGCGCATGGCAGTGGTTTTTCCTGCACCATTGGCACCTAAGAACCCAAAAATCTCACCCTTATACACATCAAAAGTGAGTCGGTCGGCAGCTACAAAATCACCAAAAGATTTGGTAAGATTCTGGGTGTGAATGATAATTTCGTTTTCCATTCAGGGATGCATAAGTTGAATAAAACAATCTTCAATTCCGGGTGAAGAAATCTGGCTCTCAAACTCCGAATGGCCTTTGGATTGTAGGTATTGGTGCATATGATTTACACTATCGCCATTTTCGTTTTTAAACGCAAAATGAATGCTATCTCCAAATGCGTAACAATAGGCCGCATTGCCAAATTTTTGCAAATCCTGCAAAAGGGAAAACATGTGTTGGCCGGTAATTTTGTGCATGCGAAACGGAAATTGGGTAATAATATTTTGGGGTGTATCCAAGGTCATAATTTTACCGGATTGGATAAGCGCTGTGCGGTCGCATCGGGTAGCTTCGTCCATATAAGGGGTGGAAACTAAAATGGTAATGCCTTGCTGGCGTAAATTTTTGAGCATGTCCCAAAATTCGCGGCGCGATACCACGTCCACCCCGGTGGTAGGTTCATCAAGAAACAGGATGGCAGGTTTGTGAATCAATGCACAGCACAGTGCCAGCTTTTGTTTCATTCCACCAGATAATTTACCGGCCCGGCGATTTTTAAATGGTTCGATCTGCACATAAATATCTTTAATTAAATGGTAATTTTCTGCAATGGTGGTACCAAAAAGCGTGGCAAAAAAACGCAGATTTTCCTCTACCGTTAAATCCTGGTACAACGAAAATTTACCCGGCATATAACCCACACATTTTCGGATGGCATGTATATTGTCCAACACGTTAAAACCGTTTACGGTGGCGCTGCCTGAGTCGGGAAGCAGCAAAGTGGTAAGAATGCGAAAAAGGCTGGTTTTTCCGGCGCCGTCGGGGCCAATCAGCCCAAATAATTCACCTGCATTCACATCAAATGAAATTTCATCGAGGGCTTTAACTTCGCCTTTGCGGTAAGTTTTTGTAATATTTTCGATGTGAATGCTGCCCATTTAAAATACAATTTCGCCGTACATGCCTATTTTTAAGAAACCATCATTTTTTACGCGAATTTTAATGGCGTAAACCAGGTTGGCTCTTTCGTCCTGGGTTTGAATGGTTTTGGGTGTAAACTCGGCTTTATCACTCACCCATTCTACTTTGCCATCGTAATTTTTCATGCCCCCTTTTCCATCATCCACCTGCACTTTTACCGTTTTGCCCAATTGAATTTTGCCCAACTGATTTCCGGTAATGTAGCCGCGTAAAATAAGGGTGGATAAATCTGCAATTTTATACAAGGGTTTGCCTGCATTTACCAGTTCAAAAGTGTGTACATAATTGGCCAAAACGGTGCCCGTTATGGGGTTAATAATGCTGCATTTATGCAGCTGGTCGTTTAGTTGGGCAATCTGAAACTGAATGGGATTGGTTTCTTCTGTGAGTCCATTACTGGTAGTATTTAATGCTATTTTTTGTGCATTTATCTGCCGCGATATTAATTCCATTTGCGCGTTAATATCGTCTAGCTGTTTGGTGGTTGCTGCACCCGCATTTACCAGATTTGAAATTCGTTTTTGTTCCTTTTTGGCTATATCCCACTGTTCCTGCAACACTGCAAGTTGCGATTGGATATCGGGTTTACGGCTCAGAACTGCTCCGATTTGTGCGGTGAGTTGTTGCTTTTTTAATTGCAGCTGCAAACTATCAATAGACCCAACCAGTTTGCCAGCCTGTATACTCATTCCTTCTTCAAGATTCCATTGCTTAAGACTGCCGCTGGTTTCGGCTGAAATGAGTATTTCATCGGCTTCAAAATTTCCGCTTGCATCGGGTTTCAAATTGTTTTTTCCGCAGCCTGCAATCAAAAGCAAGCCTGCTGAAAATGCGATATTGATGTGTTTCATTATTCTGCTGTATTTAGGTTAAAACCGGTAGTATTTCTGAATGTATATTGTGCCATTAGCCATTGAATTTCGTGCATAGATTTGCTTTGACGTGCCTGGTCTTCGGCATTTAAATCGCGTGTAAAATCATATACCGATGCGGTTCCGTTTTCGAGTTGGGTTTTGGTAATATTTTTTACCGACTCGCGCAATGATACAATGGCATTGTCTTTTTCAACTAATTGTTGCCAGCGGTCCAGTTCAGTGCTTTGTTGCCTGGCCTGAAGTCCGGTATTAAAAATAAACAATTCTTTCTGTACATCAATCATTTGGTGTTGAACTTGCAGTATTTTTCTATCTGTATGCAGGGTATATAATCCAGAAAAATTCCAGCTGAAACGCAAACCGCCTATGTAATAGAAATCAAAATTGTTATTGAGCATATTCAGCGCCGGCCGGCCATATCCACCTTGGGCAAAAAATCCCAAGCGGGGCAGATTTTTTACCGATAAATAACGGTTCTGTAAATTCAAAATTTTGTATTGGGAATGGAATAAATTTAATTCAGGTCGAAGGCTGAAACTATCGGTTTTTTGAGTATTAGATATGTTCAGGGCAATGGGTTTTTGTAATGTTACTCCCTCGCTAAGGGGTTCATTGATAAAATAGGCCAGCATTTCGATATAGGCTTTGCGACTGGATTTCAGCTCGATTTCTTTTTGTTCGGTTTTCAATATTTCTGCCTCCAGTACATCGGCGTTGCTTTTTAAAGCAGTACCAAATTGAATGGCGGTTTTTATTTTTTCTGCTGCACTATGCAAATCATTTTGCACCAATTTTATTTGGGCCTGTTGGGCTTCGATTAACAGTACTCCGAAATACAATTGCTGTATGCGTTCGTAAATTTTGTAAATGTCGATATCTGTTTTGGCCAGCTCAACCTCGGCGTTTAATTGTATGAGTTGCTTTTGGGTGGAAATTACGGTAGTTTCAGAAATGGGTTGATATACCTCGGCGTAAATTTTGTATTGGTCTTTACTCAGAGTTTGTATATTTACATTGGGTAGTTTTATCGGGATTTGAGTAACTGCGCTTTGATAGCTGGCCTGCCCACCAGCACTGAGTTGAGGCAGATAACCTTTTGATGCATTTTCCAGATTATAGGCGGCACTTTGGCTAATTAAATCCTTATTTCGAATAAGTGGAAAATGTTTGCGAGCCAGCTGGTAACATTCTACCAGGCTAAGGTTGCGCGCATCGCTTTGTGCCTGCAAAGGGGTGCTGTTTAGCAGTAAAAAACCGCAGGCCCATACTGTTTGTTTTAAATACAATTTCATGGCATTATGCTAATGATAGTTGAATCCATTTAGGGATTAATTTTTTTCTTTCTTCCATTAATTTTTCAAATTCTGCATTTTTCAGTTTTCCAATTTTCATCACCAGGGGTTTGGATAAAAATGGGAACAGAATCATTGACAGCAGATTTAACAAAATGTGCAATGGATGGGTATGATGGGGAATTTCGGATTTCAGTTGCTGCATGAGCACAGATTGTTGAATTCCGATGCGTTTGTCTAATACTTTAAAAAACTGATCGGGGTTGCCATGAATGGTGTTAATTACAAACAAAGGCAAATCGGGCTCTTTGCTTAATAGTGTGATATAATTGGTGGCCATGGCATTGAGTTTTTGATGTAAGCTACTGTCCTGGTTATTAACAATCTGACCAATAATTTCCATAAACTGCCCCAATTTTTCTGCCATTACCAGCTGAAATAACTTTTCCTTGCTGCGGAAATAATAGTTGAGCAGGGCCAGATTGATGCCGGCATCCTGGGCAATTTCGCGGGTTTTGGTAGCTGCATAACCCTTTTGGGTAAATAGTTTGCGCGCCGATTGCATAATTTTCTCCTCAGTTGAAACAGGGTTATTTTCAAATTCCACGGAGCAAAGATAAAGTTAAACAAACGAATTAAACAAATGATTAAAACATAGGATTAAGAAAATTTTGCCAAAGAACTGGCTGGGAATAGTCAATTAATATGAAATCAATTTTTTAGAAAACAGGATTTTGGGGATTTTTTTTAGCGGTCGGAGTTTGCACCGGGTGCCGCCAGGTCGTTTTTGTATTTGAAAGATAATTTTTTGTAAAAATCATCGCTGTAAAAGCCAATGCGATCGATGGCAGTATCTACTTCGGGCTGGCTGAGGCCTTCGCATTCGCGGATAAATTTAACGTAAATCCAGTCCTTGAATTTTACCATAGCTACGCTGTATAATTCGTAATTAATTTCAAGTAAATCCTGAAAAAAAGCTTCCTGGTTAGAGGAAGGAATTTGGAGCAGGGGGCTCATTACCTGAAAATAGGGACGGTTGTTGATTTGTGAATCGAATACATCAATCCACACAGAAGCACCGCCTTTTTTAAGGTTGTATTGGCCGGCTTTTTCGCCCTTGCAGGCATTGGGGTCTACACCCAGGCCTTTAATGCTGTTTTCTACCAGGGTATAGTATTCTGTAATGTCCATAGTGGATGCAATATGCAATTTATTTTGAAAAAATCAAATAGCCAGGAGCAATTAATTTAAATCAAACGCTTAGAAATATTAAAAGATTTTAAATCATTATTTATCTGTTTTATCAGGTTCAAATTGTTGATTGTCATTGGCTGCTGGCCCAGTAATATCTAGTATTTCTCCCAAAGAATTCATGCCATCAGGCGCTACCGGCATATTGTCATTAGCTGCTGGTCCGGTTATATTGATAACAGGTGTGGGGCTTTCCACTTCATCAATGTCTTTTATTAAGGGTAAACCTTGTTTTGCACGTTGGTCATTAATATCATGAATGGTAGCACCGCCTGCAGGCAAATTAGCGGTTGCGGGTTCTTTAGTTGCGGCTCGGCCTTCTGGTGTTGAGAAATTTCCAAAGGTAAATTCGTGATGGGTGGTATTACCTGATGCATCGGTTTCGGTCCACCTTACTTCCCGTTTATAGGGACGGTCACTTCCGGGGTGGGTATGTTCTGTAACTACTACATTAATTTTAATTCCGTCTTGTAATTTATCGGCCCAACTTTTTTCCAATTTTCGCCATGTACCAAATTCATTGGCACGCCAGTTTTGTTTGCCCAGATTTTTGGCATCGCCGGCAGCACCAAACTGATTGGCAATCAGGTGTCCGGCATCATCGCCACTGCCAGTGCTCACCTTGCTTTGCTCGCTTTGATTGCGGTGTTTTCTTACTTCACCAGGTACACCCAGTTCGCCCGCGGCATATTTAACATTATTGCCCTTTGAATCTGTATATTCTCCGTAAGTATAATTGCCGCTAACATCGGGTTTTTTCATATTTTCAACATGTTTATTAATGTCCTTTTTAAGGGCTTTGCGCAGGTCTAATTCATGTTTTAATTCTTCAAAACCCTCTTCCCTGGTTTTATCTTTTTTACTGGATAATTTTTTCTCAATTTCCTGTTCACGTGTTTTGCGATTTTTCAATCTTTCATCAAATGTGGCGGCATGTTCGGGGTATTTAAGCAGGTCGGCTTCAATCTCATCCATAAATTGTTTGCTCCTTGCTTTTACTTCATCGATATGCGCTTTTTCCAGTACTGATAATTCCAATTCTAAATTTTTGAGTTCAATTTCAAGCGCATCTTTTCGTTTTGTTTTTTCAGCGGCATCTTTAAGCTTCACAATTTTTTCAGCTTCTTTTTTCAGCTTTTTCGCCTTTTTAACCAGCTCCTTGGCCTTTTGCGATGTTTCGTGTTCTTTACCAAAAAACCGGGAAATTTCTCCACTTCTTTCGCTTGCATTGTCTACCAGTTTGCTGCATTTATCACTGCAGCGAATTATGGTACCATCACTGAGCACTTTATGTTCATGCACCTCGCCGGTGGCCGTGGTGGGGGTTACTGATTCTAAAACAATTTCACCCTGTTTGGCAACCGGTTCGGCTGGTTTTTTATCTGGATTATTTATTTTGGGTACACTGGTATTTTCATCTGGTTTAGCGGGTGATTTTGTGTCAGGCACCGGATCATTTGCAGTAGTTTTGTCAGGTGCCGGAGCATTGTCATTTGCTTTTTCTGGAATATTTTCGGGGGCATCCCCAACATCTTTTACCGGAGCTGTGGGCTCGGCAGTTTCTGGTTTTTTAGGTGTATTTTTTTCCTGGGTAATTTTAATTTCACTTTCTAATTGTTGCAAAGAAGCTAATGCTTCTTCTTTCATTTCTGCATTGTTATTTTCAGTAGCAAATTTTAACTGTTTTTCAACCTCATTTAATCGGGTTTCAAGCTCTGGATGTTTGGTTAAAGTATCGGCATATTTGGTGTGCATAGGTTCGCAATTGGCTGCACAAACCATTACCCTGTCGCCGTTTGTGTATGAAAGTGTACTGTCATTGTCTTTGCTTTTTGTGCTGGCCACACTGCCATATAATCCCTCTAAGGTAGATTCGTCGATGGCTTTATCTGCTCCGGGCAATCCTTTGCGGGCCAGGGCATCATGAATAAATGGCGGGGCATTGGGTGAAACTTTATATACACCATCCTCACCATGTTCAATCCAGCCTTTATCCATCCAGGATTTATAATTGGTATTTTCTACTTTGGCTTTATAAAATTCAAAACCTTGTTTGCCTATTCCGTGCATGGCTACCGACATCATAGCGCCTTGTTGCAGCGCTTCATACGTGGCTGAGGCTATTAATTCATCCTCTTTGTCTTTTGGCAATTTTAATGCTTTAATGGCCCTTACATCTTCATAATATTTTCCTGCAATTAAAATCGAATTCGTAGTAAAATCTGCAACATCATAAATAAACATAATTTTTTCCAGTCGCTGCATTTGCATCATTTTGGTAACCTTACTGGCACCAGAGAGTGCAATGGAAATTGAACGCACAGTACCGGCTACCATAGCCACAGCTCCCACTATAGAAATAATATCCATAGCGGTTTGAAAATCCCATTCAAATGTGCCTTTTTCTACCCGATCGGCAATATTAATTCCGGCTAAAACTGCCCCTGCAACCCCTACCGCAATTCCCAAGCCCGTAACAACGGCAGCGGCCGCCGGGGTAAGGGTTCCCATGCTGGCTACAACACCGGCTATTAATACTATGATACCCAGTACAGCGACAATTCTTTCAAAATATTCGAAATTAGTTGTAATTGATTTTACGGTATCGGTAATTCCATATTTTGGTGCTTTGTATTTAATTAAACCCAGGGCGTAGGGGTTGTCCTCGCCAAATTTGGTCATGGCACTTTTAATGCCGGCGGTTTCGGCTTCAGCCACAGAATTTGCAGGGTTTGCAAGCATTTCATAGGCAAATGTTTCTTCCGGATTTCCTTTAACTGCCGATTTTACAAAATAAGATTCACCCACATACACCATTGAATCTTTTTTAGGCGAATCGACCGAAACATCCACAATTTTCATTTTATAATATCCCATTTCCGGATTCGAATCGGGGTGCAATCCTACTTCAAGTAAAAGCGGAATCATATTGCCATCATCTTCATTCACCAGCCCGGCAATAATGCGCGAGGGTTCATATCCGGGCAAGAATCGGCTTTCGGCATCTATTGTGCGGGCGTGCAGTCGATTCAGTTCTTCTAATTGGCCTTGTATAACTTCAATAAATTTCTCTACAGCCTGCACTTTGGTCATAATATGCAGGTTGTAGTTTTCACTTATCATTAAGAACAATTTGTATAAATCAACACTATGCTGGTATAATCGCACATCAAACGGATTGATGGATTTTTCCCCGGGTTTTACGGGTTCATCTTTTATATCATTTTGTAAATAATCTTTGAGTTGTAATGCCTGTTGTAATAGTTTATTTGTATCGGCAATATCGCGGCTTGCAACGTCGGAATATTTAAGGGATTGCCGTTCTTTTAAATCGGTTATTTGTTGGTTAATTGCTTCAAGGTCTTTACCGGTGGCAGTTTTCTTTTGTTCCTCTAAATCGGTTAAAGAATTTTCTTCCTGATTTACATATTTATCGGCAATAAATTCGGGAGTTACCAGCGAGAAAGGATGGCCTGCAATACTGGGTTCCTGCATCCAATTCAGGTCGGATTCATATACTGGCTGAACGGTACTGGTAACAATATAATTACCCAAATCAAAACCACCCATTCCCAAATCCCATTCGGCAGTTTGACCGGTAGAAACTGTTTTAACGGGAGTACCTAAATTGGCCGCAGAATTTTTAACAAATGTATCGGTTTCTTTGATTGTTTTATTATAATCATTTCCATTTGCTTTTGTAATTGCTTTCAGCGAAGCGGGCATTGGATATACGCGCCAGTTGTACAACATATCGCGTTTCATGGCAACAGTAACACCATGAATTCCGGCCCCAAACATTGAATCGGAATTCACCACCATTCTGAATAAACCCGATGCTGATTTTATGGTTTCAAAACCATTTGTCATACCCGCCATTACCATAAATGCCGGGAATGGGGGCAAATACACCGGATTGGTGGTTTTAAAGTCTTCCGATTGTTGAAATCCGGATAGTAATTTTACCCTGGATTCGGGAGTGGTTTCTGCATTTTTAAAATCTTCGGGATATTTTGATGCGTATTTAATAAAGGATATAAATACTTTGGTATAATAAACACCCAATGGTTCTTTTGTGGCGTCATCGCCCGGCGGCAGATACCACATACTCTGGTAGGCTTTTTGGGTAGATTCGAGGCTGTTTAGCGATACATCGGCACGTATGGCTTCCATGGCCATTAGTATTTCCAGAATAGAATAAAACAGCATTTGAACCATTTCCATATATGCGGCTTTATTTTCTTCAGTAGCGTCTTGTAAATACTGCTGATAGGCTGGAATATAGGCACCCAGAATTTCGGGTTTTAAAGCCACTATGGAGTCGAAAATATTTTTATTTAACCAGAAAGGAAGTGTAAAATCTTCGAGTTTGGCCATGCGCATAAAGTCGTACCACAGCTCTTTTGCCATAAAGGCTTCGTACAACTGGTCGAATTCCTGCGGAGTAAAATTGGCTTTAATATTTCTTTTTTCGAGCTCTTTATAAATAGCATCCAGGGGTTCAATGGCGATGAAAATATTATCGATTTTTTCGCCTTCATAAGAGTCATCATTTTCTGCAAATTGACCGCTTTTTACAAATGATTTATTCAGTATAATGGCACTCATAGGCTCAACCAAATCTTCGGAATATTGATCGCCCAAAATATTATTCAGTAAAATTCGTATGAGTTGTACTTGTTTTGAACCAGGCTGGAATGTAGCTTGTGAAGCCGGGAATAAATACAAGCCACTGATATCAATTTTTCGGGTACAGGTAGGTATAAAATCTTTGGCAACTGGGTTGGCTTGTGGTGCAGTTTCGGGTTCAGGTGCCCGCTGAATTTGTTCAGTTGCAGCAGGTTGTTTAATTACATTTTGTGGTACAGTTTCATTGTCTTTTTTAAATGGATTTTCTGATTTTCCGGGCAAGGGTTTTCGGTCTATTCCGGGAATGGCAAAATCAGGTCCAGCCAGCGGATCCACAGGTGTTACAGCCGAAGAGCCGGATAAAATTCTGAATGAAGAAAGTCTTTGGAAATCGGCATAATGTGCGTGATCGGATGTTGCAATTCTATGGCTTCCGCAGTCGATAAAATAAACGGTTCTCCTCAAATTTACAGCTACAAACCAATGCTCGTTTGTAAGTGTATGTCCGTTGTGTGATGCTGCATAGGCTGCAATATCTTCGGGTGTGCGCATTCCCATAATTACACGCACATCGCCCGAATTAGGCACTGAACGAATTACACTGCCTATAGTTACCACAGACCCCAGGGTACCTGAAAAATGGTATTCCGTTAATCCGTCTCCGGTGGCCGCGGCTGCCAATCGTCCGATATGCAGATAACTATCTACCGCAGCCGCTACTGCTGTGCAATTATTGTGGTCGGTAGAGGGGGGATTTAATTGTCCGCATATTTCACCCGGGTTTGCAATTAATCGCTCCGCAAAAGTTTCCACCGGACTGCCAGTTGGCGTGGTATCGGTGCTTTGCCGTTGCACATTTTCTTTCACATTTCCATTTTGCACCACATGGGTAAGTTCGTGGGCCAGCAGTTTTTTACCTTCTCCCGAGTTGGGATTATATTCTCCCTGGTTGAAATAAATATTATTTCCTGTGGCAAATGCACGGGCACCCAATTGCTTATTTAAATCGGCTGCATTGCTATCGGTATGGATGCGCACATTTGAAAAATCGGCTCCGATTTTTTCTCCGAAATCTGCTGCAATCGGACTTGGTAAATTTGAACCACCTTTTTGGCTGTTGTTAATTTTATGACTCACTTCCTCCGAGGCTGCAATGTCGCCTTGTTGGGTGTTGGGACTGCGGTTTATCTTGGTAGCCGGAACATCGGGTTTTTGCAAATTTTCACGGCTTTGGGGGTCGGGTCCTTTGCATCCACAATCGCTGCAGGGATGATGGGTATCACCACTTTTCTCTGCTGCTGCACATTCGGCGCATTTGCGGTTTACTTGAGGAGGCCCGGAGCCCTGTTTGAGACTCACAGGTTGATTGCGTGCAGCTTTATTAAGGACTGGGTTTCGGTCTTTTGAAGCTGGCATGCGGGCTACAGATTCGGCCACAGCATCTGCTTCTCTTTCGGCAGGTGAATTCACATCGCCCACCATTAATTTGGGCCGAACGGGTACTCCACGACTGCGCGCCGGGGTCCAGCTTGGACCACTCGAAGGAGGATTAAACCGGTACCCAATTTGTCTGCGTCGCAAAGCTGCCAGCAGTGGCTCGCTTGCATCTCCCTGGAAAACCCAGGTGATATCCCATCCCTGACGTACCAAGCTGGCATCTCGTGTCACTTCCGACATAATATCCACGCTGGCAGTGGTATATCCGGTTTTATATTCAATGGCGCGTGGCGGAACTGAGGTTGGGTCGGCTATATCAAGGCGACGGGTAGGATCTTCTTTGGGGTAAACTTCTCTACGTCCCCAGCCCACTTCGTCTCTCCAATAGGCATCGGCTGCTGCATTCCCTCTTCGGGCCTGCTCCATGTTAACATCATATTGCCGGTCCCAACGACTTCTTTCCCAGCGGTCGGCTTTGTTTGTGCGTTTTACGTAGTCTCTCCACCTTTCAGCACGATGTTCGGGAGAACCCGGCTCACCCGGTGCGGGTGGTTCTCTTACTGCAGCGGGGTCTATGGCAGTAGTTTCACGCATAGATTTCAGGTCGGAAAGTGTGCCTTCCATACCTCTCAGCTCGGCTTCCAGGGCCTGCAGCTGGCGGCTATATTCTGCGGGGTCCATGCTGGCCCTTCGGTTTGAAAGTTCATCGAATCTGGATTCAAGTGATTGGATGGAACGTTCAAATGCAGGATTTGCCTCCAGTTCAGCGTTGTATTTGGTGCGAATGGGTTCGCAAGGCGATGCGCAAACAATAATACGACCGTCTTCAGTAATAGAAGCCCGGTGTCCGTTGGGGCATCGTACTTCATCCATAACTGCATTGCCATCTGGAGCAGTTGGTCGTTCGCCACCCGGGCGGGTTTCACCGGGTCGTTCGCCTTCCGGACCTGTTCTTTCAGTGGTGGGTCTTTCGGCCGGACGTGTGGTTTCTGGCTCGGTTACAGGTGGTCTTTCTGTTTCGCCGGAACCAGTTCTTTCGCCTGGTGGGCCTCGGTTTTCGGGGCCACTTCCACGGAAATCATCCCAGGCACTTCTTACGCCTCTACGTCCTTCGCCAAATTGGCGGTAGGCATCCCCCAGCGGACTACTTCTAGCCGATTCGGCTAATTCACTTACTGCCCTTGCGGCGCCCGGGAATCTTTCTGCCAGGGCTTCTCCTACGGCCTTAAATCCGCTGCAAAGTGCTCCGGCAATTTCACCGCCAATGGCGCCCAGCAGGAATAATGCACCCATTATACCCAGCGAAATGGCACTATTGGCGATGCGCTGGTATGCAAATTCAATTATATCTGCTTCGGTACGTATGTCGCCGCTGTGCAAAGGTGGCATAATTCCAGAGGACGCAGCTTCGCCTCCCCTCTCTGGTCCGGCAGCGGGCCTTTCGGGGGCAGATTCTGCCGTTGGGGGCGGACCTCGGTGGCTTTCCCCACTCACCGTTATTAAATCGTAAATAGAAACGGCTATAACACTGGTTTCGGCCGCGAGCATGGAAACCATCACCCCTTCACCCAGCATCACACCCACTTCAAAACCGGCTCCGGCGCCGGGTATTGCACCTCCACCCATTCCAAAAACAGCTCCGAGTATGGCACCCACAAGTGCGCCGCCAATGGCAGCCCAACCTGCGAATAAACCAACCACCATATTGGCCGCCTGCCACCATTCCAGCAAACCGTCGCGCACACCGCGGAAATTACCGGCCCATAAGTCGTTCCACATTTGCGGAATTAAATTCCAAAGTTTCGGTCCGTCTTCATACAATGGACTGCCTTCTCCAAATGGCCATATCAGGTACCAAACCATTTTCTTCACCTCATCCCACCAATTGGCCATCAGGTGCGCAATGGACTGATTGAGATATTTTAAAATACCAGCAATATGGCGGGCACTGTTAATACCAAACTGTGCAAGTGCGGTTCTCAGCCTCGATTCAGATTCACTGCCAACCCCCTGCATATAGGGTTCAAGGAAGTTTCTGGCCCTTTCTTCAATCAGTGCGGGGTGTGTAATAAGGTGCCATAATTCAAAAAGCTGGCTGCGCATTCTACCAATATGCCTGATCCAGCCCTGGAAATTCAGCAATTCGGATATTTCTTTAATGCAGGGAACTCGTCCGGCAAGGTTTACGATATAGGTAATGCTGCCCCAAACGCCGTCATCGAAAATAGCGTAGGGCCCGATGGTAGAAAGCAGCAGAATTTGCCTCAGAAATTCGCGGAAGGGAGCCAGTTTGCGCCAAACATTGGTAACAAATGCCGAAACTTTGGTGCGGATGGTATTTGCAGTGCGGGTAACGTATCGCACTCCAGATTGAATGCCGTTGCAAATGCGGGTAATTCCCGAGCTAATGAGTTGGAACAGCCGCATTTGCCGCACCATTCCCAGCATTCTTGTAAGTTGGTTGCCCAACATGGTACAGATACTGCTAAGCCAGGAAATGGCTGAATTAATCATACCACTAACCATACTTAAACCGCTTTGCAGTATGGGCAGCACTTCATCGTGGAAGAACTGTTTAACCCTTAAAATCACGTGGGTATTAAAGTTTTCAGCCACCCACTTAATGGCATTCCACACATGGGGCAGGGCCACGTAGGCAACAACAAAGGGTCCTGCCGGACTAAGCAATACCAGAATGGCAGCAATTACCTTTAAGGGACCCAGATAGGGCTGTTTTAAGGCATTTACCCGATTCCAGGCAGCAATGGCTTTGGCTTTTAACCAGTCGAAGGCGGAGGTGGCATTGCCCCATGCTATGCCGAACATTTCTTTTACCCAGTTCCAGGCTCTTTCAGCCGTATTGCGTATGGGTGCAGTAAGATCCCACAGCCAATTGGCTTTTTCTACAACCCAATCCCAGGCTTCACCGGCAAATTTCTTAATTGCATCCCAGGCGGGTAAAGTATAATCATTCCAAATGCCTGAAAGGAAATTACCGATATCGCTGAGGAAAGCCTTGAACCTATCCAATGCAGGACCAGTTAGTGTTTTAATAAAATCCCAGAGTTTGCGAGCTGCATTGGCAATGGCAGCACAATTATCGGCCATGGCAGTAGTAGCGGTGCTAAAGCCGGCACTTAGCAAATCGCTTATAACGGCAACAAATCCTTGGGTTTCAATGGCGCTAAATAGTCCACCGGTAATTGCATCCACACCGGTAATTATTTTTTGTTTTACATTTTCGATGATGTCCCCCCGCAAAAAGTCGAGCAGCCCGGGGGCCAAGGAATTTACTACAGATTCGAGCTGATCCCCCGCCCATTCGGCCGCATCACCAGCCAGTTCCACACCACTTTCCACAGCCGATTCGCCTGCATTGATTAAGGCACCTCCGGTATAATCCCAAACCGCAGAAGCCGCATTGGAAAAAACATTCCGTTGAACTAGGGTTTCGTCGGTTTTGCGTTGTACCGAAGTGCCTGCCGCACCTTGCTGCACAACATGGGTTAGTTCATGGGCCAACAACCGTTTGCCGCTCGGGGTTCCAGGATTATACTCGCCAGAATTAAAATATATATTATTTCCCGTAGTAAAGGCACGGGCACCAAGTTGATTACTGAGTTGAGCCGCCTCACTTCCCGCATGAATTTTTACATTGGAGAAGTCGGCACCAATTTTTTCACCTAAATCCTGGTGGACTTCGGCAGGCAGAGACATACCACTGCCATTGGTATTTTCAATTTTACTGCTGATGTCGTGCGCAGCCACACTTTCTCCTGCACCTGCATGCGCAGCTCGCTGCACCAGTATGGCAGGTGTTTCAGGTTGTTCCTGGTTAATTGCATTATCAGAACCCGCATTACAAGCATTGCATTTGCGATGTATGTTGTGGGTCAAAACATTTCCACTGCCGGAATTTGACTCCGGAGACTGGGTACTTTTTGGATGGTTAGAATCCTTTTTCTCTCCCCCTTCGGGCGGGCTCTTTGTAGATATGCGCTGTATTTTTTTCTCTTCTTGTGCGCAACGGGCACATTGTTTTTGAATTTTGATATCCTGGCTTTTTCGCTGAATCTGGGGTCTTTTTTCCTGATCACCCCCACAACTCGCGCATTTCCGTTCAATTTTGGGTTTGTGAACCTTTCTGGCCAGTCGCTGTGTTGCACCGGTACCGACCGATTCACCCACCTTCATTTTTTCAGATTGATTGGGATTGCCTGCCATACCTCCCATACCCGTCGAAGAAGGCATACGCATTACCTTTTCGGCCACCATATCTGCTTCTTTCTCCTCGGGCGAATTGATAGCCCCAACCGTTAATTTGGGCTGTATTCTCAAGGATTGAGATTTGGTATCGGCTTTATTTGTTTTTACGGGTGTCAAATGACCTGGCCTATTTTTATTAATTCACTTTTATCAAATTAAATCAATCGTTTTTATTTTTTCCTCATTGTTTTATTCACAAAGTCCTGCCACTTTTACGCAATTCGAATTTAATTCCGCTGATAATATCGCGGTTGCGGATAATGCCATCACCCCGTTTAAGGGCTTGCAAAGAACTGTACTGAATTACATTCATAATTACGCCCCCGCTGATTTCGTGTTTATAGGCCAAATCTTTTAAATCCATTTTGTCTTCAAAACGGGCTTTTTCGGAAAACCCTTTTTGCCAAATTTGAAGTCGTTCTGCAGGTCCGGGCAATGTAAAATCCACTACGCTTTGGAAGCGCCTGATAAAGGCATCGTCCATATTGTGCTTAAAATTGGATGCGAGAATTACAAGGCCATTATAATCCTCTACTCGTTGCAAAAGAAATGAGGTTTCCTGGTTGGCATATTTATCATTGGAACTCGAAACCTGGGTGCGTTTTCCAAACAGGGCATCGGCTTCATCAAAAAATAAAATCCAGCCCCGATTTTCGGCACGGTCAAAAACTTTTGCCAGATTTTTTTCGGTTTCACCAATGTATTTCGATACCACTTTGGACAAATCTATGCGGTAAACCGATTTGCCAAAACGGTTGCCCAATAGTGTGGCCGCCAATGACTTTCCGGTACCGGGCAGGCCATGAAAAAGGGCCCTGAATCCGGGTTTTAAACGGCCACGCATGCCCCATTCATCCATTAAAATGGTATGGTGTTGCAACCAAATTTCAATTTGATTTAATTGCTCACTGGTTTGTGAAGGTAAAATCAAATCCTCCCATTGTAATTCTGTAGTTAATTTCTGTGCAGGAAATTCATTGTTAAACCTTGGGGTAGATTCTTCGCCAGTGGTAAATAATTCAAACCAGGTTTTATTGATTTGAAGCGGTAAACTGGTAATAGGGTCGCCTGGTTCGGGCACATCGGCATCCAACACATTCAATGAAAAAAGCGGATGGCGCGCATCAAAAATCTGCAATAATTTAAAACGTTTTTGTAAATCTCCACCCGCTAAAACAAATAAAAAAGTTTCGGCAGTGGGCAAAAAACCGTTGAAAATTTTACCACGGCGTCCGCCAAATTCGGTGTATATCTGTCCGGTGCGCTGGTTTTGAACCAAAAATATATCCAAACACTCTGGTTTTATTTGTGGTACCATGGCCATAAATAAAAGAAAACGGTCTTCGAATTGAAGCGCATTTTCTTTAATAAATTTGGCAAAAGAGGATTTGCTTTTGGCTAAATCAGGTGGGGTAAGAGAAAAAATATCGGCTTTGGGTGAAGCGCTTCCTGCATTGATTGCCGAACGCATTTGCAATACAGATTCAAACCAATCCAATTCATTGGAAATGTCATCTGCATTTGTGGAAAGCAAATTTTCTTTTACCAGGTTGTGTTTAGAATGTACGAGTTCCATGGCAATTTAATGGTGGATATGCTCCAGGGGAGCCGGTCGATAAGGATGTCAATACTTTTGCGTTCTATGGTTAAACTCCAGTTGGGGTCGGTAAATTTCAGGATTCCTTTTCGCATAAAAAATTCGCTGCGCAATGCATCACCCGATTCGGTTCGGAGTGCGGTCCAGTGCTTGGCTGCGGCGGTTAATAATTCGTTTCCGGTTTCGATTTCTAAGGCTTGAAAATTGAAATCAAGGTTTACCGGAGCATCGATATCTATACCACAAATAATTTTTGGTAATACCAGGGCATTTTCAGTTTCGGGTAATTGAGAATACACTAAATAATGTAAAAATACGCAGGCTTTATTTTGCGAAAATTCATCGGTAAATTCCCCCTTTTCTTCATCAAACCATTGCAAATGGGTGAACAGCTGAGCCATGAAAGGCCAAAGCAATACCAGGCCGGCATCCTCCACCAGAAATGACTCCGCATCCTGTTTGTATTTGGGTGCGTTGAATGGTTTTTTGGAAGTGGAAATTTTATTTTCTGTGGAAATAGCTGGGTTGTTTTCTTCTGTCTTCGGAAGTGATTTTGTTTTTTTTATTTCTTCTATTTCCAGCAAGGCTTTTACCCATTTGTTGTTTTTGGCCTTGGCTTCTAAAACCCCGGGTGTTATGCTTTTTATTTGTTTTACAATATCCTTAAATTCGGTGTAAAAACGGGTGGAAATAAGGGTAAAAAAATCAGCCCATTTTGCAATTTTGGGCAATGGATTCGTTTGTAAAACAATGGTTTTGGCAATATGCAAAACAGATTGTTCCAACTCTAACAGGGCTTTTTGAATATCGTGGCTAACATGGGGTAAAATGGCATTAAAATCGGAGCGGAAAAAAGCAAAAAAATCTTTCGTTTCCGGCCGTTCAAATTCCAGCCAATGCAGCCAGGTTTGATTGCGCACAAGGCCTGTTATGCGCACATATTCTACACTTTGGGGTTCATATTTATTTAGCCATTGAATAAAAACAGGGTACTGTGTTTTTAATTCCAACAGCAATTGATTGAATGCCTCAATACCAGAATCGGAGGCATACCAGGGCAAACGGCCTTGTTGCAGGTAATGCACCAAAATAGATGCTGGATCATTGAAACCCTGATCGGCCTGGGCTACAATTTTACCACTTGGATCTACATACAATTCTTTGCCATTGCGCACCGAAATTTCGGACCCCGACAACCCTGGTGCAGTGCCGGAAACGCCCGATTCGGCATATTGTTTCAACAGCATCATCAGGGTTTCCATTAATTTCTCATTGAGTTTAATTTTGAGTAGATTTTCGAGATTCTGTATGTCAATATTCCCCAAATCAATTTCAAGTTTTGGGATATGCAGGGTTTGATTTTCGGGTAAAATATCAAAAACTGATTCGAAAATATGGGTAAGATTATATTGGGCGAATTCTTTAATTTTTTGTCGCACCAGATTTGCCTGCGCCGCGTCTGGTGCCGATATATTAAATTTGCTGCTATGTACGCGGTGGGTGGTCATCAACCGCGTTTAAAAATCACTGCACCCATGTCTACATCCTGGTCTACAATGGTGAGATTTACATCGTTATTCATGGCTCCAGGCACTGAGAATGTTACCAGGTATTCACCGGGCTCGAGGTCTGAAATTGTAAATTCGCCGTTTGCACTTTGAATGGTGGTTTCAAGAATATTTTTATCTGCTTTCACATCCAATACCGATACAGAGTAGAAAGTAATTGGGGTTCCTTTGTCGGTTACCAGTGTACCAAATGCAGAATATTGCGGAAGTTCGGCCACTTTATTGCGGTACAGGAATACATTGATAATTCCAGAATCCAGCACCGCCATATCGTTTTCTTTGTCTTGAATTTCATACTCAATTTCGTCTAACAATATCAGTTTGGTGCGGTTATTCGGACTTTTATTTACCTCGGCCAGGGTTACAGAATATTTTACAATTTCGCGCTGCAATCCATCAATGGGATAATAATCCTGGGTAATAATTTCGGCTTTGGAATAATTGGCTTTTGATTTTACTTCCATATGGTACCGGTCGGGGTGATAGAACACATTTACCGGTTTAAACTGTGTGGTAATAACATCCTTTTTTTGGTCGAGATTCAGGGCATAAGCTTTGGGGAAAGCCTGCGGAGCCAGCTCTTTATATGCGGGTACATCGGCATCGCATTCGCAGCAGGCATCAGAATGTATGGCAAAATCGGCAATTACTTTACCTTCCAATTCGGCCAGTTTTTTGGGGTCGAAGTTTTTTATATTTTCGGCAAATATCTCAATAAATTTTTCGAGGGTTTGGTTTTTATCAGCTAATTTCTTCAGCATTTCCAACTGTTCAAGATTGGAATCTTTTTTATCTTCTTTCAGGGGCGGAGAATAGGTAAGCAACAGCAACCGATCATGGCGATATACCCCCGCTAAATGCTCTATTCCAGGGTTTTTGCGTACCACACGGCTAAATGTTTTCGACTTCTCGATGTGTTGCAGGCGTTCTGCCTTCATTTCGGCAATGGTATCGATATCGATAAATAAAATATCTTTAAAGAACGCTATTCCTTTGTAGAGTAAAATTAAATTAATTAAATTCTGAATCATGGATGGATCACGTTTGGAATTGATCATATCCCTGAAGAGTTTGATCAAAGCAATCCATTTATTCATGGTGCATTTGTATTGCGATGTAAAAGCAGCATGGTCGTATTGGCAAAAACTGGTGGGCAATACATTCTCCATGCCCTCCAGGCAATCGTTGAAATCTGTAATCCAGCCCAGCAGGGTATCCAGTTCCGAGCTGGCCGATGCACCAGTACCCGAGGTAGAGGCTTTGGCCTTAATTAAATTGGATTTACTTTTTACCGCAATATTTTCATTTTTAACACTGGCGATTTCGTAGTGTTCCTGAAATGCCGCCATATTAAACATCACCTTATCAAAACCTTTGAGCATACCCCCATTCGAGTTGGTAGTATTTAGGGTTTCAATATTATTTGTGTCCGAAAAATTTGTGGGAGCCGCAGCTGCGGCAGGTGCCGGCGCATTGTAATACGCATTGGCTTTCTGGGTTTGGCCAAACGCCGATGAAATATTTTCGAATACGGTTTCGATTTGTTTGGTGGTATTTAAAATATTGCGCACATAGTATAGAAACTTATTGCGCCAGGGTAAATATTTTACATCCAGATCGGGAAAACAGCATTCATCTTTTTTATCTTTTTCCGTAAAAACCGATTTCCCAAGGAATGCATATTTGGGTTCGAATGGCACATTGTATTTTTTGGTAATCCCATTCAGTTCCTGCATCGCGTCATCCAGCTGCAACCCTTGCTGGCCTTCAACTCTTATGAAATTGTACATCTGGGTATTAAAGTACCAGGGTGTAGTTTCAAAGCCAATATTTTCTGGATCTTTTTGTTTGTAATAAGCCAAAATGCTTGCATCTCCGGTATAGCAAACCCCGCATTTATTTTCATTCCAGTTTTCATCCATGCTTTCGGGTTTGTAATACATGGGGATGGAACTTTTACCCAGGGGTTGCCATTTCTCCATGCTGGGTGTGGCGGCCACTCCAAATTCTTTGCTGATTGACTCAACTTCTCCAACAAAATTGCTGATAATTTCGGTGGTGCGTGCAAATAATTTAATTACTTTTTGGGTCCAGTCTTTCTGCTCATTAAATAGCGGAGAGTAAACAAATTCCTGGCGGTATTTATCAGGGGGACAATTTATTTTGCCCAACATTAAATGCATGGGAAAAGCGTTGGAATTAAACTTGCATTGGCTGTTTAAATGCATGGCAGCGCAGGCCAGTTCGTTTACAGATTTAACTGCATCGGCAGCCCTGTCGTACATATATTGGAATCCAAAAGCTTTGCCTTGCAGATAGGCTTCGGTGAATTTAATGAGTGTTTCGTCCCAATTAGCGCGCAAATCGGCAATGGGAGAATTCGGAAATTTATTTTTTAATACCGGAAAAATGGCAGTATAAATGGTATCCAGATTTTTAAATAAAGGCTCGGTAATAATGGCTACAGGTGAAAGGTAGGAGAGCACCAGCATCGCATAATCGGTGGTGGTTTGTTTATTCCACATTGGTTGCATTAAATGCAATTCTACGGCATCAAATAAACCCGGATACAGGTAACCACCTTTATTGCCAGTTTCGGCATTTACAATGTCTAAATCGGTATTTTTAATTAATAATTTACGAATGGTATAGGTACGGTCAACGCCCAATTCATCGCAGCTTTTACCCAAACAACTTTTAAGATCTTTGTTGTATTCTTCCATATACAACAACACGATATATTCATTCAGATTGCCATCAAAACTGCTGATGGGCGACACACCCGTTTTTCCGGCGGCCTCGGCTGGCAGCAGTTCCCACAGGGGAATATTCTGTTTTCCTGTATCATCCTGAAAGGGAAAGTAATCGGTATTATCCGGAATTTTGTATTCTTTGAATTGGGTGAGTTCACACTCATCCACACAAAATAGAAAACCCCATGAAGACACACCAATGCCTGCACTGATTTTATAGGCGCTGCCTATTTTCGTTGCCTCCAGCCCGCACACAATACCGCGCCCAATAAGGCCTACGCGGGTTATATTGTTTTGCTGCTGCAGATAATCGCGCATGGAATTGAGCTGCGAGGCAGTTAATACCTGGCTGTTTTCAAATACCGGAAGCGTATTGATGATTTCCATTTTTTTATTGGTTTAAAAGGTACCTAGTTGGGTTAGATTTAAGATGATTGGATTTTTTGTTACGGTGGATTCATTACAGTCGTGCAATCGTCCGGATGGATATACGGTGCGCATTTTCATAATTATTTCTATGAAATTGGTGAGGGCAGTTATTCTTTCTGCCGAATCTTCTTTAAAGGTGTTAATTGCAATCAGCCACTCTTTATAGGCGGTTTCAAATTGCATCATATCTATGGGGCTTACCCAGCAAATATTTAATGCCAGATGTGCGGGTGCTTCGCGGCGAATTGTTTTTTCTATCATGGCCCTGAAATTCAGATCCAGAAAGCGATCGGGCCAATATGGCAATATCACGGTCATAGTAAAACTATATACATCCGATATTTTACAATCCTCGCAATCATCATCGGTTTTTATTTCAAAAAAAGTATCCTGGTTTTTTACTTTGGGTCTTAATAAAACATGTTCGATTAAGTGGATGCCCTCTTTTTGTATAAATTTATCCTGCATAAAGTCTACCATGCCTTCAATGGCCAGTAGTTCCATGCCGCCTTTCACCACAAATACATGACCGGTAATTTGTTTGATTTCAAATGTTTTTGAATATTTAATTATGGCTGAAGTATTTTTTTCAAGCGCCTGATTGCTGATAATGACAGTATCGGTATTAAAATAGATTTGCCTGATTTCTACACTTTGCACAAATTCTGAACCGCTGTAAATATCAATGCTATCGCCACTTTTCAAGGCTGCAGTTAAATCTTCACCTGCTATGGTAAGTTTGCGTTTATCGGCATCCACCGTGCACTGCAGCGATTGATTAAATACCGCATTCCCATCTGCAATATGGCTGGGTATATTTTCGTTTACATGGATGCGGATATAGGGCCCGTCTGCCACGGCAGTATCAACAGTGTAGGTGCCATTATTGGTGGCTGAATTCTGAACTGTTATAGCAGAGGCATTGGCATTTTTAATAATTTGTGCCAGGTGGTAATTGTAATTGTGTTTTTTATCACTGCCTAAAACCGTTCCGTACTCATCAAAAATTTCGAAATGATAGGAAGCAGGATAATTAACAGCAGTAGCGGGGTTAAAGCGATAACAATCAGCATCCGATGCATACCGCACCACTTTCCACAAAATATTATAAGCGGTTAATTTTTTGGTTTCATCGGCATTTTTGCCTTCAATTTCGGGTCCTTCCACGGTACCTGTAAGCAATTGAATTTCGCCTGTGAGGTAGGTGGGGCGGTCGTAAAGTATGTATTCTACGGTATGTAGATGGGGCGTGGTAGTGGCATCTATGGTATGCGAAACTATTTTAAAATAATCAAATAAAGGGGGTGTTAAATTTTTGCGGTTGGCGGTAAAATGTTCAATTAATTCTGCTTTTAATCCTTTCAAACTTTTGGCAATCACATCTTTTGCCTGAATAAGTGTGAGGTCGGTTTTAAAGCTCTGGGCAATGGGTTTTACGCCACAGTTTACGCTATTGAGCAGCACTTTGTACTTGCCTGCTGCAGTTTCTTTCAGCGAATAATTAGAAGCCAGTACACCTGCAGAAACTACATTTTCTATCAATTCCAGCAATTCTACTTTCGTATCGCAAGGGGTAATATTTACCAGCAATTTACTGCCGATTTGCAAAGCAAAATTCCACTTTCCAGCCGTTTCGGTAATTTTAAAATTTTTAGAAAAAAGTAATTTTTTGGCTTCCACCATATCCATACCCATCAATAGGGCACAGCGGTCTTCAAAGCCCGAAGCATTGTGGATATGCCAGGGTAGTGTTTTGGTATAATTAAATGCGGTACCACGAAATGCACTTATGCGTGGATAGGCGTTTAAAAATGCCAATTTATCGGAAATCAATTCTTTGCCTGCTTTGGCGCCTTCCATGCTGTATTGCAAGAGCGCATAATCCGAAAATTGTTCGCAAAACCGGGCCAATAAATGGTCTAAAAACCGGTTTTTGCGGCTAATAAATGCATCTTCTGTTTCGGCAATTTCCCCTATTTTGTGGTCTAGTGCATCGTATTTGGAAGTGAAAATATGGAGTGATGAAGCTTCGGGTACAATGTCGGGTTGTACAAAAATATTCATCACATCATCGGCTTCATCATCGGCCGGATTTGCGTTAAATTCATTGGCTCTTTTACCTACAAGGGGTTTGGTAAAATAGGTTTTATTCATCAGCAAATCACCCCATTCATTTGTACCCTCATTCAAACTAAACAGCGATTTCATGCCGTCTAATTGTTGTAAATAATTGTAAAAAAGCTGGTCAAAAAAACTCAAAAATTCTTTGAGTTGGGCAGCAAGGGCAATGCGTTCGGTGCGTGCTTCGAAATCGCTGGGCAAATTTGGAATCCCTGCACTACCTACCCCATAGGTCATGGGTAAATCTTCTTGTATGGAGGTATAATCGGTAACCTCGCGCCAGCTGCCTTTGAGTATAGAAATATCCAATACCGGATTGCCTGGATAGCGCTTGCGTTCGGCAGCGGTAAGGGCATCTATTTTTTCATTTACCTCATCCGAATCTACTGAAAAAGGAAGATTTTCTTTGTAAAAAGTAAAATTAGATTCTTCCACCGAAAGTCGGGGTACATAAAATTTATCTATGGCCAATTCAAGGCACCATTTCACAATTTTTTCTACAATACTTCCATCATTATCTTCCGGGAAATTGGCCAGTTGCAAACCACGCACAGCTTTTACCGGTTTGCTGCCGTTTACCTCAGTATCCATAATCAACTGGATAAGATCGCTGGCCCTGATGTTGCAGGTTTGATCGGAGTTATCCAGTTCGGCATCATCTACAAAACCATGTTGCAAAGCAGGACCATTAAATATTTCATCGTTGCTTAGCAAGCGACTTTCACCGGGTGCATTTTTAGCCTGCATTTCTTCAAGGCTGTAGAAATATACTTTGGGTGAAAGGAAATTGGCAATGTTGTAATATATGGCAGCTGCAACTTCGGTGGGGTCTGCCAATCCATCGAGTACAATATCCCCGCAAACGGCAATTTTTTCAACTTTTAGCGCTTTTAATTTATAGTAATCTTCGCATAAAGGACGATTATCATGCAAGCGACACAATGCTGTTTTAACAATGGATTTTTGGATGGAAACTTTTTGTTTGTACTGGCTTAAAAGGCTATTGGAATTATCTGCAATAAACGCATTAATTTGGGTAGTAATGGCCGCCAAATCGGGCAAAACTACAGGATTACTGCTTACCATTTTAGTGCCTTTGATTTGCACTAAGGTATCATCGGGGTTGGCTTCTTCCAGGGTATATCCCTCGGGTACCTCATCAAAATCAATGATTAATTCGCTTACTTTTGAAAGAATATCCGCATTGTTTTCCCAATCAACTCCGGGTTCGTCCCAACCTGGAAAATTAATTGTGATCTGCACTTCTACCCCGTTTAATTCATGATCAGAAAGGCCCGAAAGCAGGAAAGTGCCTTTCATTTCTTCTGAATTTAAATCACCGAATTGGGTAGAATTATCAAATTCAAGCAGAATATTATACAGTCCTTTTACATAAAAACCGGGGTCATTTACATCGGTTTGATCATAGCTGAGTTTTTTATTTATGGTATCGGTAAACAGCTGCACTTCTGCGGTTTCAGAAACCATGAGCCATGCGTTTTTAATCCCTAATTCTTCTTCAAATTCGGGCCCGTTGACGGTTACCGAAACATCCATTAATAATTTGCGAAAATCCCTGAAATTAATTGGGGCATTATGCAAAATCTGGCGTGCGGTATAAAAGTTTTTGTAATCGGTATCATCGCCCGGGGCTTTGGCTAGCAGGTCCTGAATATCGAAGGTAAGCCTGTAACCCAAATCAGTGGTTACATAGCACAACAATTCCATAAGGGTAACACCCGGATCGTGGTAATTATAATCAGTCCAGATATTACCAGCCAATTTTTGTATTCTATCCAGCGCCATTTGGCGCAGGGTAGCATACTGCATACTGCTGAGTGCGGGGGTATTTTTTGATATGGTTTCTACAGTTTGGGTCATATTTAGCTGCAGCCGCAGTCGCTGTTGGTTACTACATTGTTATCTTTAATTATATTATCGGCACAATCCGTGCAGGCGCATTCTTCGGTATGTGTAGCCTTCAAAATGTCGTCGATATTTACCACATTGTGGGTGGCAAAAGAGGTGAAAATACTGGCAGCGGTGGCGGCTTCGGCATATTCAAGATCCTCCGTAGCAATAGATTCGAGTCCTTCGGGGCGGTGAACGCGCATTTTTACACAGGTTACATAATCTATATATTCCAGATTTTCGAGTTTATAGATTACCACCGATTTTTCAATCCGGCTTCCGAATTGGATTTCGGTACTTTCTGTAAATGCCCAGGGCGCAAAAAAACTTTTAATATCGGTTTGCAATTTTTCTAAATAAATACCTGCATCATATCCGCTATTTAATTTTACATGCAATTCAATTTCTATTTCTTCATAAATCGGATTTTGCACCGATAATTTTGCGTGGGGCGAATTGTATTTAGAAATCCAGGTATTTATTTCCGAAAGCGTATTTTTAGAAACGCCCGGTTTTAGCGGATCAGCAGCATTGGAAATGGTTACATCGGGTACCACAATTACCGCAGTATTGCCGGGTGCTATGCTTTTATACCCGGCCACGGTGCCGTTGTACAGGGTATGTTGAATGCATTTGGCTTTGTAAACTGATGGGAATTTAGACAGCACCATTCTTTCATAATCCCATGCACTGATACTTCTGCTTTTGTGTCGCAATCTTTCTGCAATGCGCAGGTAAAAATCTTCACCTTCTTCTTCCGGAATTGCACCATAACTGGCATAAGGTTGTTCGGCTTTTTTTACCGATGAGTCGGCATTTTCAAGTTTCGAAATAGTGCCAGATGCCAGGGCAGTTCCGGTGGGTTGAATACTTACTTCTTCACCGTTTTTATCGGTGGTAGTGTAGATGAGAAATTCAGCTTCGGCAGCCTGGGTTTTTATATCAATAATATCGGAAATGGCACCTGTATTTGTTTTTACCGAGGCCCTGATCCAGGCATAAGCAGCGGGTAGCCAGATATTGCCACTGCCCATTTCTTTGGGTAGTGAAAGTGTAACAATACCCGAGGTTAAAAGCCCGTTTGTTTTTTCGCGCAGAATTTCATTTTCTTCAAATTCTACCCAATTATTTTCTGTCAGATAACTCCAGGTAATGGCAGCACTGTCAAGGTTGGGATTGGCGCTTCCTTCGCTTACCTGAAATAATATACTCAGGTTTTGTGGGGTTGTTAATTTCTCAATGCCTATATATAGTTCCCCTTCATTTTCGAATGGTGGAATAATATAAGGCGCACCATCAAATACCGTGGTAATTTTACCAGCTGTTCCAAAGGGTCCGGAATGAATAAATTTGTGATAATTATTTAATCCGCTTGTGTCAGTTTCATTGCAATTAAATACCAGTGCATTGCTGGCAGCCGATGGGTAATAAACCGCTGTAGACATGGCTACCTCAGTCATCGCTATGGCGTATACAGCCTCGGGCGCTGTGTTGTCTTCAGTAAAGCAAACACCCTCATCTTTTTTCTTTTTTTCTGCCGTTTCGGTGGTGCCGGTTGAGGTAGTGGTAGTGCTTACCGGGGTAGTCGAAAAATCATATATTACAGTGGCAGAATAATCCAGGCTTAAATCCTGAATTTGGGGTGCAAAAGGGGGATTGGGTAAAAAATCATCGGCCGATTTACTACTGTCTGTATTATTCAACCCATTAATTACTCCTGCGGCATAGGCCCTTGAAAACTCATCAAAACCAAAATCACCCGCACTGAAAACGCATTTTAAATATCCGCGGTTGCTATCGATGGAATATCGGTCGGAAGCTTCGGTTTCGTAATTATATCCAAAACCCGAAGGCAGAGGTAAATCATAGGTAAAACCAAAATCCGAATCATCATTGTCGAACAAAGAAACATCGGTATCTGCAGTGTACCAAACACGTTTATTTAACAATGAAATATCGGTTTTAAATGCAGTTGTAGTTTTATTGGTGGTTTTAATATAATTGGCGTAATAATTCTCCAGTGTTCCGTCGGGTAAATTGGCATAATTATAATTTAATTTTAATGAAGTAAGTTGATTTTTAAATACTTCATTGCTACCAATATAGAATGTAGCGCCATGTTTTGGAAGAGGTCCAAAAAGCTCCATGGGCTTGGTTACATCCAGTTTGCCCAATTGGTTTTGTACCACCAGATTTTTTACACCAATTACATCTACAGTTAAACCTAAAGTGGAAATTTGTGCATTGCGCAGGGCCTTATATAAATCATAATTACCCGATGCATTTTTGGCATTATCTGCTACCAGAATTTTCAGTACCGGGGTAGAAATATTAAATACCACTCCGGTGTGCAAAGCTGCGTCGTATGCGACAATGGCGGGGTCGGTTTCGGCCACCGTAATTACAAATGATATACTGGTACTATCTGCAGTTACGGTAAAATTACTCAGGCTCAACCATTCTTTATCGGCAGAAATCTGAACGGTAAAATCAGATTTATTTACCGGAATATTTGCAGCTGCATCCTCAATGGTGAACGCAGTGGCAAAGGTAAATTTGGCAGAAATAGTGCGGGTTCCTTCAGCCATTTGTAATATAGGCGATGCTATGGCAAAACCTGCTTTAGACACAGGCCTGCCAGCGTTTCCGAATGGTTCCCAGCTGCTGTCGCTATTGGTTAAATCGCCGCCGATTCCATCGCCCGAATTGGCAATTTCTGAAGCAAAAATTTGGGTGCGGTCCTCACTGTTTACAAATATATTTTTAATACTTGCAATGGCTGCTGTAGAAAAAGAATATTCATCGGTAAGCTGGAAAAGAACATCGTATTTATCCTGTTTACCTGCTTTAAATGTGGTTCCTTTTTCAAGTGCGTATTTATCTACATGTTTGGCTAATTCTATCAGCAGGTTGGCTTTGTCGGGTACAGCTGCATTGGGGGTAAATCCTAGAACTGTTTCATAAAAATATTCTAAATGTTTGGAAGTAAAAGTATTTAAATCGCCCTGTGCGGTGCTGAAAACATCTAAAAATGCATCCAATAATGCCAGATGGGGTTCGGTATTTCCATCTTCCGAAACGGCTGTTGCATCAAAGGCATTCAACCATGTTTCGGAGCTGCTGCCATCGGTGCGGGTGTAATTAATTAATTCGCCAAAGGCATTAATAAATGCGTAAATATCGGATTTAGACCGTTCATCAATCAGCACAAAATCAGTTTTCAGGCCTGCAGGAAGACGGTTGTCTCTGCTGGTGCCATTGGCCGGAAAACTATTTTTATTGCAGGAATCAGTCATTGTTTTTTAAATATTAGTGGCCTCGTTTGTGTAGAACGGATATACCAGGTTATTGCGCGTATTGGTGGCCCGGATGGTGTATTCTATGGTTAATGAAATTAAACCCTCAGTTTCGGATTTAAATACGTTCATACTGTCGAGTTTTATGCGGGGTTCGTATCGCATCAGGGCTTTTTTTACCCGGTCGGTCATGCGTGTAATGAGGGTTGTATTAATGGGTTCAAACAATAAATCTTCGAGGTTGCAACCATAGTCGGGCAACATAATTCTTTCGCCAATTACGGTGCTTAAAAGTATGTGAATACTTTGATCGATATCGGTGGTTTCCGAAACCATTTCAGCCGAGAACGAAGGCCCTCCGGTGCTTTTTATAAATCGGGGTGGGAATGCCCAACCTCTGCCTAAAAAATCGCTTTCTATTTCTGCCATAATTATCCGATTAAAACTGTTGGACATCCTGCAGCAGCCGAGGCACCGCACACACAGGTATCACCGGTTCGCAAAGCGGGTTTACCACCGATTAATACTGTTGCACTGCCCATGATAAATGCGCTGGATGTGGGTTGATGTGAGTTGGGTGGCAATGCACAAATATGGTTGTCGCCCAATACGGCTGCGGGTAGACCTCCGATAAGCACAGTGCTTACGCCGGGCCCGATAATGGTACCGCCATGGTTGGTTGTATCCGACATTCTGGCTGCGGCTGGCATATTAATTTATCATTACAGTACTGCCTTTTACAGTGGTTGAACCCGATGAACTTAACTCTGCTCCTCCGCTGCCACTGGCTTTTAGCTGGGCACTGGCGGTGATGGTAACATTCGTACCCTCGATGGTAATATCTCCCGAGGCTTTTATTTTTAAATCGGCAGCACTTTCTACACTTACTGCCGAACTGGTCATTTCTACTTTATTTCCGTTTTGATCTTCCACATATATTCCGCCCTGGTCTTCATCCAGGCTGATTGAATTTCCGGAAGGGGTGGTTATTTGAATAATTTTTTTATCGTCGTCGAACAACACAATTAATTCGGATTTTGTTTTTAATCCTTTTTGTTTGTTATCTTCATCTGGGGTAATGTGCGGGGCATTGGCCGAGCTGTATAATCTCGAAAGGATAATGGCATCGCGCGGATCGTCGTTTAAAAAACCTACCACTACTTCATCCCCAATTTCGGGGTACCAAACCCAGCCTCTTCCACTTCCGGCATCCATGCTTGAAAGGCGGGCCCAGGTGCCTTCTCCCTCATTATCGATTACCGGTATTTTAACTTTTACTCGGCTTTCACCATCGGGATCGTCGTGTATGGCCGTTACCAGTCCGATTTGTAAACCATGCACTGCAGGTAATAATGCGGCTGCGGGAATTTCCGAAACATCATCTACACGTTGCAAAAGCTGGCTTTTATCATACCCCAGTTGTAAAAAGGTATACCAGCCCATTTCGTTGTTATAACCGTGCAATACACCACTCACATAGCAATCGCCGTTAAAACGTTCTCCAACACCCTGTAAATTAATTATAATTCCGGGTTTAAGACGATTGTCGCCATAAACCTTACAAGTGCCTGTAATGCGGTTTAAACGCGAACGCATCAATGCGGCATTGGCCCATTTGGTAGCTTCGTCCGATACGCGTTTTCCGGTGTGTATGGAGGTATAATCTTCCCAACCTAAAACTGCCGAAATATCATCGCTGCTAAAATTTCCCTGCTCGGGCAGGGTGGGTTCTTCACCTTCGCTATCTGCTACTTCCTGGTTTGTATAATCCCAGGTACGTGCAATAAATTTTGGATACTGATTGCGTGCATCCATTTTAGCCTCGAATTCATAAATATTGCTGCCAAAAGTGAAAGTATCCAGGGCCGATTGAGAAAAGTCGGGGGCTTTAATAGTAAGCGCACCTGCCTCGGCAATTACAAGTGCGCCATTGGCCTCGGCACGGGCTACAATAAAATCCCAATTGGTGGAATGAAATTGCACCAGTTCTCTGTGTTGAAAATCTAATCCGGTAATGTCGGCGGTTACATCGGTACCTGTTAAAAGCGCCTGAATGGCATCCGCATCGGTGGTATCTTCAAACACTTTATTTTTTCGGCCCGCAGTAAGTTTTACAGATTTATCTCGACATTCAATTTCCAGTCTTGGCCCTTGGTCATCTACTTTAATTGTATGCGAAATCACAATGCCTGTAAACAGGGTTTCTACATTGCTATCGCGGCCCAATTGAATGGTAATTTCAGCACCGGGAATTAATTTATCCTGGTTACTTAATTCAAAATTTTGTGAGGAACCATCGCCATCGAGCAATGCTACAAATGCGCGCGGAATGCGATTGACCTCAAGGTTCAAACGCAACTCCAGCAGGCCTGAAGAATCAAGTTCTTCGCCGTTAATGAGCACTGCATGGGTATATAATCCTTCGGTGGCTGCGGGCATTATTTGGTTTTTTCGATGGGTGGAAATTTGAGACGCGAACCCTGTTTTAATTTTCTAAAATTGTTGAGATTATTACTGCGTGCGATTTCGAGGTAATAATCCGGTGAATTGTAAATTTTATTAGTCATTAAAGGCAGGGTGGCTGCGGCTTCAACAATGCGGTAATGGGTTAAATCGGGTGAATTTTGTTGGGCCTCTTCGGCTTGTTGGCGCAGGGAAGTATGACTTGTAAAAGTACATTCGAGCTTGGCGCGCAGTGGATTTCCATTGGTGGCAAACAGGCTGTAATTAACTTTTATAGCCGTTAACACTCCCTGAAAAATCATGGGGCCCCAGATTAATTTTATATAATTGGGCCTGTGAGCTTCGGGGTTTTTGGTAAAACAATCATCCAGAAATTGTTGCACTACCGGCTCTACACTGGGTCGTTGGGCATCGTCAATTAAATTTTGCTGCAATTCGCTGGTACCACTGTATGAGGCACCTGTTGCATCCAGCAATAAATCTATTTTCATATCTTTATTGCTGGTGTATTTAAATTGCAGCGGACGGTCGGCGGCATTTACCGGAGTTTGGGTATCTAATTCCATTTTAAAATCCTTGTAATAGGAAGCAGGATTGTATAAAACATGGAATTTTTTAATAAAATGACCTTGCGAATAATCCCCATCGGAATATACTTCGATGACCATTTTTTCCAGTTCACCCAGTTGTCCAAAAATATCGCCCAGTGCCATTTTTTAACGTTCGTTTTTTTCTTTTAAAATGCGTTTTAATTCTTCAATGACTTTGGCCAGTTTTGAATCTGATTGTGGCACCGAATTTCCGCTGGAAGTGCCGCGATTAGAGGTATTTTCAACCTGCGCAGTGATAATAATTTCGTCGATGATTACGGGCATATTTTTTTGTATTAAAAACCAATTAAATCGGATGGATCTAAACGCCGGCTGTACTGATAAGCAAATTCAAGATTTTCGATTACCAACCCATTTTGTTCTGCATTAAAACCGCTTACGGCCCATTTTACCGGGTATGCATTTACAAAATTCCAGGCCTGCACGGGCAGGTGCAATTCGTTGAGCAAAACCAGGGTAATATCTTTTGGACTAAACTGAAAAGTTTCGAGCGAGGAATTAAACCAATCCCAGGCTTGGGAACCATAGAGCAGGCCGCGTTTTAACACCAGATTTGGGAATGAAATATTGGTGGGTAATTTATGCGCAAAGCGGTTTTCGCCTCCTTCACGAAATTCTTCGGTATTGATGGTAACATCAATGCCTGTAACTTCCTGAAACCCGATGTCTGGAATTCCGGGATATTCGACTATGTTTAATTCCATAATCAGAATAAAATGGAATCCCACCGGGGGATTTAACAAACCAAAAAGCGCCATTTATTTATCAGGTAAACTCTATGCTTAAACCTTCGTGTGCAAGTTCGGCATGCTCAATGGCAACCTCGTTGCCGGTAGAGTTCAGCGTGGGTCCCTCTACTTTTGTAGGCCATGCATTTTTAATTTTCCAAACCACCACGGGTTCGTGATTTTCATTGAGCAAACTGATGGTTAAATCGCGGCGTTCAATGGTATTTAAACTTACCGTGTTCAGCCATTGGAACAATTCATTATCGCCTTTGGTTATGCCGCGTTTTAATGAAATGTTTGAAAATTGTTGCATGCCCGGCATTTTTATTTTGTGATATTCAGGGCTGTTGCCTTCCCTGTATTCAATTGCCTGGGTTTCGATAGATAAACCGCTAACTTCGGTAAATCCGATTCTGCTGCCACCCCATTCAACCTGAAAGTGAAATACGGGTAACGGATAAGTAGTTGCCATATGTTTGTTTTTTTATTGTTTTAAGATTGTTGTAATTTGTGAGAAAACTTGAGGATGATAAATTCTGCGGGTCGCACGGCTGCCATTCCAATTTCTACATTCATGCGGCCTTCCAGTATATCCTGCGCGGTCATGGTAATACCCAGTCCTACATTTACAAAAAATGCATCGGCAGGTTTTGCACCTTGCAAAGCACCCTGTTTCCATAATTGATTTAAGAAATTTTCAATCATGGTTTTTACCCGCAACCAGGTTTTGGCATCATTGGGTTCAAACACCACAAATTCGGTGGCTTTTTTAACCGATTCTTCAACAAAAATGAAAAATCTGCGAACCGGTACATAACGCCATTCGTTGTCATTACCCGCCAATGTGCGCGAGCCCCATACCAGGGTTCCCTTTCCGGTAAATGCGCGAATTACATTGATGGATTTACCCGAAGTTGCATCCACATTTAATGTTTCCTGCTGCGAATTTGTTACCATTAATGTGGGGCCGCTCACTTTTTTTACACTCACATTGGCAGGTGCTTTCCATACGCCGCGATCATTGTCTACGCGGGCATAGATGCCGGCCATAGCCGAGCTGGGTGTCATTTTTACCCAGGTATCTTTGGCAATATTCTGAATTAAAATATTGTATAAAGAAGTATCTTTTGTGTAGCCATTTTCGCCCTTTTTAATATCCGTGAGCAATGCATCGTTATAAGCGCCATCACTTACTGTAGAAGGTGATACCGAGGGGTCGTTGGTTTTGTGAATCACCGTCAACAGGCTTTCATCAAAATAATAATTCAGCGTGGTTTTAAGCATTGGATAATAAGTAGCACCGTAGCTCAAATAATCCATACTTATACCCAGATTACGGAAATTGTCTGCATCATCATTGGCATCGTCGGTTTCATCCCAAATATCCATAATCGTAAAACGGTCTTTCAATTTATTGCAGGATGCAAGGGCATAATCATAAATATCTTTGTATGCTTCGGTTGTAAAACGATCGGTAAAAAGAATTAAAGTCGGTTCGTCTTCTTTTTCCATGGTATCTACCGCAGTTTCAAGCAGGTCGATATCATACATGGTTGCATTGTACAACGCTACAGAAAGCACATAGCAATCGCGGCCGCCATTGGCAAAAAACATTTGCATGGCGTAATACATGCGATAGTCAGAAAGTTCGGCATCATTTACCGTAACATCAATGGCGCGTATGGCCACTTTGGTTGTATCATTTTCGTCGAGTGTATCCTCAATTTCTACCGAAATTGCACCATGTTCGGAAAATCCTTTGCCGAATTTTTCTTCGTATTCGAGCATGCTCGAAATGCGGGTAGGAATATTCAGCAAGCTGCTTCCATCATTGTCCTGTGCAATTTCGGTAGCCCCTGCAAATATGGGAATTGCGGTTGCTACAGCTGCTACACTGGCCGGCAGGGTAGAAATTTCTTCTACATATACTCCCGGGGTTCTATAAGATGTTGCCATATTATTTTTTATTTATTTTTTTAATTATGATACTGCCAGTTTATGTGAGAATTTGAGAATAATAAATTCAGCCGGACGCACGGCGGCCATGCCGATTTCAACATTCATACGACCTTCCAGAATATCCTGCGCGGTCATGGTAATTCCCAGTCCTACATTTACAAAAAATGCATCGGCGGGTTTGGCACCGGCAAGCGCACCCTGTTGCCACATGCGGGTTAGGAAATTTTCGCACATGGTTTTTACGCGCATCCAGGTTTTTGCATCATTGGGTTCGAATACCACAAATTCGGTTGCTTTTTTGATCGATTCCTCAACCATGTTATAAAACCGGCGAACGGGCACATAGCGCCATTCATTATCGTTCCCGGCCAGGGTACGTGCACCCCAAACCAGGGTTCCTTTGCCTTTAAATGTGCGCAATGCATTGATACTTTTTCCGGTGGTAGCATCTACATTTAAATTTTCCTGCAACGCATCGGTAAGAGAAATGGCCAAGCCTTGTACTTTGCGAACACCCACATTGGCCGGGGCTTTCCACACACCGCGATCATTATCTACACGGGCATAAATTCCGGCAATGGATGCAGATGGATATAAAATTGCATATTGTTTTGCAATTTCATTTTTTACCATTGAATATAAATCCGAGTCGATGGTATTTACGCCACCAGTTAATGTAGCCCCGGATACCGATCCGCCTGCCGATCCACCGCCATTGGTAAATAACAGGGTAATGGCATTGCCATCGGCACCCTGCACTTTGGCCTCCAGGGTAATCACTGCATTGCCACTTACAGTTTCTGCAGATACAGCAGCCACATCCAACCCTGCATCATTTATGGCATTCATAAGATTGGTTGCCGTATCTAGTTTAGATGCAGCTACCCTGAATTCTCCTGCACCGGGAGCTCCAACCACTGCTTTAAATACAGTACCATCCACGGTAAATGTATCATTGCCGGTATCGGTTAAATTGGCAAGATTTGATATGGTAATAGTACCGGTTGCCGCAGCTGAAGATTGATCGCGGCCTCCGGTTAAGTAGGGACCTGAAAGGGTAACACCCGGATTATCGGTTTCGGAATATTTCAGGGCTGCATAATTTTTGGTATTGGTACCTGTACTGCCCGTTGCAGATGCAGTTATGTATACGATAGATCCTACTGCACTTGCGTCAAAATCTGCCAGTGCATTTATGGCACTTGCTATGTTGGTTGCCGATTGAGAAGCCGTTGCACCCATGGTTATCTGGTCGTCGAATTCAAGCACATTGCTGCCCAGGCTAATGGTTTGCCCGGCAACAATTTTAGAATTATCATGCACCCAAATCGAACCGCTTGCTTTTTCAGCATCGCCAGGTACCAACTGTGCCAATTTTAAATTGGCAGGAATAGCAGCACCCAAACGGGTCCCGGAAAGGTGCACCAGGCCTTCGTCGTAGTTATAATTCAAACTGGTTTTAACAGGTGGAAAATAGCCAGCACCATATTTTAAATTATCGGCACCTACTTCTTCCCTGAAATTATTTACATCGGTATTGATGGTAGTTTGATCGGCATCGGCACCCAATTCCGAAGCAACTACATCCATAATGGCAAAGCGATCTTGCAAATCGGCACACTGGGCCAGCATATCGGTGCCATATAGTGAAATGCGGTCGGCTTTCGAAATCAAAACAGATTCGGGTGCCACCAATAGGGTAATTTCATCCACGGTTCTGCAGGCTTCCATACCGGCAGATAGTTCGCTGTAAACAATTTTACCTGCGTTGGTAGCAGAGGTGCTGAGCATATCGTAGGTGCCCACAGATACCACATAGCATTTTCCGCCTCCATTGGCAAAATACATTTTCATTTGGTAATACAGCGTATACGGAGAGTATTCGTTGCCACCCACACCAAAATGCGGGGTTACTGTAATGCTTGGCGTTAAATCGGTGGCCGATTGAGTAATGGCAACATCAAATTCTTCGCGGTAAGGGCCGCCAAACATTTCAACATATTCCAACATAGATTCTATTCTACGCGGAATATTTTTGCCAAAGGCAATACCGTTATCTTTTCTGAATTCGGTATAACCAATAAACGCCGGAATGGCAGTTTCCACTTCGGCAATGGAGGGCGGTAGCGTAGATATTTCCTCTACATAAACACCCGGAGTTTTGTATACAGTTGCCATATTTTTTTGTTTTTATATATACAGATAAATTTTACTTATTTCACCCTCTCTGTGGCGGGGCTTTGGGTTGGGAAGGTTTGAAAACAGTATGCTTCCAGCCGTTGCAGTAGGTTGCCCGTCTTCTATTCTTTTTAGTTCTAATTGCAATTTGGGGATCTCAAAAAATGGAATTTTTTGCACCGATTCAAATACCAGGGTATCATATCCCCCAATACTATTTGCTGCATCTGGGTCGGGCTGACTTCCACCACCCGAAGCGGGGTTTCCGTTAAATGTATAGGTATTATACGGACTTCCGCTATCGCCACTTTTATCGGTAATTACCAAATCAATATCATCTAAATCCAGATCACTTTTTATGGATAAATAGTATTTCCATTTTGAGCTGGCTCTTTCAAAATTGATACTCAGGTTTTCGGTAGTAAAAGTATCGGCCACAGCAGGAATGTGCAAACGCAGCACCCCGGATATGGTTTTACGGCTTAATTCATTATGAATAAAAACCTGAAATGTATTTAATACCGCATTGGTTGCATTATTTTTAACCTCTATGGTATAGTATCCAATGCCTGCATTTTTAAAGTTAAAAAATTTAGAAAATTTGCCGGGAGATTCGCTGCCACTTTGCACAACATAGGGCCCTGCTACTTCATTTCCCAATGCGTCGAAATCCGCAACTACTGCAGTTCCGCTTTCATTTTTTATGGTAATTTTTATGGCCGTAACTGATGTTGCCGCTGTATAATTAAACGAAAAAGATTCGGGATAAATGGCGTGTAAAATTTTATATGAAAGTACATCACTTCCAGTTTCATTGTATAAAAAAATGCGACACCCATTAGAAAAAGAAACACTGGCTTCATCTAAATCGGTAATGCCCAGGAATTTTTCAGAATCGGTATAAGAAATTCCGAAATAACAATCCAGGGCCTGATTTATTTTAATGGTGGTTTTGTTGGATTCAGTAATTTCTGCCAACAAGCGAAAACCCTGGGCATAGGTTTTGTAGAGCCAGCGTTGTCGGCGCATATTTCGCAGGGTATCGGCGTCGGGATAAAACAATAAATCATCGCTCATTCCATTAGAATAATAGGTATGATTTACAGATAGTTTTATCAATTCCTGGTACCTTGCCATCAGTTTTTACCTCCCATATTTAATCGCAAATCCTCAACCAGGCCAATGGGTTCTGATTCATTTTCCTGCAGGGTAATTAATCGAACTTTGTATAAAACCGAGGGCAAATAATTTGTTCCAACAACACTCCAGAAATGATTCATTTGTTCGAACGTAAATGAAAATAATTCCACCACCAGTTTATCGATATTGCCTTCAAACCCGCTAAGAGCGGGAGAGTTGGCTTGGGTAAAAACATTTTTGCCCTGAAAAAAGGCCATTACATAAGAAAGTTGCTTCAGCCCTTCTACATAATCATCGGAGGGGTCGCTTGTGTTTTCGTTTTGAAAATTAGCGGTAATTAATATGTATAAATTCAGGTTTAAATCCGGATTGCGATTTACAGTATCGCCTGTATTGTTGCGCACTGCAACGCGCTGGTCTTTAAATACCCTGTCTTCCTCTATATTAATTAAGGACAGACCCAACTTTTGAGAGGGTATTAACACTCCAGAAGGATTGGCTACACCGGTTAATACGATTTTTGTATCCGATGAAGTGTCCGACTTTCGGTTCAGGTAGCTGTTCAGCTCACCTGTAAGGAAGCTTAACGTAGAATGAATCATAAATTGGGTAGATAAGCAGCAAAACAAAACCTGCCAGTTTCACATTACTCCCTCAATCGTAATGTTGCTAATCGGGGTCAAATATTCGAATTCTAAATCATAAGTCCAACTAATCACCCCCATTAAACCGGCTTTTGTGGATAAGTATGAAGGGTAAAATTTTTAAATACAAGAAAAACAACAAGATAAAAACCAAATAAATATTCACATCCCCAAAGACTGTGGATTACTCAAAGTACAGGATGGTTTATTGTGAATCTTGTTTTGATTAATAAAAGGGCTTCTTTCTTCAATTTGCGAATTCAAATGCTTTGAAGATTACAGAATAAGCAGAAGGCCTGCCTCGTTAAAGAGTGTGATAATAGAAAAGCCCGGAATTTCCGGGCTTTTCTATTATTAATTATGATTTAAATATGCAATTATGATTTCTTTTTATCGCGGGGTTTGCCACTTCTTTTTTTGGCTTTGCCCGATTCGCGTTTTGCAAAATATCCATCCTCTTTTGAAGGTTTAAAATATTCTTTTTCTACCTGGGGTTTAATAAATTCTCTTGGCAAAAAAGTTTTTGAATCGGATTTATTACCCGAATAATTTTCACGCCTTCCCTCGGGCTTAAACTCGGTGCGGCCTTCATTTCCCCAGGCTTTTTTCTTATCTTTTTTGCGTTTGGTAAATCCGTCTGATTCAAAGCCCTGCACTTCTATGCGAACTTTTCTTCCTTTGAATTTTTGTGCATTTAAAATATTTAAAACCTGATCGGTAGCACTGCTATCGGCCTCAATAAAACTATGAGTGCGATTGATGGAAAGTTTTCCAAATTCAACATCGCCCAATCCGCATTCATTGAACCATTTCAGCATTACTTTTTTATCCATTCCATCCAGTTCGCCGATAGATAAGAAAAATTTCTGAAACTGACCACTTCCGCCGCTGCGATCGCCTCTGTCGCGGCCCGATTTGCCTGCGCTTTCATTCAATTCGCCAGATCCCTGGTAGTAATCAATAAAGCGTTTTAATTCAATACTGGCTAATTTTTTAAGGATATCCTCTTTGGTAAGATCACTTAATTCTTCATGAAAAATTTGCAAGAAAGGGGCAATGGATTTTTCATCGGGTTCTTCGGCTTTTAAATCGGTAATAAAATGCGAAAATTTAGATTTAATTACATCTTCACCGCTGGGAATTTGTTGTAAAATAAATTGTGCACGGGTAATTTTTTCCAGCCTGCGAATTTTATCCATATCGCGGTTTCCAACGATTGAAATGGATATCCCTTTCATACCTGCACGGGCTGTACGGCCGCTTCGGTGGGTATAAACTTCCAATTCGTTTGGCAAAGAATAATTAATTACGTGCGAAATATTACTTACATCAATACCCCGTGCTGCCACATCAGTTGCAACCAAAACTTTTAAGCTTTTATTGCGGAAACGTCCCATTACTTTATCGCGCTGGGCCTGGCTTAATTCACCGTGTAGTGAATCGGCATTATACCCATCGTGGATGAGTTTTTCGGCTAATTCCTGGCATAATTTACGGGTTTGGGCAAACAATATTCCGTATACATCTGGCAAAGCATCCAAAATACGTTTTACAGCTTCGTATTTATTTTTTTCTTTTACAAGATAATAATGGTGTTCAATATTTTCATTGGTGGTATTTCCTGCCAAACTAATTTCGGTAGGATTATCCATGTAATTTTTAGAAATGTGGCGCACCTCCGAAGGCATGGTAGCGCTGAAAAGGCAGGTTTGGCGTTCGGCAGGGGCTTGTTCAAGAATAAAATCGATGTCTTCTTTGAAACCCATATTCAGCATTTCATCGGCTTCATCCAGCACCAGCATGCGCAGTTTATTCAGATTTACCGCTTTGCGTTCCATCAGGTCAATCAGTCTGCCGGGGGTAGCTACAATAATACCGGCACCTTCACGGATTTGGTTCATTTGTTCGCGGATACCGGCGCCGCCATATACGGCAACTACATTAACCTTGGGTTTGTGAGAGGCAAACTGCACCAGGTCGCGGGCAATTTGCATGCATAATTCGCGGGTTGGGGCCAGCACCAATCCTTCTGTATGCCCTTTAAAGTGCATTTTTTGAATCAGTGGCAAACCAAAGGCTGCTGTTTTACCAGTACCGGTTTGGGCCAGTGCAACTACGTCGCGTTCGTTTTCAAGGAGGGCAGGAATTGCTTTTTCCTGAATGGGAGTGGGTTTTTCGAAACCCAAATCAGCCAGGGCAGCCAGAATTTCCTGATCCAGCCCCAGATTGGAGAATGTTGTCATTTTGTATGAATTATTTACCGAATTGCAGCAACATCTCTGAAACACATGACAGTTGCTGTATTCAGAATAATTGCCGAAAGACGGCGCAAAGGTAGGCATTATTATCCGAAAAACCGCACCCCTTGCGGATTTGTGTTTTACAACCGCCTTCAAAGCCTTGTGGGATGCCAGCTTTTTCGCAGAATATTATTCCCAAAACGCACCGAAATTCGGAGGATATTCACGAAATTCGCGAAACTTTTTAAGCTTTGACTACAATACCAGATCAAATAAAATCCTACCTGCGTTTAAGCGGACTGGAGCCATTTACACTCACCCGTGAAACCAATTTTGTAAATATTGGCGAACGTACCAATGTTTCGGGCAGCCGAAAATTTGCCAAATTAATTATGGCCGGCGATTTTACTGCCGCATTGGATATTGCCCGCCAACAGGTTGAAAATGGTGCCCAGGTAATTGATGTAAATATGGACGAAGGCATGCTCGATGGAGTTGCGGCCATGACCAATTTTATCAATCTGATTGCCTCCGAACCGGATATATGCAAGGTGCCCGTGATGATTGATAGCAGCAAATGGGAAGTAATTGAAGCCGGTTTGAAATGCCTGCAGGGAAAAGGAATTGTAAATTCAATTTCGTTAAAAGATGGCGAAGCAGAATTTATTCGCAGGGCAAAAATTGTAAAATTGTATGGTGCAGCAGCTGTGGTTATGGCCTTTGATGAAGCTGGCCAGGCCGATAGTTATGAACGAAGAATAGAAATTTGCAAACGCTGTTATGATATATTAAAAAATGAAGTAAAATTTCCGGTAAGTGATATCATTTTTGATCCGAATATTTTAACCGTAGCTACGGGTATGGACGAGCATAATAATTATGCTGTGGATTTTATTAGGGCTACAAAATGGATTAAAGAAAATTTACCGGGAGCAAAAGTAAGCGGGGGCGTTTCCAATATTTCTTTCTCATTCAGAGGCAACGATGTAGTGCGCGAAGCCATGCACAGCGCATTTTTATACCATGCTATCAAAGCCGGTATGGATATGGGAATAGTAAATGCCGGAATGATAGAAGTGTATGACGAAATTCCGAAAGATTTGCTTGAAATGGTTGAGGATGTGCTGTTGAATCGCAGGCCCGATGCTACAGAGAGATTAATTAATTTTGCTGAAACCGTAAAGGCAAAAAAGGAAGAAGTTGTTGAAGAGGCGGAGTGGCGGAAAGGCACAGTGGAAGAGCGAATATCGCACAGCCTGGTAAAAGGAATTACCGAATTTATTGATGTAGATACCGAAGAGGCAAGGGTAAAATTGGGCGAACCTTTAAAGGTAATTGAGGGCCCGTTAATGGATGGTATGAATGTGGTGGGAGACCTTTTTGGCAGCGGAAAAATGTTTTTACCCCAGGTGGTAAAAAGTGCCAGGGTAATGAAAAAAGCAGTTGCATATTTAGAGCCATTTTTGGAAGAAATTAAACGCAAAGTTTTAGAATCAAACAATGGCATTGCCGATCCCGAAGCGCGTTCGGGCAAAGGAAAAATATTGCTGGCTACGGTAAAAGGGGATGTACATGATATTGGAAAAAATATTGTAGGTGTAGTTTTAGCTTGCAATAATTATGAAATAAAAGATTTGGGGGTAATGGTACCCGCCGAAAAAATTTTAGCCGAAGCCAAAGCCTGGGAGGCAGATATTATTGGACTATCGGGGTTAATTACTCCCAGCCTCGACGAGATGGTGCATGTAGCCGCAGAGATGGAAAGACAAGGGTTTAAATTGCCCTTATTAATTGGGGGTGCAACTACCAGTCGTATCCATACAGCGGTAAAAATAGCACCTCAATACAGTGGTTCGGTAGTACATGTATTAGACGCCAGCCGCGGAGTTCCAGTGGCCGGTAGTTTGCTTAGCGATGATCAGAATGAAGAATTCAGTGCCAAAATAAAAGCCGAATATTCTAAATTGGCAGATGACCATGCGAAACGTCAGGGCGCTAAGGATATGGCCACTTTTGACGAAGCAAAATCCAATGCACATAAGGCAATATTTAATGAAGAAACAATTGTAAAACCCGGGTTTATTGGCGTTAAAAATGTGCAATTTAATTTGGCCGATTTGCGCGAAACAATTGATTGGACACCCTTTTTTCAAACCTGGGAATTGGCCGGTAAATACCCGCAGATATTAGAGGACCCAATGGTGGGACCCGAAGCAAAAAAATTATTTGACGATGCAAACGGGATGTTGGATAAAGTAATAAATGAGAATTTATTAGAGGCAAAAGGGGTATTTTTTATTCTACCTGCAAAACGAAATGGAGAGGATGTAATTGTGTATGAAGATGAAAACCGAACCAAAGAAATTACCCAATTCCATTTTTTACGTCAACAACGCAAAATGGGCAATGGTGTGCCTAATTTAAGTCTGGCCGATTATATTTCTGACCAGGATTATTTAGGTGGATTTGCCGTAACTGCTGGTTTGGGATTGGAAAAATTAGTAGCTGAATTTGAAAAAGACCACGATGATTATAATTCTATTTTGGCCAAAGCAGTGGCTGATAGATTGGCAGAAAGTGCAGCTGAATATTTGCACCGAGAGGTAAGAAAAAATGAGTGGGGTTATGCAGCCGATGAAAACCTTTCTAACGAGGATTTAATTCGCGAAAATTACCGGGGAATAAGGCCTGCACCTGGATACCCGGCTTGCCCCGACCATACCGAGAAACGCATTTTATTTGATGTATTAAATGCCGAAGAAAATGCTGGAATTAACCTTACCGAAAGTATGGCTATGTGGCCCGCAGCTGCAGTAAGTGGATTTTATT
This sequence comes from Bacteroidia bacterium, assembly GCA_044224315.1. Lineage (GTDB taxonomy): Bacteria > Bacteroidota > Bacteroidia > NS11-12g > UBA955 > JAGXTF01. The sequence goes on along the minus strand of JBGAKR010000001.1, from coordinate 970,620 downwards.
TTGCACACCCCGATACCAAATATTTTGGATTGGGTAAAATAAATAAAGATCAGGTGGAGGATTATGCCCGGCGCAAAGGTTGGGATTTGGCCACCGCCGAAAAATGGTTGCGGCCCGTGTTGGCGTATTAATTATTTTATTTACCGCCCAATTTTACAAAGGCACCAATGCGCGCGCCATTGAGGAAATTGTAGCGGGTGCTGCCCCAACCATTGGTAGTATTTGATTTGTTTGGATATGTGCGATAATTATCCATCGATACCAGATTAAAGGATCCAAATAAACCAAAATTATCACTTACCCGATAGTAAGCACCCCCTACCAATCTTTCAGAAATATTAAGGATTTTGCCATTTTCGGTAAATTGGACTTTGGTCATGTTATTGGTATTTACATACTCGCGGCTACCTGAATAATATCCCATTTCAAATCCACCAAAAGGATACCAATCATCCTCATCACAGGGATCTTCGCAATAGTGGTAAAAACCCAAATCAAGGCCGTATGAATTTTCTTTGGTTACTGAATTATATTGGGTGCTTAAATCTTCGGATTTATAGGAATTAATACCCAGACCGATATTGGTTGCCCAGCCTTTTCCCAGACCAATTTGAAAGGTGGGAACGACAGACAGGTTGCGACTGGGGCCGGTGTTTTCTTTTTTATCGTTGTTGATATCAAAATACCCGTTGTTGTAATAAGACAGGCGTGCGCCCAACAATGTACCCGGACCATTGTCGGCTACAGATTTTAAAGGGCTGGAAATAATAAGCGCAGCCAAGGCGCAATATTTCAATGATTTGCGAAGAAGTTTGGTTGTTTTCATATTTTTTTCGTTAAGTGAAAATACACACAAAAACGAAAAAAACAAATTTTACCTTATTTAAACGGATTAGAATGTGCCGGATTATTAATGAAAACCGAATCTGTCATGGATAGCAATAGTGCCTTTAGCTGGGCTTTTTCTGATGCCGACATATTGATATGGGTTTTATTGTGGTCCATGGTGGGTGTGAGGTTGGGTGAGTTGAAATGCACTTTATCGCTGTAATGGTCTATTACTTCATCCAGGGTATTAAAACGCCCATCGTGCATGAATGGACCAGTAACTGCAATATTTAATAAGGATGGGGTTTTAAACACACCAATATCGGTAGATTTTCCTGTAATACCTCCTACACCTTTGTCGGTAATGATTTCATCCAGTCCATTGTTGGCCAGGCCCCCTGTGGTTAATGAATTGGTTTGTGCCAATGGGGTTGCATGACAGTGAAAGCAATCGCCACCTACCTGCGTGCCCGGAATAAATAATTTGGTGTAAAGGTTAAATCCCATTACTTCGTCAACACTTAAAGCAGTGTTATCACCTCTTAAAAATTTATTAAATCTGGAGTCTTTGGATACAAGGGTTAATTCGAACTGCTCAATGGCTTTTGCCATTGTAAAAATATTGGGTTCTGAATTAAATGCTTTTTTAAACCAGAGTTTATAGCGTTCAATATTTTTAAGTTTTTCTTCTAAAATAGGCAAAGTCATGCCCATCTCATTATGTGCCTGAATGGGTTCTAATACTTGTTCGGCTAAAGTTTTTTGCCGTCCATCCCAGAAGAAAACTTTGTTATACGCAAGATTGAAAAGTGGCGGAGCATTGCGCCCTGTTTTTAATCCAAAAACCCCTGTACTAAAGGGCCGAGGGTCGGCAAAAGCATGTTTCTGATCGTGGCAGCTGGCGCAGGAAATGCTGCTATCGATAGATAATACAGGATCATAAAAAAGCATGCGACCCAGGTATACACCTTCTTCAGTAAGCGGATTGTTGGCAGGCAAAGAAACCTTGGGAAAATAGGATGGATAAAGTGCCGAAGTTTTTATGTATGTTGGGTAATAGGCACCCCCTACATCACCGGTTTTGGGATCTTTTCGGCAGGATATTACAACGATAGAAATTGCAATAAGAAGGAATAAAAATTTGAATATTATTTTCATTCTACTTTTACTAATTTATATACATCGGCACCGTTTGAAATGAAATTCAGCATCCAGCTTATTTCTCCGCTACTACCGCTGTGGTTATTTGCTTCGTCATCGATTTTTATAGCGGTTGGATTCTTAAAAAATTCATCAAAATCCAAGGCAATAGTGGCGGTTTTATTTGTATTTTTATTGAGGGTAAAATTGTAATTTAATTTAAATGTGCGTTTCATCTGATCGCCTACAGTATGGTATGAAAATGCATTTAATTTGCTGCTGTCTTTATTTACTTTATACTGCCCGTCGATTACCTGAAAAATATAACCACCAGCCCAGCCCCAGTGCATACCAGTTAGATTTGGGTTTAGCGGGTGATCGGCCGCCCAGGTATTAGGGTCGCCATGGTTAATTAAACTATCTAATCCAAATTGCAATGAAATACCACTGTATGAGCCTTCGGGCAATTCACTGTAGGTAAATTTGGTGCGTTTGGTATAAAAATCAATCCACAGATAGCCATCGCCCAATGGAACCAGGCTGCCATCGGCCGAATTAATTAAGGAAACTTTTGATAATAAAATTCCCCAGTTGTTGAGCTTAATTACTTCACCATCGGCCTTTGTGTATTCGGCAGATCGCAGTTCCATATTGCCCCCGTTAAAAAGCGGATTAAACTGCAAAGTCAATTTGGGTTTTGCATCCGGGTTGGTTTTCGGCTTTTTACAGTTGCTGGCGGTGCTGATAAGGAACAAACCTGCGATGGACAGAATATAGAGACTTTTATTTTTCATTATTGCTTGGTGAATTTATACGAATTTAGTGAATTTTTGGTTCGAATGCGTGTGATATAAGTTCCAGAAGAAAATTCCCTCAAATCAAGGTTGATGATTTCTCCCAAACTATGACTGAAATCGGTTTTTGTGGCGTATACTTTTTGTCCGGTTACGCTGTAAATTTCCACCTCGGTTACAATATTATTGAAGGTATAAATATTTAAATAATCAACCACCGGATTTGGACCTAAAATAAATTGCCCGGTTTTGGTTTTATCTAAATTTACCCCGCCGAGAGAGGCTTTTGCCAGCACGGTAACTTCGGGGTCGAAAATGGCGGTATCAGCGGCAAAGGGCAAATTGAGGGTAAATGTTTTTTCCAAACTTCTAAGGTGAAAATACACCAGGCTATCCCTGGTTTTGCCTTTGAAAAGAATGGGTATATCCAACTCAAATAATGGAACAGAAAAATGTGAGGGGGTTTGTTTAATATTTACCCGCATGGAGGTACCTTTTTGTTCCCAGTTTATTTGCAAACGCGGAAATCCCTCGCCCCAAAACCAGCGTTGAAAAAAAGTATCAAGGATTTTACCACTTTCTTTTTCCATTATGGATTTCAGATCGGGTGTGCGGGCAAATCCGTAGGCAGTTCCCGGTTGACTCAGGTATTTTTTAAGTGCACCAAAAAATGCGGCATCGCCCACTTTTACGCGCAGCATATGCAATACAAATGCACCCTTGTTGTATCTGAGATTTCCGCTGAACAATGCATTTATAGTGACAGTATCACGGGCAAAAACGCTGCCATCGTCCTGCGAAGTTGCCGCATTTCTTACATCCTGCATGCGGTTTATCCAATCGGAATGTGGCCGCAGATACCGGTAGCACAGGGCGTTCATATAGGTGGCAAACCCCTCATTCAGCCATAAATCGGCCCAGGAACCGCAGGTAACTTTATCGCCAAACCATTGGTGGGCCAGTTCGTGCGCCAATAAATCAAAATCAAAACTCACCACCGAGCTCATGGTTTGGTGTTCCATACCCCCACCCCAGGTAAACTGGGAATGCCCGTATTTTTCTTTGTCGAATGGATAATGCCCTACCAAACTGTCGAACAAGCGCATAACCTTGAGGTGCGAAGTCATGCTGTTGATAATGTCGGGCATAGCTTGTGGAAATACGTAATTCACTATGGGCATACTGTCGGGTCGGTCTGAAAAACGAGCCTGCACAGTGTATTCCGAATAATTGGAAACCGCAAAAGAAACCAGGTATGTAGCTATGGGGTAGCGGTGTTTCCAATGCATAATGCGGGTAGAATCGTTGATAGAATCGTTTGAAACCAAAGTTCCGTTGCAGCCTGCTTTTAATGCAGGTGGAATTTGCATAAAAATATCAATCGAATCTATTTTGTCATTCAGGGTTTGCTTGCACGGCCACCAATAAGCGGCACCGTAGGGTTCGCTAAGGGTATACAGCAACGGCCCGGTTTGATGCGCATCAAAATTGTAGTAACCAAATCCGTTTCCATATTCGGGATTGCCCTGGTAATAAAATGTAAGTGAATCCAACGTATTGGCCTGCCATTTGCCGGGTTTACCCACCATAATTTTATTGCCATTGCGGGTAAATACGGTTTTATTGCCATGCCACAATACGCTGTCTACCCGCATAAAGGCCATCAGGTCAAACCCCAATGAATCGGAATTCTGGGTGGTTGTAAATACCGATTTTACCTGACCTATTAAGTATTTGTTTTTAAAAGGATTTACTTTCCAAAGGCAGCGGTGGTAGTGAATATTAAACCCATGAAATCCGGTGTTTACCGATCGGGATTGCACCAGTTTGAGGGTGCGGGTATTTTCTTTGCATACCAGTTCGTCGATAGCCGGTGTTTGGGCCGATAAAATTGACCCGGAAATGAGCATTAACGAGAAGAGTATGCTGCGCCGCATATTTGCAAAGGTCGCAAAGAAAACTTATAACTAAGGGCATTACATGTCGATAAAGGGTAAAAATCCATAACTATTTAGGAATACCTTTGCTGTGCGTGAAAAATAAATGGCTTCCGGCAGTTATCATCATCCTTCTGGGTTGTATTTGGGGCAGTTCGTTTATACTCATCAAGCGGGGCTTATTATCTTTTCAGCCGGTTCAGGTGGCGGGTTGGCGTTTGTTTTTGGCAGGGCTTATACTTTTCCCATGGGTAGTTAAATACAGTTTTACCAAAGCGGCTAAAGTGGCCGGAGGTGCAAGCCTTATTTCGCGAAAAGATTATCTCAATCTATTTTTAAGCGGCTTGGTGGGCAATGGAATTCCGGCTTTTTTCTTCAGCTATGCAGGTGGGCATATCCCATCGGGGCTGAGTGGAATTTTGAATGCCCTCACGCCTATGTTTACCCTTGTGGTGGGTGTTTTTTTGTTTAGCGATAAATTTACCCGCAACGGATTATTGGGTGTAATTGCCGGAATCATAGGGGCAATCATACTTTTTGCTCCGGATATTATCCACCAGGTAATGCATACTGCGGGTGGGGTAAAGCTCGATTTCTGGGCAGTGCTGCTGGTGCTATGTGCGGCAGTGATGTATGGTTATAATATCAATCTTATAAAACACAGGTTGCATCATTTGCCTCCCATGGTAAAAACAGCCTATCCGTTTTTTTTCATGGGCATTATTTACCTGGGAATATTAATTTTTACAAGGGTGCAGGATGCCTGGGTTGTAAATCCACAACTGGCATGGAAATCGTTTGGCTACCTGCTTATTTTGGGGGTAATGGGCTCGGCGGTAAGCATGATTATTTTTAATATTTTAATAAAATATACCTCGGCACTGGTGGCCAGTACCAATACATTTATTATTCCTATAGTAGCAGTGGGCTGGGGTTTACTCGACCACGAGGCATTGAGTTGGAATATGTTTGTAGGCCTTTTATTTTCCCTGTTGGGCGTTTATCTGGTGATGAAAAAAGACAATCATTTGCCCAGAACCCGCGATGACGTTGAAGAATTGAAAGAATTTACCGAATAAAATCACCCGTAGTGACCCCACCTTCCCCCGGAAAATGTGTAAATATTCACATTATTCGTACGAAAAATGTGTAAATATTCACATAAAAAGGGGGAATAATGTGTAAATTTGCCAAACTATGGCATTTAAGAGGACAGCATGGGAGCAGCTGGAAGCGTGGAAAAAACGACGACAACGCAAGCCTGTACTGCTTTTAGGAGCCAGGCAGGTAGGCAAAACTTGGTTGTTAAAGCAATTTGGGAACCAGTCGTTTAAGCAAACCGCGTATTTTAACTTTCAGGAGAACCCGGAATTGGGTGAGTTTTTCTCAGAAAATCTGGATGCTAAGCGAATTATTCAGAATCTTTCACTTTTGCTGGGTAAAGAAATTGTGGCAGGTGATACTCTTTTAATTTTTGATGAAATACAGGAATGTCCAGCAGCTATAACCGCGCTTAAATATTTTGCTGAGAATGTGCCGAAATTACATGTAGCAGCTGCAGGTTCTTTGCTGGGTGTGGAGCTTGCAAAACCCGGATCTTTCCCGGTGGGCAAAATAGAATTTTTACATGTTTACCCCCTCTCCTTTGCCGAATTTCTTACCATTGCCGAACCGGGTTTACATGCCTTTTTGGATAAGCGAAATAAAGGGGCATTGGTACCCCAGATTTTTCATATAAGATTACACACCCAGTTTAAAAACTATATGGTATGCGGGGGAATGCCAGAAGTGGCTGCTGCATTTTTAGAGGATAATGATTTTGCAAATACAACCCGCTTACAAAAACAAATTTTAACGGCCTATCTGCTTGATTTCGCCAAACACCCCGAAGCCCTTGAAGTGGCTCGCTTGGGATTGGTTTGGAGCTCTATCCCCTCACAATTAGCCAAAGAAAATAAAAAGTTTTTATACCAAATAATTAAAGCCGGTGCCAGGGGAAGAGAGTATGAAGACGCAATCCGATGGCTGCATCAGGCTGGACTGATTAACAAAGTCAATCGGTGTGTTGAACCACGTATACCTTTAAGTGCTTATGATGATTTAGAGGCATTTAAAATTTATTTATTTGATACTGGATTATTGCGCTGTATGGCATCGCTTGAGCCCTCTGCAATTCTCAATGGCAATGAACTGTTTACGGAGTTTAAAGGCTCTATGGCGGAGAATTATATATTACAAAGTTTAATCGCTGGCGGGGTTGAAAATATCCGATATTGGACTTCAAAAGGGGATGCCGAAATTGATTTTTTATTCCAATTTGGTAATGATATAATACCAGTGGAAGTGAAATCAGGAGAAAATACGAAAAGTAAAAGCCTTGCTGTTTATAGCCAAAAATTCAATCCGGATATTCGAATCCGATTTTCACTCAAACCTTTAAATTACAGAGACGGCTTGTTAAATATTCCACTTTTTTTGGCTGACCAAACCCTGCAAATAGTTAGGGAGGTAATAAAAAACGGGTTATTAATACCAGAATAAATTTTTTAGTGAATTTGATTTGAACCCTAATCCTAAAATAATTAGCGCATAAGTGCAAATACCTGTCTTTGAAAATGTGACACTGCTCACAGCGTCAATTACCCCATCTTGCCTAACTTTGCAATAGCTTATGGAAATCAAAAAAGTGCTGAAAGAGCTGGGAATTCCGGCGCGTTTGGAAAGTGTGTGTACAGGTACCAACTGGATAACCGCATTAGGTACCAAAACCCGCGATATAATTAGTCCGGTAGATGGAAATAAACTGGCATCGGTGGTATATGCCGGCGATACGGAATATGAAGCTGTAATGAAACGCGCCCAGGATGCTTTTCAAGTATGGAGCAGCATGCCGGCACCCAAAAGAGGCGAAGTAGTGCGACAGATAGGCGAGGCTCTGCGTGAGAACAAAAAAAATCTGGGCGCACTGGTGAGCTACGAAATGGGCAAAAGCCTGCAGGAAGGCTATGGCGAAGTGCAGGAAATGGTGGATATATGCGAATTTGCAGTGGGTCTTAGTCGTCAGCTATACGGGCTAACCATTCAAAGCGAACGCGCCGATCACCGCATGATGGAGCAATACCATCCGCTGGGTGTTGTAGGCATTATTTCAGCCTTCAATTTTCCTGTAGCGGTATGGAGCTGGAATGCCATGATTGCAGCCGTATGCGGCAATGTAAGTATTTGGAAACCCAGTGAAAAAACCCCAACCAGCGCAGTAGCTGTAATGCACATTATCAAATCGGTATTAATTGCAAACAAACTGCCCGAAGGGGTATTTACCCTAATAAATGGCGGCGCAGAAATGGGCCAGAATTTGGCCGAGGATAAGCGTGTGGCCTTGGTTTCGGCAACCGGCAGCACCCGCATGGGGAAAGAAGTGGCCAAAACTGTGGCCGGACGTATGGGTAAATCCCTATTGGAACTGGGCGGCAACAATGCCATTATTATCAGTGAGCATGCCAATCTGGATTTGGCTTTGCGTGCAGTCGTTTTCGGCGCTGTGGGCACTGCCGGCCAACGATGTACCAGCACCCGCCGACTGATTGTACACAAAAGCCGTTATGCCGATTTGAAAAAGAAATTGTTGGCAGCCTATAAACAAATTAAAATAGGCAATCCGCTGGATGAGGCCATGCACATGGGCCCGCTGATTGATGAATTGGCGGTAGAAAACTATAAAAATGCCCTCAAAAAACTAGAGGATGAAGGCGGAAAAGTGCTTTGCGGTGGCAAAGTATTAAAAGGCAAAGGTTACGAAAGCGGCTGCTATGTAGAACCTGTAATTGCTGAAGCCCAAAACCATTTTGGCATTGTGCAGGAAGAAACATTTGCCCCTATACTATACCTCATGCAATACAGCGATATTCAAGAGGCAGTGGCCATGCAGAACGATGTAAGACAAGGGCTCAGCAGTGCCATTTTTACCGAGAACCTGAAGGAAGCCGAATATTTCCTCTCAAACAAGGGTAGCGATTGTGGCATTGCCAATGTAAATATCGGCACCAGTGGAGCTGAAATCGGGGGCGCATTTGGCGGTGAAAAAGAAACCGGTGGGGGCAGAGAGAGCGGTAGTGATGCCTGGAAAACCTATATGCGCCGGCAAACTAATACCATTAACTACGGCAGCACTCTTCCCCTGGCACAGGGAATAGAATTTAATTTCTGATAACCGGCTTCCAAAGCGAGTTATTGAAATTATACATATTCTAAATAGCAGACTAACGATTGTTATATTTTTAAGATTTCATTACTTGCATTAAACTGTATTAAAGTCGAATGCAAGTATGAGCTCAGATTTAACCGAAAAAGTGCGTTTATTTCTATCCAATGGCATGGATTGGGAGGAAATAGAGAATAAACTGATAACAGATGGGATAGGTGAAAACCCTGCGCGCGAAGCAGTTACCCTGGTGCGCAAGGAACGGCAGGCAAAATTTCGAAGCCGCGGCATGATGTTGTTGTTATTAGGTTCGGCAATTTGCTTATTTAGTATGGTTTTTACATTTATTTTCGGTCACGATTATTTTATGCTTTACGGGCTTACCATCATAGGGGTTTCAATCGCATTTGCAGGTCTGGTCTATGTTATGGGCTAGCAGTATACAGAAAATAAAAGCAGAATTATAAGCAAAAAAAAAATCTCCATTTGGAGATTTTTTTATTTCTATTTGGATTATTATTTTAAAACTGCTGTCCAATGAAGAAGTGAATTTGACCAGGTTTTGAGCTTTTGGTATTTTTCCAATCAAAGCCATAAGCCCAATCCAGACCAATAAGTCCGAACATTGGCATAAACAAACGCACACCAACACCGGCGCTTCTTTTTAGTTGAAAGGGGTTATAACTTTTCATATTTTTCCAAGCGTCACCGGCTTCGGCAAACGCAAGGCAATACACTGTTGCGGTTTGTCCCTGGGTAATGGCATAGCGCAGTTCGGCTGTGAACTTATTAAAGATAGGAGCTCCTGCATCGGCGCCCATGGCGGTTTGGCTAATGGTGTAGTTTTCGTACCCGCGCTGGCTGATAATTTCGGTGGCTGCCAGATTGTAACCAAAAATACCACTACCTCCAACCTGATATCTTTCAAAGAAAGTAAGACCTAAATCGCGGTTGTAATAATTTAAATAACCGAAACGCGCCTTGGTCATAAACACCAGTTTTTTATACAAAGTGGTATACCATTCTGCATCGAATTTAATTTTATAATATTCGGTCCATTTATATTTTTGCGAAGGCGGCATGTTTGCGTAATCGCGCTTGGAGAAAGAAGAATAAGGAGGGGTAGCTGCAAAAGTAGCGGTAAAAGAACTACCCGACATGGGATAAATCATATCCGAAATAGAGCTGCGCGCAATAATACTTTGTAAGGAAAAGTTGTATGCTTTGCCTTCAAATCCGGAAGGGAAACCATAGATACCACCGGTAAGATTTTGCATGGTATATTGCTGAAAACTAACCGTATTTTGAATACTGAAAAAGTCATCGGGCCACTTTAAACGCTTACCCAGCGAAACAGTCATCCCAGTATTAAAAAACACTTTGCGATCGGGATTCGTTCTGGGCAAAAAGTCAAATGCATTTACAGTATGAAAAATACTGGTTGAAAAAGAATTGGGTTTTTTACCCCCAAACCAAGGTTCAGTGAATGAAAATGTGTATCCCTGATAACTCGAACCGTTGCTTTGCGCACGCAGTGAAAGCTTTTGTCCATCGCCAGTAGGCACCGGATTCCACAATTTGGGTTTGAATAGTTTGCGTGTGCTAAAGTTATTTAAAACCACCCCGGCGGTTCCCAACAATGTAGGTGTGCGGTTGTAACCCGCTCCGCCCCAGCCGCCCGATAATTCTATCTGGTCTGAAGGCTTTTCGGCCAATGTATAGCCAATATCCACTGTTCCATCAGCGGGATTTGGTTTAGGGGTCACATTCATCTGGGCCGGATCGAAAAGTCCGATAGCCGCCAAATCGCGCATGGTGCGTTGTATTTCGGCCCGACTGAAAATATCGCCCGGTTTGGTTCTGATTTCGCGCAGAATTACGCGATCGTTGGTTTTGGTATTGCCCGTCCAGTATACATTGCCAACCTTGGCTTGGGGTCCTTCGCTAATGCGGATTTCTAAGTCAATACTATCATTATAAATACCTGTTTCTACCGTATTCATTTGGAAAAACAGGTAACCATCATCCATGTAAAGGCTGGTTACATCGTAGCCTCCGGGGTTGGTAAATAATTTTTCGTCGAGGATTGATTGGTTAAAAACATCGCCTTTTTTAACACCTAATAATGTATCTAAAAGAGAGGTACGATATTTTACATTTCCTTTCCAAACTACATTGCGGAAATAGTATTTGCGGCCCTCATATATATTCAGGTGTACAACTATGCGATTGGGTTTTATCAGCGAAATACTATCACCCAAAATGCGCATATCGCGGTATCCTTTTGAATAATATTTACTTATAATATTTAATTTTTGCTCCTCAAATTTATCAGCTACAAATTTGCTCGAAGCAAAAATATTTACTTTGTGGTAGCGGCGTTTAATTTTCTTTATGGCCTTGCGCAAATCTGCATCTGCCATATTCTGGTTGCCATTAAAATCAAAATCATACACTTTCACCTTAGGACCTTTGGTAATATAAATATCAAATATTTCGTACCCCGAAAGTGAATCGGGTTTGCGCACCACATTTACCGATGCAGAATAGTAACCTTTATCCCAGAAATATTTTAGAATGCGGCTTTTGGTGCGGTTAATTAAATTGGGTGTAATGTAAATTCCTTTTTTTAATCCGCACTCATCTTTCAGGGATTTGGCTTGCCCGTTTGTAACATTAAAAAATTTATATTTTCTAAGTCTGGGTTGTTCTTTTACAACAAAATTGAGCAATACCTGATCATCGCCAACGGGTTTAATAAAAATCTGAATATCGGAATAATAATTAAGCTGCCAGAGGTTTTCAATGGCTTTAGGTAAATCATTTCCCGGTATACGTATGGTTTGTCCAATGGAAAGTCCGGAATAAATAATCACCACTGATTTTTGGATGGGTTTATTATTGGCTTCTTCTACTTGAATGCCTTTAATTTTGAGAGCAACGGGCTCAATAAAATTGTATTCGAAAAGTGAATAATAGCGGCCTGTGTCTATTCCGTTGGTTTTGGCAGAGGCAGCAATACCCACGGAAAAAAGTACAAGAAGAAAAAATAATTTATATGCTGATTTCATGAATGGGTTACAATTTGTTCGCTGGTTTTACCAAAACGGCGTTCGCGGCTTTGATAGTCGAGAATGGCTTTAAAGAAATCGTTTTTTGTAAAATCGGGCCAAAGCACATCGGTAAAATGAATTTCGGAATAGGCAATTTCCCAAAGTAAAAAGTTGCTGATGCGCTGTTCACCACTGGTGCGGATAAGCAAATCGGGGTTTGGATATTCGCCGGTATTGAGGGCTGCATTGAGGTGCGCCTCGCTAATGTTTTCTGGATTGATTTCACCGTTTTTCACTTCTCTGGCTATTTTCTTTACGGCTTCGATAATATCCCAACGTCCACTGTAGCTCAGGGCCAAAATGAGGGTGGTTCGATTGCCGTCTTTGGTAGCTTCTACGGTTTCGTCGAGCTGTTTGTTACATTTTGCAGGTAATTGTTGCCGATTTCCGATAATTCTGAGGCGTATTCCCTTTTCTTTCAGGGTATTGGTTTCCTCGCGAATGGTTTCAATCAACAATTCCATCAGCCCGTTTACCTCAGATTGAGGGCGGTTCCAGTTTTCGGTAGAGAATGCATACAGGGTTAAGTATTTTACCCCGATTTCGGTAGATGCTTCAACAATTTCACGTACGGTTTTTACCCCATGTCGGTGGCCAAAAAGGCGGATATGTCCTTTGCTTTTAGCCCATCTTCCATTCCCGTCCATAATAATGGCTACATGTTCGGGTATTCTGTCTGGATTGATTTGTATGGGGGTTTCTTTTTTTCGCACGCTATCTGAAACAAAGCGCGAATTTAAGGTTCAGGGCGCGTAAAACCCTGACTTTCCGATGAATTCTTGTTTTTGAGGTTAAATAAGGTTGGGCTTACATTCCCGCGCAGCTGCTGCCCGGGATACGATAGGCTATGGTGAAACCCAGAAAGAAATACCAGTCTTTAAGATGGGTATCCCCGCGCGACGTACCTGTGTTATAGGGTTGGCCGCCATTTTGGGTTTGGGCATGGCTGTATTGGGCCGATCCTACACCCTGGTTGTCTACCATGGCTTTGTAGCTTGGATAATCGGCATTTACATCATCAAGGTAATCGGTAAATGTTTTGCGCCAGAATCCTTCAAGTCCCAGTATCCATATACCATGGTTTTTACGCGGTTTCATGGAGGCCTTAATTCCAAATCCCATAGGCACTGAGGGTTGAATAAGGCTATAGCTTTTCTTTTGTCCTTCGGTTTTTAAATTATGAAGGTTTATATCGGTGTTCTCTAGCCGGGTGGGCTCAAAACGAAAGGCGGCAACACCGAAAAACACATAAGGAGAAAGTAGTTTGTTGTTATAATTAAGTCCAAAACGTTGAAAATTGAATTCAACCATTTCGGCAATTTCATAGATGGGGGTTTGGAAAGAGAGGTTGCGCACTGCATAAGACCGGCTTCCTTTATCGGTGCCCGAAACTTTGAGATAGCTAAACTGCAGGCGATTTGAAAAATAATCGTTCCACTGATGTTTGTGGTACATACCCCCGCTAAGGTGGTATTGTTTTATATTGGCTCCGTGTGAGAGATCACCGTGATAATTACTTACACCCGCAGCCCAGCCCAGTTCATTGCGGCCCGAAAAATAACGCTGGGCCCTGGATGAATGAATTACTGCAAATAGAGTAACAAGAAGTATGGATAATCTTAGGCGTTTCGTAAATGGTTAAAATTGGAAACATACTTGTTTGCCTCCGATGATTTTGCGCGTGATGGTAAAGTTTAAGAACATGTACCAGTCCTTGGTAGCTTTATTGCCGCGCGGATCACCATTGTCAAATTTCTTTTGATTTACCTCGGCTGAACGGTCTTTGAGGGCTGCTGCCAAAAAGCCGTTATTGCCGCCTACGATTTGTTCGTCAACGTAGTCCATACTTACATCATCGAGGTAATCGGTAAAGGTTTTGCGCACGCCAAACTCCACACCCCAGGCCCAAACGTCGTTAAACTGTTTTTTGTAACCTACACCCAGGGGAATGCAAAGCTGGGTAAGCGCATAGCGCTTGCGTTCGTTGAATTTTGTTGTTTCCTGGCCTTCGGTGCCCAGTGGTTGTAGTTCTATCCACTGCCCGTCGAACTGTTTTAATACAGGATCGTGAATGGGTGTGGCACCTGAAGGATCATTGGCCAGATCGGCTTCGGGGTGGTATACAAATTTGGCCAGGGGGTTGTATTTAAATACGCCCAAACCGGCAAACAAGTATGGTGATGCTGGGTTAGACCTTTGGGTTTCACCGAATCCCAGAATGTTATACTCAATGGTTCCGCTGAATTCAACCAAATCGGATCTGAAACTCAGGTTGCGACGTGCACGGTATGCATCGCTGGAATAATTGGCATCTTTGGCACTGATTCTTCCAAAAACCGCTGTACCACGCAGGGTGATAAAGTCATTATAATTAAAACGACAAATGAGCCCCCCCATAGGATGGGTTTCTTTCAGTGCCACCAACTTGGAAAGATCGCCCATGTAGTTAGAACCACCCAGGGTGATTCCAAATTCAATGGGTTTTCCTCGGAAGGGCCTTTTTTGAGCCTGGGCCGGTGTCAGTGCACACAGCGCTGCGATTGCCAATATTACCTTAAGGGATTTCATACAAGGTGCTAACGTGCAAATATAGTAAATTTCGGTTTAACGCCCGAATTCTTCAACTAAAACGCGGTTCTGTGCAGGTTTATTTTACCGGAGTGGTTAAAAAATACACGCCCATAGTGAAGAAATTGCGCAACCAGGGTATGAAAGTCAGCCATTTAGCCTGTTTGCGCGGCTTGATATTGAATTTGTATTTATAGATGGGGTTAAACAAATAATATTCCTGATCGGTAATTTTTAGCTTGCTGCGTCTGCAAATTCTCTGAAATCTTTCAATGGTGATACCAGTACTTTTAATTTCATACATGGTTTTTATCCCCGACTCATTGGTGCCTAGTAATTTCAGCATCCATTTGTAACTAATGCCAGGTAATAAATGATAGTACGGCATTTTAGAAGCCCATTTTGAATGCAGCACCTGTTGGTGACCTCCATATGGCATATACCAAGGTGGAAAAGCAAAAAATACGCGCCCCCCCGGATTTAAAAACCGGTGCAACTGGGGCATAAATTTTTCCTGCTCAGGGATATGTTCAATTACATCCTTGAGTATAACCAGGTCGAATTTCTGGCCAATGTCTTTTTCAACATCTACATCGTAAATATTTTTATTCAAAAAGCCCACCTTGTTTTCCGAAAGTTCGGCAGCCATATATTGCCTTGCATATTCCAACCTGCCTTCTTCCAATTCAATTCCAAAACATTGATGCCCCATATCGCAGAAAGCCTTGAGCACACCTGCTTCGCCACATCCAATTTCCAGAATGCGCAAGGGTTTTGATAGGTTCATGCTGCGTGAAAGAAAAGGAATTATAAACTCGCGGGTGACATTGAAAGTCATATCAAAATACCTGCGCTTATCGCCGTGGAACTCGTACATGGAATTGCAAATGTAACCAGAAATTTCCTAGCTACCTTGGATCACGGGTGTTTGATAAAATAGAAACCTAGCAGTTGCTGGCAGTTTTTAACCGGCAATATTTACCCCGATTAATTTTCCTATGCCAAATGATATTGCAGCAGCAATGAGACCAAAAATTACCTGCCTGAAACCCGAATACCATATACTTTTACCGGTAAATAGGGTAATGGCTGAGCCGATAAGAAATAAACCCACTGTGCTTATTCCAGCACTGAGTAAGATGGCCATATTCCCTCCAACAAAAAAGAAGGGTAATACAGGTAAAATAGCACCAATGGCAAACAAAAAAAACGAGAAAAGGGCAGCTTCCATGGCCGATCCTTTAAGCTCTTCGGGGTTAATGCCCAATTCTTCTCGCACCAGCAAATCATGGGCTTTGTTTTTGTCGGAAATGATGGCATCCGCCATTTCCCGGGCCTGGGCTTCGGGTATGCCTTTTGCCATATAAATCAAGGCAATTTCCTTTTTTTCTCCCTCGGGATTGGTTTCAAGTTCTTCCATTTCCAGGGCCATCTGATTTTCATATAATTCTTGCGAACTTTTTACCGAAATCCATTCACCAAGAGCCATGCTCAGGGCACCGGCCAGCAAACCTGCAATTCCAGTAAGCAGCACTTCACTTTGGCCCACCGCTGCACCTGCAACCCCCATTACCAGCGAAAAATTTGAAATTAATCCGTCGTTGCCACCCAATACTGCGGCTCTGAGGGCATTTCCACCTACACTTCTATGGCGTTTTTCAAAACGGGCCAGGCTATTGCCGGCAATTTTATTCTCGCTATCGAGTATGTTGCGCAGTATGGCTACATGGTTGGTATCGGTACTGCTGGGTGCTATGGCATGCTTTTTTTTAGTTTGAATTACTGCGTTTGATATACTTTTTTCTGTATCCATCAATACACCCAAAACGTAGTCATAACCCAGAATTTTACCAATAAAATCAAGTGTTTCTGCCCTACCCGAGGGACCCGAAACCTGCACCCCGGTTTTGGAAATAAAAGCCTGGGCATGACCGTTTTCAATTTCCTGCATTTGTCTGAAAACTGCAGCCAGATTTGGATCCGATTCATTATCAGCGAGGCGGCCATACAAATAGGCAGCATCAATTTCAGTTTGTATGGCTTTTTGGGGTTTCATGGTAAAGTATCAAAGGTAGTTGATTTTGAAACAGTGCTGTATGTCTTATGACACATTCGAATATGGGCTTTGCATATTTTCGCGGCTCCTCAGCGCATGCACTTGACGCGCGCGTGCACGCGCGTGCGCCCAGATTTGACAACTTTTAAAAAGTTGTCAAATCTGGGTAGCAGCAATGGCTTTTTTTACGGTTTCTTTATCCGCAAACCCAGGATGCTCCCATTTTTGAATGCCCCCTTTTATCAAAAACAAATAGGGCACACTGGTAACTTTAATTTCGCGGGCTAAATCCATGTTGGCGTCATAATCAATTTTTACAATGATTAATTTACCGGCATATTCTCTCTCCAGCTCGGGCAGGTATGCTTTTATCTGTTTGCAGGGTGCGCACCATTCGGCATTAAAATCTACCAAAACCAGGGTGTCGTGGTGAAATACTAATTTATCAAATTCAAGCTTGGACATGCCTTTCGCCGGTGCGGCTTTCCCTTTCTCAATGGGCTTCCCGGCTCCGTTCCAGGCACTTATACCCCCATCTAAATTATAGATGGTTTTAAATCCCATTCCTTGCAAAACTTCGGCTGCGCGCAAGCTTCGGCCACCCGATAAGCAGTATACATACACGGGTTTGGCGGTATCCAATTTGGCTACAGCGGCTTCAAAACCGTCGCTGTTGATATCAATATTTACTGCATCTTTGATGTGTCCCCCCTCAAATTCGCCCACAGTGCGAACATCCAGCAGGGTTTTATTGTTGGTTTCTTTAATTTTTTTCTCAAATTCATCCGCCTGTATGGTTTGTATTTCGGTTTTTACCTGGGCGGCACCCTGATTGCTTGAACAACCCGAAAAAAGGGCAATGGTGAGTAAGGATAATGTAATGCTGATTTTCATTTTGTAGAATCACAAAATTAGCACTTTCATTTCACCTCTGCACGAGACTTTTGTTACAATCATTGTTTGAATAAAATCTAAGCGTACAAAAGCAATTGGTATTTTACCCATGATTTTGAAAATTCTGCAAGGATTTCACCGACCTTTGTAATCCTATTTTATATGCCTTCCAATTCACAAACTTCAACCAAACCCAATATACATACACTGGGCGAATTAAAAGCCAGTGGCTACCAGTCAAAAAGCATGCATCAGGAGTTGCGGCAAAATCTGATTCATGCACTTAAACAGAACACACAGATTTTTACCGGAATCATAGGATATGAAAATTCTGTAATTCCCGACGTGCAGCGCGCCATACTTGCAGGCCATAATATTAATTTTCTGGGGCTCAGGGGTCAGGCTAAAACCCGCATAGCGCGAATGATGGTAAATTTGCTGGATGAATGGGTGCCCGTTGTAAAAGGTTCGGAATTAAACGAAGATCCGCTGATACCCTTTGGTTTTTATGCAATAAATACGATTGCTGAATTAGGCGATCACACGCCCATAGATTGGATGCATCGATCTGAGAGGTACGTTGAAAAACTGGCAACCCCCGATGTAACAGTCGCCGATTTAATTGGCGATGTGGACCCCATCAAAGCCGCCAACCTAAAAGTAGGTTACAGCGACGAAAGGGCCATACACTTTGGCCTGGTGCCGCGCAGCAATCGCTGCATTTTTGTAATCAACGAATTGCCCGATTTGCAAGCCCGCATTCAGGTAGCTTTGTTCAATATTTTGCAGGAAGGCGACATACAAATACGCGGATTTAAATTGCGTATGCCCCTGGATATTCAGTTTGTTTTTACGGCAAATCCCGAGGACTATACAAACCGCGGCAGCATTGTTACCCCACTCAAAGACCGCATTGGCAGCCAAATATTAACCCACTATCCCAAAGATTTGCAAACTTCTATGCAAATTACCCGCCAGGAGGCAAAAATTTATGAAGAAGAAAAAAACAATATTGAAATTCCGGAACTGCTTTTTGAATTAATTGAAAATATTCCATTTCAGGCCCGGAAAAGTGAATTTGTAGACCAAAAAAGCGGAGTTTCTGCACGTTTGGGTATATCAGTTCTTGAAGCTGTGGTGGCTGGTGCCGAACGCAGATTGCTCTTAAGTGGAGATAAAAAAACCCTATTGCGGGTAAATGATTTATACGATGCAATTCAGGCAATAAATGGGAAAATAGAAATGGTGTATGAAGGTGAGCAGGAAGGTCCCTACAATGTGGCTATGAGCCTCATAAACCAAAGCATACGCGAAACTTTTTTACAATATTTTCCAGCCCAAAACAAAAAAAATACAACTGGTAAAGCCAACAGCAAAGATATTTTTAATGATATTGAAGCCTGGTTTAATTTGGGAAATATGCTGTTATTAAAAACAGATAATTCTAACGAGGATTATAAAAACGCCCTGGATTCGGTGCCTGAATTGAAAAAAATTACCCGCAAAATCGGATTTGTAGAACAAGAGGAATTGCTATATACCTGGATGGAATTTATCCTCCATGGTCTGGCTTCTGTTTCCAGAATTTCGAAATCGGATGCCGAAAATGCTTTTGAATTTAAAGACCTGTTGGGTGGAATTATGAATCCGGGAGGGATTGAGGATGACGAAGAATTTGATGGCGGATATTACGAGGAATAAACCCAATTATTTGCGTAATAGGCTGTTTGGTATCATTTTTGAAAAAGCATAAGTATAACTATGAACAAAACCTATATTATCGGAGCTGCCATGGCGGTTGTATTCACATCCTGTGATGTGCTTACCCAGGTAGCCCAGGCAACCTTGATTCCCACCAACGATGAAGTGGTTACCGGCCTCAAACAGGCATTGGTAAACGGAGTTACATCGGGCAGTACCAATCTCAATCAACGTGGGGCTTTTTTTAAAAATGCAGCACTTAAAATTTTGTTGCCACCCGAGGTAAAAAATCTGGAGGCAAAAATCCGTGGCAATATGGTGCTCAATACCCTAATTGGCGGCCAGCTCGACAAATGCGTGCAGGCAATGAATGACGGTGCTGAAAATGCAATGGCTAAAGCCGTACCTGTATTTAAAGATGCTGTTATGGGCATGAGTTTCAGTGATGCTATGGGAATATTAAAAGGCGGAGACGGTGCCGCTACAACTTACCTTAAGAAAACCACTACCACAGCCCTGCATAGCGCATTTAAACCCGTAATTAAAAACGCCCTGGATGAAGTCCAAATTGCCCAATATTGGGAGCCAATTGTAACCAATATTAATAAATATAAAGGATTGTTGGGATTAACCAACGACATCAATCCGGATTTGAATCAATATGTTACTGAAAAAGCAACGGCTGGATTGTTTACCGAAATCGAAAAAGAGGAAAACGCCATTCGCGCCAACCCGGCAAAACGCACTACTGAAATTATGCGAAAAGTATTCAGTTATGCCGATCAGAATAAAACACCCTAAAACCCCATTCACTCTATAAAAGCCCGGTTTCATCGGGCTTTTTTTATGCTCTTACCGATTTGGCAATCAAATTCGGGCAATAATACATAGATTTACACCCTCAATTGCAGCGCAGAAAATTTTATATTGGCATGTTTTTCAGCCTTCTGGCTTTCAATCTCAAAGCCCAACAACCGGGATTGAACGCATTTATACGCTTTGAAGCCAATAATTTTAGTTTTTATGAAGTTATGGAAGGGTTTGAAAAACAAACGGGCTATTTTTTTCAATACGATGCAAGCTTGGTACCCCAGGGAAAACGCTTTACTTTTAAATATGCAAATCTCCGTGCCAGGCAGGTTTTAACCGATTTTTTATCACAAAACGGCCTTACTTATACGGTTAGTGGTACCCAAATAATTCTGAAAAAAGCAGTAGTACCTGTGGTGCAAAAAAAATTTATTGCCAGCGGCCGGGTTACCCAAAAAACCTCGGGCGAATTTATTGGCTATGCTGAGGTGCGAAATAAGAAAAGTGGGGTTTCGGTTTTTACCACCGATGCGGGTTTTTTTACCCTATTTTTATTGCCCGATACCAATTTTCTTGTAATCAGTTACCCGGGTTTTAAAACCATCACGGACACATTAATGGGTGACCGTGATTATTTTTTGCATTACGAACCAGAATTAGAGCCGGGCTTGCTTCCCGAGGCTGAAATACATGCCGATGCGGGGGATAATTCAAACCAAACCATTTCGCATGGCCAAACCGATCATTACAGAATTACCCGCACCAAAATGAAACGCCTTCCACACCTTTTGGGTGAGCCTGATATTTTAAGGGTGATGAGTTTGTATCCGGGCATAGTGGGGGGCAGCGAAGGCATGCTGGGCTTATACATCAGAGGCGGTGCTTCAGATCAGAATCTGATTTTATTAGACGATGTTCCGGTATTTAACAGCTACCATTTATATGGCATTTTTAGTATATTTAATGATGAAATGGTAAAGTCGGCAAACCTGATGAAGGGTAGCTTCCCTTCGCGCTATGGTGGCCGTTTGAGCAGTGTGGTAAATGTGCAAAGCAAGGAAGGAAATGAATATAGAATTAAAGGCACTTTTAGCCTGGGATTAATGGCGTCGAAAGTTTTTCTGGAAGGTCCATTAATTAAAAACCGCACCACATTTACACTTGCATTCAGACGCAGTTATGTGGATTTTTTAGCAAATCCGGCCAGCCGATTATTTTTAAGCAACGATTCTTTGCAAAATAATGTGTATTATTTTTGGGATTTTAATGCGCGTATTACCCATCGGTTTAACAATCGCAGCAGGCTTTCCCTCTCGTTTTATACAGGCCGCGATGTGGGCGGAATTGATGAAAAAACAAGCTCGGAAAATAGTGAATTAAAACTTACCGAACGCAAACAACAACTCTCCTCTTGGGGCAATATTTTGGGCAGTGTAAAATGGAACTATTATATAGGAAAGCGCACCGGACTGGTGGTAAAGGCCCATTTTACCGGCTATGATTATTCATTTAGCCAGGGTTATCGTTTGCAAAAATCGTATGTAGATAATGCTCTTCCTGAAGTGAATGATTACACGCAATACCGATTAAAAAATGGTATTAAAGATTTGGAAGCTTCGTTTATTTTCAATTACAAAATCAGCCAGAAAACCAATCTGGACATAGGCAGTGGCATTACCCAACATAGATTTATTCCCGGAAACCGCACTTTAAGCAGCGATATAAGTGGTAACAAAACCGAATTGGTTTTTAACGATCCGCAGGTGAATACCCCTGAAATATTTTCATTTGCCGAATTATCAGGTAGATTGCTGAAAAACCTGCATTACAGCATCGGCTTGAGAAATGCGTGGTTTATAATAGACCAGGAAGATGTTTATGTCTTGCCAGAACCCCGCATCAATTTGCGTTACAAAACAGGTAAAAAAACCTGGGTAAAAATGTCGGCCATGCGCACCCGGCAATTTTTTCATCAACTTACCAATCTTACTTTGGGCTTGCCTAGCGATTTGTGGGTGCCCAGTACCAACCGTTTCGGACCCAGCCAAGCCGACCAGATTTCCAGTGGGTTTTCACACGAAAAAAAAATATGGCAATTCAGCTCAGAAATATTTTATAAAAAACAAAGTTATTTATTAGAATATAAAAATAATGCAGGCTATATAACTTCAGCTGTAAACTGGGAAGATGCTGTAACACCGGGAAGCGGCCGGGCCTACGGTTGGGAAAGTATGCTGGAGAAAACCAAAGGCCGATTAACCGGATGGATTAGCTACACGTGGATGAAAAATCTGCATATTTTCCCTGAATTAAATGGAGGAAAAGAATTTCCCGCGCGCTATGATCGCAGGCATAGTATATATGTTGCCTCGGTGTATAAAATCAATGACCATGTAGATTTGGCAATATCCTGGATATATAGCTCGGGCTTTGCCATTACTACTCCCATTGGCCATTACTTTTCACCAGCGCCAAATGATCCGTATCGGGAAATATTTGTGTATGGCGACCGAAATAATACACGTACCCGCGATAATCATCGCCTGGATTTTGCATTTAATTTTGAGAAAAAACGCAATGCATATACCCGTACTTGGTCGTTGGGATTATTTAATACCTATAACCGCCGAAACCCGTTCTACGTGAATCTTTCTTACGACCAGAACGGCAATCGCACCCTTTCACAGGTGAGCCTGCTTCCAATTTTACCCAATATCAGTTATAAAATTAGTTTTTAATGAAATTATATAATTTTATATATGTTATTTTAATTTTGGGTTTAACGTCCTGTGTGAAGGATTATCCATTAAAACCCAGTGGGAAAATGCCCCCATTGCCGGTTTATCACATGTTCATTCAACCGGATAGTGACCTGGTTTCGCATTTCAGCCATGCAGCCGATATTACCGAAAAAGTAAGTGATGAAAATGCGGGTGATATTGCGGTTTACAGAAACGGAATACTGCTGGGTGCCATGACTGCACAGGGCGGAGGTAATTATAAATTGCCTGGTTTTAAATTATTTCCACGTGATAGTTTTAGGGTAAAAGCATCCGATGGTGTGAATTTATTTGAAGTACGGGAAAGGGTTCCGTCCAAAGTACAAATTATTAAGGTGGATACAGTTACGGAATTGGTTCCGGGTGTGGGTCCTGCCTTTAATTTTAAATTAAAATTTACCGATAGCGCGATAGATGATAATTTTTACAGAATTTATATAAAGCGTTATTATTATGCCTATATTTTTGATGCCAATAATAAAATCAGAGATAGTGTATATAAAGCCGAAGTTATATCTATAGCGGGCTCTGAGCTGCCTTTTATTCAGAATAATTTTAATAATTATACCTCACGCGAAATATTATTTTCGGATGCTACTTTCAACGGAACTACCTTGGAATTAAAATTCTATACCACCGAAAATTTGTATACACGAAAAAAGGGAAGAACGGAATATATTCAGGTATATCTCGAGAACATGAACAAAAGCCTCTATGAATACTACAACACCCGCAATGCGCATCTGTGGCAGCAGCAGAGTATTTCGCAATTGCCTGGTTTTATTCAGGGCAATATCACAGGTGGGTATGGGGTTATCGGTGCATTTACTATGAGCCGAAGGGTTTTTGGGTTCTAGTTGAAAGCCACACCAGCCGTGCAGTTTGGCCTATAGTACTGTATTTCGGATAAATAGGGTTATTTTCGCGAAATGAAACTGACGTGTTGGGGTGCCGCACAACAAGTTACGGGAAGTAAGCATTTGCTCGAGCTTCCGGGTGGCACACGCGTATTAATTGATTGCGGTCTTGATTATGAGAAGCGAAATGAATTTGAAGACCGGAATAAGAATTTTCCTTTCGACCCCAAATCCATCGATCTGCTGATACTTACCCATGCTCATATTGACCATAGTGGCAACGTACCAAATCTGATAAAACAAGGCTTTTCGGGTGTAATTTTATGCACCCAACCTACGCTTGAATTAAGTGATTATTTGTTGCAGGATAGCTTGAATATCCAACGCATGGAGGCGGCAAAAAGCCAGAAAAATAAGCAAAAAAATCACCGCCGGGGAAAAAAAACAAAAACACATTCCGATGTAAATTCACAAGTGCTGTATACCCGCAAACATATAATGGATATGCTGGATATGGCACAAACCCTGGAGTACAATAACCGCTACCGTTATAATGAAGAACTGGAGGTTGAATTTCTGGGGGCAGGCCACATTCTTGGCGCGGCCAGTGCAATTTTGCATGTTACACACAACGGCAAAACTTCAAGCATTGGTTTTACCGGAGATTTGGGAAATTACAATTCTAAATTGGTGCCCGATCCGGTGCCCATGGGTGCTGTAAATTACCTCATCAGTGAAAGTACCTATGGCGGCCGCAACCACATGACCGATGCGGATGATGCTGGTACTGTAATGCTGAAACATGTAATGGAAACATGCGTGGAAAAAGGAGGCAAACTGGTTATTCCGGCATTCAGCGTTGGCAGAACCCAGGCCATTATTTTTACACTGCACAAATTATTCAGGGAAGGAAAATTACCCAATATTAAAATATTTACCGATAGCCCGCTGGCCATTCGAAGCACTAAGGTGTACCAGCACAACATGGAATTTTTGAATGAAGAAGCCCATGCTTTTCAAAAGAAATACGGTACACTTTTCGACTTTCCATTGTTGCATGTAATTGAAGACGAAAAGGAGAGTGAAATACTGAGTGTTTTGCCCGAGCCTTGCGTAATTATTTCGGCTGCTGGCATGGTAGAAGGGGGGCGCATTCAGATGCATATTCGTAATAATATCGGGCACCGGGATAATACAGTTTTAATTGCGGGTTTTTGTGCCGAAGGAACCCTCGGACATCGATTGTTGCAAGGGCAGGATTTTGTTGAAATTAATTACAAGAAACGCCCTGTATTTGCCGATATTTACAGAACCGATGCATTTAGTGCACACCCCGATCACAATGGGTTGCTGAAGTATATGAAGGCCTCGGTAAATGGCGTTACGAAGGGGATATTCCTGGTGCACGGTGATGCCGATCAAATGCAGATTCTAGCTTCAGATATTAAATTTGCACCTGTTATCATTCCCCAGAAAGGCAAAGAGTATATTTTAGAAATGTGAGAAAAACAGTCAAAAATATCCTGGCATTGTGTGTTGGTTTAGGCATTGCTTTGGTATTGGCTGAAATTGTTCTGCATATCTATAATCCATTTAAATCAAGGGTTCGAGGTAATGAAATCGTATTGCCCGCCAATGTTAAATACGAATTTAAGGATGTAAAAATACCGGGGCTGGATGCTCATATAATACACCAAAAAAACAGCATGGGTTTTCGCGGACCCGAGCTACCAAAAGACCCAAAAACGGTGCGTATTTTTTGCGTAGGCGGCAGCACTACCGAGTGTTTTTACCTGGGTGATGGCAAAGATTGGCCTGCTTTGCTAATGAAAAAATTAAACAGTGCCGGTATCAATGCCTGGGTAAATAATGCCGGATTGGATGGGCATAGCACCTTTGGACATATAATTTTACTGCGCGACCATTTGCTTAAATTTAAACCCGACTATGTAGTATTTTTAATTGGTTGTAATGATGTGGCAGCGGATGGTTTGAATTTATATGAAAATTATCATTTAAATAATAAAAAAAGATTTTTAGAGAATTTCGAATTGTTTAATTTATATCTCAGTTGGAAACGCAGCAGAGATGCGGCAAAAATGGGCATGGGACATAAGCCTGTGGATTTTAAAACATGGCCTGTGGCCGATACTACAGGTTGGGAAAAAAACTTTAATCTGTATCTACATAATTCGGTGCAAAAAAAGAAGGCTATTGCATATCTAAACCGGCTGGATACACTGGCCAAACTTTGCCTTAAGGCAGGTGCATTGCCAGTATTTATTACCCAACCATCTATGCTGTGTGACAATGTGGATGTGGTTACAGGCAGGTATTTGGGCAACCTTCTTTTTGAGGACAAATGTGCATTGGAATATGCCGCCAAACTCAATTGGTACAATAAAGGTACCAAAGTTATGAACGGGGTTGATACCCAACCGCACAGTGAACAAAGTCATTTTACAGTTGTAGATGCTGCAAACGAATTAAAGGCCAGTTCTGAAAATTATTACGATTTCTTTCATTACACAAACAAAGGGGCCGAGAAAATGGCCAATATAATTTTCGAAAATTGGGGTAAAAAAATTCAATCCAAAAAATGAAATGGTGGCAATACATATTACTCCCATTCGCATACTTATACGGAGGCATTTTGTGGTTTCGCCGTGGATTTTATTTAACGGGTATATTTAAACGCAAGCAAGGCTCAATTAAAAGTTTGATTGTAGGCAATCTGCAGGTGGGTGGAGCAGGTAAAACCCCTATGGCAATGTGGTTGGCTAATGAGCTGGGGGCGCAATTAAAACTTGCAATATTATCACGGGGTTATGGGCGAAAAACTAGCGGTTTTTTTGAAGTAAAATCAGATGGCATTGCCAGTGAATATGGAGATGAGCCCTTGGAAATGCGACAAGCACTGAATAAAAATATTCCCAATTTTGTATGTGAAAACAGAATTGCTGGAATTGAAGGAATAAAAAATTTGTACCCGCAAACGGATTTGGTATTATTGGATGATGCCTATCAGCATTTAAAATTGAAGGGTGATTTTTACCTTCTGCTTACGGAATACAGGCAATTGTTTACCCGCGATTTTCCGATGCCCTCGGGGCGTTTACGCGAATTTGCAAGTGCGGCTAAAGATGCGGATGCAATAGTGATAAGTAAATGCCCGGCAGATTTGGATGGGGCCCATGCCCTGGATATATACCGCGAACTGATGCCATTTGGCAAACCCGTTTTTTATGCCGCATATGACAATGCAATTCCGGTTAATTTCAAGGGTGAGACTTTGGCAACAGAAAAAAAAGTAGTACTCGTATCTGCACTGGCAAACAATCATCCGTTTTTACATTGGGCTGGTAGGGATTATAAAGTGGCCCAATACTTTTCATATGCCGATCATCGGGCATTTCATGCCAAAGATATCGAGCAATGGCAGATTGCACTTACAGCACATCAGGCTGAGGCAATTTTAACCACACGCAAAGATTTTATGCGCATGAAACACATTTTACCACCCGATTTGCCCGTTTATTATACTTATACCCAACCCGTATTTTTATTTGATGGAACAGATACCTTGCTGGCATTGATTCATAAAAGACTGGATATGTATGAATCGGGTCTCGGTAATTAAAAAAAAATAATCGGATGCAAACGGTTTGATAAAAATTGGTGGCAAATTGAAACGCTTTGTATATTTTTGAAACTGATTTAAAAGAAATGCGAAGGATAATACCGGTTTTATTGTGGGTTTTAATTTTTAATGCTTGTAGTGTTGATAAGGGAAAAATTCTGGATGAATTTAAGGAAATCCCTACGGATGGCTGGGGATGGAACGATGCACGCACCTTTACCTTTACCATTGAAGATTCGAGTTATTTGTACAATCTGGAGTGCGGACTGCGCATTACCGGCAGCTATAAGTATAGCAATCTGTGGCTGTTGTACACCATAGATGGTCCAAACTCTTCTGTAAAAAATCAATTTCAGATTCAATTATCAGACAATACCGGAAAATGGCTGGGCGATGGCAAATCTAATCTGATTAGCTACCGACAGTTTTTTCTCCAGAATGTAAAATTCAAAAAAGGCAAGTATACCCTACAGTTCAACCAGAACATGCGGGATGAAAAACTGACCTCTGTGTCGGATATAGGTTTAAAGGTTTATAAGAGTTCTAAAATTTATTAAATTTTTAATTTATTATGTTAGTTAAAGGTTATGCTAGCGCCGTTCATGGCGTGGATGCTACGCGCATTACGGTGGAGGTAAACACGGGTGCAACCACCACAGAGTTCAAAAATTTTGTAATCGGATTGCCCGACAGTGCCATTAAAGAAAGCCTCTTTCGCACCGATGCGGCAATTAAAAATTCGGGTTATGAAGCCATTCGCCAAAAGGTAGTGGTAAACCTCGCACCTGCCGATTTGCGCAAGGAAGGCAGTGCTTACGATTTGCCCATTGCCATTGGCATGCTGGCAGCTACCTTTCAAATTGGGGCCAATGCCTTGGAGGAGTATATCATTATGGGCGAATTGGGCCTGGATGGTGCAGTATTGCCCATTAAAGGGGCATTACCCATTGCCCTGCAAGCCATAAAAGACAAGTTCAAGGGTTTTATTCTGCCCCTGGACAATGCCCGTGAAGCTGCCATTGTAAAAGACCTGGAAGTATATGGGGTGCAGAACCTGCGCGAGGTGGCTGAATTTTTGGATGGGCGACGCGAAATTCCCCGCGTATATGCCGATCCCCGAGGCGATTTTGAAGCAGCCCACAATGCCTATGAGGTTGATTTCAGCGATGTGCAAGGCCAGGAAAATATTAAGCGGGCCATGGAAATAGCCAGTGCCGGTGGGCATAATATTATTCTTATTGGTCCGCCGGGTGCAGGTAAAACTATGCTGGCAAAAAGATTACCTACCATTTTGCCTCCTATGTCGCTGCACGAAGCTTTGGAAACTACCAAAATTCATTCGGTGGCCGGCAAGCTCGGGGCTAGTTCTTCACTGGTATCACAGCGGCCATTCCGTTCGCCCCACCATACCATTAGCGATGTGGCCCTGGTAGGAGGCGGTACTCAACCCCAGCCCGGTGAAATTTCGCTGGCCCATAACGGCGTGCTGTTTTTAGATGAGTTGCCCGAGTTTAAACGCACGGTATTGGAGGTAATGCGCCAGCCCCTTGAAGAACGCAAGGTTACCATATCACGGGCCAGGTGGGCGGTTGAATATCCGGCCAGTTTTATGCTGGTGGCCAGTATGAACCCCTGCCCCTGCGGTTTTTATAACCACCCCGACCGCGAATGTGTTTGCGCACCGGGCGTAGTAAACCGCTATCTGAGTAAAATATCGGGTCCGCTTTTAGACCGGATCGACATCCATATAGAGGTAACACCGGTGAGTTTTGATGAGCTTACCACCCGTAACCGTCCTACCGAAAACAGTGCTGCAGTGCGGGCCCGGGTAGAAAAAGCCAGGCAGATTCAGCACAACCGCTACGAGGGCTGGAACGGGGTTTATTCAAACGCCATGCTGCCCAGCAACAAGGTATTGGAAGTATGCGAGATTGACCAGGCTGGGCAAACGCTGTTAAAAGCGGCCATGCAAAAGCTCAACCTAAGTGCCAGGGCTTACGACCGCATACTAAAGGTAAGCCGCACCATTGCCGATCTGGCTGGCTCTGAAACCATCCTCATTGAGCACCTTGCCGAAGCCATTCACTACCGCAGTCTGGATCGGGAGAATTGGGGCGGGTAGTAAGCGTTTTTGGATATATGGGATACCTGTACACTTGAATTGTAAAATTTAATATGGAAGGGTAATTTTAGAATGAATAATATTTTATTTTCAATACATTTCTTAAATTTAGAGAGGGGAATTATTAAGCTAACGGAATTAAAAAATATTGAAATAGTATCCAATTAAAAATGGATAAATACCGAATTCCATAATAAATATTATATACAATTTAATTTGTTTTGAAACTCTATATTTTCAAAAATACACCTTTGGAGGGTAATGATACGAGCAGTATGGTTAGTCTTTTTCCATGATAATCGTATTTGTCGTTTTGAAGCCACTGATGGCCGGAATTAGGCGCCATTATTGGACGTTTATCAATTGGATAAGCAATAATGAAAACTGAAGACGGTTAAACAGTTAAACAATAAATGTTACGGTTATTTAGTTTTTTTATACGCTTATGCAGTTTTTGGCTGCGTTCAGAATTTTCTTGTTTAGTAGCATTTTTAGCTGGATTAATTTTGTAATTCCGGTAGTTAATCTGCGGCTCAATTATGGGTGAGTGCAGAAAATGATCCGCATAAAAAAGAAAATAAATATGAAAAAGCTCAAATTCATTCTAATCATCTGTCTGGTATTTATTACAAAGGCAGCTACAAGTCAACCCTTAACGTTAGAAACCAATACGGTTGACTGGATTGTGTACAATCCCATGGGGACGCCTGCCTCCGGTTGGCAAAATACATGGCCTACCACGAACTGGGTGACCCCTAATGCCGTGACGTGCGGCACGGTTACGATTAATTCGACCGCGCAAAAATTATTGAAACCCGGATTTACGGGTAGTACACTGCCACCAACCACTAACCCTTCTACCATGTATTTAATGGCAAAATTTACAATTACTGATGTAAATACAATATCAACTGTTACCAATATGGTACTTGCCGATGACGATGTAACAATCTGGTTAAATGGGGTACAAATAGTAAGTGGATTTACCGGCAGAGGATCCCTTATTGACAGCAGAACGGTAAATAAATATTTACTTAAGTGCGGTCAAAATATTATTGCTGCAGAAGTTACAAATACACAAACAGGTTGCTTTTTTTTACAAAATGTTCTGACCATTGGAAAATCGATAAATTCAATTACAAAAAACCAGACTTTAACTTGCCAAGATCCATGTTATGATTATGATATTTTGAATTTCAGACCTTTTCCTGCAACTACAACTTACTCCTCTACATGGAATGATGGGGTATCGGGTGGACAAAGACAATTTTGCATACCTGTAGCAAGTTCATACACCCTTACAACTTTGGCAAATGGTTGTACATTTACCAATATTATTAATTTTACTCAAAACACTTCTTTTACTTATAATGGAGTTATTTCTGGCCCAGGCACAGTGAGTTGTGCTGACAGGTTTATAGAATATAAAATCAGCAACCCTGACAATATGAATGTCACGTATGCCTGGTCTATATCTCCCGGCGGGCCTACCATTTATCCCGATGACGGGACTGTATTGATTGATTTTGGATATCTTACATCTTCAGCAACTTATACTCTAACCTGTGTTGTAAATTACAATGGATGTGTAGTAACAAAAACATTCACTATAAATGAAAGATGTGATGATTTGTGCATTGCAACAGGCGGGCTATTTGAAAAGAAATATTCAATGTACAACAGTAATAATACTGCTTTACAGTCCCATCCAGCCAAACAAATAGAACTGCAAAATGATGATATAATGACCTTGGGTGTGGTTGAAACTCAATTTGGAGTAGACAATCATATTTACTTGTCCAGGGCCACAAAAGAAGGTAAAATATTATGGACTAAAACCCTGCAGAATATTGTGCCCAAAGACTGCCAGTATTTCGATATTCTTGAACACCAAAATAATGTATATATTTCGTTTGATGCGGCTGGGGATAAATCACAAATTCTGAAATTTGCAGATGATGGAACATTTGGTTGGAGAAGTGTTATTACAGCGGCCAATGGTAAAAACTCCATAATGAGATTGGCGAAGGCATATAATTCAAACGGGATAGTAGACGGAATTATTGGAGTTGGAAATTCCTTAAGCAACATAAATTTTCAATATTATAAATCATGGTTGTCAATAGTGAAATTGAATCTGAGTGGAACTCAAATTTGGGAGCATACCTATGAGCATAATTATAACAGCAGTTCTGCCTATTCAAAAGAACTTGAAATTAAGGATTTGATATACGACAACACTCCGGGAGCAGAAAAATATGTGGCAATTGGCAACATAAATTCCTATTCATGTTATGTGTTTGATCATGCCGACATTTTTATGCTAAGTTTTGATATAGATGGGCAATCGTTATATTCAAAATATATTAATTCTTCCGGTATAAGTAATCCAACTGGAAGTAAGTTTACAGCCAGTTCTTTAATAAAAGCAAAGACCGGAGGTTATGTATTTACCGGAAGTTTATCTTCTTCTTCGGGTTCCTATGTAATTGCGATGAAAGTGAACACATCATTTGGCAGAACATGGGCAAAAGGGTATCAGGCTAATGGGGCTGAGCATATATATGCAGGTAGAGATATTGAGCATTTGGCAAATACATCCGGTGCAGATGGATATGCGATTCTTACGCATTATACTCCAAATGCGAGTGTTGGTCCATACATTTATCCTGCGCTGATTTTTATCAACGATAATGACGGCACTCTCCGCTCATCCTTGCCCGCAAAGCGTTATTACTTTGAGGTACGTGCAAATTATTATCAGAGTAATTTAATTTTATCTAGAAATAATAATTATACAATCATGAATACCGCATCCGATTTAACCACAAGCAATTACCCATATTTTGCTCATACAGTGGTTCATACCGATGCTGATGGCAATTCTACATGTTCAGAAAATATAAATGTTAATGTTTCCGGTATAACAGATTTATTCGCAGACCTTGACTTCACTGAAGTTAACCCCCAACTGAGCGGAACCTCACCTACATTTACAATGGGTGAAGTATTTTTTGATGATCATTGTTGTTTAGATGATCAGGAGTTTGGTGATCCAAAACAAAAGGATCCTTGCGCCGAATTAACAAATGTCAATTTCACTGTATCAATTTGTGATAAAACAATCACAGTTGTTTCGAACTATACCGGAGCTGGAAACCCCAGTTGGACATTTGGAGATGGAGCCGCCGCAGGGGGTGTATATGCCAATTATACTTATAGTGGTTACGGTGTTTATACCGTTTGTTTTATTGTGACATTGGATAATTGTGTAAAGAAAATTTGTAAAGAAGTGGTGGTAAAAATTATCGAAAAAACGGTACCAAAAACTATATGCGATCCGGCCTTGAATACAATTTCGTATACCCCCCAATATGTAGGCTCGCATTATACTTTCAATGGCACAACCTATAATGCTTTAGCACCGTTTTCTCTGGGTATAGGTACTCATAAATTCTATGGTTATGACATAAATGGCTGCCTAACAAGTATTGAAACTGTGGTTGTCTCAAGAGTCAATCCTCCTGCACCGGTAAATTGTACTGAAACCATCGAAATTCCCTGCGGTACTATTTTCCATCCCGAGTCTTTTGTTCCCAATCCTGCCGATTGTCCGGATTGTCATTTCAATGACCCTGGCGTGCAGGTAGATTATACCTACGCAGGTTCTATTCCTGGGGCACAATTTTTTGAATTTACATATTATAATCCTTCAAATTGCTCTCTGTGTATACTTATGCTTCGTGTTAATTATTTGGCTCAAGAAATTCCACCTATAGAGCTCGCAATTAAAGAATGTGTTTGGGTAAATCTCCAGACGGCTATGCCATGTTTTAGTCAATTACCGCTGGGTAGCCCAATTAACATAACACATTACTCCTCAATTAATCCTACACCAGAAGTACTTCATGAATCATCTGTGCAAATTTGTTGCAGCATGGTGGCCGGATACGTGGATCATTTTTATGAAATTACTTTGCCCAGTGGATGTATTTGCAGATTGAAAATTCGGGTAACATGTTCCGCCGGAACAAAAACGGCGCCGGGAGAAATTAAATATTCGCTCTTCCCCAACCCTAATAATGGTATATTTACCGTCATCAGATCTGGAAATATTATTACCGATGCAGCAGATATTCAAATCACCGATGCATATGGCAGAGTGGTAAAAAACTTTAGAATGGCTTCAGGTGAGAAAGAATTGCAGATAGATCTGACTGAATTCTCTGATGGAATATACTTTGTTGCCGTGAAGAACAAGAATAGCAGTGTATTCATGCAAAAGGTTATCGTTTCCCAGTAATGTAAACTGTTTTTAATAAAAAGGGCTGCCTGAAATGGCGGCCTTTTTTATTGGTTTTGTATTGCTAAGTTTATGTAATCCGGCTTTCAGTATTGGTGTATTTGAAGTGGGTCGGATGGTATATTTTAAATACTTCAACACGCCCCATGTATTGTAGAATAATGGAATGGAATATATAAAGATAAGGATAATAATCAATAAATGCATATAGTGCTAACAATGTTAATAAAAATAAACATTGTAAAATATGATAATATAATGTAACTTTGTAGTGTATAAGCAACAAAAAAGGCTAAAAACGCTTTTAATGATAATGAAAAGTTACATAGATATATACCCTCTCAGCGATTTAGCCATTTTAAAAGAAGTAGGCCAAAATATCCGCAATATGCGCCTCAACCAAAACCTCAGCCAGCAACAATTAGCCGATAACGCCGGGGTAGATAGGATTACCATAGGCAAGCTCGAAAACGGCAAGCCTGTGAATATGGTTACCTTGGTGCAGGTGTTGCGCGCCTTGCAGCGTCTGGATGTGCTTAGCCAATTGCTCACCGAGCCACAGATTACACCCTATATGTTTCGCGAAGCACAAGCGCATTACCGCCTTCGCGCTTCCAAGCCCCGCAAACCTAAAAACACACCTCCCCCTTCAGAATGGTAGCCCGGGTTTACATCTGGAACCAACTTGTGGGCATGGTGGCCTGGGATGAGGCCCGGGGCTATGCCGTATTTGAGTTTGATGCCGATTTTGTGAAAGGCAATCTGGATTTAGCGCCCCTACATATGCCTCTTGAACAGGCCCGAAATAACCGTATTTTTTATTTTCCGGGTTTGAATGCCGATACTTTCAAGGGGCTTCCGGGTTTGCTGGCCGATTCGCTGCCCGATAATTATGGCAATGCCCTGATAGATGCATGGCTGGCAAGGCAAGGTCGTAATCCGCAATCAGTAACACCGGTAGAACGTTTGTGTTTTATTGGCACCCGGGGTATGGGCGCCCTGGAATTTCAACCCAGCAAAGAGCCCCAAAAAGAAAAGTCTGAAGCCCTGGAAATTGAGGATTTACTGCAGATTGCGCGCGAAATGCTGCAAAAAAAAGCCAGCTTGAATGGGAATTTAAACCGCGATAAACTGCAAGCCATTAAAAGCATAATCAAGGTAGGTACTTCGGCGGGTGGAGCCCGGGCCAAAGCCATCATTGCCTTTAATGAAACCACAGGCGAGGTGCGCAGCGGTCAATTGCCCACCGACGCGGGATTTGAAAACTGGATTATCAAATTCGATGGCGTTTTAAACGAGATTACCGGCGACCCTCAGGGGTATGGCCGCATAGAGTATGCCTACCATAAAATGGCAGTAGCAGCAGGCATTGAAATGACGGAGTGCCGGCTGCTGGAAGAGAATGATCGTGCGCATTTTATGACCCGCCGTTTTGACCGGATTGAAAACGAAAAATTGCACTTACAATCACTCTGTGGCATAGCCCATTTTGATTACAACAATCCCAATTTATATAGCTATGAGCAGGCATTTCAGGTAATGCGCCAATTGAGATTGCCTTATAGCCAGGCCGAACAATTTTACATGCGTATGGTATTTAATGTAATGGCACGCAATCAGGATGATCATACCAAAAATATTGCATTTTTAATGCAAAAAAACGGAGACTGGAAATTGTCGCCCGCATTTGATGTAACCTATGCTTACAACCCCGAAAAAGGCTGGACTATGCGGCATCAGATGTCGGTAAATGGCAAGCGCGAGAACATTGAAAAAGACGATTTAATTGCGGTAGCCAAGGCCATGAATATTAAAAAACCTACACAATTAATTGAGCAAATCTCAGTGGCAATTAAGAACTGGAAATTATTTGCCGAAATGGCGGGAGTGCCTTACAAGCAGGCCAAAGCCATACAAAAAACACATATTGTATTTAAATAAAAGGCATAAAAAAAACCGGTGAATTTCACCGGTTTTTTATGGGTTGTTTAATTTTATTTTACAATGGTCATTTCCTCGATGAGGTTATGAGCACCGCCCAATTTATCTACAATAAACAGGGTGAAACGCACATCTACAGAAATGGTGCGCTGCAGGTCGGGCATAAACATAAAATCGCTGCTGATAGCTTCGTAATTGCCGTCAAAAGCAATACCAATTAATTCGCCATTGGCATTGATTACAGGGCTTCCGCTATTACCGCCGGTAATGTCATTGTTACTCAGGAAACAGGTGTGCAATTCGCCATCTTTATCGGCGTATTGACCATAATCTTTTTTACGGATAAGGTCTAACAAGGCTGGAGGTGCATCGAATTCAAAATCGCCTTTGATGTATTTTTCGAGGTATCCTTTTGCAGTGGTAAAAGTATTGTTGTGCACACCATCGCGTGGATCGTAATCCATAATCTGGCCATAGGTAAGGCGCATGGTACCGTTTGCATCCGGGGCCCATACGTGGTCGGGATTCATTTGCATTAAACCAGATTGGAATAAACGGTTGGCGCGGGCCAGTTTAGAATTTATTTCATCGTAAATGGGTTTCATTTCCTCATTTACTTTTTTGTAATAGCTGATTACAAATTGATACAGGGGATCTTTTTGTAATTTTTTTAAGTTGGGAGATTTTAAAAATTTCACATATTTTTCCTTGTTGGTAAACATGGAGCCATTGTAAAGCAATTCGGCAATTTTCTTATAATCTCTTTTATTTTTAGTCACCAGCTCATTAATCCAGGTGGGCAAATTTTCGTGGTCTAAATCTTCGGAAATACGTTTAATTACTACTTCCAATACGCGTTTTTCGATGGGCGCATAGTATTCTTTATAAGCTTCATCCATACCGGCAATCATTTTGCCGCCCAGATCTTTTGCCTCAGCTACTTTTTTGGCTATCAGCATATCTTCCAGGCCTTTGGCAGAAAGGGCCATCATTAAAGCTTGTGAATTGGCAATACCATCCTGGAAATAAACAGGGTATAAACCATATTTATTTTGTTTCATGTAAACTTCGTCAAACAGTGAAGTTACATCGCCATATACATCGGTTTTACCGCTGCTTTTTACCCATTTTTCAAATTCAATTTCTATTGCTTTGCGTTTTTCGTACAAGCCGGGTTTTGAAAGGTCTTTGGCTTCACCATTGAATTTATTCCAGTAGTTACCAATACTTGCCAATTTATCGCTGTACATGAGGCGGATATCTTTATCAGCTTTCATGTACTCTTCGTAAACATCCATGATTTCGCGGCGCAATTCAACACGCATCGGACGTTCTTTTGATGCCAGGTATTTAATACCCTCTGAGTAGTAGTAGCGGGTGGTACGACCAGGATAACCCATAATCATAGAGAAATCGCCATTGCTTACACCTTTAAGGCTAATAGGGAAGTGGTATTTAGGTTTGTAGGGTACGTTTTTATCGCTGTGATCGGCGGGTTTTCCTTTTTCATCGGCATAAATGCGGAACATACTGAAATCGCAGGTATGACGGGGCCAGCGCCAGTTGTCGGTTTCGCCACCAAATTTACCTACATTCTCTGGAGGCGTACCCACCAGGCGAATGTCGCGATACACTTCATAATACATGGCCAGGTATTGATTTCCATTGTAAAATGAGGTTACTTCTACGGCATAATTGTCTTTTTCGGTGCCCAAAGCTTCTTTCAATTCGGCGGTGAGGGATTTTAGTTTGTCGCCTAAGGCTTTGGTGCGCGCAGCCTCTTCATCATTGATATTGATACCAGCCAGCACTTTAGAGGTAACGTCTTCGATTTTGCGTAGAAAACCAATGTTAAAGTTACCGGGGCGTTCTTCTGCCATGCTTTTGGCAAAGAAACCATTGGTTAGAATATTGTCGGCAGGGGTTGAAAGCTCTTGGATGGCACCATAACCACAGTGGTGGTTGGTAAGGAACAAGCCTTTTTCGCTGATCATTTCACCGGTGCAGAACATGCGGCCCTGTTTGGTCATAAGGCGCACAACACCGTCTTTTACGCAGGCATTGTTTACGCTATAAATTTGTTCGGCGGTAAGTTTTAAACCTTTGGCCTGCATAGGATCCTGTATTTTTTGCAACAGAACCAGTGGCCACATGCCTTCGTCGGCGCGTAGGTTGAAAATGCAAACTACGGCCAGAAGAATACTCAGTATGTGTTTTTTCATAGATTGTTTAATCGGGCTGCAAAGATGCATATTTTTAGCTGTTTTTGGCTTAAAAATGTCTAACGATATAGCAGTTTTGACGAGATATTCACACTTCAAATAAATAGGCCATAGCCTGCGTTATGTGTTTTAGGCATTAGGATGGATGGCATGAAAAAGTTTTTGTATTTAACAGGGGTTTGTTTGCTGTTGGCTTGCAATAATAAAGCAGTCAATGCCAATGAGGCCGGGTTTGCAACCGCAAAACCAGATACCATTGATATAGAGCAGGAGTTTGCAAAACCCAATCCGGCGGCCATCCCCACAAATTCTGATCAGGCAACAAAATCAGCCAATTCTGAAGAGAGGGATACCAAAGAATCCGAAATTCAGCATTTTAAAGACGACGAGCCAGAGAACCAGCATACAAACAGCCGCATTTTACATGTAAATCCCAATTAAGCAAACTGCCTGACTTTTTTGTAATGTGCTTTTTATCACATGGAGGTGTTGATTTGTGAACTTTATTTGTGACAACAAATAAAAACCAAACCTATGATAAAAAACATTTCAAACCCCGATCGCATTGTGCGCATCCTTATTTCCATTCTGTTTGTGGTGTTGTATTTTACTGGCACCGTTACAGGCACTGTAGGTATTGTACTCTTAGTATTGGCAGGTGTATTTACACTTACAGCATTGATTAATTTTTGCCCGATTTATTATTTTTTGGGCATAAAAACCCTGAAGGATAAAAAATAAAAACCAACCTTATTTTAAGGGCGGATAAAATCGGAAATTTCAAAAAATAACCGGTGAATATCCGCCTTTTCTATGGGGTGTTGGGTATTGGGTAAAACTGCCATAGAAGAGCCTTTTACTGCCTGATAAGCTTGGATGGTTTCGTCGAGGCTTACCATTTTGTCGCGGTCGCCAATCATAAATTTTACAGGAATATTTAAGGCACTTAATGCAGTTGAATTTAAGTAATTATTTTGTCCTAAAATTTCTAAATAATCGGCTACATTTTGCATTAATAATTTCCAGTTTTCAGGGGCATGTCTTTTTTCAAGTTCGGCGGCAAATTGAGGAACTTTTTCCAAAATGGCATCTGGATTGAGCATTCGTTTTTCGTTTGCGGCAATTTCGGGGCTCCAGTGCATTTTTGTGGCCAGTGTAATGATACCTGCAATTTGGGTGTTGCCATCCAGGGCCGCTTGCAATGCTACATAGCCGCCCATGCTGTATCCAAAAATATAAACGCTTTCGGGTTTAAACTCTTTTGAGATAAAATGGTTTACCGAATCCACCAACAACTGGGGATTGATGCCCTCTTCAGGGATTTTTTCACCGCCATGGCCTGGAAAATTCAGGGTTTTGACCTCAAATTGGGGGACTAATAATTTTTCAAGCGCTTCGAAAGATTGGGCGCTGCCTAATGCACCATGAAGTAAAAGAAGTTGGGGTTTCATGCGTGTTATTTTCTCCAGGCCGCCGGATTGCTGGCAAAAGCCTGCACTTCTTCCAACTTATGTGCATCAAGCAATCCTTCGTCTACAGCCACCTGGCAAAGCACCGGAAAGTTTGAAATGGTATGAAACGGCACACCTGCTTCGGCAAATTTGGCGCGGGCTTCGTCAAAACCGTAAGTAAACAGAGCTACAAGGCCAATTACCTCTGAGCCCGATTCACGCACCGCTTGTACCGCTTGTAAACTGCTTTTGCCGGTTGAAATTAAATCTTCTACCAAAACCACCTTGCTGCCAACAGGTAAATTGCCTTCAATCTGATTTTTCATGCCATGTTTTTTGGGTTCGGGGCGCACATAGCAATTGGGCATTTCCATTAAATCGGCTACCAGGGCAGCATGGGCAATGCCGGCAGTAGCAATTCCGGCCACTACATCGGCGGTTGGAAAATGAGATTCAATCAACTCCGCAAGCGCCTCTTTTACGAAGGATCTCACCTGGGGAAAGGACAGAACCATGCGGTTGTCGCAATAGATGGGTGATATTATGCCTGAAGTCCAGGTAAAAGGATTGTCAGGGTTTAGCTTTACAGCGTTTATTTCTAGTAAAAATTTTGCTAAATTTGCAGCTTTATTGGAGGACATGGGGCCACAAATCTATAAAATTTACTTCAATGAGGGAGCTTTAGTGATTGCAGAATCACCTTCCGACCTGCGAGGATTGTCGAATTTGTATTACATCGGCGACGATGAGATGCACAAAAGTTTTAAAATACTTACCAGTGGAGAAAGCAACGGCAAGGTGCTCAATTTTGGGCTTATCAGTCCGGACCCTGCCGAAACATTTGCCCAATTTATCGGTGAATTTACCGTAATCCAGGCTGCCGGTGGTTTGGTATTCAACAAAGAAAATCAGCTCTTAACCATTAAGCGCAATGGCTTGTGGGATATGCCTAAGGGCAAAATTGAAAAACACGAAGACCAGCGCGCCGCTGCCCTGCGCGAGGTGATGGAAGAAACCGGCTTAAACATGCTGAACATTTCTGACAAGGTAGGCCAAACCTACCACGCTTACTATGAGGATGAAGCGGTGATGTTGAAAGAAACCCATTGGTATTTTATGAACAGCAGCGGCAAGGGCAAGCTGAAACCTCAGGAGGAGGAAGGTATTTCTGAGGTAAAATGGGCCGATGTAGATTGGTTTCGTACCCCTGAATTTACAACCTACCAAAGCATCCGTGACATCGTAAACCGCGCTTTGGTGCTGCACGAAGAGGCTACCGAAGCCTAATTGAATTGATTATTTTTTTCAAAGGGGAGTAACATTTTTTACCCCGTGGTTGTCTTAAGCGCACATAAACGCTTTAAATCAATCATTTTCAACATGAAGAACTTATTACTTTTCTTGACATGCCTGTATGGCCTGGGTTTATCGGCTCAATCCTATTCGTTTTCAAAAACCGCAGAAGCTTATACCCCTTTAAGCAGCCCAACCGTGCTGGCCGCGGATGACTGGAGTGAGTTTTTTGTAGGTATCAAATTGCCTTTTGCTTTTAAATACTGGGGCGCAACTATGAAAGATTCGGTTTTTGTAGATGATTTTGGAGGCATTAGCATGGATAGCAATAACAATGATGAAATACTATTTTTTGGGGAAGACCTTCAAAGTCGTGGTGCCGGAAAATCGGTAATTGCATATAAAACCACAGGAACAGCACCCAACCGCATTTTGAAAATTGAATATAAAAATGTGGGATTCGATTTGGATGTGCCCGATTTGAAAGACTCTATGAATGTGCAATGCTGGATTTATGAGGGCAGTGATGTTATCGAATTCAGATACGGACCAGGTAAGGTTAAATCCAGCACGTGGAGCACCGGTGGACCCTTTGTAGGCATAATTGATACAGCCATGACCAATTTAATTCTGTTGCAAAACAATCCATCAAACCCTACGGTAAACAAAGATGGCAGCGGATCGGCAAACGGACTTACTGGAAAGCCTGCTTCGGGCACAGTTTATAGGATTACCCCAACGAGCAATGGATTGGATGATGCGGAACGGCCAAAGGTTGTATTCGCCAACAATCAAATCAGCATACTGAACCCGCAGTTTTTAAAAGAAATACGCCTGTTTAATACCAGCGGGCAACTTATACAAAGTGCAACCTCAGCAGCAGATATCCAAGCCAGTGCCTTGCAAAATGGGGTTTACTTTGTAAGCTTAGTTACTACCAAAGGCAATTATACCACCAAAATATGGGTGGTGAATGAATGAGCAAATAGCGTATTAGTAAGTGTGGAATTGCAGGGCACAACTGACTCCCATAAACGGCACCCAGCGGGAAACGGGTTTAAAATTAAAGGAAGGGGTGTGCATGCTGTACTGTATTCCCATGCGTTGAGTAACACCCAGATTTGTGCCTATTGCCAAATACAAATTCTTTTTAAATTTAAAAAGCTGTTTATAGTTGATTTGGTAAGTAAGATTTGAAGTGCTCAATTTATAAGCAATTCCAGGCCCATCATTTTGGGCATCAAAATGTTCATCGATTTTCTGAAAAGTGGCACCTAAGGATATCAATGCATATCGACAATAATGATAGTTGAATTCTGTCCCTAGAAGGTAACCAATATCATTTAGCCCGTAACGATAGGAATATACAGCACCCCCTTTGGCTATCACCGATATAGATTTGTTCAGTTTTTGTCCATAATATACCTGCGTTTGCAAATATTTGCTTGCCAACGGGCGAAAGCAATATGACATTTCTATACCCATAAAATTCTGGGAATTAACCTGCCCGGTGCAAAACAACAAAAGGGCGAGAGTTATATTTCTTAATTTATTTTTCAGCTCACAATTACTTCATCCGGAACAAAGCTTTTATAATCGCCGCCATACACGATTAAATCGCGCACCAGACTGCTGCTGATATAAGAGAGTGCAGGTGTGGTTATTACAAAAACAGTTTCGATATCGGGTGCCAATTCGCGGTTTAGCTGGGCAATATGAGCTTCGTAATCATAATCGCTGCCATTGCGCAAGCCACGCAGAATGTAGTGGGCATTGCGGCTGC
Source organism: Bacteroidia bacterium (assembly GCA_044224315.1). Taxonomy (GTDB): domain Bacteria; phylum Bacteroidota; class Bacteroidia; order NS11-12g; family UBA955; genus JAGXTF01. The sequence goes on along the minus strand of JBGAKR010000001.1, from coordinate 928,186 downwards.
GGCAAAACTGTACCGTTAAATCCTCATAACTTTCCACGCTGATTTTGGGTTCGTTTTTAAAAATATTGCGAATCCATTCCATGCGTTTTTCTACCGGAAAAAGGTTTTGCTTTTTGGTATTTACCCCTACGGCAATAATTATGGAGTCGAACAGGTGCAGGCCCCGTTTTACGATGTCTACATGCCCCAGGGTGATGGGATCGAAAGTGCCGGCAAATACTGCAATGCGTTGCATAATCTTAGCGAAGATAGAATAAAGCGCTTAGGTTTTGTGAATTTATACAGGTTGAAAAATACTGATGGCTGTACTGCCGTATTTTTTGGTTTCAAAAACCGGGGTAGAGAAAATAATTCCGGGGCGGTGTTCCAGAAAAAATACCCCATCGGGATTAAGTTTTTTTAATGCCAATTCGGCCAGATTTTGAATGCCCGGCATGTCATACGGAGGGTCGGCAAAAATAAGGTCGTAGGAATTTTCGGTATTTTCAATCATTTTAAAAACATCCCCACTCATAATCTGCCAGTTCGCCAGGTTTTTTTCCTTTTTCATGGCTTTTTGGTTGGCAATATTTTTTGCATCGCGATCTACCGAAACCACTTCTGCAGCGCCGCGGCTTATGAGTTCAATGGACATTATTCCGGAGCCTGAAAACAAATCCAATGCCTGGCAACCTTCTATGCCCCAGCCATGGGTAAGCTTGTTAAAAATGGCTTCGCGCATCATATCAGTGGTAGGCCGCACATGGTGGGCAAAGCGGGTATGAATTTGCCAGCCTTTTAGGAAACCTCCGGTAATTCGCATTGCAAGAACTGGTAAAGAAGAAATGCAATATGGGCATAGGGCGGATATTCGCCGGCGGGGTAAGGCAATTCTATCCGTGAAATGGAGGCATGGGGCAAAAAACGGTCGGCAGTTTTTAAAATTCGCGTAGTTTCATCGGCTTCGGCCAGAAACTCAAAGCGCACCTGGTCTACATTCAATCCAGCCTTTTTTATGGGTGCTACCGAAAAATATAGCACCTCCGACTCATTTCGGGCCGGAAACACATTGGCCAGCTCGCATTTCCCATTGCGGAAAAAATGCACTAAACAATGGTTTTGCAATACTGCGGTATACACAAAGTATTCGTATGCCTCGGCATTCTTTTTGGCAATGTGGTAAAGCGGAATAGCGGCATGAAAGCATTTACGTCCTCCATCGGCCGCGATTTGCAGGTGCATGCCTTTTTCAACTGTAAAGCTAAGCACATCCAGGCCCGGAAACCCTTCAAACCGGCTTTTTTCAAAGGCTTCGGGTACTAAAACAAACGGCACATCAAACAGCATTTCGCCCGCATTGGTGCAACCCGTTTCGGCTATCAGATTTTCGGCACAGTTTGGGTTTTCGTTTTCTTCAATTAAATGCAGGGAAATATCACCAGCGGCGTCCAGGGCCAGCGCGTACAAAATACCCCCATGGTAATAATGTGCCAAGCGGCTGCCTGGCAGGGTTGAGGTTTTACGGCTTTCCCAGAATCTGGTCATCGGGGCAAAGTTCCCGAATAAAATGCACAGGGAAAAATAAATTGCCAGTTTTCCTACGATTTGTTCCCAGCCCGCTATACCGGTATTTTTGCAAACATGCGTTTCATAGGCTTGCTTATAGTGTTGCTGGTTCAGGCCGGTTTAAATGCCCAGGTGCTCGATTGGGCGGTAGGGAATACATACCGCTCAGCGGCTAATCCATTGTATTGGAAAAATAAAAAGCCATACGAAGGTTATTGGCAACAGGATGTGTATTACCAAATAAAAGCAAAGCTCGATGATGAAGCCGAAATCATCACGGGCGATGAGCAATTGGTGTACTACAATAACTCGCCCCATGCGCTTACCAAGGCCTATTTTCATTTATATCAGAATGCAGTACAACCCGGCAGTCTGGTAGACAATCTTTATACCGCCAATAAAGTGCAGCACCAGTTTGGCAAATACGAAAGCAAAAAGGAAGGAACGGTTATCGAATCATTTATGATCAACGGGCAAGCGGTAAATTTCAGCATCAACTATACCGTGCTTGAATGTGATTTTAAAACCCCATTGCAACCGGGTGATAGTTGTGTTTTTCGCATCGGATTTAAAACCTACTTCGACCGCGGAAGCATTCGCCGCCGCATGAAAGTATACGACCACGACGGGTTTAAGCATTTTAACGGGGTGCACTGGTATCCCCGCATTTGTGTGTACGATCGCAAGTTTACCTGGGAAACTGCCCAGCATATGGAACACGAGTTTTACGGAGATTACGGTGCCTTTGATGTAGAGTTGCAGCTGCCCAACCAATATGTAAACGAGGCCACGGGTGTATTGCAAAATCCAACAGAAGCCTACCCCAATGATTTGCGCCAACGTTTGGACATACGCAACTTTAAAGATAAAAAACCAGGCTCTAAAATCTCAGAGGTTACCTTTAAAAACGGCACTTGGAAAAGCTGGAAATACCATGCCGATAATGTGCACGATTTTGCCTGGACCGCCGATCCCACTTACCGCATAGGCGAGTACGACTGGAATGGAATTAAATGCATTGCCCTAGCCCAGGAAAACAATGCCGCCAAATGGCAGCAAACCGATACGTTTGTGGCCTATGTAATAAAAACCTACAGCCGCGATTTTGGCAAATACGAATACCCCAAAATGGTAGCTGCCGATGCTGCCGATGGAATGGAATACCCCATGCTTACCCTGGATGGAGGCCAGTACCCAAGCCACCAGGGGTTAATAGCCCATGAAGTGGGTCATAACTGGTTTTTTGGAATGATAGGCAATAATGAAACCTATCGCGCCTCGCTGGATGAAGGGTTTACCCAGTTTTTAACCAGCTGGTGTATGAAAAAAGCCAAGGGACAGTTTTACAACCCCAATGATGTGGATTTCAGCAGTGTTTACGCCGGATATATGTACGATGCGATTGATGGAGAAGACGCGGTGCTGAATACCCATAGTGATGATTTTAATAATGCTGTGGGCCATGGAGGCGGATACCGGCATGTGTATTACAAAACAGCAACCATGCTGTATAATCTGCAGTATGTGTTGGGCGATTCAGTTTTTCAAAAAGCCATGCAGGATTATGTAAGCCAATGGAAAATTTGCCATCCCTATATCGAGGATTTCAGGGCTAGTATAATTATGTCGGCTAAAACGGATTTAAATTGGTTTTTCGACCAATGGTTTGAAACCACCAAATACTGCGATTATGGCATAGCCAAAGTGAAAGAAGGCAAGGATGGCGTTTGGAACATAAAACTCAAACGCAAGGGCGATATGATTATGCCGGTTGATTTGCGCATATCAACAGCCGATGGTTCGCGTTTAAATATTACTGTACCGGTATCTAATTACAAAAAGCCCGGCACGGCCAATGCCAAGGATGTGTGGCTGGGTTGGGGCACGCTGCGCAAAACCTATACCCTTAGCCTGCACTTAAATTCAGCCATAAAAGCAGTAGAATTAGATCCTACTTATCGCCTGGCCGATATCAATCGCCTGAATAACAATTGGCACCGTTTGGTGGGCATTAGTTTCGACAAAGAAAACGGCCCCGAACGCGATTACCGCACAGGCTATAACCTTCGTTGGCGGCCCGATGTGTGGTATTCTTACGTAGATGGTATTCGCGGAGGATTGAAATTCAGTGGTGATTATGCTGCACGCAAACATATTTTTAATTTGTATACCTGGTATCAATCGGGTGCTGGCAGACTGGTAAGCAATAACTCTAAAAACTTTAGCTATTGGTTTGATTACCGCAACTTTATTCGCAAACGCGGTGAAATAGTATTGGGCAGCCGCTACCTGGCCAATGTATGGATACACCAGGCCGGGTGGGAAAAAACCATGGGCAATGGCCGATTTACTTCTTCTGTAAAATACATGCGAAGGGTTAAAAGCTATGAAAATTATCTGTTGCCAATGCCAGCCAATGTGCAGTATTATGGCTATGAACCCGGGCAAGCGATGTGGAGCAGCGGCAACAATATATCCTTAAACCTTGGGTATCGACAAAATTATACAGCATACAAAAACAGCGGCAGTTGGGCATTTGGCTTGCGTACCTCTACCCCCTGGAGTGATGCCGCTTACGGTTATTTGCGTTTTACCTGGCTAAACAATTTAAGCTTGGGTAAAGCCACGCTGCGTACCCGGGTATTTGGCCAAACCGGAACCGGGGCAAAAACTCCGGCTGAAAGTATGCTATATGCTGCTGGTGCCAACCCCGAGGAGATGCAAGACAATAAGTACGCGCGCGATTTTGCAACATGGGGCCTCAACCAACGCGGAGATTTGCATCTCGGTGGCGGCTTAAATCTGCGGGGCTTTAACCGTTATGCATTGCCCTATAAAGTGGGCGATACTGTGCGTACCTTTTACCGGGGTAGCAATGGTGCCTCTGTAAACGGAGAGCTGGATCTGAGCCGTTTTTTTGGGTTTTTACCCAAACTAAAAATGCTGAGCCTGAATTTTTACCTCTTTGGGGATGCCGGAATTATTGCATACCAACACAATGGGAAAATGATAAACTCTGGTTTGGTTTCGGATGCCGGGGCCGGATTGATGACCAGTATTAAAGGTTGGGGCCAATTGGTTCCGAAAAAATCCCGACCCGCATTAACAGCAGTAACTCCTTTACTTATTCGACTGGATATGCCATTTTTTGTTAGTGCAGTCCCTGGCGGACAGGAAAATCTGGCCCTGCGCTGGGTGTTGGGTATTAGCCGGGCATTTTAACTCCTGTTTTTTTATTGGTCTTTATCCATCGAGTAAATCCGGATGGTGTTTTGTTGTTTTTAAAAGAAATAACTGCTTGCGCTTTAATAGTCTGTAAGTAAAATAGCTAAGTCCCAAGCAAATTATTAATCCAATAACCCATAGGGTAAATGGACCTATGTTTAGATTGGAAAATACTTTTTTTACCTGGGGAAGAGGATAAATGAGTAAAACCAACACTCCCTTTGGTAATGCAAATGAAAATGCACCGATAAAACCCCAAATTGGCTGGGAGGCTTTGTTATCTTTAGCCAGCCAGGTAAACCAACGGCCAATGATTAAACTAAACAGAATAATAACTTCAATCATAAAAAAGCGAAAATAAAAAGGCCACCTGGTAGGTGGCCTTTTTGCGGAATATTTTATCTGAATTAGTAAGAAACTACAATTTCTACCCTGCGATTAAGTGCTTTGTTTAAAGCAGAAGTGTTTGGCACTTTTGGTTTGGTTTCGCCATACCCGATAGCGGTCATTCTTTCGGGCGAAATACCGTGTGCCAGCATGTAGGCAACTACAGCATCTGCACGGCGCTGAGAAAGATCGAGGTTTTTAGCGTCATCACCATCAGAATCGGTATGACCCTCAATGGTAACTTTTGCTTCGGGATATTCTTTCAAAATTGCAACCAGTTTGTCAATATCGTCGTAAGATTCTGTTTTCAGTACATCTTTATTGGTTTCGAAGAAGATGTTTTTAGCGGCTTGCTCAATGGCGCGGCGGGTTTCAACCTTAATTTCAGGGCAACCTTTCATGGCCGCAGTACCGGGTTTATTGGGGCAAACGTCGATGTTGTCATATACACCGTCACCGTCAGTATCGGGGCAACCCTGACCTTCGATTGAACCAGCTTTATCGGGGCATTTGTCCTGGCTGTCTTCTACACCGTCGCCGTCTTTATCGGGGCAACCTGCAAATTCTTTCAAACCAGCTACATCCGGGCATTTGTCTTCGCTATCGATTACACCGTCACCGTCTTTATCTGGGCAACCGTTTAATTCAACTGGTCCCGCATCTTTGGGGCATTTGTCTTTGCTATCCTCAATGCCGTCGCCATCTGTATCGGGGCAACCATTGAATTTGCGCAAACCTTTAATATCCGGACAAACATCGTCGGCATCCAGAATTGAGTCTTTGTCTCTATCGGCTGGGCAACCTACGCTGTCGACAAAGTTGCGGTATTTTTCAGGGGTATTTTTGCAAAGGTCATACTTATTTGGAACACCGTCCTCATCGGAGTCTTTTGGTTTACCGGGTCCAGAACCTTCACCAAATACATAAGTGATACCAATGGCGTGGTAACCCCAAAGGTCGTTGGTTTTCCAAACTTTGTTTACCAGCGGAGTGGCGATAGGGTCGGCAGAAGTTGGGTTATTGGCACCATCCCAACGGTCGTTGAAGGTGTAGGTACCGGTCCATGACCAACGCAGGCCAATTTTATCTGACAGGTAAAAGCTAACGCCTAAACCGCCCTGAACCTGGGTTCCGATGTCGGTAAGGGTATTGTTAATATCGTTTTGAGAACCCCAGCGCACGGTGGTATGGCAGTAATAACCACCAAAACCTGCATATACATAAGGAGCCACTTTGGATTCTTCGGACATAATGATTCCGTTGTTGAAACGGAAACGGGCACCCAAGGTAAAATCTGCGGTATTAGCGCGGAAACTTTGGTATTTGGCTGGCTCAGTTCTCCAGTCAAATTTGCGCGCAAATCCTACATCTCCGAAAGAAACATTGGCAACGGCATCAAACAGCGGATTGATCTGATATCCAAAATTAATTCCGCCTCCCTGGTAAGTTGGCTTTCTCTGAAAAAACAGCGAAGAACCAAGATCTCCCAAATACTCACGAAGCCCAACATTGGCTTCCACACACATTTTACCGTTCTGATTTTGCGCACTCACACTACCTATTCCTGATATTAGCAGCAGAGATAGTAGTGCCTTTGTCAAGTAGTTTTTTATCATATTCCGTCTTTCTTGCTTGGGTTTGGGCAACAAATATAGGAACTTCACAATAGAAAAAAATTTTTTTACAAAATTTTGATAATTCTCTTTTTACAGGTCACCCAACAGGTCAATTATAGACCATTAACAGATTGCCCGATTTTTGAATGCGGTACTGCGCCAGACGGCCAATTGCAGGCCCTTTGGTTGGGTACCCATTGTATGAAAATAAACTTTGACAACATGTAGTAAATGTATTACCATTGTATGTTCCGCAGCGAATATTTAGGTTAATTGAGTCGCCCCAAACTTTAGAACAACTGTTCAAAGGCTCCCAGGCGCAAGTTCTTTCGAATGCATACCATTCATCGTCGAAGTCATGAACAACCAGTACACCTTTTACACCTCCTTCGTAATATCCGTAAGTACCTACAGGAATAAGCTTTTGGTTGGATGGAAGGTTTAGGTCTATAGTTAGGTTCACCGGACCGGTTGGGATTTGCTCAGGTCGATTTTTTTTATTACATGCAGCCCCGGGTAGCAATAATCCGGTAAGACACAGTAGCAAGGTGTTAATTTTCATAATTATAGAATCCTTTCCCCGTTTTGCGTCCAAATTGCCCGGCATCTACTTTCTGTTTTTGAATGCGGCTGGGTCGGAATTTGGCATCAAAATGAAACTGTTCGTACATAGAAGAAGTTACCGAAAAATTGGTTTCAACCCCTATAAGGTCCATCAGTCGAAAGGGCCCCATTTTAAAACCACTGCTTTCGCACAAGCGGTCAATGGCTTCGAAATCGGCTACCTGTTCTTCCGCAATTTTCAATCCTTCTACGTAAAAATGGCGGGCAACCCGGTTTACAATAAACCCTGGCGCATCGGCTGCATAAACTGCGGTTTTACCCAAAGAAATGGCCCAATTAAATGCCTTTTCGGCTACTGATTGCTCTGTTGCTGCACCCGAGATAATTTCAACCAGTTTCATAATATGGGCAGGATTGAAAAAGTGGATGCCTACTACATTGCCCGGATTTTTTAGCGTAGCCGCTATCTGGGTAATGGGTATGGATGAAGTATTGGTAGCTAAAATGGTTTGGGCCGAATTGATGGTTTCCAGAAAGCCAAACAACTCGCGCTTAATATCCAGTTTTTCCAGTACCGCTTCTAATATCAAATCGGCAACCAAGGCATTGCGGTCGGTGGTAGGATGTAGTTTTTCCAGGGCTGCATTTCGGGCTTCAGGGCTTAACCGGCCTTTTTCTACCGATTTTGTCAGCTCTGTTTCGATGTACAATTTGCCTTTGGCAACTGCTTCTTCCCTAATGTCGAACAACAGGGTTTCGTACCCGGCCAAAATGCTGCACATGGCAATACCCGAGCCCATAACACCTGCACCTGCAACTGCGATTTTCATTTTTTCTTTTTCCATTCTATCTGCCAGCCAGCCATAGGGCGGGATTCTGTTTTACCTGGCCTTTCCAAACCTGAAACTGGAGCATGGTTTTGCCTTCAGAATCAGTCCATACTTTACCAATGGCTTGCTTACTGCTTATTTGTTGTCCGCGGGTTACATACACCTGCGACAAACGGCTGTATACGGTAAAATATTCGCCATGGTTTACCAAAACGGCCTTTTCCTGTCCAGGTATATTAATGATGGCACTCACCGTACCTTTAAAAACCGCCCTTGCATCTGTTCCGTCGCTGGTGGTTATATCTATTCCGTTATTAATAATGGTAATACCAGCCAAATCAGGGTGTGGATGCACCCCAAATCCCTGGCTGATATATCCTCTTTCTACCGGCCATATCAACGATCCGCGGTTGGCTTCAAATGAATTACTGATTTCGCGGGCCTCGGGGGTAAGTGTAACTACCGGCTCGCTGGCGGGTTGTTTGGGAGGCGATTTACCCGCACCGGTTTGCCTGGCTACAGCAGGTGTTTTGGGTTTGTTTTTAGCAGCGGCTTGCTGGGCTTTTCTCCTGGAAGCAGCAATTTCCTGGGCAATCATACTGCTGATTGCGCTGTTGAGTTTGCTTATGGCTACTTCGTTTTCACGGATGCGTTTTTTCAGGGTACTTTCCTGGCCGCTGAGGCTATTTACAAGCTGCTTTTTCTCTTGCTTGTCCTTTTCCAGTTCCTGTTTTTCTTTTTCCTCATCACTCAGTAAAACCTGTTTTTCTTTTTTGCCGTTTTCGAGCACTACCAAACCGTGTTTTACACTGTCTTTTTTTGCATCAATCTGGCCGATTAAAAAGGTGCGATACTCCGAAAGTCTTTTCAGGTATTTGAGTCGGCGCAGTGCTTGCCTGAAAGAGGAGGATGCAAATACAAAGGCAAGTTCATTTGCATTTTTACGGGTTTTGTAAGCTTTGATAATGGTTTTGCGAAGCTTAAGCTTTTCCTGCAAAAAGTCGCGTTGCAGGCTTTCATAGGTTGCGGCTTTGCCCTGAATTTCGTTATCCACAACCGAAATTTCTTCTTTCAAATCGCCAATTACCTGTACCCTCTGGCCAATGATAGAGTTCACAGTATTGAGATTATGCAAAGCGGCACTTTTTTTCTGGCTGGTTTTTTTCAAAATCTGCCGGGTATATTCAATATCGGCCTGCACTTTTTTGCGCTTGTTTTCAAGCTGTTTGCGGCTTTGGGCGTGCAACTGAACACTGCCATGGAGCAACAGTGCAATAAGAATACAGGCAATATATTTTTTCATTTATTCCTCCTTTACCAATTCGTAACCTTCGGGTACAGTAAATGGAAACAAAGGTATGTAGGCATCACTGGCATTTTTGAACTCCATTTGCATGCGTATAGTTTTTGAGGCACTCATCGCGTAGAGATCCATAAACTGCGCCAAGGTAATTTTACCTGCAGACAGGGTTCCGGAATACAAGGTTTTTAGCTGGCGTTCGGTGCCTTTTTGGGCCAGAAATGAACTGTCGGGCAATGAAAAATCTTTGCTGTAAATCACATTGGTAACCGGCTGATTTACAGCTACCCAGTTTCCGCCTACACTGTCGTGCGTATAGGTTAGGGTGTCGTATACCGGATTGGCCGAGAGCAGATTTTGCAAATCTCTAAGCCCAATCTGTGCACCCAGTCGGTTGCCCAAACTGCTGATGCCATAAGCGTAGTATTTTTTATTAATCAGGTCGAGGGCTTTTACCGAATCGCGGGTGATAATGCCTTTCATAACCTGAAAATTGAGGGCCGCACTTACGGTAAACCATATGAGGCTGTCGCGGCGCATGCGAATATTGAGTGAAAAAGATTGGTCTTCTTCTGAGGAATAATAATCAACCGCAACACGGGTACTCAGGTAATCCCATTCCTGACGAAGCAAAGAATCTTTGCCATTTTGGTTCATTACAAAGGTTACCGAGTCTAAATTTCGCTTTACTGTTTCAATGTGTTTTTTGCGCGACTTACAAGCCACAAGTAAACTCAGCGATAACAGGCTGTATAAAAAAATTCTCATTTTGGGGTTCAGGATTGGGCTTTTTGCAAAAGATGCTCAGAGCCGGGTGCCAATTGGGAGGCCTTTTTAAATGCGTCTTTGGCTGCGGCTAATTGGCCATTGGCCATTAAAATTTCGCCCAGTTTTTCCCAGGCAAGCGCATTTCCCGGATGTGCTTGGGTAGCGTTTTTCAACAAATCCAGTGCTTTGTTTTTATCGCCATTTTTTAGCTGATACCCTGCATTTAAAATCAGCCATTGTGCATGCAAATCGGCATTTGTAGCGGCAGTGCTCTCGGTACTTTTAAGCTGGCTGGCAGCGGCTTGCAGGCTATCGGCGTCTATTAGCACTTCTGCCAGGGCCAGTTGGATGATTGTGTTTTGCCTGTTTTCTTTTGCCAGGTTTTGCAATAATGAAATGCTTTCGGCTCTTTTTCCCATATGGTTGAGGGCAGAAGCCAGGGTAATATTCAATTCGGTAATATTTTGTTTATCCACTGAAAAGCTCAGTCCGGTTTCACACTCTTCTTTGGCATTCTTCCACTTTCCCATTGCATCCAGGCTTTTGGCGCGCAGGTTATATACCACAGGGTTTGAAGGAAAAAATTCCGACATCGAATCTGTGGCACTGAGCATGCGGCTATAATATCGTAAACGGTAAAGGCAGTCGGAATATTTGAGCCAGCCCTGATAATTGCTGAAAATGTGCAAACCTTGGCTATAAGCATTCATGGCGGCCGGGTAATTTCCTTTTTCATAGCACCAATCGGCCAGCATTTGCCAACTATTTGATTCAGTTGGGTGCATTTGGGTTAGGGTCACCAGCACTGGCTGCAGACTGTCGAAGTAGGGATTGTTTTCTCTGCTTAAAAAAGGGCTTAAGCAACCTTGCTTATCATTGATATTGAGTTGGTGCGATGCAACTGCTTTTTTTACCAATTGCCAGTATTGAGGCGAAGAGGTATTGCCATTGTAATATTTACATAAAGCACTTAGTAGTTCGGCATTTTCAGGGTCGCTGGCCAGCATTTCCTGGTAAATGGCCATGGCTTTTTCCTTCCTTCCTGCATCCTGCAAGGCACGTGCATATGAAAGCTTATACTGTCTGCGTTCGGGGTATTTGTTGGCCAATCGTTCGTATACCTGGGGTACACTGTCGCGCTTGTTTTGCAAACTGAATGCATAAGCATAGAAAAAGGCAATTTCTTCGCGAATGCCAAAAACCGACTCCATGCGGGTAGCTGCATTGGCCATTTTTAAGCCGTTGCCTGCCATTTTATACATATTGGCCGCATCGCTGTGCAACGACCAAAATTGCGGATTTTTATAGGTAAGTGACTGGTAAATATTTCCTGCCAGCGCATACTGTCGGGTGGCGCGGTACACATCGGCCTGCAGCAAGTTTATGGCATAGGCATTTTCGGGGTCGGTTTGCAAGGCCAAATTGCAATAGCGAAGGGCTTCGTCGTAGTTTTTCTCTATTTTTTCAATACTGGCCAGTCGGTAGTATCCACTGCCGGGTTTTGGACTTTCTTTTACAAAGCGGGTAAAAAGGGTTTTGGCTTCGTTATAATTGCCATTCACAAAAGCCATTTCGGCTTGGTAGTAAATGTCTTTTACTTCGGCAGTGCTGGTAACAGGGCCACTGGGTTTTTTCTTATGCAATCCGCAGGCGGATACAAGAAGGGCTAATATTACAATGGCCGCCCTGTGCATGGTTAAGAAAGGGTGGAGTAATCGCCGATGCTGAATTCGCGGCTTTTGCCGTTGAGTGAAACGTGGTTGCCTATCATGGAGTTCTGCAATTCTATATTAGACAAATGCGTATTGTTTTGAATAATGCTGTTCTCTATAACGCAATTTTCCAATACTGTATTGTCACCAATCGATACAAACGGACCAATTTTACTGCCTGTGATTTTTACATTGGCACCGATAAAGCAAGGATCAATGATTTCGGTACCGCCATTGAATCTTTCTTTGGGCACCTGAAACAAGTTTTTGCGGGTTTCAAGCAGGCGCATATTGGTGTGTACGGTGGCGTCTTTATTGCCACAGTCCCACCATTCGTCTACTGCACCAGGTACAAAACGCATGCCCTTGTTTTTCATATTTTCAAGCGCGTTTGTAAGCTGGTATTCGCCTTTTTCGCGAATGTTATTATCGATGAGATACTGCAGTTCTTTTTCAAGGGTTTCGCCACTGTGGAAATAATAGATTCCAATAATAGCCAGGTCGCTGACAAACTCAACCGGTTTTTCTACAAAATCGGTAATAATATTGTCGGCATCCATTTTTATTACCCCAAAAGAGCTTGGGTTGGCCACTTTGTGTACCCAAATCACGCCATCGTGGTTTTTATCCAGGTGAAATTTAGCGCGGAACAAAGTATCGGCAAAGGCCACAATCACATCGCCTTTCAGGCATTGGCGGGCGCACAGAATGGCATGGGCGGTTCCCAGGGCTTCATCCTGGTAGTGTATGCTGCCTTTGGCACCCACGCTGGTGGCTATATCCAGCAGTTGTTTTTCGGTTTCTTCGCCAAAACGGCCGGTAACAAAACCAATTTCTTCGATGGGTTCGCCGCAAACTTCGGCAATGTCTTCAATCAGCCAGTGAACGATAGGCTTTCCGGCAACCGGAAGCAGGGGTTTGGGGGTGGTAAGTGTATGTGGCCGCATACGTTTTCCCATGCCGGCCATCGGGATAATGAGTCTCATGCAGTAAATTTCTCGGATTCTTTTTCCGCGTATCGGGCTGCAAATTAACGAAAAAATGGAGAATGAGCAGCCATTTTGAATTGGGATTTGCGAATTGCAGATTATGAAGGTAGCAGCCTACCCAAAATGCATCAGACAGTTAAATTACTATTTAATTTCCAAAGCGTATTGCTTGTCCTAACCGGGGCGGGCGGGGAACAGCAATCTTATATTGGCTTTTATTATGCGGAACGGATTCTGAAGGTTCATATCAAATTTACACCTCGCACTTCCCACATCAAACCTCCCACATCAAACTTCCCACCTCTAACCTCGCACCTCACTTTATCCCGCTGCTGCCGTAGCCGCCGGCTCCACGGGTGGTGTCGGAGAGGTCGGTAGTGATTTGCCAGCTTACAGTTTCGTGTTTGGCAACAATCATTTGGGCTATGCGTTCGCCGTGGTTGATGATAAAAGCCTCCTGGCCGTGGTTGATGAGCAGTACCTTTACTTCGCCGCGGTAGTCGGCATCGATGGTGCCGGGGCTATTGAGTACGGTAAGGCCATGCTTCAGTGCAAGTCCGCTGCGGGGCCGTATTTGGGCTTCAAATCCTTCGGGCAACTCTAAGAAAAGTCCGGTAGAAATTAAGGTTCGGTGCCCGGGTTGTAGGGTAACAGCTTCGGTAAGGTTTGCGTGCAGATCCATGCCGGCACTGAGTTCGGTTTGATACACCGGCAAGGGGTTGCTGCTTTCGTTTTTAATTTTTACGTTTAACATAACAGGCTTTCAAACCAACAACAGGGAGCTGGGAAATGCAAGTTTAGTAATTTGTTTTTGGTTTGTATTCGTAAATTAGAATGGAAGGAATGCCGGTTTTCAAGGGATTATTCAAAGCATTGAAATATTCCCGGAAATTAATTGTGTTTATTTGAGGGATTGTTTTTTGAATAAAAATGCCACCATCCCCTATTGTATTGAACTGCTCAAACCCAATATAAATGGGTAGATTGGACAAACTTACTGTATCTGTCGGCTTTATGGGTGTAAGGTGGTTTTGTTTAAGTTCAATTATGTGTGTTTTGAGGTTTAATATGATATAGTCAGAAATTTGAGTATCCCCTGGATTGGATTTATAAATTGAAGCTAAAAGAATAGAATCGTTGATTGAAAAAATATTATGTATGTAGTTATATTTTCTGGTTAAAGCCATTAGAGAATCGTAATTGTGGGTAGTAGGCGATTTGTTATATTGGTTATTCAGTCTCTCATAAGTTCCCAAATGGGGGTATGTGGGGTTCAATTTTAGGCAAAAATCAAAAGTATCAATTACTAAATTGGCCAGTTGAATTTGATAAATTTTGCCGGTAAAGGGTTCGGAGATTCTTAACAACTGGTTTTGAAAAGAGAAATTTGAAAAATAGGGATCTGAATAGAATAATTCGGCCATAGGATAATAGAATCTAAAAATAGGTGTAAAAGCCGAACTTGAGTCGATAAAGCTTCTAAAATGCAACGATTTTGAAAGGAAGTTATAACTAACCAAATATACACCATTGGCATCATTAATGATTTGGAGGGCCTCTTCTTCCTTTTCTAAATTAAGAGAAATCGATTTGCAATTGGTATAGTTATGAGTCAGAAAAGCAGTTTTCTTTAATTTGTCTAAAATATATATTGTATTTTTGAATTCAACTACACTGTGCGATAAGTCAAATGCATTGTTACCAACGTAAATTTTATGTATTGAATTATTTTCTGTTTTCACTATACAGATTGAATCCTCGATTCGGCCCGCGAGAATTGTATATTGGGCGTTGTTTCGGCTAAGAACCGTCCAGCAGGATTCATCTAAAGGAAATTTTATTGGTGTGTCAGGATGATAAAGGCCAATCAATTTTATCTGGCAATGCATCCATTTCGGAATGAAAGCAATGAGAAGAATTGCCAAAAGTTTGGCAATTCTTCTCAAAATAGAGGTAGCTTTATTGCACCTCAAGCTTGGTAATTTCAAGAGTTTGTTCCTCATTGTTTCCAATGGCTGTCCAGGTAATTGTATAAATAAATTGTTTATTTGTATCGGTATTAAATACCTGTATACTATGAACTCCGTTAGGTGTATTTTCTGTTTCAATCTTTGAAACAGCATAAGTTAACAATACATCGCAGTTGGCTTTGTCAAATGTGCTAATATCAGATGCCTCATCCGGTGAAATCATAGTTGGGCAGCCTTTGAAACCTAGCCCAGAGCATTTAATTTCACGTGAATAATAAGTGTAAAGGGTACCGTTATCCATTAATTGATCGTGGCGTACAATTTTATCTGACACTGCACCGCAGCCTATGAAACATTTATTTGAACGGGTTGTGTACAGTATCGGCACAGGGTTTGCAAACAATTCTGAAATAGGACTTAGCGCAAAAACGCAAAGTGAAAACAATAATTTTCTCATCTTTTTTGAATTTTATTTCTCCCTACTCACTCTCGTATTTCGGCAACACGCCACCCAGAACGCCCTGAATGGAACGGCATAGCGGCATTGAGCCGCTTTTAAAAAAAGCCTGGCCAGACTTTATTGCCATTTGTTTTGCCTTCATAATTGTAAGTATCCCTCCGCAATAAATTTGATACAATGCAGGCCCGGTGTGATAGTGACAGAGCCCACAAGGTCCACTCTCCAGAATGGATGGGTTTGTGGAGGAACACTATCACTTGCTCCGGCATACATAAATCTGATAAGTTGGTAAATCAGTTGCGAAAAGTCTGATCTATTCAAATTATCCGATTCCAATGGCTGCAACTGTATCTTCCATTTTCGCGTTGGAGATATTTGCAATACGAATATAACGGTTTATAGAAGAATAGATTATGTGTAATTCAAAGTATTTTTTAGTTGTTTTGTATATATACATTGAAAGTTTGTAAAACGTATATAGTGGTTTGTGAAAAAATTTGTAAACAAGTTTATGGATTTTGCCTGGTGCTGATAAATGAGCTAATTATATTGCGCGGATTAAATCTGTATTATTGACGTACGTTTTACCCAAAAAGGGTATTCAGCTTCTAAGGCAAAATTAACTACATCGTTTACCAAATTGCGAAGATCCAAGAGTGATTAAGGATATACGGGTATTGCCTGCATAATCGGTTACCAGCGAATTATTCTACGAAAAAGGTTGCAAATTGTCAGCTACTGCTGCGCACAGACTGCTGGCTTTGAGTCTATTATGGGGGTAGTTGAGGTATGGGTATTTGGCTTGGAAACAACCCTAAAATATTGGAATCTCAAATTTAATAAAAAATAGAATTTGCTGGAACGTAAGCTACTTACTTTTTATCAATAGATGGTGGTTTTCAAGTTCTTTGATTATTTCGCTATATATTGAATCATAGTAGCCTTCCCACTTGCGTAGTATATTTCCTTGTGGATCTATGAGAATTATGGTTGGGTAGGCAGTTATTTCTTTAAATAGGGCATTATAGGGGCCTAGCGCCTGGTATGTAGTTATATGATATTTATTATAATAATTTTTAATATCATGTTCCTTATCAACTCTATTTTCGCCGAGAATAATTAAACTATCATTTATTAGTTTATTTATGGATTCAATCACAGGCAATATTTTTTTGCAAGGGTAACAGCCGATATACCAGAAATCCAGCAATTTGTATTTTGAATGTAAATCCATACAAGTATCATGATTCTGATAATACACATGATATAAATGATTTCCAATACATTGAGTATCGATTTTTAGGGGTTTTGGGGACTTTGTTACTTGCAGATACATACCGAGGCGTTTTTGTTGCAAATAAGATTCGTAATTCAGGTTTGACAAAAATTGAAGTGTAAAATTTGAATATGCATCTGAATAATTCGTGTCAAAATTTAATTCTTCATATTTCGTAATATAATAGTTCTTATCTGCATGTATTTTGCGAATTCTATCGAATTTTCGGATTTTTTGTTCAAAAATTCTTGTGCCTGAACTTGAATCGAAATAAATGTGATGTGGCCGTTTGTATTGCCTGAAATCAAAGAAACCATTGCAGCGAAGTGGTAAATTCTCAAGAATATAATTGTTTTTAACAGGAAATGGTGTTTTGGTTTTCTGTATCACAGTGTCAGTATATATATTACCAAAACTGTCAAAGTCAGTAAACAACAACATACTATCCTGTGTTTTTGAGTTGTAAGCGCGGTTCATATTCACATATTCAACTTCCAGTTTATTGCCACCATGGTAAAAGTGATAGACATTATTCATCCATTTTGTTGTATCTGAAATATCAAATTCTTTTATATTGTAGGAGATTAGTAAAAGAGAATCCTTGTAAATGCCGAAATCTGAATTTTTCCTTTTTAGTTTTGAATAATCTGAATAGCTACAACAGGCTATAAATAATGACAGAAATAGATATACAAGGATTCTCATGGTAGAAGTGTTATGGAATTAACAGCAATGGGTACCTAGCCAAGTTAGTATTGCAGACACCACTCCAGTAAGTAACTCCTGCCCGATACCACTAGGTGTATGTTCCGTTTGTGGTTCACATTTAGTTTCACCATTTCCTGTGCGTTCTTCAATCGGTGGTGGTTGGCAAGATGTACATCCTGTCCGCTTGGCTTTGCATCCATCACCGCAATTTTTAGCATTACATACTACTTTGGTGCCTGCCCCTAATGCCAGTGGTTCAATTTCATTATTGTTGGGGTTTAATGCACACTCTCTTGCCACAGACAGATAGTAGGTATTTAGGTCATTTGGAATTTTATAAGAGAATTTAAATTCGAAATACGGAACAATCGCAGGGTTATTTACATCATAGTCAATGTTCATTTGGATTAAATGAATATCGGCCCAACCACTGTTTCCGAGTGAATTGTTGATTTCTTGCTCCAATTCAGGGGCCGTGATCATTAATTGAATGTTGTTATTTACAATTTGCCCAACAACTTTTGCATATGAACTGGATACCAACAAAATGCAGATTAAAAAATACATTGCTTTTTTCATAAATAGATTTTTTATTTCCTACCTACTCACTCTCGTATTTCGGCAACACGCCACCCAGAACGCCCTGAATGGAACGGCATAGCGGCATTGAGCCGCTTTTAAAAAAAGCCTGGCCAGACTTTATTGCCATTTGTTTTGCCTTCATAATTGTAAGTATCCCTCCGCAATAAATTTGATACAATGCAGGCCCGGTGTGATAGTGACAGAGCCCACAAGGTCCACTCTCCAGAATGGATGGGTTTGTGGAGGAACACTATCACTTGCTCCGGCATACGTATATCTGATAAGTTGATAAATCAGTTGCGAAAAGTCTGATCTACTCAAATTATCCGATTCCAATGGCTGCAATTGTATCTTCCATTTTCGCATAGGAGACATTTGCAATACGAATATAACGGTTTATAGAAGAATAGATTATGTGTAATTCAAAGTATTGTTTAGTTGTTTTGTATATAGGCATTGTAAGTTTGTAAAAGGTATATAGTGATTTGTGAAAAAATTGGTAAACAAGTTTATGGATTTTGCCTGGTGCTGATAAATGAGCTAATTATATTGCGCGGATTAAATCTGCAATATTGTCAATGCGGGTACGTTTTACCCAAAAAGGGTATTCGGCTTCTAAGGCAAAATTACCTGCACCGTTTACCAGGCTGTGAAGAGCCAGGGTAGTGTCTTTTTTGCTGGTTAGCACACCAGTGATTAATGAAATTCTGGTATTACCCACATAATCGGTAACCAGCGAATTGTTTACCGAAAAAGGTTGCAAATTGGCAGGCGCCGCTGCACATAGACTGCGGGCTTTGAGTGAATTCTGAAGGTAGTCGAAGTAGAGGTATTTGGTTTGGGCCAGTAAAATGAACGAGGTTTTCAAAATTAGAAAGAGACAGGCGCCTTTTTTTTGTAAAGATTACAGGCATAGTATATTTGAAGTTTATTTAACCTATATCTGATACAAATACCAATAAATTAAAATTCAAAAAATAACGGTTTTACCTCTCTTTATTTAGAATTTCCAATATTTCCAGATAATCGCTTTCATTTATCAGACCCGTATGCAAATAAACGATTTCATCACTGGAATTAATTATTACCAAAAAAGGATATGCTGAAATTCGCTCATTTACATAACTAGTATTCAAAACTCTGCAATAATTTGGAAGATTAATTTTTTCTTCCACATATTTTAAATCTCTTTTTGGATTGTAGTTAGGATCTATTACTGTAAAAATAGCATTACTATTTTTGTGCAAAATGGATTCAATAATTCTAAAATTTATCCAGCATGGTCCACAAGCCAAAAAGGAAAAATCAAGTATTCTGATTTTCTTCTGATCTAACTTAAATTCTTTATTTGTTTTTACGTTTATAAGTTGTAAACCATCAATAAAATCCAAATCAATATTATTCATATTGACCTTGTTATTCTCGTGAAATAAAAGCTTTAATGCCGCATTTAAGGAGTCCATTTTGCATGTAAATTTGTTTGAATCCAAAAAGGAAAAGCAAAATTCAGACTTAATTTGTGAATATACGGTTTTAGAGTAATTTGGCTCGATAGTTATTATTTTCACTAAATCATTCTTTTTATTAAATAGGTATTTTGAATTATAATATTCGTCGTTCTTTTTGTGAACTCTAATTTTATTTTTGTCTATTTCATATGGATAATTAGGGAAAACTTCCATAGGAATTCGTTGCTCAAGAAACCATAAACTATTTGTCATTTTAATTGAGGACGAGTCTAAATAATTACTGCCAATTGTGAGAACCCCATTAATTAACCTATAAAGTATGACTTTTTCCTTTACCTTACATTCGGCGAATAATATAATTGTATTAATAGTTCTACGGTACAAAAGTGTAACTTCCTCCGTTTCTGTTTTCGTTCCATTTACAAAATAAGTATTTTGATAAACTGATTCAATCCATGTATCCTTTAAAAGTGTTTCCAACTTTAAAAGCCGTGCCGTGTCTTGGCTATAAAAAGATTTTGCGGGATTAGCGAATATAGCTAATCCCACAAAAAAAAGAATCTTATTGATAAGTCTGTCCATTATAAATTAAAATTTCTGCTGGGAGTACCGCAACACTACCTCTAAAGGCGATAGAACTACCTTTTACTAATACCCCCTGGCAACAATCTACTTTGCAGGCATCATCCCATTTGCAAGACTTTTTATTCAGCGTCTCAATTACTTTGCAACCCGTTTTGTCTCCAGCCATGCCGCAATGACACTCAAAAGTCCAAACCTCATTGCTTCCTGCGCCACCGCCACCGGTTCCACCCCCACCACCGCCATTTCCTGTGCCATTCGATATGATTTGAGGTGCTTGATTGTTGTCAAATGGGATTATCCACCACTTTTGTCCATCTGAAGGGGCCTCAAAGTTATTGCCAGTCCAAATGAGCCCATTATCGAAGTAGCACGAACTTTCATCGCTTGGATTTGAGGGTTGAGACAATGTATTTATTGTGACAGTATTGCCGCTAGTGGTAATGTTCATTGTAGCGGACTGATTTGGACTATATGAACTACGGCCAAAAAATGAACCATTTAATGTATTCGTCTTAACCTTAGGTGTAAATGAAAAAATAATGGTAACCAACAATACAGATGCTGCAATTAAGAATATTTTGGATTTCATGCTATAAAATATTATGTTAAAAAGGTCATTTTCGCGGACCTACTTCACGCCACCCAGAACGCCCTGAATGGAACGGCATAGCGGTATTGCGCCGCTTTTAAAAAAAGCCTGGCCAGACTTTATTGCCATTTGTTTTGCCTACATAATTGTAAGTATCCCTCCGCAATAAATTTGATACAATGCAGGCCCGGTGTGATAGTGACAGAGCCCACAAGGTCCACTCTCCAGTATGGATGGGTTTGTGGAGGAACACTATCACTTGCTCCGGCATACGTATATCTGATAAGTTGGTAAATCAGTTGCGAAAAGTCTGATCTGCTCAAAATATCTGATTCCAATGGCTGCAATTGTATCTTCCATTTTCGCATAGGAGACATTTGCAATACGAATATAACGTTGAAATGGTAAAAATATCGCAATTATAATGGAGTAATATTTTGGATAATTTACGAAGGTATTTCTTTAATTTACACAAGACGTATAATTACTATTGAAAATTTTATTCCCAGTGATTAATTGGAGTGTAATCGGTTTCGATTTGAACCTATCTAAGGTAAAGTTTGAAATTAAAAATATATTACCTTTCCAGTTGACGGTGACGTTTTTTAAACGAAGTTTCAAACATCCACACAAATAATATATAAGCCGGAATTGAAATAAAAGAAGCGATGGGTGCAATGCCATTGTACTCCTGAGCCATAAAACCCAGCACAAACGCAATGGCAATGATGCCCAAAATACGGGTTACATTGTATGGAATATTATAATATTTACGGCCCATAAAATAGCCCAGTAATACCATGCCGGCATAGGCAGCCAGGGTGGTCCAGGCGCTGGCGATAAATGAATATTCTTTTATGAAAATAAAATTACCCCCCAAAGTTATGGCGGCTCCAAACAATGCCGTTACTGCACCCAGCATGGTTTTATCGCTGAGTTTGTACCAGATACTTAAATTATAATATATACCCAAACATAGATTTGCCATCAATAAAACGGGTACGATTTGCATTCCCCTGGGGTCTAAAAAATAATCATGGTTTCGGATGAGTAAGGGTGCCAGCCAGGGCAAGGCAACCATGGTGCATACATAAATCAAACCGCATACATAAACAAACCATTTCATTACATACGCATAGGTAATTTTTGCATCGCCTTTATCGGCATGTTTGAAAAAAAACGGTTCGGCAGCAAATCGAAAAGCCTGCACAAACAGGGTTAAAACCAATGATAATTTATAAAAAGCGCTGTATAAACCGGCCTCTTTATCGCCCATATTTTCGGGCAAGATTTGCTTCAATAAAATGCGATCCAGGGTTTCGTTAATCATACCCGCCAGGCCCACAATCACCATAGGCAAACTATAGCGCAGCATGGGTTTAAACAGTTTTAGGTCGAAGCCTGATTTAAGATTCAACCATGTACGGGCAAACAGCGGAATGGTAATTAACGATGCAATTAAATTGGATAGAAAAATATATTCTACCATGCGATTGGGATCGTAAAAATTATCTACCCAATGATATCCATGATTTTGCAGCCATGGACATCCCAATAAAAAGAATAAATTGGCGCCGATATTAACCCCAATATTGGTTAACCTTATTATAGCAAATCGCCAGGCTTTTTCGGCAAAACGCAGCCAGGCAAAACCCAGGGATGTAACTGCATCAGCGGCTAAAATTAAAGTAAACCAGATGGCATACTGGGGCTTAGCCGGATAGCCTGCAAAATTCATAATCTGGTGCGAAAATGCATTGCCACAGAGAACCAGAAATATTCCACTAAAAAACAGGGCCAATGTAGCGGTAGAAAATACTTTTTCCGGGGATTCGGATTTGCGGGCAAAATTGAAAAATCCGGTTTCCATGCCAAAAGTAAAAATTACGGCAAGGAATGAAGCATAACTAAACATTACACTTACCTCGCCATAATCTGCAACCTGGGCCAAATGCGCAGTGTAAAGTGGAACCAGTAAAAAATTCAAAAACCGGCCTACCATGGTACTTAAACCATAAACGGCAGTTTGGGAAGCCAGTTTTCTCAGAATTGACATGTAAGGCAAAGGTATAACAGCCCGGTGGGTAAAATAAAATGCTTTACAGGCAGTTCGTTCAGTTGTACGGAATTTAGGACAGGCGAGGTTTAATGGAGTTTGATAAAACATAAAAAAAACCACCATTTTCGGATGGTGGTTTTTCACAAATTAATCAGTTTTTAGCTTTTGGGTTTTATAGAACCGCCTCCTGGTTTGATACCGGGGAAGCTGCCGCGGGTACTGCCTCCACCGCTGCCAGATGGCCAGCCTGATCCGCCTCTACTACCACCGGTTCCGGGATATAATCCGGGGCTGTAAGGGTTGTTATTCCAGCTGCGTTTTTTAATTACAATTACACTGTCCTGCCCGCTGGTATCAGACACTGTCCATTGTTTGCAACTGCAATTTACTTTTACAAAATTCTGGGTGGTAGAATCATATTTATAATATTCGGTTACCTCTTCCTGCTCATCTTTATGCACAGCTTCTTCTTCGGCACCAAGGTCGAAAAGGAAACCAAATTTCAGCTGGGTATATTGGGGGGCAACCCGTATTTTGCTTAGGTTATACGTAAGTCCGTTGAATGTAGATTTATCTACATCTACCAGCGAAGTTTCGGTACCTTGCATAAACTCGTAGCGTACATCCAGCGAGGTGTATTTGCTTATGCGAAGGCGTGCACCCACACCGGCACCGTACATCCAACTGGCAGAGGTATAGGCATTGTTGTTGCTGCTGTTTTCATAATCGGTTTTGTGGCGGTAAGCTTCGGTGTACTGTGAGGTACCGAATACGCGTGGGCCGGCAAAAACATTGATGTAGGGTTTGAGTCTGAATTGGGTGTACTCGAAATGCCCGCGTGCAAAGAAATCAAAACTGTGATTGCTGAGTCGGGTAAAGCCGCTATCCTGGTTGCTGTTATCCAAAGCTACTCCGGATTTTGCACCGCGACCGGTCCACATGGCACCGAAATCAAAGCCTACATAGGCAGCAAACGGGCCAGGGGTAACCAATTTGTGCGACATGATCTGAAAATTGAAACCGGCATTCTGGCGGGTATCATCTTTCAATTCGATACTTTGGGGTTGTTGTGCAGTAAAGTGTATGCCAATCCAGGGGCCACGGAAAGGACCATCAATTTTACCTAAACTTGTTACCGGCAGTAATTTTGGTTCGGGTTTTTTCACTGTAGTTTTTTGTGCATAAATGCCGTCATGTACAAATCCAGTGGTTTTTACAATATTAGTGGCCGTAGCTGCTACTGTGGTTTTTTCAGCATCCACAGGAGGTGTGGGTGTGTTGGCATCTGTATGATTTACTGTATTTTCGGTAGAATTATCTGCGCTTTTTACATCTCCGTTTTCGTCGGCATTTTGATCCGTATTTGCAACAGGATTGGGGTTAACATCTACGTCTGTATTGATTTTAGCCCCATCGGTATTCGGATAATTATCGGATTTAATTTGTTCTTTTAATTGAAAATTTTTGGAAGAATTGGCAGGAATATTTTGGTAACTGTAGTTTTCAGATGCAGGGGTATTTTGATCTGAAAAAGCGGGTTTATTTGGGTTGTTCAATTTAGATTGGGCATCCAATTCTCCGCTGTAGGAAGGGCGTATTTCATGATTGCCGGAGGTAATTTTTTCGGCATTTTCAATGGGGTTTGTATTCATGCTCAGATTCATAAGCATGATAATAGTTGTGGTTAACATTGCGATTGAGATTAGGGTGATGAAGGTGTTTTTTTTGTTTTTATAGAACCACCAGAAAAACGGTTTTTTGCTTGGGGTTTTGTCGAGCAACGCTGCCATATGGGTCCAGGCGGCCTCGTCATACGGCACTTCCATCCCATTCAGTTGCTCCCTGAAGAGGTCGTCGGGCGATATGTGGTTGTCGTTTTTCATTGGGCTCCTTGTTTTTCGATTGCATTTTTTAAAACGCGCCTGGCTTCCGAAACGTGCCACTTGCTGGTACCTGCAGAGATTTTGAGAATCTGGGCAATTTCTTCGTGTTTAAAACCTTCCAGGGCAAACATGTTAAATACCAGCCGGGTTGTTTCAGGCAAGATATTGAGCATTTGCATCAGGTCTTTGGCATAAAGATTTGCCGTAACCGACTCGTGCACCGTTATTTCCAGGTCTTCGGTACTGCCGCCCTCCATGTTCTGGTATTTTACCTTACTGCGGATGTGGTCGATAATACTGTTGCGGATGATGCGGTACACCCAGCCATCAAAAGCACCGGATCTGTCGTATTTGTCGAGGTTTTGGTAAACCTTTAAAAATCCCAGGTTCAATACTTCCATGGCTTCGTCGCGATTTCCCAGGTACCTCATGCAGGTGGCCATCATTTTACCAAAATACTTTTTATAAAGCTGTTCCTGTGCCGCGCGGTCTTGGTTCAGGCAACCTTTCAACAACAGTTCTGTTTCCGGATTCAGTCCTGTGGTTGTGGGGTTTTCAGCTGTATGGCTGAGTGGTATGGCGGGTGATAGCACGTTCACGGTAGTTTTGGGGTGCGTTCGAAGGTATTAACGTGGGCCAAATAGAAAAGGTTGGGTAATTTTTCGAAATTAGTAACAAAAATTGTTCCGATACCCCCCAAACCCTATGTATATGTCCGATTATCCGATACTTTTATAGATTCTGTCCGTTTACTTTCCTCCTTGAGAATGGATATACTGTAAAATATTTTCAGGCGTATGGAGTTATAAGAACAAGCCAAAATCATTTATGAAAAAGATACTATTCGTCCTTATTGGGATGCTAAACTTCTATTGCCTGAACGCACAAGGCATTTTGCACCTGGGCATTACAGTGCTCGATAACCAGGGCCATGCTATAAGTGGAGCTAAAATAAGGCTGAAGGAAACCAGCGGCAGCGATTATATAGACCTAGTTACCAATACCATGGGCAAAGCTGCAACAAAAATCGACCGTGGTAAAGAATGGCATTTGGTTATCAATGGGTTTCCAACCAAAAAACTGATAGAAGCGCTGGAAGAAGGTGAAGGCAGCCGCAATATTACCGAAACCTACGATCCACAAACAGCAGCCCGTTTGGCCAAACAAATTTATACGCGACAGGGTTTCACTAAATCGGTAACTTCCCTGAGTAATGCCACAATGCCTGAATCCGGCAAATCGATTTTGGTGGTGGAGGTACTCTCGCGTAAAAACAAACCACAGGTGGGGGTGCCAGTTTCCATCGCCTGTGTGGCAAACAAAACCCTTCAAACAGGCACCACAAATCAGGCAGGCAAAGTATTTTTTACTGTTTTGCCAGGTGCAAACTATGATGTTGATATTGCCAATATATTAAACCTCGAACATGCCGATATACGCAATTCACCGGGATATATCATGACTGTAACTGCAGGTTATGAGCCCATTAATTTTACGGAAATAAATGTACGCGATACCATTACCCAGGATTTAAAAGGGCAGAAAATGCCACCTAGCGGGTACCATTATTTTGAATTAACCGCCTTGCGTGGGGGCGAACCTGCGCCAAACGAAACGGTGATGCTGGCCCAATTAAACAGCAAGTATGTATTTAAAGCCGTAACCGATGAAAACGGCATTGCGAAATTTATGATTTTGCAAAAATATAAATACATGATTCACATGGATTATGAATACAATATTGATGTAGTAGATGTTACCCAGGCATTTGGGGTATCACATGGCAGTAAATCTATCAATTACAGGCCAGATCCAAGGTTAGAGCACCCCGAAGAATTTATTCCCACCCCTGATAATTTAATTCTGAAAGATTATACCAGTTATAAAATTAAACCACTCCCACCCGCACAAAAAAGGGTAGATTTATTTATTTCTTCCAGCGGAAAAATAAATGCCAATAGCCGTGAAACGGTATTAAAAATAGGGGTAAACGGCCAGGCGCCCAAAGCGGTTCCGAAAATCAATATCGCATTTGTATTAGATAAAAGCGGGTCTATGGAAAGTGAAAGCAATATCGAGAAATTAAAACAATCCATGGCAAAATGTTTGGCAAGATTGCCCGCCGACGCCATAGTTTCGGTTATTGCCTATGACGATAAAATGCAAGTAGTGCAAGAGCCGGTAAGGGTAGGTGTAGCGGCAAAAAACATTGCGGCCCGCATCAATGAAATCAGCGCAGGGGGTGGTACCAGTATGCTGGAATCTATGGAAAAAGCTTATGCATTTGTAAATGGAAAATATATTCCCGGCGGATTAAATCTGGTGGTACTTATGACCGATGGATGGGACTCAAACGAAAGTTCGGTGCTGGAAAATGCGCAAAATCCATTTAACGCTAAAATATTATGCCATACCATTGGAATTGGAACCAGTTTTAATTATAATTTATTAAAAAGTTTAAGCACACATGGCAATGGAAATTTATTTTATGTGAATTCACCTGGCAGTTGGGACAGTGTTTTTGTGCGCGAAATCACCGGTGTATTTCAACCCGTGGCCAGTGGGGTTAGTATGGAAGTAACCTATAATCCCAAAATGAAATTCGACCATTTGTATGGCTATATTCCCAAGGTGGGGGCTGATAAAAAAATCACCATTCAATTGCCCGATTTATATGCTGGCACCAATTATGTAGCCATGCTTAAATTTTTATTGGATAAACCTGATGCAAGTTTGGAAAAAGACCCGGTAAAAGTGGTGATAAAGTATATAGATGCGGAAACCGGAAAGCCTGCCAGTACGGAGTTTAAGATGAAGTTGGAATGGAGCAACGATGCCAGTACCAGTGAATTTAATACCGATGCAGAGTTTAAAAAATTATATACCATAGCCTTTTTAAATGATGCGATTTTCAACATGGCTTTTTTACACAAAGCGGGAAAGGATGCCGAGGCGCAGAAGGCCATAGAGGATGCCGAAAAACGGGCGCGCGAGCTGTATCCCAAAAATACCGATGCCGATATTACAGTCATTTTGAAAGAAGTGGATTTGTACCTGGAGGCATTTAAAAATCTGGCCAAAAAGAAACACAATGCCCAGCGAAAACAATAGAAAATATTTAGTATACTTGCAGTTATAGCCATGAAAATAAAACTGCATTTATCCCTGATCGTTGCCATTTTGCTTTGGGGTTGTGGTTCGCATAAGCATGCCCAAACCTCTTTTGGTGGCCGTTTTGCACCTGCTACTGAAATTGCTGCCCAACCCAAAATGGATTCTTCAATTAAGATTCCATCCGAAACCTATGCCGGCAATGTAATTGTAGAAACCAATAAGGGTATTGCAGAGACCCGAAAAGTACCATTTGGAAAAAGCATTTTAAAACAATACCAGGCCTATAAAAAATTAACGTTTAAAGAGAAAATAGCAGAAACTGCTAAGGCCGTGAAGCACCTGAAATCCGCGCCGAATAAAACACAGAGCAGCAGTGGAGGCGGAGGAGTAGCTTTGATTGCCGTTTTATTATTATTATTTTTATTGTTTAGAAAAGTGCTGGGTTTATCGGCAGGTTGGAGTTGGGGATTGGTAATTTTTTTATTGGCCGTAATTTTGATATTTATGTGGGCTGCTTACGGAGTGTGAAAAAGCAGGGATTGTATTTTTTTATTTGAGATTTAAACACAAAATAAATAATAATAAATGGAAGGAGAATATAAATTTAAACCGGGTTCGATGGTTTTGAAAAACACAATTATTAAGCTATTCTTAATTGGTTGTATTGGATTTTTACTTTTAAATATCAACAAAAACCCTCAAGGAGTGTCTATCTTAATTGCAATTTTAATTGTACTTTATTCCAGCTTAAAAACCCAAAAAATCGAGCTTGATTTTCTTGAGTTAAAATTTATAGAAAACCAATTTTTTGGGCTCAATAAATCAGTTTTCACACTTGAAATGTCGTCAATAAAACAGGTATCCATTTATAAACATAACGGCACATTGCTAGGGGATGCAGTAGAGTTATACAGAACTGTTACCTTTAGAAACAATGGGAATGCTTTGGTTTTTGACCTTAAAGAAGGAAAGCAGGTGGCTTTTCAAACCAGATTCACTCAAATTGAATTAGAAGAAATTCTAAAAAAAATAGAAGAGTTTGGAATAGCTGTTTTAAAAAAAATATAATCTAAAGCCGGAAATCTATATTGGAATTTGATTGAATATCTTCACACCAACTTAGGCCACTGCGCGGGATCTACTTCGTGCATGAGGTTGTATATTTTCATAAATACCTCATCGGCACTGGGTTTTGAGAAATAATCGCCATCGCTGCCATAAGCGGGTCGGTGGGCCTTTGCGGTGATAGTTAACGGGGCGCTATCCAGCCAGCGGTAACCGCCTTGCTCTTCCAGTATTTGCTGCAAAATAAATGCACTGGCTCCACCGGGTACATCCTCATCCAGCACCACCAGGCGGTTGGTTTCTTTCAGGCTTTCGGCAATGGTGTGATTAATATCAAAAGGCAGCAGGGTTTGTGCATCTATAATTTCTACGCGAATGCCGTGTTCGGCCAGCATATCGGCTGCTTCGGCAGCAATGCGGCAGCAGCTTCCATAAGTAACCAGGGTGGCGTGTTCGCCATAGCGCAGAATATCGGGTTGGCCCAGGGCTACGGTAAATTCGCCAATATTTTGCGGTAATTTTTCTTTTAAACGGTATCCATTTAAGCACTCAATCACCAGGGCCGGATCATCGCTGCGCAAGAGGGTATTGTACATCCCAGCTGCCTGGGTCATATTGCGGGGCACGCATACATACATGCCACGCACAGCATTGATAATGGTTCCCATTGGACTGCCACTGTGCCAAATGCCTTCCAAACGGTGGCCGCGGGTGCGAATAATAATCGGGGTTTTTTGTCCGCCTTTGGTGCGATACTGCATAGTGGCGATATCGTCACTCATGGGTTCCAAAGCGTACAATAAATAATCGAGGTACTGAATTTCGGCAATGGGGCGCAATCCGCGCATGGCGGCGCCTAAACCTTCGCCCACTATACTCCATTCGCGTATGCCTTTATCGGTAACGCGCAGTTCGCCAAATTTTTCCTGTAAGCCAGAAAAACCCTGGTTTACATCGCCAATTTTTCCAACATCTTCGCCAAATGCAAAAATGCGTGCATCGCGTTCCATATTGGCTTCGAAGCAGGCGCGCACTACCATGTATCCGTCGGCAGTTTCATCGGTAAATACCGGAGCAATTACCGGCACATTCAATGCATTATTTTCACTTTCACTGTGCAAATGGCTGCTGTATCGGTTGTAATTTAATGCATTAAATTTATCGAAATAATCCAGTAAAGGTTGGCGGCTGTTTGCGTCCATACCAATGGTAAGACGAAGTGCTTTGTGCAGTGCGTTTCCAAGGTCGCGGCGCAGGGGTTCAGAAAGGGCGGAAAGGCTGGCACTGAGCTCGGCCAATTGCGCAGTTTTATAACCATGGCTGGCCAGGTTATTTATTAAATTGCACAATCCATCTACTTCAGATTTAATGGTATTTTGGAAATTTAACCAGGCCGTTTTTTGATTTTCTTTTACAGAGGCAATGGCCGATTTTTCAAGTTGATCCAGCTCTTTTTCCGAAATAATTTTATTTTCCAAAAGCCATTCGCGCATTTTATTTATGCAATCAAAATCGGCTTCCCATTGCAAACGTTCTTTGGATTTGTATCGTTCGTGACTGCCGCTGGTACTGTGTCCCTGGGGTTGGGTAACTTCGGTAACGTGTACCAAAACAGGGGTGTGATTTTGCCTGCAAACATCGGCAGCCTGTTTATAAACGCGGCATAATTCGGCATAATCCCAGCCTTTGGCAGTAAAGATTTCCATGCCTTTTCCGTGTTTATCGGATTTAAATCCTTTTAATATTTCCGAAATATTTTCTTTGGTAGTTTGGTAACGTGCAGGTACCGAAATTCCGTATCCATCGTCCCATACACTCATCAGCAGGGGCACTTGCATTACGCAGGCGGCATTCATGGTTTCCCAAAAAATACCCTCACTGGTACTTGCATTTCCAATGGTGCCAAAAGCAATTTCATTTCCTTGGATAGAGAAATCAGAAAATGCATGCAAATCCGGATTTTCGCGGTACAATTTAGAGGCTACGGCCAAACCTAAAAGGCGCGGCATTTGACCCGCTGTAGGTGATATATCGGCGCTGCAATTTGGGCGGTCAGTTTGGGGCAACCAATTGCCGTTTTCATCCAGCAATCGGGTGGCAAAGTGGCCATTCATACTGCGTCCGCCGCTGGCAGGTTCGCGTTCTACAGAGGGGTCGGCATAGAGCTGGGCAAAAAATTCGGTAATGCTGCTCATGCCTTTGGCAAACATAAATGTTTGATCGCGGTAATAACCACTGCGCCAATCGCCGTTTTCAAAAACCCGGGCCATGGCTACCTGCGCCACCTCTTTTCCATCTCCAAAAATGCCAAACTTGGCCTTGCCGGTTAAAACTTCCTTTCGGCCAATTAAGCTGGCCTGGCGGCTTTCAAAAGCAACGCGGTAGTCATTCAGCACTTCTTTGATGAAGGTTTCACGGTCGATAGCGGTAGGTGTGGCTTCCTGCATGTTGCAAAGATAATACAGAAAACCAAGTTAGAGATACAGGGCAATCGCAGGGCGACTTAACCCTTTTTGCGGCTGCGCAGCCACACGGCAAGGCCTATTCCCAGTATGGCCCCACCCACTATAGGCATCCAATAATTGGTGGGTCGGTTTTTGGCAGCATCAATTTTGGCTTGTGCCTCTTTTAATTTTTCATCCATGGAATCGAGCCCTTTTTGAACCGTGGCGGCCTGGGCATCCATTTCTTTCATCCTCTGGTTTACCGAGTCAATACCGGACTTTACATCCTGGTAATTATGGGTAATGGTATCTGCAATTGTAATTCCTATGCTGCTGCTGAGCAACAAAATCAGTAAAATCTTTTTCATATCTATTTTACAAATGTAGGAAACCGAAATTAATTTTTGCAGTGCAATTTAATTCCATTCAAAGATTACAGCATGGTGCTTTGCCTTTGAAATTCGGTAAGTGCAAATTTTCCCGAATCTTTCATGGCCTTAAATCCACCATCTACATTTACCAGATTTTTATAGCCCCGTGCCCGAAGGATTGAAACAAAAATCATGCTGCGGTAACCAGCTGCGCAATGGATATACACGGGCCTGTCCTTCTTCACCTGCAGCATGCTT
This sequence comes from Bacteroidia bacterium, assembly GCA_044224315.1. GTDB lineage: Bacteria > Bacteroidota > Bacteroidia > NS11-12g > UBA955 > JAGXTF01. The sequence goes on along the minus strand of JBGAKR010000001.1, from coordinate 896,417 downwards.
TCGTTGATGTAATCCAAGGGCGCATTTTCAATATTCAATACATGTTCGCTGTCGTATTCGCTTTTTTTGCGCACATCCAAAATTTGAAAATCGCTTTCATTTTGCATAATTTCTGCAAGTTTATCGGCCGAAATACATTCAATCTGGTCCGTCTCTTTTCCGGCTTTCAACCAACTTTCAAAACCACCGTCGAGGTATCCAATACAATTGTCGTAACCTACTCGCGACATGCGGGTTACAGCCTCTTCCATTCTTGTGGGATCTCCCACCAAAAGTATGGTTTGTTTTACATCCGGCACCATGGTTCCTACCCAGGTTGCAAAATTTCCATCTACTCCAATATTGATGGAATTTGGAATAAAACCTTTTGCATAATCATTGGCATTTCTGATATCAATTATTAAAGCATCTGTTTCGTTGGCAGCGGCCTCAAATGCAGATGCAGAAAGCGGATTCATTCCACGGTTCATTACCAGTTCCATGCTTTCGTACCCTTTAATATTTAATAAAACATTTTGCGGAAAATAGCCCGGAGGCGGTGTTAATCCGGTTAATAATTCTTTCACAAATTCTTCTCTTCCCATATCGGCACGCAAGGCATAATTTGTCCGTTTTTGGTGCCCCAAAGTATCGGTGGTTTCATTGCTCATGTTTTTACCACAGGCACTTCCAGCCCCATGTCCGGGATATATAATGAGATCATCCGACAGGGGCATAATTTTATTGCGCAAACTGTCGTATAAATAATTGGCTAATTTTTCCTGGGTTAATTCGGCAATTACATGCTGGGCCAAATCGGGGCGTCCTACATCGCCGATGAATAAAGTATCGCCGGTAAACAGGGCCTGTTCTTTTCCGTTTTCATCAAACAGCAAAAAGCAGCTCGACTCCATGGTATGGCCGGGGGTATGCAACACTTTTAATTTTACATTGCCCAATTGCAGAATTTCTCCATCTTCGGCAATATGTGCCTGAAATGAGGGTTTGGCGGTGGGCCCGTACACAATGGTGGCACCGGTTTTTTGCGCCAAATCCAAATGACCCGATACAAAATCGGCATGAAAATGGGTCTCCAACACGTATTTTATTTTGGCATTGTTTTTTTCGGCGCGTTCTATGTAAGGTCCTATTTCGCGCAGTGGATCTATAATGGCCGCTTCCCCATTGCTTTCTATCCAGTAAGCTCCATGGGCCAGGCACCCGGTATATATTTGTTCGATTTTCATGGTTATGATATTAAAGTTTCAAATTTGGGCATGGACACATGGATTGCACGTGACCATGGTCACAAAAAGTAGTTAATAATAGAATAAGCAATGGATTGAAAAATGCGTGTAAAGCTTGCAGAGTATGACTTTGCGAATTATTTATAAAACCCTGGATCTACCTTTTTTAATGAGCTTTTTTATTTTAATTGAATGTGAATTTTAATGGCAGATTATTGCGAACTTTGCCCCACTTTTAACCAAACTCTACATCCGTGACTCACATAAAACTTAATACCATAGAAGAAGCCGTTGAGGATATACGCAAAGGCAAAGTAATCATTGTAGTGGATGATGAAGACCGCGAAAACGAGGGCGATTTTCTTACCGCTGCCCGCAATGTTACGCCCGAAATTATCAACTTTATGATTAAGGAGGGGCGCGGACTGATCTGTGTGCCGCTTACCGAAGACCGCTGCGACGAGCTGGGATTGGATATGATGGTAGGCCGCAATACCGCCACCCACGAAACAGCTTTTACCGTTTCGGTAGATTTGCTGGGGCATGGCTGCACAACCGGTATCAGCGCCCACGACAGGGCCAAAACCGTGCAGGCATTAATCAACCCCGACATTAAGGGCGATGAACTGGGCCGTCCCGGACATATTTTTCCATTGCGCGCCAAAAGTGAAGGGGTGATTCGCAGGGCAGGGCATACCGAAGCGGCCATTGACTTGGCCCGTATGGCAGGTTTTGAACCCGCAGGATGCATAGTCGAAATTTTGAATGAGGATGGCACCATGGCACGTCTGCCCGATTTGATGCTGGTGGCCGAAAAATTCAATATGAAAATTATTTCAATCGAAGAATTAATTAAATATCGTTTGCAAAATGAGAGTTTAATTAAACGCGAAATTTCGGTTGAAATGCCCACCAAATTTGGCGATTTTGATTTAATTGCCTACCGCCAAACCAACAAAGACCAGGAGCATCTGGCCCTGATCAAAGGCACCTGGGAACCCGATGAACCGGTGCTGGTGCGCGTACACAGCAGTTGCATGACCGGCGATATTTTTGGCAGTTGCCGCTGCGATTGTGGCGAACAATTGCAAAAAGCCATGGAAAAAATCAATGAAGAAGGCAAAGGTGTGATTGTATACATGAACCAGGAGGGTCGCGGTATTGGCTTGTTAAACAAACTTAAAGCCTACAAACTGCAGGAGCAGGGTATGGATACGGTTGAAGCCAACATTCAGCTGGGATTTGGCATGGACGAACGCGACTATGGCATTGGTGCCCAGATTATCCGTGATTTGGGTGTACAAAAAATGCGCCTGATGAGCAACAATCCCCGCAAACGCACCGGGCTGGTAGGTTACGGCCTCGAAATCGTTGAAAATGTACCCTTGCAAGTGGTTCCCAACCCCCATAATAAAGGGTACCTTGAAACCAAGAAAAGCAAGATGGGGCATAGCCTTTGAGGTGTAGAGAAGGCATTAAAATATAAAGGCATATAATTCCATAAAGGATTAAAAACACGGAGTTTCACGTCAGAATTTTAGTTAATTTTAGCTGATAGGAAGCTCTTCAGCAGAATTTCTATTTCCGTTTCTGCGCCACTAAGTTCGTAAAAAATTATATTTGTTTCTAATCCAAAAGATAAGATTTAGAATGGATGAAATACAGATATAAATGAATAAAACGATTATTAAATACATATAAAATCCAAAATCTTTTCTGTATTGGTTTAAGTCAACCAACTGTGCCCCATTGTACTGAATTTGGAATACAAATTTAACACCAACAAGCCAGAACCACCTTCTGCGGTAAGTAATAGTTACAGTTGAAGGGAAGGGCATTTCCGTGAGATATCGGCTATCCGTATAATGAATAATGTCATTGATAATATAGTACTTTACAGACTTTGAAAAGAGCACATATTCTGAATTGAAGCCATGTTTGGCCGGATATTTATTATATTTTATACTGTCGATAACAACCGATTTTGTATTACTGAACGGGCCGTTGTTGTCTGGAATTATGCTGGACAAGAACAGAAATAGCATAATGCTGCCGAGTAGCATTTTGAGCCCAAAGTATTGCTGTAGGAGTGGTTTATTTTTCTTTTTTAACATGCCAATAATTTTACTGTAGTATTGTTGTCCACCCTCAGTTTTTTCGCCAAAGACTTGTTTTTCTTTCTAGCTTCTTTTTTAATAAATTCTGCAAAAGCCAACAATAAATTAGGTTTTGAAAGGTTATTAATCATAAATTTCAACTTGTAAAACTGCCCAAATTTGGTTAAATTTGTCAATACAAGCAAATTTTTAATGCCCCAAAGTTACATGTATACAGCGGTGCCCAATGTTTTACATTACAATCCATTTGGTAGTCAGGAGGCATTGCTCCTGATGGTGAGCATGCCTCGCCATGTAATGCAAACACGCAGCTACACAGCCAGGGCGGGTAGATTTGGGTTTAATGGGAAAGAAAAAGAGAGTGATGCTACTGCTGAAAATTATGACTTTGGGGCCAGAATTTATGATGGAAGGGTTGGCGTTTTTTTGTCAATCGATCCCAAATTTAAAGAACAGCAGAGTTTTTCTCCTTATTACTTTGCTTTAAACAATCCAATAAGATGGATTGATTTGAACGGCGAAAAGCCGGGAGATACATTTGAAACTATGGATGCGGCAGCAAGAGATTTTGGTTTGTTATACAATGGAAAATCTATTAGGATAGGTAGAGAGACGGGGGCTAAAATATATTCATTTCAAAAGGATGGTAAAACTTACTATTCATACATCAGACCGAGAAAAGGTTCAAAAAACATGGGTCCTTCTCTTCCACATAAAATTTGGTGGGCAAAAGGGAAAAAGATTGTGGCAGATATCCACACCCATGCCGAATATACCGGTTTTGGGGACGATTATTTTAGTAAAGCTAAATACCCTGAACGTTATGGTCCGATGGACAAGGATCAGTATGAAATAAGCGGAGAAATCGGGTATGTAGTGACACCTTCCGGGTTTTTGTTAAAATATGATCCAGCAATTCATGATGAAAATATTGAAGACGATTATATTCCTTTATATAGCGATATGCCTAGAGATGTTGATTCACCAAAAAATAAAGATAATACTAATACAGTTGCAAATAGAAAACATGAAAGATTGAAGCAGCGTAAAGAAAAACTTGCAGCGAAAGGAAAATCGGAGAGTAAAAGAGCAAAGAGAATTGATAGAAAATTAAAAAGGGATTACCAAGATGATGGCGAAAATTAGAATATTAAATATTGGTTTGGTACTTTTTATTTACTTTAGTTCGCATACATATAAATTAAATGCGCAAAATGGAGTTATAACTGATTCAACTCAAAGTGTTGAATGTATAAATTATATTAGGGCATTTAAACCAAATATTAATGTAAAAATCGATACCAATTTAATCGTTAATACAAAATTAGATTACGAATTAGTGATTAAAATTATTAAAAATTATCGCAGAGAAATCAGAAAAGAGTCTGGAGTTAAAATTTCAAAATCCAATGCGCATTCAATAATGCGTTGTGGTGAATTTTTATTAATTTCCCAAACTCTGTCAAAAAGAAATAAAAGAACTAAGTATTTTATCATTTTTGATATTGAAATGAATACTTTTACTTATTCCAAATATATAAAGTATTAGCAAATCTTAAAGACTTGTGAATCCCAAGAGAATATTAAATAGAGGAAATTAAGAGCTCCTTAAAAAGAGATTTATGAAATACGAATTATGTTGCTAAGCTGGGCTAAGTTATGGAACTTGCATCTGCCTTTATCAACAATTACAATCACAATAGCTACACAAATCACTTAATTATTTAACTCCAATTGAATATGAACTATTGGAAAATAGACCCTAAAATTCTAATTTTGAATGGTCCGAAAAAAGGGGAGCCTACAATTTAACTTTGTTAGGTGCACTTCACCGTGGGCTTACATGGAATGGAGGGAGACCAACCGCGGGAAAAATTTACTGCGTAGTTGTTTCACAAATTTAGCTTGCGGTTTTGGATTTGCAAGTATGATTATTTTTCTTACAGGTTGAGGCACCTTAAACGGCAGAAAATTAATACATTAAACGTGCCAATCTGGAACATAAATACTAGTAATGATACCTAATTCTTGTTTATTTTGTATTATAGGAATCTCCTTTCTATTCAACCATATTCTTAGGATATTTGACTTCTCTGTACTAAGCATTGAATACAAAAAATCCATTACCAAATCATCCGCTTCAATGAATTCATGTGAAAACATCCTTGTCGAATTTGAGTAAAATAACTCTCTTTTAAGGACTTCAAGCAAGCCAATGATTAGCTTGGTTGGTACTTTTTGACCTCTATCTAACAATATGTTTTCTACCCCTTTTTGGATTGTGCTTGTTAACTTTTCAAATGTCAATGTACAATTACCGGTTTCATCGGTGCTATATAAGAGTTGTTTTGTATATAATTTTCTCATATCAATTAAATTATGATATATGTTCAAAACAACTTTAACGTTATACTTAGAACTTGCTCTTATACTTTCATTTGAAGTAACCCACTTGCGAAGACTATTCAATTTTTCAGGTGTCAAAATCGAATATAAATAAAACATTATTTGGTAATCAGTTACATTGCCTTTATTAGGAGAAATGTCCATTAACATTTTCATCCGCCTAGGTTCATGGATTTCATTTTTTAATAATTCAAATCCAGAATTAATTTTTTCTAAAACTTCAATCTTTCCAATTACAATATTCTCTATTGATCCTTTAATTGCTGATATCAGTTGGTCAATTCTCAAGTTTGTTTGGACACTTTCCCGAATTGAATTATTTGAATATATCATATTTATAGCTAATTATTTTTTCAGTTCCTTAACAGAAAAATTTATTCATGATTTGAACCAACAAATAACATATACACAATGCGGTTGTTACAAATAATCTAAAATGGTAATTGGAACTCCTGGTACGTTATAAGATCCTGTACTACCAAATGGTAACATCTCAGTTTTAAGCACCTCTATGAAAGAACTTCCATTCACATTATAACCACCCTCCACACTTCTAAATGTTGCCCATCTTGCGCCATCTATGCAGGCAGCAGCAAAAATTTGGACCTTAGACTTATCCATTTTAGTACCGGCAACACTTACTGGGTTGAACATCATAAAAAAAAACCCGTTGTGACATGGTCAATGTTATATGGAAATGAAAGATCAATGAAAGTTTCATCGTAATATACATTTACATAATAGGCATCTCCCACTTTTTTTACTTTTATATTTAATGGATTCGTTGGCAACGCAATAACAGCTCCACTAGGTTTGAAATTTGTTATTGTCACATTATTCGTAGGCTCATCTTGCTTCCTAGAATATTCTGGCAGCGGTCCAACAAAATCACTAGCATAGGGCTCATTAGGATTTTCTGCTTGGCCATTCTGATTTACTGTTGCAGTGCTGCCTGTGTTATTTGCTTGGGCAGGTCTTGTGCCTTGGTTGCTGCTAGATTGCGTATTCTGGCTCGCATTATTTACTGTTTGCACGGCAGGCGCCACCATTGGGGAATGCCATAAAACATTGGAACTACTCGAAGCACCTACAGCAGACCGAGAAGAAGCTGGCCCATCCGGACATCCTTGAAAAGCACACCCAGTGGATTGTGCATCATCGGCTTGATAGGGTCCACCCATACCTGCTATATCTAAAATGGCTACTGGGCTATTGCTAAAATATGCATACGGTGTTTGCCATACATATTCACCCATTCGGGGATCAAGGCTCATAAACTTACCCAACCTGCTATCAAAAATTCTGGCTTCAAATGCGTAAGCACCTTCCAATACTTCGATATCTTTTTCCTTCCCATTAAACCCAAACCTACCCGCCCTGGCTGTGTAGCTGCGTGTTTGCATTACGCTACCAAATGGATAGTAATCTGTGATGCTTACAATCTCCGCTTCAAAGTAATTACCGGCCATGGAAGTTTTGTAAAGCTTTTTGTCGGCAACTGTTTCCAATACTCCCGAAGTTTGCATTTGCTTCATTCGGGATTCATGTTTGTAATAACTTTTTTCAAAAGTTACACAACCATTGAAATTGCCCGGGTGGTTACTCAGCTCATACTCCGTCATAGCCATCGGCCTGATCACAGTAGCTCCTGAAGACGTATAATTGTTTGCGCCGAGACGCAGGGTATCCTTGCGGTGCTTGGCCCCATGACGGTTGCTGCCAAAGATGGATTGCCTCTCAGAAACAAAAACTACATGGTTGCTGCCAATTGTATATTGCTGGTACCTGCACATTTACTCGTAATTTATTTATAATAATTGGAACTCGTTACCTCGTACTTAGCACTGTGTTTGTTCACATGCGCATTCCCGCTTTACAAGCGAGGACTTGCAGCACGAAGATAATAATAAATTTTTTCAGTGGCGGCATTCAAGGGTTTGGGTTTTACTTTTTTCCACAAACGGTTGCCACCTGCATCGTAGCCAAATTCGTGGTTGGCTTTGGTACGTCTTCTTATGCGAGTTATTTTCTCAATTTTTCCGCATAGAGTCCAATTAATGCTGAGAATGTCTAAATGATTATTTCAATTAAGATTTCCTAACGCAATTGTATGCACTTATAGTTAAAGTAATCTGGAACCATGAAAGATGGTTAAAATAATTATTGATTTGTTATCTTTGATTAAATATACAATTCGATAATTCTTATAAATTATTTCTCGTATTGTTTGAATTTCAAATTCAGGTACAATGCGCCCTATTTCCGGAAATTTGCGAAGAATAGTCGTTTGAGCTTTTAGTTTTTTTACATGCTCTTTTGCATAGTGAGCCGAGTCTGCAGCTATATATTGAAATATATGGAATAGGTCAGATTTGGCTAGTTCTGACCATTCTATTTTTACCATTTTTCAATCTCCGTGTCCAATTTTGAATCGCTGATAATTTTTCCAGTCTTAGCTTGATCCAATCCTTTTTCAACTTTATCAATAAAGATAATTTTCTCAATCATTTCTTCGGCACTTGAATTTTCGGGCAAGGCATCTATTATTTTTATAACTTGTTCTTTAAGCAGCATACTGCGAATATAACGATTTAGAGTAAAATTTGGAAAGAATAGGCCTCTTGTTTTAATATATCTTTGCACCATGATTACCATCAGGCCAGAAGAAGTTACCGTACCCCAAATGCACCAGTACCTGTTGGGTGCAGTAGGACCGCGCCCTATCTGTTTTGCCAGCACTGTAAATGCGGAGGGGAATATGAACCTGGCGCCTTTTTCGTTTTTCAATGTATTCTCGGCCAAGCCCCCAATCCTCATTTTTGCGCCCAATAATTCGGGCCGCGATGGTACGCCCAAGCATACCTGGCTGAATGTGAAAGAAGTGCCCGAGGTGGTGATAAATGTGGTGAATTTTGACATAGTACAAAAAATGAACGTTGCGGCTGCACCCTGGGAAAAAGGCGTTTCGGAATTTGAAAAAGCAGGCTTTACCCCCATCGCTTCCGATTTGGTAAAACCCTATAGGGTGGCCGAAAGTCCGGTGCAAATGGAATGCAAAGTAATTGAATGCAAAGAGCTGGGCCACGGAGCCAGTGCAGGTAATCTGGTAATTGCAGAGGTAATACGTATGCATATCCACGAGTCGGTTTTGAATGAGGAAGGCAAAATCGATCCGCGCAAAATGGATTTGGTGGCACGTATGGGTGGTGCCTGGTATTGCCATGCCACACCTGAGAACATGTTTCAATTGCCCCAACCTATGCAAAAAACCATTGGGTATGATGCACTGCCGGAAGCCATTAAAAACAGCACTATTTTATCGGCCAATGATATAGGAAAAATGGCCGGATTATTGGAAATGCCTCACGAGGAACTCATAGCCGGAACCAAGGCCCTGCATAGCAATACCGACCCCGAACACGCCGCAGTGCAACTGATTGCAGAAGGCAAAGTAGCTGAAGCTTTGGGATTGTTTTTGTAAGTGAAAATAGTTAATTTAATTGCAAAAAAATCGCAATTAAATTAACGGAATAAAATAATTATTAAGCCAGCAATCGTTTCACAATTTCGCTGATGAGCTTTCCTTCGGCTTGTCCGCCCAGGGTTTTCATGGCTACGGGGATTACCTTGCCCATGTCTTTGGCACCGGTGGCACCTACTTGTGCAATAATTTCCTTGATTTTGGCCTCAACCTCAGCTTCACCCATTTGGGCGGGTAAGAACTCTTCAATTACGGCCAACTCTTCTTTTTCGCGGTCAGCCAGGTCGGTGCGGTTTTGTGCCACAAAAATATCGATGCTATCCTTGCGCTGTTTGGCTAGTTTTTGAATGGCTTTGATACAGGCTTCATCGGTAACTTCGGCTCCACCCTCGGCCGAAGCCAATAGTAAAAAAGCCGATTTAATACTGCGCAAAGCACGCAATCTACCTTCATTTCGGGCCTTCATAGCCTCTTTAATACCTTCGTTTACCTGATCTACGAGTGACATGGGGCGAAGATAATACAAACAGCCGATATCGGATAGCCGATATTGGATATCAGATGTTTGAAAATAGATGCCAGATTTTTGTTTATTGGTTGAAATGTTTAATTAGTTGGTGAATTTGCATTGTGGCCGCTTTCAAGGGCCTGGATGAATTTTGATATTTTCTTGGCTAATAATTGATACCTCTGCAGTAAGTCGAGCATATCCGAATCATCAGTAAGTGAGTGACATTCAATTAGCGTTTCTATATGGTCAATGGTTTCGTCGCAACTTGCCAATGCAATTATAATAAACCTGATAAACTCTGATTTATATTTCCTTCTTCCAAAACCTTCAACAATATTTGAACGGACCGATTTAGCCGATCGCCGCGCCTGACTGCCAGTTTCATATAATTCGTATTTTGGTAGTTTTAAGCTTATTTTATGAATTTCAATACTTAATGTGCGGGCAATCTTCCAAATTTCTAGATTCTTATAACTCATTCAACAACATAAGTGTTGGCAATGATTTTTGTTTGTAGAAAAACTTTTTTTCTTCTGGTCATAAGTTCTACAAAGTGGCAATAAAAAAAGTATTAACCAAATATAAGTAAAATAGGACGTGCAATTTGCAGTCAAGCGTTAACAAATCTAAAATCCGCTATCCAAAATCCAAGATCCGATATCGGCTGTTATCTATACTGATAAAAGAGTACCGCTTTCGACTCTAACTTCAGCAGTGAATCGCAGAAGTGGAAACTGCTTTGGGCCAGCATGGGGCAGCCGCTGGAGAAGAAATTGTGTTCGCCGAATTCTTCGGTGGTTTGGGGTATGTAGTAGTGAAAAACAATGAGGCGTTTGCGCGCATTATTGTTGGTTTTATCCAGGCCGTTCATCCAGTATCCTTTGCCGTATTCGCCCCATAAAGTGTCTTTGGGAAGAATGGAATATTTGCCTAAAGATGAGCATAAACTACCGAGAATATTGCTGCACACAGCACTATCGGCCGTGCTTCCTTTGCCGCTTCCGTGGGCCACCAAAAAAGTATTCAGTATTTTATTGCTGTCTAAATTAATTACATAAAATCGTTTTAATTCCATAGATAATTTCATATCGGCCAAAAAAAGCAAGCGGGTTGAATACCCATTTTTTTGCAGCCAAGTACGGTATTTAGCAGCGGTATCTAAAGCATTTTTTTGTGAAATAGATTTAGCATTTTCATGCGCATTATTTTTATCACCCTCACCAGTTTTGAAAGTTAAATTTTGAATATTTTTACTTCCATGAAAAAACAAAAGTGAGAAAATCACCACAAAACCGAGAATGACATTCAGGTATTTGCCCCGCATTTGTATATTAAACGTTACAAAGGTAGGAATATTTTAGATAGGGAATGGGGAATGGGGAATAGGGAATAGCAACAGCCTTGGAGGGAGCAGGGCCCGCCCATTGAAAATGTGGCGGGGGGAGTGGGGGGCAGTGGTCGCGGAGGATGGCTGCTACATTTTCCCCGCCCCTTTCAAGTTCGGGCAAGCATATTCCATTCTTACAGGGAGTGGGGTGCAGTGGTCGCGGAGGAAGGCTGTTACATTTTACATTATAATCGGCTGTCCATTGCACTTTGCTCCGCCCTTTGAAAATGTGGCGGATTGCGCTTTGCACCCGGCTGTCAAATTCTACATTCTGCATTTTACATTTTCCATTCTTACAGGGAGCAGGCTTTATTGGCTATTTTAAGAATCTTTTAATGGCCTAAATTCAATCCTCCAAGACATCTTGCTGGGCAAAAATACTTTTACTTGGAATACCCAATAATTGATTCTTTGTATCCTTGATTGCTATCCAATATGAAGCAAACAGAATAAAGAATAAAATAGAAAAAAGGCCACCAAGAATGGGGCTGAACATTAAAATTTGATTTATTCCTAAGACAAGTCCAGAAACAAATGTAGGCCTTTTTGAAGGGAGTGCAATTTTGCGTGAAATAAATTCATTTTTTAATGAATCGGCGAGACGACCGGCAAGCAAAAATTGCCAAATCAGGCAAAACACAGGGATTAACAAATACCAGGCTTCTTGTGGCTGCACAAGGCGATTGGCTGGTGCAATTAATTCAATAGTTTTTATTATCGTTTTGATAAATGAAATGTAAATGAGCAGGAATATTATAAAAATTATTCCCAACAATAAATAAGTTGTATCTTCCATGAAGCGAAAGTATTAATTTTGTTTCAATATTAAAGTCAGTCATCCATGAACTATTTACATTCCGTTATTTCTATTTTTCGTCAATACCGCACCATGAGTGAGAAAGCCATTGCCCAGGTGACAGATGAAGCATTTTTTAAACAAGCTTCGGAGGATGATAATTCCATTGCCATCATTATGAAACACATGGCTGGTAATATGATTTCGCGCTGGACGGATTTTTTAACCACAGACGGCGAAAAACCCTGGCGCAACCGCGATTCGGAATTTGAAATCAACGAACTTAGTCGCGAGGCGGTGATGAATTTTTGGAATCAGGGTTGGGATGTTTTTTTGCATACTTTGGATATGCTTCAGGAATCGGATTTGGATAAAACGGTGCTTATCCGCGCTGAAGCCCATACAGTGATGGAGGCCATAAACCGTCAATTGGCACATTACAGTTATCACACAGGGCAGATTGTAATGCTCAGCAAAATGTACAGGGCGGCAGACTGGCAAACCTTATCCATAGCGCGAAACAAATCGGCTGATTTTAATGCCGAAAAAATGAAGAACCAGTGACAATCCTGTGATGCAAATATGACTCCCACGCATGGGGGCTGTATTTATTTTGTAGGTGTTATTGGTATGATTATTAACGTACTTGCCCGGAGAAAAAAATTACTACCCCTGTTTGCATTATTGGCAATGATGCCAGGTTTTTATTCCCAAACCCTGGCCAAAAGCAACTACATTACTACCGAGCAAAGTACACCATTTTACACCAAAAATGTAGCCAGTTTGGGTTACGGTTTGTACTCATTCGACTTCGACAACTGGGCCGGCACCAAAGGTCCGTTGATGGCCAAGTACGAGCATCGTTTTAATTCGCATTTTGGCTTGGGAATGAACATGGCGGCGGGCCGCAAAATGTCTACCGTTTTGGGTGGGTCTGCTAAAAAAACCACCTTTTTTAGTGCATTGGTAAGGGCCAATTATTATTTCGAAATTAATTCACAAATCGAAAGTTATTTTGGAGCAGGTGTGGGTGTGCGCAATACCCTGCCTTTTCATAAACCATCCAGCACCAGTGTGGATGGCGGTAAAGATGGATTGGTAATGCCCAACAATTCACTGGGCCTTGAAGCCACAGTGGGTATCCGCTTTCATGTTTTACCCAATTTATCATGCTATACCGAGGCCGGATTTTCTAAAGGTCTCATACAGTTTGGTGCCTGCTATCACTGGTAAAACAGTATCTTTGCGGGCTAGTTATGACCCGTCCCGTTCGTGTTCGATTTGCCCCCAGCCCTACAGGCCCGCTGCATATTGGCGGTGTGCGCACTGCACTTTACAATTATTTATTTGCCAGAAAACACAATGGCACCATGATTTTGCGTGTGGAAGACACTGACCAGAACCGCTTTGTACCCGGTGCCGAAGATTATATTATCCAAAGTTTAAAATGGGTAGGTATTGAAATTGACGAAGGACAGAGTGTAGGAGGCCCACATGCACCCTATCGCCAAAGCGAACGCAAAGGCATGTATGCCCAATACGCTTACGACCTCATTGAAAAAGGCCATGCCTACTACGCTTTTGATACCGAAGAGGATTTGGAAAACATGCGCAAACGCCTGGAAGCAGGTGGTATGCAGCCCGCTTATGATGCCGTAAGCCGGCAAAGTATGCACAACTCTCTTACCTTGCCCGCCGATGAGGTGAAAGCCCGCATTGAAAGTGGCAAGCCCTATGTAATCCGCATTAAAATGCCGCGCAAAGAGGAAGTGCGTTTTCATGATATTATCCGTGGTTGGGTGGTTGTAAACAGCTCTCAACTTGATGATAAGGTTCTGCTGAAAAGTGATGGTATGCCTACCTACCATTTGGCCAATGTGGTAGATGACTATCTGATGGGTATTTCGCATGTAATCCGCGGTGAGGAGTGGTTACCTAGCGCGCCGCTGCATGTAATGTTGTATAAATTTATGGGCTGGGAAGATGTAATGCCCGAATTTGCCCACCTGCCCTTGTTGTTGAAACCCGAAGGCAACGGAAAGCTGAGTAAACGCGATGGCGATCGCCTGGGATTTCCGGTTTTCCCTATGGAATGGAAAGATCCGGCCAGTGGTGAAATCAGCAGTGGTTACAAACAAAGCGGCTATTTCCCCGATGCGGTGGCCAATATGCTGGCCTTACTGGGATGGCATCCAAGTGATAACAAAGAATTGTTTTCCATGCCCGAGTTGATAGAAGCTTTCTCATTAGACCGGGTAAGTAAAAGCGGAGCCAAATTTGATTTAAATAAAGCCCTTTGGTTTAATCATCAATACCTGATGCAAAAACCCCTGTCGGAAATAGCTGAAATGGTAGCCCCCGATTTGGCGGCAAAAGGCTATAGCGCTGCACCCGGGTATGTGGAGAAAGTGATAGGACTGATGCGGGAAAAGGTAAATTTTGCCAAAGAAATTATTGCGCAGGCACATTATTTTTTCGAAAAACCCAGCACCTATAATCCCGATGTGGTGGCCAAAAAATGGAAGGCCGATACCAATACCCACCTCAATGCAATTGCCGCTGCCATGTCGCAGTCTGCCGATTATACTGCATTGAATCTCGAAAATATTTTTAAGCAATACTGCGAAAGTGCGGGGGTAAAAACCGGCGAACTGATGCAACCCTTGCGTGTGGCAATCAGCGGAGAACCCGCCGGGCCGCCAATCTTCGAAATGATTGAACTGTTGGGCGAAAAGAATGTAAGTGCCCGTATTGCCGAGGCAACCTCTGTTCTTAAACCGGCGTCTGCCTGAAAATCCTGAAAACCCATGGCATTTTCTGCGCAAATTGAATGCGAAATCACTATTTTCGCCAACTATTACTTTACGATATATAACCAATGATGAATAATTTCAGTTCGTTGAACAAAATCTTCGGATGGGCCGTATTTGCGGTCGCACTTGTAGTGTACTCTCTTACCCTGGAATCTTCGGTAAGTTTGTGGGACTGCGGAGAGTTTATTAGTGCTGCTTACAAATTGCAAGTAGTGCACCCTCCCGGGGCGCCTTTGTTTTTGATGGTAGGTCGCTTGTTTTCATTGCTTTCTCCCGATCCTGCCCATGTAGGTTTCTGGGTAAATATGCTTTCTGCCGTTTCTAGCGCCGGATGCGTAATGTTCACTTTCTGGATTACAACCCACTTTGCACAAAAGCTGGTGGCCGAAGACAACGCCAACCGCAACACCCTGATTATCGGTGCCGGTGTGGTGGCTGCCCTTACCAATACATTCCTGGATAGTTTCTGGTTTAGCGCTGTTGAGGCCGAGGTATATGCAATGAGCTCGTTCTTTACTGCACTTACCTTTTGGGCTATTTTGCGTTGGGACAAACAAAGTAACGACTCGCACAACGACCGCTGGCTGGTTTTTATAGCCTTTGTAACAGGTTTGGCTTTGGGTACGCACATGTTGAATCTGCTTGTGATTCCTACTGTATGCCTGGCATATTATTTTAAACGTTTTACCATTACCCGCAATGGTATATTTATGGCCTTTGGTGCAGCTTTGGTTGCCCTGGGTTTTGTTATGAAAATTGTTTACCCCGGAATTCCCTGGTTGCTGGCTGTAATGGACAAAATGTTTGTGAATAGCTTTCACCTGCCTTTCTACAGCGGAAGCATTTTTGCCCTGGTTTTGATTTTCGGTGGTATTGCAGCCCTGATTTGGTATACTGCCAAAACCGGACGCAGAAACTGGAATCTGCTGGTAATTTCTGCCGGATTCGTAATTTTGGGATACTCGTCTTATGCCATGGTGGTTATTCGTTCTTTGGCAAACCCTGCCATTGACATGAACAACCCCGAGGACCCATACAAATTCTATGGTTACATAACCCGTGAACAGTATGGCGATCGTCCGTTGGTGAAAGGCCCCTATTTCAACGCCCCTACTATTGATTACAAAGAAAACCCACCCAAATGGTATAAAGGCGACAGCGCTTACGAAGCGACCGGTGCCACATACGAGCCCGTTTATGATGAAGAGTATATGACCCTTTTCCCACGAATGGGTAAATCAAACAAAAGCGGCGATGCCCGTGGTTTCCGCGAATATGGAGGCATGCACGAAGTTCAAAATCGCATTAACGAACTCAATCAGCAAAGGCAAAACGGGCAACCGCTTACCGATGCCGAAAAGCAGGAACTGGAAGCCCTGGAGTATGAAAAACCTACTATGGGTAACAATATCCGCTATTTCTTTACCTACCAGATCAGTTACATGTATCTGCGGTATTTTATGTGGAATTTTGTTGGCCGACTCAACGATCAGCAAGCTGTATCAGGCAATTCTACTTTCGATGGTAACTGGTATTCAGGTATACCATTCGTAGACCGTTTTGTATCGGGCCCCACCAAGGATATGCCCGATTTTTATAAAAACCAAAAGGGTAAAAATGCCTATTTCTTCCTTCCCTTGCTATTGGGTATTCTGGGAATGATACTGCATTTTGGAAAAGGCAGAAAAGATTTCTGGCTGGTAATGACCCTGTTTTTATTTACCGGAGTGCTGATTAACGTATATATGAATCAACCGCCTTACGAGCCCCGCGAAAGGGATTACTCGCTGGTAGGTTCGTTCCAAACGTTCTGTATTTGGGTAGGCTTAGGGGTTATTTACGTAGCCGAACTGCTTAAGAAATACTTAAATAAATCATCGGCCATTACTGCAGCTGTGGCATGTACCGCACTGGTACCTGTGAATATGGCTTACCAAAACTGGGACGACCACGATCGTTCTGGCCGATACATCGGCTTGGATATGGCCAAGAATTTCCTCAACAGCCTGGAACCCAATGCCATCCTTTTCTGTAACGGGGATAATGATACCTATCCGCTGTGGTATGCCCAAAACGTAGAGGGTATCCGCACAGATGTGAGAATTATCAATGAAAGTTTGCTGCCCACAGAATGGTACAGCAGCGTGCTGTTGGATAAAGTGTATAAATCCGATCCATTGCCATTAACTGTAACCAAAAACGACCTTAAAACTGGTAGTTTTGACTACGGTATAGAAATAGACCGCAACAATTACAAAAATGCCCGCCCCTTGCGCAGTATTATTAAAGAACTACTGGCCGAAAATCAAAAGGGTATGCAAAACGTATGGCATGGTGGCAAATTTTATGTGAAAGTAGATAAAGAGGCAGTGAAAAAAGCAGGCGTTGTGAATCCGAAAGACTACAACCTCATTGCAGACAGCATTGAAGTAAATATTGGCGGAAACTATGTAAACAAAGGAGATTTGGTAGTGTACGATTTGATTGCTACCAATGCCGAACAGGGTTGGAAACGCCCCATTTATTTTACCTCTGTAAGTGGGTATGATTTTAATTCATTAAACAAATACCTGCAATTGGAAGGCCTGGTATACCGTTTTGTGCCCATTAATGGCGGTGCAAATGGCGGACAACCCAACAAAATTGCCGATTACCAATTGTATAACAACTTTGTAAATAAGTTTAAATACTACGGCATGAAGGATAAAAAGAACTTTTATCTGGATGACAAAGCCGCTTATGTGCCCAATGATATGCAGCAGATGTCGCTGATTCTGGCCAATTATTACATCAACGAAATTGAAATGTACAAACGTGTAAAAGCGGATGTAGATTCAGGGAAAACAGTTCCTCCGCCTCCGGGTTTCAACGATACAAAAGTGTATCTGCAAACCATGGCCGATTCAATGGCTGTGTATAAAGCCCGGGGTGTGCAGGTGTTGAAGAAAATACTGGATGAAATTCCTGAAAATGTAATGCCGTTGCGCCGTGATTTGAAATCCCAATTCGGAGTAGCATTCTTGCAACTAGGGGAAGAAACCATGGGCAAAAAAATGCTTACAATGGCAGTTGAAGAAAATGCCCAATTTGTAAATTACTTTAAACGCTGGTCCGATAGCCACCGTTGGGCCGAGGAGGAAGTAGGCCGCAGCCAGTATTACATTAAGCAGGTAATCGACTACTGCGAGCAAAACGGACATAAAGACTGGGCTGGCCAGTTTAAGAAAAGAACCGCAGGTCTGTGAGTTATGAACACGGGCGCAGACCCAAAAACGACGGAACCCTTATTGGCGGTATTCACCCCGTAGAAGAGGCAATCCGTGCAGGCAAAACTATTGATAAAGTCTGGGTGCAGGAGGGAACAGTCTCTCCTGCCCTCAGAGAAATTTTGCTACTGCTAAAGCAAAACCGTATAATTTGGAAACAGGTACCCGCCGAAAAGTTAAACCGGCTGGTAAGCAGCAATCACCAGGGAATTGTGGTTTCACTTTCTTCGGTAGATTTTGCCCGAATTGAAAATGTGATTGCCGGTGTTTTTGAAAAGGGAGAAGACCCATTTATCATGGTACTGGATGGCATTACTGATGTGCGAAATTTTGGGGCTATAGCCCGCACTGCAGGATGTGCAGGAGTGCATGGCATAGTGGTACCCGAAACCGGCGGGGCCGCCATTAATTCCGACGCTATTAAAACCTCGGCGGGGGCATTGCTAAAGATTCCGGTATGCCGCACCAACTCTATTCACCACACCCTTAAATTACTTAAAAACAGCGGGCTTAAAATAGCTGGTGCATCAGAAAAAGGCGCAACAGGGATATATGAAGCCGACCTTACCGGCCCCCTGGCCATTGTAATGGGCAGCGAGGATACTGGCATAAGCGCCGATGCCTGGAAATTATGCGATGTACATTTTAAAATACCTTTGCATAAAATGGGGGTAGAATCATTAAATGTTTCGGTGGCTGCCGGTATTGCTATGTATGAGGCGGTGCGGCAGAATGCGATGTTAAAATAACATTTTTCGCACTTCTAAAACCTTTCCGTTTGTATCAGAAATAATTAAAACTGCAGGCCCGTGAAACTCGGGCAATTGCCAGGTTTCTTGAGGGTCGCGCATATTTTTAGTACAAATAATTCGCCCGCAATAATCCATAATCGACAAATTTAATTGCTGCATTTTTATCACATTTAAACAGCAAATTTGCAGGGTATTTTCTGTTTGTAATATTTGCAATCCGGGCAGTGTTACATACGATGTTTTTACCTCGGTATTATTCAGCCTCAGATTGGTAAAAGCCGCGCCAGAGTTTAAGGCGCTGCCTGAACGTGGAATAAATGTGGGACTATTATAAGCGTATGGATCGGCCAGTTTTAAATCTTTAGGGGCAGTGAGTAATGTATTGTAAAAAGTGGAGGTTTTTATCCAGGTTAAAAAATCAAAACCCGGGAGTACCGAGCTGGAATTACCAGTTGTATCTACCTGCTTAATTTTATTCCCGGCAAGTAAACAGGCTTCTATGATAATATTACCATCCTTCATGTGTTGCGCAGCACCCTGCCCGTCGAGCATAATTCCGCGGGGATAACCTGCAACAGCCGAATTAAAAACCGCGCATTTGCCATTGCGTCTTATATGAATACCGTTGCGATATCCGCTGCTGTAGGGGGTTGTGGACGCAGTCATGGGGCCCAGAATGGTAAAATTGCTGATAGTAGGGTCGGTAAATGGTTGGGCCGACGATGCCAGTCCGTCGTTTTGAATTTCCATACCCGAGGTACCACTTGCATTGGATTTGGTTGAGTCGCGCAGGATAATCCCAAACTGAAGCAAACCCCGGTAGCCCAGGTCCATACTAATGTCGGTATCGTAGCCACGGTGCATAACCAGGTGTTTTACCCGCCCCATACCCCCTGCCAGGTGCAGCCCATCATTGCCACAGTAGCTTATTTGGATATAGTCTATCTCGGTTTTGGCACCCACACCGGCAAGTGTAAGCCCGGGTATTTCCTTATCGGGCTGGTATTGGATTCCGGCAAACTCTATGCGCAGGTATTTAATAATGCCCGAGCTATCGTTATCGTTGCTGCCTCCATATAATCCATCGCCTTTGGTATTGTTTATTCCGGCGCCTACATCGGCAACACCGCCGGCCGCATTGATTTTTCCATTGCCCAGCAGTATAATTCCACCCCAGTCGCCGTAGGTGCGCGAACCAGCAGCCTCTGAAGAGGTAAATACAATGGGTGCTGAAGGTGTACCTACCGCATTAATTTTAGCTCCGCGACAAATAATGAGGGTAGAAGATGAAAGCACATCACACCGAATAATTGTGCCGGGTTGTATGGTCAAAACGGCATTGTTTTTTACATACACATATCCTTTTAGAAAATAGGTTTTGTCTGAGGTCCAGGTGGTATTGGATGTAATATCGCCGGTAATGGTAACAGTGCCTGCAGGGTAGCTGGTGTTTTTTGGGGTCCAGTTGGTCCAGGTGGTGGTCCAGTCGCTGCTGCCAAAAGCCCCGCGATAGGTGGTGGGTACAAAAAAACTTTGTGCGTCAGTTTTCAAGCTGAACAGGAGCAGAAATATGACAGCAATTTTTTTCACTTTTTTATTTTAATCGGAATACAAAATTTAGCAGGAAAAAGGGAGCGGTTTTCATTCGGTTTACCACATGGTCGCTGGTACTAAACGCAGTATTTGCATCCATGTTTTGATATAAAACGTAATCCTGGGCCAAAATATCGCCCACACTTAATTTTATTTCAGACCGGTTATTCAATGATTTAGCCACCTGCACATCCAGTACATGGCGGTTTTTATCATAAAAATCGGGGTAATTGGCGGTACCTACCGAGTAAATGCGGGGGCCTATAAGGTTGTAATTTATGGCAAATGACCAACCTGAACTGCGGCCATTATAAAACAATCCCAGATTGGCAATGTATGGACTTTGGCCTTGCAGTGGGCGGGTTTTGGTGCCACTTACCGAGTCCTTTAACTGCACTTCAGAATTGATATAGGCCAGGTTGCCAGATATTTCCCAGTTTTTCAATTTGCGCATCAGCTTTTTCAGCTTCAGGCGAAATTCTGCTTCGGCTCCGTAAGCAATAGCACTGGGGGCATTCTGAAATTGAATGCTGCGATTGCCATCCTGCACCACAGTGCTTACTATCTGCTCTATAGGACGCAGGAATTTTTTATAAAAAGCACCCACCGAAAATGATTGTCCATCACCGGGGAAAGTTTCGTATCGCAAATCGAAATTGTTGATTTGACCGCTGGTCAATTTATCATTTCCGGTTACCGAAATATAGTTTACAAAATCGAAATAGCTAAACGGAGAAATTTCCCTGAAATCCGGGCGGCTTACTGTGCGGGCATAGGACAAACGCAGGTTGGTTTTATTGGTTACCATGATGGTAAAAGCACCGCTGGGCAATATATTCAGGTTGTCGATGGTAGGTTTAATGGTGCTATCCTGTTTATTTTTAGTCACCAATTGCTGCATAAATTTCTCTACCCTTACACCCCCTGTAATTCTGAATACACGGTCGATAATATTATCCATCATTACATAACCCGCATTTAAATTTTGTGTACCGGTATAATGGTAAAAAGGATCGGCAATTTCGTCGTACCTGAAGCCGGTAGAAGACATGTTATCGGGTGCAAATATTTTATCCGGGCCCAATAATTTCAATGATTCGTCAATGTCTGGATTTTCAACCACAGAGAATAAACGGGTATTAAATTCACGATTTTTAAACTGATGAAAACCACCAAATTTCAGGTCGCTTTTAAAATTGTCTTTATAGTAGGATTTAAGAAAACTGTAGCCAAAAAACTTAATGTTTTCGTGCATATCCATAAACATTTTTCCGGCGTTGCCAAAATTGCTTTGGGGCCCTACAGCAGCCTTCAGTTCATCGCCTGGCACACCGGTATTTTGGGTATATAAAAGCCTGCGATAATCGGGGGTATTGCGCATTACTTTTTGCAAGCCTGCATCCCATTTTAATTTCAATCCGGATTTAGGAAAAAAGTGATCACCTGCCAATTGGGTACCGATGTAATAATTTTGCAAATAATTCATGGAATAAGCTTTCTGAAAAGTGCCGCTTTCCAGGTTGGTGCCTTCCCTTACGTTGTTTTCTTCGGTTGCATTATTATTGATAAAATTGCGGAAAGTAATTTTGTTTTTGCGGTTTATTTTTACCGAAAAATTGAACATACCACCAATCAAAACATTGTCGGTGTATTGCATATCTTTAAAATCGCGGGTTACACCATTGGTATTATATTCTTTGCGTTCAATAGAATTCAAACGGCTCATGCGCGAGTAGCTGAGGGCAAACAGGCTGCCGGCCTCTTTTTTGGCAAATCTGAAACGCGAACTATTTGAATATTGGAACTGTATTCCGGGTAAAATGGTACTTTCTTTTAATCCCCAATCGTTGGTGAATTTTTTAGAGAATTCGGTGCGTTCGGCTTTGGTGAGGTTCGACATATAATTGCCGGTGGTGGAAATACCCGTGGGTAATTGACGACCCCAGGCACCAAGGCCAAAATAATCGGGGGCATCATTGGTTTGCCATTTGCCTTTTTGGCCAATGGAATTGCTGAATCCGCCAAAACCCAGTGAAAGGGTTTGCACGCTTTCATCCGGAATATCGCGGGTGTTAATCAGTAAAATGGCACCGGCAAACTCAGCGGGCTGATCGGGCAGGGCTGATTTTATTACCAGCAGATTGTCCAGCAATCCGGCGGGTATGGCATCAAAAGCAAATGTTTTGCGGTCGGGCAAAGTAGATGGCATAGGCACACCATTCAGCAAGGCCATATTATATCTATCGGATAAGCCACGCACAACAGGGTATTTATTGTCGAGAATGGTAATGCCGCTTACCCTGCGCATGGCCTCGGCGGTATTGCGGTCGGGGGTGCGTTTGATAGATTCCTGCGATATACCATCCATGATATTGGGCGAACTTTTGCGTTCCATGGCCACTCCGGCATTGTTTTCGGCCCTGGGTTTTTTGGCCGTGATAATGATACCGGAAAGGGCTTTTACACTGTCGTACATGGTAAGTTTTACCACAGAAATTTCGTTGGCAGTTACCCTTAAAATGGGAATGATGGTGGTTTTATGATTGATTTCTCTCAACTCGAGAGAATAAATGCCGGGTTGTAAATTGTTAAACAAAAACCTGCCTTCTACATCGGTTATATCTTCCTTAATGCCGGGTTTTAAAATCACGGTAACGCCCACCAGCTCTCGTCCGGTGGTGGCATCGGTAACTGCACCGGCAAGTCCGCCAACTTGCCCATACGCACTGCCTGTGAGTGCTATGAATACCAGCAGGGTTAAATATCTATACATTTCTCCGGAAAACATCCGCAATATCCGTATTTTAAAGTAGAGAATTACCACGGTTTTATAACTGTCTTGTAAAATAAACACTGAATTCTATCTAAAATACAAATTCTTTGAAAAAATTCTGAGGGCTACAGGTATTATCTTTGCCCGCCTATTTAATCAGCCCGATGCGTCCTATTCAAATGGTGGATTTGCCACCACAGTACCTGCGAATGAAGCAGGAAATCGACTCAGCCATTGAAAACGTATTACTTTCAGGTGCCTACATCAAGGGCCCGGATGTTGCTACGTTTGAAAACAACCTTAAAAACTATACCGGAGCAGGCTTTGTTGCCGGTTGTGCCAATGGAACGGATGCCCTCCAAATTGCCCTCATGGCACTCGATTTGCCCGATGGAGCCGAGGTTATCACCACCTCATTTGGCTATGCCGCGCTTTCTGAGGTAATATTACTGTTAAAACTAAAACCGGTTTTCGTTGAGGTATATGCCGATACTTTCCTGATGGATATCGAAAGTCTGAAGGCTGCCATTACCCCCCAAACTCGTGTGATTGCTCCGGTGCATTTGTATGGCCAAACCTGTGATATGGAGCCCATTTTGGAAATTGCCAAGGCCCACAATCTGTATGTAATCGAAGATACCGCACAGGCTATCGGCTCGCAGTATACTTTTTCGGATGGTCGCCAGGCCGGTGCAGGCACTATGGGCCATATAGGCACCACCTCGTTTTTCCCAACCAAGAACCTGGGTTGTTATGGGGATGGGGGTGCAATTTTTACGAATGATCCTATCTTGGCCGAGAAAATAAAAATGGTGGCCAACCATGGCCAAAAGGTAAAATATATACACGAAGTAATAGGCGTAAACTCTCGCCTGGATACTTTGCAGGCCGCCATTTTGGATGTTAAACTGCGCCATTTGGATGCATTCTGCGCTGCACGCCAGCAAGTGGCAGATTTTTACGACCAGGCTTTCAGCAATGTGCCCCAGATTAAAACACCTGCCAGGGCGGCAAATTCAACCCACGTTTTTCACCAATACACCATGACTTTGGAAACCGCCGAAATGCGCGAGGGATTGAAAAAGCACCTGGCCGCTAACGGCATACCTTCTATGATTTACTATCCGGTGCCCTTGCACCAACAACAGGCTTACGCCCAAAATATAAGCATGCCCCTTACCGAAGATTTATGCAAAAGGGTACTGTCATTGCCCATCCATACCGAAATGGAAGCCGAGCAACTTGCATTCATTACCCAAACCGTAAAACAATATTTTAACGCATGAAAATAGCGGTAGTTGGAACCGGGTATGTGGGTTTGGTTAGTGGAACCTGTTTTGCCGAAACCGGTAATAATGTGATTTGTGTTGATATCGATGCGTCTAAGGTAGAAAAACTGCAAAACGGACAGATTACCATTTTTGAACCCGGATTGGAGGTATTGTTTAAGCGGAACCTAAAGGAGGGTCGACTCAAATTCACAAACAATCTGAGTGAGGCTGTTGCCCAATGCGAAGTAATTTTTCTGGCGTTGCCAACCCCTCCGGGTGAGGACGGCAGCGCAGATTTGAAATACGTGCTGGGTGTGGCCAGGGATATTGGAAAATTACTAAAACCCGGCGATTACAAAGTGGTGGTAGATAAAAGTACTGTGCCTGTAGGAACCGGCGACAAAGTGCGCGCTGCCATTGAAGAGAATTATACCGGTGAATTTGATGTAGTTTCTAACCCCGAATTTTTACGTGAGGGTGTGGCCGTAGAAGACTTTATGAAACCCGACCGTGTGGTGATTGGGGTAGAAAGCGATAGGGCCAAACAGGTAATGACCGAATTGTATGCACCCTATGTGCGTCAGGGCAATCCGCTTATTTTTATGGATGTGCGCAGTGCAGAACTAACCAAGTATGCAGCTAACAGTTTTTTGGCCGCTAAAATTTCGTTTATGAATGAAATTTCCAGATTGTGCGAACTAATGGGCGCCGATGTGGATATGGTGCGCCTTGGCATTGGCTCGGATGCACGCATAGGCAAGCGCTTTTTGTTTCCGGGTATCGGATATGGGGGCAGCTGTTTTCCAAAAGATGTGAAAGCCCTCATTCATTCAGCAGCTGAGGTAAATTACGATTTCCATATTCTCAAAGCCGTGGAAGAAGTAAATGCGGTGCAGAAAAAAGTGTTGATTCCCAAAATTACCAGCCGGTTTGGAAGTAATCTGAGTGGTAAAACGGTGGCTATGTGGGGCCTTGCATTCAAACCCAATACCGATGATATCCGCGAGGCACCGGCTTTGGAAATGATAGACGATTTGTTGCACCTGGGAGCCAAAGTAAAAGCGTTTGATCCCGAAGCTATGCCCAATGTAAAAGCCATTTTAGGCGATACTATTGAATTCAGCGAAACCCAGTATGGTGTATTGGAAGGGGCCGATTTCTTAATTATTGCTACCGAGTGGCCCGAATTCCGCACACCGGATTTTGATGCATTAAATGCCAGTTTAAAAGAAAAAGTAATATTCGATGGCCGCAATGTTTTCGACCTGGAAACCATGAGGCGTAAGGGTTTTGAATATTACAGCATTGGCAGAAAAACGCTGAAATAATTATTTAAAAATTCCGGTATCGTAAAAATAATATTTCTGCCCGGCACGGGCAATGAGTATATTTTTATTAAATGTAAATTCATCAAATTTCGGCTGAATATTTAACCGATTCCAATAGCTGAAATAGCCAAGTTT
The DNA here is from genome assembly GCA_044224315.1 of Bacteroidia bacterium. Taxonomy (GTDB): domain Bacteria; phylum Bacteroidota; class Bacteroidia; order NS11-12g; family UBA955; genus JAGXTF01. Next base: position 870,562 of record JBGAKR010000001.1, on the reverse strand, counting down.
ACCGTTGTAATTTAATCGTACATAGTGTGGATGGTTAAATTGTAATTCGCCCGGGTGCAGGTAATAAATATTTTCGCCCTCATCCAGCCCACCCAGGCAAATAAATTTTCCTTTGCTGTTTGTACCCGAAAAAACACCCGTCATTTTTGAAAAACCAGGGTCACTAATTTGGGTATAAATACATTTGTGAAAACCATTGTATAATGAATAATTATTGGCAGCAATTTTTACCCAATAACCCATACACAGTTGAAATTTGCCCACTTTTAAAAAACAGGCAGTTGGCAGATCAGGCAGGGCTGTTGCTTTAACGGTATAGCCAGTTTTATCCAGTGATAAAACATCCCATGTGTTGTCAGAATTTTTACGAAATATTTCATCTCCATCCAGCACTTCATAAACTCCGTTTTCAATGGAACGGGTATACCAGCGCAAGTCAATGCGCAGGGTATCGCGAGATTGAACATAACGATAAAATAAATAGGAGTTACCGCCAGAATCTTTTTTTAATTGATAGTCAATGATTGCATCACTAAAAATGCCTTGTTTATATAAATAATATACTTTTTCATCCTCTATGGCAGTATTGTTTTTCAATCCGCTGAAAATCATGGTGTTTTCAACGGATAACACGGGTTTTATCAGCGTGGGATGCGGAAGACCATTGTTTGTTATATTGTAAAAAGTACGGCGGGGTGTTTCAAAAAACCAGGTAGTATAATTCCATGTCGATGAATTTACATATATATTTATTAGAGGTAGAGTTTTACCATTTTCTTTAATATAAACCACATTGTTTTTTTGTGTAAAATAAAATTTTTGGCGAACTTCAGTACTGTAGTTATAAAGTTCTATGCTATCTGATATTAAGGGTTTATAATCGGCGTAATAGGCGGTCCATGCGGTTATATAGCCCGAGTCGGACTGAAAAAAAATTATATGTTTGTTGGGATTAAAATCAAATAAACTTTGTGTTTTGGTATATATACAGGGCATAATTTCCTGAAAACGACCATGATTAGCGTTGCTAATTCCAATGTATTTCCCTCTTTGGTGAATGGCATACTGCGAGCCTCTAAATGGTCCACGGTAGTATAGATCTCCATTTGAAGCGCGAAATGTATCGTTGTTAGATAAAAATTCAGTTTCTGCATTTGAACCGGACGTACCATCCTGCATAAAATCACCATTTGACGAGTATGTTTCAGTAAATGACTCCGGTTTTTGTTTGTGCAATTCGCGGGTATTAATATCCAACCACTCTGTGTTGCCATTTGGTTTTATGAGAGCAATAAGTTCCGGGGATTCTATGTCGATGGATTTATAAACCGGTGGAAACAGCAGAGTATCGCCCTCAAAAATTCTGGATTGAATGATTCCTTTTGAATTGCCGCGCGCAAAAATTAACAGGTCGTAGTTAAGAGCCTGGATGGGCGTCCCCTTGCCCGAAAACCGCAAATAGCCCGAATTGCTGCATACAAAAAACGAATCGCTTCGGTAACCCACTAAATAATCCTGGTCCAGTATCTGGTAACGGTCAAAACCCGTCTTGTTGATTTGTGACACTGCTGGCTGAACAAACATTAAAAGTGAAAGATACAAAAGTGGTTTGAAAAACTTCATGGCCTTGTTTATTCAAAAATAGTGCAATTCTACATTCAATCCATATTGGCTGCAACACTTACCTTTGCACCCGAATGACCAGAAAAAGGGTATTAATTACAGGTGCAGCAGGGTTTCTTGGTTCACACCTTTGCGACCGGTTTATTGCTGAAGGCTATCATGTAATGGCCATGGATAACCTCATTACAGGCGATTTGCGCAATATCGAGCACCTTATGCACCTAGAGAATTTTGAATTCTACAACCACGATGTTTCCAAGTTTGTGCATGTGCCGGGCGAGTTGCATTATATTTTGCATTTTGCCAGCCCTGCCAGCCCGATTGATTACCTGAAGATTCCCATTCAAACTCTGAAAGTAGGCTCACTGGGTACACACCATTTATTGGGTTTGGCCAAACAAAAAAATGCCCGCATACTGGTAGCCAGCACCAGCGAGGTGTATGGCGACCCAACGGTGCATCCGCAAAACGAAGATTACTGGGGCAATGTAAATCCCATAGGTCCCAGGGGTGTTTACGACGAGGCTAAACGTTTTCAGGAAGCCATTACCATGGCCTATCATACCTATCATGGGCTTGAAACCCGAATAGTGCGTATCTTTAATACATACGGTCCTCGTATGCGACTCAATGACGGACGCGTGCTGCCCGCCTTTATTGGCCAGGCTTTGCGTGGCGAGGATTTAACCGTATTTGGCGATGGCAGTCAAACCCGCAGCTTTTGCTATGTCGATGATTTGGTAGAGGGTATCTATCGCCTGTTGCTTAGCGATTATGTCTACCCGGTGAATGTGGGCAACCCCGATGAGATTACGATCTCGCAATTTGCCGAAGAAATTATAAAACTTACAGGCACCACCCAAAAGGTAATCTACCATCCGCTGCCTGTAGATGATCCAAAACAACGTCAGCCAGATATCAGCCGCGCCAGGGAAATTCTAAATTGGGAACCCAAAGTAAACCGTGCTGAAGGTTTGAAAATTACCTATGAGTATTTCAAATCACTGCCCCACGATCGTTTATACGAGCAAGCCAACCACAAGGATTTTGGCAAATACCAGAAATAAAACCACTAAATAAATTGTATAAAAAAAGGGCCTCATGGCCCTTTTTTATTTTGTATTCAATTTTATTTAATGAGTGTTACAACCCCTTCGGTGCCTACATCATCCCCGTTGAGGAACTTACCACCCACCTTAAATACATATACTCCAATTGGGCAGGGTTTGCCGTTTTTGGTTCCATCCCATCCCTGGGTGGGGTCGTGGGTTTCGAATACCTTTTCGCCCCAGCGGTTGTATATGCTAAAGTGGTAGTATTCTTTTTGCACATTGGTTACATCGGGTTTAAATATTTCATTTCGGTCGTCATGGGTTGGTGTAAATGCAGTGGGCACGTACAACATACCTTTCGGATTTACGTATATAGGTTTGGTTAGCAATAAGGTATCATAGCAACCCTGGTTACTTACCGAAATCAATTCAATATCGTAGTAACCTGTATCAAATACGGTGAAATAAGGATCGGTTTTGGTGCTTTTGCCTACGTTGGCTCCATTTTTTGAATAGTAAACATTCCATTGATACCCAACTGCCCCGGTTGTAAGGTTTCGCGTAGTAAAAGTGGCATAGGGCAGGAACATCACCGAAGGCGTAACATTGAAATAGGTAAATGGCGCATTCAGCACTTTAATGTAGTATTTCTTCTCGGTTTTGCCTTCGCCACCCGGGCCTTTTGCCACCAGTGTAACATCGTAATAACCGCTGTAGCGATAGGTGTGCACGGGATCTTTATCCTCGCTGCGGTCACCATCACCAAAGAACCAGATATAACGATCGGAGTTTACACTCATGTTGGTAAACTTAACCGTAAGCTGCGGGCAACCAGAGTCTTTATCCACCGTAAAATCAGGGGTTGGGAACGGAGGCTCTATGCGTACAGAATTGTAAGCCGTATCAGTACATCCACCATTGTCTACAATTAACCGGATAACGAAATTTCCCGAGTCACTGAAGTCATGTGAAGGATTTATAGCCGTTGAGGTTGGAGGAGAACCGGCGGGGTCACTAAAATCCCAGCGATATGTGATTGGAATGGTAGATTTGGCTTTAGAAGTAAAGAATATGCGATTGTCATTGGGCATGCGGCCTTTACCCGGGTTGTAATCAAAATCAGCAACCGGAGACTGGTCTACACGAATGGTACCTGCAGAGGTTACGCTGTCTTTACAACCATTGGGGTCAAAGGCAAAAAGCTTATAGGTAAATACGCCCGATTTTTGGTATTCATGCAAGGGGTCGCGGGCAGCACTTCCCTGGTTGTCGCCAAAATCCCAGATATAAGTAACTGCACCCTTGGTATAGTTTGTGAATTTAACCAGGGCAGGCGCACACAGGGCCCAACTGGTATCTTTCATTCCAATTTGCAAACGCTGAGCCAGGGTTACCGAACGCTTAAATGAATCGGTGCAACCGCGGGGGCTGGTAGTATACAGGGTAATGGTATAGCCGGTATCCTGGTAAGGAGAAGTTGCAAATAAGTGCAGTGGGTTAACATTGGATGAAGTAGACCCATCGCCGAATTTGTATAATACGGAAGCTGCATTTTCTGCAAAACTATTGAACTGGAAGTAACCTGCATCGCAAGGATTTACACGGTCGGTGCGGAAGAATGAGTAAGAGGGTTTGTATACCGGTATCCACATGCCAATAGAGTCTACACAGTCGGCCGAGTAGGTATATAGTACCACATGGTAAGCGGTATCCTTAATTCCGGTGTTCACAAAGGTATGCGAAGGATTCACGGCTGTGCTGGTATAACCATCACCAAAAATCCAGAAATAGCTTTTAACGTTTACCGATTGGTTGGTGAATTTTACTGTATGCGGCGCGCAACCGGCAGGATTGTCTACCGAAAATTTGGGAATCGGGTATGGCAATACAGTCATGGTACCGCGGGCAGTGTCTTTGCAACCAAATGGACTGGTAGCTACCAACTTGATGAAGTAGGTTGTATCCTTAAACGGGCTGCTTGATTTACCAAAGAAATGTTTGGGGTTGGTAGTAGCGGTAATGGTACCGTCGCCTAAATCCCATTTGTAGTTATACGAAGCCAAACTTTGGTTTAGGAACTGCACAGGGTCGGGGAAACAGAAGGTATCTTTAAGCACCAGGTAGTTAGCCAGCGGGGTTCCGTTTACGGTTATTTTTTCGGTAACTGTATCGCTAAAGCAACCAAATTTTGAAATGGAGCTCAGTTTTACCACCACCACACTGTCAAAAATGGGTCTGCCATAGAATATCTTTTTCGGATTGCGGGTGGTATCTTTTCCGTATGCCCCAAATTCCCAACTCCATTTTGTTCCGTTGATGGAGTTGTTTGTAAAGTTCACAGCCAATGGACCGCAGCCATTATTTTGGCTTACATTGTATTGTATTTTAGGATTGGGGTGCAGCAGTATATTTTTGGTACTTGTGTCTTTGCAGCCATGCTCGCTGGTGGCAATCAGCTTCACAATGTAGGTGGTATCGTTATTTATTTTATCGGAATAGGTTGCCGATGGGTAAGTAGCTGTGGATGAAATGCGGTTTCCAAAATCCCAGTTGAAGGTCATAATGGAAATTGAGCCTGTATCATACGGGGTACTTGTATTGCCGTAATTGATTTTAAGCGGGCCACAACCACTGCTGGCCGAAGGTGTAAACCTCGACAAGGGTTTGGGGTATACCCTTACTGTGGTGTAACTGGTATCCATACAACCATGCTCGGATATGCCAATGAGGCTGATGGTGTAAACGGTATCTTTGGTTTTACTGGCTATGTAGCGTGCCGATGAATCTTTAGAGTAGGCTTTTTTACCGTTGCCAAAATCCCATACAAATTTCATAATGGCAATAGAGCCGGTATCGTAGGGTATAGAGTTGTTGGTAGTGGTAATATCAAGGGGTGCACATCCGCTAAGGTTACTCAATGAAAATTTGCTGAGTGGTTTTGGATAAACGCGTACCGATTTAGAACTTGAATCTACGCAGCCATATTTATTGGTTCCAATGAGTTTAACCGGGTAAATAGTATCGCGGGTTTTGAAATAGTTAAATCGGGCCAATGAGTCTTTTCCGTAACTTTTGGTTCCATTGCTGTAATTCCATAGGAAAGTCATGTTTGCAATGGTTCCAATGCCATTATGGGTACTGGTATTGGTAAATTTCACATCCAGCGGGCCACACCCATTGGTAGGGGTATAAGTAAAGTTGATGGTTGGGCGGGGATTGATGGTAATGGGTAGTTTAGCCGTGTCGCTGCAACCGCTTGGATCAACCATATAAATGCCAAATATGTATGTTTTGGCTGAATCGTAGGTATGGGTAACGGTTTTGTTTACACCTCCGCCTAATCCAAAATAGGATGTGCCGGCTTTGCCATCTCCCCAAATTACGTTGGCAGTATTTACGGCGCTGGTTTTAAACTCTATATCGATGGGTGAACCCACACAAATACGGTTGGAAAGCACGGTAATGGTGGCAGTAGGTTTGTCGCGCACCAAGAAAGTGCGTTTAAAAGTATCCTTTCCACAGCTGTCAGTGGCAATAAGCATTACTGTAACGCTGCCAAGCGTTGTATATGTTTTGCTTGAGGGGTTGGTGGCTGTAGATGTAGTTCCATCTCCGAAATCCCAATAATAGGTGGCGGCACCTGCCGATCCAGCCGTGGTAGTATTAGAAAAATTTACCGTATAAGGGGCGCATCCACCCGATATAAAACCTATACCGGCTTTAACCTTTTGCCGTACCGATATTTTAACGGTATCCTTTACATTGCCGCAGTTATTACCCACGGTTAAAATGGCATTGTATTTACCTCCTGAGGTGTAAACGTGCACCGGAGATTTTGCGGAACTAGTACCGGTAAAATCACCAAAATCCCAGCTGCGACTCAGTACTTTGCCTGTACTGATATCATCGAGTGAAACAGATAGTGGTGAGCAGCCCGAAATGGGAGTTCCTTTCGCTTTTGCTTTAGGTAAAGAATCGATGGTCCAAATGAGCTTGGCGGTATCCATTCCGCACGAGTTTGAGTCGATAAGACGGATGGTATACGTGCCACGCGCACTGAATTTATGGGCTTGCTGGGCTTGGGTGCTTAACCATGAAGATTGGGTTCCATCGCCCCATAAAAATTTGTATTTACGGGGGTTTGGACTACCGCAAAACTTGGTTTGCGAATTATTGTCAAAAAGGAAATCTTTGGTTAAATCGCAGTTGCCCGGATTGGCCAGTGCCACGATGGCTGTGTCTTTACTGCTGGCCTGGATCGGGTTCCAAATAGAATAACTGCTGCCACAGGCATTGTCCATGGTTACTTTAACAGACCCACTGCAAGTGCTTTTCTTGTAGGTATGGTAAAGTGTATCTTTATAAGTAGAAGAAGGAAGTATATATTTGGTTCCATCGCCCATATCCCAAGTGAATGTGGTGGTGGGTGAGCTTTTAACAGAGTTATTGATAAACCGTACTTTCAAAGGAACGCAACCTGAATTTGTACCTGAGGGCGGCCCAATAACCCCGGCAACCGGGTTTCGTTCGTTGGAGACGATACCCTTTAAACTATCAGTACAACCGTTTTTGGTGCTGATAATAATAATGGGAAACTGGCCCAATGCGGAGTATTTATGATAAATTTTCTGGGTTTTCAGCAGCTGGCTGCCGGTGCTGTTGGTTGAGGCATCTCCCCAAATAATTGTATAGCTAAACAGGGTATCATTCGGTTGAACGAAGATGCCGAAAGTATCGGGTGTGCCGGTAGTAGCAATGCATTGGTCCCAACTGGGGGCATAGGAAGTAATGCCATTGCCGTCGATAATTTTAGGGCCGCTGGCATTGATAGTGATGGTAGCGCTGGTGCTGTCTTTACAGCCCACCTTACCGGTGTCTTTGGCAACCAGTTTAAAGGTATAAGATCCGGGTGTGTTTATCTGATAGCTGGTTCCGGATTTGCCCACTACAGTTTTAATCAGTGTAGTGCCTACATACCAGCTGTAGGTAGCCACATTTTGGCTGGCACCCGTGGATGTATTGGATAAGGTTATAACTACAGGAACCCCGCAAGATCTGCTTTTGGAATAGCCAAACGCGGGTGTAACATTGCCGCAAGCTGCGTAAGATTTTGTTGGTGCAAGTGCCGCTGCCAGCAGCAAAAGCATTGGTAGATACCAAGTCTTTCTACTCGTAAATTTTGCCATTTTCCCTCCGTGGTTTGTAAATCCCGGACTTTCATCCAGTTTATTCTTTGACAACGAAGAAGCTACCTGGGTTGCTTCATTGGCATTGTTTCTGGAATAAAAAGTTGTCGGAGCCTGCCAGAGCTCACCGGAATAAGGGTGCAAGTTACACATTTTCGTCAAAAAGCAAAATTAAGTTGGGAAAAAATGTTTATTAACTTATTAATACCCACCAGTATGTGTCTAAACTGACAGTTTTCTGACGAAAATAGAGGGATTTGTATATAAAAGTGGACTGATTTGGTCAGCTCAAGCTGTTGTTAACCAATTGACCACAAGCAGCATCAATGTCTCTGCCTCGGCTTCTGCGAATATTTACGATTAAATTGTGCATTTCCAGGCCATGGGCAAAGCGTTCCATTTTGCTTTTTTCTGTGGCTTTATATTGGGCCAATGAAATGGGGTTGTATTCAATCATGTTGATTTTGCAAGGGAATTTGCGGGCAAAGGTTACAAGTTCGTCCAATTCTTCGGAGTCATCATTTACACCATCAATTACCGCGTATTCGAGGGTGGGGCGGTTGCCGGTTTTGGTGTACCAATGTAAAAGTGCCTCTGCCAGCATCTCCAGGGTATTGCTTTCGTTGATGGGCATTATGGCACTGCGTTTTTGATTGTTGGCAGCGTGCAGGCTTAGGGCCAGGTTAAAACGGGCACCATCATCGGCCATTTTGGTTATCATTTTGGCAATGCCAGCAGTAGAAACGGTAATGCGTTGGGGGCTCATGTGCAAGCCATCTTCCGAGGTTATGAGCTCCACGCTTCGCCACATGTTTGCATAATTCAAAAGGGGTTCACCCATACCCATATACACAATATTGTCGAGCCCTTTACCGTAATTTTCAATAGCCAATTTATTCAGCAGCCAAACCTGATCGAAGATTTCAGAAGCATCGAGGTTTCTTTCGCGTTTGAGATAACCGGTAGCACAGAATTTACAATCGAGGCTGCAACCCACCTGGCTGCTCACACAGGCGGTCATGCGGGTTTCAGTGGGGATTAGCACGCCTTCAATAAAAAAACCATCGTGCAATTTAAATGCGCATTTTATGGTGCCATCCTTACTTTTTTGTTCCAGGTGAATGGTCACAGGCCTGAGCAGAAAAGTTTCGCTGAGTTTGACGCGCAAATCCTTGGGCAAATCTGTCATTTCTTCAAAACCCCTTGCGCCTTTCTGCCATAGCCATTTGTATACCTGGCGGGCACGGAAAGCGGGTAAGCCCATTTCTTTAAAAATGGCTTCCATTTCGGGTTTGGAAAAATTGCGAATGTCTTTGGCGGCGGCCATAAGGCAGATTAATTCTTTTTACGGAAGAAAAGTGATACTGGCACACCACTGAGTTTGTAGTGCTCGCGCAGTTTGTTTTCCAAAAAGCGGCTGTAACTATCCGGCACATACTGGGGCAGGTTGCAAAACAGGGCAAAAGCCACACGGCGGGTGCGCAATTGGGTTACATATTTAATTTTTACAAACTTGCCTTTGGTTGCAGGGGGTGGAAACGCATCCATAATGGGCAACAGGTAATTATTAAGTTCGTTTGTAGTGGTTTTAAAGGTAAGGCAATCGTATACCTCCAAAATGGTTTCCATGGCCTGGAAAATGCGCTGTTTGGTAAGGGCAGAAATAAACAGGATTGGAAAATCCACAAATGGCGAGGTTTTTTCGCGGATATCCTCGGCATAGCGCAGGTGGGTATTGGTGTCTTTTTCTACCAGGTCCCATTTGTTTACCAGCATTACTATGCCTTTACCCTGCCGGTGTGCCATCCAGAAGAGGTTCAGGTCTTGAGCTTCGAGGCCCAGCAGGGCATCAATTACAATCACAACAACATCCGAATTTTCCAATGCGCGCAAACTGCGCATTACACTGTAGAATTCGATATTTTCGCTTACCTTGCTTTTGCGGCGTATTCCGGCGGTGTCGGTAATGATAAATTCTTTTCCATAGGCTTTATAGCGGGTATCTATGCTATCGCGGGTGGTGCCGGCTATATTGGTTACGATATTTCGGTCTTGCCCGATGAATGCATTGATCAGGGAAGATTTTCCCACATTGGGGCGGCCTACAATGGCTATGCGGGGTAGGTTTTCTTCGCGATGTTCGGCAGGAAGGTCTTTGAGTATTGAGGCAACCTCATCCAGCAATTCGCCGCTTCCGCTACCCGTAATGGCAGAAATTTCATGGTATTTTTCAAAACCCAGGCTGTAAAACACGGTACTATCCAGGCGCAAACGGTCATTGTCTACCTTATTTACAACCAGTAAAACCGGTTTATTGCAACGATGCAGAACATTGGCAAAATCTTCATCCAGTGGGTGCACATCGGCTGTAACATCTACAACAAAAAGCAACACATCGGCCTCATCGATTGCTATGTGCACTTGCTCCCGGATGGCGGCTTCAAATACATCTGTACTGGTAGGCACAAATCCGCCGGTATCAATTACGGTAAAATCTACCCCATTCCAGTCGGATGAACCATAATGTCTGTCGCGGGTAACGCCGCATACATCGTCTACAATGGCTTTGCGTTCGCCCGTAAGGCGATTAAAAAGGGTGGATTTTCCGACATTTGGCCGGCCAACAATTGCAACAATGCGGCTCATAAAAGAATCTGCAAAGATAGGGCTAAAAGGCGAAAACCCCTTGCCTAATCAGTGATTCATTGAGGAGGAAGCTCGGAAGTGCCGGATTCAGTACTATCTTCGGAGATAAATGAAGATGGTTCATTGACTGGTAAATCTGCATCCGGGGTCACCGATTCTTCGGGTGAATCTTGTGGCTTGGCAGCAGGATGGTTAAAATACTTCTTCTGGCCAATGATAATCAGGGCTACTCCAATGGTTATGCAGGCATCGGCGCCATTCCAAATAGGGCTAAAAAAGGTAAAGGCTTCATTTTTCCAGAACGGGAACCAGGAGGGGAAATGACCTTCGATAATAGGGGCATAAAACATGTCTACCACATGGCCCATAAAATAGCCACCTTCGTATAGATTGCGTTCTTTAAACCAAACGCCGTAAAAAACCGAGTCGATGATATTGCCAATGGCCCCGGCCATAATGAGGGCTATGGCAATGAGCAAACCGTTGGGTGCGCCGCGGCGAATGTTTTTCCAAAGGTACCAGGCTCCAAAGCACGAAACCGCAACTCTGAAACCCGTTAGCAGCAGTTTGCCGGGTTTTCCGCCCCATTCAAGGCCAAAAGCCATTCCGTTGTTTTCGATAAAATAGAGTTGAAACCAATGGCCAAAAACATTGCGTACCTCGTTCATGGCAAAGTGTGTTTTTACATACACTTTTATCCATTGATCCAGGGCTACACAAATCAATAAAATAGAAAGCGGAAGAAAAATCTTCCACTTATTCAAAGGCAGTTGGGCTGGGTTTTGCAAGGCAGGGTTATTTCTGCAGTTTGGCCTCTATGGTCTGGGTGGTATGGGGTACCGCGCGCAGGCGTTCCTTAGGTATAAGTTTACCAGTGGTTTTGCAAATGCCGTAAGTTTTGTTTTCAATACGCACCAGGGCTGCTTCCAGGTTTTGAATAAATTTCATCAAACGGGCAGCAAGCTGGGTTGTATTTTCTTTTTCAAAAGTATCGGCCCCATCATCCATAGTAAGGTAATTGTTGTTGGTACTATCGGTACCATTCTCATTTCCGTCGCGAAGACTTTTCTGAAGGGTATTGAATTCTTCACGTGCAACATCGAGTTTACCCAGAATCAAAGTCTTGAATTCCTGTAATTCTTCATCGCTGTATCGGCTCTTTTCCATATTAACGGTTTGTTTTGGTTATTAAAAGGTAAGCGTTTTCTTCGTTTATTTCTACTTCGTTTGTGTTTACAGAAGCATCAAAATCCACGGACTTGGCAAGTACCTCGTTGCAAATATAGGTGATAAACCCGTTCACACTGTTTTGCAGCTCTGCACTTCCATTAAATCGGATTTCGATGCGGTCGGTAACGTCGAGGCCTGAGTCTTTGCGCAGGTTTTGGATGCGGTTTACAAATTCGCGGGCCATACCCTCCATTTTCAGTTCGGGTGTAATGATAACGTCAAGTGCCACAGTTACATTGCCTTCCGATGCAACCATCCATCCGGGCATATCCTGGGTTTGGATTTCTACATCTTCCAGTAACAATTCAAACTGTCGGGCACCCAAATCTACATCCAGGCGTCCATTGGTTTCCAGGGCTTTAATCTCATCCTGCCCAAAGGTATTTACAGCAGCAGCCAATTGTTTCATATCTCCGCCCAACTTGGGTCCAAGGGTTTTAAAGTTGGGTTTTATTTTTTTAACAATCAGGCTATTTGAGGCATCGAGGTATTGTAGTTCCTTTACGTTAACTTCATTTAAAATTAATGGCTCAACATGGTGCAGCAATTGAGAAAACTCGCTGTTGAGCACAGGTACCATGATACGTTGCAGGGGCTGACGCACTTTGATTTTTTCTTTCTTGCGCAGGGACAGCACCAGGCTGCAGATTTGCTGGGCTAGGCCTACCGAACCTTCCAGGTTTTTGTCGATCAGATTTTCGCGGGCGTTTACCAAATTGGTAAGATGTACCGAGGCTGCTTCCAGTCCGGGTTCTACAACTTGTCCGTTTTGCAGGTGGGGTTGTCTCAGGCTTTGGTACAACCAGTCAGAAAAGAAGGGGGCAATTGGACTCATCAGCTGGGCTGTAACGCGCAAACATTCAAACAGGGTTTCGTAAGCAGCCTGTTTGTCGGCAGTCATTTCGCCATGCCAAAACCGTTTTCGGCTAAGGCGCACATACCAGTTACTAAGGTCGCGGTCTACAAAATCTTCAATGGCGCGCCCAGCAGCGGTGGGGTCGTAATCGTTGAATGCAGCGCGCACATCCAAAATCAGGTTTTGCAATCGGCTCAAAACCCAACGATCCAGCTCAGGGCGGTTTTCGACCGGAATTTGTTTGCCTGAATCGAAGGTAAACTGATCGATATTGGCATAGATGGAGAAGAATCCGTAAGTATTGTATAGGGTACCTAAAAACTTGCGTTGGGATTCTACCACACCTTCTATGTCGAACTTCAGGTTGTCCCAGGGTGGGGCATTGGTAACCATGTACCAGCGGGTGGCATCGGCCCCGTATTTTGCAATTGTGGCAAACGGGTCTACAGCATTGCCCAGGCGTTTGCTCATTTTGTTGCCGTTTTTATCCAGCACCAATCCGTTGGCAATTACATTTTTAAAAGCTACCTGATCGAACAGCAGCACTGATATTGCGTGCAAGGTAAAGAACCAACCGCGGGTTTGGTCTACACCTTCGGCAATAAAATCGGCGGGGAAATTGCGTTTAAATACCTCGTCGTTTTCGAAAGGCCAGTGCCATTGGGCATAGGGCATGGCCCCACTGTCGAACCATACATCAATAAGGTCGGCTTCGCGTTTCATGGGTTTGCCACTTGGGCTTACCAGGGTAATATCGTCGCAGTAGGGGCGGTGCAAGTCAAAGTTATGCGGGTCAATTTCGTGGTTCAAACCCAGTGCCTGGTTGGCTTTGCTTATTTCGGCCACCAATTCGGCTACACTGCCAATGCAGATTTCTTCGGTGCCATCCTCGGTGCGCCAGATGGGCAAGGGGGTTCCCCAGTAACGGCTTCGGCTAAGGTTCCAGTCTACAAGATTTTCCAGCCAGTTGCCAAAACGGCCTTCTCCGGTGCTGGCGGGTTTCCAGTTGATGGTTTTATTCAGTTCTACCAACCGTTCTTTTGCAGCGGTGGTTTTGATAAACCAGCTTTCCAATGGGTAGTACAAAATGGGTTTATCGGTGCGCCAACAATGGGGGTAGGTATGCTCGTAGCGTTCTACTTTAAAGGCTTTGTTTTCCTGTTTCAGTTTGATGGAGATGCGTTCATCCACACTCAGGTATTTATCGCGGCCCTGTTTTACACGTTCGGCTTCTTTTTCTTCGTCGTTTAGGTATTGTTCTTTTACAAACTCACCGGCAAAGTCGGTTACTTCCGGCGTAAACCTACCTTTTTTATCTACCAGGGTAAGGGCACCCAAGCCATTATCGCGTGCGGTTTTAAAGTCATCGGCACCAAAACTTGGGGCTATGTGCACAATACCGGTACCGTCTTCGGTGCTTACAAAATCGGCGGTAACTACTTTAAACGCGTCACCGGTTTCGGGCTGGGCATAGGGCAGCAGTTGCTCGTACCGGATGCCGGCCAGTTCGGCACCTTTCATGGTTTTTACCAATTTCCAGGGCAAAATTTTGCTCCCGGGTTTAAAATCGGCAAAGTCTGCATTTTCGCCTTCGGCGCTAAAATATTTTCCGGCTAAATCCTTGGCCAGGGTCACAAACTGGTGTTGGCCGGTGTATGGATTCAGGGTTTCGAGTTGCACATAATCAATTTTCGCCCCAACTGCCAGGCCGGTATTGCTGGGCAAGGTCCATGGAGTGGTAGTCCAAGCCAGGAAATATTCGTTTTGGGTATTGGCAACCTTAAACTGGGCCACAATGGTGGTGTCTTTCACCATTTTGTAGGTGCCGGGCTGGTTTAGTTCATGGCTGCTGAGGCCTGTTCCCGCTGCGGGAGAATATGGTTGAATGGTGTAACCCTTGTACAACAGATTTTTATCGTACAGCCTTTTGAGCAGGTTCCACAGGGTTTCGATGTAATTGTTTTCGTAGGTGATGTAAGGGTTATCCAGGTCTACCCAATAGCCAATGCGGCGGGTAAGATCGTCCCAGATATCTTTAAATTCCAATACATCTTTGCGGCATTCTTTGTTGTAATCGGCAACAGAAATTTTTTCTCCGATATCGTCTTTGCGGATTCCCAGTCGTTTTTCTACTTGCAGCTCAATGGGAAGGCCATGGGTATCCCAACCGCCTTTGCGTTCAACGCGGAATCCATCCAGGGTTTTATAGCGGCAAAAGATATCTTTAATGGCGCGGGCCATTACGTGGTGAATGCCGGGCATACCGTTTGCACTCGGGGGGCCTTCATAGAAGGTAAAAGCCTTATCGGCCGGCCGGTTGGTAATGCTTTGTTCAAAGATTTTATGCTTATCCCAAAATTCGAGAATTTCTTCTTCGATTGCCGGCCAATTGAGTTGTTTGAGGGTACGGTACATGCCAAAAATTTAAAACGAGGTGCAAAATTACGCCAAAAACCTTGATTTTGCTATGGTTTCAGGGCGCAAAAAAAAGGCGGCCCTTTGTGGGGCCACCTTCTGTAAATTTAATGGGTTTTACTTACTCAATCACCAGTTTTTTAACACCGGTGCCATTGGTAAACTGCATTTGTACCAGGTATAAGCCAGCTGGCAAATTCAAAGACAATGTGCTTTGGTTGCTGCTGATGGCGCTGGTTTTAACAGTTCGGCCATTCATATCGGTAATTACCACCTTGTTCAGGGGGTTGTTTGCCATATTGTTTAAAATGGTGAGCTGGTTGTGCGCCGGGTTTGGAGCCTGGGTTACATTGTTGCTGTAATCTACATTGAAGGTATTAACCGCAGACTGCAAACCCAGGGTTACTGCCAAACGGGGAGCAACATAACCCACCAGGCTATCTACATAGCGCATGGCGCGGGCTTTGCTCATCAAGGGGTTTGATTTATAACCGTTTTGGTTTACCTCTGTAATTTCGGCATAGGTAAATTTACCAGATGCAGTGAGGTAAGCACGGATATAGTTGGTATCGGCCCACCATTCCCATGGTGCAGAAGCATTGGCCAGACCAGCAATTGGGAATAAACCATCAATGCCGGTATTCAGCTTGTTGGCTTGTACGGTAAAGTTATCGTACACTTTGCCTTTGTATTTGCTGTTGTTGCCCAGTTTGTCAACGCGCTGCATTACATCATAGCTACCGCTTACATCCACCACAGTAAGTGGGGGTGAAGTACCTGGTACCGCTACAATTCCGTATTTGTAAGGGGCAAACGGATCCAGGATACTATGTGCGCCGATGATAGGAATTTCACCTGCTTCTAGCCAGCTGGTATCGCCCATAGCTCCGCCAAAGTTGAATGCTACCTGGGCATTGCTGGTGTATCCTTTGTGGTTTTCGTAAACCAAAGCACCGGTGGTACCTGGAATTTTGAATCCACGGATATCACCCAAATACAAACTGTCTTGTACCATCCACTTGCTGGTGGTAAAGTCGAAGAATTTGGGAATGCGGATTTCGCTTTGTCTGTCGAGTGAAGCATAGGCAAGGGTAACATAACCTCCGGTACCTTGGCCACCCACGGCAATTTTGGTGCTATCCAGGGCAAAAGAATTGCCATTTTGGGCTATATCTTTTTTGAAGTAGCGGATGGCGGCACTCAAATCCTGCACACCACGGTAAGCAGCGTTGATAATGGTACTGCGACGCACGTTTACATCAGTAGAAATGGGGTTCCAGCCCAAACGGTAGCTGATGGCTGCCACTACATACCCTTTTTGGGCAAAACGCTTACAAAAAGCAACGGTAGCACTGTCATCCCGGGCGCCTGTGGGTTGTTTGTTTTTGTAGCGCGGTAAAAAGTTTCCGGTGTGGCAAAAAATAATCAGTGGGCGCTTGGCATCGGTGTTGCCTGTAGGATTGTAAATATCCATATACAAGCTGTCTAATGCGGGCGATCCGGTAAGTACGGTCATGCCATAGCCGTATTTTACGTTTTTAGTTACCGTAATCGATGAATTGGCATACATCGAATCGACATACTTGAGCTGGGCCATGGCAGCGGCCGAGATCACGAATGCGAAGGCTGTGAGTAATAATTTTTTCATTTTATTGGGTTTTGTTTGTGTTGCGAATGTAAGTAAATATTTGAATTTATCTGGGTTCGTAGGTCACACTGAAATAAGCCATTCTTCCAATGCGGGGTCCACCATAAACCTGAAATACCATATTGTTGGTAAGATTGGATGCCCCTAGTTTAAATGTTGAATGCCATTTGGGTACAACTTTATTAATTTGTACATCCACCGTCCAGTAAGTGGGCACATCACCGGTAAATTGGGGCGAACCTTCAAAACGGTATCCCTGCACATATTTAAAATTGGTATTGAAACCTACATTTTCCAGGTTAATGGTTTGATTAAAAAGGGTTATTTTTTTATTCAGATTGGGTGCGCCAAACATTACATTAAATTTATGTTTGGGGGTGTTAAATGCGGGTACCAATGGGTCTTTGCTTCCCCTGCGGTCAAGGGCATTATAACTCCAGTTACCGCCAACCATATATACTTTTGAAAAGAAGTAAGAAACGGCAGCAGATAATCCCTGGGTGCTTACCATATCCTTACTATTCGATGCTACCCTATAGGCCTGGGCGCTGGTGGGATAATTATTTACGGTATCAATATTGGCATCAATTACGATGCGATAGCCAATAAAGTTGGTATAAAAACTAATGTAATATCCGGCGTCTACCAGCAAGCGGTTACGCAATAAAAATCCTTTATATCCTATTTCGGCAGTTTTCACACTTTCGGGCTTAATGGGATCTATATTTATTTTCTTTAATGTATCCCTATTTCTTGTATTAATATAATTTATAAAATCCTGGGTTTCGTATACATTTTTTACACCATTTATATTGCCCAAAAGAATGGCCCTTCCTACATTGTAATAAAGGTATTGGTCTTGCAGTGTAGGATTGCGGATGGCCGAAGAAAAACTCATGCGCCAGGTACTGGTTTTATTTTTTGAATAAATAAGCGAGGCAGCGGGGGAAAATAAAAAATTAAAATTCTGATTTTTATCAATCCGTGTGGTGATATTTATTTTTAATTTATTTTTCATTACCCTGCGGTCTACCCCTGCATAAATGCCGGCCTCTTTGTTGGTAATTCGGGTATTTCCGGTGTCCAGAAAAATGGTACCCTGTGAATAAGGGCGGTACATGCGGGCGCTGAAACCAGTGGTAAAATTGTAACTTTTTATGCTGAATCGGCGTTCACCGGTGGCATGATACATGGCCGATTTGTCGAAGAAACGACTGCCCGTAAGCGAGCCATCCCGGCTATAACTATACCGGCTGGTTATTTCATCTTTTCTACGGTTAAATTCTTCGGTACCCGGAATTAATTTTTGGTAGGTTGTATCTACCCTGGGGTTGCCCTGGTAATCTTTGGCAGAATTTGCAATGGCGCGGGTTTCAGCATGCCATTTCACAATACTGTCGCGGTATTTTTCCAGCAATTTTTGTTGGTCTTCAAAATAATTGGGATTGTATCCCGGAAATCCAACAATCGGATATCCAAGTGCAGCATAACCGGGTAATTTTTTTACCCTGTTTGATACATAGGCACTCCAATAATTCTGATAATCGGAATACCAGAATTCACCCCGTTTTGCATCGTCCTGCATTAAAAATGCCGTTAGCACTGCATCATAGGTATTGCCTGCGTTTTCGTTGGTTGCATAAAAACGCAAATGCCCTTTTTGGCCTATTAACTCAATGCGGTTTTGAAAAAACAAAATGCCATTTAAACTATAGCGGTTATCACCCTGGTACACGGTGGTTCCTGTACCAAAGTTGAAACCGTATTGCAATTCATTTTTGCTATTAATTTTATATGCCAGTACTGCGTTGGTTTTTAAATTACGGGTATTATAATTTACCAGGTCTTTTTCTGTATATCCGTCGCGATAAAAGGCCCCTAAACCCGGGTCGGTAAATTTGCTGTTTTTGGTAACCTGATCGCTGGTAGCAGTTCCGAAAACTTCATCTCCATATCGGTTTACAGCATCGTATCCACCTGGGTTATAGGCTCCGAATTTACTGTCTAAAGTGGGGTCCATATTGTTGGCTACCCAATCGTATGCGCGCATATAACTGAGGCTCACTTTATAGGCAAAAATGTCGCGGTTTTTTTTGTTTTTAAATTTCTGCGCATAGCGCACCATTAATTGGGCCATTTGGCGTTCACCCACTTTTATTTGAGCCGATAATCCGGTATCTGTCCAAGGGCTTTTGGTGGTCATTTTAATTACACCATTAAAAGCATTTGGACCATAATAAGCGCTACTAGCACCCACAATTATTTCGGTAGTTTGCACATCCAATTCGCTGGCTCCTAAAAAGTTTCCAAGCGAAAAATTTAAACCGGGAGCCTGGTTGTCTACTCCATCTATGAGTTGCAAACTGCGCACCGGACTGGTACTATTAAATCCGCGGGTATTAATAATTCTAAAACCCATACTGGCTGCCGTAACGTCTACGCCGCGCAAGTGACCCAAACCTTCATAAAAATCCGATGCGGGGGTTTGTTTAATGGTTTGTGCCGTTTGGCTTTCTACCGTAACCGGACTTTCGCGCAGTTTTTCTTTTAATCGGTCATGGGTAATTACAATATTGCCAATTTTCTTGGTTTCGGGTTCAAGTTTCAACACCCATTCTATGCCATTTAATCCTGTGGGAAGTTTTATTTCTTTGGTAAAAAATCCTTTGGCCTGGATGGTAATTTCATTGCCTGCTGAAGCCGCAATTGTAAAACTTCCTGTTTGGTCAGAAATTACACTTTGGCCAGTAACCAGGTTTTTAATGATGGCTGAATCGATACCCTTGCCAGTTTCGCTTTCAATTACACGCCCCACAATGTTTTGTGCAGCTGCTGAGGTAAATAAAATCAGGGATAGAAGGAGTGGTAACAGTCTTTTCATTGGCAAAAAAGTTTTGCAATATAGGGGTTTTCAATCACTAACATTATTACTACAACTATCTTAGAGCTGGGTTTTTTAAAACCTCTTCTGCATAGGTATAGATGCAGTCTGCGAGCCGGCGTTTGCCCTTTTTCTGATGATTTCCTGTACGGATAATTAGGATGTTTTTTTCAGGAATTACAATAATGTACTGACCCAGGGTACCCTGAAAAAGGCACCACTTCACATTGCCCGTATGGCCCAGCCATAGGCTTTGACCGTAAGATGAGTCGTGCACCATTTTGCGCATGGTTGCTACAAAAGCGCTATCCACAAACTTGTGCCCATTCCAGCTTCCATTATGCAGAATAATTTGTCCGAGGCGGGCAAAATCGCGGGTAACGGCATTAAAGCAGCAATAATTTAGTTCCGTGCCGTTTTTATCGTCGGTATGCCAGGTGGCATCGGCTTCGGCGCCCAGGGGTTGCCATAGTTTTTCCGACGCATAATCAGACAGGTTTTTACCGGTAGCTGCGCGCAAACACAGCCCTAGCAGCTGGGTGGCGCCACTTTGGTACACAAATTTTTGTCCGGGTTTGTCTACCACTTTTACGCGGTGCATGGTTTTTTCGATATTGTAACCATAGTAGGCTTCGGCGGTAATGCCAAAGGGGTTGTAATAGTTTTCCGACCAATCCAGGCCTGCCGTCATATTGCTCAAATTGCGCAGGGTAAGTGCATCGGCGTATGGCCCCTGCAGCCAGGGCAGGTATTTTTTTACAGGGGTTTCCCAGCCCGGAATTTTACCTTCCTCTATGGCCATTTCCACCATCAAAGTGGTAATGGTTTTTGCCATTGAAAAACTGTTGCTGCGCGAGGTTTCGGTATGTTCTGAAAAATATTTTTCATACACAATGCTGTCGTTTTTTACAATCATAAAAGAGGTTGAACCTGTTAGTTCCAGCATTTTATTCAGGGAATCCGACAAAGCAATCTGGTTAAACATAAAAGCCTTAGGCAGGGCCGAAACTTTATTGCCACGCTGAACTTTGCGCGTGTCGAAATCTTTGCCATCATAGATATTGGCCGAGGTATAACCTTTCAAATAACTGAGTCTTACTCCCCTAAAAAGGTAACTATATCCAAAGATCCATAAGGCCAGGCAGGCAATGCCTATTAGCCCCAGTATGTATAGCAAAAATCGTGTTATCCAGCCTAGCATAAATGCAAGTATACTTTATTTTGGTTGTTTTTATGAAATAAATATTCTTGTAATTTCTGATTATGAATGTAATTTCAATACTGTTTTGTATATTTGTTTAAGCCTTGTGCAGCGTGTAGTTTCAGGTAAAAGATTAATAATTGCATCCATTGCAGAAAATTTTACCCGAATGCTACGAAAATCCATGCAACATTGTTGTAAATGGTGTACTTAGATTGCAATAAAGTAAAAAACAACCATTGGCTTTATATCGAAGAAATAAGGTTTATATAAGGTTTAAATATCATATTTAACAGCCTTCGAAGTGCAAGTATATATTCTTTGTTATGCCGTTAACATTACCTTTATGCAGGCTGTTAAAAGAATCCAATTTGGTAAAAAAAGGAAATCAATTCTACGTAATGCTTATGGCAAAAAATGATGGCCATTCCAAATACCTTAATCATGTATTTTAATGAACGGTTTCTTTTTTCAAAAAATGGTTGTTTATTGAACAGCGGAAATTGGTTTTTACCATTAATTGCTTAGAACTTGTAGCACAATCACAATAAAAAAGTGCCGAATCCTGTACTTTTGCACCGCCTGTGCGTAAACAGGCAAATGATTCAATGACAGGAAAAGAAACACTGCTGCGCGCCTGGGACCTGATGTGTACAGCCCGCGCAATGGCCCGTATATATGAAGAAAACCGCCCTATTACCAAGTATGTGCACAGCACCTCCAAAGGGCACGAGGCTATACAGCTGGCCACCGGTTTTTTGCTTAAAAACATTGATGTAGCGTACCCGTATTACCGCGATGAAAGCATGCTGCTGGGCATGGGTATGCAACCTTACGAGCTGATGCTGCAATTGTTGGCCAAGGCCGATGATCCGTTTAGCGGGGGCCGCACCTACTATTCTCATCCATCGCTCAACAGGCCCGACATGCCCAAAATGCCGCACCAGAGTAGTGCTACCGGCATGCAGGCTATACCCGCCACAGGCGCAGCGCATGGTTTAAAATACCAGGAAGCGCAAGGCCTGCTCACCAGTGCCGAAAAACCTATTGTACTTTGTTCTTTCGGTGATGGCAGTGTTACCGAAGGCGAGGTGGCAGAGGCATTTCAAATGGCGGTGTTGCATGATTTGCCTATACTTTATCTGGTACAGGACAATAACTGGGGCATATCGGCCAGTGGCGATGAAATGCGCGCCATGGATGCGTTTGACTATGCCGCAGGTTTTAAGGGTATGCGCCGAATGCGTATTAACGGGTCGGATTTTGTGCAGTGCTACGAGGATATGGAAAAAGCCATCCGGTTTGTGCGCGAAAATCGTTCGCCCATGCTGGTGCATGTAAAAGTGCCTTTGCTGGGCCACCATACAAGTGGAGTTAGAAGCGAGTGGTACCGCGATGATATGGCCGAGCACGAGAAGAATGATCCATTTCCGCGCATGAAAAAATTGTTGCTGGATTTGGCTGAAACCGAAGAAAGCCTGCAAGCCATGCAGGATAAGGCCGATGCATTTGCCTTAGAGTCGTTTGAAAGGGCCAAAAATGCAGCCGATCCAACTCCCGAAAGTTTGTATCTGCACGAGTTTGCGCCCACCCCCATTACCGAAGAGAAAGGTGTACGTGCCCCTGAAGGCAAGGAGCCCATTATGATGGTGGATGCCGCTTTGTTTGCCGTAGATGAAATATTGAGAAAACACCCCGAAGCCCTGCTATACGGGCAGGATGTGGGCATAAGGCTGGGTGGGGTTTTCCGCGAAGCCGCTACTTTGGCCCAGAAATATGGCAAAGGACGGGTATTTAATACGCCCATTCAGGAAGCCTATATTGTGGGCAGCACCCAGGGCATGAGTGCGGTGGGATGTAAGCCCATTGTAGAAATTCAGTTTGCCGATTATATCTGGACCGGTGTAAACCAATTGGTGGTGGAGCTGAGCAAAAGTTGCTACCTCACCATGGGTAAGTACCCTATTGCCTCGGTAATTCGGGTTCCCACAGGGGCTTATGGCGGTGGTGGACCCTACCACAGCGGTACTGTTGAAAGCAGCATATTGCAGATTAAGGGAATAAAAGTGATTTACCCAAGTACAGCGGCCGATATGAAAGGCTTGCTGAAAGCAGCTTTTTACGATCCCAATCCGGTGGTGGTATTTGAGCATAAGGGTATTTACTGGAGCAAAATGCCGGGCACCGAAACGGCTAAAACCCCCGAACCCGATGAGGATTATGTAATTCCATTAGGCAAAGCGCGGATAGTGCAGGAAGCCAGTGCCGAAAAAATGGCAATGGGCGAATCGGTAGCCGTAATTACTTATGGAATGGGTGTTTACTGGGCATTGAGTGCATCCAAAAAATTACCCGGACAGGTAGAAATTCTGGATTTACGCACCCTGAATCCTTGCGACGATGAAGCCATTTATGCAGCGGCCAAACGCCATGGAAAAGTGCTGGTATTAACCGAAGAAACCCTGCACAATTCATTTGCCGAAGCCATAGCGGGCCGCATAAGCAAAGAGTGTTTCAAATACCTCGATGCGCCGGTGCAAACCCTGGGCAGCGCCAATTTACCTGCCATACCCTTAAACATGGGCTTAGAAGCCGAAATGCTGCCCAATGCCGACAAAACCTTGCAGGTATTGCAGGATTTGTTGGAGTGGTAAGTTCGATTATAAATTTAATAGAAGGTTTAACGATAATTCTTGAATCCTACTGAAATATTTTGTTAATTTGTCATACAATAACTGAGTAATGAGAAATTTTTTTCTTGATAAGGAGTTTAATACTACAATATTGGAAAGTGAAAACTTCCGTGTTATTCCAACGTTGGGCGCAATGGTCGAAGGTTGGATGCTATTAATACCAAAGGATCATTACATCAACTTAGCCAGCTTGCCAGAGAGTCATAAAGTTGAATTTGAAAATCTGGTCGATAATACACGGAAATTAATAAGCAACCAATATAATTCGTCTGTTATTTGTTTTGAGCACGGGGCAAAAGATATCTATTCAGAAGTTGGCTGCACAGTTGATTATGCACACCTACATATTTTGCCTTTCCAATTTGACCTAATTAAAGGTCTTAATGAATTATTTCAAATTAAATATGACTGGCAATCTTTAGTTTCAATTTTGGATATAGCTAAGAATCCTAAATTCAATTTAAAGGACTACCTATTATATCTAAATGATAGTGGAGAATTAAAAGTTGCATTTGGGGATACTATTCCTAGCCAATTATTTAGAAAAGTAATAGCAAAATACTTGAATCAGAGTGAAAAGTTTGATTGGAGAATATATCCTTTTAACGAAAATATAAAAAATACAATTATTAGGATTAAGAAAGCTATTTAAATATGACAAATGATCAAAATGGATTTGCTCCAAGTGCCCCAACTGATGGAAGGAAAATAGGGGACTGGAAGTCAAGGTATGAGAAACCTGCGCTAAAGAAAATTCATTTTGAAGCATTATATTTGGGAATATTGTTTTTTATTGTACCAATTTTAATTTTTTTTATTCACAACAATTTCATGAATAGTCTGGTCATTGATACTACTACATGTAAATACGCAATTTCTTGGTTAGGCGGGACATTTGGTGGGACAATTTTTGGTATCAAATGGTTATACCATACAGTTGCAAAGTTTACTTGGAATGAAGACCGCCGCATGTGGCGAATTTTTACTCCGCATATTTCAGGGGGGTTCTCATTTGTAATTATTGTATTAATTTCTTCTGGTATATTAACAATCTTTTCTAGAGATGCTTTATGTAGTCAGAGTTCAGTGTTTGGATTATCATTCTTATCGGGATATTTTTCTGATTCCGCCGTTGGCAAATTGACGGAATTAGCAAATGCGTTATTTGGAGCTACAGAGAAAAGTAATCCAACTAAGACTTAAGGTATATAAATCGATAGTATTAATGATTTTGAAACCTGAAATTATATCAAAGTATCTACCTTTATTAAAAAGTGATCCGAATCTACTACAATGCGGAACAAAGGCTATTGGACTCATTAACAATGGATTATTAACACCAAAATTTACTGTAATCGGAAACCAATTCTATGACGATTGGAATGAGAATAACAGCCAATTTTCAAATTCGATGAACGATGCGGTATCATATGTATTTAAACTATTCAAAGATCAAGGTGTCAAGGAATTAATTGTTAGATCTTCTGCAATTGATGAGGATATAGAACTAAGAGGTAAGTATTTAAGTGAAAAGTGTAAATGTGATTATAATGACTTAAAAACAAAAATCTCAAAGGTTATTGCATACGCAAAAGAAAATGATTGCAAGAGCATTGCAATTATTATTCAAATATATTGTAAACCAATAATCAATGGACATTTAAGCAATGAAAGAAGAATTGATAAAAACAAAAAAATTTGGCTAATAGAGCAGGAATTTGTCAAAGATGGAGTAATTGAGAATTCAAATATTCGAATTAACCAAACTTCTAACATTCTTGATTTATCTATAAGTAGTTGTTTAAACACACGCACATTAAGGGAAAGTATTAAAAAATATGCATCTTGGTTGGGGTCTTTCAATTCTAGATTTCATGTCGAATGGTTATGGGATGGAAAGAATTTTTGGATCGTTCAAATGGATGAACAAATATTTAGTTTTAAAGGAAGCAAGCCAGGAGGTGAATGGTCTGCAAGTTACCTGAAAAAGAGCCTAGATTCAGAGTTTGATTTGGAGGTCTTTGAAACCGTTAAAACTACATTAAACAAATGGCATAAAATAGATTGTATAAATACTTTTATGAAAGAGAATCTTCCATATTGGGAAGTATATATATTAGAAAATGAACAGATACTTAGTGAAATTGGAACTGGAAAATTTGATGTAGCTTTAATATCAGATATTAAAAAAATTATTCAAGAGCCGGTTATAATAAGAACCGATATTAAATCAAAAGTAGTAACATTGCTTCCCAGAACGGAAACACTTCATTCTTTAAAGGATATTAAAGAATTTCTTGTTAGTACTGTTCGCAAATTCGCTAAAGACAATATTAAAATTGGTGAATATTGTTTTATTTTCCACAGATTTATTAGTTCGAAATCTGGAGCATTGAGCTTTGCAAAGCCGAACCTGAATAAAGTGAGAATTGATTCGACATGGGGAATTGTAGAAGGATTGTATTTTCATGCACATGATTCGTTTAATGTAGGACTTTTAGAAAATAGAATAAAAAGAAAACTTAGATGCAAGGATTGCTATATTGATATAGATAAGTCCGGAAACTGGTATTCAAAGAAAGCAGGTATTAATTATGATTGGAAGTCATCATTAACCGAAAATCAAGTTTTGGAAATAGCCAATTATACTCAAAGAATTGCAGATGCTTTAAATAAGCCAGTGACAGTTATGTTTTTTATTAATGAATCAAAAAAATACCCGGAGATTTTGCCTTGGTATTATACTACTGAGGATCTTCCAGATAATGCACAGAGTTTTACAGATGTTGTTTTTAGTGAAAAAAGATTTATTATCAAAAATAATTCTGACTTTGAAAGTTTATCTGGCGAAATTGAAAATTTCAAACATCAAAAAACCAAACTGCTAATTAAATTAGATTCGGTATTAAACCGTGATAAAGAATTTATTGAAAGAATTGCGAAATTTTGTTTTGAAAATAATATTTTAGTAGATTTAGAAGGTAGTGTTTTGTCACATCCATATTATGTATTTAAATCTCAAGGGGTAAGGGTGAGAAGTATCAATCCATTTGACGTAGATAATGATATGGTGGAGTTTTATAAGTTGGTAAGAGATAAAATTCCAGTTCTTATAGAAAAAAAGGATGAAACAGTAATATCAATGAAAGTTTCGGCTTCAGAGTTGCTTATTTTATTAAAGGAGAAAGCAGTAGAAGAAGCAATGGAATTTTATTGGAGCAAGGATAATGACGCTGCAATTGAGGAATTGGCTGATATCTTGGAGGTTGTATTGAGTTGCTGTAAAGCGTTTGGAATTGACTTTACTGAAATAGAAAAAATAGCAAAAACTAAACGTGAGAAAAGAGGAGGGTTTGAAGAGGGAGTTGTACTTGTTGCAACAAAGGAGAATTCACTTTTCCCATTAATAAGTGAAAAGCGTGATTTATTTCAAAATCAATTTTCTAAAGCAACTAAATTTAAATTGAGACCCAAGATTAATTTATTTAGTAAAGGAGAAATTCACAACTTCAGGTCATTGTCAGAGGTTAGTAAGTTTAATTTACCTTATATTAACAACATAAATCACCACACTAAAGAATTTAGATATTTAACAAAAAAATCAATTGTAAATTCAATTTTGATTGAATATAAGGAAAAGGGTATTGAAATCAGAATTGAAGGTGTTGATGATGATGGAAATACAAAGCAGTTGCATTTATTTGATAGAAAAACAGACGAATAAAAAGTAATTTTCATTTCAGGCGGAGATATTTTAATAATTTATTTATCCTAATATATACTAATCAATTCGTAAAGCACCCCATTCACACTAAAACTTCCACCCGCTTTGGTATGCAGCATTTGTTTGCCAATGGGTGAAGCTGGCGAAACCACCATAAATTGGGTGTTGTCGAATTCAATTTTTCCGATACCCGCAGCCAGGTAAAAATTTATTTTTTCGGTAATTACGATAGCACCGGGTTCGGCTTGTTCGCAGGTTTTGTTGGGATCCAGAATTTTAAGGGCCAATAAAATTTGTTGCATATCGGCCAGTTGTTGCCCCAACTTGTTAATTTCAATCTGCATCATTTCGCGGGTGGTTTCGTATTTATCTCCCATGCTGCTTTTGGTGTCGTTATTACTGGCAGCCTGCGCATCGGCAATGGATTGTTGTATATACAAACATTTGTCCTGCACAATTTGCAGGCAATGGGAGTGGAGGAGGGGTTTGGTGAACAAGACAGCAAAGATAGTTTAGAGTTTAGAGTTGGGAGTGAAGAGTTTAGTTTATAGTTGACAGTTTACAGTTGACAGTATTAACAGCCGCCGCCTCATTGCATGGGCGGATTAACAGCCAGTATAACAGCCAGTATTAACAGCCTTTTAGGGAATAGGGAATGGGGAATAGGGAATGGCTGTCTGGCTGTTCGTTAAACCTTAAACCTTAAAAAAATCCGCATCGGATCCCATTTACGGCCGCAAATGAGGTAGTGATAAATGAGGGCAAAAGCCAGCCATGAAATGGAAGCTATGATGGCAAGTACGGGAAAAACCAGAAATAAATAATACCCTTTACCAAAGCTGCCTTCTAAAAATGCTCCGTATAATTCACGATAATGGTTAAAATAATTTTGTTCACCAATCACAAAGGCGGTGGGCACCAATATGGCAATGGGAATTACCCATAGCAATGAAACTATGAACTTCTTTTTTCTTGTTTTTCGCCTGTTTAGATACCAAATAGTTGTACATACAAGTATGGTCCAAATAAATATTTGTATATACAAGAATCGGTTGTAACCCGCGGCTAATTCGGGTTCCAGATTTTTAAAAATGCTTACCATAATATGCGATTTTTTGAATCCGGCCATATTGCCCGAAAGCAGCGTGCCATGGTCGTATTTCACATCAAAATTGGTTTCATATTCAACACCTTCGGGCAATAAAATTTTAATAAAAATACTGTCGTATAAATCGCGGGTTTTATTGTTGCCCAAAAAATAAGGGAAGCTGGTATACCTCAAATTGCCTTTCTCGTAGCCGGTGGGACTGCACTCATACCCAATTTTTAGCCGGTGCATGCCTTCGCTTAGTTCTACATCAAATTCAAACAATTGATCCAACAAATGCTGGTAGTGAAATTCTTCCTGCAACAAATCATATCCAATCATTTGGGATTGCGAATCGCGCTGGGCGGCAGTGGCATCGCTTGAAAGACCGGGGCGGTAATCCGAAATTTTGGGCGTGCTTTTAATAACTTGTCCATCCAGAATAATTTCAGGGTTCACCGGCATTTCGCTGCTGGCCACAAACAAAAATCTGATTTTGCCTCCGGTTGTGGTACACTGCAATTGGTAATCGGCAAAAACGTTTACCTTGCCAGCTGGCAGATGACGCATATCTGCCGTGAGTAATTCATGTACAATGCGAACCCTCGGCATGGGCATTTGTCCGCTTACATGCGCATCTTTGGGACCCATATAGGCCATATTGGCTTTGGCACTGAGTAAAGTAAAAAGTGCAATTATTAGTAAGCTCGCAGATTTCATATTCGCAATTTACTTATTTATTCGTTGGGGAGTTGAAAGGTAAATAAAAAAGCGGCACGTTTTCAGGCGCACCGCTTTCTTCAATTTTGAATCAGGAGAGAATTACTTCCAGCCACCTCCCAGGGCTTTGTACATATTTACCCCGGCTAAGAGCTGTTGTTTTTTGGTTTCAATTAATTCCAGTTTGGCTTCTAACCCATCGCGCTGGGTCATTAAAACCTCCATGTAATCGGCGCGGGCCGAACGGAATAAATTGTATGAAATGGAAATGGATTCAGTAAGGGCTTTTACCTGTTGGGATTTCATATCATAACTGTTTTGCAGATTGCTGATATTGGAAACCTGGTTGGATACTTCTACGAACGCGTTTAGAATATTTTTTTCATACATATACACCGATTGTACCTGCATGGCATTGGCATTTCCCAAACGGGCTTTTAAAGCATTTTTGTTAATCAGCGGGGCTGCAAGGTCTCCGGCAAACATAAACAGAATGGATTGTGGAGAAGCCAGCAATGCCGGATTAAATGCCTGGGTTCCGGTTGCAGCGGTTATGCGCAGCGAAGGATAGAAATTGGCACGGGCTACATTTACATCCAGCTTGGCGGCTGCCATTTCCTGCTCGGCTTGCCTAATGTCAGGGCGATTTAAAAGCATTTTTGATGGCAATCCGGCATGAATTACGGGAGGCGTAAATGCAGTAAACAAACTCGAATTTCGCTTTATGGGCTGGGGAAAACGACCGGTTAAAAAGTTAATGTGATTTTCGGTTTCCCGTATTTTTTGTTTCACATAATAAATGCTGCTTTTATTTTTTAATAATTCAGCTTCAAACTTTTTAACGGCCAGTTCCGTTACCCGTGCCGCAGATTTTTGCTGTTTAACAATGTCCAGGGCATTGGTTAAAATATCAATGTTTTTTTGCAAAATATCCTCCTGGTTATCCAGGGCAATTAATTCGTAATACGAGTTGCTGATTTCAGCTACCAGCTGGGTTACTACAAAGTTCTTGCCTTCTACAGAAGCGAGATAGCGATGTATGGCACTTTTCTTGGCGTTGTGTAGTTTATTCCAGATATCAATTTCCCAGGAGGCTGTAAAGCCACCCACAAAATCGGGCAATGGATCGGGGAAATTTTGCCCGGGTTTTATTTGGGTATTGGCTTCCATCGCACCATTTCGGGTATAGCGGGCTGTTTTTTCTGCACCTGCTGCACCGCCTACTCCCACAAATGGAAGGTATTCTCCTTTGCGCACCCGGATTTCGTTTTTACGGACCAGAATCTCCTGCTGAATGATATTTAATTCCTGGTTATTTACCAGGGCCGTATCAATCAATTGGCTGAGAAATGTATCGGTATAAAACTGTTTCCATTTTATATTTCCCGAGCATAGGGTATCGAACGGATTGTAGGCCGAATCGGCATTTGCAATGGGGTTGTAATAGCTTCCCGGGGTATTTTTATTGGCTTCTTTCAGTCCTTTTACCTGAATATTGCAAGCGGCAAAACCCATGATGGCAACAGGCATAAAATACCTGAAAAATATATTTTTATTATTCATAATCGTATTCGGTTTTATCTTGTGGGAATGCGTCGATTTTATGCACAAAATCTTCCGTTAATGAGCTCTCTTCTTCGTCTTTGATCAATTGTCGGCCTTCGGCAATGCGACCAAAAATGTAGTACAAACCGGGTACAATTATCACCCCGAAAATGGTACCAAACAGCATACCCCCCAGGGCCGATGTTCCGATAGTGCGATTGCCAATGGCCCCGGCTCCATGCGCAAAAACAAGGGGCAACAAGCCGGCAATAAAGGCAAACGAGGTCATTAAAATCGGGCGAAAACGTACCTTGGCCCCTTCTATGGCGGCTTCTAAAACACTGGCCCCTTCTTTGTGTTTTTGCACGGCAAATTCTACAATTAATACAGCATTTTTACCCAGTAATCCTACCAGCATCACTAAGCCTACCTGGGCATAAATGTCGTTTGCAAGGCCCATAATTTTAAGCATCATAAACGAACCAAAAACACCTGCTGGAAGTGATAATACTACAGCAAAAGGCAGTATAAAACTTTCGTATTGTGCGGCCAGTACAAAATATACAAATGCCAGTACAATGAGGAAAATAATTAACGCTTCATTGCCGCGGCGCACCTCGTCATACGACAGGGCCGCCCAGTCGATATCAAATCCGTGGGGCAAGGTTGCCGCCGCCACCTGCTGCACTGCTTTTATTGCTTCGCCGCTGCTGTATCCTTTGGCTGGTGCACCCCTGATTGCGGCAGTGTTGTACATGTTGTACCTGTTAATTTCATTGGCACCTTGTTTCTTTTTTATGCGCATGAATGCGGAAAAAGGCACCATTTCTCCCTGATTATTTTTTACATATAAGTTCATCACATCCGAAGGGAGGCGGCGAAACTCGGGTGATGCCTGTACAAATACTTTAAAAAAACGTTGAAATTTAATGAAACCCAATTCGTATGTACTACCCACAAAAATGGAAAGTGTATTCATGGCATTGCCAATGGATACGCCCTTTTGCATGGCCAGCTGATTGTCGATTTCAATTTCGTACTGGGGATAATTGGCGCTAAAAAAAGTAAACAATCCGCTTAATTCTTTGCGTTTACTTAATGCATCCATAAATTCGGTTTTTACTTTTTCCAACTGGTTGTAATCACCGGTGTTTGTTTTATCCAACAACTGCAACGCAAAACCACCGGCAGCGCCATAACCCGGCACCGCAGGCGGATCGAAAAATTCGATATTGGCACCGGGAATTTCTTTGGCTTTTTCTTCCAATTCGTAGATTATTTCGGGTACGGTATGTTTTCTTTCGTTCCAGGGTTTTAGATTAATCAGGCAGGTTCCCGCATTGGAGCCCCTTCCCTCAGTCAATACCTCGTAGCCTGCAATGGATGAAACGGATTTTACACCCTCTACTTTTTCGAGAATTAATTTCTGTAATTTTTGAGAAATATCGTTGGTACGTTCAAGCGTAGAACCCGGCGGGGTTTGGATAATGGCGTATACCATGCCCTGGTCTTCGCTGGGAATAAATCCGGATGGAAGCAGGGTTAAAACAAAAATAATTCCGCCTACAAAAACCACCCAAAAACCGGCAGTAACCCATTTTCTATGTGCAATTTTGCGCAATAAATAAACGTATTTTCCGGTGAGTTTATCAAATAGAACATTAAATGAATTCAGAAATCGGTTTAACCAATTTTTGCGTGGTGGTTTTCCGTGATTATTTTTCAAAATCATGGCACATAAAACCGGCGTAAGTGTAAGTGCCACCAAGCCTGAGAGCACAATGGAGCTGGCCATGGTAATGGAAAATTGCCGGTAAAAAACACCCACCGGTCCCGACATAAATGCCACCGGAATAAATACCGCGGTCATTAATAAAGTAATGGCAATTACGGCGCCGCTAATTTCACCCAATACACTTTTTACGGCCTGAAATGGCGAAAGATTGGCCTTCTCCATCTTGGCATGCACAGCCTCTACAACTACAATCGCATCGTCTACTACAATTCCAATTGCAAGTACCAATGCAAACAGCGTAATCATATTGATGGTAAGCCCAAATACCTGCATAAAAATAAAGGCCCCAATAAGTGAAATTGGCACCGCCAAGGTTGGAATCAGTGTAGATCTCCAATCGCCGAGAAAAATAAATACCACCAATGCAACCAGAAAAAATGCATCGCGCAAAGTGTGTAATACATTTTCGGTAGAGGCATCCAGGAATTTTGAAACATCATAACTAATTTCATAATCCATGCCGGGTGGAAATGATTTTTTTAATTCATCGAGTTTGAGTTTTACATTTTCAATTACTTCACTTGCATTGCTGCCATAGGTTTGTTTAAGCACTATGGCTGCGGATGGGTGTTCATTCAGGTTTGAATAAATATCATAATATTCGCTGCCTAAATCTACTTTGGCAATGTCTTTTAATCTAAGGATTTCGCCTTTGGGTGTGGCTTTCACAATGATATTTTCGTATTGTTTTGCATCGCTGAAACGGTCGCTATAGGCCAAAACATATTCCAAAGCTTCTGACCGGTTTCCGTCGCCACGGCCTATCCTGCCGGGTTTCCCGATGATGCTTTGTTCACTCATGGCCTGCATAACTTCATCGGGCGAAATTTTATAGGCACGCATTCTATCCGGATTCAACCAAATGCGCATGGCATATTGACGGCTCCCCAAAATCCTTGCCTGGCCTATGCCTTTGATACGCTGCAATTCCGGAATCATATTTACACCTGCATAATTGAAAAGGAATTTCATATTGGCATCCTTG
The DNA here is from genome assembly GCA_044224315.1 of Bacteroidia bacterium. Taxonomy (GTDB): domain Bacteria; phylum Bacteroidota; class Bacteroidia; order NS11-12g; family UBA955; genus JAGXTF01. The sequence continues at coordinate 837,275 of JBGAKR010000001.1, read as the reverse complement.
TCTTTGCTATACAGGTTTACATACATCAGCATACTTGGCATAATGGGAGTGATAATAACACCCTCACGCTGCACCAAATCCGGCAGTCGGTTGCGCACCTGTTCCACCCGGTTTGAAATCTGCACCAGGGCTTGATTGGGGTCGGTACCGGGGTTAAAAACAATTTGAATATTGGCCTCACCTGCACTGGTCGCATCCGAGGTCATATAGCGCATGCCCCAGGCTCCGTTGATGGATTGTTCCAGTGGTATAATTACCGATTCAATGAGGGTTTTGGCACTGGCACCAGGGTACGAGGCTGTAACCATTACCATCGGTGGGGCAATCTCAGGAAATTGGGAAGTGGGCAATGTTTTGATGGATAATACACCCATAAAAACTATTACAACCGATAGCACAATGGCAAGTACCGGCCTTTTAATAAATTTGCTAAACATAATGCTGTTTTTTATGAATTATTCAACATACACTTTTAGCTCGCCCATGGCGGTTTTGGGGTCTTTATATTCAAAGCTGATTTTCTCATTATCAGCCACTTTTCTCAACCCTTCCAGCAGTATTTTTTCGTTGGGTTTTAATCCCGATTTAATTACATACAAATCTGGCATTTCGGCTGCTATGCTTATCTCGCGCTGGTGTACTACATTGTTGGCATCCACCACAAAAATGTATTTCTTTTCCAGCACTTCAAATGTGGCTTTTTGCGGAATAATTACTGCATTTTTTAGTATCACAGGCATTTGAATATTGCCGGTTTCACCATGTCGCAGCAGGCCCTCGGGGTTTGGAAATGTGGCGCGGAAATCAATATTTCCGGTTTCATTGTTAAAATCAGCTTCAATGGTTTTTACAAAACCCGGATAGGGAAAAACTTCCTGGTTGGCCATCAGCAGGGTTACTTTAATTGCGCTGTCTCGGTTTGAACGCAATTTGTGATTTAAATACACCGCTTCGGGCACATTAAAATAAACCCACATTTTGCTGTTATCCGAAATGGTGGTAAGCAAATCTCCCTCATCAATCAGGCTGCCTTTTCGGGCATAAAAGTGATCCATAATACCGTCGAATGGTGCGCTGATATCGGTAAACTGCAGGTGGGTGCGGGCCAATTGCATTTCGGCGCGGGCCTTGTCGTAGCGGGCTTTTGCCAGTGATAATTCATTGGGTGATACCACATTGCTATCGGCCAGGGCTTTGGTGTTTTTATATTCAATTAATGCGTAATTGGCTTCGGCTTCAGCTTTTTCAAATTCGGCCTGATACACCATGGGCATAATTTTAAACATGCGTTGGCCTTTTTTTACCGATTGCCCTTCATCCACATAAATTTCCTGCAGGTATCCCCTTTCCAGGGCACGGAGTTCAATGTGTTGGATGGATTTTATCTGGCAAACATATTGTTGCAGAATGGTGGTGTCTTTTACCACCGGACTGGTGACAACGAATTTTGTTTTTTCGTTGTTTAATTCATCTTTTTTTGAGTGGCAAGCTGTGCTGAACAGTGCAGCAGAAATGGCCACAATTAGGGTGCTTTTTTTCATTTTTATTTTGAGTGTAAAAAGGGGTGATTTTCTCTGCTATTTGGTGCAGTAATATTTACTGAACACAGGGATGCCAGTGCCACAAATCATTGAGTATGGGCATGGGTTTCCTAACATTACAGGCAGAGTAAGCTGTAATGCGGAAAATGGATAAAAATGAATGCGTTTTTAAATACGAAAAACACCGTTCCGAATGAAAATCGGGGTGTTTGAAGGGGTTAAATTGCGGCTACCCCATGCTTTATAGAGGTAGGTGAGTTGTGTTTCTGGCTGCAAACCGGCTCCGTGCAGAATCTTTGCACACACTTTTTTGGCGCAGGTTTCATCGTCTTCGTTGTTGTTGTTTTCTTCGGCGAAGAAAAGCAATACAGGAACGGTGGATTTGCCTTCGGTAAGGTGTGAATGAAAGTGGCAGGGGCAGTTGGCAATGGTTAATACAGAATGCACAGACCCGGCAGATTGCCTGGGACTGAAAATTGCCAGAATCAACAGCAGGGCGGAAACGAAAGTTTTTACGGAAAAGGGTTTCATAAGGGCTGTCGTGCTTCAGTGCGCAAAAATAGTACCAAAGTTTTGGATAATGATGCTTTTTTAGTGAGAATATCTGCTGCACAAAGGCAAGCGCATTGGCCTGAAATGGCTTAGCGGTGAAAAAATTTGTGGAATTGCGAAGGAAAACATAAGCAGGGATTTAAAGTACTCAGGATTATGTAGTACTAGACCTGAATAACCCGCGGTTTGCTAATCCCAGCGACTTTATATCGTCGATATACCGTCTTTATACCAAGGAAATGTGTAATTGATGCTATTCAGTTATGGAATTAATTATAAAGACCTTCGGAAGTTAAGTTGCCACGGAGCCTAATTGGTATTTGGATAGAATTGCATTTGGTTAAAAATGCAAAACAGCAATGCAACTGTTAATTGAGGTTCGGCAGGGATAGGTTGAATTATTGAAACAGTTGTAATATATTTGTTTTGTATTTTTTATTGATAATATTTAATTGAAGACATGAAAACCAAAGTTTTACTTTTTCTTGGAGTGGCATTGTTGAATATAATTGCTACGGGTATTTGTGCAATGCACTTTCCAATCCAGCCTGATTTGATTGGCAAATGGTATTCTAAAAAGAATTCTTTTCTTTCAGATTCTGCTATTCAGATCAGGTTCAGCAAGGATACAATGGAAATTGTGCATAATTTAGAGCCACAAAAAAGGGCGTATTGGGTTGATTCAGCGAATATTTTAAATGTGCAAGAAGACAACCGGGTAAGGCAGTATCGATTTGAAATCCGCAACCAGGAACTAACATTAAGTCAGGTTCATAAAACCCAACCCCCTCCCAAACATATTGAATTGATCCTTACAGTTAAATATAAAAAATGAGATATTTAATTAACCCCCGTAAGGGTCGGTCGCGACCGACCCCTACAGGTTTGTTTTTAACAGCATCCCCAATGTTTTCCTGTTAGGTTTTGAAATATTCGAGACAAATGCTATTTTAGAAGTAATAAACTTACTGTTTTTTTGAATTAAATATGGGAATGAAATTAGGCTTTACACAGGATAAAAAGCGGTTGGTCCGCCGCACTGCTTTCCAGCGCACAAGACCTAATGGCAGGAGGGGTGAGGTATTTGATTGGTTGAGAGGAAGACCAACCGGGGGAAGAAAAAACTTTCGTTCTGCCGCCCTTATTGTATTCGGTAGTTCTGCCTATATTAAATTTAGCTCTTTCTCAAGTACAAAAAAGGTCAATTCAGATTTAACTGATGTAAAATCATCCTTGCCTAACATTGCTGGAAATACTATTGGAAAGTTTGTTGGATATCGACTAAATAATATCCAACCTCATAAATTAGATTTTAATATTAAACCTACTAATTATCAGATTAATTTGTTAAACGGAGTCCATAACTTTGTAAATGGAACTGCTTATACAGGCATTGGGATTGGAATTACATTGTTTTATGAAAAGTAAAAATAATACTAAGGCAAAAATCCTGAAATATTCAAAAAAGTATATTTTTGGAATATTTTTAGGAATTTTAATTTATTTAATTTTTATTTACATCATTAATGTACATGATTGTAATAACTTGGAGAACTTTAAAAAGCATTCCAATGATAGTGCAATTAAATGTTCAAGAGGATATTTTATTTCTATTGGTGCAAGGTCACCGAGCACAAGGATAGCATATTTAAAAAATGGGATTCTTGATACAGCAGATTTTTCTTTCGGTTGTGGAGATTGGGCCAAATTAACTTCGTATGACCATAATAAAAAATATTATATTTTATATAAAGAGGGTTTGGATTATGTTCTGTTAGTTAGAAGTTTAGAAGAATTTAAATTGCTAAAGGAAATATATCCGGATAGTGCAAAGTTGGTTGATGAGAAAGAATTTAATATTATGAATTAGTAGCACATGTGAAATAGCAATTTACCTTGGTTTTGGGATAGTAGCAAGCGTCGATCCCTTCGAGTTTGATTTTACAACATCCCCAATGTTTTTCTGAAAGGATTTGAAATATTCGAGACAAATGCTATTTTCGAATAGATAAACTTACGTTTGTTTAAATTAAATATATGAATGACATTGGACATTATTAATGATACAAAGTGGTTGGTCCGCCGCACTGCCTTCCACCGGCAAGACCAAACCGCGGGAGGGGTATTGAATTGGTTGGGAGGAAGACCAACAGGGGGAAGAAATTATGTATATTAAGGGTTTTATATTTTTGTTATTTATTACTTTAACAAGAACTACATTTGCCACTTTAAATTAAACGCCAATGAAAAATGAATATGATACACTATCCTTTCGGGTTGCTGATTCTCTTAAGTGCAGCCTTGCTCTGAAACGATTGTATAAATACGAAGATTTGGTCATGTCAGAAGTGTATCTTTTAACTGATGGAAGGGTATTGGCAATGCCTCCCGGGAATGAAGAAAACGGAAAGGCTTTAATTTTTTCAGATGATTCCATTCTTAAAGAATGGGAACTGGAACTGACAAAACCCGATACTGCGGTTGATGGAATTGATTTCGGAATGGTTTATAATTACAATTATTTTCAATTTTCTATTGATACCTTAACCAATATTTTATGCAATCGGCTAGGATTTGTTGATGCAACCAGTTTTAATATAGATAGTTTAGATTCTTATGTAAATCAGCACAAAAGTGCATTTGAAGATCCAGATTTATTTAGTTTATTTTTTACACTAACGAACAAAATATATGTTAAATCAGGTATATTTAAAACAAAATTCAAAAAGGAAAAAGATAAAATAGCGGGGATAGTTGTCTATTACAAAGATGGTAGAAGTTTGAACTACATTAAAGAGTGTCTTCACTTTTTATATGAAAATGAATACGATGAGAAACTTAGCACATGGTTCAAATAGCAATAAATAATCGGTTGTAATATTTTACAAATATTTCGACCTTGAATGCTCAATATTAATTCAGTAATCTATTATCATTTTCCAATCCAAACAACTATTAGCAACAGTGATTTGGAAAAAGTATCAGCATTTATATTTCCAAACAATTGATCTAAACCAAGTGAATAAAGGCCTATTTAAATGTGACTAAATAAACTTTTTATAGCCTTTACTGAACCCATTACTCTTTCTTATATTGCCTTAAATTCTAAAAGCGATATAATTTAACAAATAAGCACCAAGATAGGCAATAACTATCTAACCCATTTCCCAACAAACATTTCTAACTATTCTTCTCTCCTCATTCTTAATTCCTATGCGCATACTAACATTTCAGCTGGCGCCATCTCCGGCACCCGGCAAAAAGCGGCAGCCCTTATAAGATCAATGGCAATGTGTATGTGCCCAAGGGGCAAGAGTTGCTCATTACAGAAGGGGCAACGGTAGTGTTTCAGGATGCCTCGCAGACGGATGTGTACGGGAAATTGAATATTTAATTTACAATAATCACAATATCCAATCTAACCTTAATAGTCCCCATAAAGCCTGCTCGTTGTTGAGGCCCCAGAGGCGGTAGTAATGATCGTATCCGCTGCGCAATGAAACCCTGAGGTGTTTGCCCTGTTGGGTGCTGAAAATAAGGCTGCCACCTTTGCGAAATGCCCCGTTGAGGTATTGGGTATAATTGCCGGTAAGCGTGAGGGTTGCAAATTTGCCCACTCGATAGGAGGCCCTCAGTTGATAGATATTGGCCTGGGAGCTATCAACCCCAGGATAGGTGCGCATGATGGTATTGGTGAGCCCGAAACTGAAATTGCGCCCCAAACTTATATCCTGTCCTATGGTAATTGTTTTTACTATTGCCTTGAGTGAATCGCCCATTTGCATATTGCTTTGGGTGCCGAAAACCATTAAATTGTATTTAAAAAAACCACGATTGAGTCTATAGGTCATACCTGCTGTATAAACCGAAAATCGGTTGTTGATTCTGAATAAACTATCCGGATGGTTATTACCCTGTTCATACGGTGAAATAGAGGCGTTGAAATTGGGCAATTTTTTATTTTTGAATTTGGTTTGGGCCGCAAATCCATAACCCTGAATTTTGTTGGTTACTTCTGAAATCAACAAAGGATTGTCGCGAAATGATTTATAGCTGCCGGTAAGTGATAATTGCTCCTGAAAACCCTTAAAAACGAGTTTCATTTTTACTTCCCTGAAATTGGTGCGCATATACGGATTTCCCAAATTTTTATACATGGGCCCTACAAATTGGGTACTGGCATTGAGGGTAAATTTGCCCAATGTTTTTTCACCCATAATTTTATATGCCGAACGCGATAATTGTGTTTGTGAAATGGATGAAACACTGCCTTTGGGATACACAGTACTTTTTATTACCATATTGGTAACCTCATACCGGCTTTGGGCTGCGGATATATCTAACTTAATTATTTTTCTGGGTTCAGTAATTAAATTAAATCCATACACTGTATTGCGCAATGCCGCTTTTTGCTGTGCGGTCATGGATTTTTGATTGTCGGCCATGAAGTGTACAAATGGTTTTATTTCCATCCATGCATTGATTTTATATGCACCGGCGAGGGCAAAAGTATTGCGTTCGTATTTGCTGTTTTCACGCGAATAATGCAAAATATCATTGGGAATGGATCGGCCTGCAAGTATGGTAATATCCGCTTTATCAGGCTTTTCAGAAACCCCGAATGTACCGCTGAAACCGCGCATGGGCGAACCAGCAATGGAATAATCATGGATAAATAATTGCACATTTCCGATTTGCAAATCTTTCACACTTGTGGCTAAAACCATGGCCTTGGGTAATCCGTTTTCTTTGGCCCAACTTTTTGCATAAGCCTGCGGATTTTCTACCATTTTGGTATATTTATTTACCAGGGCCGTATCTTTTGCATAAGCACTATCGAGCCTGGCTTTTTTGGATTGTAATTCCTGTTTTTTATTTTCTATTTGTGCAATTCTTTCCGCAATTAATGCACTGTCGTTGCGCAGCCGGGCCAGGGTAGCACTGTCTTTGGCCTTTTCCATTTGTTTTTGTTTGGCCTGCATGGCGCGTTCGGTAGCATTTTGTTTTTGGCCTTCAATGATATTGCCAGCACTATCTTTATATTGGTTCAGAATTCCACCTGCTGTATCGCGCAAGGTATTTTCAATATTGTTTGGATCGTATTTATTTTTATAAGCCTGCAATTGATTCTGGTATTGTTGCTGCAATTGATTTTGCTGACTGAATAAATTTTGTTTTTGCTGTTCCAGTCCGGCATCCAGATTTCCCAATTCATTTAATTGTCCGATATCGGTTCCAAGTTTGGCTTTCTGTTCCTGCAATTTATGTTGGAATTGCAATTTTAAATTCCGTTGAAATGCTTCGGCATCGAATCTAAACCGGATATGGTTGCTATTATATAATGTGTTTTTTTCTGTGGTTTGGTAAATATCACCCATAAAAGGCAAACCATACCACGAAACTGTAGGAGTTGCATTAAACCGTAAATATTGCGGTGCACTCAGTACCCTGGGATTCTGAAAGGTTGTGTAATACCCTTCTAAACCCATGCGCCCGCCAAACACCGGCGCTTGCCATTTTAATTTTGGCACTGCATTCGAATCTGGAAGTGAGGGAAGAACAGGCTTGTTAATTTTAGGTAAATTCAAGGAGAGTGAATCCTTTTTTATATTGGGCAATTTATTAGCTAGGGCCGAATCTAAATTTTGGCCGGATGCTTTATTATTTATTCCTATATATATAAGGAGTAAAAAAACGTAAAAATAAACTTTTGTCATACAAAGGATATAAAAAACAAAAATGTAGCTTTTTCAAAATTGAAACAAATTTTTGAGAAAAGCAATAGTTTAGGACAGAAAAAGTGTCATATTTATAGTCAGGCATCTCAGAATAGGGGGATAAACGTAAACTAAAGTGGCGCTTTCAATAATTCAAGTGCGCCTCTGCCAAAAACCTTTATTAATTGGAGTATAACATCAATTTGTTTTGAGTTATGTAATTCTTATTGCTATAAGTTGGCAGCAAAATGCTAATCAGAGTTGAATATTTAGTCTATTATCATCCTGAAAAGAACGCATAGAAACCTTATGAACAATGGGATTACAGTAATTGTATAATGTAATACAAGATATATAAATAGCATTATTCATATCAAAAAACGGCACATATAAATTCTGTGTGAAGTATTTTAAAGAGGAATAAACATTCATGATTTTCTTATGGGAAATACGATTATGCTCTAACAAAAGGCCTGAAGTAATTAATGAACGTTGGATAATGTAAAAATAATATAAAGTGTAAATAGCAGAAAAACAGCAAGATAATACCAAGTTATTGATAATATATATCCCAAATATAAAATATGACAATTATTTTTAACGAAAAGCTTGGTTTTATGAAAACTACTTTATTATATTCGTATTGAAGTTTTGAATAATAGATATTTAGATTAGATTTTGTGGACTATTCAAAGCTTAAGTTTTACCCAATTAAACGAGAAAGTAAATTTTAAAATGAATCAATCAATGCAAAAAAGCTAAACCAGGCCCGGCTGTTACAACCGTGTATTACTGATTTCGGTCAGGCGGATTTTAATTGCCAAAATTTTACTTAAAACAAAAATAAAAAATTGTATGAAAACAATGAAAGGGATATTATTTGCCATTTTTTTAGGCGGGATTAGTTTGGTTTCACAAGCTAGTATGCTCACCATTTCGCCCAGGTACACCAATGCTTACCGCTTTGCCGCGGCCGATGCCTGGAACCTGGATCTTCAGTTTACCGGTCCATCCAATTTGCGGGTATATTTAACTGCAAATATTTCAACCGCCGGAAAACAGGTTGCAACCTTAAAAAGTGGTGAAATTACTTTAACACCCGGTGCTCAAAGTATTTCGGCCACCACCATCAGCACTGCCCAATTACAGTACCTGAACCAAGGCATTGCCGATGTGGAAGCACTCACCGGAACATTTCCTGCCGGCAATTATAAGGTGTGTTACAACGCCTACTGCATTACACCCGATTGTGACGGTCTCGGAGCTGATGCCGTATACAATGAGACTCCGGAATGTTTTGAATTGATTGTTGAGCCTCCTACACCATTATTATTATCCATGCCCGAAGATAAAGCCGAGCTGGAATACCAACGTCCCACATTCAACTGGATTCCACCCATTCCGGTAAGCAATGTAAGCGGCTTTAATTACCTCTATACCCTCGTAGAAAAAAACAAGGGCCAAAGCTGCCAAGACGCCATTGTGCGCAACCGTCCGGTGTACAAACAATCCGGCATCGAACAAATTGTACAACCCTATCCACCCGAAATCAACGACCTCGACACCGGCAAATCTTACTGTTGGAAAGTAGATGGACTGGTTGGCGATATCCCGGTTGCACAAAGTGAAGTTTGGGAGTTTAAGGTGAAGGGGCAGGAAAAGAAAAAGTTGGATACAATCCGGTATGTACAGCTAAAGCTCAAATTGGATGCAAGTATTATCAATTATGCTTCTACTGAAAATTTTTATTTTGTCTTTAAAGAGGCACATAATAACGTAAAGTTAAATCTGCGCATTATTTCAGATGCTACTCAAAAGGAAATCTTACCTACAGTGAGTAAGGAGGAAGAATCTGCAACGGGTAAAGAAGGCATGACTCTGATCAGTTTTGGAGACAATAAGTACAGTATAAATCTAGGCGAATACAATTTTGTTCCAGGTATTTATATAATACAAATAACCGACTCATATAAAAGAACTTACTACCAACGTATAGGAATAAATCAATAATAAACTATGAAAAAATGGATTGGAATAAGCGCACTGATTGTAATTTTAGTTGTAGCTGCAGGGTTTATGTTTAACAAGAGAGCTTCAATTGCGTATGTTGATTTGCGCTACCTTTTCGACAATTTTGAGTATACCAAGGAGCTCAAAACTGACATGCTGAGAGTGCAGGGTGCGCGTCAAAAAGTGCTGGATAGCATGGAGTTCGAATTAAAAATTATATCCAAAGAGTTGGATGCAAATAAGCGTGAGGATTTGAAAAGGAAATTTGAAGTAAAAAAGGATGATTTAATTGTTGCCAGACGTCGTTTTGAGGAGGATAATCTGGCACTTACAGATCAGTTTGATAAAAAAATCCTCACCCAGCTAAATCAGTTTGTTCAGGATTATGGCAAAGACCATGGTTATAGCATGATAATAGGTACTGAAGGAAGCGGGAATGTAATGTATGCTAAAGAGGATTTGGATATTTCGAAAGACGTTTTGAAATTCATTAACAATCGATTCAAAGGTACCCATGAGAAATAAAATATTTTTAGGATTGGCGTTTCTTTTTGTTGCTTGTGCGGGAAGAGTAAAGCCAGGGAATAGGGTTGTAAGTACGTCAGAGTATGCAACCTGGGTAAATGAGAATATTGCGGAAATTGAAAAATTAAGCGATTCAAAAAATTTCGGAGATATTTCTTTTGAATTAAAGTATATTCCAGCAGAGATAAGGGCATTAAGGGAAGTAGGTAGTTTTACCCATCCAAATTATCTTAGTGTATTAAATGAATCTCGCAAATTAGAAGTGTATCAAATCCGAATTTCTAATAACACAGGGATTAATATTTTAAACATGCAGTCTAAGAACTATCCAACCTATGATCAACGGGTTAAATATTTTGCATTTGAAATCCAGAAAAATATAAAACTTACCATTGGTAAATCAACGATACCCTGTTCAATGTGTCATTTTGAACGCACCTTTGAAACTTCGCCTTACACATTGTTAAACATTGCGTTTGACAAAAGCGCCTTACCCAAAAGTACAGGTAATCCGGTAATTACAATTGATGATACCTATTTCAATATAGGTAAAGTGAATCTTGGAATAGAGGCATTTCAACTAAACAAAATCCCCAATATAAAAGCTTAATATATGAAATATTTTAGAATTTACAAGAAAAAAGTAGCTGCTGTTATTGCGTTTAATTTACTTGTAGAAATTATAGCACCCTCAAAGTTATGGGCACTTACAGGCGGCCCTTCACAACCCGAAGTACAAAGTTTCCAACCAGTGTCCATTTCGGATATGGTGAACCCATTTACTGGCGATTTTTCGTATAATATTCCACTATTAGATGTAGATGGATATCCCATTAATTTATCTTATAATTCTGGTATCAGTAACGACCAAGAGGCTTCTTGGGTAGGATTGGGTTGGAATATAAACCCCGGAAATGTAAGCAGATCGATGCGTGGCATCCCAGATGAATTTAATGGTGGTGATGATGCAGTTAAAAAGGAATATTCCATGCGACCAAATTATACAATTGGAGCAACTGTAAGTGCAGGATTACCAACTGATGAGCTATTTGGGGTGAAACTGAAAAATATGGAATTAGACATTTCCTATTCATTAGGATTAAATTTTAATAATTATAATGGTTATGGAGTAGAACAATCGATATCTCCCAGCGTAGATGTTTCAACAGGTTCAAAAGGCACATTGAATTTTGATATGGGATTAAAAACCAGCTCAAGCGGTGGATTAACTATAAGTCCTGAGATAGGATTTGCGCGCAAGAGTAAAATTGGGGATGACAGGGAAGTGAAACGTAAAATGTCTATTGGTACATCTTTTAACAATCGATCTGGATTATCAGATTTAACAATTTCAACTAGTGCAAGTTGGCAAGGCGACAAATTTAATCCAGGACCAGGTTTAAGTGTATTAAGTGGAATGAATTCTTATACCCCAACCATTAATATGCCCATGCGAAATTATTCGGCTAATTTTAAATACAAATTTGGAGGTAAAGTAATGGGTTATTTTCCAAATGGTTCTATTTCTGGCTACTATAGTTGGCAGGGTCTGAACCTAGTGGATGGCCAGATGACAGTTCCGGCTTATGGATACCTGAATAGTCAAAATGTATCTAAAGATGGTGATGGATATATAACTGGTATGATGGATATTAATCGCGATTGGGATGTTGCTTATAATAAAAACACTCCCAATTTACCAATTACCAATTATACTTACGATATTTTAAGTGCTTCTGGACAAGGAATGAGTGGAAGTTTCAGACCCTTTAGAACTGATTACGGATTTGTTTCTGACAATTTTGCCCAGAATGTTAGTAGCAGCGGTTCACTAAGCATGGAGGCAGGCGCGGGAAATGTAGTACACGGGGGAATGGATATTAGTACAACTTCCAATAATACGACTACCCGAAACTGGAAAAGTAACAATTCAGCCGCTGCATTATTGCAGTTTAGATCTTCAGGTGACGATATTGCCTATGAACCCTATGCTTATAAAGAAATGGGAGAATTAAGCGTAGATGATGAGCCATCAATGTTTGAAAATATTGGTTCGGGCCAGGCTGTGAGGATTGGTCTTGAAAGTGCGGGTGGTATGGAAATAAAAACCCGCACCCAATTCGAAAATACTAGTGGGGGCATTATTGATATCCCAACCAAGAACTACCGATCAAAGCGGCTAAAGCGAAATCAAGTACTAAGCATACTTAAATTTTCTGAGCTACCGTATAAGGGTTTAAATAGCAATGATGACCCCTTGTATACTGCGCCATCGCATCATATAGGAGAAGTTTCTGTAGTGCGAAATGATGGGGCGAGATATATTTACGGATTACCGGCATACAATACATATCAGGAGGAGGTGTCATTTGCAGTAGGTATGCACATGGACAAATCAAATCATGATTACGAAACTCCAGGAGTGCACCAATTAGCCTATAAAGAATCAAGTGGATTATTTAATTATAACAAAGGAGATAATACAACAAGTAATAAAAGAGGCAGAGACCATATGTATTCGTGCACAAAAATGCCTGCATATGCGCACTCATTTATATTAACTGCGGTGCTGTCACCTGATTACGTAGATATTGATGTTACGAGAGGTCCCAGCCAAGGAGATTTAGGTAACTACACTGTATTTAAGTATAAAAAATTAACTGAAAAATATAAATGGCGCACTCCATACGATGTTTACGGGTACTCTGCGAATTTCAATGAAGGATTGAAATCAGATTTATACGACGATAGAGCGAATTACATATATGGTGAAAAAGAAGTTTGGTATTTAGAAAAAATAGTTACAAAGAATACGGTAGCAATTTTTACGTTGGATAATCGCAAGGATGGCTTTGAATGCAATGGCAGAGACGGTGGAATTGGGAAACTATCAACAAAATTATTGCGAAAAATTAGCCTTTATAATTTAAAGGATTACGAAACCAATGGAGCATCAGCTATTCCGATTAAAGAAGTACATTTCGAGTATGATTATTCTCTTTGCCCAAATGTGCCAAATAATAGTGGGGTTGCTGAAATGGACGGGAGTACCAATTTAAATGCGAATAAAGGCAAATTGACATTGAAAAAGGTTTACTTCACTTATGGCACAAGTTATAAATCTAAATTCAGTCCTTATTCTTTTGATTATACAAATTTGTATGATAACACTTTTAATCCAGGATATGGATTGAAAAATTATGACCGTTGGGGCAATTATAAACCCAATCAGGGTAATTTAATGGATTTAAATGGAGTAATGACTAACTCTGAATATCCATACACAGAGCAAAATTCAAGTTTGGAAAACAAGTATGCCACTGCGTGGACATTATCCAAAATATTCTTACCGTCAGGGGGGACGATAAAAATTGAAGCTGAGAGCGATGACTATGCCTATGTGCAGGATCAAATAGCCATGCAAATGTTTAAGGTGAACAGCATCGGAGATGACCCCAGCGCATCTGGCTTTTTAACTTCTGGCGGCAATAAATTAATGAAGGGAGCCCCAATTAGTGGAGTAAATGAATTTATGAGTATTGCATTAAGCACGCCAATACCGGCTTCTGAAAGTGACAAATCAAAATACTTTTATGACCATTATTTAAAGGGAATTGATAATATGTATTTTAAATTTTTGGTAAATATTAAAAATGCAGGTGATCCTAAATATGAATATGTATCAGGATATGTGGATATGCAATCCATGGTTAAGGATGATGATTATGGAACAAAAAGCAGTACTGGAGGGGGCGACCATGATTATGCCTGGATTAGAATAAAAAAAGTAGCCCAGGGGGATCATTTATCTGTGCCCCTGGTGCACCCAATTAGCAAAGCGGCCTGGCATTTTGGAAGACAAAATATGAGTAAAGCTTTGTACAACGAATCCACCCCGGATGAATATTCTTTAGGGTCATTTATTCAACAAATGAATAATGCGGGTTTTGCAAAAAATATAATTCAAACATTAATGGGGGCAAACGGGGTATTAAAAGAACAGGATTTTGGCAAAGAAGTGGTTTTAAACCATTCTTTTATTAGACTTCTATCGCCAAATCGTAAAAAACTTGGTGGAGGGTTGCGGGTTAAAAAAATTGAAATCAGTGATGAATGGGCAAATATGGTAAGCGGCAATACTAGCACTAGTTATGGACAAGAATATGATTATACAACCCTGGATGCTCAGAGCGGACAGACTATATCCAGTGGTGTAGCTGCTTTCGAACCTGGAATTGGGGGTGAAGAAAATGCGCTGAAACAACCGATTTGGTATGGAGACAAAGATGAAAACCTGCTAATGCCGGATGAAAAGGGGTATTTAGAAGGACCGGTTGGAGAGTCATTTTTCCCTTCAGCATCCGTAGGGTATAGCAAGGTGACAGTAAAAAACTTTGGCACCAGCACAGTTAAAAGGCATGGAACGGGGTATGTTGTAAATGAATATTATACAGCAAAAGATTTTCCGACCATTGTTGCAAATACTACCATTGATGCAAAACCGAAGAAAACAAAACCCTGGTTCAGGCTTTTAAAAGTCAGTAACCGTGATTATATGACAGTAAGTCAGGGTTATGCAATTGAATTGAACGATATGCATGGTAAACAAAAAGCTATGTGGGTGTATGCGGAAGATGCAGGTAAACCTATATCTGGGGTTGAATATAAATACAAGAGTAAAACCTATAAGAGTGGCTCTCATCAGCTTACAAATACAGCAAAAGTAGTGAGCCCTGATGGCAGTGTAAACGATAGAGAAATTGGAGTTGAATTTGATTTTGTAACTGATTTTAGGGAACAAAAAACAACTACGGTTACCGGAGGTTTGAATACAAATTTAACTAATTTTCTTGCGGCATTTGTTCCTGTTGTTACACCAATCATTCTGCCTTCGTTTTCAAAGGAGGAAACACGTTTTAGAAGTGCCGTCGCCACCAAAATTATTTCAAGGTATGGAATTCTGGAGGAAACCATTGCACACGATTTAGGTTCAACGGTATCCACCCAGAACTTGGCATACGACTCCGAAACCGGCTTGGTATTGTTGACCAAAACCAAAAATAATTTTGAAGATGATATTTATAGTTTTAATTACCCGGCACATTGGTATTACGGTGGTATGGGCCAGGCGTATAAAAACCTTGGAATATTCTTAAGTGGTGTTACCATAAGCGGAACGGGTGAATTTACGGTAGATAATGCTGAAAATTTCTTTGTTCCGGGCGATGAATTGGTTTATGACAATTATGAGATCGCATGGGTAAAAACAGTAACAGGCAACACTGTTAAACTGATGAACGAAATGGGACGAGATTTTAATCCAGTTAACTCAGGCAAAGATTTGCGTTTGGTAAGATCAGGGCGAAGAAATTTGATAGGGGTAAGTATGGGTAGTATAACATCACTGGAGAATCCTTTGCCCAATCTAAAAACCAATATGTTTGCAGCTGTATTAAATACAAATGCCCAAGTATTTAAAGATGAATGGGGTACTTTTTGTGATTGTTTTCTTGCCCCAGATTCAAAAGTTAAAAATTCAGAAAACCAGTATGCAATTGGTAACAAGGGAATTTGGAGGGCGTATAAATCTTTTGCTTATTTAACCGATCGGGTACACACCTGGAAAAATAACAATACCAATATTCGACAGGATGGTATTTATGCCGCGTTTAATCCATATTGGAAGTATACAGCGGGTAGCTGGGGTCCTGATCCTACAAACTGGACATGGACTTCGGAAATAACCCAAATGAGTCCCTATGGTGCAGAATTGGAAAATGTGGATGCCTTAAACAGATATAGTGCCGCAACGTATGGCTACAACAACACGGTACCAACAGCCGTAGTAGCCAACTCAAAATACCGCGAGGTAGGTTTTGATGGAATGGAAGACTATGAATATCAAACATGCGTAGGTGCTCATTTTGGATTCCGATCTGAAGGGACATCCGTTACTTCATTGTCGTCCCATACTGGTAAGAGAAGTCTTCGTGTTACTTCAAGTGCTGGAATATCTGTTTCTAAAACATTAAGTATTTGTACTGAATAAATTTCAATAAAAATTAAAACTATGAAAAAGCTTTTTTTTATTATTTTTTTAACTCAAAGCATAAGCGTTTCATTCGCTTCGCACGACCATTCAGTGAATTCTGGCACCTGGAAACGAAAATTTGAAACAGTATGGAAAGAAAATGGAACCACCGTTAGTTTGCGCAGAATAGCAGAGGTCCATCAGTTTGATCCCAAATCGTTAAATCTATTTATATTTATTCACAGAGTTGAAATAAATAATGATAGAGAAGCATTTTTTAAACAGGCATTTAGCGGTTCTGACACAACAGATCAAAATGCCGGCATGTTGGATAGAAAAATGCTGGCAAACAGTGCAAAATATGATCAATGGGCTAAAACGTTTAAAAAACAGCAGGAGTTAAAAAGCGATAGTTTTCAGACTTGGGAAAAATCGTACAAAGCATTTTATCCATCGGTAATGGCTACTACAACTGTACCCATGTGTGAAAATGTAAATTTTGAATACTCTGGGAATCCGTATTTCAATTGGGTTATGTCTGAAGGCAACGCATGTGATTTTGACTATTCCAGCCCGTTTTTATGTAATTTGTTTTCTACAATCACACCTCCAACTTCACGAATTGCGGTTGAAACAGCCGGCTATGATCCAACTATTGGAGGTACTGTTCTTTCAAAAATAGCATCAACCGGAACATATAGTTTGCGTCTGGAAAATTACTCCAGCGGTGCCATGGCTTCTATGGCATCCTTGTCTTTTGTTGTTGATCCAGATAAACCCTATTATCAAGCTAAATATGCAATTGTGCTTGAAGATCCAGGAAATGACCATCCTCTAAAATCAAAACCTTATTTCTGGTTTAGAATTAAAGATAATTTAGGTAATATAATTTCATGTGCAAATTATTTAGTGTTTGCAAATACGGATGCAAAAGAGGAAGACCCATCATTTTCAGCGGATTTTATTAGTATCCCTGGCACCGCAATAAAATATCGACCCTGGACTTCCAACGTTATACCATTGCATGATTATGTTAATCAGACAGTTACAGTAGAGTATGTAGTTGCTGATTGTCCCTGGGGTGGGCACATGGGTTATGCTTATATAGATGGAGATTGTTTAAATGGCTCGATTACAATTGGAGATTGTCAAGCGGATGGCACTAGAGAAATTACCGCTCCTGATTTTTTTAACTGGTATCAATGGAGAGGTCCTGGAATAATTGGCAGCAATACGGATAAAACAGTAAAGACAAACAGTTTTGGTAAATTTAAAATTTTAATGTCCACAAACTCCTATTGCCGTTGCGCTGAGGTCGTAACTGTTGCAGAATGTACAGGTCCCACGCCAGAGCCGCCTTGCAACATATCGGCTACTGTAACTTCGGTGGGCTCATGCAACTCTAATAATAATCTTTATTCAGTAAATTTAAACCTGAGTTTAACGGATGTTGAGGATGATAAAATAATAAAATTAACCGTTGACAATGTAGTAAAAGACATTTTTGGTCCTTTTACAGGAACCATGTCGGTAACCATTCCAAATTTATATTCCGATGGTGGCATGCATAGCATTAAAATTCAGGAATTTGATTCGAGATTTACCACAGATGAGATGGCTGAATGCACATATACGGTTACTTACACTGCTCCAACTGCATGTTGGTCGCCGGAATTGGCTTGCGAAAATTGTATAGGAAGCTTTGCTCCTGTACCTAACCAAACCTATGTAGTAAGTTTATGGGTAAAAGACATTGATGCTACTGCTACAACGACTACTTATACCGATCCGTTCGCTGAAGTGATTTGTTCAACCCCCGGGGGCCCGGTTAGCACAGGGCAGATATTGGGAAGTGGCCGGATTATTGAAGGGTGGCAACGCATCTATTATGAATTTACAATACCTGCTACTGCTACAAATATCACCTTGAAACTAGGTTCAAATACAGGTACTTCAGATTTTGATGATATCAGAATATACCCCTTAAAAGGTAGTATGAAAAGTTACGTCTATGACCCAATCAGCTTGAAGCTGGTAGCGGTGCTGGATGAGAATAATTATGCCACCCTGTATGAATATGATCAGGAGGGTTCCTTAATCAGAACCAAAAAAGAAACCGAACGTGGTGTGGTAACTATTTCTGAAAACCGACAAAACAACCCTAAAAAATAATTTTTATGATGCGTAAGTATATTTTGATATTGGTGCTGGTTTTTATTTCAAAAACAGCCGCAGGCCAGGATGTAAAAACCCAGGTTATGAATATTTTAATTGCAGTAAATAAAAAATACAGCGAAGCCAAATCATTCAGCGCCAGCGTGACCCACAATTTTTATAAAAGCCACGAAAGCCAAAATATTTCTGAAACGTTTAAAGGGTATTATTACCGCGAAAACAATAAAACGCATAGTTTTTTGATGGGGATAGAAACCATCCAAAACAAAGATTCAAGAGTTGTAATTGATACAAACAACAAAGCAGTGGTATATCAAAATCCGGTTGAAGAGAATAACTATCCCGCACCCGATCTTACCCAAACATTAAAATTAAGCAATCAGATTTTGATATTAGATACTGCGGGTGTGAAGCGAATTACACTGAATTTTGATAGAAAATCGTATCCATGTTCCAAATTAGAAATCTATGTTTTAGACGATGTAATCACCAAACTGATATTATTTCATTCAGAGGTTACTGAGGATGAAAATGATGTTAAAATGATACCCAAAACTGAAATTATATTTTCGAATATTAAAATTAATAAGAAACTACCCGAATCGGAATTTACAACTTCCAATGTTGTCCAAAACTATGGAACCAAAGCTACCCTTACCCATACTTACGAAAAATATGTTTTAACAAACCTTTTTATTAAGGAGTAATTAATATGAACAAAATTAAATTCAGCCTGCTTGGACTGTTATTTTTACTGGCTCTTAATGTTGCCAAAGCTGCAAATTTAAATTTTAGCTGCAGCCAATCCAGCTCCACTATTACCGCCTTACCGACGGGATATACAAGCACAAATCAAAATGATTATGCCAGCTTACCTACGGTGAGTGGATATATAAATTATGAAGTAAAAAACAAGTTAACTTTGTACGTTGACCATGCATATGCCAGCATTGCTACAGCGTATTCTTACACCTATAAAATAGAATTAAAAACTTACGATGCAAGTGGTTCAGGAATACCTTCAACCTCAACCGTTTATTTGGTTGTAGAATTTGATCCCAATGCAAATCCAGGCGTTGCATACAGAGATAAAAGCGTATATTCATTTACCAATGCCCATAAAATTGAATTCAGGGTTCTGGATATTAAGAATAATGTTACTAATACGTGGGGTGTAACAAACCCACAGGATAATATTATATTAAGTGGAGATATTGATATTAATCGAATCTATGATTTTAATGCAACCACCACATCATCTACATCATATACAGCAACTGATTTAAATGCAAATTCTATCGACGATGAACTATCTATTGGATGGAGTTCAATATCCTGGGCAGAGGAATATGACCTGGAATGGGTATATATAGATGATTATAATGCGGGCACTGTTAGTTCAACAATTTCAGCATCAGCTTTGGATTGGGAATTCAGAAATAATAGTTCAAGGGTTACAACTACATCTACGAATTATAAATTAAATTTGGTCTATGAAAGAGGGTATCTTGTATTCCGCGTAAGGGGTGTGGGAAAATTACAGTCTGATCCGCGAATATCTATTTTTGGAAATTGGAATGTGGCTGACAATGGGAGTGATTTAACTACACTTCCAACGGGCAGTTACTATCGGGTACTGGCACACAACAACGATTTGAATTGGCAATATTCCGTAGTATATGCCGAAGAAGGGAAGAAAAAAGAAATAGTAAGTTATTACGATGGAAGCCTAAGATCCAGACAAACTGTAACAAAAATAAATAGTGATAATACTGCAGTTGCAGGTGAGAGCATATATGATTTTGCCGGACGAAAAGCAATTGATATTTTACCTGTGCCCTTGCAGACACCAGCATTGGACTATTATGCAAACTTAAATTTAAGTAATACTACAAATGCAAAATATACCTGGACCGATTTTGACCAGAATTCTGGTTGCTCTTCAACATTAAATACGATGAAAAACACCATTGGAGCTGCGAATTATTATTCAAGCTCTAATAGTATGTCTGGGACAGGAATTAACGCTTATATCCCTGATGCAGCAGGTTATCCATTTAGCCAAACAGAGTATGAACCCGATAATACTGGAAGAATTCGCCGGCAAGGTGGTGTAGGTCCCAATCATCAGTTGGGTTCGGGCCATGAAACAAAATATTACTATGGACAACCTTATCAAATTGAACTTGATAGGTTATTTGGGAATGAGGTAGGACATGCCAGTCATTACAAAAAAAACATGGTAATGGACCCAAATGGTCAAATCAGTATCAGCTATCTCGATCAGGAGGGTAGGGTAATTGCCACTTCACTGAGTGGAGCCAAACCCTCCAATGTTGCTGGACTTAGTTCATACCCAGCTTCGCCTACAAACCTCACGGCAGATTTGATTCCCAGCATTAACAGTTCTACCGTAAATAATCAAAATAGTATTAATTTAGATTACACTGCAATTGAATATAATACCCAAATTTTGGTTTCAGAGCCGGGTATTCACACATTCAATTATTCGCTCACCCCTCTATCTTATTCAGATGAATGCTTAGGCTCAATTTGTTTTGATTGCACCTACGACATTGAAATAGAAGTGCGCGATGAGTGTGGAACTTCTATTTATTTTGACAAAATTAAAGTGGGTAGTCCTGATCCGGATTTAACGTGTAACAATGTGGTTTATTTTCATTCAAATGCATCTGTATCTCCCTTTACTTTAGACTTAGCAGTTGGGAAATATCAAATTACAAAATCTTTAACTATTAACAAGGATGCATATGAATATTACTTAAAAAAATATTTGGATCCGACTGTAAATACTTGTTTTAAACCATTTAGTGAATTTTTGAGTGAGGAGCAGGAAAAAATGGATTATGACGGATGTGAAATTACATGCGAGCAATGTGTGGAAGCCTTAGGCACAAAGGATGATTATGTAATAAGTGGCAAAGGCACCGAAGCCGACTGGCAGAAAGAATACGACAAATGTATGGAACCCTGTAATGGTACCAGCGTTTGCGAAATGGCATACCACATGATGGTTGAGGATATGAAGCCAGGAGGACAATATGCGCAATGGTATGATGAAAAATTGGGCAATATTAATTTATCTATTTATCCGCTTTCAATTTTAAATGATAAAAATGTATTACCTGACCAAAACAAAGCATATACCGATGCGGAGGGAGCATACTGGAGAAATCCTAAAATGGAAGTACAATATCCCGATGGCAGCTCAGCGGTATTGGATGGGTACTACGAAGAAGATGGTGCTACCAGGTCCAAAATTGAAGTCGTGCAATTGTCAGCGATGGTTAAATTTCCAAGTGCAACCAGCACATTTTTTGTAGGCAGCAAAGAATATTGTTATCCTGAAAATCTCGCAGATGTAAAAGACTTTATCAGCTTTTTTAAACCCTCCTGGGCCAAGTCACTTGTTTACTATCATCCTGAATATTGCTATTACCGCTGGTGTTCTGTAAACACCAATAAATCTTATACCCCTTTTGCAAAAACCAGTGATGAATTTGATGAAATGTTGTTGGGATTAGAAACATGGTCTGCGGCACAATCAGGCACAACCGATTGGACCGTATCGATTACTGCTATGATAGCTGCGGATCCTTACTTTCATGATGCACCTTCTGGCTCTTCCCAAACCCTTGAAATGGCTGCTGCCATGGCCAATTACAACGGTACTGGAAATTCTGCATTTCAACAAGCTGCTGTAGTAGCGAAATGTGGTCAATGGTTAGGCACTAATATTGGGGTAGGTTGCAATGTGTGGAATTCCGGCACCACTGACGAATTAAATAAAATGTGGGTTACATACCGCAATTTTTATTTATCATATAAACACGTGTTACAGAAAAAAGCAGCCGATCAGTGGGTAACTGATGAAATAAATGATTGTAAAAGAGGATATAATGGATGTATTGGAGAGAATAATTACACACCTTTTCCTGTAATGACTTTAACCAGAATGACCAGTGCAGATCCTTGTGCAATGGGTACCTACCTTTTATATAAAAATAAAATTTGCCGTTATGATATAACAAGTTCTGCTTCTACAGGAATTGACGAGCAAACTGCAGCTTATAATCGTTCGTATTACAACCACAAATGTCCTTTGGATTTAGACTTGAGCGAAATTCTGGGAGAGATTGCATCCAAAGGAAATTTAAGTACTACCCATACCCTGCATAGTAACCAATGGTTTACGCCAACGATTTACAAAGCGCTGCTTGGCCAAACCTGGTCATATCCGAATTCATCATTACCTGTTACTTATGATCCATGGAGTTGGATACCAAATATTAATGCAATTACCAATGATCTGGAAGTAGATTTTATTACTGCAGGTGCAACTTCTTATACATGCGGCTCACTCCCACATCCATTAATCCTTCATTTACCTGTTGGTTTTTTATGGTCTCAAGTTACATCCATGAAAAACCTGACATTTGATCATAATGTGGGTTCAGTTAATTATTTTAAAGTTGACATTATAGTAAATTCAGTACCGCTCACTATTGAAGGTCGAACCTGTTTTGTTTTAAATTCATGTTCTTTTGAGGATGACACAAGAAATACTGAATATGCTGTGCAGCTAATAAATTTATACAGTGCGCTTGCCCATGCCAGTGATTTAACAGCGGCTGGAGTAATTAATTTAGAGTCTTCTCCAGCTCAATACAGCAGTTATCTTACCCGTCAAATCCGCAATAATATCGGGGGAGGTTCTAGCAATAATTTGCGCTATGATTATTCAGCGCCACTCGGAGTAGCAACCCTTCATATTTATCAGAATGGCAGCACTGCATTGGGAGATGATATTGTAACCACTTTTACATCTTATACACCCAGTACATTTACATCAGCCAATGTACCCTCTATAAAATATTTTACAGATTTAAAAGTTGGTGGACTTTCTACCAGTTTTAAAACAGAATTTACAGTAAAAGGCTGGTACCTGGTAGGTAGTGTTTGGACGAGTGTTATAATTACAGGTTCAGTAAGTCGTGGGGAAATGGCTTATGCCATGAATCCTATCCCCATGGCTTGCGATAATATTGAGCACCGTGCAACGCTGGATTTTGAAAAATTATTGAAACGAATCATCATTGATCATCCAACTTCGGATCTTAATTTATCAACAAAAACTGAATATACTGGTTTGCTCGAAAGCTATGTGGGTATTGGGAATACTACATTATCGGCACCCACTTATTCTGCAAACAGCATAAGTACTAGTATCGTAGTGCGCGACCCTGTATCTAACGATATTACCAATAACTGCAGTTTGGTATTAGAACGCAAGCAACAGGTATTGCTAAAAAACCCTAATAGCGCTGTAGATTTTGGTAATATTACTGATTTGGGTGTTTTAAGAGCAAATATGAAAAGTTATCAATCTGGAGGTGCCCATGAGTTTACTGCGGTTGTAAAATTTAGTAACGGTGCCTTGGAAGAAATCAGGGGTAACATTAGTTGCATTCCATTATACAGTTGTATACCGTGTGATGAAATGAATAGCAAGGTTAACGATGGCCTTGGCACAAAAGACAATGGACAATGCCCTGAATATGATTTATATGTATCTAGGGTAACACAGTTCAATGCACAATTCGCGCCATCTGATGTTGCAATTGCAGATTATGATGAAAATTTTCCATGTGATTGTGTAAAAAATTATCTCGAATATTTAAATGCGTTTCTTTCTAATGATGGGGTTACAACTATACCCGGAACCAATCCTGCAATTGATGTACCTATGACATTAGGAACTTTTTCTGCTACGTTTGGTTGTAAATTAACATATGGTGATTGCTGTTTAAAAAACACTTCAACCACGCCTCATACTTGGCAAACAAATACTCTGGCAACATTACTTGTAAATCTACAGAGTGAAATCAACACATTTTTCAATGGATTAACTACCCCACCATCTTGGTGGACCGGAACTTTCACTATTGATTTGGAAAGTTTTCCCTGTGACCCACTTTTTGACGATTGTTCTTGCCAATTAAAATATGCGCAATATTTGATGCGCTGGACCAACCACAATGGTATTTATTCTCCATATCCAGGTTATCCTCCACATATGCCCATGAGTTATGCCGATTTCAGAAACAATGGATGCGATGGCGGTGATTGCTGGTTTGAATACAATTACTATGTGGCAGAATTTACGGCACGCGGAGGTACCCCTGAACCTTATAACCCAATTTATGGTTGCAATTTTTATATACGCGCCGGGAAATATATGCCTACGAGTGGAGTGACTCTCACACAGTATGGCACTCAACAATCTCTATTTGCTCCAGTTGATATTTATGCAGGATTAGATTTCAGCGGAGATTTACCTATTTCACTGAAAAGTATGGAAACGATTGAGAACATTCCGCGCGAGTTGAGTAAATGCACATTTGAAGCTGCTGAATCTTTTGCATATTCAAATCCTTGTGCCGATTGGCTCGATGCAATTGCCTACGGAAATGCCCAAATCAGATATAAACAGTATATTGATGATTTAACAACCGCTTTCTATAAAGGATATATGGATAAATGTCTTTCCACTCAGGAAGTATTTAATTTAAATTATCCTATGCGCGATTACCATTACACCCTTTACTATTACGACCAGGCGGGTAGCTTGGTTAGAACAGTGCCCCCTGCAGGGGTGGTGCCTGTTACCAATTCTACAGACCTTGCCGAAATTGCTTCAAACCGTGAGAAAAAAGAACGTACTTTTTATACCAATCACTTTTTACAAACTGTGTATGAGTATAACAGTTTAAATCAGCTATTGCGTCAAAGTGTACCGGATCACAACAAGATGGATCGCTGGGGGCTAACAGCTGCAAGTGGAATTCCAAGTGCCATGACCATTACAGATATGCAATTTGTAAATGCCAATACAGCCTACCTCACAGGCAATATTGGCAGCGATGGGTATATTTATGTATCCGATGATGCAGGTATAAATTGGCGCAGGGCAGAGAATATAACCACACCGGATATTTCAGACATACAAATGATTGATGGAAGCAACGGATTTGCCATTGGCAAAAATGGACTGGTGTTGAAAACCACCAATGGCGGCAGTGACTGGAAAATTCTACCAGTACTGAATGCTACCTCAGGAAATAGCATTACCGGTACCATTACGGGGGTGTTGTTTAAGGATGCCAATAACGGTTTGGTAATAGGACCTAGTGGATTCTGCCGTAAAACAACAGATGGGGGTAATACATGGACGGGCATTACCACAGGATTACCTTCTGGAACGGATTTGCTTTCCATAACTATGGATAAATATGGTTCCACCGCAGGTACGGTTTATGTTACGGGTACCAATTCAGGAGCAACTGTTATTTATACCCTAAACTCTCTGTGGGCAGCATTTACAGATTTGTCTATCAGCACAAAATTACGTGCGGCCGATTTGAATGATGTATGCATGGTAGATGCCAGCAATGGATATGCTTGCGGCCGGGATGGTACTTTCCTCAAAACCACAAATGGAGGAGCCAACTGGACCCACTGTGCAACGGGTATGACCGCAAGTCTTAAAAAAATGTTCTTCAAGGATATTAACACTGGCATTGTGTTGGATGATAACGGAAAATTATGGAAAACAACCGATGCGGCCGTTACCTGGAAACAAGCATCCGCGATAGGAAGTTATAAGGACATGCATTTTTATAATGTGGTAAGCGGATATGGATTTGCCTGTGGGGATGACGGCCAAATTGCATATCTGGATTTGTCGGTAAGCAAATCGGTAATAAAATGCAATGTATTGCCCTATACTACCGATGATTTTACAGCATTATCTTTCTACAATAGCAGTACCGGTTATATTTTCAGCGCAACCACAGCCTTTAAGGCAGCGTACAGTTTGGGCAATATAACCTTAACCGCTATTGCAGCACCACCCGCAGCAGTTGTAAAAACCTTGTTTATTTCTACCACAGATGGTGCAGTTTTAGCCACCAATGGTCTGGTTTACAAGTATAATAATACTCTTAACAGTTATGTGAATATCAGCCATGTGGGTGCTGCCTACGTAGATATTGATCAAAGCGGAACAACCATCTATGCATTGCACAATGCGGGTAGCAGCGATGTGGTGTATTCTTCGGCATCATTGGCTACATTCACCTCCTCTTCTACCATCGGACAGGATGCATCAAACATCAACTATGTAAACAAAACAATTGCAGTAGGTGCGAATGGCAACATCAATGTAAATAGTGGAACATGGACTGACAATTCAAACAAAACAGCACCTCTAACCCTGCGTCATATCCATGCGCTTGCAAGTACAGGTATGAGTTCTTCGCAAACGGTTGTGGCAGTGGGAGATGACGGCACAGTTATCAGAACCACAGATGGAGGTTCTAACTGGTTAACCTTACCCTCTGGAACAGCCAATAAACTCAATCGTGTAAATTTCTATCCCGATGCTTCAGATGGCATTGCTGTGGGGAATATGGGTACTGCTTTGCTTGTGCCTAAAACAGTAGGCCCTATTTTTGCAATCACTACCGGCAAAACAGCCAACCTTAATGGTGTGGCATATACTGCAGCTACAACAGCTTGGGTGGTTGGTGATAATCACACTGCGATTTATACAGCAAATAATGGCACTACCTGGGCCAATTATTCTACGCCCGAATCTTCGAGCACTAATTTTTCTGCTATTGCTGCTGCTTCCGGCTCAGTTTCTTTGATAGGAAATGGGGGCTATTTGGCCTATTACACCGGATCTATCTGGAGTAGTGCGGCCAAGCGTTTTAACAGCCTGAATGGATTGCATATCAACCCAAGCACAGGAAAAGGAATGACGGTTGGGAATGCCGGTATAAACCTATCTACCAGCAATTCTGGTGGAAACTGGAACTACAATCCACCCGTAAATCTGGTAGATTATAATAAATGCTATGTAAATAAAACCGATGTGGTCTACATAGTGGGTCCGGCCTCATTTGCCAAAACTACAACCCTTGGTGCAAGTAGTTTTACCGCTCTTACTGGTATAACCGGTAGCTATAACCTGAAGGAAATTGTATTCAGCGATGAAGGTTATGGTCTTATTGTGGGTGGAAATCAAGTATTTAGATCCACCCCTACTTCAGGTGGAACTTGGTCAGGTACTACCATAACTGGCGCTACCCTCAATTCAGTGGACATTCAAGGCAAATACGTGTGCGCTGTGGGCAATGGAAAAACCATTTATCGTTGTGCAGATATTACTGCCGTTACTCCCGTATTTACAGATATCAGCAGCAGCCTCACGCTATCTGGTGGTTCGCCAAACTTAAATAAAGTGGTAATGTATGATATGGACCGCTTGTATGTATTGGGCGATGGAGGTGCCATGGGCAAAACCGTGGATTTCCGCAGTACCTATGTATTCAACCAGAAGTACACCCTCACGGCAACCACAAATACTACATCAAATCTATATGCGATGGATATAGGTTCGCGCTGGAATGCCGCGTATGGAGGTAATTCAAATTTTGGAATGGCATTGAAAGATGAGGCTGATTTTGTATCAACATTGTTCTGGTATGACCGCTTAGGTCGCATGGTGGTGAGCCAAAATACCAAGCAATACTATAAGAATCCTACAAAAGCCTATAGTTATACATTGTATGATGCATTGGGACGCATTACCGAGGTTGGCGAGAAGGCCAACAATACACTGGTAGAAACTACCCTTTCGGGCAGGCAGATTGACGATGCATTGCTGAGCAGTTGGATAAGTTCAGGGGCTGCCAGTACCCGCACTGAGGTTACCCAAACCTACTATGACGATCAGTTTTCGGGTGTAAGTACCAGTGTAATTACCCAGGTGAATCTTAAAAAACGTGTTGCTTCGGTGAGCTACGAAGATGTATATGACAACAATGCCAGTACATACCAGCATGCCACCCACTACACCTACGATGTGCATGGCAATGTGGACCATATGGTGCAGGATATTCCGGCATTGGCGTCCATTAACCAGCAATACAAACACGTGTATTACGACTATGATTTGGTAAGTGGCAAGGTAAATAAAGTAGATTACAATCCGGGTGGATTGGATGAATTCCACCATAAGTATGAGTACGATGGCGATAACCGCATTACCCAGGTTTATACCAGCCGTGATGGGATTATTTGGGACAACGATGCCAGCTATGAATATTACTTGCATGGCCCACTAGCGCGCACGGAGCTGGGCGACCTGAAAGTACAGGGCCTCGATTTTGTATATACAATCCAGGGCTGGATTAAGGGTGTGAATAGCAATACCATGGAGGCATTCCGTGATCCAGGCAAGGATGGAGATTTAACTGGTGGCAATCCCCACAGTGCAGTAGCCAAAGATGCATTTGGCTATACTTTGGGTTATTTCCAGGGGGATTTTACTCCAATCGGAACATTCAGCTCGGACAATGTTAAATTTGAAGCAGTAACTGCCGGAAGCTCTATGCAAGCCGCTAGAGAGGATTTATGGAACGGCAATATCAGCCACATGGTTACCTGTTTGCCCACTGCAAGTGCTTATAGCAGCGGATATACCATTACCCCTGAAGCATATGGATCAGCCTATAAATACGATCAGCTGAACCGTCTGGCCAGCAGCAGGGTATTTACAAATATTGATTATGGTGTAAATAATAAATGGAATTCGGGAGGATCAACTCCAACAGCTTATAGTACCGATTATACCTATGATGCCATGGGCAATATACTAACCCAAAAGCGCAATGGGGCGGGTGTGGGTGCTGCCGTTACCAACCTGGATGACCTGACTTATCACTACCAAACAAGTGGTAGCGGATTGGTTAGCAACAGACTTTACACGGTAAATGACAACCCGACATTTAACACCAATTATTCAGATGATATTGACGATCAAACTGCATTTAACAATACAACTAACACAATTAATACCGCAAATAACTATGGGTACGATGAGTTGGGCAACCTTACCCGCGACAACCAGGAGCAAATTGCCAGCATTGAGTGGACTGTATATGGTAAAATCAAAAAAGTAACCCGTACCGGGGGCAGTACCAAGGCCGACCTTGAATTTGGCTACGATGCCAGTGGTAATCGTTTGTGGAAAAAAGTAAAACCCAAACCCCTGAATGCCGCAACTGAAAAAATTTATTATTATCTTCGTGATGCGCAGGGCAACGAAATGTGCAGGTACCAGCAATATACAAATGGCAGCAGCCAGGTAGTTTTTGTTTCTGAAGAGCATGATATTTATGGGATATTTAGACATGGTTCTAAGCGAAGGAAAGATACTCTTCGACTAGGTAGCACAAATTATTCACTATCAAGTTCTACTACGTTCCGCATGCTCGGTATGACGGATTATGAGCTTAGTAACCATCTGGGCAATGTGTTGGCAACGGTTACCGACAAAAAGGTTTATAAAACTTCCATGGCTGGCAATTACTTTGAAGCAGAGATTGTAAGCATCACAGATTACTATCCTTTTGGTAGTGTAATGCAAACCCGCAGCTATGCAGCCAGGGCGGGTAGAATTGGGTTTAATGGGAAGGAGAAGGAAGCTGATGGCGCTGCTGACAATTTTGACTTTGGGGCCAGAATTTATGATGGGAGATTAGGGAGATGGTTGAGCATTGAACCGTTATTGGGGCACTTTGTAAGTCTTTCAACTTACTCATTTAGTTATAATTCACCAATTGCAACATTGGATATTGACGGCCGAATGGGAGTATTAGCTGCATCAGCACCACCCAGGGTTGAATTAGAATTAATGAGGCAAATGGCCCTTTTCAGTCAATGGCCAATTTTGCTTTTTGGTAGATCACTATTTGATAACGTTACAAATGATGAAGACAAGATTTTTGGCGCTTTGATAATAACTGGTTCAACAGCCGGATATATCGCATCAATTAGTATTTGCCGGGCATTATATTCAAACAATAAATTTGCCAATCTACCCGAAGGGGCTAGGGGGGTGAGTTACGCTGTTGTGAGTTTTGTTATTGGACCAATTTGTGATTTTGTATTTGCCATATCGATTGATCCTATCATCAATATGTTAGAGAAACGGGTTAATAAAATACCGGCTATTATTGAAACGAGAAAAAAGATAGATAAATTGAGATCTAAGGAAAGTGAGTGTGAAAAATACTTAGAACAACATCGGGAAGAGCATACCGCAAATGAAGACTACATTTTTTCAAATAAAGATAAATATGAGGCAGAAAAGCAAAAAGGAGACCAGGGAGATAGAGCTTTCATTGAGAATTATGAATCTCGACAGAAACAAGTTAGCGAATACAAAAAAAAGAAACAGGAATTAAATGAAACAAAAGCAAAACGGACCCAGCTTGAAAGCACTATTAAATCTGTGATGGAAAATGATCTTACATCCTCGAAAAAGAAAATAACACAAAAGATAAATGATTCAACTAACAAAAGTAATTAATTTCTTCACTATCCTGATGTTTCAAGTTATTTCATTTCTTTATTTGAAACAAGGTAAAAGTCAAGATTTTGTGCGACTTTGTTACAGAATGAATTCTGATAGAGCAACAGTTAAAGGGCTAAATAATATTTTGCATACTAATATAAAAAAAGCACATCTACCATCTTATGAATTTGGATATGATTATTATTCCAATCGTCAGAAAAAGATACAAATATCATATGGTTTTAGAATTAGTAAATTATTTTATGACATTCCACAAGAACATGTCAGAATTACGGATGTAGTAATTGCATCTGGTTTTTATGCTCCATTATTCAAGAGATTTTTAAACATTCGAATTTGCGGTGAAATCGGACCTCAAATTATACTTTATAAAAATGATTCGGTTCGATTTAATGGATTTCAAGAATTAAGAAAACTAGCTTATTTCAAAGGCCTTGGGATTGAATTCTCGACAAGAAATATGACTTTATTTAAGTGCAACAAACTCGCTAAACATTATCAACTAACCTATTCGGTAAAATTCTTTTGTGGATACAATGTCAAAATACCCTTTCACAATGTCAATTCATCATTTGCCAATACCAGTTCATTTTGTGTCGGAATGAAGTTTGGGGGCTCAATTATTCGAAATACAGTTCATTAAGTATTAACAGACTTATTGGTCACTGTAATGGCACCAAATTAATAGAGAATGATAGAACAGCCAAAATTGAAAAGAAATGCATGGTTCTTGTATAGGAGGCTAAGTTATTTTGCTTAAATGGTTGAAAATCTAGATACCATTCTAGTGAGACAAAGAATATTATAGCTGTAATTTAATATAAACTACAGCTTGGTTAATTCAAATGTTAATTAATGCTTGAAGTGATACCGAATGGTTTTCTAATTGGGTTTATGATTAATTGTTTCCAATCAGAATGATGTGGCATAGGTATACTAAGATCAGAATCCTCAGGGCTGTAAATATTTTGGATGGTATCCCCATTTACATACTCGTGAATGTCGTTGGAAGGCCTTAGTATTTTGCCTCCTAACTTCTTTATATCCTTCTAATAGGTAATCAACCTTTTAATAGTTTTATCTCTAAAATCAACCAAGCCAGAAACAACAACAAACAGTGACATACGTGTTTCGGCTGTTTTAAATACTCTTTTGTCCGAATGAATGATGCCTTTCCAGAAATAAACTATCATAAATAACAGTACATTTTTCATTCATCCTCAGATTTAACCTAATTGTAGGACATCTGCAACAAATGTTACTATCAACTATTTAAGCGCATTCTATTCAAGTTAGACCGCCTGTAACCAAGCCAATAGGGAGAGAGGTACGTGTACGCGCCGCATATTTTTGCCTGCTAAGCTGAATCATTATGTGGATTACTGTGCAAAAGCGTGTATCACCGCATAAGCCCAATAAGGGCAACTGCTGTGATCAGGCAAAATATAACCGATTTTTTACTATTTATCGTTTAAATTTGTTTTCTCCAAAATCTATTGTGAAATTTCTGTATTTTAAAAAAACAACAAGTTCAACTATTGGAAAATTGGCATTCGTTCCAATATTTCAAAACTCCCAATTTAATTCTCGTTTCTCTAACTCAATTTTAAATATTTAATAGTACGTCGCTAGCACTGCATAAAAATACAAATAAACCGTCATATTTTTTATTATGTGATACATAGAACCAATTACTGTTCCTTGCTAAATTATTACATGTTACTGTTTTATTCTTGTCCTACGGTTTTAAAATTAAGCGTTGTAAATCTCTTTCATGCAATATAGCTATACTGCGTTCTGGATTTTCAAGACTATAAACAATTTGTACAGTATCACCAATTCTATATTTATTAATGTCGCTGGTGTCCTTAATCAATGTTCCTCCGTAATATTTCTTATCATTCAATACATAGTAGTAGTTTAACCCTTTGAATTTTTCAGCTTTATAATTTACAAAGCTATATGCAATTCCAAAGTGTTTACTGCGTTTTTCATTTACTAAAAATATTTTTAGTTCTTGATAAATTATGGCATTGACAGGATTTAAACTATCATATATCACAATACATTTTTCGTTCTTAATTGGATGCAACCAAATTTCGGGACATTTACTATAGTTTACACCATTTACTTTATAAACATATTCCATGCATTCTTGACTACCTGTGGGAATACCACCAGGGATATAGGTGCGTGTGAAAGTTGCATATGTTTGTTTAGGGTGCTGAATATTTATGGGATTACTCTGGAATAGCGTTTTGCACCGTCCAAGTGCGACAACAAATACAGCGGCAAGCAGGTAAATTATAACCGGTCTTTTTTTATTCATAATTTTCTTTGTGTAGAGCCTCTTGGGTCAAAGGGTTCAAGTCCAGAAGGAATGCCTGATTGAACGGGAATTGTATGTAAGTGGCCATTGTTTGGATTTGTGAGTCTATTCATTATTTCAATTACTCCATGAAAAGCCTTATGAATCTTAATTGTAATACTATTTAAAAAAATGTGGAATTCTTTTCTTTTTTCAAATATTCGATTACTCAACCATTCTCCTCCACCTCCAATAATAGAAGCTATTGCATGACCCCATTTTTGGCATCTTTTAAAAACCATTTTTGTATTGTCATTTAACCAGTCAGCAATTTTGTCCCCAATTTTGTCCGCAATACTGACCGCACCCTTTAAAATCGGAAGATCAAATAACGCACCAAATATAGTGCCTGCTAAATCCGCGAGTATTTCTTGTCCATCTTTTTTGATTTTTGATGCGGAACCGGTGTTCCAAGGCATCCACATTTTAAAGTGGCTCCCTGCAGATTTGGTTGAGAAAAAGTCAACGGTTAATGATAATAAGTTTAACCCCTGATGCACCACATATCTCCACCAACCGCTCATTTTGGGGAAAATAAAAAATGTATTTGTCCCGGGCCTTATCGCGCCAAGCGCACCTCCTAATCCGGCCATTAAAACATCAAAGTAGTCGATTTTTTTAAAGACACCAGTGAAAAGAAGTTTCAAATTTGCGCCAAATTTTTTAGGTTTGAATTCGCTTTTATGTTCATGATAATTTTCTGAAGCAATTTTATAAATCTGTAAAACCATATTTATTGCCGCCATTGCTAACCCAGATAATACTGGGTTATCACCACGTTTATCTATAAAAATAATGGGCGAATTGAAATTAAAATTATAAGGTGAACAATAAGGAAAATAATGATCCTCAGGGTCGACACTTGTCCATCGGGCAAGTCGAGCATCATATAATCTAAAATCGGAATCATATACCTCTTCATTAATGTCTGAATTTTTTTCAATTCCATTAAACCCAATTCTACCCGCCCTGGCTGCATAGCTGCGGGTTTGCATTACACTACCAAAAGGATAGTAATGTAAAACCTTGGGCACCGCGGTGTACAAGTAACTTTGGGGCATTGAAAATTTGCTTGTATTGACAAAATTAACCAAATTTGGGCAGTTTTACAAGTAGAAATTTATGAATAATAACCTTTCAAATCCTAATTTATTGCTGGCTTTTGCAGAATTTTTGAAAAAGAACAACAGAGGTTTAAAAAACAAGGCTCTGGCCAAAAAACAGAGGTCGTCAAATACAGTCACCCAAAGGGCTGTTTATAAGCACCTTACCGGGTTTTTGTTACAAAAACCCGAATTTGAAGTTTTGCCCATTGTTAAAGGCAAATCGCAACGAGAGCTAAAAAGTGCGGGTAAATACTGGCAGCGCTTTGGACAGGCTTATACCAAATACTTGCAGGGACAGAATTTTGCTGTTAATTATATTGGGTTGCATGTTAAAGTGTTGCGCACCTTTTTGACCTGGTACCAAACCCAGCGAAATTTAAATCTGGGGGATTTCAAAAGCCATTTGCAACCTGTAAAAGAGGAAACACCCATAATCACCCTTTCGCAAAGTCACTTATTTAAACTAATGGATGTGGAATTTTTGGAATCCCTTCCCCTGCATCTAAATAAAACGGCCCGGCTGTTTCTTTTTGGATGTACGGTAGGTTTGCGTTATTCCGACCTGGTAAGCCTCACCGCCCGTAACATTGAAAACCGCGACGGGGCTGTGTATTTGGTGCAACGCAGCCAAAAAACAGATACACTTACACGCATTAAGCTGCCGGGCTATGCCATCCAAATTATTGAAAGTTTTGGCAAGCATGGAAAAAAGCTTTTGCCATTTCCAAGCAAAAACCAATTTAACCAGAATCTGAAAAAGTTGGGTGAATTGGCAGGTTGGACTGAGGATACCGGTAAACTACGCTTGCGCAATGGCAAAAAGGTAGAGCTTAAAACTAAGCGGGGTAAAAAATATCGCTTTTGTGATTTGCTTAGCAGCCATGTGATGCGCAAAACTGCTATCACAACTCTACTCATGAATGGCATGCCCGAGCACATGGTGCGCCGCATCAGCGGTCATACTGCAAATAGTGTGGAGTTTTTCAGGTATGTGAAGTACTCCCAATCCTTTCTTGATGAGCACACCGATGCCATTTTCGAAAAACTGACCAAGCACCAATAAAAAAGGCGCCGCGGCGCCTTTTTTATCTTAATTATAGGACTAACCGGCTTATGGCCAGGTAAGTTTAAAGCTGATATTGTTTATTCGAGCCTTGTTAACTTGATTGATTCCAGTCCCACCAGACAATGTAGATACCCATTTGCCATTAACCTTCTCAAGTTTGTATGTGCCGCCGTCTAGAAGTATTTTAGGGCTGCTTAAAGTTGAACCCCAGTTTATATCAATGGCAACATCAACATCCATATCTTGTGTTTTTGCAACATTATAGGTTTTTGATTTTCTCACTTCATGGTAAATAAAAATATTGGTATCATTTGGACCGAACACCCTTCGATAGGATAAAAAGGTGTCTACATTAACTTTTTCCTTTATTTCAGTGGCATTCTTACCGTAAAAAGTAGTACCATTCACCGTCACAAAATCGGCAGTACCTGAGTTGTCGGGTGGTTTGGGTGGGTCGGTTTTGTCTTCGCAGCTTTGGGTAAACAGCAATGATCCTGCAATAAGGCTTAAATACAGTAGTTTTCTCATAGTTTAAATTTTATATGTATAAATGCAAATATAGCAATTCCCGATAACCAAACAAGTAGGCTTGTTAAAAAGATGGCTTGAAATGCATGACATTAAAGTTTATAGCATTTAAATGACACTGGCTTATTTAAAGGCAATCAAATACTTAACTATAATCAAGGTTTCGCCATGTTAAATTAATATGAATCACTCGATCAGACTTTTGACATTCAAGGTAAGTGAAGGAGGTTGTTATCTATGTTGCATAGTTGCAAGACATTTGTCTTAACCAATACCTCAGTTCGATCCTAGGTGTATGCCTGAACAAGGCACACGAACTGCATAATGCGGGCTTGTATTTTATAGTGCCTTTTCTTATATTGCCATTGAATTAGGATGAAGTACTTACTTTTATCAATGCTGTTGTTAATTGAAGTGAGTTGCGGCACACAGCAGGCAATACCACCGAAAAAAACAGATTCAAAAGTTGCTCAGCTGAGGTTAATAAAAAAAATAATTCTAGAGCATATCTCAAAAATCTCTTTCGAATTCTTTTAATTTACACTGTAGCATATGTCATTTTAAAAATCATAAGATTGAAATCTTCGTCTTTTCTGGCCTGGCTTCGTTGTTTTCCTTTTGAATACTCCCGGTATTCAATGCGGAAAACGCCTTGCCAAGCCAAGAAAATACTCGAAATAATTCGGAAACATACTTTTGAGATAAGCTCTAGAAGAATATAAAAAGAATTTTAACGTAATTCACACATTTATTGAACCGGATACCATATCAAACAAGTTTTTCAGGGCCTTTTGCAAGAAGGAAAACATAACTCTTATTATACTTCAAGGCAAACTTACATGGGAACACGACATAAATAAATTCCCATATGATTCAACAATTAAATTGAAAAAGCCCATGAATTTATCCCATTTATATCACAGAGAATATATCATAGACTGCAAAAGTGCTGCAATCAATTATACTGAGAAACCACCGTATCTTCAGACTCTTGCACCTGGATACTATTATTCTGTTCATTAGAAATAAATTAGGCCAGTAAGTAATAAATATCGTTTTCAAACATAACGGATATGAAACTGCAAACATCTGAAATAGGCAAATATGTATTATTTTTAATTTTCCTCAATTGTCATTTTGCATATTCTCAAGCATTGATAGACTCTATTTTTAGCGGAGATTATCATGGGGCAAGGGTTACGCTTCAACCCCTGGTTCATTTAAACGACAGTGACAAAAAGCTGTATGTCAAAAAATTGATGTATTATATGCAAATGGAAACCATGGAAATTTCTTATTCAGGCTATACCGATGCTGCCGTTAGAAAAAGAATGATTACAGAAACTGGCAGTAATGACAACGCATTATTTGTACCCAAGGGTGTGATCTCCATGTATCTAATCTATTGTATTCTGCTAAAGGATACGGCTTTTGTTCCGAAGATTACTTTGGTTGAGAACAAAAGTGATGCACTGGGAAGAATAATTAACTTTTATAAACAAAAGCACCATACACATGGCAAAAAGGGGTACTATGAATATACTTATATTGGTCACAAAACCTTTCAATATTTAGTGCGACAATTTCATCATTGGTACGACACATATTATTTAACTGCATCCGAAAACGCTGAACTACAGCTTCCCTTAGACAAGTCAACGTATCAATGGCAGGGCTTCAATCGCGATTATTATGTGCAAAATATATTCAAAGATTTAGTTCTGAAAGATAGTATCAGATTTGATACAATCGAGCATGTAAAGAGAACCAGAATTTATGCCAAATCTCAATTCAATTTCTCCGATCGCAAACGTATTCCCAAATTTTACAGCAATGAATTATACATAGGACCTCAAATTACCAGAGAAACAAATACCAGTGATGGCAAGGTAATTGGCGTTCAAATTGACAAAAGACCGGTTTATCTTGAATATTATGTTTTCCCTGATTCTAAAGACACGTTTCAAACAAATTTTAGCTATGACACGGCTTTGAACACTATGCTTTGTGATTACCTTTTCAGCTCCTCAGGTTAAAGGTTAAGTATGAAATTGGCATTGGTAGACTTAGAGGCACCCTCATCAATTGTAATCAGTTCAATCATTGAAAGAGAATACCTAAGTCAATTGGAATTGGAATCCAAAAGCGGTAATTATAGATATGCATGGGTGGTGATTGTTATGAAGTAAATGGTAACAAAAATTGCATTTTAAATACTATCTTTTTTGTTAATCATTCTTTTTAATTATTTACATATTTAACAGAAATCCAAGCCCCAAACTGTATACTGTAAACTTATCCTTACTCCTCTCCGCCCATTAAAAATGTGGCGGACCCAACTCCCAATCGCGAGGTTTATACTCGCGATGGCCTCGGCTAAGCCGCTTTAAACTAAACCCGGCTGTTAAACTCTTATCCGCCCATTAAAAATGTGGCGGACCCAACTTCCAATCGCGAGGTTTTTACTCGCGATGGCGAGCATGCCTCGCCACTTCCAACTTCTAACTTATCTTTGCACCCTTTTATGTTTGACACCGAACTGAATGAACAACAACTGGTGCGTCGCCAGAAGCTGCAACAACTGCGTGATTTGGGCATTGATCCCTTTCCGCCTGAATTATATCCTGTAAATGCCTGGGCCGCTGATATAAAGGCAAATTTTCCTGCCCGCCCCGATGATTATAAAACTGTGGTATTGGCTGGTAGAATGATGACCCAGCGCATAATGGGGAAGGCTGCTTTTGCCAATTTGCAGGACAGCACCGGTCGCATCCAAATCTATGTAAACCGCGATGAAATTTGTCCGGGAGAAGACAAAGAGCTGTACAATACCGTATTTAAAAAACTGCTGGATATAGGCGATATCATTGGTGTGGAAGGCTATGTTTTTACCACCCAAACCGGTGAAACCAGCATCCATGTTACCAATTTCAGGTTATTGAGCAAATGCCTCAATCCTTTGCCTTTGCCCAAACAGGATGCCGAAGGCAATGTGCACGACGCCTTTACCGACCCCGAGGCACGTTACCGCATGCGCTACGTGGATTTGGTGGTAAATCCGCATGTAAAAGACATTTTCATTGCCCGCAGCAAAGTGGTGCAAAGTCTGCGCAATACCTTTAATCACCGCGGTTACCTGGAGGTAGAAACCCCCATTTTGCAACCCATCCACGGGGGTGCAGCCGCCCGGCCTTTTACCACGCATCACAATGCATTGGATATGCAATTGTACCTGCGAATTGCCAACGAATTGTACCTGAAACGCCTGATTGTAGGCGGTTTTGATGGGGTGTATGAGTTTGCCAAAAACTTCCGCAACGAAGGGATTGATCGTACCCACAACCCAGAGTTTACCGGATTGGAAATTTATGTGGCTTACAAAGATTATTTCTGGATGATGGATTTTGTGGAGGAGATGCTGGAAAAATGCGCTTTGGATGTTACGGGCAATGCCAAAGTAATGGTGGGCGAAAACGAAATATCTTTTGCCAAACCTTACCGCCGCTTAACCATGGCCGATGCCATTAAAGAATACGGGGGCATTGAAATAGAGGGCAAAACTGAACAGGAATTGGGGCAAATAGCCAAGAATATTGGGGTGGAAGTAACTGCACAAATGGGTGTTGGAAAGCTGATTGATGAAATTTTCAGTACCTGCGCCGAGAAGCATTTGATACAGCCCACATTTATTACCGACTACCCCATGGAGATGAGTCCATTAACCAAAAAGCACCGCAGCAAAGAGGGATTGGTAGAACGTTTTGAATTGTATGTAAACGGCAAAGAAATTGCCAACTCCTATACCGAATTGAACGACCCCATCGACCAGAAAGAACGCTTTGAAGAGCAGTTGAAACTGGCCGAACGCGGCGATGACGAGGCCATGAGTATGGACCTGGATTTTATCCGTGCACTGGAATACGCCATGCCTCCAACCTCCGGACTGGGTGTGGGGATCGACAGGCTTACCATGATGCTCACCAACCAACAAAGCATACAGGAAGTGCTGTTTTTCCCGCAAATGCGTCCTGAAAAATGGGAAGAGTAATAGGTTATTTCTCAAATTTTAATCAGAACTTTGTTTCAATGAACCGTTTAAAAATGGGAATAAAACTGGCATTTTCTCTGTTGTTTTTGGGATATGGAACAGCAGCAAATGCCGTCGATTTGCGGTCAACCGCCAATTTATTGAATGTCGCACCGAAAAAGGAATATAGCCTCATATCGCAGGCCAAGGTGATTACTCCCAAGCGCATTTTACCCTCGTGGTATTTTATGGTTTCGGGGTCGGTACCGGTGGGTGAACCCAAGTTGGGGAAATGGGCAGCCGGTGTAAATATTGGCAAAGAAAAAAAAGTATTAAAAATATTTACCCTGTATTTAGAAGCCGGATGGATCAGATTATTTCCCAAATCATTTGTAAACGGCAGTACTACATTTAATACCCGAGAGATTAATGAGTTTTCTTTTCAGATTGGCCC
Source organism: Bacteroidia bacterium (assembly GCA_044224315.1). Classification (GTDB taxonomy): domain Bacteria; phylum Bacteroidota; class Bacteroidia; order NS11-12g; family UBA955; genus JAGXTF01. Next base: position 796,706 of record JBGAKR010000001.1, on the reverse strand, counting down.
AAAATTGCCTTCAATAAAGGGTATTCGCCCGGGAATATTGTGGGGTGCCCATTTTGCCATGCAGGATGGAAATAGCCGTATGAATGGCAATTACCAGGATGTATTCAACAATTTTACGGCTCAATTGCAATTTAAATTGCTGAAAAAGGCCCTCCCAAAGAGTCCATTATCTCTGCTCTTTTTTTACAGCCACTTTCGGTCAAACGGCGATAATCTCAATTACGGAGGTTTGAAATTGCGCGTATCACTGCGTTAATTTTTTTTCAATGATTGAAATTCTTGAGGATGAGAAAAAAGTATTGGGTTGCCTGTTGCACCCCGAACGTTTGAAAACCATACAGGAAGAAACAGGTTTGCAGCCCAAGGTAGTGTTAGACATTGTGCGTTCACTATGGCATTACCGTTTTATTAAGGCGGTGGATGGAAAGGGAAAAGAGGTAATGATGGTGGATATTGATTTGTTGCACCGTGCCAGTTTTACTATGACTGCCAAGGGCTTAGCTGCCTGGATGGAAAAATAGTACAGGGTTTTTAACCCTATGTGCATTAATCTGTGGTTAAATGCTCAAATTCATTTGTTAGTACAACAGTCAGAGGGTAGTTTTGCAGTAATAAAAGGATTATCTGATTATCATGTCCGAAACAGCAAAAATTATCCTGGAGGGTAAAGAATACGAATTACCAGTAATTACAGGCACAGAAGGCGAAAAAGCCATTGACATTTCCAAACTACGCGACCTGACCGGGCACATTACCCTGGATTTAGGCTACAAGAATACGGGGGCTACCACCAGCGAAATTACTTTTCTGGATGGTGAATTGGGATTGCTGCGTCACCGCGGTTATTCAATCGAAGACCTGGCCGAAAAAGCCAACTTTTTGGAGGTTGCCTACCTGCTAATCTATGGTGAGTTGCCTACCCGCCAGGAGTTTACCGATTTCGATGAGTCCATTCGTGAACACACTTTGGTAAACGAGGGTTTAGAAGCCATGTTTAAAGCCTTCCCAACCGGCTCTCATCCAATGGGTCAGCTTATCAGCATGGTAAGTGCCCTGAGCTTGTTTTACCCAAAAAGTTTAAATCCTCACCGCGATGAGGGCGCAGTAAACCGCACCGTGCTGCGTTTGCTGGCCAAAATGCCAACCATTTGCGCCATGATTTACAAAAAGCGCAACGGGCACCCCATTGTGTACCCCAAAAACAACCTCGATTATATCAGCAATTACCTGAACATGACCTTCAGTCAGGTAACCATGGACAACTATACCCCCGATCCGGTGATTGTGGATGCCATGAACAAACTGCTGATTCTGCATGCCGACCACGAACAAAACTGCAGCGCAAGCACAGTGCGCATGGTGGGCAGCTCTAACGCCAATATGTATTCTTCAGTATCAGCTGGTATCTCTGCACTGTGGGGTCCTTTGCATGGCGGTGCCAACCAGGAAGTATTGGAAATGCTTGAGATGATTAAGCAAGACGGTGGAAACGTGCAGAAATGGGTTGAAAAAGCCAAAGATAAAAACGACAATTTCCGCCTCATGGGCTTCGGTCACAGGGTATATAAAAACTTCGATCCACGTGCCAAAATCATTAAAAAGGCTTGCGACGATGTGTTAAACAAACTGGGTGTTCATGATCCCGTATTGGAAATTGCCAAAAAACTGGAAGAAGCCGCCCTTACCGATCCATATTTTGTAGAACGCAAATTGTATCCAAACGTGGATTTCTACAGCGGTATTATTTACCGTTCTATTGGATTTCCTACCGACTTTTTTACCGTATTGTTTGCCCTGGGTCGACTACCGGGCTGGATTGCACAATGGCAAGAAATGCGCACAGACAAGCAACCCATCGCACGTCCGCGTCAGATTTATACCGGTCCTACCGAAAGGCCGTTTAAATTCTTCGACCAACGCTAATAAAAACATTAAAAAAATCCGGATTTAGTCCGGATTTTTTAATTTATTTTTTTAATAATTAGGGGTTTACAGCAACTCACCCGTCATAATCCGACAATCGTCTACTTAAATATGCCATTGGCCGAAGATTCAGATTTGCGCAAGCCCCGCACAATAATTTTGCAGCACCCGATGAAACTAACTCTCACAATATTACTGACTTTTTTCTTTGCCCTGGGATTACAGGCCCAAACCAAATTTACGGTAAGCGGGTATACCCGCGATAGCAGCAGTGCCGAAAGCATTCATGGCGTAAGCATTCTGGCCAAAGAAAGCAATATTTTAGCCACAAGTGGCAGCTATGGTTTTTACAGCCTTACCCTTACCCAAGGGGTGCATACTTTGCTGGTAAATGCCGGTGGATATGAAGAAAAAACAATCACCGTAAAACTCGATACACACATCAACCTTGATATACTTTTAATAAATAAAGCCATCGGGATTAAGGCCATTGAAATCAGTGCCCGTAAAAACGACAATGTGCGCAAAATTGATATCAGTACCCAAACCATTACTTCGCAAACCATTAAAAAAATTCCTGCATTTTTGGGTGAAGCAGATGTAATAAAAGCGGTGCAGCTATTGCCAGGTGTAACTACAGTGGGCGAAGGGGCTTCGGGCTTTAATGTGCGCGGTGGAAGTATAGACCAGAACCTGGTATTAATGGATGAAGCACCTGTATTTAATTCGGCACATTTATTTGGATTTTTCTCCATATTTAATCCTGATGCAGTAAAAGATGTGCAACTGGTAAAAGGTGGAATACCGGCCAATTACGGAGGCCGATTAAGCAGTACCCTGGATGTGAGAATGAAGGATGGCAACAAGCGAAAATTTGAGGCCAATGGCGGGGTTGGAACCATTTTTAGCAGGCTTACCGTTGAGGGTCCGCTGGTTAAAAACAAAGCCAGTTTTATTATTGCAGGCCGACGCAGCTATATTGATGTATTGGCCAAACCATTTTTGAAATCAAATTTAAAAGACAGCCGTTTTTATTTTTATGATTTAACTACCAAGGTAAATTATTCGCATAAAAGGGATAATTTTTATATCTCAAGTTATATTGGCGATGATGCATTTTATGCCGCCAATCAGTTTGGGGTGAAATGGGGCAACACCACTGCCACAGCCCGCTGGAATCATGTATTTAATAAACGGTTATTTTCAAATTTTACCTATTATTATAGCCGCTATCGTTACAATATTGAATTTGGTACCAAAGACCAAAGTTTTAATTGGCAGAGTTATATTATTAATAACAGCGTAAAGGCCGATTTTAATTATTATGCCACACCCAAACACGAAATTTTGTTTGGTGCACAAACTACATATTACACCTTTAAACCTGGCCGTGCGGTAGTTACCAATAAAAACAGCAAAATCGATTTTAGTTTGCCCGATAAATATGCGGCTGAAAATGCAGTTTATATTGCCGAAGAATTTAATTCTGCAGGTAAATTTTCATACCGTTTGGGAATCAGGCTCAGCAATTTTTTATACATGGGTAAAGGGCTGGCTTATTATTACAAAAAGCCCGAAGAGGCTGGCGATCGCCGTGATGTAGATTATACCCGTTCCTATAAACAGAATGAAGTAATCTCGAGTTATACCAATCCCGAACCCCGTTTTGGATTCAAATATCAGTTTGATAAAACCGCATCATTAAAAGGTGGATACAATCGCATGGTGCAAAACCTGCATTTGATTTCAAATACCGCAGCCAGTGTTCCATTTGATGTTTGGCAACCTTCTACCAATAATATTTTGCCCGAAAAAGCCGATCAATATACGTTGGGATATTTTAAAAATCTGGGTAAAAATGATGATTATGAAACCTCGTTTGAAGTGTATTACAAAGACCTCAAAAATCAGGTTGATTATGTGGATGGTGCCAATTTATTGTTGAATGAATTCCTAGAAGGCGATTTGCTCACGGGTAAAGGACGCGCATACGGGGCCGAGTTTTACGTGAAAAAAGCCACCGGAAAATTAACCGGTTGGATTAGTTATACCCTATCAAGAAGTGAAAGAAAAGTGGATGGGATTAACGACAATAAATGGTATCCAAACCGATTCGACCGCACACATAATTTATATGTGGTGGCTATGTATAATCTTAATAAACGCTGGGAATTTTCGGCCAATTTTGTACTGAGCAGTGGAACCCCTGCAACCTTTTACAGCGGACAATATAATGTGCAGGGATATATAGTACCCGATGCCGGCAGCAATGCCCGCAACAATGTGCGCAACCCTGTTTACCACCGGCTGGATGTGGCTGCTACCATGCACATGAAAAAACGCAAGCATTACGAAAGCAATTGGGTATTTTCGGTGTATAATGTATACAACCGGCGCAATCCTTTCTCCATCTATTTCTCTACCAATTACCAAAATAAAAATTACAACGCTGCGGTGCAATTCAGCGTAATCGGCAGCTTTATTCCTGCAGTATCATATAATTTCAAATGGAACTAAAAATGAAAAAATTAAATTCACTCAAAACCCTTTTATATGCCCTTCCACTCATGCTGGTTTTTACCGCCTGTGAGGATGTAGTAAATGTAAATGTTAAGCCCGGTCCGGAGAGGCTGGTAGTGGACGCATTTATCAATAATCTGCCACAAAAACAGGTAATACGCATTACCAAAAGCATTCCGTATTTCAACCAACCCGGCACCGAACCAGGTGTTACCGGTGCACAAGTGGCTGTAGTAGATACAACCGGTGGTAATACCCAGCTATTTGTTTTTGCAGATAGCGGGGAGGGCAATTATATTTTTCATCCCAACGCGGCCACAGGCGACACATTTACCGTGGGCCACAATTATGTATTACTGGTGGTTGAAGGTACAGACACATTGGTAAGTTTTAGCCGCATGAACCCAACTGTAAAAATTGATAGTTTAAAAATCAATGCAGAAGACGGCACCACCCTGGGATTTAAAAAAGGAAATTATATTGAATTAATTGCAAACGATTTACCTGGCGAGGGCAATACCTATTGGATAAAATCATTCCGCAACGATTCATTCCGCAGCAATATCCAGGATTTGAATGTGGCCTATGACATGACCCAAACGCCCAACAGGCAGGATGGAGGCTTGTTTATTTGGCCCATTCGCATTGGCGCTATTAATAATTTTGGAAGGCCCTGGAAGAAAGATGAAAAGGCGAGGGTAGAGGTGCATAGCATAAATAAAGAAACCTATGCCTACTTAAATCAGATTTACAGCGAAAGCCAAAATGGAGGTTTATTTGCTACGCCGCCGATTAATATTTTTACCAATATTTTCAATCTAAACCCCAAGAAAACCCGCGCATTGGGTGGATTCTTCAACATGGCCGCAGTGGCCCGGGTGGAGAGAATTATGCCGTAAAAACCTCTGGTTGTTTTAATCGCACTTAAAATTCTTTACACATTTGCATTCTAAAATGGAAACGCTGTTTCTGGATGGTACAAATGATAATTTTATTAGAACATTTGTATATACAAATATCGCGTTTGGTAGCTGAAAACAGAGATTAAATTGGAATTTTATCTAATCCATTCGCAAAGAATTAATAAATTCAATTGCTAGGATAAATGTGAGATTGGAAATTAATTTTTGAAAAAAAATGCTGAATAAATTAATAATTCCAATCCAGAAAAAAGTAGCGCAGCGACAGTCCAAATCCATTGAGACGGGTTTTGTAATGGAAATTAGACGAGCCGTTTGTTGTCATTCCGGTATTTAAATCTGTAACCTTATACCATACCGTTTTTTCATATCCATAGGCTTTGGCCGCCATATATCTGTACATCAGCGCCACATCCAATCGGTGGAAGGAAAATTTTACACCAGCATTGAGTAAAAACCGGTACAGGGGCAATTCTTGTTTTAAACCAATTTCATCGGTGCGATAACTAATTTTGGTGCGCACCGAGGTGGTGCCCTGGCTGCTGCTGTACGATTCGGTTTTGGCCTGATCGCCCGAACTCAGCAACATAAATTCGGGTTGCATTACCAGATAAAACCTGTCGGTAACCCTATAATCAAAACCGGCACCAATAAAGGCGCCGCGTTGTTTTATAGAACTTAATTCAGTAAATGTGCTATTGGCTTCGAGTTTGCTTACCGATGGAAAATATTGCTGAATATCCACGTAACCAAAGTAGGGATTGAAATACGGGACTCTTTCCGATTTCCAGTGCTTGCGAAATCCAAAACATGCATGAAACTGGTGCGAATAATTGTAAGAAGTACCTATTGCATTATCGTTTTTCTTACCCTGGTGATATACATAATACCCTCCTGGAGTAAAATCAATTTGTGCATGGGAAGTAATTATAGTCAGACAGATAGCAAAGTAAATAAGCGATTTTTTAAATACTTCCGGTAGGTTTTTTTGCATAGGCTTTGAGTTTCGAATATACACCAGACGACAGAATATGGAAAAAGTTGTTTGGGTACTGGTTGGTGACAACACCAAACAGGGAGATTCCCGGGATAGGGGCAGGGTGTATGGTTTATGGCTTGCCCGACCGAATTGGGCGGGGGTAAGGGGATACGTTTAATGTTCGGTGACAACACCGACCAGGGAGATTCCGGGATAGGGGTATGGTGTAAGGTTTATGGGTTACGGCGATACAGGTACCGGTTGGTGACAACACCAACCAGGGGGACTCCGGGATAGGGGTATGGGTGTATGGTTTATGGCTTGCCCGACCGAATTGGGCGGGGGTAAGGGGATCCGGCTACTGGTCGGTGACAACACCAACCAGGGAGATTCCGAGGTCGCTGGACGTTAGCTGGGCTGCCTGGCTGTTACATTAAACATTAAACCTTAACCACTAAACATTTGGCTGTCTGGCTGCTACAGTCCTTCCCGCTTCTTTTTCAGCTCTTCCAACTCATCCCTCAGGCGGGCGGCTTCCATATATTCCATGTCTTTAGCGGCGCGCAGCATTTCTTTTTCGGTTTGCTCTATCGCTTTGTCCAATGCTTTTTTGTCCATATAGGCTACAACCGGATCAGCAGCAATGTTTGCTTTTTCGTTCTCTACATAGGCATACTCATATTCATCGCCTTTTTTCATATCGGCAACAGCAGTGGCGCGGAAAATTTCTTCTTTGCTTTTCAATACGGTTTTCGGAATAATGCCGTGTTCCATATTGTATATCACCTGCTTTTCGCGGCGGCGGTCGGTTTCATCAATAGTAGCCTGCATGCTGCCTGTTATGGTATCGGCATACATAATCACCTTGCCCCGTACATTGCGGGCTGCGCGCCCTATGGTTTGCACCAGGCTGGTTTGGCTGCGCAAAAAACCTTCTTTATCGGCATCTAAAATGGCCACCAAACTCACCTCGGGCAAGTCTAAACCTTCGCGCAACAGGTTTACGCCCACCAACACATCTATGGTTCCCAAACGCAGGTTGCGCAAAATTTCTACCCGATCCAGGGTTTTCACTTCACTGTGAATATAACTCACTTTTATTCCCAGACGCAGTAAGTATTTGGTAAGTTCTTCGGCCATGCGCTTGGTAAGGGTGGTTACCAAAACCCGATCGCCCATTTTTACGCGATCATCAATTTCTTCAATCAAATCATCCACCTGATTGCCGCAGGGTCTGATTTCGATTTCAGGATCCAAAAGTCCGGTAGGGCGTACCAGTTGTTCAACCAAAATGCCCTCACTCTCCCGAATTTCAAAATCTGCCGGGGTGGCACTTACATAAATTACCTGATTGGTTACCTGCTGAAATTCTTCAAATTGCAGGGGTCTGTTGTCCAAAGCAGCAGGCAATCTGAATCCGTATTCCACCAGATTTACCTTGCGGCTGCGGTCGCCGGCATACATTGCCCTAAGTTGAGAAACAGTTACATGGCTTTCATCCACCACCAGCAAATAATCTTTCGGAAAATAATCCAGCAAACAGAACGGTCTTTGGCCGGGAGTGCGACGGTCGAAATAGCGGCTGTAATTTTCAATGCCGTTACAGTAGCCCAATTCACGTATCATTTCCAGGTCAAATGTTACCCTTTCTTCCAATCTTTTTGCTTCCAGAAAGCGCTGATTTTTCTTAAATTCTTCTACCTGCAAAACCATATCATCCTGGATTTCGTGCACAATGCTTTTTAATCTTTCGCGGGGCGAAACATAAATATTGGCGGGGTAAATGGCTATATCATCCAGGTCTTCCATTTTCTTGCCGGTTTCTATTTCAAAGCTGTATAATTCTTCAATTTCGTTGCCAAAAAAAACAATGCGATAGGCAAAATCATTATAGGCCAGATTCACATCCACAGTATCCCCTTTTACGCGAAAAGTTCCGCGTTTAAACTCAGCTGTGGTACGGCTGTACAGGCTTTCTACCAGTCTGAAAAGTACAGCATTTCGGGTAATGGATTGCCCCTTATGCAGGCGAATAATGGTTTCTTCATAATCCGACGGATTGCCTGCGCCATAAATACAACTCACACTGGCAACCACAATCACATCGCGCCTTCCGGAGAGTAGGGAGGAAATAGTTTTAAGCCTGAATTTTTCAATTTCATCATTGATATTTAAATCTTTTTCAATGTATGTATTCGAGCTTGGAATAAAGGCTTCGGGCTGATAATAATCGTAATAACTTACAAAATATTCCACAGCATTTTCCGGAAAAAACTGTTTAAATTCTCCGTATAACTGCGCCACCAAAGTTTTGTTATGGCTCAATACCAGTGTGGGTCTCTGGGTTTTTTCAATTACATTGGCAATGGTAAATGTTTTACCCGAACCCGTAACTCCGAGCAGGGTTTGGGCGGCCACCCCGTCTTCTATGCCTTTGGTAAGTTGGGCAATGGCATTGGGTTGATCGCCGGTAGGTTTAAAAGGAGAATGGATGGAGAATTTTGGCATTGCTACAAAAATACGAAGCAGAAACGGCTTTCGCATGAAGATTGTGTGGAAGCCATAAAATAACCTATTTTTGCTCTGCCCTACCTTACTATGAACAAAATAGCTGTACTGATTGATTATACCGAAGGATGTAAAATTGCCATTGAACAGGCTGTGGTTTTAGCCCGGCAAATCAATGCCGAATTATACGCCGTAAACATTGCTCCCGACGGTACCGATAGCCAAACTGCCCAGGCTGCTTTGCTGGCATTTGCCGGAGAAGTGGTAAACAACAGGGTGGTGCTGCATGCATCTGTAGGCCATGGCGATGTGATGCACAATAGCGGCTATGTGCTTAGTCATATCGACCCCAAGCTGGTTGTAGTAGGTACCCACGGAATCAAAGGGATTAAGCAACATTTATTTGGGGCCCATATTTTGAAACTGGTGCAATCCATTCTTTATCCAACTATTGTAGTGCAGGAAAACACCAAAGTAAATCCCGATGGTTTTCAGAAAATACTTTTTCCTGTCGGACCGCATCGCCAATACCATATCAAAGTAGAGCAAACCGCATTGGTGGCAAGCATAAAAAATGCCAACGTGGTGCAATACGAAATCGAACGTGCACATATCGAACCGAATGAATATGTGGTGAGAAATAAACGTGTTTCTAAAGAATATTTTGCCGAAAAAAATGTAAATTTTACAGAAGTTTTGGAAGAAACCAATGTAATTTCTTTGGGTTATTCGCGTCAAACCATACAGTATGCCATCGATCATAAATTCGATTTAATCAGTGTAATGGCCGATGTTCCTGAAGATGACATTTATTTCGGTCGCACCGATAAAGAAAATATTCTTACCAATGCCGGTGGAATTCCGGTGCTATGTTGCAATAAATAATTACGAATGGAATACATGGAAACCCAAAATGTGGCCGATATCATTTCCAAGTATTTTCCTACTTTGGAAGATGCATTGGTGCAGGAATTGAAAGAGCATGGCCGCATTCGCATTGCCGAAAAGGGCGAGGTGATGGTAAAAACCGGACAATTTATCAATGATTCATTACTGGTATTAAATGGATTGATAAAAGTGTACCGCGAGGATGATGATGGCAACGAATTTTTTATGTATTATCTCAATCAGGGTCAAGCCTGTGCGCTTACCATGAATTGCGCCATCCGTCAGGAACGAAGCCCTGTAATTGCCATTGCAGTGCAACGTACCGAATTGCTTTCATTGCCTGTACAAATGGTAGATGAGTGGATGAAAAAATACACCAGCTGGAACCATTTTGTATTGGATAATTACCGTTCGCGCTATATGGATTTGCTCGAATCATTCGACCAGGTTGCATTCCGCCATATGGACGAAAGGCTGGAGTTTTATTTAAAACGCTATGCCGATAAATTAAAAATCAGTGATATTGAGGTTACCCACCAGGAAATAGCCAACGAGCTCAATTCCTCGCGCGAGGTAATTTCCCGCTTGCTGAAAAAACTGGCCGATGCGGGCAAAATTAAATTGCATCGCTACCATATCGAAATTGTGAATTTGTAAACCTTTTGGGGTTTAAAATTAAACAATTTCAAAATCAGTTTTTATCAGAATTATTCAAAATCCGGCATTGTTGACTCAAAATTGAGAATTATTTAGAAAAGTCACTTTTCTCTTTCAGGTATCTTATTATATTTGCCCGATGCCTCCTCATATTTCACTTATTGCAGCCGTAGGGGAAAATCTCGAACTCGGTGCAGAAAACGACTTGCTCTGGCACTTGCCCGACGATTTTGCCTGGTTTGTAGAGCAAACCAAAAATCATGCAATTATTATGGGGCGCAAAACCATGGAGAGTTTGGGTAAACCGCTGAAAAACCGCCGCAATCTGGTGGTTTCGCGCAATCTCAAATCGGTTACCGATGGATTTGAATTGTTTCCTTCCATCGAAACGGCTTTGGCCGATGCACATTTAACCGAAACCCAGGAAATATTTATCATCGGAGGGGGTGAAATTTACCGCCAAAGTATCGATGTGGCCGACCGGCTGTATATTACCCGGGTACATGGTACTTTTCCCAAAGCCGATACACATTTCCCTACCTGGGATGCCAGTTGGGATATTGCCTATTTCAGACATCACCCTATCGATGAAAGGCATGCCTACAGCTTTGATTTTATTATTTTGAAAAAAAGTACAAAAAAATAAATTGCGCTATGCATTTTTAATATTGTTTTTTTTATTCAATTTAGGGCTAAAAGCCCAATCTATTTTTCAGATTAAACATATTTCCATTCTGGGCAATCAGCGCACCAAAGCAGCGGTTTTTTTGCGTGAAACTGGTAAAAATATTGGTGACACCATTCAAAACACCACGTATTGTGAAACACTCTGGCAAAAGCGAATTTCGGGATTAAATTTATTTAATTGGGTAGAGGTAAATTTGCGCAATGATACAGTTTTTATTGCCGTAAAAGAACGTATTTACACCTGGGGAATGCCAAGGCTGGAGTGGGCCGACCGCAATTTTAATGTATGGTACCAAACCAAGGATCCTTCAAGATTGATTTATGGAGGCACCATTTATTTTAATAATTTAGGTGGGCTTAATCACAATATTGCCGCTACCATTATTTCGGGGTATAACCATATTTTTGAGCTGGCTTATAATTATCCGTTTAGCTATTATAACCATGGCTGGGCCTTTTCTGGCAAGGCGTCTTATTTAAGTAACCACGAGTTGTGGTACAAAACCGAAAATGATAAACTCATTTTTTTGCGAAAGGAAAATAATCGAATTCAACAAAATTACAGTGTATTTATAACCCAAAAAAAGCGCCTCAAATATTTCAATCGTTTGGAATTTACAGAAGGTGTAAACCGGAACATCATTGATACAGCTGCCTCCAACGCCAATCCGCATTATTTATTAAAAGGCAATAAACAAAGCGAATATTTTGGCAATGTAGAATATATTTCCGACCACCGCGATCAGCGCGATTACCCCTCAGCCGGTTACTTGTTCAGAGCTGGATTGCGGGGTTCATATCTGCTTGCTGCGGATAGTCAATTGACCATTCCGGCCGTCTATTTACGATATACTTATTTCAAACCTGTAAATAAAAATTATGTGATGGCATTTGGATTTTTTTCGCGCTATACCCCCAGCCGTTTGCCCTACAACCTGGGCAGGCAGCTTGGCTATCAAAGCGATTATGTGCGGGGATACGAGCCATATGTAGCCGATGGAAGCGGATTTGTTTTGGCAAAATTGGCAATGCGCCGTAAATTGTGGTATAACTATATTTTGAATTTGGGCGATAAAAAACCACTAAAAAACTATCGAAAGATACCGATTAGCATCTGGTTCAATATCTTTGCAGATGCAGGCCGGGTATTAAAGCCTGCAGTTATATCTTCCAATTCCCTCAACCAGCAGTGGCAAACCGGCACAGGAGTTGGGCTCGACGTAATTGCATGGTACAGTGCTATGGCCCGTTTTGAATACAGTTTCAATGCCATGGGAAAAGGATTCTTTAACCTGTCATTTAAAAACGCATTCTGACCATGAAAATAGGAATTTATGCCAAGTCGGTTCGCGACAATAAACACGAAGAAGGATTTACCCTGTTGTGTAAAACCCTGGCCGAATTGGGGCACGAAATTTACTGCACCCAATCCCTGGTAGATTATATCCATATCCACATTGCCCCGGATTTTTCGGTAAAAGCGTTTGATCATATGGATGCAAGTAGCCCCCTGCTCGATGCACTTATTTGTGTGGGCGGAGATGGTACTTTGCTCGAAACGCTTTCCTTGGTGCGCGATAGCAATGTGCCGGTATTAGGGGTTAATACAGGCCGATTGGGATTTCTGGCAGGCATGTCGGTAAGCGGCATCGAAAAGGCCATTGGTGATATCCAAAAGGGCAATTATACCCTCGAAAGTCGCACGCTGTTGCACCTCGAAACTTCACAACCCGTTTTTGATTACAATTTCGGACTCAACGATTTCGTTATACATAAAAAAGAAACCTCCAGCATGATTGTGGTGCATACATACCTAAATGGCGAATTTTTAAATTCATATTGGAGTGATGGATTGATTGTGTCTACCCCAACCGGGTCTACAGGTTATTCGCTGAGCTGCGGCGGGCCAATTATTTTCCCGCGTTCGGATACATTTGCAATTACTCCCATTGCCCCGCACAACCTCAATGTAAGGCCTGTGGTAGTTTCGGATAATGTGGTTATTTCTTTCGAAATAGAAGGGCGTGCAAACAGCTATCTGGCTTCACTCGATGCACGCAGTAATTCCATTACAGGCAATATGCAAATGGCAGTGCGCAAGGCCGATCATGCATTACAGCTAATACGATTACCGGGTGATAATTATATGGATACCCTGCGAAATAAATTAAATTGGGGCTTCGACCGCCGAAACTAATGAACCGTTCGTTGCTCGTTTTTTTGCTGCTTTTTTATGTGCAAATCCAGGCACAAAATATCCCTGCCATTGGCAAAAACGGGCAACTCGAAATTGGCAACTGGAATATAGAATGGTATGGCAATAAATCAAACGGACCTACCAATGAATACCTTCAACAAAAAAATGTACTAGCGGCCCTTAAAGCCTCCGACGCCGATGTATGGGCCTTGTGCGAGGTATCGGATGCTACAGCCTGGGATTCAATGCTGCTGCAATTGCCCGAATACAATGGGGTAATAAGCACCTGGAGTCAAACACAAAAAACAGCACTTATTTATAAAAAAGAATTATTTACTTTACTTTATTCACGCCATATTTTGCAATCCAAATCGGCCGATTTTGCAGGTGGAAGATTGCCGTTAGAAGTGGCTTTATTATTTAAGAATAATTTAAAAACTGATACACTTTATTTCGAGGTTATTCATTTAAAAGCCAATGTAGGTACATGGAGTGAAAAGCAAGCTGCGTATCAGTTGCGGCTCAATAGCAGTAAGCATTTAAAAGGATATCTGGATACTTTCCAACGGGGTAAAAAATTAATGGTTTTAGGCGATTGGAATGATGATTTGGATACCGGAATTTTGGATTCTACCGCCACCCCGTTTCGCAATTTTCTGCAAGATTCCACGCATTATTTTTTTACTACCCGCAAGCTTAGTCAACAGAATATAGGAAGCACGGCGTCTTTCAGCAATATGATTGATCAGCAATGTATTTCTCCAGCATTAAAAAAATATTTTGTTCATGATTCTTGTAAGGTTTGGAAACTCAATACTCTCATTGCGAATTATAGCAATACAACTTCCGATCATTATCCGGTTTACTCTTTGTACAATGTAAATCTTACCCATGCACAGTTTCCGGTTTTGCCCAATGCCGGCAAGCGTTTGGTGTATTTCGACGGAGTTAAATTGGTACCCGTAGCTAGCCTCAGATACGAGAGTTTTGAAGTATTTACAATTACAGGCAGAAAGGTTTTCAGTGGTGCAGAAATACGCAGTTTTGTGCCTGAAAATAGTCAGTTTTATTTTGTGCATTGCCTCAGTGATGCCAGCCATTCCATCCAAAAAATATTCATACCCTAACTATGTATAAAAAATTCCTCTGGATTCCGATTAGTTTAGTCCTTGGACTCATAATCTGGTACTTTTTAAAAATTAATATTTACGATATAAAAGTGCCCGAAACCCCTGCCGTAAATACCCTGTGGGAACCCGCTCAAGCAATGGTAAAGGAAAAAAATGTGGCCATTTTGAATACGGGGGAGGATGATTTTTTGCAATTAAAAAGCGATAGTATTTCATGGCCAGTTGGACTGGGATTAAAACAGGTGGTAGTAAGCCAGAACAGACAGTACGAGCTTAACTGGGCCGATGATGCGTTGCCATTGCAAATGGCCAAAGTGTGGATCAACGGATTTGCTTATGCCAAAGTTTTGAGGCTCAATCGATATGCTGATTCTGCTGAAAATTCTTATTTAACCATTCATCACCTCATAGAAAAAAATCGCAAACCGGGTTTGTATAAAGAAAATTTCGACGAGAATAAAATAGTACTTACCCTTGAAAAACCCAATCCCATAAAAATTATAGCACTGTGGGAAAACTATATTATCAAGGGCGAAACCGATGGAAAAAGCATCAAAATTACAGTTCCACGCGCAGCAACCAAAGTGCAGGAAAGTGTGGTAAGGGTATGGGTTTGCGACGAAAAAGATGCGAGCAGTACTTGTGTAATACCATTGCATTTTGGCATTATTCCCACCAAATTAAAAGCCGAAGAAAAGGGCAATATTGGAAATGGAATAAATCGGTTTATTAACGCGGTTACCAAATACAGTGGTTTTTGGGACGATAGCACATTTCAAGGGTTGATTCACAGTAAGCTCAACAAAATTCTGGCCGACGAAAGCATAGTGCCAGTGGTTGCTTATGGCGATATAAGGGTATTGCAGGTAAACAAAAATGTTGTGGTAATCATGGGCAATTATTTTGGCAAAAAAATTGTAATTATGTGCAATAAAAATGCTCAAGCTACTCCAGTAAAAATTCCCTTCAAGGGAGAGCTAAAAAAATGTTTTGAAGGCCTGAATTTCAACCAAAAAGGCGCCATCCTGCAAGCAACCATCCCCGGCAATAGTCATGCGGTGTTTTATTAGATAGGGAGTAGGGAGTAGGGGGCAGGGAGCAGGGCCCGCCCATTGAAAATGTGTCGAAGGCTGTTGCGTTAAACATTAAACACTAAACATTAACCATTAATTACCGTCTGTCAACCCACCGCCCCAACAATACCGTATTCTTTTTTACCGTTTTTAAGGGTAATTTTTATCGTGAGTATTACATCAATCTGTTCCTTTTTATCACCTACTCTAAACACCACCGCAACCTCTTTATCCCCTTCTCCTTTTGAACCCAATT
Source organism: Bacteroidia bacterium (assembly GCA_044224315.1). Lineage (GTDB taxonomy): Bacteria > Bacteroidota > Bacteroidia > NS11-12g > UBA955 > JAGXTF01. The sequence continues at coordinate 780,968 of JBGAKR010000001.1, read as the reverse complement.
GAATGCTTTTTACATTCTTTAATTTGATGCATTTAAATCTTTCTTCCGTAGTTACTTTTCCGCAGAACAGTTCGTCTAAAAAGCGTTTGGTATTGCCTTTGTGAAATTTATCATGCTGTTCCAGCCGGTATCCATCATCCATTAATCCCATCAATCGGTTTTCGTTTTTTGCCATTACGGCGGCCATAAAAATATTGGCAAAACTATCTATACCGGGGTCGTCTTCATTGATGTGATGCAGCCGGGGAGGCGAAACAAATCCTCCCAACACAATTATTAGCGCGGTAAACAGCAGGGTATTTTTCATTAATAATTTCCCAGGTTTTTAAAGGGTTTAATTTGTTCTTTTTTGGCCTCTTCTTCAAAGGTCTTCCATTGGTTGGCAAAGAATGCATTTACCCGGGCCAATACTTTTTCGGTTTCTTTTTCTGCAATAATTAGGGCTGTTTCTGCATTGCCTTGGGGTGTTACATTGCTTTCTATAAAACCCGCAGCAGCGCCCAGTTTGTCGTTTAATCTTTGGGTAATATCTTCAATATAATTTACATCTGCGGCTTGCATAAATAAATCCTTCAGCACCTTTAAACTATCGCGCAATGGTTTGGCCAATTTCTCCAATCTTTTTGCGGCCGTGTCATTTACATAATTCAATGTAAGCAAGGTTTCTATGGTTTTTTCTGCCGTTTTTAATCCCTCGTAACCCTGCTGTGCCCTGGTGGCCGCGGTTTTTAGTCGCTGGTACATGGCCTGTTTTTTTAATTCTCCCTCCATATTTACAGGCTCATTTGGATTGGCTTTTACCTCTATTTCCTGGCTATCGGCATATTTTCCCTGGCGAATTACCAATTTATATTTTCCGGGAAGAATGCTTCGACCAGCAGGCAATCCAGCATCCGGATCGGGTGTGTGGTGCGAAGGATAATGAAATCCATCCTGAATAAAACGGTATGGAAAACGATATACCCCACCACTATCAAAACTGAATTTGTGGGTGCGTATTTTATTGCCCTTGGCATCATAAACTTCGCCGGTATATTTGGTTTTTTCCCATTTTCCGGTTTTGCTGTTCTTAGTACCGTTTACATAAAGCGTAATGATGCTTCCATACATTTTGTTTTCTCCCTCATACAAAGCATCTGCCCCAAATCTTTCGCCTTCCGGACGCTGAAAATTAGCTAAATATCCATCGCTGGCATGCATAATTTTTACTTGTTGGTCATTGGTTTTAAAGCCTGCTGCCAATTTTCTGAATGGGGTAATATCATCAAAAACAAACATGCTTCTGCCAAAAGTAGCAATAACCAAATCGTTTTCTTTTTCTTGCAAAACCATGTCCTGCACGGGGCAAGAAGGCATACCACTGGTCCATTTTTCGTAGGTGTTTCCACCATCTATACTAATCCATAAACCATGGTCGGTGCCTAAAAATACCAGCTTGGGTTCTACGGGATCGGGCATTACACTTAGGCAATGGCCTTTTACTTTGGTGCCATCGGCCATGCGTTGCCATGTTTGTCCGTAATCGGTGGTTTTAAATAAATAGGGAGCCCAATCATTTTGGCGATAATTATTCATAATTACCCAGGCTTCTCCTGCATTATTTTTTGAAACATGAATAAATGGAATCCATGCATTTTTTGGTGCGCCAATAATTTTGGAAGTTAAATTCATCCAGGTTTTGCCTCCATCGCGGGTAAGCTGCACGTTGCCATCATCGGTTCCCACCCACACTACATTTGTATCCGATACGGAAGGAACAATGGTTATAATGGTACAATAATTTTCGGCATTGGTAGCGTCAATGGTAAGTCCGCCGCTTTTGGCCTGGTGCAATTTTGCGGTATCATTGGTAGTTAAATCGGGCGAAATAATTTTCCAACTCAATCCATTGTTCCAGCTTTTGTGCAAAAACTGAGAACCAAAATACACCACATTGGGTTGTTTGGGTTGAATGCCAATTCCGGCATTCCAGTTAAATCGCAGATATTTTCCATCGGGATGCACCGGTTGTACCGCCTGATTTCTGCCCGAAATTATATCATAGAAATACACATTTCCACCCTGCCACATGGCATAGCCTTTATTCGGATTTCCGGGCACGGGTACTACATCAAAACCATCGCCAAAAAGCAATTCTTTCCAATCACTGTTGCGGATGCCTCCGTCTTTCCAGGTATAGCCGGGGCCGCGCCACGAGCCATTGTCTTGCAAGCCTCCGTAAATATTATATGGAACTGCATCATCCACCCTTACATGGTAAAATTGTCCCACAGGTAAATTGGCAATATAGCGCCAGTTTTTTCCTCCATCGTATGTAATATTTAATCCTCCATCGTTGCCATTAATTTGAAATAATGGATTATCGGGGTGAATATAAAATGCGTGGTGATCGGGGTGCACGTGACCCCAGTCCAGATATACTTCCCAGTGTTTTCCTCCATCATCACTTGTACTTACCTGGCTCCATAAACTGTATATTTTATTTTCATTTTTCGGATCGCAATACAATTCATTATAATAAAAAGGGCGGTTGCCAATATTGGGCGAAGAGGAAACTTTACTCCAGGCATATCCGCCGTCTGTACTCTTATATAAATCAAGGGTTTTGCTCTCAATAATTGTATATACAACATTTGGATTTGAGGGGGCAATGGCAATGCCAATTCGGCCTAAATTGCCCTCCGGAATGCCGTCTTTTGTGCTTATTTTTTTCCAGTTTTTTCCACCATCAATGGTCATATACAAACCACTTCCCGGGCCGCCAGAGTTAAAGGTGTAAGGTTTTCTTCCATACTCCCACATGGCTGCAAATAATTTATCGGGATTAGATGGATCCATGCTCAATTCGGCACAGCCACTGTTTTCATTGGTAAATAAAACGCGGGTCCAGGTTTTGCCGCCATCTTCGGTTCTATAAACACCGCGGTCTTGTCCGGGGCCCCAAACACTGCCCATAGCAGCCACAAAAATCCGGTTGGGATTTAATGGATCAATTTGAATGCGGTGTATGGTTTTGGTATTTTCGAGGCCCATGTTTACCCATGTTTTTCCGGCATCGCCACTGCGGTAAATGCCTTTGCCACTGTTATGGCTGTTGCGCGGATTGCCTTCTCCTGTGCCCGCCCATACTACGCTGGGGTTGTTTTGCTGTATGGCCACAGCCCCTATGCTGCCCACATCGGCCTTGTCGAAAACCGGTTGCCAGGCTATGCCACCATTGTCGCTTTTCCATAGTCCGCCGCTGGCGGTTCCTGCATAAATTATGTTGGGTTGTTTCTGAACCACAGCAATGGAAGTAACCCTGCCACTCATGCCCGCCGGACCGATGGCACGGGGTTTTATACTTTGAAGTAGTTGCAGGTTACCCTGCGCTAAAGCGCTTCCGGCCCACAGAAAAGCCAGGAACAATAAATTCCGCATGCTCCAAAAATAGGAATTGTTGGGTAATAATACGTGCCAACCGGATTTAATCCCGAAATGAATCGATAAACTGAATCTAATTATACTAAGAAATCTGGTAAATTTCCAGAATAGGCGATTGATTTTCTTGTAAAACTAAATAGGGAGTGCTGAAGAATTTTTTAATAAAAAAATCTTCGTCATATTTATTTTGCAATAAAAAATCTTTTGATATTCTCAGTAGGAATCAAAATGCGCACAGCTTTTATCTGTTCTTCATTTAAAACAGGATAATCAGCAATATTCTCATTGTATTTTCCAATTCAAATATTTAAAAAATCTAATCTACCTAATTTAACAATTGCGGCTTAAAACGCATTTCTTTTTTGATTTTACCCTCCAAATTTACCTCCTCCAATTTTAATTAAGTGTTCCAAACCCTAATCAACCTATGCTACATCTACAAAACTGACCTACCAACCTAAACATCCAATCCACTATTTAACCATTTAACCCCCACCGCACCTTACAAATTGGGCAGACAAGCATTCATTTTTCGTGAACTCCCACCTTTTTACCGACGAAATGTTATAGGATGTGTAACTTACATTCTACTTTTGCAGCTTTCATGGGACCCAATCTTAAATTCTTCCTCATCGTTTCGGCTATACTCATAGCTATCGATTTGTATACCTGGCAGGGGATCCGGGTACTTACACAAAACTGGTCGGATAAATCGCGCACCATACTCAAATACAGCTATTTTGGTTTTACCATCGTAAGCTTTTTATTTTTTCTTACCTGGCGAATGGCCTGGATAAAAATGCCGATTCCCGTATTGAGAATTTTTACGGCCATTTATTTTTTAGTGGTAATGGCCAAAGTTTTATGGATGGTATTTGTGCTGCTCGACGATGTGCTGCGCCTTTTCCGATGGGTTTGGGCCAAAATTGCAAACATGACCGGCAGTGCTAATCCTGCCGAAGCAAATACTGGAATTTCGCGTTTGAAATTTTTGCATTACACGGGTTTCGGATTGGGTTCATTGTTCATGGCTACCGGTATTTATGGCATTACCAAAGGGGCGCATAATTACAGGGTGCGCCGCAGAAACCTCAGCATAAAAAACTTGCCTTCCGCGTTTGAAGGATTGAGAATTGTGCAGATTTCGGATGTGCATAGCGGCAGTTTTTGGAGTCGCAGTGCGGTAAAAGAAGGGGTTGATTTACTCAACAAAGAAAAGGCCGATATGGTATTTTTTACCGGAGACCTGGTAAATGACACAGCCGATGAAATGGAACCCTGGAAAGAGGTATTTAGCAAAATCACTGCACCTATGGGTGTTTATAGTATTTTGGGCAACCACGATTATGGCGATTATTATCAGTGGCACGATAAAGACCCCGAGCAGCGCGGAATGCCGGTTGCCGACAAATCGCATATGTCGCCAGCACAAAAAGTAAATTTCCAGAAACTCATTGATACCCACGCCGAATTGGGTTGGAAATTATTGCTGGATGCCAATCATATCATTGAAAAAAACGGATCTAAACTGGCCATTATTGGGGTTGAAAACTGGAGTGTAAAAGCGCGTTTCCCCAGGTATGGAAGTTTGAAAAAAGCGTATGAAGGCGCCCAGGATGCGGATGTAAAATTATTGCTCAGCCACGACCCCAGTCATTGGAAAGCCGAGGTATTGCCGCATTTCCCCGAAATAGCCGCCACATTTAGCGGTCATACCCATGGCATGCAGTTTGGTGTAGATACTCGCTACTACCGCTGGAGCCCGGTTAAAATGCTTTACAAAGAGTGGATGGATTTATATACCGAAGGCAACCAGCATTTATATGTAAACCGTGGATTTGGCTACCTGGGTTTCCCCGGCCGCATTGGCATTAACCCCGAAATTTCGGTGTTTACGCTCACCAAAGCGTGAGTTGGTACTGAAGGCTGCGCTTTTAGAATGTTTAAGGTTTAATGATTAATGTTTAATGAAGTTGGTTGGCGGATTGCACCCGGCTGTTAAATTCTACATTTTCCATTTTACATTCTACATACTAACAGGGGGCAGGGGGCAGGGAGTGGGGAGCAGTGGTCGCGGAAAAAGGCTGTCCCATTCTACATTTTACATTCTACATTTTCCATTATAATCGGCTGTTCGTTGCACTTTGCACCATGCGCTTTGCACCGGCTGTTACATTCTCCATTATATTTACATCTTTTTTATGGTCAAACCCAAAACCCGTCCCACCTTGGCCGAGGCCCGGTTGAAAGCCGAAAAATACTGTGCTTACCAGGAACGCAGCCATAAGGAGGTGAAACAAAAATTGCTGAACATGGGTCTGAATTCGGAAGAGGCAGATGATGTGCTTTTGCATTTAATTCAACATAATTTTTTAAACGAAGAACGTTTTGCCCACGCTTTTGCGGGTGGAAAATTCAGGGCCAAAAAATGGGGGCGCAAAAAAATCGTTTACCAAATGAAGGCCAAAGGCATTAATGATAAACTCATCGAGGCAGCTTTGGGCGATATCAAAGCCGAAGATTATACCCAATCACTGCAGGATTTAATTGAGAAAAAGGATAGAAATATGAAAGAAAAAGATCCATATAAAAAAATGCCCTCCCTTACAAGGTACCTGCTTTCCAAAGGGTATGAAATGGATTTGGTGGTAGAACAACTTAAAAAATATTTCAAACTATGAAACCCGCTATATTGATCATTTGTACCATGGTATTGTCCACTTCCTGTGTTACCAAAGCCAGGTACAACGAGGTAGTAGCGAATATTCAAACACGGGAAAAGCAGCAAAAAAAATTAGAGAAAAAGCTCGAAGAACTTAAAAAAACCAATGAAGTACTGAGTGATAGTGCCGATAGGATGCGGTAAGTAAAACAAATACTTGTATATACAAATATGAAAAACCAGGGGCATAAAACGAAGCAAAATCTCCGTGCGTTAGGGCTGATTGTGGCAACTGCATTGGTGTTTACAGCCTGTGTTTCAACCAAAGTATATAAAGAAAAAGTGGCCGAATTGGACGCCATTTCTGCAGTTACCAAAACCTTGAAAAAAGAGATAAAAGAGTTAGAGCATAGTAATAAAATATTGGGCGATACCATTCGAAACCGCATTGCCCGAAAAAATGCACTGCAAAATTCCATCGCAAAAAATCTGGCCGCGAAAAAGGTAAAATACCATATGAATCCGGATGATCTAAAAACAGTTTCCTACCGCGATCCTAGCAAAGACGAGTGGGCTGTGCAATGGCTGAAGGAGCATAAAAATACCGATACAAATTGTGCCAAAAATACCCCCTGGTTGTCTGCCAAAGAAAAGAAAATGTATTACTTTTTAAACTATGCCAGGCTTAACCCCAGCGGATTTTGCGATAAATATGTATTACCCAAATTAAAAAATGATTCTACCAATATTTATTTAATTACCCTGGTAAATTATATGTATGCCATGCTGCCTATGAATGCAGTAAAGCCCAATAAAACCCAGTACGACAATGCCAAATGCCATGCCACCAGCTCCGGAATTGCAGGCCATATCGGACACGATAGGGTAGATAAAAATTGCAAAAGTGGTTTTTATGGTGAGTGCATCAGCTATGGAGTTAGCGATCCATTGAGTGTGGTTTTACAATTGCTGATTGATGAAAATGTATCATCTTTGGGCCACCGGTATATTTGTTTGGGATTCTACACCGAAGTGGGCATTTCTATGGCCGACCATAAATCATGGGGCACCAATGTGGTGTGGGATTTTATTTAAAAATAAAAAATAATGCCGTAAAAATAAGGCTTGCTGCTATGCCCCAAATATTCCATTTGGGTGCAAATAGTCTTTGTTCCAGCAAGCGTCTGAATAGGATATCCACCAACCATAATATGGCGGGCAATGCAATAAAAATAAATCCAAAAATGATGCTGAAAATTAAAAAAATATATTCGATACGCACTTATACAAATAATTTTTTATCCAGGTTTAGCCACTCCATGGCACTATCTCCCAGCATAATTTGTTTTACAGAATCGGGGATTGATAATGAACGGATTAATTCACCTGGAATATCTTCTCCCAAGGGATAGGGATAATCTGTACCCATGCAAATACGGTGCGGACCCACCAAATCCATCACAAATTCAAGCATTTTGGGGTCGTGTACCAGGCTGTCCATCCAAAACTGGCCAAGGTATTTGGCGGGGTCATGCGGATTGTCTACCGCCACCAGATCGGGGCGTACTTTCCATCCGTGTTGAATGCGACCAAAAGTGCCGGGAAATGCGCCTCCACCATGGGCAAATGCAACACGAAGTTTAGGCAGGCGTTCAAAAATACCCCCAAAGATCATGCTGGTAATAGCCAAACTGGTTTCAGCAGGCATACCCACCAGCCAAGGCAACCAGTAGCGGGGCATTTTGGCCTTTGCCATCCACCACCAGGGGTGCACAAAAAGGGCCATATCCAAATCCTGCATGGCCTCAAATATGGGAAACAGCTCGGGTTGGTTCAGGTTCCAATGGTTGATATGCGAGCCAATTTGTATGCCTTTTAGTCCAATGGCTTTGCAACGTTCAAGCTCTTGTATGGCCAGTCCGCTGTGCTGCATGGGCAGGGTTCCCAATCCCACAAATCGTTTGGGAAAAAGGTTGCAAACCTCAGCAATATGGTCGTTCAGAAATTTCGAAATTTCCAGACAATCTTTGGGTTCAGCCCAGTACGAAAACATTACCGGTACTGTACTCAGCACCTGCACATCTACCGGGTGGGCATGGGCGCCGCAATCTTTCAGGCGGGCTTCGGCATCCCAGTTGTTGCTTTCAATTTCGCGAAAAAGCTGACCATCCATCATCATGCGGGCACAGCAGGGTTTGTGGTGTTCCAGCGTAATAAATTCGCCATAGCCAAACTGTTTTTTCCAATCGGGCAAATGTTCCGGAATGATATGGGTATGGATATCTACGGTAAAAAAGCGCTGGGCGGTCATTGGGGCAAAAATAGGGATTCGTTATAAAAATGCTGATGTCTGAAAAATTCCATCCTTAGAATGATTAAGTTTAGTTTTGGAAAAAACAGATTATAACCCAACTCCAACGCACAGTAACCCAATCTGTCCATTTGCGGGTTTGGGGCCTGAATTATGGGGTAAAAACCTTATTTTTGCACCCGCCTGCGCAGGAAGCAGGCTATTTTTATGTCTGATAGGAAGATAGATTTACTCGGCGCATCCAGTGTGGTAGTGGCCAATATGATTGGAACCGGGGTATTTGTAAGTTTGGGTTACCAGCTTTTAGACCCACACAGTGGCTTCTCTATTATTGTGCTCTGGCTGATAGGCGGCGTGCTGGCACTTTGCGGTGCCGTTAGCTATGCCGAGCTGGCCACCCGTATGCCCGAGGATGGCGGTGAATACTATTTTCTGGGCAGGGTTTACCACCCAGCTGTAGGATTTATGGCAGGTTTTGTTAGCTCTACCGTGGGTTTTGCTGCACCGATTGCCATGGCAGGTGCTGCCCTGGGGGCTTATGCCAAAGGCGTTTGGCCTGGGGTAAACGGAACCCTGTTTGGTGCCATTGTAATTCTTAGCATCGGGCTCATTCACCTCATCAATGTAAGCACGGGTGTTCGTTTTCAAAAGGTGTTTACCATCATCAAAGTATTGCTTATTTCGGTATTTATTCTTGCCGGTTTTTTCCATGGCAATACCCAAAATTATACCTTCGGTTTTCAGCCCGGTGTGTGGGATGATATATTCTCAAGCAAATTTGCCATTGCCCTGGTATTTGTAAGCTATGCCTATAGCGGTTGGAATGCAAGTGCATACCTGGCCGGAGAAATTAAACATCCCGAAAAAAATCTCAGCCGCAGTATTCTTTATGGGGCCGGTTTGGTTACCATTTTTTATGTGGCATTGAATATTGTGTTTTTAATGGTGGCACCCGAAAAAGAAATGATGGTGGATGTAAGCAATTTTGCACCCAAAGAGGTAGGATTAATTTCGGCCAATTATATTTTTGGTGCTTTAGGTGGAAAAATCATGGGCGGTGTAATTTGTGTATTGCTCATCAGCACCATTAGCGCTATGATCATAGCCGGACCGCGTGTAATCCAACCCATGTTTTCAAAACTGCCGGTTGTAAACGCCATGGCAAAAACCGATAAAAACGGAAATCCGGTATATGCCATTATTTTCCAAACCGCATTGGCATTATTTATTTTATTTACCGGCTCGTTTAATGCCATCATAAATTACATAGGTTTTACGCTTACTATTTTTACGCTGCTTACGGTTACCGGAACCATTGTGTACCGCTACAGGCATGGCAAACCCGAGGGATATAAAGCCTGGTTATACCCTATAACACCTTTGCTGTTTATCGTGGTAAATATTGGTATTTGTTATTACCAGTTTCAGGATAAAACCACCGCATCTTTATTGGGTTTGGGCACAGCAGTGCTGGGTGGTTTACTCTATTTTATTTCATCCGATCACAAACAAAAAAACAATACAGTTTCAATAGAAAAATGATGACACAGTCTATACGTGTATTCTCAATTTCACTGCTGGTTGCAGGCGCTTTGCTTACATGCAGCTGCGGAGGAAATGCTACCAGTAAAAAAGCCGGCGATACCGGAAAAACAAAAACTGCCGATACACAGGCAGTATCCAACCTCAAATTCGATCGTAAGTTTAACGATTATGCCCGTTTTATGGCCGGCATGCCTGCATTGCCCGGCAGCAGCCTGGCGGGTATGGATTCTTTTGCCCCCATTAAAGCCAATGTGGCCCAGTTTAACAGCCGCTGGGAAGAAATGGATAAAACCCGCCTTTCACTGATGCGCAAATGGGCCACCGATGAAATTTATCCCAAAGTGGATGAAAACCTCAATACATTTTATCCGTTTTCAGGCCCTGATTTTTTAAATGTGTACCAGTTTTTTCCAAACAGTAAAAAGTACCTGTTTTTGGCGAACGAAATGGTAGGCCGGGTGCCCAATCTGGACAAAATGAGTGTGAATCAAAGGGCAGGTTATTTTCAGAATATTGCCACCGCCCTGCGCGATATTTTTAACCGCAGTTATTTTATTACCCAATACATGGGCAGCGATATTCCACGCGTACAGGGTACCATTCCCATTTTTATGGTATTTATGGCCCGCACCGGAAATGAAGTACTAAATGTAGAGCATATTACTGTGGACGCGAGTGGCAAAGTGGTAATGGTGTCGGAAAATTCGAATGTACTCCCAGCCGGGGTGCGCATTACTTTCAGGCCCGAAGGCAAACCCAATGATATCCGTACTTTGGAATATTTTAATTATGATATTACCAATGTGGGCGTTAAAGGCAATGCAGGTTTGCGCGCCAAACCCGGATTTGTAAAATACCTGAAAGCCTATGGCAAATGCAACAGCTTTTTGAAAGCCGCCAGCTATTGTCCGCACTACGAAAGTTTCAGCGATATAAAAGATATTACGGTTGAACTTTCGGCCGCTTTGTTGCAGGATGATACCGGAGTACCCTGGAAATTTTTGAAAAAAGATTTTACCCCGTATTTGTACGGCCAGTATGTAAAACCCATCGCCAACTTTGGCGGCAGCGGCTACTTTCAGCCCGAGCTGGCCAATTTGTATAAGGATTCGGCCAACGTAAAAGTATTGCCATTTTCGCTGGGTTATCATTTTAAAGACAACAAACAGAACTATATGCTGTTTGTGAAAAAATAAGAAATAAATACACGCTAAATATCGCAATGAAACGCCATTATTTATTTACTTTATTAACTGCATGCTTTGCCGGATTTGTTCTCACAGCCTGCGGCGGAAGTGGAAAAACAACACCCGGAAAAGACGATACTACCAAGCAAAAAACCGATACACTTGTACATACAAATGTCGATCGGAAATACAACGATTATGCCCGTTATATAGCCGGAATGAAAATAGAAAACGGCAGTGCTTTAGGTAATTTAACTGCAGATAGCGCTTACAATAAGCACTGCAAAATGATGGATACACGGTGGGCAGAAATGGAGAAAAACCGCCTATCAAAAATGCGTGCATTTGCTGATTCGGAATTGTATAAAAGATTGGATAAAAACGACAATTTATACTACCCATTTTCCGGGGCCGATTTTTTACATGCATCCACCTTTTTTCCAAATGCCAAAAAATCGCTGTATTTGGCCCTGGAGCAGGTGGGAGAGTTTCCTGAGCTGGGCAAAATTGATGCACGTTTGCGTAATGCTTATTTAACCAGTATTCAGGCTACTTTGAGTGATATTTTTCGCCGCAGTTATTTTATTACCCGCCAAATGGAACGCGATATTCCGGTGGTGAAAGGTGTAATTCCTGTTTTTATGGTTTTTATCAGCCGCCAGGGTTATGATATTTTGAACGTAGAACTTACGGAACTGGACAACAAAGGCCAAACAGTTGTACGTACAAATAACAAAAATGCTATTAAAGGCATGCGCATTACCTATTGCCCCAGCAATAATCCAAAAGATGTGCGCAGCCTTGAATATTTTAGCTGTGATGCCAGCAACGACGGGGTAAAAGAACACCCCGAATTACTTGCCCATGTAAAAGGATTTGGAGATGCCAACGTATTTTTCAAAGCGGCCAGTTATCTCATGCACAATCCGTATATGAGCCAGTTCAGAGAGGCATCATTATCGATTACCAAAGCAGTGGTGCAGGATGATACCGGATTTCCATACCGCGTATTGAAAGACAACTACAGCGGCTATTTATATGGAACCTATGTAGCTCCCATCCGCGATTTTGGCAAAGGCGGTTTCCAACCCGATTTGGCTAAATTGTACAAAGAAAGCGGCAATGTTAAAAAGCTGCCTTTTTCGCTGGGTTACCACTGGTGGGATAACAACCAGAATTATATGTGCTTTGTGCGCAAAAAATAATTAGCTATCATGTTACCCCAATTTTATAATTGGGGAATAATGGTTTACTTTGTATATACCGCTTTGAAAACCAAAACTTCCATAGGCTTAATTTGCTTGCTATTTGCTGGCTGTTTACATGCACAGGAAAACCTGACGCGTGAAAATTCCCCGCTGTTGATGCAGATTTTTAGCAATGGCACCCCGGCATTTTTTGATGTAATCAGCCAACCCGAAAAGTATAAATACCAGATTATTTATACCAAAATAAACCGCACAGGGAAGGGTCGTCCGGTATTGGAAAACCATTATTTTAATTATAATAAAAAACAGTTTTTATACCCGGCCAGTTTGGCCAAATTGCCTTTGTGCATGCTGGCTTTGCAAAAGGCCCAATCGCTGGCCAATAAAGGGGTTTCGCTTAAATCATTTATGCTTACCGATACAGCAGATTATTGCCAAACCCAACAATTCTGGGACTCGAGTCAGCCTTTTTTCCGACCCACTTTGGATGGTTATATCAAAAAAATGATGCTGGTAAGTGACAATGATGGGTACAACCGGGTATTTGAATTTCTGGGGTACGACTACATTCACGAAAACCTGCAAAAACGCGGCCTGGGCGATATGCGCATTGTGCAACGCTTTATTCCACCTTGCGATGATTTTAGCAATTTATACACCAATCCTGTTTATTTTTTAAATGGCAAAGATACTGTGTATAAACAAAAGCCGTACTTTGCCCAGGAAAGGCTACACAACCCACTGGGCGAGGTTTTTATGGGACAACAGTACTACGATGCCAGTGGATTTTTGTATCCATTCCCGCGTTCGTTTTATTACAACAATTATTTAGCTTTAGAAGATTTACACAGCGTACTTACTAGGGTGTTTTTTTCTTCTGAATTGCCCGGTTCGCGCAGGTTTGATATAGCCGATAGCAATATAAATGTATTGCGAAAATACATGGGTATGTGGCCGCAGGAATGCACTTTTCCCACCTATAATTTACCCATTAATTATAAAAAATACTTTCTGATAGGCGATGGAAGGCACTTGCCGGCAAACAGCAATATCCGCATTTTTAATGTGGTAGGCCGCGCCTATGGTGTATTGGCCGATTGCGCTTACATTGTAGATTTTGAAAACGATGTAGAATTTATGCTCAGCACCATTATGTATACAAATGCAGATGAAATTTTAAACGACGATACATACGAATATTATACCGTAGGATTGCCTTTTTTAAGCGAGTTGGGAACCCTTATGTACGACTACGAAAAAGGTCGCAAGCGCAAACATAGGGTGCATTTGAAAGGGCTTGAAAACCTGTACGAACAAAAACAGAAATAACTTACATAAATTGTGTAAGCCCACCTTTGGTGTGGCGAAGTGAATAAAGCCGAATTCTATGTGAATGTAAAATTATTTTTCTTTCATATTTTCATTTCGTAATTACCTTCTCCGTTATTGCTTCTGCCAACACCGACTCTGTATTTCGCAGCCCCTCTGTCGCCTTCGCAATTCCGCTATTCCCCATTCCCTATCCGGCTGCCCCTGTCGCCTCCACTATTCCCAGCCTCAGAAGCAGTCTGGCAAGCCCATTCCCCATTCCCAGCACCCTATCAGGCTGCCCTCTGTCGCCTCCGTTATTCCCAGCCTCAGAAGCAGTCTGGCAAGCCCATTCCCTATTCCCAGCACCCTATCAGGCTGCCCTCTGTCGCCTCCACTACTCCCGGCCCCCTACTCCCTGCTCCCTATCCGGCTGCCCCAACTCTTAACTCTAAACTCTAAACTCTTAACTATCTTTGCGCCCTCTATGAGTAAAGGACCTATTTCGCAATTTGTAGAAAAACACTACCTGCACTTTAACGCTGCTGCCTTGGTAGACGCGGCCAAAGGATATGAAACCCACATTACTGAAGGGGGTAAAATGATGGTAACACTGGCCGGTGCCATGAGTACTGCAGAGTTGGGCAAAAGCCTGGCCGAGATGATTCGCCAGGGTAAAATTGACATCATCAGCTGCACCGGTGCCAACCTGGAAGAGGATATTATGAACCTGGTGGCCCATAGCCATTACAAACGTGTTCCCAATTACCGCGATTTGAGTCCGCAGGAAGAGTGGGACTTGCTCGAAAATCATTACAACCGCGTTACCGATACCTGCATACCTGAGGAAGAAGCTTTCCGCCGTTTGCAGAAGCATATTTACAAAGTTTGGAAAGACGCCGATGATAAGGGTGAACGCTATTTTCCGCACGAATACATGTACAAAATGCTGCTCAGTGGCGACTTGCAGCAATACTATGAAATAGACCCCAAAGACAGCTGGATGTTGGCCGCGGCCGAACGCAATCTGCCAATTGTGGTGCCAGGTTGGGAAGACAGTACCATGGGCAACATTTTTGCCAGCTATGTGATTAAAGGCGAAATGAAAGCCAGCACGATGAAAAGCGGTATCGAATACATGGTATGGCTGGCCGATTGGTATCGCAACAACAGTGCGGGTAAGGGTGTAGGATTCTTCCAGATTGGAGGCGGTATTGCCGGCGATTTCCCAATTTGTGTGGTACCCATGATGTACCAGGATTTGGAATGGCATGATGTACCATTCTGGAGTTATTTCTGCCAAATCAGCGATAGTACCACCAGCTATGGAAGTTATAGCGGTGCGGTGCCCAACGAAAAAATTACATGGGGCAAATTGGATATTAATACCCCCAAATTTATCGTGGAAAGCGACGCAACCATTGTGGCACCCCTGATTTTTGCCTGGATACTGGGTTGGTAAAACTGGCCAATTATTTAATTTCTCTACCAGTTATTACAAATTCTTTGGAATTCTAATATTTTTATCAAAATTTGTCTGTCTTTTAAAAATGCAGATGAATTTTAATAAATCCATAAACAGTCTGTTAGGAATTGGGCTTTTGCTTTTTGCCTTTGGATGTAATCGCCCGTACTGCGGCCCCCCAAAATCGAAGGTAACCGACATAAATTGTAGCAGCGATCCTGGAACCGCGAATCTGTCCAGCTATTATCCATTTAATTCAAGTCCGGCTGATGTGGTTGGAAGCAACGGCAATGCAACCTATGCTTCTATGGCTTATGCCCCCGATAAACTAGGCAATGCAAGTGCTTTAGAATGTAATGGTGTTAATTCATATGCATTGGTTAATAATGGATTTGACCGCGCAAAACGCAGTTTCAGTTTATGGTTTAAAACCAATACGTATCCTTCAGGCGTGGCCCCTACACTCGATTATGGCTATGTGTTAACGCTTGATAATCCAACTATAATATATGGATATTTAACGGCTTATGTGGGTATGATTGGGGGAAAAAGAACCTTGGTAATGGGGATTGTAGATGCGAATAATACCCAAGTGAATATTGATATGGATGCCCTTGGAAACCCTTATGGCTGGCAACATCTGGCATATACCCAGGATTACAAAAATGTAAAAATGTATTTAAATGGGAAAATAGTTTTAAACCGATATGCCACTAATTATACGCATTCAGTTTCAGGCAATTCAAATCTGGTTTTAGGCACCACCCGTTCCATTAACGGACGCTATTTTGACGGTTTTTTAGATGAATTTAGATTTTATAACAGGACACTTACGGATTGCGAAGTGAAATATTTATTTGAGCATTATAATTAATGGATTAAACCGTGTTGTATTTGTACCTTTGCCGGTATGGATATCAGCCAAAAAGCCGACATTGAATATGTAGTGCGGGAGCAATACCGCAAACTGCTTGAAAATACCTTTACGTCTCCGGTTTTTTCTCACCTGAATCTGGAGGAACATTTACCTAAAATATTTAATTTCTGGAGCTTTGTTTTAGATATTGATGCCAGTGAAAACGGGTATCGCGGTAATGCATTTGAACCGCATACAAAACTGGGTTTAACTGCCGAACATTTCACCCTTTGGTTGCAGTATTTACACGAAACTATACATGAAAAATATGAGGGAGAAAATGCCACAAAATGGATTAATAAAAGCAACGAATTGGGTTTGATGTTCCAGTATAAAATGGGGTTGATAAACGATGAGAGTTTTTTAATTCGGAAAAAATAATTTGGCAAATTAAAAAAATTTACCGTTAATAAAAGAGTTGACAAATCTATGCAAAACCTATTCCACAATATACGCACTTTCATTTTCGATGTAGACGGCGTGCTCACCACCGGCTCGGTATTGGTTACCGAAGAAGGCCATATGCTGCGCAGTGTAAATATAAAAGACGGTTATGCCCTGCAACATGCAGTGAAACAAGGCTATAATATCGCCATCATTTCGGGTGGTAATTCCAAGGGTATGTACCACCGGTTTAACGGTTTAGGAATCAATGAAATTTACCTGGGGCAAAAAAGTAAAACCGAAGCTTTTGAAAAAGTATTGCAAACCTTTGGAGTAGAAGCACAAAATGTGGCCTATGTGGGCGATGATATGCCCGATTATCCGGTTTTAAAACTGGCCGGTCTGTCATGTTGTCCGGCCGATGCGGCCCAGGATGTACAGGCCATTTGCCAATATAAAACCCAGGCTTTGGGCGGACAAGGTGTGGCCCGCGAATTGCTCGAAACCGCCATGAAACTGCATGGTACCTGGTGGAACGAGGATACCCACGCCTGGTAAAAGCACATTTCATTGATAAAGTAACCCTCTTTGCCTGACAGCCTGACGGGTAAGAATTCTGTAATTTTTATTTGGAACAACAATTGCAACCCCAAATTCGTTAATATTGTAATACATGCTCGCACTATCGCTGTTGAATGATGCCCTTACGCCCCTTCGCAAAACCGATACGGTGGCCGCTGCCCGCGCTTTTATGGCCGAGCAGGGTGTAACCGAACTGCCGGTGCTTGACAATAAGCAATTGCATAACTATGTAAGGGCCATTCTGCTTACCGATGCCGACAGCGATGCCAAGCTTGAAGATGTGGTGCCCTACAATCCGCATGCACCCCGCATTACCACCCAGCAGCATTTGTACGAAATTATCCCCGTTTTTGCCGCCTGCGACCTGCATGTACTTGCCGTATTGAACGAAAATGGGGAGTTTGTGGGTATTGTAGATGAAAAAAACATCCACCGCAATATATCACATTCCCTTACCTACAAAGGGATTGGCGCAATTATGCTACTGCAGGTTGATGCCAAAGATTTTGCCCCTTCCCATATTGCCCGTTTGGTAGAAGAAAACGGTGCCAAAATATTGGGCATGATGGTTGAACAGGGCGATAACCAAACCCTGCAGGTAAACCTGAAACTGAATACCACCCTGGTACGAGGCATAATTGCCAGTTTAGACCGCTTTGGGTTTAAAGTTACCGATGCCTTTATGGCCGAAGATTACAACAAAGACAACAACCGCGAGTACGATACCGTGTTGAAGTTTTTTGATATCTAAAACACCTCCCTTTCCTTTCTGTTAAAATTTTAAAGTGACCCGCTTTGGGGGTTGCTTATCCATTCGTTGTGTAGATTCGAAACAATCCTAAAAGCACTTTGCCATAGGAATGCCTAAATTTGCAAATTCCAAAAAATCCATAAATGCCGAATTCCGATAACCTGATTGATGACTCAGTAGCTGCCAAACCGCTTACCCTGGTTGATGTTGTGAATTTTTTCTGGCGCTGGCGCAAAGCCCTGGCCATTATAACCATAGCCACCGGTATTGGAGCCGTAATATTTAGTGCACCCCTGTTTGTAAAACCTAAATACAAAGCCACCCACGTATTTTATCCAACTACAAACAACTCTATATCCAATGCCCTGCTTACCGAACTCAATCAAAGGCAGAAAGATCCGCTGGAGTTTGGTGAGGACGAAGAAGCCGAAAAAGCTTTGCAGGTATTGCAATCATCGGAATTGATGAGCCGGTTGGTGCGCAATTTTAATCTGATGGCTCACTATGGCATCGATCCCAAAAAAGAATCGCACCCCCAAACCGCGCTGGATTATAAAGTTAAAGAAAATATAACATTCGAACGCACCCGCTACCTGAGTGTAAACATAGTGGTGCTGGATGAAGATCCCGATATGGCGGCTAAAATAGCCAATGGGATTGCGGCACTTTATGATACCGTAAAAACCGAAATCCAAAAACAGGTGGCCATTCCCGCGCTTCAAATTGTAGAACGCGCTTTAAAAGAAAAACAACAAAAAATACAGAACCTCAAAGACCAGTTGCGCAGCATTGGCGAAAAAGGGGTTACCAACTACGAAGAGCAAAGCCGCGCTGTTGCAGAGGAAATATACAAAGCACAAGGTAGTGGCAACATGGGTCGCATGAAAGAATTGTTAGACCAGCAAAAAACCCTTGTAGCCAGCGGAGGTGATTTTATTGCCCTCAACGAGTTGATAAAACTGGAAGAAGAAAAAGAGAGTGACCTCATTGCCCAGTACGAAAAAAGGCAGGTTGACGTAAAGGAGGCCCTTTCGCATAAATTTACTGTGAGTGCCGCTTCTAAACCCGAAATAAAAGCATGGCCCAAACGCACCCTGGTGGTGTTGGTGAGCCTGTTGGCCGCTTTTGCCGCCGGGTGCGTGCTGCTGTTGATTTACGAAGTAGTTATTCTGCGCAGAAAAAAAGGTGTTCAGGGCTGAGAACATACAGCGTCCTACTACCATCATCATTCTCCTTGCAATTTTGTTCGGGGCCCTGGGTTTTTGGGCCTATATGCAGGATTTTTATTACGCATTTCTGGTGCCGGTGGTTATCGGCATTATGGTATATGCCACGCTGTATACCGATAAATTTATTTTATTAACCGGTGCTTTTGCACCACTTTCTGTAAATATTAACGACATAGGTGGCGGACTGGGACTGGCTTTACCTACCGAACCCATAATTATTATTTTATTTGGTTTACTTGCTTTTCGGTTTATTCAAAACGGAATTATCGATAACCAGCTAATGCGCCATCCCCTGTCCATGGCTATTTTGGGATATGTAATATGGTTGTGGATTTGTGTAATTTTTAGCAGCCAACCCCTGGTTAGTTTTAAATTTGTATTGGCCCGTAGCTGGTATATTGTAATTTTTTATTTTACCTGTGTGGGTATTTTTAAATCATTTTCCAACATTCATTTTTTTATCAAAGCACTTACCATTTTCACCCTGGCTTTGGTAATTTATACCCTTACCAAACACGCGGCCGACGGGTTTGTACGCAGCTCGAGCTACAGCATTTCCTGGCCATTTTTCCCAGATCATGGAATGTATGCGGCCGCCATTGCTTTTGCAGTTCCGGCACTCGCATTTTATGCTTTTAACGGACAAGCTTTTAAATTTAAATTCTTTTGGTTGCCGATATGTGCATTTTTTTTAATTGTACTTTTATTTGGCATTGTAGTGAGCTATACACGGGCTACCTGGCTTAGTCTGGTAATTGCCGCCGGTGTATTTATTATGCTCAAATTTAAAATCAGATTTTCATGGATTTTAATTGCACTTTTTGCCATCAGTACCTATGGAATTGTGCAGCAGGATAAAATCATGTACAACCTGGAAGCCAATAAGCAGGGGAGTAGTGATGAGTTGGAAGGCCATGTAAAATCGGTAGGAAATATTACCACCGACCCCAGTAATATGGAACGCATAAACCGCTGGAAATGCGCCAGTCGTATGGTGGCACAAAAGCCCGTATTTGGGTTCGGACCCGGTACTTTCGTATTTCAATATGGTGTATTCCAAAAATCAAGCGAAATGACCATTATCTCTACCAACTCCGGAGATTTGGGTGATGCGCACAGTGAATTTTTTTCAGCCATGGCCGAGGCGGGTTTTCCCGGATTAATTTTGTTTGTAACCATGGTGCTTACGTCGGTAAGTGTAGCTTTTAAAATCATTTATAAAACCCAATTGCGGGCTGTGCGCATTACAGCCATGATTGCCTTGCTGGGGTTAATTACTTACTACAGTCACGCTTTGTTAAATAATTATAGCCAATACGATAAAATTGCGGTACCATTATGGGGATTTATGGCTATCATTGCGGCCCTGGATTTGCATTTTTTGAAAAAAGAAATCCCCGAAAATAAACCCGCCCATGAAGCGATTGTTTAAATACCCCGCCTTTACCACCGGATTTATAATTATCGCATTCTTTGTTGTTTTAGCCATACCCGGGTATTTAATTACCCCCGATAATAGCACCGATTGTAACGATATTATTCCGCAAATTGCCAAACAAAAACCGGGATTTGAAACATATTATCTGCGAAATAAAAATAATCAGCAAAAGGCCAGTCAGTCCTGGGTTTCAATATGGTTGCATGGCCGTGAAAACAATGGCAGTGCCATACCCGTAAAGCAAAATATCACGCTAAGAAATGATACTGTTTATGCATTTACAGTATTAAAAAACGAACCCATAATATTACCTGTAAATGCACTGGAAAAAAACGGTGATGGATATTTATTTCATCGCAAGTTTAGACTGGGCACCGACCGCTTTGGACGCGATGTTCTAAGTCGATTAATTATTGGTGCAAGGGTATCCCTTTATGTGGGATTTGTTGCGGTAATTATTTCATTATTTATTGGTATTTTAATTGGATTATTTGCAGGATACAGCAAGGGTATTACCGATGGAATATTATCCTGGTTAATCGCAGTTTTCTGGTCTATTCCCACACTTTTAATAGCCTTGGGTTTGAGCTTTGTTTTTGGCAAAGGCATTTCGCAGGTATTGGTAGCCGTGGGTTTGAGCACCTGGGTAGAAGTGGCGAGGGTAGTGCGCGGACAAACCATGCAATTGCGCGAAAAAGAATTCATATTGGCCGCAAGAATTACAGGCTTTTCTACATTGCGCATTTTATTCAGGCATATTTTACCCAATTTAAAAGGCTCTCTCACCGTAATGGCAACTACCAATTTTGCCGCTGCAATATTGCTTGAAGCAGGGCTTAGTTTTTTAGGATTGGGTATTGCACCTCCGGCTGCCAGTTGGGGCATTATGGTATACGAGCACCGTGGCGATTTGATGGTGGATACTGCTTACCTGGCCTTGATTCCGGGTGCTGCCATTATGCTGCTGGTAATGGGTTTTAATTTGGTAAGTATGGGATTGCGCGATGCATTCGACACCCAGACACCCGTTTCGGGTTAAGGGTTTTGATTAATTGGCAAAATAACATTAGGTTTGAATAATTAATGAAAACAGGTATTAAAATATTGATTGGCGTAGTTGCAACTGCAGCTATTGGTACTACAGTTTATTTTCTTTCTAAATCAAAAGGCAGTGGATTATTGGCCTATGTGCCAAACGACGCTGTAATGGTGGCTCGAATTGGGTTACCCGAAATTTCAAAAGTTTTCAGTGAGAACGAAAAGGAAATAAAAAAAATGACCCTGTGGAAGCGAATGGTAGATTCTACCAGCAATACACCCATGATGCGCGCCGTGCAGGGGATATTAAAAAAGCCGGCTGAATCGGGTATAGACTTTACCCAGGACTGTATGTTTTTTGTACATAAAAGCCAGCGCGGTTATAACAATGGACTATTATTTCGCATTCGTTCCTATTCCGATTTTTCGAATTATATAGTAAACAATGCTCCTGCGGGTACACCAACCGGCGAAGAGGCGGGAATAAAATTTGCCGAGTATGGTATTGGGGTTTTTATTACATGGAACGATGATGTGGCAATGATTATTGACCAAAAGGCTGAAACCAAAGGTTATTTTGCGGATATTTTAAATAAAAAAAATCCGGGGGCAAAAGGAAATTTATTGTTGAGCCAGGCTGAAAGCAGCACGGGTTTAATGGATGTTGTATTAAGATTGGATGATTTTTTTAAAGGAAAAGATGGATTAATTGCCAGTGAAGGAATCCAAAATCCTTTTCCTGCTGGAACAGCCATAGTGGGTGCGGTAAAAATCGATAACGGAGATATTACAAGCGAATTCAGGCTCGAATCTACCAATAATGATGGGCTGAAAAACCTGGGAATTCTTAAAACCACCGGCATGCTTGAAAAATATCAGAATGCCCTGTTTTCAAATGGGAAACCTTATGGCGCATATGCAGTTTCGTTGAATATTGCCAAAGCCAAACAGTTTTTAATTAAAATGGTGCCTGAAATTGAGGAGAAATTTAAAGAGCCTGAAATCAAAGAAATGATGGATGCATTTACGGGTGATTTGGTAGTGGGAATTACCAGTCCGGATAAGCCGTATGATTATGAGTACGAAGAGGGCGTTACTGAAGAGGATGTCCAAAAACACAAGGGTGGGATTATTGCGCATATTGGCATAAAGAACATGGATTTATTGCGAAAAAAACTCGCTGATTATGCTAAGCTGGAAGATGGCATTTATGAAACCGCAAACTATCCCGCACTCTATGCTTTAGAATATGACCAACATTTTATTGTAAGTTTAAGCCGTACATCGCTGCAAGAAATTCAAAAAAGCAAAGGAAAAACGAGTGCCTCGGGCAAACTGACAATACCAGCTGAGTGCTTGAAAGCGCCATTTGCCATGGTGTCGGATACCTCTACCCGTGGTAATTTTCTCGGCGACTTTTTACTCCCATTTGGTGGTTCAAGGGCATTTAATTTTATGGATAGCTTGAATTACAAATCCTATGTGTATGCACAGGATGGATTGTTGAAAAGCCGTGCGGTTTTTATGGGCAAAAAGAGTGTACACCCTATATTGGCTGTAGTTCGCGCAGCTAATGCAGTTTTGGAAGCCTCATTGGCAGAGGAGAAACGCCGTGAAGAAATTTACCGGAAAATGCGTGAAGAACTGAATTTAAATTTACAAGAAAAAATATAAAATTGGATACTATTATTTATAATCAGGTATTGCCCTTACCGCTGAAAGACTCTCCGCTGGAGGGCAGTGTATGGCGTAATCATGTATCGTTTAATCGCGGAACCAATTACCTGATTATGGCCGATTCGGGCAAGGGAAAAAGTACCTTTTTAAATATTATTTACGGTACAAGAAAAGATTATTCGGGTGATGTTTTATTCGATGCTGAAAATATTAAAACCTATTCCGAAAATCATATTTGTTTTTTGCGCAGTACCAAACTAGCCTACCTTTTCCAGGATTTACGTTTATTCCCGAATATCACCGCCAGGGATAATATTTTGTTGAAACCGGGTTGCAAATTTACCAATGCCGAAATAGAATTATACGCCGAAAAATTGGGTGTAAGCAATTTACTCGACCGCAATTGT
The DNA here is from genome assembly GCA_044224315.1 of Bacteroidia bacterium. Taxonomy (GTDB): domain Bacteria; phylum Bacteroidota; class Bacteroidia; order NS11-12g; family UBA955; genus JAGXTF01. The sequence goes on along the minus strand of JBGAKR010000001.1, from coordinate 757,437 downwards.
GCCACCCTTAGTTTGGGGCAACAACAGCGCATTGCCATGATCCGGGCGGTATCTCAGCCTTTTCACTGGCTATTGTTGGATGAGCCCTTCAGCCATTTAGATAAAACAAATACAGGCAAAATGATGGATTTTATTTTACAGCGATGTAAAGAAGAAAATGCCGGAATTTTAGCCACCAGTTTGGGCGATAAAACCAGTTTTGATGCATTTAATATTGTAGAATTATGACACCGAAAATTCAACAGAAATTATTGCTTTCTAAAACCAAACCTTTTCAGCTTTTGGTGTCACTTTTTGGTGCATTTTTAGGCCTTGTGATTGTAATGGCAGGCTTTCAGGTTTACCGCAATATTGCGGCCCTGATGGTACAAAAAGATATGCTGGGCGGCGATTTTATTGTAATTAACAAACCAGTAGGATTGCTTAATACCTTAAGTGGAACCACACCGGGTTTTAGCGATGCAGATAAGGAAGAATTAAAAACACTTAAAGGGATAGATAAAATTGGAGAATTCACAGCTGGCTCTTTTAAAGCCTTAATGGAAATTGATCCGAAAATGGCTGATTTGGCAGGGCCTGGCTTTAAAACCGATTTGTTTTTTGAATCTGTACCCGATGGATTCGTAGATATAGATCCGCAAAACTGGGGCTGGAAACCAGGTGAGGCAGTACCCATTATTATCCCATCCGATTATATTAAATTATACAATATGGCATTTGCCCAAAGCCAGGGGCTTCCGGTTATTCCAGAGTCTATGATTAAATCCGTAACATTTAAAATAAGGGTGAGAGGCCAAGGCAAAGAGGAATATCTGGATGGAAAAATTGCCGGTTTTTCGCAACGCATAAATTCTATTTTGGTACCCCAGGGGTTTTTAAATTGGGGCAACCAAAATTATGGTGACGATAAAACCAAAAAACCATCGCGATTAATTTTGCATACCAATGATCCGGCCTCTCCGGCTTTGATACGTTTCATACAGGATAAGGGATACGAGCTGAATGAAGAAAAATTAAAGGCCAGCCGCATGAATGGAATTTTACAAATTATTTTAGGCATAGTGGCATTTATTGGCGGATTGATTGTGACCCTCGCCCTGCTGGGATTTATGCAATACAACCAATTGCTGGCCTACCGTTCGGCCTACGAAATTCAAACCCTGCACTGGCTGGGATATAAAACTGCGCAATTGTCGAAACCCTATATCCGATTTGTATTTATTTCTATAGTCGTTACTTTTTTACTCGCATTGGCGGCTGTATTTATTGGCCAATGGTGGTTTAAGGGATTTCTGATAGGTAAAGGATTTGAATCGGAATTACCTTCATTGGGCTTGACATTAGGCGTAGGAGTGTTAATTTCGCTGCTGATGGCACTTATGAGTTCGGTAGCGGCGCACAGGCAGGTAGCCAAATTGGTAAAATAGCATGGCAAATTCCAAACAAACCGATTTATCAACCTTCGACAATCGCTGGTATAAACCCGGAGCACCGGCTATTATGCGGGTTTTCTGGTATTTGGCCAATGCATGGTTTATGAAGTCCTGGATTCCGGGAAGTTATTGGCGCTGCGTTTTATTGCAGATTTATGGGGCAAAAATTGCACCTGGCGTTGTAATAAAACCCCATGTAAATATTAAATATCCCTGGAACCTGGAAATTGGAGAAAATAGCTGGATTGGAGAAGGTGTTTGGATTGATAATCTGGCGCCAGTGCGCATTGGAGCTAATTGTTGCATTTCGCAAGGTGCATTGCTTTTGTGCGGAAATCACAATTACAAAAAAGTGGGTTTCGATTTAATGGTAGGAAAAATCACCCTGGAAGATGGAGCCTGGGTAGGTGCCAAATGCACGGTTACGGCCAATGTTACCCTGCATACCCACAGCGTTTTGGGCGCTGGTAGTATTGCCACTTCAGATTTAGATGCCTGGGGTATTTATGCCGGAAATCCGGCTGCAAAAATCCGAGAAAGGGTAATCGAATCTTGAAAATTTCTATCATTACGGTTTGCTTTAATTCAGCGGCTACACTGGAAGAAACCATTCAGAGTGTGATTGCCCAGCAACATGCCGATGTGGAATACATTGTGATTGATGGAGCTTCTAAAGACCAAACCCCGGCAATTATTGAAAAATATCGCAGCCACATTGCACACTATATTTCAGAACCAGACAAAGGTATTTATGACGCCATGAATAAGGGCCTGAAATTGGCTACTGGCGATGTAATTGGCATTTTAAACAGCGACGATCTGTATAAAAATAATACAGTGTTATCACATGTAATTCAGGAATTTGATTCTAATACAGATTGCATTTGTACGGATGTAGAAATATTTAGCGGTACTCCCCAGAAAGTGATACGCTATTACAGCTGTACCCGCTGGAAACCCTGGATGTTCAGGCTGGGACATCAACCGCCGCACCCCGGATTTTTTGTACGAAAAACGTGTTATGAAAAATATGGTTATTTCGATACAAGTTATCGCACGGCCAGCGATTTTGATATTTTATTCAGGCTCATTTATAAATACAAATGCAGCACACGTTTTCTGCCTTGGGTATCGGTTTCGATGCGCAGTGGAGGTGAAAGCCAGCGCAGTTTTAAAAACATTGCCAATGCCAATCGCGAGGTAAATTTGGCCATTAAAAAAAATGGATATTTCAGTGCCCTTCCCCTTGTTTGGAGTAAGTATTTTTTAAAAATATTTCAATTTCTTTTGAAATAAAATCAACGCACCGATTCTACTTTTAATACCCATACCGGATTGTCGAAATCGGGTACATGGATTTGGAGGTTATTGTTGTATTTCCCAAGGCTGTCGAGGAAATCCTGCCTATGTATAATCACTGTATCACCGGGTTTCATTTTAAAACTTTTGGTGGTGCGGAATGGAATATTTTTAGCCTTTAGTAATTTACCATAATAATCTTCCATGGGATTATAATCTCCCAGAATCCATATTCCGTTATAGCTAAATTTACCTTGGTCTACAGCGTCTTGCAGCACCACCTGGGGGTGCACACCATCGCGAAAAGTATTGGAATGCCACAGCTGCAACCAATTGATTGTACCCGCAACGGCAATACTTGTATATACAAGTATCCCTGCAATACTTCTAATTCTGTCTGGTTTTATCCGTTTTAAAATGGCTTCTATAGAAAGTGCAGTGGCGGCTGCCATACATGGAATTGCGGGTGCCATATACCAGTGAATGCGAGTTTGGGAGGTAGATATAAATGCAATAAAAAAAAGTGAAAACCGAAACCAGAATTTAGCTTCTGTTTCAATATTGTATAAAAATACCATAATGAAGCCAATTAAAAATAATATCCAATATCCCTGAAAATAATGGCGCCACAGTTCGTCGGCATAATAGTACCAGGCATTCATATGGCCTTCATTTGGAGCAAAATAGCGGCCTGCAATTTCGTTTTCCCAAACAGCATTTAAATAACCGGGGCTCACCATTTCGCGGAAGGTATAATATAGAACTGTGACGACTAAGGTTATCCAAACCGGTGCAATGAGGGTAATAAATTTGTGATTAATTTGTTTACGATAAATAAAGAATAAAATGACGAAAACCGGCACCCAAAATGCCATAGCTAAGCCTTTGGTAAGAACAGCCAGCGATAGGAATATATAAAAAAGGTAAAGATCTTTTTTTGTAAATGTATCGAAGAGTATTGTATAAAAACGGGTGACTGCCAGCGTAAAAAATAGCAGCAGCAATGCATCATAATCGCCTGTACGGGTAATATGATAAGTATTAAAACCGCCACATGTAAGCAGTATAAATACAGTAAGAATTCCTACCTGAAGTTGATTTTGTTTTTGGAAAAATCTGAACCATATAAATACAGTAAAAATCCCGGCCAGTGCGGAAGGCAGGCGCAAACTGATTAATCCGGGCCCCAATATTTTAAATGAAATTGCCTGAATTAAAATGAGCAAATGGGGTTTTGTGTTCCAAAAATCAGGGAGGCCGTTATAAGTTGGAAACAGGTAATTGCCCGATTGCATCATTTCCAGGGCATTGTTTGCCTGCCGGCTTTCATCCCATAAAAAAAGAGGCATGGCATCGAGCCTGAAAAGCAATGCCCATGCTGTAAAAACGAAAATGAGAAGTAAATATAGCCGGTTGTTTTTAATGATTTCCACTAACGCGTAATTAAAATAAATAAGAACCCTGCCACTGCTGCAGCTGCAAGCCCGATTTTAAGCGCCTTGGGGGTGCTGTTATTTGCGGTTGGTGGCACATACGGATTGGGTTCAAACATATAACCATCGATGTAGGTTTTAAGTATAAGATTATAAACGCGGTGTTGACGAATGGTTTTTCCTTTCTCCACCGCCGGGATTACGCGGGGCATAGTATTTAATATCAATCGCAACTGGGTAGATAGATTAAAATTAAAGCAGGAAATTATGTGGCTGCTATCCACAATGCCCGAATCCGAAATCCATATTTCAAAGGTTACATTTTCACCGGTTGCATTTATAGCGGGGCGTTGGCTTTCCAGGCCCATCAGGCGGTTTGAGAGGTAACTGTAAAAACCTTCATCTCCGCCTGTAAACCATTCCTGCGCGCTGTCTTGCGCAGATAATCGGCCAGCAAAAAACAGGCAGATCCAGATCCAATTTTTCAATCCGCAACCAATATTCTGGCAGTGCGCGTAATTCCGGCGTCGCTGATTTTTACAAAATAAAGCCCGGCTACAACTTCTGCTGGCAATGGCATTTCGCTGCCATTGAGCTGCACACTTGCAACCAGTTTTCCTTCGCTGCTGTAGATTTCAACCAGATGATTATTTCCGTTTAATCCGCTGAACGACAAATTTCCACGGGTTTTAACCGGCACTGGATATACACCTAGCCCATCTGCGTTGAGGGTATGTGTGCCTGTATGGTCGATAATTACCGGAATATCGGCGGTGTCTTTACATCCATTGGCAGTGCTGGTGGCCACCATGCGCACTGTATAGTTGCCTTTGCTGGTATAAGTATGGTTGTATGGCGCACCTGTGCTGGTTTTTCCATCACCCCAATCCCAGGCAATGGTAAGTCCACTGGTGGTAATAGGGGTAACCACCAATTTGTTTTGCCATTGCAATACCCATGTAAATCCGGCTACAGGACGGGGTTTTATGTTTATAGTAATTGGGGTTTTGGCAGATTTACAGCCCTTATTTTCAGTTTCGTAATAATAGGTAATATTGGAAAGCATCATACCGGTATTGAGGCTGTTGCCTGTGTAAAATGCGGTGTCGTCAGTAGATTCATAGTACCAGTTTACTTTTCCATTGGGTACGTTTACAATGAAAGTACCAACCCCTTTGGCACATACGGCATCCGATTTAACCAAAGATGGCACTGGCGCGCTGTTTACAAATATTTTAACGCTGTCGAAATTGTTCGCCGAACAACCGTTTTCTTCTGTTTTTAAGTACAGGGTTTTATCGGCAGTTAATCCGGCTACAAGCGGATTTTTACCGGAATAGGCAGGCGTTATATCTGTTTTTTTGTCGTACCAATTTACGGTTCCCCATGGAATGGATAGGTAAGGGAAAGCAGGCTCTCCCTTGCAAATGGTATCGCCAGTCAAGCCAAAAATGGTAGGGTTGTCGTACACATGCACGGTAATTTCAGTACGCCCGCTTCCACAGATTCCATTCCAGGTTTCAACGTAATATTGGGCATCTCCGCGTTTTGAGGGAGTAAAAGTATAGGTTTCACCTTTGTTTAATACACTTCCGCCTGTGGGTTGATTAAACCAGCGGAGGGTATCGGTGCCTTTTTGTGTTGCCGAAAGAGTAATGGATTTTGAAGGACGCAGACAGGTGAAAGTATCAATAGTGGCCTCGGGTTTTTCCGGAGCAAATGCACTTCCTACAAATGCTTTTACTTTCACCCTTCCGCCTTTACTGATACAGCCGGCATAATTGGCTTGCACATATAATTCCGAATCGGCATACAATTTTCCGGTTTGTAGATTATTGCCCACAAATACAGGCAATCCTCCCGAACTGCTGCTGTACCATTCAACAAAACCAATATTTGATTTGGCCGATAAATTGGCGTTGGCACCCGAACACAATGAATCGTTAGTAACGGTTGGCTGATTCGGGTATTCGTTCATAAATACAATTACCCGGTTCAGTGTGGTTTTACAGGGGCCGTTTATTGCGATTACATAAAAAGTATCGCCTTTTTGTACACTCTTTATTTTATAGCTGTATCCGATATTGAATGGGGTGGTATCGGTGGCTTTTTTATACCAGCGCACTTCACAGTTGGCATCGGTAGCAATATCGATGGTGAGTGAGTCACCCTTACAAGCCATCGGCACTTTTTTGGGTCCCGGGTTCTGAGGTTTGAAATACACCATTTTTTCGAATGTATCGCGGCATTGGCCTCCATAATATCTGTAATTGGTAGTAATCAACCGGGTATTAAAATTGCGTCTTGGATTGGGTTTATATTTTCCATTGATAACATATTCAGAGTAAATGTTATCATAGGTCCACAAATGGCTGTATTGCTCTATTCCGTAGTAATTATACAAATTATAAAAGGGCGAACTGGTTACATTGGTTTTATTGTTATTGGAAAAACGCACCGTATCTGCACCCACATAGCAATTATTGTCTACGGTAAATTCGGTACCCAGTTTATAACTGATAAAGGGGTAATACTGCATATTGGCATCGAAGGTTACGCCCGAAATATTGAGCTGAAGGCAGCGGTACCATTTGCCACTCACCGATCCGCAACCAATATTTTGACGGTCGCCATCGCCCGCCGCCCATGAATTTGTAATTATTGCAGCACCCACAGAAGAACTGTCGCATTCAACAGCTATGATAAATCCGGTGCCGCTGATGGTGGCTGGATTTTTGAAAACGGCTTTTCTCAGTATGCGGTTTAAGGGAATTGAACTTCCCATAACCGTATCTACAGTAATAGTGTCGCTTGCCAATGGCGATCCGGTGGGCAATGAATCGGCACCTGCTTTATAAACATTACAGCGCAACCGGATATTTACTGGCCGCAGAGGTGTAGCATTCAATGAAAAACCGTAAAAAAAGAATCCCGAAACAGTAATGGGTTGAGGGGTAGGGAAAAATTGACCCAAACTGGAACCGGTTCGTATGGATACCGAATAATAAGCAGATGTACCCCAACGTGCATAGGTTGTAGTATCGCTGCTGCATTGGGTAGGTTTTAGCACACTGCGGTTGGCCACTTTGGGATTCGAGGGCATGGCTGTGCTTCCGGTTATAGGTCGGCCCTCGCTTACAAATTGGCTAAATGCCTCACTGGCAAGCAAAAGAAGGGTGCAGACTAACAGTAGTGCTCTTTTCATAAAAACTAAATTTTTGTAAAATTATACAATTTTGGTCAAAAAAAAAGGGTTGTTTGCACAACCCTTCTATATTTTGACATTTAGAATACTTATTCTGATTTCTTCCCTGCGCGTTTTTCTTTCATTTTTTGGCGGCCTTCTTTTTTCATTTCTTTCCATTTGGTGTACTGTTCAGGTGTAAGTATACCCTTGATTTTGGCATCATAATCTTTGTGAATTTGCCTGGCCTCGGATTTAAGGGCAGCGCTGTCGGCACCCGCCTCCTTTTTCTCTTTTAAGGCTTTCATGCGGGAAGCAAGATCGGCATTGGCCGCGCTAACCTGGGTGGTTTGGGTTTCGTTCAATCCCAGTTCGGTTTTCATGCGTTCGGTCATTTTTTCGGCGCGTTTTGCAGGGTCTTTTTCATGTTTTTTGCCGTTTCGCTGATGGATTTTTTTCAGTTTTTTCTGTTGGGCATCGGTCAATACTTTCTTTGTCGCGTCTTTAGATTCGGCCATTATCTGTTTGGCAGCTGCTTTCATAGCTTCTTTATCGCCGTTTGACTTTGTTTTGGCGGCCTGCAAACGTGCGCAGGCTGAGTCGTGTATGGCTTTAATTTTGGCATCCTGATCGGCAGTCAGATTCAGGCTGTCTTTCATCAGCTGGTACATTTTGTCGGCACGGGCACAGGGTCCGTTCTTCATAGGTTTGGCCGCAAAAGCAGCTCCGGTGAAAGCCACAAGGGCTAAGGCTAAAAAAATTCTGTTCTTCATATTCTGTTTCTCCTTTTTAGTACCCTTAGGAATGAATGAACCTGCAAAGGTTTAATCTGGTAGAAGGAATTGGCCGACGAAAATGTGCAATTCGTGGAAATACCCTAACTTTGACCCGTAAGCTTCTCATGGGAAAAAACTTATTACAAGGAAAAAGGGGCATCATATTCGGAGCACTCAACGAGTCTTCGATTGCCTGGAAAGTGGCCGAACAATGTGTGGCTGAAGGCGCACAGATTATGCTCACCAATGCACCGGTTGCAGCCCGCGTGGGTCAAACCGAAACACTGGCAAAACAGCTCAATGCACCATTGATTTATGCCGATGTTACCAAAATGGAAGATTTGGAAAATCTGGTTCAGGGTGCCATGGATCAGTTGGGTGGTAAGCTCGATTTTGTGCTGCACAGTGTGGGTATGAGTTTAAACGTGCGTAAAAAAATTCCGTACACCGAGCTCAATTACGAATACATGCACCAAACCATGGACATTAGCGCCATGTCATTCCACCGCCTTATGCAAACCTTATGGAAAAAAGATGCGGTAAATGAGTGGGGTAGTATAGTTGCTCTAACCTATATCGCTGCGCAGCGTGTATTCCCCGACTATAGCGAAATGGCCGATGCCAAATCTTTGCTGGAAAGCATTTCACGCAGTTTCGGTTACCATTTTGGTAAGCACAAACACATTCGTGTAAACACCATTTCTCAAAGCCCAACTTATACCACAGCCGGCAGCGGAGTGGGTGGATTTGATGCTTTTTACAACTATGCCGACAAAATGAGCCCATTGGGCAATGCCGATGCGGCAAGCTGTGCAGCTTATTGCGTTTCGTTGTTTAGCGATTACACCCGCATGGTGACTATGCAAAATCTTTTCCACGACGGAGGATTCAGCTTTACAGGAATCGCCTCCGATTTGATGGATGATTTCAGCAACCAGGGTGTTGCAAAAAATAGCGCTGAATAATATTTTTGCACCTATGGGAAAAGGTGATATCAAAACTAAAAAAGGCAAAATCCATATCGGAACGTATGGCAAAAGCCGCCCGGCCCGTGTAAAAGCAGCTCCTGCAGCCGCGGCTCCGGCAACCAAAACCAAGAAAACCAAAAAAGCCTGAGAAATCAGGCTTTTTTTATAATCAAATCCTATGGCAGAAAAATATTTTAATGCCGAAAAAGCAGAAAGCTTGCTGTTTGTGCTGGTTGGGTTGGCCGCTATTATATCTGCCCTGTGGTTTTTAATTCAGGTAAAAAAGCCCTTTTATTTGGGTATGGCCTGGCCATTAATCGCAGTGGCAATAATTCAACTCACCGTTGGGTTTACAGTATATTTTCGCAGCCCTAAAGACATTTCAAGGGTAAACACATTATTAACCCAAAGCAATGAAAAAGCCATAGCGGAAGAAGTGCCTCGCATGAATACAGTAATAAAAAATTTTACCATTTACAGGGTTGTAGAAATTGTATTGCTGCTGATTGGTTTGGGAATGCTATTTTTTCTTAAATCGAATGCAATGTTAATGGGCATTGGAACAGGCCTGGCCATTCAGGCGGGTTTTATGCAGTTACTGGATTATTTTGCCGAAAAACGCGCGCATGAATATTTAAAATTTGTTGAAAATTTGGGCACCTGAACGGTCGTTTTTTCTCATAAAATTCAAACATTCCCAATCACTGAAATCTGCTGTTTCAGGGTATAATTCCTGTATGGCGTTTCGCACCGGAATATCAGGCAGGCCTGCATCGCGCAAAAAATGCAAACACTTAATAATCCTGAATCCCGAAAACCATTTCCATAATCTTTCTTTCGCTTTTTCTGCATTGGAAGTATTGGAAATCGCATCCAATACTGCATCATGGAAATGCTCGATTTCCAGAAAGTTTTGAAGAGCCTGTGAGTCCACAATTTCTGCTATTTTCAGACCCTCAATTGTTTGATGATGGATGGCAAAAAACAAATTCTTCAGTTTTTTAAAAATATTAAAATTATAGGTTAATATTTCTGGCTTTTCTTTGAACTCTAGCATGCTGCGTCCGGTTCCAAAGGGCACTCTATCGCTATAACGGGTTTGCGGATACACCGTTGTATCATTAATTTCTCCGAATCCAAGGGGCATTAATTTGTGCAGGAAATAGTAATCTTCCCCGGCTTGTCGGGTATTCATACCCCCGCTGTTTATGTAGGTTTGGGCGCGCAGGGCCATGCTGCTGCCTACGGTATGAAAATACCAGGGGAAATGGCAAAATTGCAATGCTTGTTTTAAATAGCGTAAATGCAATTCATATAAAACAATCGCTTTTTTAAGAATTTCATCATCTGGCAAGGGGTGCTCGAAGTATACCGAAGCAGCCTGTATATTTTTATTCGAATCGAAAAAATCTACAATGTTATTTATCCAATTATTTTTTACCTCGCAATCTGCATCAACACACATTAGATAATGGGATTTTAAATCTCCGTTAAAAAATGTGCAGGCCTTATCCATGGCTATTTTACGTGCCAAACCTACACCTGCTTTTTTAGCCGGCAATTGGTTGTGTAATTCTACATAAACCGGAAACCACAGTGTATTTGTCTGAAAATATTGTTGTAATTCAACAAAAGCATTTAAATTAATTTGCTTAATATTCGGATCAGCATTTTCACTGGCATTGATTACAATCACCACCCCAAAGCTATCATCTCTTGGGCATTGCTGAATGGAATTTAAAACTGGAATTAAACTTTGCTCATTACAAGCTGGGATGCAAGCTATATAACGCAAACCAGACATTTGTTTGTATATACAAGTATTGTCGGGCTGCATTTTTATCCTGTAAAAATTATCAGGGTGAACGCCTGAATTTGCGCCAGTTGTTTGTGTTTAATTCATAGCAAATGCGGTCGTGCACGCGGCCAGGGCGACCCTGCCAAAATTCGAAATAATCAGGGATTAAATTGTATCCCCCCCAGTTTACGGGTTTTTCAAATGGAAGTGATTCTGGCAATGCCATTAAACGCGTCATTTCATCATCCAGGGGTTGGCGCGATTCTATTTCCTTACTCTGCGAACTTACAATGGCACCGGCCTGGCTAAGACGAGGACGGCTGCTGAAGTAAGCTTTACTCACTGCTTCATCTACCTTGTGCACACGGCCTTCGATGCGAATTTGACGTGCCAGTTTGGGCCAGAAAAAAGTGACACATGCATTGGGATTATTTTCCAAATCGGCTCCTTTGCTGCTGCCATAGTTTGTAAAAAAAACCAATCCGGTTTGGGTTAAATCTTTGAGCAAAACCACCCTGGAGTGTGGCCTGTTTTGAGTATCAACGGTAGATAAAACCATGGCATTTACTTCCTCCACCTTTTCGGCTACCGCAAAATCAAACCAGTGTTTGAATGCGTCTACCGGATTATTTGGCAAATCGGCCGGTTCCAGCACCGGCATTTCATACTCTTTGCGTATGCTGGCCAAATATTCGTTTTCTATCATAGAAATATGTTTTTAACGTTTGCCCATAGGAAATGGTGAACGTTTGTTGTTCATCATTTTCATCATCTGGCGCATTTGATTAAATTGGGTAAGCAATTTGTTTAATTCCTGAATGCTGCTGCCACTTCCTTTTACAATGCGTTGTTTGCGACTGGAGCTTAAAATTTCAGGCTTGGCGCGTTCTTCAGGTGTCATAGACTGTATCAGCGCTTCAATGCCTTTGAAACTTTTTTCATCGATATCCAGGTCTTTAATTTTGCTTCCAACTCCGGGTAACATGCCCAATAAATCTTTCATATTACCCATCTTTTTTATCTGTTGCAATTGCGATAAAAAGTCTTCAAAATCGAATTTATTTTTAGCAATTTTTTTCGATAATTTATCGGCTTCTTCGGCATCAAAAGCGGCCTGTGCTCTTTCTACCAATGAAACCACGTCACCCATTCCCAGTATGCGTCCGGCCATCCTTTCAGGATAGAAAATATCCAGGGCTTCGGGTTTTTCACCGGTAGAAATAAATTTAATGGGTTTATTTACAACTTTTTTAATTGAAAGTGCAGCACCACCGCGGGTATCTCCATCCAATTTGGTAAGCACTACCCCGTTAAAATTCAGCACATCATTAAACGCTTTGGCTGTATTCACTGCATCCTGTCCCGTCATTGAGTCTACCACAAATAAAATTTCGTTGGGATTTACGGCTTTTTTTACGGCTGCAATTTCATTCATCATGGCTTCATCAATGGCCAGTCGTCCGGCTGTATCGATGATAACAACATTGTGATTATTGGTTTTTGCGTATTTAATGGCGTTTTGTGCAATGGCTACAGGATCGTTGTTTGCATCTTCGCTATACACATGCACTTCAGTAGCGGCACCCAAAACTTTCAATTGTTCGCGCGCTGCAGGTCTGTAAACGTCGGCAGCCACCAGCATAGGATTGCGGCCTTTTGATTTAATGAATTTACCCAGTTTGCCTGTAAATGTGGTTTTACCCGAACCTTGTAAACCGGCAATTAATATGATTGTTGGGCTGCCATTGAGCTGTAAATCGGCATGGGTTCCCCCCAGCAATTCTACCAGTTCGTCGTGAACAATTTTGGTAAGCAATTGCCCCGGAGCCAGCGAGCCAATTACATTTTGCCCTTTGGCTTTTTCAATAATGGTATCGGTAAATTCCTTGGCTACCTTAAAGTTTACGTCGGCCGAGATTAGCGCACGGCGTATTTCTTTTACGGTTTCGGCCACGTTCAGGTCTGTAATCCGGCCCTGGCCTTTGAAGTTTTTAAAAGCTTTTTCTAACTTGCCTTGTAAATTATCAAACATAGTTTTCTGACTGCAAAGTTAGCAGGCAGCAGCCAATCAACGAAGCAACATTACAGTCCCTTTTAATAAATGTGGAACACCGTCGTATCCAAGGGCTTTTATTGTATAGATATACATACCCGGAGGGCAAAGATTATTTTTAAAAGTTCCGTTCCAGCCTATGTCGGCATCGGACGACTCGAAAACCTGCTGCCCCCAGCGATTGAAAATTAGAAATTCAAACCTGGCCTGGGGGTCGAGAGAATGGCGGTGAATAAAGCCAGCTACAGGCTTAAATACCTCGTTAAGTCCATTTTCATCCGGGGTAAATGTATTGGGCACTAACACAAAGGAACTGGGCACCAAACACATCTCGTTTGACATGGAAGTATCGTTGGTTACACTATCTTTAATGGCATAAACCCTGAAGCAGATAGAGTCGAGCCCCAGTTTTTCGATATCCAGGCTGTCGAGTTTTACCACACCCGGGCCTACTTTTTTAAAGTTTTGAAAAATTCCGTTTTGGTCTTTTAGTTGCAGGTTGTATTCGCGCACACCACAAGACCACCATTTGTAAGGGGTCCATTCCAGGCTGGTATTGTTGCGGCTGGCAGAAGCAGAACGCAGCCAGATTGAATTAGATACAACACCGGGTTCGGACAAAACACCGCAATGGTCTCTGAATCGTACTTGATAGTACACTGTGCGGTTATTGATATCGGCTCCCAGGTCTGTGTCGGTAAGATCCGGGCCATTGCTGAAAGAAATAAAACTACCTGGATTACCGGTTAATGATCTCTCTAAAGAGTAGCTGAATGTGCGGTAATATCTGGGATATCGTTCCCATTTAACACGGGTGTAAGCATTGTTTTCAACAGTAACCAGGGTAGTATTTACAGTAAATTGAGGTTTAATATAAATGGGATGCGATTTTACCTCATTGCTTTGTGAACGATACAAACCATTTGTATGCACGGCCTCTACATAGTACCAGTAATCCTGGTCGCATAAAAAGCTATCGGTATAGGTTTGGCGATTGCTTTTAGATGTGCCAATGAGTTGATAGGTACCATTGATTTTGTCTTTTCTGTAGACGTTGTAATGGCTCAAATCTGTGCCCCACCAGTCATATGCAAGCCAGTTGAGGGTAACATTATAGGGTTCGAAAATGGTATCGCGCAATACAATGGTGCAATGGCTGCTTCCAAAACGTCCCATTTGATTGCAGGTATCTTCAATTCGCGCAGTAAAACAGAAGCGTTTGTTACTTACCTGGTTGTTATAATCCCAGGTAAGACTCGTATCGGTGCGCAGATAACTGCTGAAACGTTTTAGATATACGATACTATCCAGGTAGGTATGATACTGTAAAAAATTGCCCAGATTACTTTTGCGCCAATAGCAATCTACATAGCGGTTGTTTCGCACAGTTATGTAAACCAGTTCGGGCTTTTTAGGGCCGGCTGTATCAAATATGTAAATGTTTTTTGTAATCTGACTTTTACATCCGTTTTGGTCTTCTATATCAAGCGTTACATTGTGATCAAATGGGGTTTTGAATTTCCAAATTGGATTAACCACAGAAGAAGTATCATTATACAAAGGAATTTCACCAAAATCCCATTTATGGCTTACAATTTTGTATTTAGAAACCCAGGCCGATTTAAATCTCACAGGGTCTATTGCGCAAGAGCTATCGGTAGCTTCGTTAAAACCAGCCACAGGGGCTTCCCAAACCACTATCGAATCACCAATGAAAGTATCTCGGCAACCGTTAAAATTCTCGGCAACCAGGGATGGATAATAAATTCCCGGTTTGGTATAAAACCAGCTGGGGTTATTCTGACTGGTGATATCGGTTTTCCAATCGTTGTCAAAATCCCAGAAAGTGCGTATAAAAAATTTACTTTGGTTGGCAAATTTTACTAATAAGTCATTCGCACATCCTTCCGTTTTGCGTAGAAAATTGTTGGAAGTAAAAATAAATTTAGGCTCAGGTCCCTTCAAAACCTTTACAGTATCGTCAGATATTTTAAGTGCCGAGCATCCAAACGAATCGTAAAGCAATAATCGGGGCAAGAAAAACTGTATATTTTTAGATTTGTCTGTAACCTTGTAATTGTAGTAGGTGAGCAGCGTTGTGTCATAAACAACCCCGTTATCATAATCCATAAACATACGGTTAAATACCTTGCTTTTATTTATGAATTCTACTCTCAATGGTTCACATCCGCGGGTGTTTTTAAGCGAAAAATCAGGTTCGGGTCCGATAATTTTTATAAACGAAGTTTTTACCAATGTATCACTACAACCCCAGGCATCGGAGGTAATTAACGATACCGTATAACCAGCGTTGCTGTTTTTATTGTAAAGGTGCCCTGCTATTTCATTAAATCGGGTAATGGTAGTATCTCCATCCCCGAACCGCCATTTATTATAAACAGCGCCTTTAGATAAATTAAAAATATTAATGAGTTTAGGGGCACAAAAAGAAATTGAGTCGGGTGTTGTAAAATCGGCCTTTATTCCATGTGCTTCATAATCCAGGGTAAAGGTATCATTACAGCCATTGTAGGTTCCAATTAACCGAATGGGATATTTGCCGGGCTTTGTGAATATTACACTTGGGTCTCTCACTGTTTTTGAGGGTGAAAAAATGGCTCCGGCAGAATCGCATTCATACCTGAAACTTTGCACCCAGGCAGGACTGTTGTTTTGCACCTGAAGTTTACGTTTGGTACAGGATTGACCGTTAATACTAAAATTGAGATTCATACCCGCGGTTACCGTTAACTGTGGGGTAGAATCTTTACAACCTGATGCATTTGTATACACCAGCCAGGCTTGGTGCATTCCCTTTTTTACCAGGGCAGCCGTGCTGATTTTGGTAGAATCCTGAATGGAAATTGGCTTTGGCCAACGTGTTTTCCAGGCATAAACATTACCTCCGTTTTTTTCATAATTTACATTGTAATTTATTTTTCCATTGAGGGTAATCGGCAATGGCGAACATCCAAAAGTCGGTGTGCCAGAAATAGACATATTTATGCCACTCACTTTGATGTAGTAAGGGTAGGTAATAACGGAATAACATCCGTTAGCTGCAGTATCTGCCAGGGTATAGGTAAGTTTCCACCGGCCTGTTTTCGATGCATATAACTGCACGGTATCAGCATGGGCATAAACATGCCCGGCATTGGCCGAATCGATATTAATCAACTCCCACTGTTGTTTAAATGCCAATAATCCGGTTCTGCCACTTGCAATGGCTGTGAAGGGCTGGTTGGTGCAAACCAATGTATCATTTACCTGTAGTTTGGCTTTGTAAGAAATGATATGAATGGTATCTTTTAGCTTCAACGAATCCTTGCACCCTTCACTATTCCAAATGAGCAATTTAGCACTATAATCTCCGGCGGTATTGTAGGTATGCGAGCCCTTCACTGCATTATCCCGTTTTACAATATTGCCCTTATCATCGTAAAATGTCCAATTGTAATAAACGGTAGATAATCCTGTTGTTCCTTTGGCTTTAGCAATTAGCTGTACCATTTGTCCGGGGCAGGCGGGGTTTGGTTTCACAGTAAAATTGGTATCAATTTTACCGAATGCAGCGGCCATAGGCATTTTTAAAGTATCAGCACAGCCGTTATTCCCAGTGGCAATCAGGGTTACATCGTAGTTGGTACCGCTGTTGGTGGTATAGCTATGGTCTAAACTTGTAGCGGTTGAAACTGAGCTGCCCTTGTTTACCGATACATCCCATTTATAGCTGGTGCCGGATTTGTCTTCTATAGACTTGTTGGTGAATTTTAGATTTTTGGGAATCTGACAGTAGTAAGGGTATTCGCTTATAAACTTTGCCAGCGGCCCCTGAACTTTTATTCCGGGATTAATTGTAGCTTCCGAAATACAGCCGCGGTCGTTTTCCGTAACTTTGAAATAGGCCAAGCCGGTATCGTTAAACTTTACCTTTATTTTGGTTCCAACTGAAGAATCGGCGGTATAGGCTACGTTCCATCCGGTCCATACCGGTTTTTTGGTTTTATTTCCGGTTACACTGAGTGTAATGCGTTCACTCACACAAATTTTGTTTTTCGAAGGGGTAATTTTCATCAGGGCCGTGTCGCCAAGGGAGATTATATTGTTTTCTTCGTACCTGTATACACAGCCCACATGGGTGGTAATGCGCAATTTTACATCGAATGTATCGCCTTTGCTGTAATACACTTTGGGAGGCTTTCGCAAACTGCTGGTGTCCTTAACTCCCCCTTGAAATTGCCAGAAAAATTTTACAACCCTCTGACTGGCCGAGTCAAAAGTGGGATTGAACTGAATAAACCGCGGTGCACAACCTGATGTAACATCCGGATTCAATTTGGCTTTTACCGAATCCCAGACACTGATCATAGAATCCTTCAGCAGCCCGCCTTTGCAACCCCAACTGTCGGTTACTAGAATATAAACGCTTTTGTAACCGAATGAACCATTGAGCAAGTATTTGATTTGGGGAGCCGTGTTGTAATAAATGTTGCCGTCGATTAACCAATCTCGGGCTACGGATTTATCTGAACTGTCGGTGAGTATAAGGGTATCTCTACCCTTGCAAAATGTGGTTTTATTTACTGTGAATTTTACAGTAGGTGCAGGGCGACCAAAAAAAGCTTTTTTCTTACCTATGGCCAGTTTAGCTCCCGAGCTAGTATGCACAATTACCGTAACATCGTACCATCCGGGTGAAGTAATAATGGTTTGAAAATTGTTGATGGAAGTGGGTTTAAATGCAGCACCAGCCCCAACCTGCCATTCAAATTTGATACACGAACTGCAATTTATAACTGTTAAATCTACCTTGCTGGGAATACATAAAACCGAATCGGCCACTACGATTTGGGGCGTAACCTGCGCCCGCGCTGGTATCATAGCCAGTAGTATTAAGCTTAGCAATGATATTTTCGCCTTCATACCGGGTAGATGGTGATTCAATCCTTCAAAAATACGTATTTTGCGCCTCAAATGAAATTTTTGACCAAAGTCGTCCTTACTCTGACACTATTTTTCTCTGTATGGTTGCCTTACGGATGCAAACAAAAAGGCAAAACAGATGCATCTTCCGAGCTGAAGGCTTATCATGAAGCGCGCAATGCCCAGGATTATGTGGGTGCTTCAACGCTGCTGTTGCAGATTGCGGCCAAAGATTCTGCAGGTAACCCCTGGGTTTATGACAGCCTTACCCTGTATCATTTTTTATATGTTACCCAGGCCAATATGGTGCGCAATCCGGCTACACCCAAATACTATGCCGAGAAAGGGCTGAGCATAAATCCCAAAAACGAGTTTTTGCTTGAAATGAAGGCAAAACTGTTACTCGAAGAACAAAAGGATACTGCCTCGTTCGTAATTCTCAAAGATTTGTGGGGTCGCACCGGCGATTATACTTACCTGTGGGAGATGACCGTAATCGAATTGCTGCGCGGAAGGGTAAATGTGGTTGATTCTATGGTAAACAATACATTGAATGCCGAAATTACCAGTACCAAAACAGTTCGCATTACCGATCAGATTCAGCAAAAAGTAAACGCCAAAGCGGCATTTATGTATATCAAGGCTATGCTGTATAATGCCAAAGGCGATTTTAAAAATACCGGCTTAACCTTACAAGAATGTCTGAAAATCGAACCCACCTTTTTAATGGCTCAGAAAGGGTTGTATCAGCTTGAGCAAACCCTTAATAGCAAAGGTGGACAGCCTCACGCTAATTAATTACAGGCATTCCATGAAAAAAATATTAATTATTTCGTTTGCAGTTATTGTTATTATGGTTTCTTGTGTAACCAAGAAGCAATATTCCGCCACAGTTGCGGAATTGAGCACTACCCAAAAGAAACTGGACTCGACAAAATTGCAGGTAAATGCGCTGAAAAATGAATTAAATATTGTTAAAATTACCCAGGAACAAAAACAAAAAGAGGCGGCGCAAAATGAAATAACAAGGGAATATAAAATATACAAACAAGCCCTTGCTGCATTTGATTATTCCCTTGCCGCAGCGCAGCTAAGCCGGCTTACTGAAATAGACAGTTCAAATCGAAAAATATATTACGATAGCCTGGCGTTGTATCATTATTTTTATTTAATGACACCCGGAATTCCACGTTCAACCGACGCGGCACTATTTTATACCCAAAAGGGATTACAATTAAATCCCAAAAACATGTTTTTGCTGGAAATTTTGGGTAAATTAAAAATGGAATCGGGCAATGATACCGGCGCTTTTGCAATTTTTAATTCATTGTACGAACAAACGGGTGATTATACTTACCTGTATCATATGGTAGTTGCCAAAGCAACCATAGCTCAGAATTTCAAATATGCCGATAGTGTAATTAATCTGGTAATTAAACGGCCGGAATCTGAGGTTAAGGAAGTGAGAATAGAATTCCCCGAACTTAAATCGATTTCTAAAGTTTCTGCCAAGGCTGTATTCCTCTATCTGCGCGCCCAAATGCAGGTTCAGTTACAAAATAACCGGGCCCAGGCCATTAAAACCATTAAGCAGGTTTTGGCCATTGCCCCGAATTTTATACCTGCAAAACTATTTCTGCAGCAACTTACAAATCCACAGCCACAGTCGCCATACGGGTATTGATTACCTTTCCTCGTGCACCTGAACGCGTTTTAGGTTAAATTCATCTTTTAGCACATGGTAGGTCATTTCGGCGTAATACCCCAATGCATCAATAGTGTCTTTTACCATTTCGCGGCGCAGGTTTGAGCCTGGGATGCGGTACGAAAGAGCCACAATATTTTCGGGCGGATTGTACGAAAATTTGCCAAAATGCAGATTTAGATTTACCACCATTAATTCTTCAAAAAATTCTGTGCGTTTTACGGTAGGCCCATAGCAAAACGGAATGGTAACCTGGAATATGGTGCGGTCTTCGGCAAATTTGTAATAATTCCATGGGTTTGACTCGGTTTCCTCCCAGGCATCCATATAGATGGGCATTTCCTCATTCATCAAAAACCATTGCCCTTCGCCGGCATTTTTTGCATCCTTTGGGTCTACCCCGATTTTTTCTACGGCGTCGTCTATCAGATTGTATAATTCCTGCAGTTCCATTTGCAGGTGCAAATAACGGGCTTCGTAGCAAATATCACTTGCCTATTGGCTAAATTGGGTGCAAATTTGTTCTATGCGGCGCGACTTCATCAACATACCAGATGCTTCCTTCATCCGGCGGATTTTTTTCCTGCTCTTGGGCGTGGCCATGACTACTTATGGACTCAAAGGGTTTTTGCTTCAGCGTGGTCTGGTGGATGGGGGTGTTACAGGCCTTGCATTGCTGGCTACACATATTACAGCATTGCCTCTGGCTGTATTGTTTGTAATCATTAATGTGCCACTGGTTTTATTGGGCAGTACCCAGGTAAACCGTCAATTTGCCATTCGCAGCGTTTTTGCTGTACTGCTTTTAGCTTTCGGCGTGTGGTTTATCGATTTTCCGCTCATTACCAAAGATATCTGGTTGATTTCGGCCTTCGGCGGATTTTTTGTGGGCGGGGGAATGGGGCTGGTAATGCGCGGCGGTGCCATTATCGATGGAACAGAGGTTCTGTCGATTTATCTCAGCAGGCGCAATAAATTATCCAGCAGCGACATTAGCCTTATTCTTAATATTTGCATTTTTATTCTCAGTGCCTGGTTGCTGGATATTGAAACGGTTTTATACTCAGTACTCACCTATTTTTCGGGTAGCAAAACCATGGAGTATTTTGTTGAAGGGTTTGAAGAATACATTGGCGTTACAATTGTTACCGAAAAACCAGCTGAAATGCGCACTATGATTGTAGATAAGATGGGCCGCGGGGTTACCCTTTTTCATGGTGTAATGGGGCATGGAAAACGCGGTCAATTAATCAGGGAAACGGATATAATTTATACGGTAATTACACGCCTTGAATTGTCGAAATTGCAACACGAAATAAATGAGATAGACTCTCAGGCTTTTGTTGCTATGGGCAGTGTGTACGACACCCGCGGAGGTATGATTAAAAAACGCAAAATCAAACAATAATTTTAATCCAGTTTTAAAAAATATTCCCAACCCGCTTTTTGCATAAATGTCCCCAGGGTTAATCCGCTTCCCTGCACCTGATACAAATAGCCCGCTTGGCTTGGAATTCTTTGCAGGTGGTAGTTTTCAATCATAGTATCATTGAGTGAAATGCGCTGGTTGTATATAAAAACCTGATTAAATTCTGCGAAATAGTGGACCCTGTATTTTTCGGTTCTCCGGTCATAAGGCAGGTACAGGGTATTGGCATTTTTAAATAGTGCCTGGGCTGCATACATGGTGCTGGGATCGTCCATGGAAATGCACAGGGCATGGTTGTTCCACAATTTTACCAATGCTGGATTCTGCGCACTTTTTAATATGTCTTTAACAGGGGTAATCCCGGTACTTAAATTGCGGTTTTTGTGATTTTTCACGGAAGAATCTAACACTGTATAAAATGTTACCAGGCCTGCAATTCCCGCTATCAGAAAAAATTTTGGATTTCCAATTTTATCAGGCAAATACAATAAATTAATTAAAGTTAAAGGTATTATTCCCAAAAAGAATCGCACATAGGGAAAGTAAGCATTCAAATGTCCATCCGAAACTTTATCCACTCCAAAGCTAATTAGGGTAAGAGTTATAAATGCAATATTTGTATATACAATAATTTTGTTGCGCTTAAAAAATAGGATTATAAATGCAATGGGAATTATAAAATAAATCAATCCAGCAAAGTCCAAAAATGGTCCCAACCCCCAGAATAATTGAGGCAATTTTATTAGAGAACCAATTAACTGTTGCACTCGCCAGCCTTGTATTTGACTGCTGTGAATAATCTGCAAGTATTGCAGCGATTGTTCGAATAACAGATAATAAATAACTACACCCATAGTTCCGGAAAACGCAATAAAAATTAATCTTTTACCTAAAACAGGGGCTGTATTAAAAGTAAAATATACTGCCATGGCAGCCGCAAGCGGTAGTGCATTTTTGATTCCAAAACCGACAATTGTACATACAAATATCGATATGCATATACGAAGTATTGTTGGTTTGTATAAAGAAAATGTCCAAAAAAGAATCGTTAAATGCACGGCCAGAGAAATACCACTGGAATATTGATACAGGAAGGTGAAAGGCCCGGTAAGAAAAATCAGTACAGTCACAATTGCGGATGTATATTTTGCTGATTTCATGAGGTATTTCCAAAATAGAAACACAGAAAAAGTTGAAATAAACAAGCAAACAAACGGCACTGCAAAATATGGAGGAATCCCAAGTATGATCAGCGGCACAGCCAGCAAAGCATCCAATGCTACATTGTAGTTTTGACCATAAAAAAACAGATGGTCTAAATGTCCGCGGGCATAATCAGCGGCCATCATCCACACCGTTACCTGGTCGTGGTCGGTAAAACGGTTTGAGTATAAAAAGTAAAAGGCAATTTTATGCAGTACAAAAAGCAGCATCAATAGCTGCGATACGTTTTTGAGGCTCGGCTGAAGGTTTATTTTTCTCCCAACCACCATATGGGTTTAATGGGTTTGCGGCGTGTGGCAAAGGCTCCAATTTTGCTTTCGAGAAAAGCAATAGCTACGTCCGGGTCATCTGTTATACACAGCATATCGTCATCCTCTTCTGAAATGGTGTGGCGGGCGTTCATTTTTTCAACCTGTTCTATCACATCTTTCCAATATTCAGTGCCCATTAATACTACCGGAAACCAGGGCATTTTTTTTGTTTGAATGAGAGTGAGGGCTTCAAACATTTCGTCTATGGTACCAAATCCGCCTGGCATAATTATAAATCCAAATGAATATTTAAACATCATTACTTTTCGAATAAAAAAGTATTCTATTTCTACCCATCTGTCGAGGTAGGGATTGGGTTTTTGTTCAAAAGGCAATTTAATGTTTACCCCTATGCTTTTTGCACCCACATCCCGTGCACCGCGATTGGCCGCTTCCATAATACCAGGTCCGCCTCCGGTGATGATTCCAAAGCCCAGTTTGCCCACCCGTTTACCCATCTCCCGGGCCATTTGGTAAAATTCATGGTCTTCCTTAAACCGGGCCGAACCAAAAATAGCTACGCAGGGTCCAAGGAAGTGCAGTTTTCTGAAACCTTTGATAAATTCGAAAAGCACTTTAAACATGAAACCCAGCTCATACCAGCGGCCATGCGGGCCTTCGAGATACCCTACATTTATATTTTTGGGTTTGGGATTAAGACCTGCGGTGTGTAAATCGGTATTTTCCATTGCAAAAAGAAAGCCCGCCAAAAATAGCGGGCTTTTATCAAATTTGGGGAGTTAAATTCAGAATCTTTCGAATTGAGAAAAGAAGAAGCGGCCTTCGATTTCGGCATTTTCATCGCTGTCGCTGCCATGAATGGCGTTGGCATCAATGCTTTTTGCAAACAGATTGCGAATGGTACCGGGTTCGGCTTTTTGAGGATCTGTAGCACCGATAAGTTTACGGAAATCTTCAATGGCATTGTCTTTTTCCAAAATGGCCGCATAGATGGGACCTGAAGTCATAAAGCTTACCAAATCGTTGAAGAATGGGCGTTCGCGGTGAATGCCGTAAAATTCGCCAGCCAGTTCGGCGCTGAGGCGGGTGTATTTCAATGCAATTACTTTGAAACCAGCCTGGGTAATCTGATCAATAATTTTGCCTGCGTGCCCGTTGGCTACTGCATCGGGCTTAATCATGGTGAATGTGCGGTTACTTGTCATAGTTTACACTGCCCCATGCTCAAAAATCGTGCCTGAATTGAATTTTTCGGAATGTGGTTGGTTATTTACCCAAATTTGTCTTAGAAATGTCAGAAACCACTCATGTGCGGGTTTTCAACCCAAAATCGTTTACATTTGATTGTTATAAATTTGCCATTGACATGAGAAAAAAGTTTTCAATAGTTTGCATACTAATCATTTGCAGTGTATTTGGTAAAAATATCCTGTTGGCAACTACCCAGGTTCCCAAAGTGATTAGCGCAAACGAAACATGGACAATCGACAAAAGTCCGTATGTGCTTACAGAAAGTACCGCTATACTAAGTGGGGCCAATGTTACCGTGATGCCGGGTGTTGAAGTACGCGGCGGTGCTGGTGCTTCTAATACGATTACACTGCAAATTCATGGTGGATTTGCATGTCTTGGCAAACCCGATTCCATGATTGCCATTTCGAATGTTACCCTGCAGTACAATTCCACTGCCGTTGATTTTAATCCTAAAACCGGAAAAGGCAATCAATTGATTTATACGAGTTTCTCCTTTGGCGCGTTTACCGGATCGTATGCCGTTCAAACTTCGGGATGCGATTTAAAATTAGATTATTGTCTCATTGATAATTTTGTGTACGGGGTATACGGAATGGGAAGCAGTGACTCTTTGAAACTTTATGTATCCAATTCTAAATTCAAAAGTAAATCGGGTATTTATCCGGTGCTGATAAACGCATATAGCTCATATTTAAATTTTACAGATAATTCTGTAGAAAATTGTATGTACCTGTATATGGCTTACCGAAATGTAATTAAAAATAATTATATTTCTGCCTACACCTCAAGCTCGGGTTATGGTTTGTACTTTCAAAGCAGCACTGGCACTGCAGATGTAGAGTGTAATTATCTTAAGGGATTTTATTATGCCGTTTATGCATCCTATTTATCACAGCCGCTTCGCAAATTTAATTTTATAAATAATTTATTTGATAGCTGCAATTATGCAGCTTATCTCACATGTCAAGCTCACAAGCAAGATAGTATTTACTTTTATCACAATAATTTTACCCGCAATAAAAAAACATTTTATTTTCAGGGATGCACCGGAAATTTACCCGCACCTATAGCCAATTACAGTGTTTCTGATAATTATTGGGGCACCAGCGATACCAATGCCATTATCAGTACTTTTTATGATAATCGCACTGTCTCTAATTTATTAATTAAACTTCAGGTAGGCAATGTGCTTCCCAATCCGGTGGCAACCTGCTGGCCCACAGAACCCCTGGAGCTGTCTGGAATGGAAAATGTTGCAGATCAAAAGCCCCGCTTTGGTTTATACCCCAATCCGGCCTTTCAATCTACCTTATTTGTTGCCCATAAATCGGATGATTATATCATTCAAATATTAGATTTAACCGGAAAGAAAATGAGGCAAATTAATTGTACCGGTGATAAATTAACCCTTGATCTATCAGGTATTACAGCCGGTACCTATTTGGTAAATGTTACCAACAAATCGGGTAATTCACATACCGAAAAAATACAGGTATTCTAAAAATTATTCTGCAATATAATCGCTTAAATAGGCGTATTTGTTTGTAAGCTTTCCTTCCACAGTAAGAGTTGCATCGGCAATCATACGGCTATTTTCTTTCAGCAATTCCGGGATTACATAGTGCAGTAAATTCTCACCAAATTCTTCACTTGCATCGCATGGCAGCTCATTGGGTAAATTTCCTACAGCCATAATATCTATGCTATTTTCGGTGTAAGGTTCGCAGGGAGCTTGTAATACACGACTCCAGCCTATTACAGGGTCGGCAATGGTGGTGGCTTTATAGGTAATGGGCACACTGCCATCTACATCGCAACTGATATCTGCTATGACTTTGATTAAAAAATCGTTTGAAGCAGTATCCTCTTTTTGGAAAAGGGGTGGCAAATCTGCGGTCCAGAAAATACCATTCATCAATAAATCGGTATGCGAAATAAAGTCGCGAAAACTGCTTTCATACTCATTGTGATGGGCATAAAAATAATGGGTATCCCATGGTTTTCCTTCGCGGTGCCTGTAAATTTCAGGGCTGTTTAAATGTACAAAAACGGGCTCGTCGTAGGCTCTGTGAATGAATTGGTAAGGTGTTACTTCACGGATACGCAGATTGCGCAGGAAATCCAAAGCGCCATTGGCCACCCGGCCACCGCCTGTCAGCACCATTTTAATATTGCCAATATCCACGGCCGAGGCATGCATAAGCAACTCGCGGTAATCCTCGCATTGCCAGGCTGGTTTTAAACTAAAAGTGCCCATTTTACGGCCATAAGTAAGCAAGCCGTTATAAGCGCCCACAATGCCGGCAAATCGGCCGAAACCTAATACCCGTTGACCGTTTTCCCATTGCAGGGTTTCATAATCAATCAAACGGATTTTTTTGCGCACAATCTCTTGCATCATACCCCTGTTGTAGGGCTGTTTTTTTATGGTATGGCTAAAGAAAAAATAAGTTTTTTCTGGCAATAAAAATTCTTTTGGAATTTCTTTAATTCCCAATAAAGTATCACAGCCAGAAATATCGGTAACTACGGGAATTCCAGCGGCTGAATATTCTTCATCACTATAGCAGCGGGTATCGCAACTTTCCACAAAAATCTCTACCTGCGGATACCTGTTTTTTAATGCCACACATTGCACGGGAGTTAGCGCTACACGAACGTCTGCGGGGTTTTTACGTTCCTTCAGAATGCCCAGTTTCATCGGTTCAAAGATACTATCCACGCCTTGCATTCTACGAATTTCGTGCATGCCTGTTTTACCTGTAAAAAGTATGTTGTAAACTTGCGTATGTGTTTTTCCTACTCGGTAAATTTCAATGCCGAAGCCATGAAAAGCCGGTTGCAGTTGGAAGAAATTGTACTTCCGGCATCGGGTTTCTTTTTTTCTGCTTTTACTTATCCTCTATTGCCTACCATTATTGCAAGTGGCGAAAAAAATATTTGTATATACAAACAATGGGGCTTAATACCGCAGTGGGCAAAGGATGAGGCCCAGGCACATGAATTGAGAAAATTATCTCTGAATGCCAAAGGCGAAACTGTGGCTGAAAAACCCATGTTTAGAAATGCATTTAAAAACGGACGCTGTTTGATTCCGGCGGCGGGTTTTTACGAATGGCGCGAAGTGAATAAGAAAAAATACCCCTATTACATTTACCCTAAAACCGAGGCGTTTTTTCTGTTTGCCGGAATTTCCGAAAACTGGACCAACCGCGAAACCGGGGAAGAGCTTCAAACGTTTAGCATAGTTACCTCAGAGGCAAACGAATTGCTAAGCATAATCCACAACCTGAAAAAAAGAATGCCATTCATTCTTGCGCCAGAAGATGCAGATACCTGGTTGCGCGGAACAGCCGAGGATGCCCTGAAGTTGGTAAAACCCTTTGCTGATGCCGAAATGCAAGCCCATACAATCGGTGCTATGGTAAGCAATCCGCGTAATGACCGAAACATACCCCTGGTGCAGGAAAAATTTGTGTATGCCGAGTTGGAACAAAACTTGCTGTTTTAAATGCACATGCAAAGAATTTCATATTTAATGGCCCTGGTATTTTTATCCTGCGCTGGCAAGGCACCGGCACCGGCAACTTCCGCGGCGGCCAAAGCAGAAATTCAGAAACCCACCAAACATATTTTCAGGGGAAACGAAATTTGGGTCCAGTACCCTTCCGATACGGTAGATGTAAAAGGCGATTTGTTATTATTACCGGGGTGGAATTTTTCCAATACCAAATGGTGCGATAGTACAGATGTGTGCAAAACTGCGCTTGGAAAAGGCTATCGAATTATTGCCCCACAAATGGGTCAAAGTATTTATGCAACAAAGTATTTTGCTCAAACACGTAGCGATTTAAGTAAATATCCTACCTTGTTATGGTTGGATTCTGCATTGGAATTTCTGCAAGATTCATGTGGATTATTCAATAAAAAAAATTATGTTCTTGGGCTAAGTACAGGTGCAAGAGGGGTAGCGCAAATCTGTGAAAAACGTCCCCATTTTTTTGCTGCTGCTGCGGCCCTAAGTGGCGATTACAATCAACTAAGCCTGCCCAACGACCCACTGTGCAGCCTTGTTTACGGACCTATAACCCAGTATCGCAAGCGCTGGACCGAAATCGACAATCCCGAGGAATACCTTAAATCCCATACCTGGACTACCCCGCTGTATTTGGGTCATGGCGCTTTAGACAAAGTGGTGCCGGTAGCACAAACACTGGCTTTTGGAAAGGCCCTATCAAAACAGCCAGGACTTGCCGGGTCGGAGATGATCAAATTACACGTTGACCCTGCTGCAGCCCATACATTTGCTTATTGGAGAAGCGAATTACCGGCCATTTGGCTGTTTTTTGAATCGCATTGATGGGGTTCTTTTAAAATACCATTAATTTTGCTGCTTCATTTCTATGTTGCACAGAGCAATTATTCCGGTACTCATTATTCTGATGGCCTGTGGAGGTCAGGGAAACAATCATCAAAAAACGGATACGACAGGAACAAAAAAATCCGTTTCTGAATTAAAAGATACAGTTGCCAAAAACACTACCCCTGTAAATGCCGAATTAAGTGCATTCGCAAGGTTTATTTCAGGTATGGAGGGTGAAAATGCATTGCCTGCTACCGGGGAAAAAATATGGCAAAATTTTGCTAAAAACACAGATGATAAATGGAAAATTCTGGACGAAAGAATTGGCGGCAGAATTGCAGCCTGGGTGAAAGAAAATCCAAAGAATGTAAATGCTGAACCCAATACACTTTTCTATCCTTTTGCTGGAGGAGATTTTTATTATGCCAATTTATTTTTTCCCAAACAAGATACGATAATTATGCTTGGATTAGAGCCTGGCGGAAGCATTTTCAACCCCGAAAATGTGGCCGATTCTACCCTCATACAGTATTATTCGAATTTAGAACATACCATGTTTTTTCCGCATCGCCTGGGTTTCTTTCGTACCAAAAGTATGGCCAATGATTTTAACCGCGGCCCGCTGAATGGAACCATTCATACCGTTTTATTCTATATGGCGCGTTTTGGTTACAACATTCATTATATCAGCCATTTTAACCTGGACAAAGATGGCAATGAAACCGAAATTGCCGATGGGGCCAAACCTGAAAAAAATCTGAAACGTACTGCCTATAAAATTGGTTTCAGTAC
Source organism: Bacteroidia bacterium (assembly GCA_044224315.1). Lineage (GTDB taxonomy): Bacteria > Bacteroidota > Bacteroidia > NS11-12g > UBA955 > JAGXTF01. The sequence continues at coordinate 728,531 of JBGAKR010000001.1, read as the reverse complement.
CGAAAAAAATGGAGTTGTAAAAGAGCTTATTTATATCAGCTACGACGCCAGCGATGCTTATCTGAAAGGCCATACCGGACTGATGGGCTATTTAGAAAAACGCAAAAAAGTGGTTACATTTTTTAAAGCGGCCAGCTATTTAATGCACGAAGAATATTTTTCTACCATACGCAATTATGTTAAAACGCATACTGTAAGACTCATGCAGGATGATTCGGGATTGCCCTATAAATTCATGGTGGACAATGGTTTCAATGTTACATTGCTGGGAGAATATACCCGCACGATAAAATTATTTGCGGGGCGTTTTCAACCCGATTTAAAGAAGGCATACGAGGAGGCAAAGCCTGCCAAATTGCCGTTTATGATTGGGTATAATGCCGAGTTTCATGAATGCAATCTGCAATCGGCTGTAAAAAAATAACGCATTGGGAAACTTTTTAGAATTATCGGCCAAAGCTGCTGCCCCTGCTGAAGAAAATGCGGATATAATTACTGCATTTTTGAGTGAATATCCTTTTGATGTTTTTGAATTTACCGATGGAATTGTAAAAGCCGTAGGGGCAGAAGTAAATTTCGATGGTGATTTTGAAACACTGAAGGAAACCCTTGCACCCTTTGTTGAAGGCGAAATAACTACCCGTATTATTCCCAAAGAAAACTGGAATGAATTGTGGGAGAAAAATTATTTCGAACCTGTAACCATTGGCAATAAAATTCATATTCGTGCCGCATTTCACCCGGCTACGCAAGGGATTGAGCACGAAATTGTGATACAGCCTAAAATGAGTTTTGGTACCGGTCATCATGCCACTACTCAGCTGATGATTACCCTGATGTTGGAACACGAAACTGCATTTAAAAATGCAAGGGTAATGGACATGGGAGCTGGTACAGGTGTGCTTGCCATTGCAGCCGAAATGCTGGTTGCTGATCATGTGGATGCAGTGGATATTGAAGATTGGTCGGCAGAAAATATTGCCGAAAATGCTGAAATTAATCACTGTAAAAAAATAGCCGCATTTCACAACGACGCCTCGTTTTTTGACTTCTCAGAAAATAAAATGTACCACATAATTCTGGCCAATATTCACCGGCAGGTATTGTTGCAGGATACTGAAACGTATGCAAAATCTATGAATGCAGGTGGGCTATTATTTTTAAGCGGATTTTACCCTACTGATTTGGATGTGATTTCAGAAAATTGCCAGCAGAAAGGATTGGAATTTATTGAGAGCAAAACGCTGGGGCAGTGGTGCGCTTCCATTTATCGAAAGAAGTAATTTTTAGGGCGAGGAATAATTAGGTAAATTTGTGGAGGCGTGTCGGATATAATCAAACTTTTACCAGATTCAGTAGCCAATCAGATTGCAGCGGGTGAAGTGGTGCAAAGGCCTGCCAGCGCTGTAAAAGAGTTGTTGGAAAACTCTCTCGATGCGGGTTCTACGCATATTAAGCTGCTAATTAAAGACGGGGGCATTACCCTAATGCAGGTAATTGACAACGGTGGGGGTATGAGCGAAACCGATGCCCGCATGTGTTGGGAACGCCATGCAACTTCTAAAATCAATACCGCACACGATATTTATGCATTGCAAACCTTTGGTTTCAGGGGTGAGGCGCTTGCCAGTATTGCTGCGGTAGCCCAGGTTGAAATGAAAACCCGCCGGCACGAAGACGATGCTGCCACCTATATCCGCATTGAGGGAAGCAAGGTAATGGAGCAAAACCTGGTTACGGCCCCGGTTGGAACTTCGATAAGCATAAAAAACCTTTTTTTTAATATTCCGGCCCGGCGCAATTTTTTGAAATCCATTTCCGTAGAAACCCGCCATATCATGGAGGAATTTCAGCGTCAAGCCCTGGCGCATCCGGGGGTTGCGTTTGAAATGTATAACAACGGCAGCGAAACATTCGACCTTAAACCCGCCGATCTGGAGCAACGCATTAAGGATGTTTTAGGGGTAAATAAACCCCTGCTCGAAGTAAGGGAAGAAACCGAGATTGTAGGGATTCAAGGATATGTGGGTATGCCCGAGGCAGCCCGCAAAACCAAAGGCGACCAATACTTTTTTGTAAACAGCCGCTTTATTCGCAGCCCCTATTTTAACCACGCAGTTCAAGGCGCATTTGAAGGCCTGGCAGAGGAGAACAGCTACCCATTATTTGTGCTGCATCTGCATATCGACCCGTCCAAAGTAGACGTGAATGTTCACCCCACAAAAACAGAGGTTAAATTTGAGGACGACCGCCACATTTACAATATCATAAAAGCCGCAGTGCGCAAAACCTTGGGTAGCCATATAATGCAGCCCGATATGGAATTATTTGGCACCGGCGGGCTAGAAGATTTTCTGAAACCCGACCTCAGTTCGCAAGACCGAAGCCACGTAGTCAATCACAATTACAACAACCACGAAATTAAAACTCCGCAGTATAATCCCTTTGCCGAAGGGCATTCATCGCAATACCAGAAAAAACAGGATTGGACTAAAATTTTAGGTCCGGTGGATGCTGATTTGGGTGGGGTAAAATGGCCGGGAAACGAGGCAGAGACCAGCCCATTTAATCCAAAAGAATTGGTGCCGGAGGTAAAGGAGGTGTTTCAATTGGGCAATCAATACATAGTGGCTCGGATCAATGAGGAGCTGTATATTGTAGATCCGCATCTAGCACATGAAAAAATACTGTATACCCAATTCAGGGCTTACCTTGAAACCCATAAAGGGGCTTGCCAGCAACTGCTTTTTCCGCGCACTGCCGAATTAAATCCGGCCCGGTTGCAAACCTTACTTGAATTACTCGACGATTTCAGAGCCTTGGGCTTCGATATCAGTCATTTTGGTGGAAATGCAGTTATTATTAACGGATTGCCCCCGGAATTGAACCGATCTGATGAAGCCAAGGTACTCGAACGCATGATTGAGGATTACGAAATGACCCAGGGAGAGTTGAAATTAAAAAAACACGACAGTTTGGCATTATCCCTTGCCAGACAAACTGCAGTGCCGGTTGGAACCCGTCTCGACCCAGCCATGCAGCGTTCACTGGTTGAAGGTTTGTTCGAACATCCGGAAAAACACTTTACATTTGACAGCAAACCCGTGATGATTAAAATTGGTATGGAATTGTTGTATGATATATTCCGAAAGCAAAAACGAAACTGATGCTGCAGAACTTACCACCCGGACTTAGAAACCTGCTTATTCTGATAGGCTTGTTTTTTCTTGCCCAATTGGGTTTGCCCAATATTGGTTTTCATGTAGAGCAATTATACCTGTATTACCCAGATAGTCCTAACTTTAGGGTATGGCAGCTAGTTACCCAAATTTTTTGTCATGCAAATTTCTGGCACCTGTTGTTCAATGCAGTAGCCCTGTTTTCTTTCGGCACTATTTTAGAACAGCGGTTGGGTACCAAAAAGTTTTTATACCTGTTTTTCATCAGTGCAGCCGGTGCCATTTTATTGCATTTTATCAGCATCGGATATTTGGTTTTTGATGCCACAGGCACTTTGTTTCCCTATCATCAGGGTAATCTGGCATTCAGCGGATATGGCTACAGCCTGGGTGCCAGCGGCGCCATTTACGGCATACTCATAGGGTTTGTGTTTTTTTACCCAAACGAGAGATTAATTTTTTTATTTATTCCCTATCCCATTAAAGCGAAAATATTAATTCCTATCATTCTGCTGTTGGATATTATTGGAGGTTTTGGACAATTTTCATGGGATCCTATCGGCCACTTTGCCCATCTGGGTGGAGCTTTGGCAGGGTATATCACATTAAAATACTGGGCATGGAGAAAAATAAAAAACCACTGGCAATAAAATGGCAAATTTATTTTTTGGAGGCATAGAACTAAATCCATTTTCGCGGTACAACAAGGCGGTAATAAATATATTATTGCTATGTATTTACGTATTTCTTGCTCTGTTTATTGTGGCTTATTTGCCCTTTGGTGAAATTGTAATCAGCCAACTTGCTTTTACACCGGCATTTCCCCAGTTTTTATACCAACCCTGGTCTATTTTTACCTATATTTTTATGCATGATGGCTTTTGGCATCTGTTTGGCAACATGCTCTGGCTTTTCTTTGTGGGTGTGATTCTGGAAGATCTTACAGGTAAAAGATATATATGGAAATTATTTATTGGGGGCGGTATTTTTGGCGCCATATTTTTTGGTCTTATTTATAATTTATTTATGACCCAAGGAGGTTACCCCTTAATGGTGGGAGCCTCGGCTGGCGTATCGGCTATTATTATTGGCACCGCCGTTTTTGCACCCCGATATAAGCTTTATTTTTTTGGAATTATACCCATTGATTTAATGTGGATTGCATTGTTCCGTGTGTTTTTCGACATATTTGGTGCCGCCGGGCATATCAATCAGGGAGGCTTTTTGGCGCACATCGGTGGCGAAATATTCGGCCTTCTTTTTGTGCTGCATACCCGCGGAAACTTTCACATTCCCTTGGTAGATCCACTGGCAGATTTTATTGCCAATTTATTTAAATCCAAACCCAAAAGCAAAACCAAACCTTTGCGCAAAGCCAGTGTTTCAATTAACAAAAATTTATACAACCCCAAAACCCCTCCACGTCAGGAAGAAATTGACAGGGTGCTTGACAAAATAAATCAATCGGGCTATGAAAGCCTTACCAAAGAGGAAAAGGAGCTTCTCTTCCGCGCCGGCGATTGATTATGTTTTTGCGAGTAGCCAATATGATCGTTTTTCCATTGACAATTCTGTCGGGAATTTTGCTTTCTGCCGCCGGATTATCACCCTTTGTACACCCTTCCTATTCAAGCTGGTTGCCTTTATTGGGCCTCACTTTTCCGTTTTTATTTATTATTAATATTGTATTGCTGATTTACTGGTGGGTGCAATTAAAATTTAAATTAATTATCCCACTGTGTTTTTTAATTTTAAATCTGATTCATATCTCTAAATACATCCAGTACACTTCCGAAAGAAAGGTATCTGATAGCAGTATACATGTGGCCTCCTATAATACCCAGCTCTTCGGAAATTACCAGGATACAAATTATTTTGGTCATGTTTTAAATCACCTGCGTAAAGAGAAATATGATATTTTATGTATGCAGGAGTTTTATGCCAAAATTAATTTATCCGAAAGGGTTTTATCGATAAAAAGGGAAGGCAAATTCAGGTTCCATCATTTTCAGCGGCTCAGCCCCGACAGGCCTTATGGCATGGTTATATATACCAATTATCCGGTAATCCGCAGCGGAAGGGTAGGCCTGGGCGAAAAAACCGGAAACATGGCTATCTGGTCTGATTTATTGGTGAAAAATGATACAGTAAGGGTTTACAATTTACACTTGCAAAGTATTCGATTTGGTAAAAAAGATTATGCATTTATAAATAATGCCGGTGGCGAAGCATCAAAAATTGAGGGGTCTAAAAATCTGATTCGCCGCATGCGGGAAGCCTATCTGAAACGCGCTGTTCAGGCCGATTCTTTGGCTAATCATATGGCCGAATGTAAGTACAAGAAAATTGTAATGGGCGATTTTAATGATGTGCCCTTAAGCTATACCTATAATAAGCTTATGACTGGCATGCTGGATGCTTTTCGCGAGTCGGGCAACGGATTTGAAAAAACCTATAAGGGTCCATTTCCTAATTTCCGCATAGATTATATTCTTATTTCAAAAGGCATGAGTTGTGCCAATTACAAAAGTTATGGCGATGTTCCGGGCGACCACAAGCTCATAACCGCCAGGGTGGGTTTAAAACTTCCCTGACCCATTGCTTACAGGCCGCTTAAGGCATAAAGCAGGCTATGGGTACTTCATTTTACCTTCATTTGGGGCAAGTCCTATATTTAACTATCTTTGCAACCCGAAAAATATGGCATATTATTTTACCTCTGAATCCGTTTCTGAAGGCCATCCAGATAAGGTCGCCGATCAGATCAGTGATGCACTGATAGACAATTTTCTTGCTTACGACCCAGAAAGCAAGGTGGCATGCGAAACCCTGGTTACAACCGGCCAGGTAGTTTTGGCAGGCGAAGTAAAATCAAAAGCATACCTCGATGTGCAGGAAATTGCACGTGAGGTAATTCGTAAAATTGGGTATACCAAAAGCGAATACATGTTTGAAGCAAATAGTTGTGGTATTTTTTCCGCCATTCATGAGCAAAGCCCCGATATCAATCAGGGTGTAGACCGCAAAAAACGCGAAGAACAAGGCGCCGGCGACCAGGGAATGATGTTTGGTTTTGCTACCAATGAAACCGACAATTATATGCCATTGCCCCTGATGCTGTCTCACCTGTTGTTGCACGAACTGGCCGATATTCGCCGCGAAGGTAAAAAAATGAAATACCTGCGCCCGGATGCCAAAAGCCAGGTTACCATTCAGTATAGCGACGATCACAAACCCATGCATGTTGAAGCCATCGTAATTTCTACCCAACATGATGATTTTGTAAAGCCAAAAACCAATAAACCTGCCGATATTAAAAAAGCCGACGATGCTATGTTGGGCCAAATCAGCAAGGATGTGAAAGAGGTGTTGATTCCGCGTATTTTGAAAAAATTGCCAAAACGCCTTCACAAATTATTTGATAACAACATTAAGTATCATATAAACCCAACCGGCAAATTTGTAATCGGTGGCCCCCATGGCGATACCGGACTCACTGGTCGCAAAATCATTGTAGACACCTATGGTGGACGTGGTGCCCATGGTGGTGGTGCATTCAGTGGTAAAGACCCCAGTAAAGTGGATCGCAGTGCAGCATACGCTACCCGCCACATAGCCAAAAATCTGGTTGCCGCCGGTGTATGCGATGAAGCCCTGGTACAAGTATCTTACGCAATTGGTGTTGCCGATCCTGTAGGTGTTTTTGTAGATACCAAAGGCACAGCCCATGTAAAAATGACCGACGGACAGATTGCTGAAACCATTCTGAAAATGAAAGAATTCAGTCTGCGTCCTTACGATATCGAAACCCGTTTCAATCTGCGCAGCCCTATCTATTTAGAAACTGCGGCCTATGGCCATATGGGTCGCAAATCTGAAACCGTAACCAAAGTATTTAACAAAGGCAAAGACAACGAAAAAAGCGTGAAGGTAAAACTGTTCCCATGGGAAGAGCTCAACGCAGTGCCTGCAGTTAAAAAGGCCTTTAAATTGAAATAAAATTAAATTGAATAAATATAAATCCCCTTGGCAAAACCAGGGGGATTTTTTTATACTTATTTTTTAGAATTCACCAGGTTATATGCCAAATCCAAAGCATCCAACAGCATATCCTCTCTTACGGTTTGCAATTGCACCAAAGTCCAGCCCTGCTTGCCCCAGGCCCCGTTAGCCGGTGTAAAAGTTTCGGCATCAAACGCAATAAAAACCGACTGTTCGGGCAAGGGAAGTTTTAGGGAAACGGTTTGTTTATTTATATCCAAAGTGGCAAATATTTTTTTATTCACCCTGAATGAATGTTTTTCAAAATGGGGCTGAGATTCAGCATTCGGAAATGATAATGCTGTTTCTGCAAATTTATTTACATCCATTGTTCAATATTTGTACGCGCAAATTTAATATTTGTATATACAATTATTGTGGATTTGCGGGTTGTTCTGCCACGTCATCCCCATCGTTTTGTGATACATAGGTAACCCATTTTTTAGTAGAGGATGCAATGGTATTTTCAAAGCGTTCTACAAACAGTGTAAAGGCGGTTGCATTGTTTTTATAGGGCCCTGCATGGGTGAGGTATAGAAATTTTTCAAACTTCAGAGTTTCAACCACCGAACGGTATTCAATCCAGTTTTCCTGAAATTTTACCAGGGTAATAATACCCGCAATGGCAGCTATGGCAATACCCAAAAAGCCTACTATGATTTTAAAAACATTATCCGTGTTAGAGATATAAGCCGTTAAAAAGGGGATGAACATAGACAGAATAATTTCACTCAGCTTCAGCGTCAGAAACATTCTTTTATTACTTCCACTCTTTTTATCATACCAGTCTATCTGGTCATCTACACGGGTGCGGAAATAGATTTCTTCTACAGTTTGGGGATTTTCTGTTGTCATTTTTCAGCTTTTAGGAACTTCAAAAATATGGAAATGTGGCAATTATGCAAATTTGGGGTTTATGTGTGTATTCATTTGTTTGGTTTATCTTGAGAAAATCCATTTAAATATCAGCCGATATAAATAGATAAAAACCCTAAATTAATTCTATTGAATCAATATTTTTTAGTACGCAATAATTTTTTTACATACGCTATTTGCCCCATGTGGTAATGGGTATGCTCTATCATACCATGCAGATTGCGGTAATAATTGCCGTATTTTTCTTCTGAAAAAAATTCAAATAATATCGAATCGGGTAATTGTTCTACCAGACCTGCAACCTTTTCTACTTCTTCCCAGGCAAGGGTTTGCATATTTTCCCAATCTTTTTCAGATTGAATAGGTGGATGGGTAAAACTGTATTCATCTTTCGAATCCAATGGCCTGCCTTCCAACACTTTTAACAGGGCATTTACAAAATAGGTGGAGTGGTAAAAAAGCACCGCAATGGTATTTAGATTTTCAACTGGAGTAATGGCCTCTTCCCAGCTAACATCGGCAACATTGTCGCGCATGTTGGACCAGGTCCAGTTGCCGCCAAAATAGGCTTCCCTTATGTGTTTGGCAATTAGTTTTGTTACAGTCATTTACTGATTTTTAGATTGAATTTAGAATGTAATTTATTTGAAAATTATATTTATTTTAGGGTGTTACTGCAATCCGGTCGCTGCCAATCGGGGGCTGTGAAAACACCAAAAAACTGAGCGGCATTTCGGAATTATTTTGAATGCAATGCGCAGAATTGGGATTTACTAAAATCCCATCCTGGGCTTTTAAAGTAAATTGTTGATTGTCTAAAATGAATTCGGCCTCGCCATTAAGAACGAAAAAAAACTGGGTACTTTTTTCATGCAAATGGAGTTTTTCTCCCTCTCCGGGCGGAATTAATTCCTGTTTAATTTCAGCAGATTCCCAATTGGCAAGCACAAAAGCCTGGCTGTTTTTGCCCCATTTATAATTTGGCACATTGAAAACGTTTACCGGCAGCTGCATTTGGGGATTTTTTGAAAGCAATATTAATGGCTGTACAACAATTTTCCAAGTTGCAATAGGGATAACAAGTTGTAACGCCAGAAATTTTTAGGGCTGTCCTTATTCACAATCGGTTGGTAGAAAATGCCCTGTAACAGCCATAGAATTTGGGGGATAATGGCTAAAACACTGTATTTTTGCAGTAAGAATTAGAACCTTAAAATGTGTGGAATTGTTGCCTATATTGGAGAACGTGATGCGTTTCCGATATTGATTAAAGGTCTGAAAAGACTGGAATACCGCGGATATGACAGTGCCGGAATTGCTTTGCTGGATGGCGACATGAAAGTGTTTAAGCAAAAAGGCAAAGTGGCCGATTTGGAGGCTTCCATACACGAAAGTAACCGCAAGGGGAATATTGGTATGGGCCATACCCGCTGGGCTACCCATGGGGCCCCCAACGATGTAAATGCCCATCCGCACCAAAGCCAAAGTGGCGATCTTTCTGTGATTCACAATGGAATTATTGAAAACTACGCTACCCTGAAAGAAGGACTTTTGCGCAGGGGCCATACTTTTAGCAGCGATACAGATACTGAAGTGCTCATTCACCTGATTGAGGACATCATGGACAATGCGAAACTTACCCTGCAAGAGGCTGTTCGCGTGGCCCTGAAACAGGTTGTTGGTGCCTATGCCATTGTAATTCTGAGTAAAAACCACCCTGAACATCTCATTGCAGCACGCAAAGGCAGCCCGCTGGTTGTAGGGATTGGCAACGACCGCGGCGAATTTTTCCTGGCCAGCGATGCCACCCCGATTGTAGAATATACGCGCCAGGTTATTTACCTCAATGATGGTGAAATTGCGGTTGTTGAAAATCAGGAGCTTACAGTTTTAACCATCGATAATCAAATCCAGACTCCCTACATCCACGAGTTGGAAATGAACCTGGAGCAGTTGGAAAAAGGCGGATATGAGCATTTTATGCTCAAAGAAATTTACGAACAGCCCAAAAGTATCCACGATAGTTTCCGCGGCAGGATTGATCCTATGTCGGCCGGAATTATTATGCAAAGCATTCGCGATTACGAAGAAAAGCTGAAAAACATCAACAGACTGATTCTTATTGGTTGCGGAACCAGTTGGCATGCCGGTTTGGTGGCCGAATACCTTTTTGAAGATTATGCCCGTATTCCGGTTGAGGTAGAGTATGCCTCTGAATTTCGTTACCGCAATCCGGTGTTATATGCCAATGATTTGGTGGTTGCCATTTCGCAAAGCGGTGAAACAGCCGATACCCTGGCCGCCATGGAGCTGGCCAAAAGCAAGGGTGCTACCGTGTTTGGAGTATGCAATGTGGTAGGTAGCAGCATTCCGCGTATGAGCCACGCAGGTGCTTATACCCACGCCGGTCCTGAAATTGGTGTTGCAAGTACCAAGGCATTTACCGCCCAGGTTACTGTACTCAGTCTGATTGCCATTGCTATGGCAAAACTGCGCGGCACATTGGGTACAGATAAAATTCGCAGCCTGATGTATGAGTTGGAAAGCATTCCTGAAAAAGTGGAAAAAGCCCTGAAGCTCAACGATAGTATTGTGAAAATTGCGGAAATGTATAAGGATTCTCACAATTTCCTTTACCTGGGTCGCGGTTACAATTTCCCTGTGGCCCTCGAGGGTGCGTTAAAACTCAAAGAAATATCGTACATCCATGCCGAAGGATATCCGGCTGCAGAAATGAAGCACGGACCCATTGCGCTGATTGATGAAAATATGCCGGTAGTGGTAATTGCTACCAATAGTGCACACTACGAAAAAGTGGTAAGCAATATACAGGAGGTAAAAGCCCGCAAAGGCATCATCATAGCCATTGTAACGGAGGGGAATAAAGGACTAAACGATTTGGCCGATCACATTATTGAAGTGCCCGAAACTGAAGAAAGTTTAAGCCCATTGATCAATACCATTCCATTGCAATTGCTAAGTTATCATATTGCTGTAATGCGCGGTTGTAATGTAGATCAGCCCCGGAACCTGGCTAAAAGTGTAACTGTAGAATAACCGAAAAGCGGGGCCTCTGCCTGCTTTTTCATTACTCTCCGTAATTTAAAATTAACAGTTAAAATGCACGAACGGAAGTGCGTTTCATGCATGTTTCTTAAGGGAATCTAAGCTTATTTTTGCACTATAAGTCTTTGGGATAAATAACCCCCACCTGGATTTAAAATTCGCACCCAATAAACGCCATCCGTTAGAATTAAATCCAATATATTAGAGTGGATATCCAATGTTTTTTGATACACCAATTGGCCTACGGGATTAATAATTTGTATGGTACTTTCTGGTTTTACAACCCCAAAATCAATTGTAAAATTCCCGGAATTGGGATTGGGAAAAATATGAAATTTTGGAAAAGGGTTATAACCTCTTACGCCCAGGGTGGTGATTTGAACGCACTTTTCATGGCTGCAATTCATAGGGTTAGTAACTTTTAAACAAACTTTATGGGTAGATAATGTGTCGGTGTAAGTATGACTTGCGTTTGCGGTTTTAGCACTGTCTCCATCACCAAAATCCCAGTAATACTTGGATATCCAACTACCGGTAGATGTAAAATTGTAAGTTTTTCCGGAGTTTGAAAATGTAAATTCTGCGCTGGTGCCATAAAGTGTTACTGTTTTATAAATGGAATCGGCGCACTTACGATCGCTGCTGTATGCATATAAGCCCACAACAAAAGTGCGGGTATTGCCGTAATAACTATATAAATGATTGGGTGAAGCCAGGGCTGAGGTATTGCCATCGCCAAACCGCCATTCATAGGAAGCTGCATTTTGTGAAGCATTGGTAAATGGAACACTATCCGATTCGCAGCCATCCCGTGTGGTAAAGTCGGCTTTGGGTGAAGGGTTGCATTGTCCAAATGCGGATATCTCACTAAAAGCGTTTATCAGCAGTATTAACGCAAATGCACGAGTTAATTTGCATGTAATCATATAGTTACAAAAAAAGCCAGTTTGTTTGAATTATGCAAGAGGCTAAATGTTGGACCAAAGAAAAATTCTGGGAGGAGAAAAGGAAAAGTGATTAATTTTTCGAAAAAAAAATGGGTTTGCTCTCGATTTGCATTATTTGTATGGTTTATTCATAGCATTAAAATGCCTGGAATAAATTTTATTTTTAGCAAACAGTGCTTTTAATTCTTCGGCTTTTTCGCGCAGATTTTTACCATCTTTGGTGTCGTAATCATTGGCTACAAGTGCATCGGATTCCTTTATAGCGTTTTCGGGGTCATCCAAAATCATATATAAAAGCGCATTGTTATAACAACAGGCATATCGAATTTTTTTATCGCCTTTTTCGTCTTTATTCCAGGTAGTTTTGAGGCCGTTAAAATATTCAATCATCACCAAAATTTTACTTCGGTCTTCATCCGATAACTTATTGGCGGTAATCCCCTCCAATACCGGTTTTAATGCTACCCAACGTTCGTTCATGGCTGAGTACTCCGGGTGTTTTTTATTATCTATTAACCAGAGGTACGAGTTTTCGGTAATTAAGGGATAACCCATACTGTAATTGGCCCAGCGATTGGCTTCTTTAATGCCTTCTTCTATTCTTTCTCGGGCCAGTTTGTTAATTATGGAGTATTTGTTATTGTAATAATAGGTGCTGGCTTCGCTGCGTGTAGCATAGGTAGAGCTAGACCAATTGTAATTGCTGTACGGGAACAAATTATTGCCCTTAATTAACGGGCTGCCATCCCTGCCATTCAAATTGGCATAACCAGAGATGGTATAATTCATGGAAACATAGTAAGAATAGTTTTTAGTTATACTACCATCTTTGTTTTTACTCTCCGAAACATTTTCTACAATCTGGTATTTTTCAATTAAAAAATCTCCGAATGAAATTACAAAATTAATATCGGCATTTTCCTCTTTTTTATACCCTTGTAAAATGCATTTGGAACCAATCACATCGGCAGTCATATGTTGTTCCATGGAGCTGGATAAATCGGCAGTTACTTCATAAGTTTTGAGCGAAGTATCCTGCAAAGTATGCGGCAAATTTCGATATTCAAAATTAAAACGATATGGATCTAAATCTACCTTTTGACCGTATGCGATTAACGGAAAAAGAAGGAGAAAAATTAAAACGGATTTTTGATTTGTCATAATAACTTTACAACAAATATAATAATAAAAACAAAATTCGAAATTTTACCAGGAATTATTTCGCCTGTCGAAATACTCGAAGTTGACTTTTATTCCATAACGGGGTTTTTCAAAGATATTGGAATAGCCCACACAATAGTAAATACCAAGCTTAAATCGATCGCGCCAAATGCGAATTAACTTATCGAATCCGGCATAGAATTCATAAAAAAACATATTGCGTCGTTCGGGGGCATACAGCATATTTCCGCCTGCCGACTCACGCAGCCCCAGGTATTTAAACCCGGGTATTTTATTAATTAATGCCCCATTAAAGTGATGCCGGTAGTGTACTTCGTAAAATCTTTTGGTAGTATTAAAAGTACTGTCCAGGGTTTGGAAAGCAAACATGGGTGGGGTAAAGAAGAATATATCGCTGCGGCGCTGATAGCGGTAATCAATTAAACTCAGGGTTTTGTGGCGTAAAAAACTTCCGCTATTGGCCCGTATTTCACTTCGGCCCATCAGGCCCAAGGGAATTTCCTGGTTGATGCGAAACTCTAAATAATCGTAGTCTATAATACTACCGAATACCCCGGGTACGGCTTTGCTGTAATTGATAGAAAATGTAGGCCAGCGGCTGCCTAATATTACTTTTTGTCGGGGATCGCGAATGTATTTCTGGAATGGGGTATAGCTAAGATTAATGTAGGTAAAAAATGCCCGGTGGGTGCCAAATGTGGCGGGTAAATTATTTTCAAATAAGCTGTCGCCAAATTTGTCGAAAGTCATACCCGAAATATCTTTTCTTTCACTGAATTCGCCGGTTATACGCAGCATTAATCCGTTCACAACCTCGTGCTGGTGGTATACAGATAAATGTGTATTCTGGTAAAAATTATTGCGTCGGGCCAGGTCTAAAAATGCAGCATTATTATTGATAAATGCAAAGTTTTTACCCGCGCTAATATTGATATAAGAACGCCTGAAAGGATTGTATAAAGTGCTGAAAGCCACAGTACCCCGAATGTCTTTATTGAGGATTCCATAATTCAGATTTTCAACAAAACTTATTTCTTTTTTGTTTTTAAATTTCTTTTCAATCGTATTCCACAAACTAAGCCTTGTACCGCCGGGATACCAGGGCTGCACAATAAACATCAGGGGCATAAAATCTAAATTGATGCCTTTTTCCCGATTCTCGTATTCCTGACCCTCTAAAAATAGTTTTTTTAGCGTAACTTTATTGGTTACTTTTTGCATGCTATCCAAGTAAGCGGTACTATTTAAAACACGTTTTATACTATCACTGCGGTTAATAAATCGCAATTCTGTATTATTTAACGGAGTAGCGCGTTTGCTTGCCCAGAAAGCACTGTCACGGTCATAAGCACTATCCTTGGCACTGCTGATTTCCATACCAAAATAATGACGGGGAAATGTTTTATTTAATTCATAATTGGTATAGGTTACAAGGGTATAGCCGGTAAATTTTCCCTTTCCTGCTTTTGCATAATAATCAAATCGCTGACTGCTTATGGTTTGACTTGAATCCGGGGCTTGGTTAAATTCAATGGCCGCATTAAACTGGTTGTACTCGTTGAGTTGATTTTTGGGATATTGGATTTCTATCCGATAAATTGAAAACAATGTATCTACCAGGTGAATTTCGCCGGTAAATACAGAGTTTGAAACCAAACGGGGTTCCATTTTAATTTTCAAAATCCGTCGTCCCTGTGCATCCTTATAACTGCCCAAAAAATGAAATTTATAGGATAACAAGGCAGTACCTGCCAATGGCGACAATACAGGCATATCGCTCAACGCCTTGATATGGACTAAATTTTGATAAAAATTAAAATCACCCTCGGTTGTGCTTAAAAAAAACAAACCTGTTTTATCTCCGCGTATGGATACCCCATCCCTTGTTTCCTTGATTTTATTGGGTGGCATGTAATCGCGTTTCATCACAATTTCGGCCATGTTTCCAGTGGGCTCATCGTGTTTCTTTTTGGGTTTATTTTCAGCTGTATCGCTATGCCATACATTGCTCACTTTTTTGGGTTTATTGTATTCCTCAAAAGCGCGGATATATACATCGCAGCTGTGCGACGGAAATTTACTGGCCCAATAATCGCGTTTGGCAATGGCTTTTCGCATCATTTCCGGCCCAGGATCTTTGTATTTCGCTGTAATATTAATGGTGCCGATTTGTTGCACCAGGGTAGGCAGTATTACATTGATGGTATCGTTCTTTTTATCCAATACCACCTTAATTCTTACCTGCTGATAATTGGGATGAGAAAATACAACCTCATATTCGCCGGTGCGTAACTCAAAAAAGAAATGACCCAGATTATCAGATTTGGCTACCACACTTCCATTGGTGATGAAAATATTTACTTCGGGAATGGGAGAAAGGCTGCTGTCGGCTACTGTCCCTGCTACTGTAAAATACTGGGCCGACAGTTTGCTGCCAGCTGTGCAAATCAGTAAGTATAGGAGTAGTTTTCTAAGCATGCGTGTACAAAAAACGTTTAAGGGTTTACAAAAGTTACATTTCAGTCGGTTGAAACTCTCTTAAAAACGACAAAATCACTTTTTTCTTTTACCTTTAGTCACAATTTCTGACCGTTTGCGAGGCAAATCCGGAATATTGAAAGGGGGTTTGAACGATTCTGCCTTGGGTCGGTTTACCGGATCCCAATTAAATCCGGCCAGTTTTTCTTTATCGGCTGGAAGCTCATCCAAAGGATAAACATTGCCTACCGATTTGCCATAAAAACGCACATTCGAAACTTTGTTGCTATCGGTTACAATTTTCATATCCGCACAGCTGGTAACATTTACCGATGATAGCAGGCTGTCTTTTTCGCGGATATAATAAATGCTTTTTCCATCTCCCCGCACCATTACGGCTTTTAATTTGTTATCACTGCTAAAGATATTATCCATATTGGTGCCCGAAATCTGGCTGTAATGGCTGCTGTCTTCCTGAATGGCAACAAAAGACTGTTTGCGCATTTCCATCAGCGAAATTTTGGAATTGCGCAGCCAAATCCGGATGGTATCAGAGCTCAATCGGGTTTTATCGTTCCACAACACGGGTTTGCCAAACAGCCTGAACAAACTATCCTCTGCCACATACGACATAGAATCGGCAGTACCGCTAAAATCACTGCGCCACATACCCACTTTGCGGTAGGCTAGTAGGTATCTTTTTCGCGCGGATGAATCGGTGTGGTAAATAAAAGTATCGGCACGCAGCATTAGGCTATCTCCGTTTTTTTCATACTGTCGGGCCAGTGGGGTGCCTGTAACACGGGTGTATTTTTCGTTTTTATTGTAATACCCTTTTTGCCCGAAAATGGTAATCCGTTGCAGGGTATCCTTTACCCATAAATTACCAAAAGCTTCGCCAATGCCGGTATTTCGGTTGTAAGAAAGTGTATCGGCCCTGATGATATTGTCTTTGGAAAGCAAAGCGGCATTTTTGGTGAAATAAGATTTGCCGGTTTTGGAATTATACTTCCCATAATTGCACAATATGGTGTTTTCCTGGTTTGTAATTTCGGTATAACTAAAAAAATAGGATGTCTGGCTTTTGGTATTGTATTGCAAAGTATCAGCCTTCACGGTGTAATCTGGGTGCACCAATACCACGTTGTGCCTGAAAAAAAGCATATGTATATTGGGGTTATAACTACCCGTGCCACTGGTTAGCACCATTTCGTTATCTACAATCCTGCCGCCGGCTCCGTAATACCCCACTTTACTATCGATATGGTACTGAATCCAGGGAGTGGTAAGGGTCATGTCTTTATCTACCAATTTAACACCACCCGAAACCGTAGCCAGTTTGTCTTTATTATCAAAAACCAGGGTGTTGCCGGTAATATGCACCCCTTCAGAGCTGATAATTACTACATCGCCACTTCCGGTAAGGGTTTCTTCTGTGGCATCATAGTCGGCCTCGTTGCAGGTAACGGTATTGCCATTTTGCTCAAAGCGCACATTGCCTTCCAGGTGCTGAAAATCTTTTCCGCCGCGTTTCGTGCCCTTCATTTTGCTGGCCGAAAGGCTGATGGGCTGTGCCATTGCATGCTGAAACAGGCCTGAAAACAGGAATATAAGCATGGCACAGTGGGCTAAAATTCGCATAGATGAGAATGGATTTGCAAAAAACGTGCTAAAATGCCGATAACACAACCCCAATCGTTGCACATACCGTCTAACTGCGGTAATTTCGCCCTTCCGCCCCATTCCATGCTGGAACAATTTCGCCAAAATATCAAAACTTTGGGTTTAATACCCGGCCAACATAAAGTTTTGGCTGCAGTAAGTGGCGGAGCCGATTCAGTGGTAATGCTGCAATTGCTGCAACAAGCAGGATTTGAGCTTGGAATTGCCCATGTAAATTTTGGATTGCGCGGGGAAGAAAGTAATGCCGAAACGACATTTGTAAACCAGTTGGCCGAAAACCTGAATCTGGCT
The DNA here is from genome assembly GCA_044224315.1 of Bacteroidia bacterium. Classification (GTDB taxonomy): domain Bacteria; phylum Bacteroidota; class Bacteroidia; order NS11-12g; family UBA955; genus JAGXTF01. The sequence continues at coordinate 710,788 of JBGAKR010000001.1, read as the reverse complement.
TTGTATATCGAAATGCCCGAAACCAAAACCACAGCCGAAAACGAAGGGGTATCAATACAAATGGCCGCACGTAAATTGAGGTATGATTTTTTTCAAAATATTGCTACCGATTTTCAGTATGATTTTATTGCTACAGCCCACCATGCCGATGATGATTTGGAGAACCTATTTATCTATTTATTGCGCAATAATATCCACTCGGCATTTGCCGGAATTCCCGCTGTGAATGGCGTTATAGTGCGCCCTATGTTGCCATTTACCAAAGAACAGATTGTAGATTATGCAATTAAAAATAATTGGACTTGGTGCGAGGATAGCTCAAATGAGAAAGACGATTATTTGAGAAATAAAATTAGGCATCATATAATTCCCGGATTAAAATATTTTTACCCAGATGTAATTGCGGATTATCAGAGTATAAGCCAGGAGTATGATCTGTGGATAAAGAAATTGCATCAAAAATACGATGATGTTTTGAATGCAAATCTTCATAAAAATGCCCAATCCGTTTTTTTGAATAAATCCATTTTGGATGAAATAAATTCAAATCAAATACTGGAATATTATTTTCTGCAATTGGGATTTAATAAAAATGAAATTGTGAAAATGATTGAACTAAAACGCACAGGTTCTTTTTTTCTTTCCAACGCATACAGGGTTATGATAGAAAGAGAGGGCTGGCGTATTTTTCTTGTGGATCAGAAAGTTGAAGTAACCCAGGTAGAAATACAAGAAAGTGAATTACCTGCTGAAATCCAATTCGGGAATTATTTTATAAAAATTGATGTAACTCAGGATTGCAATTTAGAGACGGAAAATACCTGGCACTTTGATATTGAAAAAGTGCATTTTCCATTGCAGGCAAGGGCATGGCAGAATGGAGATAAGATGCAGGTTTTCGGTATGCAGGGGAGTAAAAAACTCAGCGATATTTTTATCGATTCCAAAACCAACCTCAGCGAAAAAGATAGCTGCCCGGTAATATGCTCTGGAAGCCAAATATTGGGGCTGATTCCCTTGCGCCGAAGCGCCGCTGCACCAATAAATACGCATTCCCGTTCAGTCCTTAAAATAACCTGGAAACAAAATTACAGATAACCCCCTAAATTTGCCATAGAATTATGAAAGCGATTATTCCTGTTGCGGGAATCGGGAGCCGTTTAAAACCACATACCCATACCCAACCGAAATCATTGATTCCGGTCGCAGGGAAGCCCATTCTGGGTCATATTGTGGACAGTCTTAAAAAGGCAGGTATCAACGAGTTTGTATTTATCATCGGATACCTGGGAGATAAAATTGAGCAATATATTTCTGAAAACCACAAGGATTGCAAATCTACTTTTGTAATTCAAACCCTGGGCAAGGGGATAGGCCATGCCATTTGGCTGGCAAAAAACGAATTTGCCGATGATGAGCCTGTGCTGATTGTATTGGGCGATACCATTTTTGAAGCCGATTTGGCCAGCGTAATCCGGGGCAATACTTCCAGCCTTGGAGTTAAAAAAGTTGAGGATCCACGATTGTTCGGTGTGGCTGAGTTGGGAGAGGATGGCAAAATTTTATTACTCTCTGAAAAGCCAAGCATACCGAGGTCTAATCTGGCTTTGGTTGGGCTTTATTTTATTCGCGAAGCCAAAGAATTGAAAGATTGCCTGGAATTTAATATCGAAAACGAAATTCGCACACAAAACGAGTTTCACCTTACCGATGCCTTGCAATGCATGATTAGTAAGGGAGTGAAATTCGAAACATTTACCGTTGACAGTTGGTTTGATTGTGGAAAGCGCGATGTGATTTTACAAACCAACCGCAATCTGCTCAAAAATCAGGAACCTGCCCCATTACCCCCGCATATTTTAGCGGGCAATATTATAGTGCCACCTGTATTTATTTCTCCAAGGGCAAAAATCGAAAACAGTATTATTGGGCCAGATGTAAGTGTGGGCGACGATGCCATCATCAGCCGTTGCATTGTAAAAAACAGCATCATTGGCCAGCATGCCGAATTGCATAGCGCAATACTGGAGAACTCGCTCATAGGCAGCGATTCTACCCTCATCGGAGCTGTGCATTCGCTGAATATCGGCGACAGTGCCGAAATCAATCTCAGAGATAGTTGATATGCATTATTCCATGTCGAGCATACAGGCCATCTGCGGTGCACAACTGTTTCTGCAAGGCGATGACGTGGAATTGGATACCATTGGTTTTGATTCGCGCAGGCTGGGAAATGTGCGTACCACCCTGTTTTTTTGTTTAAACGGGAAAACCCAAAATGGCGAAAAATTTGTGGCAGATGCCTATCAAAAGGGGGTTCGCAATTTTGTAACCAGCCCCGGATTTGATATTCAAAAATTTCCGGATGCGAATTTTTTATTGGCAGAAAATCCGCTGTTGGAATTGCAAAAATTAGCGGAAAATCACCGTAAAAATTTTACCGGACCTTTAATAGGAATAACGGGAAGTAACGGGAAAACCATTGTTAAAGAATGGCTTTTTTCACTTTTAAAAAACGATTTTATAATTGCCCGAAGTCCGCGCAGCTACAATAGCAGCCTGGGTGTTGCCATTTCATTGCTGGGTATAGAAAAGTTGCATACCTTGGCCATAATCGAAGCCGGAATTTCTATGCCGGGGGATATGGATGTATTGCAAAAAATGATTCAACCCAATCTGGGAATAATTACGCATTTGGGGGCCGCACACGATGAAAATTTCGAAAATCGGAAGGCAAAAGCCATTGAAAAAGTAAAATTATTTAAGCATTGTGATGTAGTTGTTTATCCCTATGATGCAGCAGAAATCAGGGAAGAATTAGGCCTGCTCAGATCTCAGAATCCTTTGCTGAAGAACATTTCATGGGGTTATACGGATGGAGCACAGTTTCGCATTTCGGAAGTTGACACACAATTTAAAAAATCGATTATACAATTTATTCACCGGGGCAGCACACATCAGATTACCATTCCATTTACCGATGCCGCAGCCATAGAAAATGCCATGACCTGTTTGTGCACCCTGGCTGCGCTTGAACGCTGGGATGCGGATCATCTTTCATTGTTTGAAAGCTTGCCTGTACTTGAAAACAGATTGGCATTTTTTGAAGGAAAATCGGGTAATTATATTGTAAACGACAGTTACTCAAATGATTTAGATAGTCTGCAGGTAGCGCTTGATTTTATGCTGCGCCAACAACCCGGAATGCCACATATGGCCATACTTTCAGACCTTGAACAATCCGATCCGGATAAGGAAAAGTTGTATCAAAAAGTATCGGGTTTATTGCAGGAAAAGGGCACAAAAAATCTGATTGCAATTGGGCCTGAAATGGCAAAAAACTCGGCTGTATTTGAAAGTATGGAAGTGCAATATTTCAATACAACGGCAGATTTAATTCAATCGGGATTACTCGAAAAAATAGCGCAAAAATGTGTATTAATTAAAGGGGCCCGCAGCTTTAAACTTGAGCAGGTGGCGGCTTTGCTGCGCAAACAAATGCACCAAACCGTGTTGCAAATAGATTTAAATGCCCTGCGAAATAATTATACATATTTTAGAAAGCAATTAAAACCAGGTACAAGGTTAATGGCCATGGTAAAGGCTTTTGGTTACGGCAGCGGATCATTTGAGGCGGCGCGTACATTGCAGTTTATGGGTGTGGATTACCTTGCTGTGGCCTATACCGATGAGGGTGTTGCGCTTAGAAAAGCCGGCATTACTGTGCCTGTGATGGTAATGAATTGTACGGCTGAAGATAGCCCTGCTTTGCTTGAATATAACCTGGAACCCGTATTGTTCAATGCAGAAGGGATTAAAGCTTTTGCCGAAACCGGGCAACAATTAAATGTACATATCGAAATTGATACTGGTATGCACCGCCTGGGTTTTGACCCAGAAAAAACCGCATCAGATTTTGCCAATTTTCCTGTAAATCTGAACATCGTTTCAGTATTTTCACATCTCTCGGCTAGCGAGTCTTCCGAGCATGATGCCTTTACGCAGCAGCAGCTTAGCACCTTTTTATTTGTATGTACAAATATTGCAAAAACTACCGGTAAAACATTTTTAAAACACATTGCAAATACAGGTGGAATTTTGCGTTTTCCCGAGGCACATTTAGATATGGTTCGCCTGGGAATTGGTTTATACGGCAGCGATCCTCGCGGCACAGCCAATGCCGATTTGGAATCGGTTACCAGCTTGAAAACCAATATCAGCCAGATACGAAAAATCGGTGCTGGTGAAAGTGTGGGTTATTCGCGCAAGGCCATAGAACAGCAAGACCGGATTATAGCCACACTCCCAATTGGATATGCCGACGGACTATGGCGCCGCCTGGGGAATGGAAATGGAGGTGCGTGGATCAATGGCAAAATAGCACCCTATGTGGGCAATATTTGTATGGATATGTGCATGTGTGATGTTACCGATATTCAATGTTCCGAAGGCGATGAAGTGGAGATTTTTGGTAAAAATTTATCCGTAGAAAAAGTAGCACAACACTGTGATACTATTCCCTATGAAATTTTAACAGCCATATCCCAAAGAGTGCGGCGGGAGTATGTGGGAGAGAATTGATATTTGTATATACAAATATTTTAAATGCTTTAAAAATAAAAAACCCCCGGCTTCCCGGAGGCTTTTGAAAAGGGAACACAAAAGCATATCTTTTTGTTCCTGAAATCAGGAAGAATTATTTTTTCTTTTCGAGTGAGGTAAATGCGTTGCGCAGATTTTGATAGCCGGTAATATCTACTTTTAGGTTACCCACTTTAATGGCTGTTTGCACACGCACCGGAATTTTATTTAAGTCGTCGCTGATCCAAACAGTCATGTCGTTGCTGCTTTTAAATACGCGGTCAACTACCAGTTTTGGACGCAGTTTGATACATTTTATTTTACCTAAATCAGTAGAGATGGTTTCGCGACCAATGAAGGTAAAGTTGAGGTTATATACTTTGTTATCCAGGTAAACATCTATGGGGTAAACCTGATTTAAAACGGCTTTGCTGTAGTCAATATTTCTTGCATAAAACAAGGCACTGGCAATATCCTGGGTATAGGCCGGAATAGCGAGTTCACCATCAGAGTTGCGCATTTTTTTCTTGTCGTGCATATAAATGGCCAGGTCCTCATCAAAATATTTGTTTTCGCGCACTGTTTTGGCATAGCGCAAGGGTGCCAAAGATTCCTGGTCTACCCAGCTCTGAAATTTGTCGCGCACCTTATAGGCCCAGTCAAAACTTTTCAGGGTTTCGCCCTCGCAACGCACAGAGTAGGCATTGCGTCCGTTGATGTTGGCTGTGGCCGCATCTACAGACATGGTAATGTTTGCGGCATTTACAGGTCCGTAATGCACGCGGAATGTGAGTTTCTCACCGTTTTTAAAAGCGGTGTTGGTCATTTTACGAAAGGCAAATGTTTGACTTACCTTCTCTTTCTCGTTGAATGACATAGCTGCCAGGCCAAGTACTCCTGCAACTGCGCCGATGATGATTGTGTTTTTCATTTTGCTTGTGTCCTTTTCTATGTACAGAATTTCAAATGCCGTGCCAAACTGTACACAATGTTGAACACAATAGAATGATGCTAGACCCCCATAAAATTTTGAAAAATTTTATTAAAAAGGCGGTAATTCCGATAAACACAGGGTTTTGCGGCCTGAAAAAAAATCTCAATCCCAGTTTTCGGTGCTGCTCATTCCATGGTTGTGAATGTTGGAATATGCAGGTTTTACCTTGGTTTTTAGCTTTGACGCCCCGCTGCAATCGGCTTTGAGACTACCTGTAACCCACACAGCCGCAGAGGATGCACCATCCAGGTTAAAATCGCCGTCTTTGATATGGAACGCACCACCGGTATAGCTCGATGCACCATTCACTTCGATTTCGGCAAAATCGGCACTGCCTTGCAGTTGCACCCCGGAAGCTCCGGATGCATCCAGCTTTAAATGGTCGGCCACCAGATTCCCACGAATATGGCTGGCCCCCTCGCATTCAATCTGCATATCACCAGCCCTGTAATTTCTTAGCCAGATTTCAGATACGCCCGAGTTTCGGATATTGCGTACTCCGTTGCAGTAGATACGAATTACAGATACCTCATTGTCTAAAATATCGTCGTCATCACCATCAATTTCTATCGATTGACCGTTGTTATTTATCCAATCGCGGTGATTGCGAATCGGACCAGAAACCAGTTCTATTTTATTGAGATTTGAGTAAATGAGTTGAACATCAAAACGGCCATCGATATCAAGCTCAGACAACTTTGCATCTATTTGCAGCGACTCGCCTTTTGAACCGAGTGGTATGGCAAGTCCGCCGCTATCCATGCTGTACACCTGATTGCTCTCGAGCCAGTTTGGGTAATGGTGGTCGTTAAACATACGGTTGCCAGTTTTTATGTGTTTACCTTTAGGTATATACAGGGTGAAACAAGCATATCCGGTATTGGCATCATTCAGCGATTTTATTTTGGTACATTCGGTTAACCATAGTTTGTTGCCTTGCACTTTGAACATTTGAGGAAGTTTGCGGGCTTTTTCTTGCGCATCGCGGTAACTTTCACCCCATGCATGGTTGGTTTGTTCTATATGAAAATTGCTGTCTTCAGAGGTAGCCAGGTCAAAAAGGCGGTTGCATGCATAGAATCCTTTGCCATCCGGACTTAGCCCTTCTGTTTCGAGGTACAAAGTGTCGCCTGTTGTTTTGAAGGTAGCCACAGGTCCCATTTTTTCGGCACGGTGGCTAATGCCCAAAACCCCATAAATAAATGTGCCCAGCAATATAAAAAACAGGGTTACCAATCCCCAACCGATATAAGTACGCGGTGTTTTTAATTGGGTGCGGGTATTACGCGGCATAAGTACAAGCAGCACAGCAAAAGCAATGGAGAAAAGCAGAAAGGCAAGCACGCCAGCCTTAAGTAAATATGGATCACCAAAGGCGGTAAGTATTGTATTTAATCCTTCCTGCCCATCAATGGATAAATAGCGGGTGTGAATGTGAAATGCTTTGGTAGTAAAAGCAATGATGGTGGCAATAAAAACAGCAATCATAATTCCCACTCCTACAGATAATGCGGCTTTTACAATGGCATATAGCGCTTTGCCAAATAGCATTACCAGGGTTTGGATAAATTGACTGAATCGGCCCATGCCGCCTTTTTCGCGAAATGCATTTTCAACCCTGCGAAATTCAGCCTTTACATTGTCTTCAATGTTCTGCAAATTGGGGGTTTGGCCCTTCATCATCAGCTTTTCGGCTGTGGTTTTGGCCTCAGGAATAATTACCCACAGCACAATATACAAAGGCACTCCGAATCCGAAAAAGAACACGGTAATAAACCAAATAATGCGGATGATGACCGGGTCGATATCGAAGTAGTTGCCAAATCCGGCACAAACCCCACCCAGGATGCGGCTATCGGTATCCCTGAACAACCTTCTTCGCTTGGGTTCATTGTAGTTTGGCGCAGCCGATGAAGCCTCTGTTTTAGGGTTTTCATCGTTTTCTACCGGACCCATTTGCTGCAATACTGCTTCTGCATCGGCCAGGATGGTAAAGCTTCGGTTATTTTCTTTCTGTTTTTGCTGCAGCAATTCGCCAATACGTTCTTCAATATCCTGTACAATTTCATCGGCGCCTTCCTCATTGCGGTAGCGGTTTTTAAGGGCAGTTGAATACGTGCGCAACAGGTTGGCAGCATCTTCATCGGCAGCCAGCACATAGTGCCCCATTCTTATATTTATGATGTTGTTCATTTTCGATTCTTATTTATGGCAGATACAGTTTTGGTTAATTCTTCCCAGGTGGCGTCCAGTTCTTTGAGGTATTCAACACCAGCCTCGGTAATGGTAAAATACTTACGGGGCGGGCCCTGGGTACTTTCTACCCACTTGTACCCCACCAATCCGCTGTTTTTAAGACGCGACAGCATCGGATACAGTGTTCCCTCTGCCACAAGCAGGTTGCCCTCTTTCAGCAGATCAATAATATTGGATGAATATATCTCGCCCCTGGCAATGATTCCCAGCACACAGTACTCCAGAATCCCCTTGCGCATTTGGCTTTGTGAATTTTCGGCGGCCATAACTTTACGATGCAAAGATATATGTATTGTTTGGTATTATGCAATACATAGTACTAAAAATCGACAAATACCCTGTGTTTTTGGGATGAAATTAAAGGAGTGATTGAATTAATTTGATGAAATTCAGATTTTTACGGCGCAAGAAAATTTAACGCTACAGATGAGCGCAAAGAAAAAAATAGATGAAAGGGGATTACTTGCGGTAAGTAACGGCTTTTACCGCTTCTACAATGCGAGCTACACTTGGCAGATAAGCCTCTACAAAAGTGGGGGCATAGGGCAGGCTGGTGTCCATGCTGGTTACGCGGTGAATAGGGGCATCGAGGTAATCAAATGCACGGCGTTGCACAATATGACTCAGCTCACTGCTGATGCTGGCCAGAGGCCAGGCTTCCTCAACAATTACCAGGCGGTTGGTTTTTTGAACACTCCTTATTACGGTATCGTAATCAATGGGGCGCACGGTACGCAGGTCTATCAGCTCAGCGTTAATACCCTCTTTGGCAAGTTCTTCAACCGCAGTTTGGGCGCGCAGCATCATTTTTCCAAATGAAACTATGGTAACCTCGGTACCTTCTTTAACCACCGAAGCTACCCCAATTGGAATAAGGTATTCCTCTTCGGGTACCATGCCTTTGAAACCATACATCTGCTCGCTTTCCATAAAAATTACGGGGTTTTCGTCGCGGATGGCAGTTTTCAGCAGGCCTTTTGCATCGGCTGGATTGCTAGGCACAACTACTTTCAGGCCGGGGGTATTGGCATACCAGTTTTCAAAATTCTGGCTGTGTTGCTGGGCCAGCTGACCTGCACTACCGGTAGGACCGCGAAAAACCATAGGACAGGTGTATTGCCCGTCACTCATGCTATTCATTTTGGCCGCAGCATTTATTACCTGGTCGATGGCTACCAAAGAAAAGTTAAAGGTCATGAATTCGCAGATGGGGCGCAAACCATTCATGGCGGCTCCCACTGCTATACCGGCAAATCCAAGCTCGGCAATGGGGGTATCGATTACCCGTTTTGCGCCAAACTCATCCAGCATTCCCTGACTTACTTTATAAGCACCATTATATTCTGCTACTTCTTCGCCCAGGAGGAAAACACGTTCGTCGCGTCTCATTTCTTCCTGCATTGCTTCGCGCAGGGCTTCTCTGAACTGCAGTTCTTTCATTGCCATTATTTATACCTAAAAAGGGTTGCAAAAGTAAGCAAATCCAACAATACAGGGTGTATTTACCGGGCTGAAAATTTTTCCTGAATCTGGAATATTCGGCATAGTTTTGGAGTTTAAATAAGTAAATGCGATTTAAACCAACCTTCATTACCTTACTCTCAATCCTTCTACCCATAGGGCTGCAGGCAGAAAAGGCATTAATGCAGTTTCCGTTTTATGGTCGCACGGTTACAGTAAATGTGGAGGAAGGCCTCAAAACCTATTCTTTCCCTGAAGAAAAATTTGATTACATTTTGGTAAGCAAAAATCTCAACGAGATTAATAAACTTAAGCTAAACGAAACCATTGCCGAGCTGCAAAAACAAAGCAAAGAGTTTTCACTGGACAATATCGGATATTTCCAATTGCTTAAAATTTTTAGTGGTGCTTGTTTTCCAACCCAAACGGCTAATTTCCGTAAAGCCATTGTATGGTACGGGCTGCGCCAGGGAGGGATAGATGCTATTTTGGGTGGAAACGAGGAGTATTTTAACTTGTTTGTACGCATGGAAAATTCACCCGATGGTGGTTTTGCTGTTACCCATCAGGGGAAAAAATACACCAGTGCCAGCATAGATAAAATACCCTATGCTGCCTTGGAAATTTACCGCTTACAACTGATGCAGGATTCAGCCACAGAACCCTTGCAGCTTGATATGTACAATACCCCGCAACTGGGAAATACCATTAAAAGCAAAACCCGCACATTTATCTATGGCAACCAGAGTTTTACGCTGAACACCAAGTACAACGCCGATGTGGTGAATTACATGAATGATTTACCCTCTTTTAAAATTGGCTCTTACTTATATACTTTGGAACCCTCCGAAGAGGCTCAAAAATCGATGGACGACAGCCTTAAAACCTGGCTTGCGGGTAAAACGTATAACGAAAAACTCACTTTTATGTTGGCTATGGTGCAAAATGCATTTCCATATAAAGCAGATGCAGATTACCGCAAACGCGAAAAACGGAATTTTGTGGAGCAAACCATGGCCGATGAGTATATCGACTGCGAAGATAAAGCAGCCCTTTTTTGTTATCTGGTGAATAAATACCTTAGTGCAGAAACCGTTCTTTTATACAGCAAAAGTGCCACCCATGTATGCTGCGCCATAGAGTTGCCCGAGAATGCACCGGGGTATACTTTCAAATATTTTGGCAAACCCTATATGGTGTGTGAACCCGCATTTGAAGGCCTTAAACCCGGTGAAACCGAACTTACCAAAGATGAAATTATGCACCTTGAGGTGTTTAATTAATGCATCTGATTTCAATCTGCCCGCAGGAAAATTGTAATTTGGCCGTCTAATCAATAGGATTGGACCAACTGCAGTTCGAACAATTGTATAAAAACCATGCATCCCGGGTATTTAACCTGGCTGTATCCTACATGCAGCATACCCAGGAGGCCGAGGAAATTACCATGGATGTGTTTTTAGAGGTGTATAATTCTGCAGAAAAATTTAAAGGGGAAGCACAAATTGGTACCTGGATTTATCGCATCGCAATCAATAAATGTTTAGATAAAATTAAATATTTAAACCGTAAAAAACGCATTGCACATACAAACACAGAAGATGCTCAGGACTTGCAGTTGCCCGATTTTGAACACCCCGGAGTTTTGCTTGAGAACAAAGAAAAATCACGCATACTTTTTGGCGCTATTGCCCTGCTTCCTGAAAATCAAAAAAATGCATTTCTTTTGGCTCAGGTGGAACAATTTTCGAATCCCGAAATAGCCGAAATCATGCAAACTACAGTGGGTGCCGTTGAATCATTATTGCACCGCGCCAAACAAAATTTACGTAAATCACTTGAAAAATATTTGAATGCATAACGCAGGAATCATAAAAATAAATCGTCTTAAATACAAACGCCATGACCGAGCCCATCGATAGCCAGGTAAATGAAATACTGAATAGCACCCAGGGTAAGCAATCACTGCCAATATCTGCCGATTTGGCGAACCGCTTGCAGGCTATTCCACTTCAAGCAAAAGAAGTAAGAATGTATGTATCTAAACGCAGTATTTACCTGGTAGCCGCATCAGTGGCCGTTTTATTTGTAGCTAATTTTATTGCCATAAAACAAGTGAAACAAACCAATAAAAGAGAATCAGGCATGCAGGTTTTATTGCAGGAATATGGTTTGGATCATACAAATGAGTTTACGGTAAATTATTAAACCCATGAAAAAAGAAAAGCTATTAACCATCGCCATTGTGGCATTGCTGATACTCAACCTGGGCACATTGGGATTTTTATTTTTGAGCCATGGAAAACCGCCCATGGGCAGGCCAGGTGGCAAACCTGTGGATGCATTAATCATTGAAGGATTAAAGCTGAATGAGAAGCAAATTGCCCAATTTGAGGACTTAAAACACGAGCACCACAGCCAAATGATGCGCATTCAGGAAAGTGATAAAAACCTGCATGAAACTTATTTCGCATTGCTAAAAACGTCCAATCCGGATTTAAAACAAGAGACCAATTTGCGACACCAACTGGCCACCCTGGATCAGGAAAAAGACAGTATAACCTTTGTTCATTTTAATAAAATCCGGGCCATTTGTAACCCCGAACAGCAGCAACGATTTGATTCTTTAATAGATGAAATTTTAAGGGCTTTGCACAGCCAACGCCGCGGCCCTGACCACCCTCGAAACTAAGCATATTCTTAGGCCGATTTTCCCTAAATTTGAAGGTATAAATCGGGGAATGTTAAAAAAGGGATGGATATTTTTTTGTGCGCTGCTTGCCTGCAATTTTGCATCCGAGCCCACCATTCTCAGTACCAATCCGGATTTTAAAACCGAAAAAAATGTAGCAGTTTTTCAAGGTAATCCCTTTTCAGGATATGTGATTTCCCAAGGCAGCGGCGGCGACACCTTGTTGCTTGTGCATTACAAACGCGGCAAACTGGATGGGCCGTATAAACGCTGGTACGACAATGGTACCCTGCGCGAAACCGGCAACTACCGCAATGGCAGCAAAAACGGAACCCAAATGAGTTTCTGGCTGGATGGAAAACCGCGCTTTATCTTTAATTTTACCCTGGATTCATTGCACGGAAATCAAAAGGAATGGAACGACCGCGGAACCTTGATTTGGGATGGGAATTACCGCATGGGGAAAGAAACCGGTTGGCAGCGCAAATGGACCGATAAAGGAAAATTAAAAATCAATTACCAGGTAATAAATGGCCGAAAATATGGATTACAAGAATCGGCTTATTGTGATACCCTAATAAAACAATAATGAAAAAAAATCTGTTGCTATTAAGTTTAATTTACTTGCTAATTGCATGTAATTCGAAAGTTGAAAATAGCGATGTAAAACTGCCATACTACATCAGTCCGGATTTAGGCCCGCATTGGTTTAAACCCGGTTCAGACTCAATCGCCAAAGCCCATCAGATTGCCCATTTTAATTTTAAAAATCAGAATGGTTTAAATATTACTGAAAAAAATCTGGAAGGTAAAATTACTTTGGCCAATTTTTTCTTTACAACCTGTGGTTCTATCTGCCCAAAAATGACTTACAACCTGCGATTTATTCAGGATACTTTCAGGCATGATGCGCAGGTGCAGTTTTTTTCGTTTAGCGTAAAACCTTGGGAGGATAGTGTTTTGGCTTTGAAAAATTACGAAAAATCGAATAAATTAATTCCGGATAAATGGCAATTGCTTACAGGTTCCAAAGCCGAGATTTACAGCCTGGGGCGCCGTTCGTTTTTTGCAGAAAAAGACGCAGGGTACAACCTCGATTCTACCGATTTTTTACACACCGAACAGATTTTATTGGTAGATAAAAACCGTCATATCCGTGGGGTTTACAACGGAACCGATTTTAGCGAAATGGCAAAAATAGCAGCCGATATAAGATTATTGCTAAAAGAATAATGGAAATTATTTGTATGTGATTTGTATATACAAATATTTTTGCGAAAAGCCTTATTGCAAGCGGTGTTGCATGATGCCTTCTACCCGGTCGAGCAGTTGACGCGGACTTAATTTGCGCCAGGCGATATTGTCTAATTCACCCCCGAAATTTACATAGTAATCGATATGGGCTCGGCGAAATTCATCCAGCACATGGTCGCGAAAATTTACCAGGGCAATCCAACCTTCTTCTACCTCCTGAAACCACTCCTCATAATAACTATCATCACTGGCATGAAAATTCAATACATTTTCACCAATCATAATAAATTTATTAATGCCTTCATCCATCATCAACTCCAGCACTTCGCGTTTTAGTTGCATAATGTCATTATACAGGGCATCGTTCCATTCACCAATCATTTCAACTGCAGCAAAACCGTCGGTGTAATCTACGTAAATAATTTTTATATAAAGGGTTTGGGAACCAAAAGTATCCCATTGCGGATGGATGAGATAATTATACACGGCATTTTCGAACATAAACTCGCTGTGTTCCCTCTCAAAAAACGGGGAATGGCGGTCCTCACTGGCGTTGTAAATGTGAAGCCAATTGTAATATGGCTCTATATCGTGCATGTTTCGGCAAATTTACGTCCAATAATTGGCTGTATATACCGGGAATGGGTGAATATTTAATGATTTTTGTGTCATCTTTGCTTTTTTATGCAACGCAAATTTCTGGGAAACCTACTTCTGCTGCAGGCGCTAAACTGGCTTATCAAGCCGGTTTGGATTTTCTGGATAGAAAGGATGGTGCAGATAAACCTGGGTGATGATTGGTACGGAAGGTATTTTGTGGTGTTTAATTTTGGATTGTTGTTTAATATTTTATTGGATTTTGGCCTCAATAGCTATGTTTCAACCACTGTAGCCAAATCGGGCAATCCAGCGGTAATAAAGCCGGTATTGCGTTTGCGGGTATGGCTGGCATTGGTATATGTTATTTTGGTTGCAACGCTGGGCTCGGCGCAGGGTTTCGATTCGGGTATTTTGATTATGGTTATTCTCAACCAGTTTTTGGCCGGTATGGTACTGTTTTTAAGGGCTGTATTGCAAGGAAGGCATTTGTTTAAGACCGACAGCATTGTGAGTGTAACCGACAGAGCCATAGCATTGGTTTTGTGTGCATTTTTTATCTACAATTTTCAGTTTACAGGCAGGCAAGGCGTTCTATATTTTTTGTATGCACAATCCATTGGATATGCGGTTGCAGTGGGTATCGCTGCTTGGTTTGCCTTTAGGAGATCTCACCCGGTTGCCCATGAAAATATTGAAAATACCCCCATGCAAATGCTATTGAAACAAACTGCCTGGTTTGCTGTGCTGGCCTTTGCTATGTCGGTTTTTACAAGAATTGATGCAGTAATGATTCGCAATTTATCTGAGGGCGGATATGCAGAAGCTGGCAGTTATGCGCGCAGTTTCAGATTGCTGGATGCGGCCCTTATTTTTTCATCCTTAATCAGCACCATGCTTTTGCCGGTTTTTGCAAAACTGATTGCCGATAAAAAAAGCACCGATGCAATGGCCTGGCTGAATATGCGAATTGTGCTCCTGGTGGCTGTTCCGGCTTGCATGGCCGCTTTATATTTCGGACCCCCAATCCTGCATATTTTGTATTCCGGGAATGCAGTAAATTCCCCTGAAAATATTCGATTGTCTTCCATTTTTGGACCCCTGATGGCCTGTTTTATCCCCATGGCACTGGTGCATGTTTTTGGCACCTGGCTTACCGCTGCCCACCGTGTAAAATACCTATCCATGCTGGCTATGATTTGCATGCTTTTCAATATCGGTATTAACTTTATTTTAATTCCGCGTTTTGGAGCCGAAGGTGCCGCTTGGAGCTGTCTTTCCACGCAAATGGTTTTTGCTCTGGGTTGCATAGTATTTGCCTATAAATTGGGCGCCATACAAATAAACAACCGACGCATTTTGCAACTCATAATGTGGGTGTCTTTAACCAGCGCAGCATTTGCAATCTGTCAGATTTGGATGCCAGGCCTGCCCGGTCTGTTTGCTGCTTTGCTGGCTTATGCTGCCATTACTTTTTTCTCCGGAATATTCTGGGAAGAATTTAAAAAACTTAAGGCCGCTTTTAGCGCCTAACCACACTGAATGCCAAATTTCTTCCCATTCCTTGCACGATGGCAAGATTGATCCAGGCTTTGGCAAATGATTCCAGCAATTCTACCTGTTTGCTACCTCCAAAATCATAACAATGCGCAAATCCCAAATCCAAAGAAAGCTGTGTGGCAATGTTTTTGGCTTCTGCACTGTCGCCCGCGCAAAACATGTCTATTGCAGTGTGCGGATATGCCGGATTTAATAAGTTTTCATAACCGGTAGAGTTAAAACATTTAACCAGATTTTGGGCCCCGGCAATGGCTTCGATGGCCTCAAATGCGGTTTGATAGGGCAAGGGTTTCACCCTGATAGCGTTGGTACAATCTATGATTACTTTTTGTGCATGTGTTTTAAGTAATTCAGCAAATTCGAGCACTGCATCGGCAGGCGTGGTAATGGCAATTACATCGGCAAAATCCAAGGCATCTGTTACCGATAATATTGGGGCTTCTGCAATTTTTTGTTTCAATATTGCAGCTTTATCTGATTGTGGATTTCGAACCCCAAATACCACCTCATGCCCAGATTTGAGCCAGCCATTTCCCAGCGCGTAGGCAATGTTTCCGGCACCGATAATTCCGATTTTCATTAAAGGTTATTCTGGTGTAAACCTATTTTATTTCCTTCACTGTCGATAATCACTGCCGAGAAACCGAAATTTCCAAGGTCGGTTTTGGGCACCAGAATTTTACCCCCGGCTGCTTCAACCCTGCTTAAACACGCATCAATCTGATTAAAGGTATTGATATAAATAATGGGCCCATCCTGGGTGGGTACTAAATCGGGGCGCACTACCACTGAGCCCCCAACTGTCTCTCCGGTGCCAAAGGGTACATCAAACAATACCAGATCGCCATTGCCAAAAGTGCCTTTGCGCACATGTCCGCCCAATACTGTATTGTAAAAATTATAGGCCCGGTTTAGGTCTGTGGCTGGTACTTCAAACCAGTTTAATGCATTTTTCCATTCCATAATGTTTCAAAATTAAATCTGTTGGTTATTTTTGTATTTAAACTAACCTATTATATACTTACTATAAAAATAGTAAGTAATGGACTTAAGAAGAGATTAAAACATAATGCCAGCTTTTTTATACAAAAATAAATTGTACTATAATCCGGTCGAATTTGTATTGGATTGTATCGGAGGAACCTATAAAATGCCCATTCTGTGGCGTTTGCGCAATAAATCTATGCGTTACAGTGAACTTAAAAAGGATATTGAACATGTATCGGATCGCATGCTTTCTTTAAAATTGAAAGAGCTTGAAACGGATGGATTCATTAGCCGAAAAGTATATGCCGAAGTACCTCCCCGCGTAGAATACAGCCTCACAAAGCGCGGAAAACACGCCATTTCAATCGTGGGTAAAATCAGAAAATATGGTTTAGAATTAATGGAAGATTTTGAAATTGATACCGGTAAAAACCGAAAAAAGTAGCCTCAGGCTTTTTTTACAAATTCGGTGCGCAAAACCATAGCAACTTTATTTACCCGGCAATCAATCTCATCCTCATTGTCAGTGAGTTTAATATTGGTAACCTTGGTGCCGCGTTTTAGGGTGGTAGAGGTACCTTTTACTTTCAAATCCTTAATCAGAACAACGGCATCTCCGTCATTCAAAATATTGCCATTGCTGTCTTTTACTTCCATTTAATTTAATGCTTGCAAAGATACAAAAAAACGATAGTATTACTATAATTATTTTTGAAAGTAAGTGTAAGTAAATAAGTTATTTAATGTCCAGGATATCGTCGTTGCTGGCTATTTCAGGCTTTACAAACAAGCTGAGCAAGCCCCAGGCAAAGGCAAGAATTAGGCTTCCTAATAAAATAAATACCGAGTTTTTTACTTCGTAAATGTGCAGCCCGATGCTGAGTATCAGTAACAATTTTACCCCGATTCCAAAAGAAAAAACAAAATTAGTTTGGGTGCGCTTAGAAATTTTTGTATGACGGAAAATCCAAATTTCGGTAAGTGTGCCCAACAAGCTAAGTACAAGTCCCAGCCAAAACAAAACAGTTGCCCAGGGATAATTTTTTAGTGATAAAAAAAGCAATAAAAATGCAAATCCCAGAGGTTGCACGTAGCGGTAAAAGCGGGGTAATGATTGCATACGCAGACTTATGTATGAACGGTTTTACCCTGCAAATTATTTTAAAATAAAATTTGATTAGTAAAGTGGAAACTGGCTTACCAGATTATGCACTCCGGCTTTTACTTCGGCCAGAACGCCGGCATCAGCATGGTGTGTAAGTGCCTTATCGATCAACGCAGCAATGGTTTCCATATCGTTTTCTTTCATACCACGGGTGGTTACTGCAGCTGTTCCCAGCCTGATACCTGAGGTAACAAAAGGGCTGCGGGTTTCAAAAGGTACAGTGTTTTTATTAATGGTAATATCGCAGGCTACAAGCGTGTTTTCTGCCAGTTTACCTGTAAGGGCTTCATCTCCCTTTGGACGCAAATCGATGAGCATGAGATGATTGTCGGTGCCGCCCGAAATGATGGCATAACCCCGCGCTACCATGGCATTGGCCAGGGCAGAGGCATTGGCCTTTACTTGTTTTTGGTATTCTTTAAATGCGGGTGAAAGGGCTTCGCCAAATGCTACTGCTTTTGCGGCAATTACATGTTCTAACGGACCGCCTTGAGTGCCCGGAAATACGGCTCCATCCAGCAATGCACTCATCATTTTGGTTTCACCCTTGGGTGTTTTTTCACCCCATGGATTTTCAAAATCCTGCCCCATCATAATAATTCCGCCCCGCGGACCGCGCAGGGTTTTGTGGGTGGTAGAGGTAACAATATGGCAATGGGGCAGTGGGTTGTTTAGCAATCCGGCGGCAATCATACCGGCAGGGTGCGAAATGTCGGCCAGCAAAAGGGCACCAACTGAGTCGGCAATTTCGCGCAGACGTTTATAATCCCAATCCCGGCTATAGGCACTGGCTCCGCAAATAATGAGTTTGGGCTGCTCAGCACGGGCTTTTTCAGCTACTTTTTCCCAATCAATCATGCCAGTTTCTTTTTCAACCCCATAAAACGAGGGCTGGTAAAGTTTGCCACTAAAATTTACCGGGCTGCCATGGGTAAGATGGCCTCCGTGGCTTAGGTCAAATCCAAGTATTTTATCGCCGGGTTTGAGGCAGGCCAGCATAACTGCCGCATTTGCCTGGGCGCCCGAATGGGGTTGAACATTAGCCCAAACGGCACCAAACAGCTGTTTTAGCCTATCGATGGCCAATTGTTCTACCTGATCTACAATCTGGCAACCCCCGTAATAACGCTTACCCGGCAGGCCTTCGGCATATTTATTGGTGAGCACAGAGCCCATTGCCTCCATTACCTGCTTACTTACAAAATTTTCACTGGCAATTAATTCTATCCCTTCTTCCTGACGGTGTAATTCTTCGTTAATGAGGTTAAAAACCTGCTCATCGCGGCCGTATGCCTGAAATGTAGTACTCATGTTCGGCATGCAATTTAAGAAAGATTGCCGATAAACTATCAGGCTCCTAAAATTTGAATCAGCTGAATATCTTTGGTCGCATTTATGGCCGCTTTTAGGGTGAATTATTTCATTGTGCATGATATTTGCAGCGGATAGAATATGAAGAAAAGCCTTTTATTGGCCGGCATCAGCGGATTTTTATGCTTTGCAAATGCGCAAACTGCATCTCAAAAGGTGATGGACGGTTCTCCGTCCGACTGGAAATTGCCCTTGCAGGAACTGGATGCAGGTACGCACATCCGGTATGAATGGACCAATGATTTAAACGCCTTTTATATATGCCTGATGATTGAGGACGAAAAAACCCAGATGCGCATGATGCATCAGGGATTTTCAATTGCCGTAGATAAAAAGGGCAAGAAAAACTTAGACAACCAGCTGGCTTATAAGCCCGAGATGATGCCTTTTCCGGTGAATGCTAAAATTTCCGATCCTTTTGAAAAAGAAAAATTGCTATTTAAAAGTATTCCCATGATAGTGGCTATACACGGTTTTAAATCAAAACCCGATGGGGAATACGACAAAGACAGTTTGAAAAACATTCAATTGGCTATCGATTGGGATACATCTAAAGTGATGACGTTGGAATATAAAATTCCATTCACCGAACTGGGTTATAGCCTGGATTCGACTAAACCAGTGACCATTGGAATTTACTTACCTGCCATGCCTGCACCCGATATGCCTTCCGGAAACAACGGAATGTCGAATAATGTAGGTATGGGAGGTCAAACGGGCATTGGGCAACCCTCGGGAATCGGGGGGCAGGGTATGGGAAGCCAAGCAATGGGTGGTGCTTCGCCAGCAATGGGTCCGCCCTCAGGTGATATGGCTGATATTTTCCAGGAAAAGAAATTCTGGTTTAAGTTTAAACCTAAAGGACAATAGCGGGTTTATACAGCAGTACTTTGAAAATTTACTGCGCCTAAAATTAATCTGAAAAAATAGCATAAACCTTTTACAGGCTGAATCTGCAGCATGTTTTGGATTTGTGTTTATCGATATCCTTTTGCAATCCCGCAGAAATCCCCGAAATTCGCCCGGGTAGTATGAATATTAATAAACAGTTTTTAAAACAGGCAGGTATATTTCTCCTGTTTTTAATTGGTTTCTGGGCAATATCTGCCATTTATCTGAAGCCGGCTTACGACAACATGACCCTGGCACAGACCGATATGCAGCAAACCAGGCTCATGATTCATGAGGCCCAGGAATACAAAGCCACACATGGTCATTATCCGGGTTGGGTAGACGGTATTTTTTCGGGAATGCCAACCAGCCTGATTTCTGGATTGCCCAATGGCAATCTGGTTTATACTTCCGGAATATTCCAATTGTTTAATTTAATTACAACTCCGGTAAGTTTCCTTTTTGTAGCCATGCTGGGTATGTTTGTTTTATTGCTGGCTGCAGATGTAAACCGCTGGCTGGCTGCAGCCGGTGCAATAGGTTATGCATTTATGACCTTTTCGGTTTCGAGTTATGAAGCCGGTCATATAACCAAGGTATTGGCCATGGGTGTAATGCCCGGAGTATTAGGCGGATTGCTGCTTATAACCCGTAAAAAATATCTTTGGGGTGCCGCTACAATGGGTACCTTTTTTGCCATAGTAGTGGGGTATTTTCACTATCAGATTGCTTACTACACAGGTATAATTGTAGGTATTTTTGCTTTGGTAGAATTAATTCGTGCATTCAGAGCCAAAGAAACCAAGCATGCTTTAATTGTTTTGGGACTATCGGTGGCATGCCTGGCTGCTGGTGCGTTATCCAGTGTTGGAAAAATAGTTGACACCGCCCAATACGCCGAAGCTACCATGCGCGGCGGTTCGGAAGTGGCCAGTGAAACACCTAAAAATGGTCCGCAAAAACAGGAAGCCAATAAAAAAGGACTTGAAAAAGAATATGCATTTCGCTGAGTTCTTCGGGCTATGAGTTGAATGAAAGCCAGGCCAGCGGCTTATCTGAGCAGTTTGCCAAACTGATGGATGAAAACTTCAGGGGTAGGGCACCCATGTACTTTGGCGATTTGCCTTCAACCAGCGGACCGGTATATTTTGGCGCTGTTTTTATATTGCTTTTTGTATTCGGAATTGTAACTGTTTTGGGTATTAGAAAACATCAGCCCGACAGCCCGATTGTAAAGCAAGCTATGGTAGTGATGTGGTTTTCAATCATTACAACTTTGCTTTCATTGATGTTGGCCTGGGGTAAAAATTTCCCATTAAACGATTTACTTTTTGAATATTTACCCTACTATAATAAATTCCGTACACCCATGATGGCACTGGCTATCGGACAAGTAGCAGTTCCATTTTTTGGATTGTATGCATTGAATTTATTTTTGAGAAATACAACAGAAGATAAAACCAGAAAAGAAATATTTAAATTAGGCGCAATCTGCATTGGAGCCTTAATGGGATTGGCCGCACTGGTAATATTGGTAAACGGTTTCTCTTCCGAAATCGTAACCCAAATGCGCAAAGCAGGTTATAAAGATGCTGCCACCGATTTGATGGATCTTCGCAGCGGAGTGGTTTGGGGAGATTGGTTTAGAAGCCTGGTTTTAATTGGCCTTGGCTTGGGTGTGATTTATATGTTTGCGGTAAAAGGTAAAAATCTTGTGGGGGTTTATGTTTCTATGCTGGTACTGGTGGCATTTGATTTAATCGGGGTTTCACATCGCTATCTGAATGATAGCAACTGGCAGCCCAAAGATTCGGAAGAAGCTATAGTGCCCAGTGCCAAAGATGAGGCCTTGATGAAAATTGATCAAAACAAATCAAGGGTTTTCGACCTTCGCATAGACCCTTTCAACGACAATCACAGTGCCCCATGGCACCGCAATATTGGCGGATATCACCCAGCTAAATTAAGCCGCTATCAGGATTTGATCAGCTATTGCATTACTCCCAACGGTGGCCAACTTTCAAACGAATCGCTGATGAAAAACAACGCACTGGATATGCTTAATTGCAAATACCTGCTTACCCGCACCCAGGATGCCAAGCAAGAGGAAGAAGTAATTCCGCGCAATACCAACTTGGGGAATGCATGGTTTGCTAAAAAAGTAATTACGGTTCAAGATGCTAAAACAGCTTTGCTCACTATTAATTCTTGTAAAATTAAAGAAGAAGTAGTAGTAGAAAATAAAGAGAAATTAAAACCCTCTGCCACCGAATATTCAGCCGATAGCACATCCTCAGTAGCCATTAGCCATTACAGCCTGGATACAATACAGTATGTGAGCAAAAACAGTGGCAAAGGTTTGGCTGTTTTCAGCGAAATTTATTACAACCAAAAAAATGGTGCATGGCGTGCTACCATTGATGGAAAACCTGCCGAAGTGTTGCGAGTAAATTACATGCTTCGCGCATTGGAAGTGCCTGCAGGTGAGCACAAAATAGAGTTTGTTTTTGACTTCAAAGGCAACCGTTATCTGGGACTTGAAAAGGCCAGCTCGGGTTTGTTATTGCTGTTGCTGGCTATAGCCGTATTTACCGGATTATTTACCCGCAAGGAGGAAAACAATAAGGTCGAGGCCGATGCCTAAGACCCTGTCTGTTATTACGATTAATTACAACAACCTGAAGGGGTTGAAACGCACTTTTGCCTCGGTAAAAAACCAAACTGCACGCAATGAAATTGAATTTATTGTAGTTGATGGGGCCAGTACCGATGGGGGGAAAGAATTTCTGGAATCAGTACGTACAGATATTGATATATTGGTATCCGAAAAGGATAAAGGTTTGTACGATGCCATGAATAAAGGTTTGGCCTTGGCCACAGGTAAATATGTGTGGTTTGTAAATAGCGGAGATGCCATTTATGACGCCAATGTTGCTGAGAAATTAATTCAAAAAACAGCTTCAGATATTGAAGTAATTTTTGGTGATACCATGTTTATAGATGGGGATGGAAACGAAATTGGTCTCATTAGCAGACTTAAGCCCCAACCGCTTCCGAAGCAATTAAATGCAGGCTCTTTTAGATTTGGAATGAACCTGTGCCACCAAAGTTTTTTAGCACAAAAATCCATTTGCCCACAATATAATTTGAATTACAGGCAGGCGGCTGATATTGATTGGATTTTACAGATTTTACAAAAAAATCCGAAAAACTTGAATGCCCAAATGGTGATTGCCGCATTTGAAACCGGCGGTAGCAGTGCACAGAATGAGAAAAAAGCCTGGAAGGAAAGATACAAAGTGCTTGAAAATTATTACGGAAAAGTACCCAATATATTTGCGCATATCTGGATTATTTTGCGCAGAATTCTGTTTGCAATTGGAATATGGAGGCCAGGAAAATGAGTAATACTGCAAGGGTAGATAAAAAACTTTTTGAGGGTGAACATTACCTGGGTAAACCGGCAGACGCGAATGATTTGCTGATTCAACGCAGAATAAATATATTAAAAAAAATACCCGGATTTGTCGGTAAAGAGTTTACACTGCTCGAAATTGGTTGCGGAAATGGCAATACTTTAACGAAATTAGCCAATGATTTTGCCGAAGCAGTGGGCTTGGAATACGAAGAATCTCACCGCCAGGCATTTGAAAATCTAAGAACCATGAACGGTGCAGATAATGCAAGTTTTTTGCAATGGGATATTATGGCCAGGGCCTACAACCCGGCGGCCGACCGATTGCTTAGCTTTGAAGTAATAGAACATTTGCCTGCAGAAGAAGGAGTAAGTAACTACGCAGCCTCGGTAAAAAGTGGCGCATTGTGTGCTATTACCGTACCCAATAAATGGTGGATTTTTGAAACACATGGAGCCCGCTTGCCACTGCTACCCTGGAACCGTGTACCCTTTTTTAGTTGGTTGCCTACCCCCATTCATGAACGGTATGCAAACGCAAGAATTTATACAAAAAAACGCATTAAAAATCTGTTGGAAAAACACGGATTTGAAGTAGTAAATATGCAGTATGTAACGGCACCTATGGATGTGGTAAAATGGAAGCCACTCAAGAATTTTTTGCGCAATTTTATTTTTGGAAATGACACCACAAAAATTCCATTTAAAGCTGTTAGTATTTTTATCACCGCAATAAAAAAATAAATATAAATGAATAAAACCATTGCACTGTGCATTGCACTATTTAGCCTGGCTGGCACACAAGCCCAAAACACCAAACCTGGCAGGGATTGGTATCAAAAATCAGCCACCAAGGATACAATGGGGATTGATTTGCAACGCGCTTATAACGAGTTATTGGCCGGTAAAACAGCCAAAGAAATTGTTGTAGCTGTAATAGATGGAGGAACCGATATCACCCACCCCGATTTAAAAGCCAATATTTGGCACAACCCTGGC
Source organism: Bacteroidia bacterium (assembly GCA_044224315.1). Classification (GTDB taxonomy): domain Bacteria; phylum Bacteroidota; class Bacteroidia; order NS11-12g; family UBA955; genus JAGXTF01. The sequence continues at coordinate 686,565 of JBGAKR010000001.1, read as the reverse complement.
GAAATTCCATTTAATAATATTGATGACGATAAAAATGGATATGTAGATGATACATGCGGATGGAATTTTATCGGCGGCCCCAATGGGGAAATGGTGCATTACGACAACCTTGAAAAAGTGCGTGTATTTTTGAAACTCCAAGCGGAATTTGAAGACCAGGATGCCTTTGATGTATCGGCAGATGCTGGGAAAAAGGCGCGTTTTGATTTATACAAAAAGCTTGAAGCTGAAATAAAAGCCGAAAAACAAAGTGCTGAAAATAATGCACAAATTTTGGGAATTATTGTAAGTACCATGGCCGATATGCGCAATAATTTGGGAACCGACAACCCTAATATTACGGCGGTTAAAAACTTCCCTGTTGCCAATTCCAGAGACAAATTTGTGAAGGATTATGTAATGGGTCAAATGAAGACTGGAAGCAGTTTTGAAGACATTTTCAACGAGCTGAGCAAAGCCAAAGAAGAAACTGAAACTACCGCCAAATACAACCTGAATTTATACCAGGATTTTAGGAAAGTAGTGGGCGATAATTATAACAATACCAGTGAAAGATATTATGGAAATAATAATGTGGCCGGCCCCGCAGCCGACCACGGCACCCATGTAGCCGGTATTATTGCTGCCGTACGAAATAATGATTATGGAGTAAACGGGGTTGCCGATCATGTAAAAATAATGGTGGTGCGTGTAGTACCTGCCGGCGACGAGAGAGATAAAGATGTTGCAAATGGAATCAGATATGCGGTAGATAATGGCGCCAAAATTATAAATATGAGTTTTGGCAAAGAGTATAAATGGAACAAAAACGTAGTAGATTCGGCAGTAGAATATGCTGTAAGTAAAGGCGTGCTGCTGATACATGCCGCAGGCAACGACCACAAAAACATTGACAATGTGCCCAATTACCCCAACGATTCGCTGGGGAATCAAAAATTTGCAGCATCGTGGTTAGAGGTTGGAGCCAGTGCCTTGAGCAAAAAGGAATTGCCCGCCACTTTTAGTAACTATGGTAAAGCCAATGTGGATGTATTTGCCCCGGGATATCAGATTTACAGCACTACCCCCGATGACAATTTTGAATTTTTTGATGGCACCAGCATGGCAGCACCTGTAACCTCAGGTTTAGCAGCCCTGGTATGGAGTTATTATCCCCAACTCACAGCGGTGCAGGTGAAAGAAATTCTGATGAAAAGCGCTACCCCGGTAAAATCGAAGGTGAAAAAACCCGGTGAGAAAAAGAAAACCAAATTTACTTCACTCAGTGTTTCAGGTGGTGTAATTAATGCCTATCAGGCATTGCAACTGGCGGCATCCATGAGCCGATAAACAAGTAACTGCTTTACAGTCAGCGAGTGGTGTCCAATATTTGGACATATGTGCATAAACTCTGAATAGACGCGGGTTTAATGCGCATTGCTAAAGTCAAAAGCGGCTTTTGTAAACTGACGGAGGGTTAGTGTTTATTTGGTGAATGTATGTATAAAGTACGGGATAGATTTGCTGCACCATGAGCAACCCCCAAGAGATTGAACATTTAAAAAACGAACTGGATAATCTGAGCAGCCGTAAGATAGAATTATCTACGATGTGCCGCATTGAACAGGTTGCTGAGATTAAAGCCAGAATTCGCACATTAAGAGACAGGCTGGATATTTTAAATTTCAACGGCAACTCAGACAAAGAAGCCGTTTCGGCCTGATTTTTTGCTGCTAAGCATTTCACAGACATCCATTAGCACAAAACAACCTTAAATCTTAATTAGAACAGCACTTTTTTAGGTAAATCTGCCTAAATTTGCTTTTCGTGGGTAAAATTCACCTTAAACACAAATTAGTCCTGCTGCTGCTGGCTTTTATGGCCTTCGGTGTAAGGGGTATTTTTGCCCAAGGCAACAAACTTAGTATTCAAGGCACCGGGCCTAAGAATATGAGTATTTGTGGCTTTGATGATACTGCTAATTTTACCATTTATAATATCAGTGCCTCCACTATTACAGGTTTGAAGGTTACGCTTACCCTGCCCACCGGGGTGTATTATGTAAAAGGAACAGTATCAGGAAGTGGAGTTTCAGAAAATAATGTTACCAACCTGAACAAGCCGGTTTTCAATGCACCCAATCTATTTATTGCCCAGAATTTTTCATTTCGAATAAAACTTACTTCTACCTGTGATTTGGTGCCCCTGCTTTCTGGATCCTATACCCCGGATATTGGCATACGTGCCGATTATACCGGAAATTATGATGTGGGGACATCCTCGCCGTTTGTACCAATAATTCCATCGCCAGGCTTTGCCAGTATCACCAATCTGGGTTACACCGGTAATGTTGGCGATAAATTTGTGAGAAAAATAACCATCACCAATTATGGCAAAGGCCCAATGAATGGTTTGCGCCTGATGCTTATAAATGGCAGCGATATAAAAGGCGCTGCCCAAAAGGGATTTACCAATACCCTTAAAGGCGATACTATTTGGACCTACTTTAATACAACCGACATAAAAAAAGTGGGCGATGGGGACACGCTGTTTGAACAAAACGAATCGCTTGTAATTACCGATACATTCACCATCAATGCCTGCAATAAAATCAGTACCTATTTCGAAATCGGATGGGGGTGCGGAGGCAAAATCTGTCAGCTAATTAAAAATAACGGTGCTGTAACCATGAGTGCCGACAATCCGGTGCTGGTTACCTGGCCTGCTTCGGTAAGTAAACTGTGTTTTGATGGTACTACCGCCAATCAGCAATCCATTACCGTGACAAATACCGGTAAAAAGGATGCCAAAGCGGTTAAATTTACGGTGTACACACCCTATGGGGCTTCAAATTGCAGGTTTGATACAGCTACGGTTTACGCCAAGCTGGGGTACAAAGGCAAATTATTCCGGATTTATACCGACTCGTGCTACCAACCCTACTATGTAGCATCGTGCATGCCCAATTTTGCCATTACGTATATGCAGTTGCGACTGCCCAATATGGCGCCTAAAGACACGCTTTACATAAACTGGGATATGTATCGTTGTGCCAGTGCTACATGTGGTTTTGCCTTTTACGACCTGGGCTGGGTATACCGCTACGAATATCGCAACCAATGCAACAGCCTTACCGCTGTGGGCGACCAGTGGGGAAAAGTATACAGTCAACCGGGATGAAACCAAGGATTTTAAATTTGAATTTTCGAGTTTTTACAATGTTCCATTGGATAAAACCGCACAGATTCGGATTGACTTTGTTTTGCCCAGTACCCTCACCCATAGCCTCAGCAAAAACGATTTTTACATTACCAATAATACCCTTACTTCTACCTGGTACCCCGATAGTATTGCTTGGCGCAAAGACACTTTGCGTGCATTTATGGGTAATAATTTTCCATTCTCAATAATGAATGGTGAACTTACAGTTAAGCTAAAAGGGATTTGCTCTAAATACAACGGAAATGCATCCTTACCGGTTTCGATGTCGTTGTATTACAATCCTCAACCCTCATGCAATCCATATATCTGGATCAGACCCATTTGCCAGTATTTTAGCATCAAAGTGCATTGTTCCAATTCCTGCAATGGGGGGCTGCAGTTTAAAAACTTTGAACTTTACCGAAGCAGTTATGGTTTGCCAGACAATGACAATGATGGCCTGGTAGACAAAACCGGCAATCTGGACTTAACCAAAATACGCCGCGAAAGGGCTATGTATGGCGATACCATTACCAGCATTTTTATTGGCCGTCCAAAGTCAGCATCAGGCATATCCAATTGGAAATATGGCTATGCCGAGAGTTTCATTACCTATGGTTCTTACCTGGATGTGGCTGATGTAAAGTTGGTAGTGATAAAAGGTGGAAATGTAATGAGTGGCAATTGCAATACCGTGCGGGTTAAAAAAGTATTGAGCGGAGGGCACGCCACTTTTAAATTTGATTTTAGTGTTGACAGTATTTATCCAAAAGGTTGTTTATCATCCAGCTATCGATTTACAATTAACGACAGCTTAAGGTTGATAGTGCGATATAAAGTTACCGGCAATATTTCGGCCCAGGGCATTCTTATCAATTTTTCGAATCGGTTTTATTTTGGAAGCGCGGCAAACCCCACACTCGCCCAATCCTATCAATGCGACACCTTCTCGGGTAATATGATGCTGTATGGATTCTACAATTACAATTGTTGTGGCGACAATATCATTTATTCAAACTGTGCAGAGGTAGCCCTTAGCCAAAGTTGGTATACTGCGCTGGGGGCCTGGTCCTATGCAGGTAATAATCTTTTTCCTTATGAATATCGAAAATGGACTAAGATTAAGGCTATAAAAATGTATTTGCCTTCAAGTCTTAAGCTAAAAAATACATGGTTTGGCCAGTATAGAACTACCGGAATTGGCTCTTACGTGCTTGAGCAGAATAATGGCCTAACAGCAAATGCAGGTTCGGTAAATCCCTATGTTTTTGATTTTACAAAATCTTATAAAGATTCCGGGGGCCCTATCAATACCAGCGATGATGGTGTACAGGGGTATTTTTATTATACAGTTCAACCAAAATGCAATCTTACGTCAGGCAAGGCCGTAAGGATAGATTACGATTACATTTTCGAACGACAGGGTACCTGGGGCAAAGGGTATGATACCATTTCAACCAAGAAATTCGGAGGTGAGGATTACTTTACTTTTGTAGCACCCACCCTAAAACTTACACCCCAGATCCAAACTGTATATGCCACCAAAGACACGGTAGACTGGATTGTGAGTTTCAGCAATCCTTCAGCAACATTCAGCGCTTATAATGTATGGCTTTCACCGCGTTCCAATAGCAATATTAAGGTTGTAGAAGTGCGGGATTATGATAAAGACACGGTAATTAAACCATCAAACGACCTTTATAAGGCAGGGATTCTGGCCTCGGGCAAACTGCGTAAATTTAAAATCAGGGCGCTTTTTAATAGCTGCTCACCCGATAGTCTTAAACTATATGGCTCATACGATTGTGCCGATTACCCATCCGATTTTGCTTCCTATCCCTGCACACCGATTAGTACCACCCTGTTTTTAGAACCTCAAAATACCCGTTTGCAACTAACACTTACCGATAGCGTGGCCAAAACGGATTTGTGTGCAGTAAATAAAATGACCCTACTGGTAGAGAATATACAGGATGTTTCGGCTTATAATACCAAAATCCGTATCTCATTACCTATTGGAATGAAGGTGGTAAACAACTCGGCCATTCTTAAATATCCATTAAAGGGCAGCCCGGTATCTCTGGGCCAGCCTACACTGGTAAGTGGTACCATCTATGAGTGGAACCTGGCAGCTCTCAGTTCCAATGTTTCTAAAGGCTTTACAGGTACAGGCGATACATCCAAAAACAAAATGCTAATAACCTTTAGGGTAAGCACAGACTGTGATTATGCTTCGGGTAGTTTTATTTCAGCCAGGGCTATTTCCAATATCAAATGTGGCGACCCGGTGCCTGCGATTCCTGCATTTAGCAGTCCCCTGGATATTTCGGGTGTTACCCGCCCTTATTATACCCTTGTAAAAGCATGGGCCGATACCCTTTTGCCCTGTGAAAAAGCAATGACCATTAAAACCAGGGTGGTATTTTTAGGCCCCGGCAAATCGGGGGTTAAAGATAAAATCGAGCTATTTTTACCTAAAGGCGTTACACGCGATACCTCTTACTGGAATGGAATTAGAAATGCACCCAACAAAGATTCGTTGAAGATAACAACCATCAACGGTGCCACTCTGCTAAGCTGGAATATACTTAAAAACATTAACCCCGGCGACTCACTAGAGTTTGATGTAAAAGTAAACGGATATGGTCCCAGCCTCAATTGCGGACCGATAGATATTTTGGCCCGATCGGTGGTTGTGCAACCTGTGGTTTGTGTAAGTACCGGAACTGCCTGCGATATAAAGGTTATTACTGGCTCGGAACTGGTTACGCCCCTTGTAGACAAAGGCAGTATAGATTTTATTAATACCAGCATTAGTTCAAAACTGATTTCAGCCGATTCGGAAGTAGTAGTGCTGGGATACCAAATTAAAAACAACGGGCGCGCCATTTCAGGCACTGACCCGATTGTAATACGCTACCATTATGACGCGAATAACAACGGCAAATGGGATAAAAACGACAAATTACTTGGTACGGATACCCTTAAAAAATCTATGAGTACCGGGGCTACCATACAGGTAAACCGCAAATTAACTATGGGCGTCGGGCAAAGCTGTGGTGTACTTGCGGTAATAGATTCCGGTGCCTGCAGTTGTAAATTCGGACAAAGAAGATTTGGTGTGCCGCGCATAATCAATGCTGGGAATGATACCGCAATTTGTAGTGGCTCAAAACTTACACTTGGAACTTACGATGTAAAGAATTTCTATTATTTCTGGGATAATTATCAGGTATTAAACGATCGGTTGTTGGCGAAGCCCAATTTTACTGCTACCAATATCAATCAGATTCCAGACACTACCGATCTGGTTCTTACCACCAACCGCGGTTTATGTACCACCAAGGATTCGGTACGAGTGATAGTTCTGCCGCTTCCATCCGTATTTATAAACCTGCACGATACCCAATTGTGTATCAAAAAACCAGTGGTTTTATCAGGCAGTGTAAAAGGGGGGAAAGCGCCACTAAGTTATCAATGGTTGCCAACTACCGGAGTGAGCAATCCTGCTGCCTTGGGAACTACCATTGCTTCAAATGGCAATACAACCTATACGATACTAGCCATAGACCAGAATGGATGTAAAGGTTCAGATTCAATCCGCATAAAAGTGTTTCCATTTCCCAAACCCTGGTTTACATGGCCAGTAACTTGCCAGGGAGGCGATCCGATTGTTACGGATTCTACCAAAATATCCTCAGGAAAGATAACTTCTTTGGAGTGGAAAACGGGTACATTGGATACCTTTAATGCCCAGAGCCTGCAAATTGGGATGAAGGGCGCATCCAGCCGCAAAGTCACACTTATAGCGGTTTCTGATATTGGATGTGCCGACACGGTGAGCCGCATGGTGGATGTGAAAGCCAATCCTGTAGCAGATTTTAGTATTCCGTATGTTTGTTTGGGCGATTCGAGTCGAATCAATCAACTTTCTACTACGGATAGCGGCACCATTACCAAATATTCGTGGGACATGGGCGATGGTAATTTCAGCACTGTAGCTAAGCCTGTTTATAGATATAAGCTGGCAAAGGATTATTCCCTGCAACTTGTTATTCAAAATACCTGGGGCTGCACCGATACGTTTGGCGCTATTGCCAGGGTATTTCCTAAGCCCAAAGCCTCATTCACTGTTGCCGATATTTGTGAGAGGGATAGTTTGCATGTGCTCAATACCTCAAAATTATTTGGCGATACGCTTTTGGATTACACCTGGAATTTCGGCAACCTAGGTGGTTCCTCGGTAGTTGATCCTGCAGTGTATGTGCCTGCATATGGTGTAAATAAACTATTCCTTACGGTTAAGTCCATCCACGGGTGCAGTGATACCCTTACACGATACGCCAATTCTTTTGCAGTACCCGTTGCAAAATTTGGGATCGACAACGTATGTCTTGGATTTTCTAGTGCATTTAAAGATAGCACAGTCATAGCTAAAGGTGGAATTGCCAATTACAAATGGGACTTTGGAGATGGCAATACCTCTGTGGTATCGACTCCCGTATATACCTATAAAAAAGCGGGCAACTATGCTCCCAAATTGCGGGTAATCAGCGATAAGCAATGCAGCGATTCTGTTACGGGTGCACTTACAATTTATCCATTGGCCAAACCCCGTTTCATTGCTGCGGATCATTGTTTTGGCGAACAATTGACTGCAACCAGCTCCTATTGGGGAGGTGGCACTGTAAAAGACTATAAATGGTACTTGGGCAACGGCGATTCTGCCATCACGCCAAACATAAATTATAAATTCAACGCAATCGGGGTGTATAATCTCAAGCTGAAACTTACCACGGACAAAGGCTGTGTAAGCGATACAAGCGCAACAGTTGAAGTGAACCAATTGCCAATCGTTGGGGCTAATTCAATAAACCCATGCAACGATGATTCTGCCATTTTAAATGGCTCGGCCACGGTTAGTAAAGGGTTTGTTGCATCCAGTTCCTGGTTATTGTCTGATGGCAGCACTGCCACTGGCAGAAAACTTACCCAAAAATTTACTCCTGCAGGCAGTTGGCTGGCTACCTATTATGCCATTACCGATAAAAATTGCATGGATTCAGCCAAAACCACCTTTACCATTCAACCCCCTGTGATGGCAGATTTTATTGCGCCCGATGTATGCCTGGATGAAGTTTCGATGTTTACCGACAAATCGGTAAGTACGGAGCCTGTAAGTACTTATTTGTGGCAATTTGGCAATGGCAAAACGGCCACAAGCCAAAATCCAACGCATATATACGCAAAAGACGGCACCTGGCCGGTAACCCTAAGAATTGAAACCAAAACAGGATGTTTTTATACTGTGCAAAAGCCGGTTATTATTAACCCCAAGCCAGTGCCTGCATTTACTTTATCGCCAAATGCGGCCACTGTGGTAAATCCAAACATAACAATCAGCGATATCAGTTCGGGTGCAGACAGCATGTGGTATATAACTACCGATGGATTCAGCACCAAACAACGCAATTTTGTTCATGCCTTCCCCGATAGTGGTTCGTTTTATATTTGGCAGTATGTATCCAATCGATTTGGGTGCAAAGACTCTATTAGTGCTTCTGTAATTATAAACTACATGTATACACTGCATGTACCAGGAGTGTTTACACCAAATAGTGATGGTAAAAACGAAATGTTTGGCCCCGAAGGGTTGGGCCTTGCCTCATATACCATGCGTATATATAACCGTTGGGGCGCCCTGGTGTATGAAACCGAAAACAGCAAACCCTGGGATGGTACCTATATGGGTGAACCGGTAATGGCCGGAGTTTATTCAGTATTAATCAGCATCCGTGATTATAAGCGCAAGCCCCATTATTACAGGGGTACAGTAGAAGTTTTACGCTAAAAACAGCATTTCCACTATGTATAAGTGAACGCAAAACAGGGGATTTGCCGTTTTACTGTGGAATTCTGGCCCGGGCGATTGGTGCATTCGTATATATTTTTAAAGGTTTCGTTAAATTTATATCCCCCACGGCAATTTAAACCTTGCACATCCCAAGTATATTGCTAACTTTGTCATATCAATAAATTCTACTCTCATGATAAACGAAGAAAACAATCTGGATCCTAAAAACATCAATAACCTCTCTGAAGATGCTGTTGATGGCAAAAATGTAATGGGCGGTGGCTTTGGCGACGGCTTTGTAGACGATGGAAGCGGTTCTTTGCCTCCCGATCCTTTTCAGGCTCCGGCTTTCAATGGTCCTGAAGATCCAATCGGCGGCGGTATGGGCCCAATTGGCGGCGACCCTTTGCCTCCTGTTGGTCCATTGAGCGATGGTCCATTGCCTCCACACCTTGACCCTCACATGGGCCCAATTCCTCCCCACGGACCCATCTAAGAAATTCATTTCTGTAAAAAAGCCCGGTCAAAATTGGCCGGGTTTTTTTATGAATTATAACTGATAATGATACTTTTACCTGATATTTAACAACAATTAACTAACGTTTGTTAGTCTGATTTCATGGTTTGTTAAAAATATGCCTCTTTTCGTATATTATTTTTAATATATATTGGTTATTAGCCCAATGCTTCTTTACTTTGAAATACTAAAGACAACAGAAATGAATAACAATAACAACAACCCAAAATCACTGAGTAACTTCAGCAATGATGCTGTAGACGGTAAAAATGTAATGGGCGGTGGCTTCGGCGACGGCTTTGTAGAAGATGGAAGCGGTTCTTTGCCCGCAGATCCATTCCAGGCCCCTGCTTTCAATGGTCCTGAAGATCCAATCGGAGGCGGTATGGGCCCCATCGGTGGAGATCCAATGCCTCCAGTAGGTCCTTTGAGTGATGGCCCTGTAAATCCACACCTGGATCCGCACATCAACCCACACGGTCCTATCTAATTTAAAAACTAAATAGTTTAAAACCCGGCTCTTAATTGCCGGGTTTTTTTATGCCCGTTATTGCGCTTTTACCTTATACGGTATTTGGCCTTTGCGTGTTTACCACAGAATGACCAAAGTGCCTATTTGAATGGCAATACCGCTTTGAAACGGCAAAAGATGCAACTTCTTCATTGGCCAATGAGCTTCACTTTGATCAATAGTGCGCATCAACTATCACTTATACTGCCAGTTTATGCCCGTTAAATCACCTTTTACCTGATATTTGTAATTACCAAAACAGGATTTTAACCTTGTCCAATAATATTAAATGTCATTTCGTATAGTATTCGTCCATTGGCTTGCAGGAGAGTGAAACCGGTGTTTACTTTGAATCAACAAAAACGAAAAGTATGAACAACACTAACAATAACCCAAAATCACTGAGTAACTTCAGCAACGATGCTGTAGACGGTAAAAATGTAATGGGCGGTGGCTTCGGCGACGGCTTTATAGAAGATGGAAGCGGTTCTTTGCCCGCAGATCCATTTCAGGCTCCTGCTTTCAATGGTCCTGAAGATCCAATCGGAGGCGGTATGGGCCCCATCGGTGGAGATCCAATGCCTCCAGTAGGTCCTTTGAGTGATGGTCCTGTAAATCCTCACCTGGATCCGCACATCAACCCACACGGTCCTATCTAATTTAAAAACTAAATAGTTTAAAACCCGGCACTCAATTGCCGGGTTTTTTTATGCCCGTTATTGCGCTTTTGCCTTATACGGTATTTGGCCTTTGCGTGTTTACCACAGAATGACTAAGGTGCCCAATTGAATGGCTGTAGCGTTTTGAAACGGTAAAAGAGGCAACTTCTTCAGTAGTCAAGGAGCTTTGCAATGATGAATAAACGAATCAATTAGAACTTATTCTGCCAGATTGCATCGGTTTAACCACTTTTTACGCATGTTGTGTAAAACCCAAAACAGGATTTTATCCTTATCCAATAATATTAAATGTCATTTCGTATAGTTTTCGTCCATTGGCTTGCAGGAGAGTGAAACCGGTGTTTACTTTGAATCAACAAAAACGAAAAGTATGAACAACACTAACAATAACCCAAAATCACTGAGTAACTTCAGCAACGATGCTGTAGACGGTAAAAATGTAATGGAGATCCAATTGGAATGGGCCCAATCGGTGGCGACCCAATGATGCCTCCTCCAGTAGGTCCAAACAGCAATGGCCCTGTAAACGATCCTCACCTCGATCCACACCTGAATCCTCACGGACCTATCTAATATCCGAATCTTAAATTACCCCAAAAACCCGGTGTTAAAAAAATGCCGGGTTTTTTTGTGCGTTTTAGTTTTTGATAAAACAAAAGTGTAAGCTAAATTTTCTGTAATCATAATCCATAGCTGGCTAATGCAAATTGTTTTAGTTTGATGCACGTGCTTAAATTAATTTTAAAAAAAACAGAAGGCGCATAAAAAATAATTCCAAAAATCGCAATTGATATTTACCCTAATAAATTGAAATTTCGGGTGATTCAACAACATAGAATCGGGGATTATTGGTTGGATGCTATAATCTGTAAAAGACAAAAACAGCATTTTAAACACTTCCAATAACATTAAATGTCATTTCGTATAGTATTCGTCCATTAACTTGCAGGAGAGTGAAACCGGTGTTTACTTTGAATCAACAAAAACGAAAAGTATGAACAACACTAACAATAACCCAAAATCACTGAGTAACTTCAGCAATGATGCTGTAGACGGTAAAAATGTAATGGGCGGTGGCTTCGGCGACGGCTTTGTAGAAGATGGAAGCGGTTCTTTGCCCGCAGATCCATTCCAGGCTCCTGCTTTCAATGGTCCTGAAGATCCAATCGGAGGCGGCATGGGCCCCATCGGTGGAGATCCAATGCCTCCAGTAGGTCCTTTGAGTGATGGTCCTGTAAATCCTCACCTGGATCCGCACATCAACCCACACGGTCCTATCTAATATCCGAATCTTAAATTACCCCAAAAAACCCGGTATAAAAATGCCGGGTTTTTTTATTTAAAATTTATTAGAAAAATCGTGTAATTATAGCCATTAAAAATAGCGCAAATATTAGGCTGTGCTGCTTAGTCAGTTAATATTAGAATACGAATATTTTTAAAAGATATTTACTTCTTTAAAAAAATTACCAAGATATGCAGTTTAAAAATGATACATCTATTTGTGCGAATAGGGTGAGGCCAAAAACCATTAGTGCAATATGCGTTTGGATTCAACCCCATTCGCCGGCACCATTGCGAAGTATGCTTAATTGGAATAGCCCATTAATATTTATACCATTTCATATATTTTATTACATATTGCTTGCATTCAATAGGATTGGTACTTAAATTTGAATCAACAAACTTAAAATATCATGTCACACGAAGAAAACAAAAAACACAGTCTGGAAGACCTCAGAAATCAGAGCATCAATGGTTCTGATGTATTGGGCGGCGGCAGCGGAGATTTAAACATTACCGAAGATTTTTCTACCCAAGGTGGTAATATATCTGAAGGTGCAATAATGGATTCTAAACCTTTGGATCAGGATCCCCTTGGAATGGGCAACTCTTCACTGGGAGAAGACACCGTTCCGGTAAACATCAATGGTCCTATTAACTTAGGCCCTCCAGGTGCAAACATCTAATTAAAAATTACCTAATAAAAAAACCCCGCGAGTCGGGGTTTTTTTATTTAAATGACAGGGCTTTTTAGCACAATCATTTTTTATTTTAATAAATATTAGCTAAATTTGGATTACTAAAAAATATGAACCAAACTGAAAACGAAAAACACCTGCAAAACCTCGAAAATCAGGAGATAGACGGCCACAATATTTTAGGTGGTGGTGTTGGAGATTTGAATGTAACTGCTGATTTTTCAAACGAGAGTGGAGTAATTTCAGAAAGTGCAATTATGGACAATATTCCTCAAAATTTGGATCCAATCGGGGCCAATCCAATTATAGTGGTTGATAGTCCCTTGCACGATGATCCAACCCAACTTAGGCCATTGGGAAGTTTGGGCCCAGTGCCTGATAACTCTTAAAAAAAGCACCCGGTTTAGCCGGGTTTTTTATTCAATACAATCAACAGAAACCATTTTTTTGAATGGTTTTTTATTTGAATATTCATTTCTAAAAAAAACTGGATTAACTATACCTAGGATACATTAATTAATTCTTACAGATTGTATAATATTCAGCAAAACGCTTGTTTAATCTGTATTTATCAGCGTAATTTGAGTCCATACTAATACTTGCAATTATGACACACGACGAAAATGAGAAAAACCCCCATCATCTTGAAAGCCTGGAAAATCAGGAAATTGATGGTAAAAATGTAATGGGTGGCGGCACCGGAGATATCGATCATTCTGATGTACCCGTGGCTTCACTTGAAAATGGCACCACTGAAATCGGCTACAACACCGATGTGATTCCATTGGATGATCCCATGTATGGAGGCGGTCGCATACTCACCGGCGACGATGCTCCCCCAATTAATCAGGGCCCAAACTTTAACAATACCCCTGGTTACCACGGCGGAAATACCTGATTGATTCCCAAAGATTTAGAAACCCGGCTAAGCCGGGTTTTTTTATGCCCAAACCTTAGGTTTAAAGGCTTAAAATTTTAATTATGAATACTTTAAACAGCAGTGGAAGGTGAAAATTTCCATTTTTTATGGAGGATTTACTATAAAAAACTTGGATTTGTGTTCAGGTTTTACGTTTATTGTTGCTCTAAATATACCCTGCCTTGAAACTCTCTCAATTATTCAAAGGCCCGAATCAGTGGATATTTCCGCATATCCGGCAACCCGACGCTATGGACTGCGGACCTACTTGTCTGCGCATCATATCCAAGCACTATGGCCGCAATTACTCATTGCCCTTTCTCCGTCAACTAAGCTACACCACCCGGGAAGGTTCAAGCTTGTCTCAGCTCGGTGCTGCCGCCGAAAAAATCGGATTCAGATCTCTGGGTGCAAAAATCAGTTTTGAACAACTGGTAGACGAAGCCCCATTACCCTGTGTAGTGTTGTGGAATCAAAACCACTATGTTGTGGTTTATAAAATCAACAAAGAAAAGGTATACATTTCCGACCCCGGATTGGGTTTAGTGAGCTATCCGGTTGAAGAATTCCTTGAACACTGGATTGGCTACGGAGCAAAGCGTACGCACAAAGAGGGTATTGTACTTTTATTAGAACCTACCCCGGAATTTTATTCCATGGACGAAGAAAAACGTCCGGAAAAAAAGGGCTTCGATTTACTTTGGCCTTATTTGAGACCCCACCGCCGATATATAGTACAGGTGTTGGTTTCATTACTTGCGGGTAGCTTATTGTCACTCATTTTCCCATTCCTTACCCAAGGCATTGTAGATATAGGTATTCGCAACCGCGATATACATTTTGTATACCTCATTCTCATTGCCATGTTATTTATTTTCTTTGGCCGCACTGCCATCGAATTAATCAGGGGTTGGCTTATGCTGCACATGAGTGCCCGAATCAATATAGCATTGGTATCGGATTTCTTCTTTAAATTAATGCGACTTCCAATTTCGTATTTCGATACGAAAATGAATGGAGATATTTTGCAACGTATTCGTGATAACCGCCGTATACAAAGCTTTCTTACAGGTAGCTCCATTGCAATATTATTTTCATTTGTAAATATTTTTATATTTGGATTTATACTTTTATTCTACGATACGTCTATTTTCTTTGTGTTTTTTGGAAGTAGTTTAATCTATATTTTATGGATTACATTCTTCCTTAAACGCAGGGCTGTACTGGATTATAAGCGCTTTAGCCTGGAAGCCCAAAACCAGGAAAAAGTACTTGAATTAATTAACGGAATGCAGGAAACAAAACTGCATAATGCCGAGCAACAAAAACGCTGGGGTTGGGAACATATGCAGGCTAAATTGTTTAAACAAGACATTAAACAACTAGCCCTGAATCAAACCCAATCTACCGGTGCTAAAATCATCAATGAGTTGAAGAGCATTTTTATTACCGTTATGACAGCCAATCTGGTAATTAAAGGCGATTTAACCTTGGGTGAAATGATGTCCGTTTCTTATATCATGGGTCAATTAAATGGGCCAATCGCCGAAATCATCACCTTTATGCACGATTTTCAGGATGCCAAACTTTCACTTGAAAGGATTTCTGAAATACACAACCGCGATGATGAAGAACCCCATGATGCACAAGTATTGCACGATATCCCCGACCATGGAGATATTATATTGGACAAAGTTTCATTCCAGTATGGGGGCCCCGAATCGCAATGGATTTTGCGCAATTTGAGCCTCACCATTCCGGATGGAAAGATTACGGCAATTGTGGGTGGATCTGGTAGTGGAAAAACCACCCTGCTTAAAATGTTACTCAAGTTCTATCCTCCGGTGCGGGGCGATGTCAATTACGGCACTTATAATTTAAGCAAAATTGCCCAACATACATGGCGCGAAAGATGCGGTGTAGTAATGCAGGAAGGATTTATTTTTAATGATTCAATCGCAAAAAACATTGCAGTTGGTGAAGATGAAATAAACCAGGAAAGATTAATTGAAGCTGTAGAGATTGCCAATATCCGCGAATTTATCGAAAGCTTACCTCTGGCATACAATACCAAGCTGGGTACTGGCGGAGTAGGTGTTTCAGGCGGCCAACGCCAGCGAATTTTAATAGCCCGTGCGGTATATAAGAATCCCAAAATTATTTTCATGGACGAAGCTACTTCTGCATTGGATAGTAAAAACGAGAAAATAATTATGGAGAATTTTAACCGCTGGTTTGCAAACCGAACCGTGGTAATTATAGCCCACCGATTAAGCACCGTGCGCAATGCCCACCAGATTGTGGTTCTCGACCAGGGAAGGGTAATTGAACAGGGTAACCATGAAGAATTGGTAGACCTTAAAGGATCGTATTATACACTTGTTAAAAACCAGTTAGATCTGGATAAACTGGATAAATAAAATGGAGGACAAAATGGAAAAAAAAGAAAACAATCCGCTAAACCTCAGGAGTGACGAAATCCAGGATATAATGACCAAGTCTCCGTCCTGGGTGATCAGATGGGGCATTACCGCCATATTTGCCATCATCGTTTTGGGCCTGTTTATGACTTACCTAATACAGTATCCCGAAATAATTAAAGGACCTGTAAGTATGTCTACCGTAATACCACCGGTAAAAATAGTTTCTCAAACAGGTGGCAATATTACCAAGGTATATGTAGCCGACGGACAGGCGGTGAAGGCAGGAACAGTGCTGGCTGAGATTGAAAATCCCATTTCAAGTACCGGTGTTACATATTTAAGAAATTATACCGAATTACTTGAACGCGAAATAGCAAAAGGGGCTACCCAGTTGCCAATTCCAGACACTACCAATATTGCCATTGGCGATTTACAAATGATTGTAAATTATCTGCATAAAGACATTTTCGATTTTAATTTAAGACGTCAGTACAAAGTAGATGATGTAGAGTTGTCAAGCCTGAATCAGCGCCTGCAGCGTGAAAGGGAGATGCTTGAAATTACACGTAAAATGCTCACACTATCGCAACGCGATTTGGAAAATGCCCGTATCAAATACGAATCTGATAAACAGTTGTACAATCAGGGTGTAATTTCTAAAACTGAATTTTTGCAGCAGGAGAATAATTACCGGGCAAAGCAATTGCAGGTAGAACAATTGCGCCAAACCGAGGTGCAGAGCTCTATTACCATTGGCAATATGCAACAGCAGATTAGCCAGTTTGGATACAATAAAATCTCGCGCGAGCAAAATGGCATTGAATCAATTAAAGCCAACCTGGAGTCAATTCGCAGCTATCTGGTAGGATGGCAGCAAAAGTACAACCTTATTGCATCGCGTGATGGCAATGTTTCTTTTATGCAAAATCTGCAGTTGAAACAATTTGTAAAACCTGGCGAAGAATTGTTTGCCATTTTACAACCCCAAAACAGTTTTGTGGGCTTTGCTTCAATTCCGGCAAGCGGTATGGGTAAAGTAAAAGAAGGCCAGAAAGTGTATATTTTGCTCGATCATTTTCCGTATTACGAATATGGCATGGTGGAAGGTGTGGTTAAACACATAGCCCTGCTTCCAAATGGCAGTGAATACCGTGTAGAAGTAGCAATGCCCAATGGAATGCGATCTACACATGGACAGGTGCTTAAATTTAGCCCTGAAATGCTGGGTGTAGCCGAAATTGTTACAGAGGATAAACGGGTTATTGAAAGAATTTTTGATTCGTTTATCAAAGTATTTAATAAAAGATAAAGCATGAAAAAAATTGTTTTATTGGTCGACTTTTCCCCTGTAAGTCAGCTTGCACTCGAACATGTGAAACTGCTTGCGGGTAAAAAGCCCATGGAGGTGGTACTACTGCATATTGCCGGTGCCGATAAACGTGGAAATGAACAGGAATTGAGAGATAAAGTGAAACAATTTGCCGCACTTTTGGTAAGTCATAATATTCCATTTTCGGTTCAGATTGACTATGGCGATTTCTTTGAAATAGTGGGTGAAAGCCTTAGGGCTATTGCTGCCGATTTGCTAGTGGTAGGAACCCATGGTATTACTGTAAAAGGTAGTTTTGCCGGCAGTAATATTCTGCGCCTGCTAAATTTGGTAGAAACGCCTGCATTAATTGTACAATTACAGTCTCAAATCCCTACACAAGGGTATTTAAAAGCGTTGTTACCCTTGCCAGCAAAAGCCAATGAAGCTGAAGTGATTCGAGAAGTGGGTGATTTTGCCGGGGTTTACGATTCATCCATTCATATACTTTCCTTTTACAATGAGTCAAACCACAGTGTTATGCATCAAAGTGCCACCTCAATTTCAGAAGGTTTGAAAAAAATGGGTTCAAAAGTGGCCCTGGATATGGAAAGAACTGATGCCTCGGTAAGCTCTTATTTCAGGTCTATTGTAGAGCTTTCCGACATAGAGGAGGCCGAGGTAATTGTACTCATGATTACCCCCAAGTTTGAAGGCGTATTTAATACCGAAGACCAGGAAAATATTTTGCTTAACAGGTTGGGGAAACCCATTTTGTGCATTTAATTAAATTTTTACTGACAAGCGAACATTTCCGCCATAATTATAGATGGCTTTTTTATCCGTTAGCTCGTGTTGCCTTTGACGGCTGCGGGTTCCATAGGTTTCAAAATCCTGGGGCGAATAACCATAAATTTGGTGGAAGGTAGTATTTCGTATTTTCTGACTGTATTCACCCTGGTCTACTTTTCCAAAATCTTGTCCAAGCATTATAAACCCGGCTACTGAGATTTGCAGATTCTTTAATAGTTGATAACTAAATACAATTTGCGGTTTTAATTGGGTTCTTAATCCACGAAAATAATACGAAGAATAGTTGTTGAGGATTGGATCTACTGCGGTTGACATGTTAGAATCTACAAGCAAATTGCGCGAACGAAATGTTTCAAAATATCCCACATTTAATCCCATTGAAGCAGTGGCTTTGAATTTTTTAACTTGGAGAAATAGATTATTAAATGCATAGCCCCCCATAAATTCAAAATCTCGGTTTCTAAAGCAGGAAACCATTAGATGGGTATCGTTATGATTCCCTACACCCACAGTTAATAAGGTGGATTCATAAATTGGGTACCCACTGTAATTGGCTGAATATTGGGAGCTGATGGTACTATCAATTTTCCAATTCTTAATCAAGCCTAATCCTAAATTAGGACCATAAATTGAAAACCCAGACTCGAAGTAGGCCCATGATTGGGTTGGTTTTTTAGTTTGCGCATTTAAACAAATGGAAATTGCACAAAAAACAAAAATTATTATTTTATTTTTCATATATTTAACATAAAAGTTTGCATTTTTCTGTAAAAAGAAGAAACCGGAAATCCCATTACATTATAAAAACAGCCGTTTATTTTTTTTACGCCCACATAGCCCATCCAGTCTTGTACACCATATGATCCGGCTTTGTCAAAGGGCTGGTAATTTTTAATATAGTACCAGATTTCTTCATCGGAAAGCGTATGGAAATACACCTCGCTTCTTTCAGAAAAAACCTCCAATTTTGAATCATTTTTAATACAAACCCCTGTAAATACTTCGTGCATATTGCCGCTTAATTTTCGCAACATTTCAAAAGCGTGATTTTCATTCTCGGGTTTGTTAATAACCTCATTTTCCAGCACTACAATGGTATCGGCAGTTACCAAAACTTTATCACCAATATCACCGGTAAAATGGGAAGCTTTGTGGGCCGCTAAATATTCACAAACCCCGTTTTTTTGTAAATGTTCGGGAAATGATTCCTCTGCATCAATATCAACATAGGTAAAATGAAAACCCGAATCGCGCAGCAGTTGGTGCCTGCGCGGAGATTTGGATGCCAGTAATATTTCGGGAAAATGGATCATTGGGCGAAAATAAATGATTTACAGGGTTGTGTTTGGCCCGTAAATTTACTTTTATTTTGCTAGTGGTGAAAATTCCGCTTCTCAAAAAAATAAAAAGCCTGATATGGCCGGTTATTCTGGAAAAGCGCAGTTCAGAATTCAATCCGGTGTTGGAAATCACCCTGTTTGGCGGTAAGGTGATGCTAAACTCGCGCAATGCCAATTATAGCCGCGGTGCCTTGCATGATGTAATGTTGAAGGCATTGAAATTGGTAAAAAAGGATTTTAATAGTCCGGTTCAAAATGTATTAATGCTGGGATACGGCGGAGGAAGTGCGGCCGATATCATTCGCAGGCGGTTTAATCCCTTGGCCCGCATCTCAGCAGTTGAAATAGATCCCGAAGTGATATCCATTGCCAATCAATGGTTTCCGGTTTCGGATGTAAATCTCATACAAGCCGATGCCCGTGAATTTGTAAAAACGGATATGGATAAATACGACCTCATTATCGCAGATATCTTTATTGATATTAATATGCCCCATTTTTCTATTGAAAAAGAATTTTATGCTGACGTGGCCCAAAGACTTGCTCCCGGGGGGGTGTTTATCCAAAATCTGATGGTTAGTAAATCCAATATTTTACAGCAGTTACAAATTTTGGGTACCCTCATGAAGGATGTTGGAATATCGAGGGTTTTCGGGGCTAATTGGCTCTTGTTTGGCAGAATGTGACCTTA
This sequence comes from Bacteroidia bacterium, assembly GCA_044224315.1. Taxonomy (GTDB): domain Bacteria; phylum Bacteroidota; class Bacteroidia; order NS11-12g; family UBA955; genus JAGXTF01. Next base: position 666,346 of record JBGAKR010000001.1, on the reverse strand, counting down.
CCCCTTGCTACACGAATTTTAAACCCTTTAATTTGCGCCCTTAAATGGAAAAAATAGCAGTCATAGGTGGCGGAACAATGGGCAATGGAATTGTGCATGTGTTCGCGCAAAACGGATATCAGGTAAATCTGATTGATGTAAAACAAGAAGTATTGGAAAAAGCTCTCGCAACCATCTCCAAAAACATGGACCGTCAGGTAGCCAAAGGAACCCTGACCGAGGAAGATAAAACCGCATCCCTGAATCGTATTAGTACCTTTACCAACATTAGCGATGGGGTAGACAATGTAGACCTGGTAATTGAAGCCGCTACAGAAAATCTTGAAATTAAACTTAATATTTTCCGTCAGCTCGATTCTTTAACCAAGGAAGATTGCATTCTGGCCTCTAATACCAGTAGTATCAGCATTACCAAAATAGCATCGGTTACCAATCGCCCTGATAAAGTAATCGGCATGCATTTTATGAACCCAGTGCCTGTAATGAAGCTGGTAGAAATCATCGGTGGCTTTAAAACTACCGAAGAAGTGGCCGAAAAAATTGTAAACCTGGCCAAAAGCCTGGGCAAAATACCTGCTGTTACCCGCGATTACCCCGGATTTATCAGCAATCGCATTTTGTTACCTATGATTAACGAGGCTATCTACGCCTTAGATCAGGGTGTAGCTGGTGTGGAAGAAATCGATACCATCATGAAACTGGGTATGGCGCATCCAATGGGCCCGTTGCAACTGGCAGATTTTATTGGCTTGGATGTTTGCCTGGCCATTCTGGGCGTATTGTTCGATGGTTTTGGAGATCAGAAATATGCCCCCTGCACTTTGCTCAGAAATATGGTAACTTCGGGCGATCTGGGTGTTAAATCGGGCCGTGGATTTTACGATTACAGCGCGGGCACCAAAGAATTGGTTGTGGCACCCAACTTCCGCCGCACCGGTCCGGATGTGCACATGGTAGCAACCAATTAATACAATGAGAAATAAAGTTATTGCAGCCCTTTTTCTATTTGCCTTGCAAGCCTGCAAGTCAGATGAAAAACAACTCATCGGTGCCTGGCAGGCCACCAAGGTAACCATCGGTGGTGTAGATAAAACCAGCGACTATACAAAAAATCTGTATAAGGAAACTTATGGCGAAGGCGATGTGTATTCATTTAGCGGAGATCCTGATGGGAAAAGTGGAGAAGGCGATTACATCTGGTCGGATAAAACCAAGGTAAAGCGCAGCGGGGTAAGCAACCAGTCTTCAATGGAATTAACCATTACGACCCTAAGTCGCAAAAAACTGATATATACCTGCCAGATAAATGGGCAAAGCGCCACATTTGAGTTTTCTAAGTGGCAATAACTAATTGAAACACATTTAAAAACCCGGTAAACTACATACCGGGTTTTTTTGTAAGTAAATAGCTACAAACTAATTACTTATTTGCATGCTTCATTATTTGTAATGATTCTAAACAAATAGCTTCATTCCAATCCGAATCGAAATCTGAATTTTGTAGAAAAAATTTCAAAATTTGTCGAATATTGTTTTGCTATAAAACTTTAACTATAGTTGCGATGCTCAAAAACCTATGAAGTTAAAAACGATAAAAACCGTATTCGGCCTGATTTTGCTGCTGATTAGCATGCAATTACATGCCCAAACCAGATTTATCCGCGGTAAAATTACCGGTCCGGACAGCACGGTACTTGAGGGTGCCTCGGTGAAAGCCATTGGCACTACCCAAAGTACGTTTTCAAATAAGGATGGAGATTGGTCGCTTGCCATTGCAGGCAGTATTACCCAGCTTGAGATTTCTATGAACGGTTATGTAACAGTTCAACTTCAGGTTCCCACGGGTTCAGACATACTCAATGTTACTTTACAGGATGATGCTATTGGAATTTCTACCATTACAGTTACAGCGCTGGGTATCAAAAAGCAACAACGCAGTTTGGGCAATTCGGTTCAAACCGTAAAAGGAAGCGAGGTAGCTGGTAGTGGTGAACAAAACGTTATTCAGGGCATTAGCTCTAAAGTGGCCGGAGCCTTGGTTACAGGGTCAGGCGGCACCCCTGGTGCCAGTTCGCGTATCATATTGCGCGGGGCTTCTTCGTTTACCGGAGAAAACCAACCCCTGGTGGTGGTAGACGGTGTACCCATTAATAATGAAACCACCCAATCTTCACCCGAAGACTATCCCTTCAACCCGGATTTGCAAGGGGTTAATAACTCTAATCGCGCCATAGACATAAACCCCGATGATATTGAAACCATTTCTGTATTGAAAGGGCCTGCCGCTGCAGCATTGTATGGTGTGCGTGGAGCCAACGGAGCAATAATTATTACCACCAAACGCGGCAATGCAGGTGGCAAACAATTTTCGGTAGATGTAAATTCGTCGTTTGAGTTTTCGCAAGTAAATAAACTGCCCCAAAAACAAAGACTGTATGGACAAGGTGATGGCGGTGGTGCCATGGATATAAATGGCAATCCCATAGAAGAAGGTACTGCCAAACGCACCGTTTCAAGATCCTGGGGTGCTAAAACCAATAATCCATATAACAACGAGAATACCCTGTTTAAAACCGGGTTTAATATGAACCACAACATTGGCGTTACTGTGGGTGGAGACAGAACTACCGCACGTTTTTCTGTAGGCAGTACCCGTCAAACCGGAGTGGTACCGAATACCGAATTCAACCGGCTTTCGGCCAGGGTAAATACCGACACGAGACTTGGCCAGAAATTCATTCTCAGCAGCAGTGTTAACCTCATCAATTCAGGTGGTATAAGACCCCAAAATGGGAGCAACCTTTCGGGTTTAATGCTCACCCTGATGCGTTCACCCGCAGATTTTAATATTGCTGGTGGCGATGGCAGTAAAAATTATCTCAATAAAGACGGCAGCCAGTACCAATATTTTGCAAACTACGATAACCCATTGTTTACAGTCTATGAAAACCCATTCAGAGACAATGTAAATCGCATGCTGGGCAACATGAGCCTCAATTATAGCCCGCTTGAATGGCTCACCGCTACCTGGCGGGTAGGTACCGATCAATACACAGATTCTCGCAAGCAAATTTTTGCCGTGGGCAGTTGGAATACCGACAATGCACCCGGGGGTGAAATTGATGAGAATATTCTGAAATACAAAGAAATTTACAGCGATCTGTTGTTAAATATTACCAAAAATCTGGGTCGCAACTTGGGTATGAATCTGATGTTAGGCAACAACCTGAATTCCAGAAACAATACCGACCAGTTTTTGCGCGGACGCGATTTGGCAGTACCCAATTTTTATAATCTTAGCAATGCTTCAAACCGTTATGCCAGTTCATCTGAAGTAACCATTAAAACTGCAGCGCTGTTTTTTAATGCCGAGTTTGATTACAAGAAATATTTGTACCTGAATGTAACGGGTCGCAATGAGTGGGCCAGTACATTTGGAGCCAACAAAAGCAGCTTCTTCTATCCATCGGCAAATATGGCTTTCGTTTTCTCCGAATTCATACCCAAAAACAACATTCTTTCATTTGGAAAAGCCCGTGTATCCTATGCCCAGGCGGGTAAAAATCCCACCGCGTATGCTACAAGAACCTACTATGTAAATCCGTATTTCACTGATGGATTTACCGGTGGACTCAATTTTCCATATCTGGGTCAGAATGGTTTTGGCTTAAGCGACATATTGGGGAATGCCGATTTAAGACCCGAAAAAACAACCGGTACCGAAATCGGATTTGATCTGCGCTTTCTCAAAGGCCGCCTCAATCTGGATTTAACCCTGTATAAACAAGTGAGCACTGATATTTTGGTAAATATGCCCCTTGCGCCTTCAACTGGTTTCCAGCGCGTATTGCAAAACTCGGGCAGCATGGAAAACAAGGGTATTGAGGTAATCCTGGGTGGAAGCCCCATTAAAAAGCGCCATTTTGAATGGAATGCCATGCTCAATTTCGCCAGCAACCGCAACCGTGTTACAAAACTGGCACCTGGTGTTAAAGAAATCGAAATCGAATCGGGTTTCAGTTCTATAGGCTCTTATGCCATTGTAGACCAACCCTATGGAGTTTTATACGGTTCGCGCTGGGAACGCAATTCTGAGGGTAAACTGATTATTGGTGCCGATGGTTTGCCATTGGTGGCTAATACCCGCGGTAAAATTGGCAACCCGTATCCAAAATGGTATGGTGGCTTGCGCAATACTTTGAAATACAAAAAAGTAAACTTCACTTTTCTGTTTGATGTGCGCAAAGGCGGCGATATATGGAACGGTACCTGGGCACGTATGAATAACCTGGGATTGACCGATGAATCGGGCAACCGCAATCAAACCTATATCATAGAAGGGGTAAACGAATCGGACGGACAGCCCAATACTACCCCCGTTTCTGCCGCCAATTACTACCGCGTTTACAAAGGCGATAACGGAAACTATGCGGCAGAAAATGCTGTTCAGGACGGAAGTTGGCTTCGTTTGCGCGAGGTAGGACTCAGCTACACATTGCCATTCAAATTGGGTAAAACCCTTAAAAAAGTGGAAGTAGGTTTTGTAGGCCGTAATCTTTTGCTGTTTACTGCCTACAAGGGCGTGGATCCGGAAACCAGCCTCACCGGCGCGGGTTCTAATATCGGAGGGTTTGATTATTTCAATAACCCCGGTACCAAATCTTTTATGTTTAACCTGAAGTTGGGAATCTAAAAAGAAGGGAATTTTAAAAATGAAAAAGACTTTAATCATCATAGCGGCTTTCCTTTTGTTGGTAGGAGGTAATTCCTGCAAAAAGTTTGTAGAAGGCCATGATAAATCGCCCAATAGTGCATCCTCTGCAACACCACCGTTGCTTCTGTCCGCTGCCGAGTTATCGGTATTTGCCACCTACGGCGGTTCAATAAGCCGCAACAGCAGCATGTGGACCCAACAAAGTGCCGGCTGCCAGGAACAATCCCAGGCTATAGACGAGTATGTGCTGGATGAAGGCGATGTAACCAACGAATGGCAGGTAATTTATACAGGGCTTAAAAATGCCAAAATACTGAAAGAGAAAGCCGGCGACGCAAATCCGCATTATCAGGGTATCAGCCAGGTGGTAACCGCCCTTCTTTTGGGTGCTGCTACCGATTTGTGGGGCGATATTCCATACCGCGATGCACTTAAAGGTGAATCTTTACAATTAGATGCCGCTTACGACTCGCAAGAGCAGGTAATTGGCGATATTCAGGCAATGCTTTCCGATGCGGTTGCAAAATTCGATATGGCTGACAATGTGCTTTTCCCCGGCTCTGATGACTTTATCTACCAGGGTGATGTACAAAAATGGAAAGCCCTGGCCTATGTTTTGAAAGCCCGGTATGCTACCCGCATCAGTAAACGCAATGCAAACTGGTACACCGATGCATTGAAATTTAGTGATAGTGCTATTGCCAATGGATTTACCGGTTCGGATGCCAATGCAAACTGCATATTTGGCGATAAAAGCAATGAGTATAACCAATGGTATGCTTTTACCAGGGTTGAAAGGGTAGGCTATATTTATGCCGACAGTGGATTTGTGGCCCGTATGACTGCCATGAACGACCCACGTGTGCCTTTTTATTTTACCAAAAACGACAGCGGCAACTATGCAGGATCGGCACTGGGAAGCTATAATACCGAGAATGTTTCTGCCATGGGCGATGCATTTGCCACCGAAAATAGCGTAACGCCTATTGCCACCTATGTAGAACTTATGTTTATCCGGGCCGAGGCTTATTTGGCAGCAGGCAATAAACCCGAGGCGGCCAAAGCGCACAACGCAGCTGTATTGGAACATGTAATGCATATTACCGGCACTGCAGCACCGGTGGGATTTGCCAATGCTTATGCATCTGAAAATGCAGGTTCTATAGACCTGAATAAAATCATGATTCAGAAGTACATTGCCAATTATACCATGGCCGAGGTTTATAATGATTGGCGCAGAAATAACATTCCTGCACTGAGCAAGAACCCAAACACCACGCTTTCTGGCATTGCCCGGCGCTATCCTTCGTCTATCGAAGAACGCCTTTACAATCCAAAGGCAGCTGGATTTTTGTTTGGCAAAAATGATATTGCCACCAATAAAGTATGGTGGGATAACTGATTTTCAATTAGATAACCAAATAAAAGAGGGGGCTGATGAAGATTAGCCCCTTTTTTGTGGATTTTATCAAAATAAAATGTTAATTTCGCGCCCCAATTTAGGGCATAATATATCCCAATGAAACTAAGCCAGTTCAAGTTCGAACTCCCCAAAGATTTAATAGCTCAGGAGCCGCTAAAAACCCGCCACGACAGCAGATTGTTGGTAGTTCATAGCAAAGAGCAACGCACCGAACACCTCAAATTTCATGATGTTTTAGACATTTTCAATGAAGATGATGTGTTTGTAGTTAACAACACCAAGGTTTTTACCGCCCGTATGTACGGTCAAAAAGAAAAAACCGGGGCACAGATTGAGGTATTCTTGCTGCGCGAGTTGAACCATGAGCTGCGTTTGTGGGATGTATTGGTAGATCCTGCCCGCAAAATCAGGGTAGGCAATAAGCTATACTTTGGCAACGACGATTTGGTTGCCGAAGTTGTAGATAATACCACATCTCGCGGCCGCACCATCCGCTTTTTGTTTGATGGCAGCGACGAAGAATTCAATAAAGTAATTAAAAAACTAGGCGAAACCCCCATCCCCAAATACATCGAAAGACCTGTAAAAAAAGAGGATGAGCAATGGTATCAGTCATTATTTGCAAAATATGTGGGTGCAGTAGCAGCTCCCGCCGCCCAGTTGCACCTTACCCGCGAATTGCTGATGCGCCTGGATATCAAAGGCATTAAGTTTGCCGAGGTTACCCTGCACCTGGGCCTGGGCGCCTTCCGCGAGGTAGAGGTTGAAGACCTAACCAAGCATAAAATGGACAGCGAATATTGCCGCATTGACCAGGAAGCCTGCGACATTGTGAACGACAGCATAGCCAAACGCAAAAAAGTGGTGGCTGTGGGTGGCAGTGTAATGCGCAGCATGGAAAGCAGTGTGAGCAGCAGCGGAACATTAAATCCGTTTGAGGGCTGGACCGACAAGTTCATTTTCCCTCCATACAAATGCAGCATAGCCAATTCTTTCATCACCAACCTGCACGAGCCTGGTTCACCCTTGTTTATGATGGCCTGCGCCTACGGTGGTTACGACTTTATGCACGAGGTGTATAAAGAAGCCATGAAAGAAAAATACCGCTTCCTTTGCTACGGCGATGCGATGCTGATTTTGTAATTAAAAAATTTAAACTATTAAAAATGCTTTTCAATTATGAAAAGCATTTTTTTTTGAAAAGAATTAATGCTTAATTTTCACCGATTTCCATAGACTTAAATACCGCCCCGGGTATTTGGTATTCATAACTTTTACACTGTAAAACACAGATATATCACCCACGGCTTGGTCGTAATGCCGTTTTATAAAAATTTTATTTAAATCGTTATTTAAATCGGGTTTGTCTACCGCATTTAATAAGCTGCCATCCTGTTTTTTTAAAGTTACAGTGGTTTCGAATTCTACAATTTGGTAAGTGGTTTCAGCAATTGCAGATATAACATTGAATGAGTCGTTTTGATCGAATTTATCCCAGTTTGTAAAGGTAGTATCATCTAAATATTCAATTGAATTTTTGGAATATTTATAGCGGTTTTGAAGCTGCAAACAATAAGAAAACTAAATATAATAAGACAGTATTTTACCGGTTGCATTTTTTAACAATGTTTTTTAAAAGCTTATCAATATCTATTAGCGGGGAAGTTGGAATTTGTTATCAGATATAAAAAATGAAAGGCAGTCTTTCAACTGCCTTTCTGCCATGAAAACAACTAATAAACCTCGTCTCCGAGATTCGTGCCCAGTACTGGATTCGAACCAGCACGCCCTTTCGGGCACCACCCCCTCAAGATGGCATGTCTACCAATTTCACCAACTGGGCAGGGCTAATACCTTCAGGAAGTAACCACCCTGTAAATTACTTCTCAAAACAAGGGAAAATAAATTTTCCCAAGAACGGGTGCCCAGAACAGGACTCGAACCTGCACACCTTACGGCGCTGCCACCTGAAGACAGTGCGTCTACCAATTTCGCCATCTGGGCATAAATAAAAGAACGAACCCAGTGAAATGTTTAAGCTGGATAATTTTCTAAACCAGCCAATTGCCAAAACATTGGGCCAAACCAAAGGTAATCTTAATAATAATAGGGTTGCCTCCGGTTTCCCTTTTCAATGAAAATCATTGTCAAGGGGTTGCAAATATAATAAAAAGCCTGAATCCTTTTAAAAGATTCTGTTTCTTTCTTCGAAATAAGGGCATGTTCTATCGGCCCAAATGTTTGTACAATAGTTGGGGTGCAATTAGCTTAACCAAGGCAAAAATAAGGATGGGAGCCAGGCCACCCAGTATGAAATAGAGAATGGTAGGGTCTTGCAAATCTACATTGCCTGTAAGCAGCACTACCACAGCCCCCAGCAATGCACCACCCAGATGACCTTCATGCGAAATACGGGCTTCTTCGGCCCGGGATAATTGGGTGAGCAGTATAGATGCCAGGGTAAATATAATGCCGAAAATCCAGGCAGGTGCTGCTATTGGCAGTATAAATAGTCCGATACGTGCATCGGGTTGCAACAATATGAAACCAAAGATCACCCCCATTACCCCGCCCGATGCCCCCAAGGCAGAATAGGTGAGCTCTTCCTTCCGCATAAACAAACAATATAGATTACCCCCGATGATGGATAAAACATAAACCCCTACAAACCAAGGCCGGCCTATTAATTGTTCTAAATATGGCCCAAAAAAATATAGGGTCACACAGTTAAATAATAAATGCAGAAAACCTGCATGGGCAAAGCCAGAGAGTATTAAACGGTCGTATTCTTTGTACCTCCGTACCCGATTGGCCATTAAAATCATGCGTTGTAATAGGCTGGAGTTGTTATTGATGGCCAAAAAAACCACAATGTTAATTACAATCAGCACCAGGGAAATGCTGTAATGCAGTTTTCCCATTTCAGTATTTCAGCACTTTGCCTTGTCCGTGCTCTTCTTTTTTAAATATGTACATAGGGTCGGTTTTATAAAAAATATTGCCTTTGCTATAAACGTAGGCTTCGAAAATATTGCGCGGAGAAATTCTCACATCCCTGTCGGTATAATGCCGCACATAGGCATCATCGGCATCCAGATTTGAGGCGTCGAACCAGCCACCATCCTCACAAGAAAAAGTAAAAATATTGGATCGGCCCGAAAAAGTAATATTGCCGGTGTTTCCTGCACTGCCCGATAATATGCCCACAAACAACTGCAGAATTTGCGGGGCCACACTATTCATCTGCACGTCCAATTGCCCAGATTTTATGGAGTCTAAACAAATCACTTCAGCGCTACCCTCTATGTTTAATTTTTCGAGGGTTTTAATATTTACCGTACAACGTGGAAATACATCCAGTTTGCGCACCCAGTTGTAGTGGTTTTCGTCGCGGATTTTTAATTCATTCCCATCTATATTCGCCTTTATCTTGTCTATCAGATTGGCACTGTAAGTAATACTGATTTGGCAGGGCAAATTTGTATCCTGGGTAATAAACAGCCTGAATTTTTGACCGATTAACAGTGATTTGAAGTTGCCCAATGGCCTTGTTACAGTTGTTTCTTCGCCGTAACTTTTAAATGCATCGGGCCCTTTTTTACAGGCATTTGCAAATAAAAGCAGCATTAAAAATCCATATGTAATTTTTTGGCGCAATTTTTGGCAGCTTATATTCGTTACAAAGTTCAAACATACCCCGCTAAATTTCAAATATGAAAAAAATCATTCCCCTGCTCCTCATTTTTATGTCAGTTTTACCCGCCATTGCGCAGGATGATGGCGAAAATCCGGGCAAATTGGGGCTGGCAGCAAAGGCCATGCGCAATAAACAATACCGCGAAGCTGAAGAAATTTACCGCAGCCTGTTAAAAGAAACCGCCGAGGACATGGCTCTGAGGCAATTGCTTTCCCATGCACTCATAAATGAGAAAAAGTTTATTGAAGCCGATAGCTTGCTGGAACATATGCAGGAAGAGGACAGCAACAATGCCGGCAACTATTGGTATATGGGAATAAGCGCTATGAATCAGCAACAGGATTCAATAGCCGCCGATTGCTATAAAAAATACCTGGTAAAAACAGAAGCAAATGCAGCTACCCAAAATGCAAAAGCCTGGCTTTACATCGGATCGGCTTACAGGCGTATGATGCATAACACGGGAATTAACCAAAAGCAGTTTGATGATATGGTGTACCATTACAACCATTATGTATTGGTAAATCCTACCGACCCATTTGGAGGTGAACTGACCAAATTTGTAGAAAAAGTAAAACCCAAAAGGCCCGAAGAAGGTGCAATTTTGGTGTGGGATGAGGCAAACTGAGCCAGCCCTGCGTAAATTTGCCATCGCGCGTGGCAGTTTTTAATAAAAATAAAATCATCAACGACCCGGTTTATGGATTTCTTACCATCCCTACCGAGTTGGTTTATGATGTAATCCAGCATCCCTATTTTCAACGACTCAGACGTATAAGGCAATTGGGCCTTACAGAGCTTATTTATCCGGGTGCCACCCATACCCGTTTTCACCATGCCCTGGGTGCCCTCAATCTTATGATTGGGGCCATTGATGTGCTGCGCCGCAAAGGGGTAGAAATTACCGATGCCGAAGCCGAGGGAGCCTATTTGGCCATTTTACTGCACGATATAGGCCATGGACCCTTCAGCCATACGCTAGAGCATACCATTATCAAAGGGGTAAACCACGAAAAGGTATCGCGCTGGATGATGGAAAAACTCAACCGCGATTTGGGCGGAAAACTGCAGTTGGCCATGGATATTTTCGATGGACATTACCCGGCAAAACCTTTCCTCGGACAATTGATTTCGGGACAATTAGATATGGACCGGCTCGACTATTTGCTGCGCGACAGTTTTTATACCGGTGTTAGTGAGGGTATAGTTGGCGCCGATCGCATCATTCATATGCTCAATGTGCACCAGGGTAATCTGGTGGTGGAAGAAAAGGGGATTTATAGCGTTGAAAAATTTCTGGTAGCCCGCAGGCTTATGTATTGGCAGGTTTACTTGCACAAAACCGCTGTGGCTGCAGATGAACTTTTACTTGCAATTCTGCGCAGGGCAAGAGTTCTGGCCTCAGAAGGACAGCATTTGGGCAGCTATCATCCGCTGGTGCATTTTTTGGGCAGAGAAATTCATGAAGCTGAGTTTGATGACGAATCCCTGGATTTGTATGCAAACCTGGACGACAACGATATAATCAATGCCTTAAAAAGCTGGCAGCAACACCCGGATAAAGTATTGGCCGGATTGTCGGCCAATATGCTGCAGCGCAAATTGCCTAAGATTCTGATTCGCAACACTCCCTTTACCGAGGAGGAAATTGCCAATTATAAATACGAAGTAATAAATCTTTATCAATTGTCGCACCCCGAATTGGTTGAGTATTTTGTGCAAACCGGAATTTTAGAAAACCACGCTTACAAAACCGAGGGCGGGGGCATACTTATATTGCGAAAAGATGGGAGTGTGCAGGATGTAGCCGAAGCATCTGACAATTACAACCTGGCATCTTTAAAGGATACAGTTACCAAATATTATCTAACCTTCTGGAAATAAACCCATGGAAAAAGTTACAGCTAAAAAACACCTGGGGCAACATTTCCTCAATGATAAAAATATTACCGAAAAAATAGCCCACATTTTGGGAAATGCCCAATACGACAAAGTGCTGGAAATTGGACCGGGTATGGGTATTTTAACCCAATTTTTATTACCGGTTTGGGCCGAAAAACTGGAGTGCATAGAAATTGATGCCGAATCGGTAAATTACCTGAAAAAGGCACCGTGGGCCAGTAATCTGAAAATTACCCAGGGCGATTTTTTGCATTTGCCCGATGAAAAACTTTTTACAGGCCAAACCATGGCAGTCATTGGCAATTATCCTTATAACATTTCAACCCAGATAGCTTTTAGAGTAATGGAGCAGGCCGATAGGGTTTTGTTTTTCGGGGGTATGTTTCAAAAAGAAGTAGCCAAACGCTTTTGTGCCGAGCATGGAAATAAGGAATACGGAATAACCTCGGTAATGCTGCAGGCCTTGTACGATTGCAAATATGAGTTTACGGTTAATGAAGGGGCATTTAGCCCTCCGCCCAAAGTAAAAAGCGGGGTAATAAGTTGCACCCGCAAAGCCCAACCACTTCCATGTTCCTATCGCAATTTACTGGTGGTGGTAAAAACTGCATTCAGTCAGCGCCGCAAAACCTTAAGCAACGCACTAAAACCTTTACTCTCATCCCGCCCCGATTTTAAACTCCCGGCCGAGTGGCAATCGCAGCGCGCCGAGCAGCTTTCTGTTCAGGATTTTGTGCGCCTAACCGAAATTTGGGAAAAGTCGGCATAAAAAGGTTCGGTTTTTGCGTTAGTATTGAAAGGTATGTTCCGGAGGCTGTGCATAGGGCTGTTTTTTGCTTGTTCTATTTCTGTTTTTGCGCAGAATCAGGACTTCAATGATCAGACATGGAATTTTGGCGATGTAGCCTTCTGGCGCAACGATACTGCCGTTTTTAAGGTTCGAAACGGCACCCAGCGAAACCTTATTTTTTTACCTACTTATTATAATGAGAATTTTACCATAATGTTTAGCAACCGGGCAGCTGAACCGGGCGAAACTATAGAGGTATCTATCGTTTATTACACCCAAAAAAAGGGCCGCTTTGATGTGGAAATCCCGCTTTATATCAACCAAAAAGCCGATCCCATCCATTTCAGACTTAAGGGCAATATCAAAGGGTTTGATCCAGCTGCGCAGCTAAGATGCCCCTCGGTAAATGAAGGCCCGAGCCCGCAACATTTGCAAAAAATTGTAACCCTGGAGGTGCGCGACCGGCAAACCGAGGAGCAGTTAATCCCCGACCAAATTGCAGTGCGCACCCACGATAACCACAAAGTAGATCTGGAGCGCAGCGGTTTTGAATACGAAATGAGTGTGGAGCCTGGGAAGTTTAAAATCAGCGCCAACAAAAAAGGGTATGACGATTATCTGGCCCTGATATCACTGGAAGCTTACCAAAATCATTTTATCATTTATTTAGACAAAGCCCAGCCTGATGCGGAACCCCCTGAACCTCCCAAACCGGTAGTGACAGTTAAGGAAAATACCGACTCATTGCGAGAAGTAGAACGCAGACGCAACCGCGATATTAACCCCGAAGAAGATACCGCTACCCTGGTGATTTCAGGGGGCGATAAACCCGAAAACCACGAACATCCGGATACCATGGGGGCGGTTGTTACACCAAAACCTGTAATTGTGGTGCTAAGCCCAAACGAATACCGGCTGAATAATGTAATTTTAATTGTGGATGTTTCTTCATCCATGAACCGGGATGGCAAAATGGACATGCTCAAAAGTTCGTTTGGTGTGCTGGTAGATGCACTGCGTGCCGAGGATAAGGTGGGGGTAGTAACTATGAGTTCGGATGCTAAACTCATACAGCCCCCGGTAGGTGTTGTAGAAAAAGACAGTTTAAAATACAGGGTAAACGGCATGAAAGCCACCGGGGGAACCAATGCAGGTGCAGCTTTGCAGTTGGCATACCAGTTGGCGGCCGATAATTTTATACCCGGTGGCAATAACCAGATTATTATTGCTACCGACGGTGTATTTTATGGAGGCAGTATGAGCCGCAGCCAGATGGAAAAGGCAATTGCCAATGCCAATGCAAAAAACATACATTTGAGTACCGTAGGGATTGGAAATGATCCCAAGGCCATGCAATTTTTACAAAGCCTGGCGGTAACAGGTGGTGGTTCTTTTGTACAAATTCATCAAAATGATGAAAATCTGGCGGCATTGCTCGAAATGATTAAGGCCCAAAGCCGCAAGAATGCTGAAAATTAAAGAGGGTGAATTACTTTTTACAAAAATTATCTCTCTGTTCTTTTTTTCCACTGGCATTCTCCTAAATTTGCGACCTGAATTTCTAAACCAGTTTAGATGAAAAAACTTTTTCCATCAAGGCTATTATCAAAAGGCCTAAAAATAGCATTAGCTGTATTCGCTTTCATTGGCATGCCCTTTATGGCATTGGCCCAGGATGCTGCAGACGTGGTTCAGCCGCCTAAAGAATTCGACCCTATGGGTTGGGATTGGATGTTAATCGCATCCATCGTGCTTACCGTGCTGCTTATAGCCATTATTGCCAGATCCTTCGACATTGGGGCCCTTACCGAAAAGGTTACCAATAAAAAGGTAGTAAACTGGAACAAAGTAAACGCCTGGGTAGGTATCATATTCCTGGTTGCAGGAGCCGCCGGTGTTGCTTATGAACTGGTAAACCACGGCAAATATGTGTTGCTCGGCGATGCCAGCTCGGTGCATGGTAAAGCGCTTGACAGCATGTTCGAGCTTACCTTCATCTTCACCTTTATCGTATTCTGCATTACCGAAATTCTGTTGTTCTGGTTCATGTTCCGCTACCGTTACAGAGAGGGTCAAAAAGGCCTGTATTTCTTCCATAACAATAAGCTGGAAATGATTTGGACTGTTGTACCCGCAATCGTTCTTACCTTTTTGGTATTGCGTGGTTTCAACACCTGGAGCCGCATTACCAATGTAGATAAACTGGATAAAAACACCGAAACCATTGAAGTATTTGCGTACCAATTTGGTTGGAAAGCCCGCTATGCCGGCGAAGACCACAAATTTGGCGAGCATAGTTTTACCTTTATTTCTGGTAAAAACCCCTTGGGATTGGCTGTTAATTCATACGTAGATTCATTGTCTGCAGATTTGAATAACGATATCAAGAATATTGACAAACTCCTGCAATCGGCCGACGATTCTGCAATAGCCTGGAAAACAGCGCTGAAAGATTTGGTAGGTAAACAAAATCTTACCGCATATCCTGCCGTATATAAAGACCTTACCCAAAAAGTAAACGATGCAGAAAGTGGGGCTTATGTGCGCAATCTTGAAAAAGACAAACGCCGCAAAAAACTAACCCTGGAGCGAATTGCCGCTTACAAAAACAGCAAAGGATTCTTTAACAATGCGGCCAATGATGATAAAATCACTACCGAAATTGTATTGGTAAAGAACAAAACATACCTGTTCAAATTCCGCGCCCGTGATGTAATTCACTCTGCCTGGATGCCTGAGTTCCGCGCCCAAATGAACGTGGTACCAGGTATGGCTACCCAATTTGCCTTTACCCCAACCAAAACAACTGCAGAAGCCAGAAAAGTGAAAAACGATTCGGCTTACGACTTCCTGTTGTATTGCAACAAAATATGCGGAGGTGCCCACTACAATATGAAAATTAAAATTACTGTAGTAGAAACCATGGCCGAGTACAATGCATGGTTGGCTGCCCAGGCCCCAGTGCTTGCACCACCCGCACCTGCTATGCCAGAGGGTGATAAACCCAAAGCGGATTCAGCCTCAGCACAAAAACCAACCGTAGCTTCCAAATAATTTAATCAAAAAAAAAGAAAAACACATAAGTGATACTATGAGCACAGCAGCACTACACGCAGAGCACACAGAACATCACCACCATAAGGAGAGTTTCATATCCAAATATGTATTCTCCATGGATCACAAGATGATCTCAAAACAATTCCTGGTTACAGGGATTATAATGGGTATTCTTGGTATGGGGATGTCGCTGCTTTTCCGCCTTCAGCTGGCATGGCCCGATGAAAAATTCGGAATTCTCGAAACCTTATTGGGTAAATGGGGAGCCGGAGGAAAGTTAGATCCTAATTTCTACATGGGCCTGGTAACCCTGCATGGAACCATCATGGTATTCTATGTACTTACTGCCGGCCTTAGCGGAACTTTCAGTAACCTGCTTATTCCATTGCAAATTGGTGCAAGGGATATGGCTTCACCGTTCCTGAACATGCTCAGCTACTGGTTTTTTGCCATGTCTTCTGTGGTTCTTTGTATCTCACTTACAGTTGAAACCGGCCCGGCCTCTGCAGGTTGGACAGTTTACCCGCCCATTTCGGCACTCGAAAAAGCCATGCCCGGCTCTGGTTTGGGTATGACCCTGTGGCTGGTTGCTATTGCCTTGTTCATTATCTCAGCCCTGCTTGGGGGTATTAACTATATCAGTACTGTATTGAATATGCGTACCAAAGGTATGAGCATGAACCGCATGCCGCTTACCATCTGGGCATTCTTCTTTACCGCTGTATTGGGTCTGCTTTCTTTCCCTGTATTGCTGGGTGCTGCCTTGTTCCTCATTTTCGACCGCAGTTTTGGTACTTCTTTCTACCTTTCAGATATTTACCTGGATGGAGTAGGAGCACTGGAAAACATTGGTGGTAGCCCTGTACTTTACCAGCACTTATTCTGGTTCCTGGGTCACCCCGAGGTTTATATTATTCTGATGCCTGCTTTGGGTATTACTTCTGAGGTAATTTCTACCAATGCACGCAAACCAATCTTTGGTTATACCGCTATGATTATTTCCCTGATGGGTATATCATTCCTGTCGTTTATTGTATGGGGTCACCATATGTTTATTACAGGTATGAATCCATTCCTGGGTTCTGTGTTTATGATACTTACCCTCATCATTGCGGTGCCCTCGGCGGTTAAGGTGTTTAACTATCTAACCACCCTGTGGAGAGGTAACCTACGGTTTACACCTGCTATGCTTTTCTCTATCGGATTGGTATCATTCTTCATTTCCGGAGGTCTTACCGGTATTTACCTGGGTAATGCCGCATTGGATATACAACTGCACGATAGCTACTTCGTAGTAGCCCACTTCCACCTTGTAATGGGTAGCTCGGCTATTTTCGGAATGTTTGCCGGTATTTACCACTGGTTCCCACGCATGTATGGTAAAATGATGAACCAAACCCTGGGTCATTTCCACTTCTGGATTACCTTTATCTGTGCTTACCTGGTATTCTTCCCCATGCACTTTATGGGATTGGCCGGTGTTCCACGCCGTTACTACCAATTTACCCTGGTAAAAGACTTTGATGTGTGGATGGATGTAAACAAACTTATTACTGTTGCGGCTATCATTGGTGGTGCAGCCCAGTTGTTGTTCATTTACAACTTCTTCAACAGCATTTTCAGAGGTAAAAAAGCCGAACAAAACCCATGGCAGAGCAACACCCTTGAATGGAGTGCACCTGTAAAACATATTCACGGAAACTGGCCAGGTGAAATCCCCACCGTTTATCGTGGTCCTTATGAGTACAGCCGCCCCGATCGTGAATTGGATTACTTCCCACAATACGAGCCGGATGAGAATGCACCCGAAACTGCCAAACAAGTAGAAATAAACCCTGTTCCCGAACACAAAGAGCCTGAGACAACCCCCGCTGGTGGAGTGTTCTTCTCTGCTTTGAAACGTGTGTTTGGCTGGAGTTGATTTTGAATAGGAGCCCGTTACGGCAACTCAAATAAAACATATTAAAATCTATAGACGAACAGGCTTTCTGGCCTGTTCGTCTGTTTTTTTATTGTTCCTTCTTGGCGGTTTGGTTAGGGTTACAGGCAGTGGCATGGGATGCCCAGATTGGCCCCGCTGCTTTGGTTTGCTTGCCCCGCCCACCTGCGCCTGCCAGTTGCCTGCCAATTACCAGGATATTTTTCTGCAAAAGCGCATTGCCAAAGTAGAAAGGTTTACTGCTACCCTTGACAAATTCGGTTTTCATGCAAAAGCCGATCAAATCAGGCAGGATAAAAATGTATATCTGCCCGAGGCTTTTAATGCCCAAAAAGCCTGGATTGAGTATATCAACCGCATTTTCGGCGTTATTTCGGGTTTGCTAATGCTGCTTTTTGCATTGCTGTCTATCAGGCATCGCAAGGTAAAAGGGGTGCTCTTATACGCCATGTTGGGTTTAATTATGTTGGTGCTCAATGCCTGGCTGGGCAGTATAGTGGTGGCTACCAATCTGTTGCCGGGAATTGTAAGTGTTCACTTTATGCTATCATTTCTGTGCATCTTTTTTGTGCTGATTTCGATGCATCGTTTGCAAAACTTTGAATCAGAATCTGCCCATCCCCAAAGCCGCAAATGGTGGCTGTTGCTCTTTATCAGCCTCATGGTGGAGGTATTGCTGGGCACCTGGGCACGCGAGCAGGTAGAAATGCTCACGTATACCGGCCGTTTGCAAATGGAAAACGGCATGCTGGATTACATTGCCATGGGTCTGTGGTTTGCAGTTCACCGGTTTTTACCCGGAGCCATATTCCTGGGAGCGGGATGGATGTATTTCCAACAAAAAAAGATTTCGGCTATTTCGGCTCGTCCGTTTATGCTGTTGGCTGCCTTTTCGCTTTTCCAAATTTGCTTTGGTGCGTTTAACATAGTATTTGCCTTGCCTCCCTGGTCGCAAATTATCCATATCGTTGTAGGAAGCTTTTTGCCTGTTTATGCGTTTTACCAATACATATTAAAACAAGCACAACCTCAAAGAGACTTAATATAAAACTGTGAAAGAGATACTGAGAAATTACGGACAGCTGGTAAAATTTCGCCTTACATCCACGGTGGTGGCTACTTCGGCGTTTGGCTATATTTTGGGTTGCAAGCTCAATAATCCCAACGTGTGGACGGAAGAGTTCAGACTGCTTGAGTTTATCGGGGTTTTTGTGGGTGGCATGCTGATAGTGTTTGCCTCAAACGGACTTAACCAGATGATAGAAAAGGAAAATGATGGCAAAATGCAGCGCACCAGCAATCGCCCTATTGTAGAAGGCCGAATTTCTATCGAAAATGCCCGTATTTTTTGTTTGAGTACAGGTATTTTAGGGGTAGCCCTGCTTGGTTTTACCACTAATTTTACTTCCATGCTCATTGGCCTTATTTCACTGTTTTTATATGTATTTGTATATACGCCTATGAAACAGGTAAGTCCATTAGCTGTAATGGTAGGCGCTTTTCCAGGAGCATTGCCCCCGTTAATTGGTTATACCGCCGCGGTAGGTACTATAGATCAGCCTGGCATTATGTTGTTTTTGGTGCAGTTTTTCTGGCAATTTCCGCACTTCTGGGCAATAGCCTGGCTGCTGCACGACGATTACCAAAAGGCGGGGTATTGGTTGCTGCCCTCATTGGGTGGCCGCGATAAACGCAGTGCCTACCAGATATTAATTTACTCGGTAATTTTGGGTTTGGTAAGTATGATGCCCATTTATTACGGACTTGCAGGTAAGTATGCATTAATTATTATTATCCCCGCAAGTATTTATTTTTGCTTTAAATCTTTCCAACTATTTAAATCCCTGGAAATACCCGATGCCAGAAAGTTGCTCTATGCTTCATTTCTGTACACACCGCTGGTATTTTTAGCCTATATACTGTTTTAAAAAAAAGAAAAAAATGAACAAAACCATGTCGCCATCTTCCTTTAAACTCAACAAGGAAAACTACAGAATAGCGCCGGCGAAGCTCAATATTTGGCTTTTTATGCTGGCAAGCTGTATGTTTTTTGCCGCCATCGTAAGTGCATTTATCGTGCACAAACCCGATGCTGAATCTAAAAATTTGTGGACCGCATTTGACATGCCGGTGTATTTCCTTTACAGCCTGATAACGGCGGTGGTGAGCAGTATTACTATATACATTGCACACCGCGCTGCCAAAGAGGACGAGCTCGAAAAAAATAAATTATTTTTAGGCATAACCCTGGTATTGGGTATTGTATTTTGTGTATTTCAATACATGGGATGGCGCCAATTGGTAAGCGTAGGACTAACGTTTGTAAATGCGCGCCCCGAAGATATTTCTGCAAGTTATTTATGGGTAATTACCATGTTGCATGCATTGCATGTAGTTGGCGGAATCATACTGCTGGCGGTGACTTTGGGCCGTGCCTATAAATTCAGGGTGCATAAAAAAGAGATGACTTTAATGTCAGTTACCCACACATATTGGCATTTTGTTGGCTTGCTATGGATTTATTTGTATTTATTCCTTTATTTCGCACGGTAATTTTTTTCAATGGCTAACCATTCAGAAGCAACATTCGAAAACCAACCGGTTTGGGCCGGGGGACGGTCTCCGTTCAATGTGAGTTACGGAAAACTCATGATGTGGTTGTTATTACTTTCCGATGCATTTACCTTTTCGAGCCTATTGGTTCAATATGGTGCGCAACGTTTTAGTAATGTACAAACCGCAGTAGTAACCAAATGGCCAGAACCAGCGGCAATTTTTAACCACTTTCCTTTCATGCACGGCATGCACTTGCCATTGCTGTTTGTGTCTGTGATGACCTTTATTTTGATTGCCAGTTCTGTAACCATGGTGTTGGCAGTAGAAGCAGGCCATCGCAAAAACAAAGCCGATGTAGTAAAATACATGGTGATGACTGTAATCGGTGGTATTATGTTCCTGAGCTGTCAGGCCTGGGAATGGTATATGTTCATCGGTGAGGGTGCTACATTGCATGGCAACCGTTTTGGAATTACCCCTGAAGGCCACGAGGTGTTTAAAAAACTATCGTTTGGCAGCCACTTTGAGTGGGAAGAAAATATGCGCACTGCAGGGCCTGTTCCTTTTGCCGCCCTGTTCTTTATCGTTACCGGATTCCACGGATTCCACGTATTTACCGGGGTTGTAGCCAATATCGTTATTACCATTATGGCTGCCCGTGGTGTATTCGAACGCCGTGGCCACTACGAAATGATTGAAAAAACCGGTTTATACTGGCACTTTGTAGATCTTGTATGGGTATTCGTATTTACCTTCTTCTACCTAATCTAAGTTCAACCTAAAAAGCTAATCACAATGGATTTCTATACCAAACCCGGAGAATACGACGCAATTAATTACGTTCCTCATACCGAAAGCCATGGTACCAAAGAACTGTGGAGAACCTTTTGGATCCTGTTGGGCATTACCATCTTAGACTTTATACTGTATTTCACCATGACCTCCGAATCGGTGCACATGGCCAGAAATATCATCTTCATATTCATGGGTATCGTAAAAGCCTACTTCATTGTTGGGGCCTTTATGCACATGAAACAAGAAAAAATTACCCTGGCATTGGCTATTTTGGTGCCAACCCTGTTTATTGTTGGTTTGGTTATGGGTCTCCTTTACGAAGGAAACGCCATCTCACTGGCCCGCTAAACCTACCATGTCTTCAGGAAAGAAATTGATAAAAGTGGCCGCAATAGCGGCCCTTATCATTATACCCGTAACCTTCGTAGTATTTGTGGCCCGGGCCCAATGGGTGCATAAAAAGCTCGATTACTACAGTGTAGGCTATACCGGCCCCGATAAAACCAAAGCCACCCACCAGGTAAGCAATATTGTACTCAAAGATCAGTTTGGGCAGCGCGTTACCCTGGATGATTTCGACTCCTGCATTATCGTAGCCAGCATCTTTTTTGCCAGCTGCCCCGAGGTTTGCCCTAAAATGAACGGACAAATTGAGGCTGTGGCTGCAGAATTTGGCCGCCTGAATAAAATCAGGTTCCTGTCGGTATCCATTGACCCCGAAAATGATTCGGTGCCCGTATTGCGCCAATATGCCGAAAGGTTTCATGCAGGTAAATTTCACTGGCAGTTTTGCACGGGCAGTAAAAAAGAAATTTACGACTGGGCCATCAACGACCTGATGCTGGCCACCGAGCAAAAGGGCCAGGATTTTATTCACGATGACAAAGTGGTAATTATAGACCGCGAAAGGTATATCCGCAGCATTCTGCCAAGTGGCGGCAAAAACCAGAAAGAAAACTGGCAGGCATTTAAACGCATAAAAGAAGATATAGAGAACCTGATGTATGAGTACCGTGAGCAAGACATGGATAAGCGATAAAAATTTCTTTTGGCTGGTAGTGGGCATTTCGCTGGCTGTACCGGCTGTTGTTACCTTTTTACAGGTATTGCCCGAGGATTACCGGCCCAATGCCTACTTTGCACGCAATCTGCCGCTTGTAAATGCTATTTTAAACTCATTGGTATCCATTCTGCTCATTGCAGGGTATGTGGCCATTAAACGCAGTAAAAATAAAGCCCTACACCAAAGTTTAATGCTGGGCGCCTTTGCCCTTTCGGCTTGTTTTTTAGTGAGCTATGTGCTGTATCATATGGTTATGCCTTCTACCCCTTATTGCCACGAGGGGGTGATGAAAACCATTTACCGCACCATACTGCTTACCCATATTTTATTAGCCGCAGTAATCCTTCCCATGGTGCTTTACACCATTTATTTCAGCACTACAGGTAAAATTGAGAAGCATAGAAAAATTGCAAAATGGACTTTTCCGCTTTGGTTATATGTTTCGGTAACCGGAGTTGTGGTTTATGTATTAATTTCGCCTTGTTATCCATTCTGATATGAAAAAGTTAGCCATTCTCGGAATCCTGGTAATCTCAGGGCTTATTGCATCTGATGTTGCAGCCCAGTGCCCCATGTGCAAAACCGCTTTAAAAAGCAACATGGAAGGCAAATCTCAAAGCACCAAACCTGTAGGCAAGGGCATTAACAAAGGCATTTTGTTTTTGCTGAGTATGCCATACGTATTGGTAGGAACTGCCGGCTTTGTTTGGTATAAGAATAGTCGCCGCAGAAAGCAAAATGGCGCATCTTAAGCATTCACGCCCCCGTATAGTTTCGTTTTTTCTGTGCAAATGCCCACGTTGTGGCAATAGTGATGTATTCAGCCATTCGATTTTAAACGTTACCAAATTCTCCGAAACCCGCACCAAATGCGATAGTTGCGGACTCGATTACCAGCCCGAACCCGGTTTTTTCTTTGGGGCTATGTATTGGAGCTACGCCATGATAGTGGCATTGATTGTAACTTTTTCCATCGCATTTTCGGTATTTAATATTTTCGAATACGCCATTTATGGCATTCCCATTGGGATTATTCTAATGCTACCCCTCATTTTCCGATACAGCCGCATGCTCATGCTTTATGTGGTTTACCCGGCTATGTACCGCGACCGGTACTACAATAAGTAAAATTTAGTTTTATTCTGTATTTTCACCGCATGGAAGAAAATACAATTTTTGAAGAACACACAGTAGAGACCTCGAACCTCTACGATTTTTTAGTTTCCCCCTGGATTCGATTTGCCAATTTTATTATTGACAGAATTGCATTCTTTATTTTTGTTTTAATCCTGGGTGCTTTGTCGGGCATTATGGGAATGGTAGAATTTTGGGAGGATCTGGCCGCAAACCGGCTGTATGATATCCTATTCTCATTGGCCCTGTATGTATTTTTTATGTTTTTACAGGAGGCCATTTTCAAAACCAGTTTGGGAAAATTAATTACGGGTTGCAAACTAATCAGTACAAAAGGGGTGCCGCTTACAGCAGGTCAAATCCTTGTACGCAGTTTTTGCCGGGCTATACCCTTCGAGCAGTTTTCTTTTTTGGGTAAAAACAGTGGTTGGCACGATGCGTTTTCAAATACCCTGGTGGTGAAAAAATCTTACCCTGCCGATTTTACTTCAGAATATTACCATTAAGGCTATTTATTCAAACGGTATTTTACGTATTTAATGGTACGGCCCTCTTTGAGCCACATTTTTTCGTAAAATGTTTGTATATACAAATATTGGGGTGAAGCCGGATTTTTATATACATCTGCAATATTCATTTCGATAGGTAAACCTTCAGATTCAATGGTTTCTAAAGTACTTTCGTAAAAAAGGTCGCTATCGGTTTTTACATTCATATCGCAATTTTGCTGTGCAATTTGCCTGTATTTTTTTAAAAATTTTGAAGATGATAAACGCTTGCGTTCCTTTTGGGGTTGCGGATCGGGGAAGGTAATCCAGATGGAAGAAACCTCGTTTTGGGCAAAATATTTTTCAATAAAATCGATTTGAATGCGCAAAAAACGCACATTGCTTAAGCCCTCTGCCAGCGCAGTTTGGGCGCCTTTCCATAAGCGGTTGCCTTTAATATCTATGCCTATAAAATTTAATTCGGGATGCAAACGCGCCAGGCCCAGGGCATAATCGCCTTTGCCGCATGCCAACTCTAATACAATGGGGTTGGTATTGCCAAAAATCTGCTGCCATTTGCCTTGTGTTTCGTAGGTAAAATCGAGGGTATTTTCGAAAGCATCGAATTCCAGAAATTTCTGGGTTTTGTTTTTACTCATTCCGGGTGCAAAAAAACAACATACTTCCCGTTGATTTTCGCATTTTTGCAAATCCATGTTTCTAAATCCGGAGTTATTGCTGCAGGCTTACCTCAACGGGGCGTTTCCTATGGCCCACCCCGATCAGGGCAATGCCATTTACTGGCATACTCCGGCAGTAAGGGGCATTATTCCGCTGGATGAGAGGTTTAAATTGTCGAAAAACCTGGCTCGCCTGTATCGCAATGGCAATTTTGAGTACTTCATCAACCGCGATTTTGAAACCGTAATCCACGCCTGCACTTATAACCGGGATGATGATACCTGGATTTCGGGTGAAATTATCGATGCTTATATCGAAATGAATCAGCTGGGCTTTGCCCATAGTTTTGAGGTATGGCAAAACGGGGAGTTGGCAGGGGGACTGTATGGTATTTCGATAGGCAAGGCATTTTTTGGCGAAAGCATGTTTCACTTTGTGCGCGATGCCAGCAAACTGGCCCTGGTGTTTTTGGTGGATTTTTTGCGCGAACAAAACTTTCAATTGCTCGATACCCAATATTTAAATCCCCACCTGCTGCAATTTGGTGCCTATGAGGTAGAGCATGATGAATATATGGCCATGCTGGATAAGGCGGTGAATGGGAGAAGAGGCATTGAAATGTGATTTTAAATTTATTATTTATGTTTTTTTAGGAATTTTGAATTAATTCAAAATGTATTGATATCCGCTAACTTCGCACAGTGATTGTTTTTTGCGATATTGATGGGGTTCCTTACCGGGCCGATATGAGCAAGGGCGTAGATCTTTCGCTGGGCTTTGGGCCCGGGGGCGACAATCCCAATGCTTTTCAGATTCCGCATGCAGAAATTAAACCCATTCAGGTGGGTAGTTTTGTGGGCAGTGTGGCGGCGGGTAGCGGGGCAAATTGCGATATGGTGTATTTCTGCCCCCATGGCAACGGCACCCATACCGAATGCATTGGGCACATTACCAAAGAGCACCAAAGCGTTAACAATTGCATTAAAAAGCATTTTTTAACCGCCCAACTTATTACCCTGCCCGTAACCAAGCGGGCAGATGGGGATAAGGTAATAAACCTGGAAGCTTTAAAAGGCCTTGAGCTGCAAAATACCGATGCCATTATTGTGCGTAGCATGCCCAATGCCCGCAGTAAAAAAAGCATGCATTGGTCGGCCAACAATCCGCCCTATTTTGAACCGGAAGTGTTGCGTGTTTTTCGCGACCATGGGTTTAAGCATTTGCTTACCGATTTTCCTTCGGTGGACCGTGAAGAGGATGAAGGCGCCCTGGTGGCCCATCATGTGTGGTGGAATTATCCGGCTAAACCCCGCATGGATGCCAGCATTACCGAATTGATTTTTGTACCCGATAAATGCAAGGATGGTTTGTATTTTTTAAACCTGCAGTTTGCTGCGGTAGAGAGTGATGCCAGTCCTTCGCGCCCCATAATTTCACCCCTTAGGCAGGTATAAATGAGGTTTCCAAGCGCCGAACAATGGTTGTATTTATGCAATATGCTGGTATCGCGCTGGGTAAACAGCGGCAAGGATATTGAAAAATATTACCCCGATACCATTTTGTGTATCAAGTGGGACGAGATTGGTGATATGGCTGCCTGTACCCACGTTTTTGAACTATTAAAAAAGCGTTTTCCTGAATCAAAAATTGATGTAATAACCAAAAAATACAGCGCGGGTTTATTGGAAAATAATCCATATATCAATCAGGTATTTACCGATTTAAGTGCATGGAATAAGCGCTACGATATGGTGGTAGAATTGCGCGGCACATGGAGTACCCTTTTTAAAACTTTTCGCTACTATCCCAGGCTGCGCTTTGATAGGGGCGAAATAAGAATGCAACAACGCGGCCAACAATTGCACGAAACCATTACCAATTACAAAATTATTGCACCGGTATTGGGCGGCATAGAAAATTGCAAGCCTACTTTATATCCGAGCGAAAAAAACATTGAAAAAATAAACCAATTTGTGGCGGAAAACGGGCTTACGAATTTCTGCGTAATCCATGCCGGGGCACGCCGCCAATTGCGTCGCTGGACCGATGCAGGCTTTGCCCACACAGCCGATTGGCTGATACAGGAAAAAGGCATGCAAGTCGTATTTGCAGGTATTGAAGAAGAAGAAAATCAAATCCAAAAAATTACAGAAATGATGCAACAAAAGGCTGTATTATTTACCCGTAATTTTGATTTGTTAGACCTGGCCGAATTGTGCAAAAGGGCGAGCCTGTTTATCGGCAACGAAAGCGGTCCCATGCAAATTGCCGATGTGATGGAAACCCCATTGTTGGGATTGTTTGGTCCGGGCGTTAAGGATGTGTTTTATCCGCGCAATCCCAAAGCTGCTATTATTCACCATGTGCTGGAGTGCAATCCCTGCGATCAGGTGCATTGTGTGCACGCCGAAAATACTTGCATGCAGCGCATTACTGAAGCTGAGGTAAGGTTGAAAATTGCAGAAATACTGAATTAATTTATTTCAATTTTTCGATACGCAATATGGTATCGCGCATGGGGCAAATGCTATAAACCTCACTTCCTATATTTTTTCCAAAGTGCACAGAACGACGCAACTCTATGCGGTAATTTGCCGAATCAGTGCTTGAAGTAAATGCAAACCGATTGCGGGTTTTTTCGGGCAAGTAAAGGTTGTTCAGTGCAGGTGATTCGGTAAATGAATACACATTTATTTTAGCTGCAGTATCGGTTTTTGCAATCCACTCAAGGGCGGGTTTTGCGCTAAGGCCCCAGTAGTCCTGGGCAAAAGTATTGGGTTTGCATGTGGCAGCATAAATTTCGTTCATATACACATAGCCGAAGGGGTTCCACATAAAAAAGGTGATGGCCGCATATCCCGCAATGCCCCAACTGTAGAGGCGGGTATATTTTCCTTTGAGTATAAATTCGAGCCCGAAACCAGATATTAAAATCAGGGGCACAATTAAAAACTGAAAATGCCTCCACCCATCGTATAGCGTGGGTTTTAAAACCATTACGGTTAATAATGGAATAAAAAAAGTAAGTAGAATGATGAGAATACTGGCATTGCTACGGAGTATTTTATTGGTAAAAACCAGCCATATTCCCATTATAAAAACCAGCAATGAAACCAATGGAATTGTTACGCCCATCCATACCGGCAAATACCACCAGGGGGCATGTCCGGGAATGATCCACTGCCCGGCGCAAAGCGTTTCTGATGGCCAGGGATTGTTACTTGTATATACAAATATCCGATAAATGCCTTCTACAGGATGCAACCACAAATAGGGAAAAAACAGGTAAAAAAAGGTGAGTGAAAGTGCAATTAAAATGACATTGTATTTTAGTAAGGATTTCGCATTGATTTCTTTGCGGAAGAATAGGCCTGTGGATAATGCAAAAAGCAGCATCAGGCCTGTAATGCGAAGGGTGCAAGCTAGCCCTACCATCAAGGCAGTAAAAACCAGATGTGGGATTTTTTTGGATTCAAAAAAACGAATAAAAAAGTATATCGAAAATATTACCAAGCAGGTAAATAAACTGTCTTTGCTATTGATATGTGTATGTACAAATAAGGGTGGATAAAGTGCCAGGGATGCGGCGCTGATGCCGGCTACATTGGGTTTTTTAAACAGGCGTTTTCCAATGAAATAAAAACATCGCAATGCCAATAAAAAAATACTAAAAAGCAGAATATGCCGCAGGTACAATTTGTACTGTATGGGTTGGGTGTAAATAATTTGTTCAAGCAGGTATGAAACCGATTCAAAAGCGGGGCCAAAGGGGCCATGGGCTTCTATTCCACCGGGGTTTCCGGTAACAAGGAAACGGTTATTTTCAATGCCAATGCTGCGCTGGGTTAACTCATCCAGGGGTACCCCATAATCGGGCATGGTGTAGAAACCCCATAAGGCATAAAACAACAGAAACCAGTTGAAATACGTTTTTGAATTGGGCACCATGGGCCTGCGAAGGTACAAAATAGTGCCTGGAAAAATAGGGACTCAGCAGGGGTAATTGGCGAAATCCTCCGGCAGTGATGTTAATACAAATATTTGAGATCGTACTGCACGAGGTGCTCATTTAGTAGTGTAAATAATTCTTTTTTGGAAGAATCGGATTGGTGGTGTATTTCCTGATTTAAAATATATTTTAACAGTTTATCTTTATCCTTGATACTGTATGTAAAAGCGCCATAGCCTTCCTGCCAGCAGATAAAATGAGGGAATAACTTATGCTCTTTAATGGCTTTGGTGGTAATAACCTTGATGTCTTTCACAAGGTTTGACAATGCGACTGAAGGATGCAGGTCTGTTGCGATATGAATATGATCTTCTACTCCGTTTATGTAGTACGGATGGCATTTGTGGTCTTCCAGAATTTTCCAGATGAGTTTGTAAAGTTGGTCTCTGTTTGATTTGTGTAAGACGGGTAATCTGTTGTGGGTTGCAAAAACGATTTGATAAAGAATTTGTGTGTAGGTACTCATATTGATAAAAATATTAGCATAAATTATTTATCTAATATATATACAAAAAGGGGGAAGTGCAAGTTTTTTTATTTGACAGGGAGACTTTAATGAACTCCTTCGGAGTTCTTTTGCTTTTGCTGCGTGGCTTATACTGAGTAATGAACTCCTTCGGAGTTCTTTGGCTTTTGCTGCTTGGCTTATACTGAGTAATGGACTCCTTCGGAGTTCTTTCTCTTTCGCTACGGAGCTTATACTGAGTAATGAACTCCTTCTGAGTTCTGTGGCTTTTGCTGCGCGGCCTGCACTGAGTAATGAACTCCTTCGGAGTTCTTGGCTTTTGCTGCTCGGCTTATACTGAGTAATAAACTCCTTCGGAGTTCTAGGCTTTTGCGACGTGCTTTAAACTGGGTGATGAACTCCTTCGGAGTTGTTTTGCTTTGTAAAAAGGTTTGCCATGCATCAACGCTGATCGGAGAAGATTGGATAGAAACTGTATGGCATAAAAAAGCCAAGCCCAATGGCCCGGCTTTTTGTGATGTTTTTTTTATAAGATTAGGCAGTAGCTGGTTGGGCTGCGTTTTCCATGTATGCTTCTATGGGCAAGCATGCGCAAACCAGGTTTCTGTCGCCATAGGTGTCGTTTACACGGGCAACAGAGGGCCAGAATTTTTTGGCGGCTACATAGGGTGCAGGATAGGCGGCTTTTTCGCGGCTGTAGGGGTGTGACCAGCTGTTGCTTACCAGTTCCATGGCAGTATGGGGCGCCATTTTCAGCACATTGTCTTCTTTATCGGCTTTGCCCTCTTCAATTTCGCGGATTTCTTCGCGGATGGCCAGCATGGCTTCGCAGAAACGATCCAGTTCTTCTTTGCTTTCGCTTTCGGTGGGTTCTACCATCAGGGTACCAGCAACAGGGAAAGAAACGGTGGGTGCGTGGAAACCATAGTCCATCAAACGTTTTGCAAAATCACCGGCTTCAACACCTGCAGAGGTTTTGAATTTGCGGGTATCCAAAATCATTTCGTGGGCTGCAAAACCGTTTTCGCCGCTGTACAATACTGGATACTCGCCTTGCAGGCGGGCTTTCATGTAGTTGGCATTAAGAATGGCATATTTGGTAGCATTGGTAAGGCCTTCGCCTCCCATCATTTTAATGTAGGCATAAGAAATCAGCAGAATGCTGGCACTGCCCCAGGGAGCAGCACTTACTGCGTGCATTCCTTTATCTCCACCGGTTTTAACCACTGCATGGCCGGGCAGGTATGGTGCCAGGTGGGCAGCCACGCCAATGGGGCCCATGCCAGGTCCACCACCCCCGTGTGGGATGCAGAAGGTTTTGTGCAGATTAAGGTGACAAACGTCGGCACCAATCATACCGGGGCTGGTTAAACCTACCTGGGCATTCATATTGGCACCGTCCATATATACCTGACCGCCAAACTCGTGAATCATGCCGGTAATGTCTTTAATGGCACTTTCAAAAACCCCGTGGGTACTTGGGTAAGTAACCATCAGGCAAGCCAGGTTGTCTTTATGTTTCTGGGCCTGATTGCGCAGGTCTTCCAGGTCGATATTTCCGTTTTCATCGCATTTGGTTACCACTACTTCCATACCGGCCATAACGGCGCTGGCAGGGTTGGTACCGTGCGCACTGCTTGGAATCAATGCTATGTTGCGGTGGCTTTGGCCTATGCCTTTGAAGTATTCGCGGATTACCATCAAACCTGCGTATTCGCCTTGAGAACCTGCGTTGGGTTGCAGACTCATAGCGGCAAAACCGGTGATTTCGCAGAGGTCTTTGCTCAGTTCATTGATTATTTCGAGGTATCCGATAGCTTGCTCAAGTGGTGCAAAAGGGTGCAAGGCATTAAACTCGGGCCAGGTTACCGGAATCATTTCGGTGGTAGCATTGAGTTTCATGGTGCAGCTGCCCAGGCTGATCATGCTATGGCAAAGGCTAAGGTCTTTGGTTTCGAGGCCGCGGATGTAGCGCAACATTTCGTGCTCACTTTGGTAGGTATTGAACACGGGGTGCAACATGAAGTTGCTTTGGCGCACAAACTCGGCTGGGATACGGCTTTCGGCAGTATCAGAAACAGATACAGAGGCACCGTCGCAGGCTTTGCGGAAAATTTCGAGCAATAAATGCACATCATCAGCGGTGGTGGTTTCATCTATTGAAATACCCACATGCTGATCATCGAAATAGCGCAGGTTTATGTTTTGAGCAGTGGCCAGGGCTTTGATTGTGCCTGCATTGGGTACTGCCACATACAGGGTATCGAAGAAGGTTTTGTTTTCTACCTTGAACACTCCTGAGGTAGCTTCAATGCCGCGGGCCAATTCACTGGTAAGGGCATGCACACGACCGGCGATTTTTTTCAATCCATCGGGTCCGTGGTAAGTGCCATACATACCGGCCATAATGCTCAGCAATACCTGGGCGGTGCAAATGTTTGAAGTGGCATTCTGGCGTTTGATATGCTGTTCGCGGGTTTGCAAGGCCATGCGCAGGGCGCGGTTTCCGTGGCGGTCTACACTCACCCCGATAATACGGCCGGGCATGTGGCGTTTGTGCTCGTCGCGGGCAGCCATGTAAGCGGCGTGCGGACCACCAAAACCCATAGGAACACCAAAACGCTGGGTTGAACCTACAACACAATCGGCACCAAATTCACCCGGAGGGGTTAAAACAGTAAGTGCCAGAATATCGGCAATAAAGCAGGTTTTTACATTATGGGCTTTGCAATTGGCAGCAAAACCGCGGTAATCTTCTATACTACCTTTATCGTTGGGATATTGAACAATGGCACCAAAGAAAGTGGTATCGGGTTGGAATGTTTTGTAATCGCCAAAAACCAACTCTACACCGATAGGTTCGGCGCGGGTAATGAGCACGTCTTTGGTTTGGGGGAAAATGTCGTTATCTACAAAAAATTTCATGCCCTGACCTTTGGGAGCCAGATCCAGGAACATGTGTATGGATTCGGCGGCAGCGGTGGCTTCGTCGAGCAATGATGCATTGGCGATTTCCATTCCGGTAAGGTCGATAATCATGGTTTGATAGTTGAGCAGAGCTTCCAAACGACCCTGGGCAATTTCGGCCTGGTAAGGGGTGTATTGGGTATACCAGCCCGGGTTTTCCATGATATTTCTGAGAATTACACCGGGAACATGGGTACCGTAGTAGCCCATACCGATGTAGTTTTTAAAGATTTTATTGCGTGATGCCTTGTCTTTCAGCATTTCCAGAAACTCTGGCTCAGACATGGGGGCACCGGTATGCAAGGGTTTTGGCAAGCGAATACCGGCAGGAATGGTTTTATCAATTAATCCGTCTAAACTGCCCACCCCGATTGTGTCGAGCATGGCTTTCAGGTCAGACTGGCGTGGACCGATATGGCGGTCTTCAAATCTTTCGGAATAGCGAGTGTTGAGGTTCATAATTCGCTGCGAAGTTAATGATTTAAGGGCAATTTTTTAAGGCTCCAAAACCAAAATGCTAACAGTTGTTAGCGTGCGTCGCAGATTTGTTTAAAACCCTAGTGGGTGACGGTTTTCCAAACCACTTTGTAGCCGGCTGGAATTTTGGGAATCACCACCAGATTTTCGTTCATCCCCATGCTGTTTCCATTGGAGCATCTGAATTGGGTAATGGTGTAAATTACCTCTTTATTGGTGTGATCGAAATTGACTTCGCGGATGATTTTGTACTTGTTTTCGTACTGTTGGAAATAAGTAAGTACCGAGTTTGTATTGAAGTCGATGTTGGGTTTGGGGCATCCGTTTCCATATTTTGCAGCAAGGTTTACCCATAGTGAGTCCCACTGGCTTTGGCGGGTATAAGCGGTTGTGTCTCCGGTGGCGTCGGGATCAAAGACAAGGCAGTTGTACACCAGCGAAATTACTATTTCGCCCCGGTTTACCTGGTAGCCGCTGCGGCATTCGGCATGGAACCAACGCCTGCATCCATTGGCAACGAGCAAGGTAAGCAGGGCGCTTAGAAAGAGATACCGGTACTGCATTTAATTTCCTTCGCTGATTTCGAATGTTACACTGTATCCATCGGGAATTTTAGGTATCACCACCATGTTGTAACTCACAATATACTCTTTAGTAACAGCGCGTTTTTTATTGCAATCGTAGTCGGTGATTTTGTAATGGATGTTTTTTTTGCCGTCGTCTTTGGTTACGGATCTTACGTTTTTAATGCCATGACCGTTACCATGATAGAATACCAGAACCGATTCGGTATTAAAATCCACAACCGGGGTATCACAGCTTTGGGTGTATTTATCTTCATAATCGGTCCAGGCACTGTCCCAGCTCGATTTTCGGGTAATTACCCAGCGTTTTTCGAGGTTATCTGGAAAATTGAGACTTGGATAACAGCCGTCGTTAATTTTGCGGGTAATAATGCCTTGTTCGCTGGCATAGTCTGATTTACATTCTTTTCGCAACACGCCTTTACAGGCTTGTATAAATATGAGTAGCAAAGCAGTAAGGAGAAACAGAGGGATAAATTTTTTCACTCCACAAAAATAAGGGAGTACCTAAAGAATATCCAAAAACCTAAGCCCTGCTCATTTTTCCGTTGTCGCCGAAGCTGTAGTAACCATGACTGGAAATAATCAGATGGTCTATAATGGTGATATCCAGGAAGGAACCCGCTTCTATTAATTTGCGTGTAATTGCAATATCCTCATCGGAGGGGCGCAGGGTGCCTGAGGGATGATTGTGACAAAGTACGATTCCGCTGGCATTGAGGTTAAGCGCCTCCTTAAAAATCTGACCCGGATCCATGATTGTTGCGCTTCTTCCGCCAATGCTCATTCGTTTGACATTTAAAACATAATTGCCCTTATTTATAAATATGGCATGAAATTCCTCATGTGTTAAATCCTGAATCATATGGCATACCAGCATATAACTATCTTTGCTGCATGTAAGTTTGGGCTTTTGGGTGGCAAAAGAGTTTCTACGCACCCCTAATTCGAGGGCGGCAAGTATGGAAATTGCCTTAGCTTCGCCGATTCCCTTCACTTTTGTGAGCTCAGCTACTGTTGTTTTGGTTAAATTGATAAGATTATTGTCAACTGCGTGCAGAATATCTTTGCCAAGGTCTAGTGCCGATCTGGATTTTACGAAGCCATTATCATCGCGATATCTCGACCCTGTGCCTAATATAATAGCCAGTAACTCAGCGTCACTAAGGCTATGACGCCCTTTTAAAAGTAGCTTTTCCCTTGGTCTATCGTCCTCTTTCCAGGTATGAATCGGTCGGTTATCTTCCATAAATTGTTAAAATAATTATCAACACCATGCAAATATATTAAACATTTGTTTTTTATTTGCAAGTACAAAATCAAAAAACCAAAAGTAAATTTGTTAAAGAAAGGAAACGTTATGAGTGAACAACAAGAAAAACTGAAAGCCCTGAAGCAAACCATCGAAAGACTTGAAAAGACTTACGGTAAGGGGGTTGTGATGAAGATGGACGACGCGCGTTCTGTGAACGTAGACGTAATTTCCACCGGATCCTTCGGGCTTGACCTTGCCCTGGGAGTTGGCGGTTTTCCCAGAGGCCGTATTATTGAGATTTATGGTCCTGAAAGTTCTGGTAAAACCACAATTGCCCTGCACACCATTGCGCAGGCGCAAAAAAAAGGCGGTATCTGTGCCTTTGTAGATGCAGAACACGCTTTTGATAAATTTTATGCCGAAAAACTGGGCATCGACACTTCCAACCTGCTGATATCTCAGCCCGACGATGGGGAGCAAGGCTTGGAAATTGCCGATAATCTCATCCGTTCAGGCGCCATTGATGTAATTGTTATCGACTCCGTGGCCGCATTGGTTCCACGCGCCGAGATTGAGGGTGATATGGGCGATAGTAAAATGGGTCTGCAAGCCCGTTTGATGAGTCAGGCGCTGCGAAAACTTACCGGTACCATCAGCAAAACCGGTTGTATTGCCATTTTCATTAACCAATTGCGCGAAAAAATTGGGGTTATGTTTGGCAATCCCGAAACTACTACCGGTGGTAATGCGCTTAAATTCTACGCTTCTGTGCGATTGGATATCCGCCGCATTGGCCAGATTAAGGATGGTGAAGATATGATTGGGAACCGCACCAAGGTAAAGGTGGCTAAAAACAAAGTAGCACCTCCATTCCGCGTGGTGGAATTTGATATTATGTACGGAAAAGGCATTAGCCGAAGTGGTGAAGTGCTTGATATTGCCGTAGATGCAGGCGTGGTTCAGAAAAGTGGTTCATGGTTTAGCTATGAAGGCACCAAATTGGGCCAGGGCCGCGATTCGGTAAAAGAATTGCTGGAAGACAACCCCGAAATGCTAAAAGAAATTGAGGCAAAAATCAGGGCCAAAACTGCTACAGGCGCCGAAGTGCTTGCCGTTCAACCCGGCGAAGCCAGCGAAGCATAATTCAAAAACTAAATTATTGGTAGATATAAAAGTCCGGGTAACCGGACTTTTTTTATTATTTGCGGTAAGGCATCTTATTTTTGCATAAAAACATGACTCGAAATATTTCTATTTCAACTTTTATTTTAACTGCCTCATTGCTGTTGTTTCACTGCAACCGGCCCTATTGTGGTCCACCTAATTCGAAAAAAGGGCCGGCAGATACCACTATAAATACAGTATGCAAACCAAATTTGTATTTAAAGTTTGAAGGTAATTTTGCTGATTCATCCGGGTATAATAATTCAGTAATTCTGCATGGTGTACCCACCATTAACCAGGGTAAATATGGATGGGGAATGCAATTAGTTGGAAGCAATGCGTATTTGGAAATTCCACACACATTCCGTTTTGATGGCAAATCAATTGCAGTGATGGCATGGTTATTTCCAGTTGGTTTTGATACCTTTACCAATGGGATCGCAACTTCGGCGGCCTATTCCGGATTTTTTAATAAATGGGACAATAATACCCGCAGCGGTATCAGCACATACTGCACCCAGATTCAATCCCGGGTAAACGGATATTTTGCAAATTCAGGGTTTTATGATTTTGGTTCAGTTAAGGGAAATTTTTTAAAACCCTATCTCTGGCAGCATGTTGCTTATGTAATTCGCAAAACGGGTGTGATTGAGTTGTATCTGAATGGGGTAATTGTAGCCACATCCAGCACTGGCAATACATCGGGCATGCTATTGGTTAATACACCTATAGAAATTGGCCGAACCAAATGGTATCCCAGTAATTTGCTTATGCTAAGTTATTTCAGAGGGCGTATGGATGAGGTTAAGGTATTTTATAACTGCCCCGATATTGATATTTCAAAACAAATGTAAACTCAAATGCTTTTTAATTCAAGCAAATAATTGTCTTTGCATTTTTTCTCAAATTCTGCAGCCAGACTGCGTCTAACACCCAATTTATAAGTTACATTTTCGGTATAAATGCTATCTAACACGGTGGCTTTATAGGTTTGAATTATGCGGTGAATTTCATGTTCCTGGGTAAAATCGGCACTTAGTAAATAATTTTGGGTTATAAATTTTTCTTCAGTCGGGCACAATTCCAGGGCTGCTTTTGCCGCATCTCCATAGGCTTGTATTAAACCCGGAATACCCAATTGTGTACCTCCGAAATATCGCACCACTATCACTAAAATATTGGTTAAACCTTTTGAAATAATAGCGCGTAAAATGGGTTTGCCTGCACTATTGGAAGGTTCGCCATCATCGGTACTCCGCTGAGCCGAGCTGTCGGGGTTTAATACCCAAGCATAGCAATGGTGCGTGGCATCGGGGTATTTGCTTTTCAGCAGGGCAATTTTTTCTTTGATTTCGTTTTCGGTATTTACAGGGAATAAATAGGCCAAAAACTTGCTGCCTTTTTCGCGCAAATTGGCTTGGCTTTCGGCTTTTGGAACCTGGTATGTATCAGAAAACAGCATAAAAATTCATTAATACAATGGCAATTACTGCCAATAATAATCCCAGTTTTTCTTTGCGGTAAATGGCTTCTTTAAATATTAAAACAGCGGCTACCGTGCTGAAAATCACCACGCCCACATTATTAATAGCAAAAAACAGGGCGGTTTTTCCATTAAACGCATCCAGGGCACTAAACATGGCAATGAGTGATAAATAATTAATGATTCCCAAAATAATACCACCCGCAATTTCTTTTTTACCAAATGGATGATGTTTATATCGCAGAGCAAGAATTGTAATTCCTATGAGGCCTGCCATACCAAAAACAATGGTGGATATTTTTTGGTCGGAAATCTGATTTCTATAATCGTGTTTAAAAATATTTAAACCGGTATCTACAATACCCGAGCCCAGAAATACAATGAGTAAAATCCATAAAGCGCGGTGTTTTTTGTGTTCCTCGGGCGTGTCGGGGGTAACCAAATACACACTAACCAAACTCAATGCTATGCCGGCATATTGCACCCAACCAAATGTTTCATTCCAAAAAATTATGGCATATAAAGCGGGCAATGCCACACTCATTTTTGATGCAACAGATGTGGGTCCGGCACCTGCCATTTTTGTTCCCAATCCGGTGAAATAAAAAGTACTGATAAAAAATATGCCTAAAAAGGCAATTCGCGGCAACCAAGGCTCATTCCAAACAGGAGTTGAAAACAGGTTTTCGTTACCTAAGTGAATATTTCCACAAATAAAACAAGTGACATAGTTAAATACAATGGCCGGAAAAATAAGTACCTGAAATTTACCGAAATATTTAAATGTTAAAAATAATCCGGTGCTGCAAATTATACTCAATAATAGCCAAATCATACTTTGTGGTAATAATAGATTATATCGTTTTCGAGTTCTTCGGAATGTACCATGGGAATATCGATTGCAGGGGCTTTTGGGCCATGTTCTAATCGCACATTTTTGCTTTTTATGATGCGAATTTCATTAAAATTATCGCTATCTATAAATGATTGCAAAGTTTCGGCCCCACCTTCTATCATTATGCTTAAAATATTTTTTGTAAATAAATAATCGAGCACAAAAGGGATGGAATCATTTTCAGGTATCTGCACAAATTGGGCTAATTCTTTTTGCTCGTTTTTAGAATAATTAAATACGGTAATTGGAGAGTCGTCGTAAGGATAATGGTTTCGCAATTTGCCGTCCAGCACAAATCGCATTGGATTTTTACCCTGCCAATAACGCACGTCCAGCCTGGGTTTGTCGAACTCCACGGTACCGGCACCCACGGCAATGGCCATTTCTTCGCTGCGCCATTTATGCAATAAAACGCGTGCCGATTCTCCGCTGATTTGGGTTTGTATTTTATTTTCGGGCGCCATAAATCCATCAGCAGATTCGGCCCATTTTAATATTACCCAGGGTTTTTTATTTTGGTGAAAATAAATAAATTTATGATTCAATACATCGCATTCTTTTTGCAATATATTTTCAATTACCTCAATCCCGGCGGCTCTTAATTTAGCAATGCCCTGGCCGTTTACTTTTTCGTGCGGATCGGGGCTCCCTACTACCACTTTTTTTATTCCACTGCTGACAATTAAATCTGCGCAAGGGGGTGTTTTGCCATGATGAGAGCATGGCTCAAGGTTCACATACAGGGTACATTCGGCCAATCGCGGGTCGTTTTCAATGGCTAAAATGGCATTTCTTTCGGCATGGTTTTCTCCAAATTTTTGGTGCCATCCCTCCGATATGATTTCGTTATTATGCACCAATACACAGCCTACCAAAGGATTGGGTGCCACCCGTCCCTGGCCTCTAACAGCCAGTTCCAGGCAACGGTGCATATATATTTCAGGTGCAGAGGCCAAGGGCCTGCGAAGATATTCGATAAGGTTGTATTTTTGTCCATTCAGCCATGTCAGCTCCAAAAACAGAAAGGTTTAAGCTATCAGATTTATTCAGAAAGTTTTATGCAATCAGCCGTTCGGGTGGGGGAATTTTGTTGCTATGTACCCTGGTTTCATTGGCCTTGGCCAATTCTGCTTATAGCACCGGCTGGTTAAATTTCTGGCATACACATATTGGGGTTCAAAATCCAAATTTTCATTTATACCACAGCCTTACGGATTGGATCAACGATGGTTTGATGACCCTATTTTTTTTATTGGTGGGTTTGGAAATTGAGAGGGAATTAATTGTGGGCGAGCTCAGCGACCGCAGGCAGGCTGCCATGCCAATCATTGCTGCCATTGGGGGCATGTTGGCTCCGGCTTTATTGTATTCTTTGGTAAACCTTCAATCCGTATCAACCATTTCGGGTGTAGGTATTCCTACCGCCACTGATATTGCCTTTGCACTGGCCGTTATTGGTTTGTTGGGCAATCGCATTCCACCGGCACTCAAAGTGTTTTTGGTGGCATTGGCCATTATGGACGATTTAGGGGCCATTGTGGTAATTGCAGTGTTTTACGGACAGGGCGTTACCTGGGCCTATCTGCTTGGAGCATTGGGGGTTTTTGGTTTTTTAGTGATTTTGAAAAAAATGCGGGTACTATCCTTATGGATTTATTTACCACTTGGGCTGTTGTTGTGGTTTTTAATGCTGCACTCGGGTATTCATGCCACCCTTGCCGGGGTTTTGCTTGCCTTTGCCATACCCTTCCATTCCGGGGTAAAAAAATCTCCCTCGCACAGGCTGGAACATGGTTTGCAAATGCCGGTAAACTATATCGTTATTCCAGTGTTTGCCCTGGCCAATACGGCATTGTATATAGCCCCTGGGGCATTCGAAAATCTAGCCGGACCTGTAGGTTTGGGCATTTTTGCAGGTTTGGTAATTGGTAAACCCCTGGGTATTTACCTGGCATCGATGTTGGCCATTAAATTTAAAATTGGAGCCATGCCCGAGGGGAGTAATGGTAAAATGCTGCTGGGCGCTGGTATGCTGGGCGGTATTGGTTTTACCATGGCTATTTTTGTAAGCAACCTGGCCTTTACCGACCCAAAATTAATAGACATAGCCAAGCTGGCAGTACTCCTCAGCAGTGTATTTGCGGCTGTTTTGGGTTTAGTGTTTTTGCGGTTGATGAGTTCAAAAAATATGAAGGAATAATTAAATTATTTCAATTTCTTTTTATCCATTAAAATAAATTTTCGTACCAACTTAATTTTGCCATTTTTGTCATCTACCACATAAACCGAAGTCATTAAATAAATATTTACTTCTGAATTATTCAAAGCATTTTGCACAGATTTAGAGGAAACCATTCCGGCAGGAATCGTCAGTTTTAAAGGGTTGTTTTTGTCCCATATAAGCTGGCTATTTTCTTGTTCGGGAATGAAAGCATATACAGCCCGCACTGAAACATCGTGGTAAGTTTCGCGTACCGCAGAATCCAATTCTAATACGGCGGGGATTGTATCGAGCTTGTTTGGATTGGTACCTTTCGGAAGTGCTATCAAACAGCTGCGAACAGTTACAGGGCGCAGGTTAAACTGGCTGATTTTACCCTGCATAGTAATTTCAATATTGTGTGTTTTTGTTATTTTATTTTTTAAAGAAAAATTTTCAATTTTTGGGGTTAGAAACATTTTTTCTTCAGGTAAAGGCACTGAATCATTTTTTAATTTGCAATATAAAACATCGTGGCTGCCGTACTTGTCGAAATCCTGAAAAGAAAGATACCCATAGCCCGAATCGCCCCAACTAATACCATAGCTGTTTCTCACCAATAGAACTTGTTTTTTTATATCATAGCCACTAATTACTGCAATATGCCAGCTGCGCGTTTGGCCGTTTGATTTATCCAATGAATCAAGCGCATCTGAATAGAATATCCTGCCAGATTCAGTCCAGTTATTAGGGGCATTATACGTAATAGGAAAAGCAAATACCAATGGGCGCTTGTATTTTGAAATTAGATTAATAATTTTAGAATGATCTACCATGGAATTTGCCCGGAAATCAAAATCGGGATTGAACGTGCGGGCCAATGCTTCTTTGGATGGAGGATTTTGTGAATAGCAATTGGGATTTGAATGGGTATCATTTTGCTTTTCTGCGGCGCATGGAAAGCCTGCATTGAACCAGGTAAGGCAGTAAGGCATGTCAGATTCATACAATAGCCCCCCCTGCTGCACAGCCATCAGATTGTGCGCGCAAGAAGATTCTTCAGAAAATGGATTATCCCCAATATGGTTTATTTTGACCAGGTAATTCATGTATTGCTCTGATAGATTTACCTCTTTGCCGTATTCCCTTTTGATTTCGGCCTCTAAAATGGCAGTCGTTGCAAAATAGGAGCAAAGGTTGCGGTTGTCCTGATCTTTCACCGCGGTGAGATTGGGTTTTAAGTTCACATAAAGCGGAACAGAATCGGTGTTCTGGGCGAGAATCTGGGTTGAAAAGTGCAGGAAGAAAGTGAGTAGTGCAAGTCGTAACATGTTGCAATATAGCAGATTGGGACGAATAAGGCCAATTTATTAGAAAAACTCAGGAGTTTCAGCGGCAGGGCATTTTTACACGGGAGAACGAATTAATTGGATTAGTAAGCAAGTCTGACGCGGCATTTGAAGGGGAAACGGGAAAGTATATGAGGCATGTTGGATCTCATTTATGCAATTCCATAGAACCCTCTCTGGGAAAGGGCTGTTGCATTATTTTATCCAAAGATTAAATTTTTCTTTGCAAAAAAAAGAAAAGGACTTATTTTTGCAGTCCGTTTGACAGAACCGCAAGGTTCTAGAAACACGGATCGGTAGTTCAGCTGGTTAGAATGCCGCCCTGTCACGGCGGAGGTCGCGGGTTCGAGTCCCGTCCGGTCCGCAAAAGCCCTTGAAATATCAAGGGCTTTTTTTTGTTTAAGGCTTTAACAATTAGTTTTAAAACTAACTAGATGATTTTTGTTGCCTATCTTAATATTACGAAAATGAACTTATGTTGCAACCTAATTTGAAACACTTTATTACTTTTGTCGTTTAGCCTATAGTAAAAATTATTTAAGAAACGCATCGTTGCTGCTTTACTCTTAATTTTATACTGTTTTATTTTAAAGGCACAGGTTTGTGATAGAAGAACTTCCATTTATTTTGAGGTAGATAAGTATTCACTGAACCCTGGTGAAACAAAAAAACTGGATAGTTTAATTGCGGTTCTTGCACATTCAAAGGATTCCCTATACATCGAAGTTCATGCGCATACAGACAGCATAGCATCTGAAGCCTACAACTATAATTTGGCAGGACAAAGGCTGCAGGCTGTTACATCAGCTATATTGAATTTAAAGCCCGGAATTTTTGACATCAAAACCAAAATATGGGGTGAGAAATCGCCGCTAAACAGCAATGGCACCGAATATGGCCGCGCTAAAAACAGGCGGGTAGATATATTGTACTGGCCTATAAAAAACGGAAGAATCACAATCACTGGAAATGGCGGAGCCCAATTTGAACTCGATAAATCCTACTTCGAACCTTGTGGTGTTTGTGCAAGTACTCCGCAAATCACAGAAATTTATACAAATGATGAGGCTGAAAGAGCTGGAATACCTATGTTTACAGAGGATGGTTTTGAATTGGAAACAATCGGAATGTTCAAGTTTAATGCATCTTGCGAACAAGGGGATATTGCAAAGTGTAAAGATATGGTAATTACTTTTTCACCCTGGATGTTTGATTGCAGGTTTAAACTATGGACATTTGATAGGGCTTGGTATCCTGCCGACAATGCATACTTGCGATATGATAGTGTAGAAAAGATGATTTATATAACCGTTCGCAACTGTGGAAATGAGAAAATCAATTTAGACCGTCCAAAGCCTAAAAATGGTATAATTAAATTTCCTAAATTAATCCGGAGTTCAAATTCAAGGAGTTATTCTAAGTCAATTGAACAAAATTGTTATGATGATACCATCCATCATAACAATGGTTTTGACAGTGTGTTTTATTACTTTTTAAATTATAATAGCGTATATGTTTTCGACTCAGGGATTGACAAGAAACATATTGGATACTGCTACAGGGGCACGGTTAATCAATTTACAGTGCCTGCCGATTCGATAAAATCGAAAATAGAAAGAAATAAATATAAGTGGCTAATGCGGGTTCCTCTTGCGGCATATAAGAAAATAATATATTTTTATAAAAAAAGAATGTTGCTATTAAAAGTACCTAAAAAATATGAAATATATGGCATCGTGCTTTTTATCCCGGATACAGATACAGTTTTACAAGTTGAAAAATCGGAATTAGGCGAAAATACTTATATCTTCAAACATCCGAAGCCCTTTACTTACATTGCATTCACCAAAGATTCTTTAGATAAAACATCCATTGTTGCAAAAATTAATTTATCAAAAATTCGTAAACGCTACAAGAAAAGCGAGAAGCTCTATTATCTGAAGATAAAAAAACGGCATATTAGAAAAGCATTTCGCAAAAATCAAAGGATTTAACCTCCCTACAAATT
Organism: Bacteroidia bacterium; assembly: GCA_044224315.1. Lineage (GTDB taxonomy): Bacteria > Bacteroidota > Bacteroidia > NS11-12g > UBA955 > JAGXTF01. The sequence continues at coordinate 623,250 of JBGAKR010000001.1, read as the reverse complement.
CTGCAAAATCAAATAGTACAGGGGCAATCCCAGGGTAATGTTTACCGGAAAGGTTACGGCCAGGGCCATGGGCAGGTATAGTCCGGGATTGGCCTGGGGAACGGTCATTTTCATGGTAGCGGGTACCGCAATGTACGAGGCGCTGGCTGCCAGCACAGCAAAGATAAATCGGTTGGAAATGTCGGTCATAAACAGCGAGCTGATTACGGCTATAAGGCATCCATTGAAAAGAGGTATGAGCACCGCAAAGGCAAAGGGGAAAATGCCGAATGAAAAGAAAGATTTAAGCTTACGGCCGGTAGAGATGCCCATATCCAATAGAAAAATAGCCAGAAACCCTTTGAATATATCATTTGTAAAGGGTTTTATGCCCTCGGCATGCTTGGCGCTGGCAAGGTATCCAATGATGAGGCTGCCCATGATGAGCAATACACTGCCATTGGTAAGTGAGTGTTTGATAACTTCCGAAATTTTGAATTTGGCTAAATCCTGCTCGCGGTTAAAGGCAGAAATTAAAACCAATCCGATAATAATGGCGGGCGATTCCATCAAAGCCATAATGGCCACCATCTGCCCATGTAAGTGCAGTTGCTGGCTTTCCAAAAAAGCGGTAGCCGTAACAAAGGTAACCGCACTTACCGAGCCATATGCAGCAGCTATGGCGCCGGCATCAAATACATTTAGCCGGGTACGAAGTATAAAAAATGTGTAAACCGGAATTAAAACACTTATGGCTATTCCAAATAGCATGGATATTCCGATTTCGGTTGTAAAATGCTCGTGCGACAACTCTTGTCCGCCCTTGAAGCCAATGGAAAACAGGAGATACAAAGAAATAAATTTGGATGAATTGGGTGGAATTTCGAGATCGCTTTTTAAGGAAACGGCAATAATGCCCAGCACAAAGAAAAGCAGGGCAGGGTTAGTGAGATTGTCGAGTAGCAGGTTGAAATTCATGGTTTTGTATTAAACAGGCTTACCAGAGCCGTTTGCGGCTGCAAATTTGGGGGCTTTAGATTATAAGTTTTTATTTATCTTTGTAATGTAAACCATAAAAATAATTTATGAACTACACCCTCAATCAACTGCAGATATTTCTGAAAATAGTGAAAACTCAGAGTGTTACCAAGGCTTCGGAAGAGTTGCACTTAACCCAGCCTGCGGTATCCATTCAGCTCAAAAATTTTCAGGACCAGTTCGATATTCCCCTTACGGAAGTTGTGGGAAGACAGATTTATATTACCGATTTCGGGTATGAAATTGCAGAAGCAGCCGAGCAAATTATCAATCAGGTAAACGCCATCAATTATAAAACCATGGCTTATAAAGGGCAACTGGCAGGCCGCCTGAAGCTTTCGGTAGTATCTACGGGTAAATATGTAATGCCTTATTTTTTGTCGGATTTTATAAACAAAAATGCAGGGATAGAATTGCAAATGGATGTTACCAATAAGAATATGGTAATTGAAAGCCTGGCAGAAAATGAGGTAGATTTTGCCTTGGTATCAATTTTGCCCAATAAAATGAATATTGAAAAATTGGATTTATTGCAGAATAAATTATTTTTTGTGGGCCCATCTAAATATAAAATCAAGAAGGCTTTGCATGCCAAAGAAATCTTTCGTGATTTGCCCATTATTTTTCGTGAAAAGGGCTCCGGAACCCGGCAAACCATGGAAAATTTTTTAGAAAAGCATCAGATTTCGGTGAATAAGAAAATCGAACTCACCTCAAATGAAGCGGTAAAACAAGCTTTATTGGCAGGTTTGGGCTATTCGATTATGCCTTTAATTGGAATTAAAAACGAATTGCACAACCACGAGTTGCAAATTATTCCGGTAAAGGGCTTACCCATTAAAACCACCTGGAGCCTGATATGGCTGCATGGCAAAAACCATTCTCCTGTGGGAAAAGCGTTTTTGAATTATTTGCAAAAAGAGAAAAAAAACATTGTACAAAAACAATTTAAATGGTACGAAGAATATTAATCCGCACCATTTAAATCATTTTATTTAATTAATACCATTCGCAATTGCCAATTAGTCCCATTTGTTTCGTTACCTTTTAGGATGTAAGTTCCAGCAGGTAGTTGGCTTAGGTCAAATCTGTTATTGCGTTTTTGATAGGTCCCGATTTCTGTACCTGTTAAACTATATACTTTAATTTTTTCAAGATCTGAACCCTTTAACTGAAAGATTCCTACACCGGGATTAGGGTATATAGTTATGCCATTTTCTTTTGTATTTTGAATGCTATGATTTGTAGTGGAAACATGCACAATCATAGGTTGCATAGAAAATGTATCGGGATAAATAGCATCACAATATTTATGAATTATTCCATAGTTAAGCGAATCAAATTGTTGTAAAAAAACATAGTAGTCGCCGGTTAAAGCATAGGCATGTTTTACGATGGAATTGTTTGTTTTCTTAAAACTACCATCACCAAAAAACCAGGTAAAAGCAGCTTTGGAACCAAATGAATCGGTGGTATTTACAAATTCCACGCTATCAAATTGATTAATATAAATATCAAATCCTGCGTTTTTCTGGAATTTAAATTTAGGACGTGGTCCGGGTATTTTTACCCATTTTGCAACTGTATCTGTGCAACCCTTTTTGGTATTTACGGCGTACTTGATTTGATACCACCCATTGTGTGTGTACTTGTGGGTTATGCGTGGAGGCAAACCAGGTTCGGTTTCTGCAGCCCTGCTATATAAATTGTTTTTGCCATCCCCCCAATCTATATACCATGATTTAATATAATCACCACTGGCAGGGCTTCCATCGGCATTTTTCAGAACACGTTTTGCCGGATCAAATAGCAAGGTACTGTCATAAAATTCTACAATAGAATTGCAGGAAGGGGTACTAATAAACGTATTAAAATGCGTTTCGAGTTTGCTAATAAACACCCTGCCAGTAAAGGTATCTATGCAGCCGGTGCTGTCACCGCTGATACTGCGGAAAGTGTAAATGCCAGAGTCTTGTGTATAATAAAGGGCATTGGGTCCGCCGCCGCCCAATTGCACCCAAGGAGTTCCGTTGCCGCTTCCTCCATAGGGTGCTCCCCCAAAAATGGTTTGAGGTTTGGTTAAATTATCATCCGCTTTATTCCAATCCCATTTGGTTAGGGGTTCGGTATTTTTTTGGCCAAAATTTCGGTTATTATCTCGCCAGTAATCGGTTTGATCCCAAGTTCCAAAATTAATAGGATCGGGATGAAAATATCGATGGTCGATTTTTATTGCAAGCGTATTGCCTGCTTTGTTACAAGCTACAGAATCTGGAAAAGTTACCACACTGCCGTAGCCCACTATAACCGGGATTTGCATGTATGCGTCGCAATTATTTTTTGTAATCATTTCGCGACTTGCATAGTACTTACCATTCCAGGTGGGTTTAAAAATATATTCATGGTTTAATTTACTGCTGTCGTAAAATTGATCTACGGGCAATAAACTTGTATCGCGGTAATGCACTATTTTTTTAAATCCATTTGCGGGTTTTAAACGCCATTTAATTAAATTACCATACCCACTTGTATCAATACATCCTTTGGCTCCGGTTGCGGGGTTGCCAATGGTTCCTTTGCCATTCCACACCATATGCGCAAGGGTTTTAGCATCGAGGGAAAACGGATCAAAACCACGGGCCAATAATTGGGGTTGAATAAAATCCCAGGCACCGCTTACATCGGCCAATGTATCCCACTTAGAAATAATCGCGGTGATAATAGTATCGGGTTTTTTAAATAATTTGGTTTTTCCTTCTACCCATTTATTTTGGGCAGGATCGTAAATAGGGTCTTGTCCGCCCCTTGAAATCACCAGATAATCATATATTTTACCTTGGCCCGAATCTTTTAAAAATACATTGAATGCATAATCTTCCTGCACAAAGCGATTGCTGTAGAGGGAATAATTCGGACCTGCATTAATAGTTTCAATGGTATATGTGATTTGATTTAGTAATTCAGGTTTGGTTTTATTATTCGCAGGATGACGCATTCGCAAACCATCATTTTTGCAAATTTTCATATACCCGAAATCTTTCATAAAATCTTTTTTATATAACCTGGATACCATGTTAAAATGCGCATCCGGATTGTCAATACAAATGAGACTGTCATACCATTGGGTGTCGGCGCATAGTGGCTTGCTACCACTTTTGCTTACTCCATTGCCTACAATTATACCTATGGTGGCGCAACCTGTTTTGTTGCATATTCCCGATAATGGGTATTGATACGAAAACCGGTTGGGCGAATTGCCATCCAGTTGATATCCCCGGTAAGGTAAGCCGGGTGGCAATGCACCGGGCGCGAGGGCATTTAATTTAACAAAATTATTTTTACCGCAAAACGAATCAAAATTAATTTGTACATCACTAAAGGTGGCACCCGGTTTTAGATCATTCAGTAAAAAGGTTACACCGTATCCTGCCTCGCTGCCTCCGAAACAAAGCTGACCTGTATATCGCAACCCGCTTCCAACACCCCCTGCATCGGCATTCATCAGCACCAATTGTTTTGTGGATTCACTTTCGCAATGCATTGGATTCACTTGGTCTTTTTGAATTAAACGTGCGGTGTATGCCGATGGAATGCGACTTAGATAAATGGCTCTGTAACGATTAAAATTTACCACATAATCAACCCCTTTTACGCCTGAAAATGTGTATTTTTTGCGGGAAATAATGGCTGGTTTATCTCCGTTATTTTTGCGTATATTATAAAAATCAAAAGGCAAGGTGTCGTACACTATTTTCTTGGTAAATAAATAATGCACAGTGTCTTTTGAAATTAATGTATATCCAGGGCTGAGTGCAATTGTACTCGGGCCATTATAGCTTTGGGCAGAGCCTGCAGGTGTGATAGCTGTGATACTGGCACCGGAGTTGATTTTTACATCTACATAATCGCTGATATACCTTTTTCCATTGTAAAAATATTTTTCCTGTAAATAGAATTTAGTTTTAACATTGGGCGATTGATTGGCAAGGGCACTGTCTGAAATGCTTCGGGGAACGGTAATGAAGGTGTCGGCGATAATATAAAAACTGTCGGATGGATAGAGTAATAATTTTTTACAAACCCTTTTATTTTCGTCAAAAACGGCATCTTCCATGGATACATTTTTAAACCATTTGAGCATAATATTTTCCCAGGATGTATAATAATGCACAGGAAGAGAATCGCGCGAAAACCGGCAATTATTGCGCACAAAAGCATTGGTTTTGGTATGGGTGGTACACTTACTTGCATAAATATCCCCAAAGTCCCATATTCGTTGGATATTCGCACTACTGCGGTTTTTATATTCCGAATAATTTTTTGGATTTATAGATAACTGGCTACTGTTAAAAACATGCTGCAATTTTCCTGAAACCAATACTGTACTATCATCATTGGCAGGGGAATTGTCGTTGTGATAAAAATTGCTGAGATTTTTAAAATGTATGCTGTCTTGCAATTGTTTTGTACATTGAAATACCTCAAATTCAGCCATTCGGTTGTTTACCTTTTCGATATTGCTCCAAGGGCCAAAAACCAGAATGGTATCATAAACCTTGGGTACAGAACAAATAGGATTGGTATATGAAAAACTTACCTGAAATGGCCCGATTTTACTAAAAGTATGGCTGGTATTAAAATTTTTTGAATCCACATTTTTTCCTGCACTTCCGGGGTCGCCGAAATTCCAAGCCATATTGGTTACTGCATTTGGAATAGAATCGAGTGAAAAAGATACAGTAGGATTAGAAATGCATACCGAATCGGTGTTAGAAATGATGCGCACCTTGCTTTTTACTACCGTTGCAATGGCATTAAAATTAAAGGTATCACTGCAGCCAAATGTAGCGGCAATAATTATATTCGCATTAAAAGTACCTTGTTTTAGGTATGTATGTTTAAAGGTTGGTCCAACCCCGGTAGAACTGCTTCCGTCGCCCCAGTTTAATTTGCAGGTTTTAACGAAGTTTGGATTAATCAGTGAATAATTTGTAACCAATACATTCACCGAATCGCAGGCAGGATTTTTTGGCGTTGTTCGGGTAATGCGCGCACCAATTTTGGGATATACAAAGCCATAATTTTTAAAGGTATCATAACTAATGCAACCATTTTCGTCTTCTATGGAATAATTAACTATTACCTTACCCCCTCGTGGATCTTTATAACTGAAGCAGGGTGTAATGGGCATTTTAACTGTGTAGAATTCAAATAGTTGTCCATCATTTGGTTCGTGAGAAATCCGGGTGATTTTAGCACCATTTACATTATAGCTGCTATCTAAATGGCAAAAAAGATTATTTTCAAAACATTGGGTATCTTTGGTAAGTTTTCGAATGTGAATTGTAGGACTAGATTTAATTACCAGATTTAAAGTGGTTGTACACTTGTTTCCATTTATGGTAGTTATATAGGTTACTGTTTTATTCCCCGGGGTTTTAAATGCAAATTTTACAATTCGTTGCCCACTAGAGCTCCCTTCGGTATTAAAATCATAATTGTGAGTGGTTCCCGTCGCAGCGCCAGTAAATTCTATTGAATTATTTACACACAAGTTTCCGTTGTAGGAAATAGCACATTGGCTCCTTAAGATTGATGGAATAAACCATAAAAGGAAAACGAGAATAACGAATTGTTTTTTCATAGAAAATTGACAAATTTTGATTGGATTAAGTAACAGACGAAAAATAAAATAAAAAAGTTCGCTGAGTGTCACAAATTTGTCACCGTGCTTTTTTGTAAGGCGAAAATTCTATTGAAGTACATGCACATCTGCACTTAGTTGAGTTTTATGAATAATCAATTCCTTATTTCTGTATTTTCGCGGAATTGTATGAAAAATCAACTCCTTCTTTTCGCCTTAGTTTTGATTACATTAGGAACATCGGCACAGGTGCAGGATATCCAATGCTACTATGAAGACCCCGGCAAACACGAACGCAACCGGAATATAGATGTGCAGCAAATGAAGCTGGAGGTATCGTTTGTGCCCGAGTTGGGCAAGGTGATAGGCAAGGTAACGCATAATTTTCGCTGCCTGCAGGATAAGGTAGATACCATTTTTTTGGATGGACCGGGTATTTATATCAAATCTGCCACCCTCGACGGCAAACCAGTTAAAACCGATAGCATTGCTGCCGGAATAGTTATACATTCCAATATTGCCAATGGCTATAATAGCAACCACAGCCTGGTGCTTGATTATACCGCCCTGCCTCAGAAGGGCATTTATTTTATAGGCTGGAAACAGGCACCTGCCGCCGACCCGGTGCGCCAAACCCGCCGCCAGATTTGGACCCAAGGCCAGGGCATAGACAACCGCCACTGGATTCCGATGATCGACGACCGCGGTGATAAATTCATTACCGAAGTGGTAGTGAGTTTTGACAAAGCCTACAATGTGCTTTCTAACGGCGATATGCTGGAGAACAAGGAAAATAAGGATGGCACCAAAACCTGGCATTATAAAATAAACCACCAGCATGCGGGTTACTTGCTGATGCTGGCCATTGATAAATATGCGGTTAAAAGCACCAAAACCAGCCGTGGAACACCCATTAATTTCTGGTATTACCCCGAGCACCCTGAAAGACTGGAGCCCAGCAGCATGTATAGCGAAAAAATTATTGAATTTCTGGAAGATGAAATAGGCTATGCCTATCCCTGGGGCGCTTATTCGCAGGTAATGGTGCAGGATTTTATGTACGGTGCCATGGAAAATACAAGTGCAACGGTGTTTGGCGATTTCTTTTGGGTAGATAGCCGGGCCTTTTTAGATCGCAATTACATAGGGGTAAATGCACATGAAGCTACCCACCAATGGTTTGGCGACCTGATTACCGCCCGCAATGATGCCGACCACTGGCTGCAGGAAAGCTTTGCTACTTTTTACCCGGGTTTGTTTGTAGGCACTATTTATGGGCCAGACGAAACCTTTTGGTCGTTCCGCGGCAGTATGAACGGAGCCATTGCAGCTGGTGAAAAAAACAGTTTGCCCGTGCGCAATAGTGAGTCGGGCAGTTCGCGCCATTACCCTAAAGGGGCCTCGGTGCTTTATATGTTGCAACATGTAATGGGGCGCGAGAATTTTAGGCGCGGTGTTCAACTTTACCTCAACCGGCATAATTTTTCGGGCGTTACCACCCACGATTTTGAAACTGCCATGACCGATGCCTGCGGTATGAACCTGGATTGGTTTTTCGACCAATGGATTTACCGCGGGGGTGAGCCCCAATATAAAGTGGCAAGCCAAAAAACGGCTGCCGGAACCGAGTTCACCGTAGAACAGGTAAAACAATTAGACCCCACCGTGGGCATATTTAAAATGCCCATAGATTTTGCGGTGTACTATACCGATGGTACTGTAGACCGCAAAACGGTGATGGTGGATAAGCAGTTTCAGAAAGTAATAATTCCCAATGCCGCTGGCAAGGAACTGGCTTTTACCTTGTTTGATGAAGGAGGCTTTGTTTTAAAGAAAGTAGAGTTTGAAAAAAGCGAAGATGAGTTAAAGCAGCAGATGAAGAAAGCCCAGTTTATGCTGGATCGCTATGACGCAATTTTGGCCCTTGCCAAAAAACCCATGAACAGTGCGCGCTACGATTTGTTGAAATACGCTTACCTGGATGAAACCTACAAAAACCTGAAAGCCGAAATTGCCCGCATTTTGGCCGGTGACCCTGTTGCCAATGCCGAGTTTTTGATTGAAGCTTATAACACCGGCACCGTAGAAGTGCGCAAAGCGGTGGTGGCTAATACCGCTGTAAATGAGCAAACCCAGGGCATATTTGAAAAAGCCCTTACTGACAGTAGCTACGCATTGATAGAGATGGCACTGACCAAAATTTGGGATCACCCCTTATTTATTCCCCGCCGCATGGAAATGCTGGAGAAAATAAAAAATGTAGATGGTTTTACCCTGGGGCTAAAAGTGCGCTATTTGGAGTATTCAACCGATATATACCCCGAGCAGGCAGGTATTTTCACCGCCCAATTGATTGATTTGTGCAGCGAGAAATACGAGTTCAGAATCAGAACAAATGCGATGAATGCTTTACAGAGATTAAATGTTTGCAACGAGCAATTGGTGCAGAATCTGTTTAACGGAATTTTGAGTTTCAACGGACGTTTATCTGGCCCAAGTCGCGATGTTCTGAATTATTTCAAATCGCAAACCAATTATTTGCGAATCATGCGTGCGGTGCTCAACAGCGGCAAGTTTACTGAGAAAGAAAAGCTGAAAATAAAACAAAGCTTAGACATCTGAGAAAAACTCTGGCATGCCCTTTGCCTTTAATAGGGTATGAGAACCATTGCCATAGCATTCATCATTATCCTGGGATGGTTCCGCAGTGCACACGCGGAAGACATTCACCTCAGGATTGCGCCTAATCCTGCTTCTTCCAATGTGGAGCTTACCTTGCCTGCCGTAGAAAAGGGTATGGTAAAAGTAGAAATCTATACCATTTTGGGTACCCAAATTCAAAGTACCATGTACCAGGTAAGTGAAGGTGCCGCATCACTCAATCTGAGTGTGGCCAACCTGCCCGATGGCATGTATCTGGTGCGTGTATCTCAGAACGACAATATTTCTGTGAAGCGCCTGAAGGTGCAGCATAACTAAACTTTAGCGCAATCATTCCATTTGGGGCATGCAGCATGCCCTTGTAATCCTGTGATTTTTAATGTTCAGCATGCGGAGTTTATTTCTCCAAAACGGCAATCCCAACTACAGGTTTACGGTTTTTTTTAGCATAACTTTTTTTTCTTTGAAACGGAATCCTTTATTTAGCGTTTTATTTGGCAGATAACACGAACGAATAGGATGAAGACGAGAAAATCAGGTATTATACTGAAGAAAACACAACAGCTTTTAGGCTTATTACTCATCTCCATTGTTGCTCTCTCCTGCGCAAAGGGCTCATTCAAACGCGCAATGGAATTGTACAACTGGGGGTATTACGGAGAAGCTGCAAATATGTTTGAGCAGGTATCCAAAAAGTCTAAAGATAAGCAGCAAAAGCAGGAGGCTATTTTCTACGCTGCCGAAAGTTATCGCCTCAACAACGATTACGAGAAAGCAAAAAAATTGTACGAGAAGGTTTTGGTAAAAGACCCTAAAAACAGCAGGGCTTTGCTGATGCATGCCCATATGCTTAAAAAACTGGAGAAATACCGCGAAGCCATTGATGCGTATAACAAGTACCTGGAAGAAGTGCCCGGCGATTCGATGGCCATCAATAAAAAAATCGGTTGCGAACTGGCATTGCGTTGGACTCCGGACAGCTCTCGCTTTGTGGTAGAAAACTTTAAACCTGCCAATACCAAACAGAACGACTGGGCTCCTATGATCGGGGCCAAAAAAGACAACCTTCTGATGTTCATTTCCGACCGTGAAGAGGGTGCTACCAAAAGAATTTATGCCGGTACCATGAACTACTGGAGCGATGTTTGGTACCTTGAAAAAACCGGCCGCAAAGGCAAAGAGAAATGGGGCAAACCGGTGTTCATGAAAAAAACCAGCACCAAATGGAACGATGGTCCTATTACCTACGACAATCGTTTTACCACCATGTATATGACCCAGTGCGGGGGCTTTAACGGTAAAACCGAAAAATGCCTCATCTACGATATGAAAAAAGTAGGTACGGACTGGGAATTGGGCGAACCACTGGATTTTTGCAAAGCCGATACCGGACATAGCTATGGCCACCCTGCACTTAGCCCCGATGGAACCAAGCTGTATTTCTCCAGCGACCGCGCCGATGGTTACGGTGGATTCGACATCTGGGTAGTTACCTACAGCAAACGCAGCAAATCATGGGGCGATCCTGTAAACCTGGGCCCAACCATCAATACCGAAAACGACGAATACTTCCCCTATATCAGCGATCACGATAACAACCTGTACTTTGCATCCGACGGATGGCCTGGTATTGGTGGTTTGGATATTTTTAAAGCGAAACCTACCGAAGATGTAGAGGTTTGGACTGAATTGGAAAACCTGCGCGAACCCATTAACTCAGGTGGAGATGATTTTGGTATTACTTTCCTGACCAATGACAAAAACAAAGGTTTCTTCACCTCTAACCGCGGCGATAAACGCAATAACGATGATATCTACAGCTTTGATATTAAACCACTGATAATTACCATCACTGGCGTAATTACCGATTGTAATAGCAAAAAGCCTCTGCAAGGTGCATTGGTTGTGATCTCTAATAATAAGGATACATCCAAAATGCGTTTGAAAACCGATGCCATGGGCCGCTACCGTGCTACCCTGATGGAAGAGGCTAACTACGAGCTTTCTGCTTCTTTTGAAGAGGAATACTATTTCCGCGGCCAACCCGTAAACCGCACCACCAAGGGCATTAAATTCAGTACTGAACTGGTTCAGGATTTCTGCCTGGTAAACCCACTCGACCAACTGCTTACCCTGCCTATATTCTACGATTTGGATAGCGCCCGCATTCGTCCGGATGCTGCCAAAATCCTGGATCAGTTTGCCAAAGATGTATTGATTCGTTACCCCCGCCTCAGTGCTGAGTTGGGTTCACATACCGACTGTCGTGCATCTGTAGAGTATAACGAAAAACTGGCGCAGCGCCGTGCCGACAGTGCTGTAGCTTACCTGGTGCGCACCTGGAAAATCGATCCCAAGCGTATTACCGCAAAAGGGTATGGTGAAACCCAATTGATTAACGATTGTAAGTGCGAAGGGCAGGAGGTTACCGGATTAACCCCATATGTTGATGGTGTTACCCGCAAAATGATTGTAGTAAAAGATGACCGCGGAAACGTAATCCAAAGCTACTACGAACCATACAAACCGGCCGAAATTAAGGTAGTGTCTGGTAAATACTATGTGCCCTGCGATGAGTATCAGCATCAGCAAAACCGCCGTACCACTGTGCGTTTCAGCCGCGATGGTTTATCCAGCCGCGTAAAAGTGGATCAGGATAAAGATAAAAATAACTCGAATGGCAAAGGCAATGATGTAGGCAAATCAGATCCCAAAAATCCGGGTGCTACCCCTGCTGCCAAACCAGCCGACCCCAATGCCATTCGTGTACCTTTCCACAAAGATGGTACTACCAACCTGCTTTCTGCTACCCTCAATGATGGCGATGCATACGAATTTGCCTTCGACCTGCAAGGCAAATACACTGCAGTACCTGCCGAGGTAGCAGCTGAATGGTTTAAAAACAAAATCATTAACAAAGGCAGCTTCCTGGAAGGTGAAAAAGTAAAAGTGGGCGATGTGAAATTGCCTAGCAATAAATTTACTGTAGCTAAAATTACCATAGGCGGATACGAGCTTACCAATGTAACCTTCGTAATCAGCGATCAGGTAGAAAAAGCTACCTTGGGTAAAACCTTCTTCCGCAGCTTTAAACCAGAGTCATACCTGGATGCTTCGGATGTAGTATTGATTCCCAAAAAAGTGGCTAAGAAACCCAAAGCAGGGGAATAAGAAATGATAACCAATAAAAAAGGCGGCCCTTGGGTCGCCTTTTTTTGTGGTACAAAATTTTAAAGAATGGCCTGCCGGATTCGGATGAGTTTTTCGAGCATTTCTTCCAGTTTATCCAACGCAAGCATATTGGCTCCATCGCTTTTGGCCTGGGCCGGATTGGGGTGTGTTTCTATAAACAATCCATCAGCACCCACCGCAATGGCAGCTTTGGCTATGGTTTCAATCAGTTCGGGTTTACCACCGGTTACCCCGCTTTCCTGGTTGGGTTGTTGTAAGCTATGGGTAATATCCATCACCACAGGGGCGCCGTATTTCTGCATTTCGGGGATGTTTCGGAAATCCACCACCAAATCGGTATAGCCGAAGCTATTGCCCCGGTCGGTGAGGATAACACGGTCGTTGCCACTATCCAGGCATTTTTGCATGGCATGTTTCATGGCACCAGCTGCGGCAAACTGGCCTTTTTTTATGTTCACCCATTTGCCGGTTTTGGCGGCTGCCACCAGCAAGTCGGTTTGACGGAACAGGAAGGCCGGAATCTGCAATACATCTACGTAAGCTGCAGCCATGGCCGCTTCGCCCGATTCGTGGATATCGGTAACTGTGGGGATGCCATATTTTTCGCCCACTTCGGCCAGGATAGCCAGGGCCTTTTCGTCTCCAATGCCAGTGAAACTGTCTATGCGGCTGCGGTTGGCTTTGCGGTAAGAGCCTTTAAAAACCAGGGGTATTTGCAAGCGGTCGCTGATGCCTACCAGTTTTTCGGCAATTTCCATGGCAATTTCTTTGCCTTAATCTTCGGAATGGATGGGGTCATATTGCGGGTGCAAAGTTAGGTTAATACAGCCCTCCCCGTTAATTGGTGTAAAAGCTGAAACTTTGCCTCGAACCTTCTTTGGTGAGCCCCTCTATGGTAATGCGGCGGCTGGCCGATTCCATGGCACTGATCAAATCTTCTGCCTCGGTATATGCTTTGCCATTGAAACGGGTAATGATAAAACCATCGGGCAGGTTCATCTGATCCACATATCCCCCGCGGCGAATGTTTATGACCCGTATGCCGTTTTCGAGGTTGAATTTACTGAGCTCGGTTTTGGACAAGGGTTGCAAATCGGCACCCAAAATTTTGCTACCTACAGCCCCTTTCATCATCAGGGCGGTATTGTTGGTTTTATCTATCAACTTCAGCGTAATCTCTTTTTCGGTATTGCTTTGCCAAACCGTAAGTTTTATTTCATCACCCGGACGGCGATAGGCAAGGTTTTCATCGAACACGGCCTTGGATCCCACAGGTTTGCCATCAATTTTGGTAATGATATCGCCGGCTTTAATGCCCGCTTTCTGCGCAGGGCCATCTTCCAATAAATCTGCTACAATAACAGCATCTTTCTCCAGTTTCAGCGACTCGGCTTTTTCACCGGTAATATCAGCAATGTCGAGACCGGCAAAAGCGCGTTTAACCTCGCCATACTCGATAAAATCCTTAACTACTTTGCTTACAATATTGGAGGGAATGGCAAATCCGTAGCCTGAGTAGCTTCCGGTATTGCTTTGAATGGCGGTGTTGATGCCTACCAATTCGCCCGCAATGTTTACCAGGGCTCCACCCGAGTTGCCAGGGTTAATGGCAGCATCGGTTTGAATAAAACTTTCAATGGGAAACTGGTTTTGCACAATATTGATATTGCGGCCTTTGGCACTTACTATACCAGCGGTAACAGTACTGGTAAGGTTAAACGGATTGCCTACGGCTACCACCCAATCACCCACCAGTAGGTTGTCGCTATTGGCCATGGTGATGGCGGGAAGGTCTTTGGCCTCAATTTTAATAAGGGCCAGATCGGTAGAGGGGTCGGTGCCAATAATTTTGGCCTTGTACTCCTTTTTTTGCTGGTTTAGCACCACTGTAAGGTTTTCGGCTCCGCTGATAACGTGGTTGTTGGTAACGATATACCCGTCTTTGCTTACAATTACACCGCTGCCGGTACTGGTAGATTTACCCCGGCTGCCAAAGGGGTCGAAATCCCAAAACCAGCCAAATGAATTGTACTGCACAGTACTTTCGTTTTTAATAAATACCACGCAGGGTGTGCTTACCGATGAGGCTTTCACAAAACCATCGGGCATACCTTCCATGCTTACATTGCGGTAAAGGCCGCTATTGGGGTTTACGGATGAGAATTGGGCTGGGGTTTTGCCGGCAAAAGTGAAGAAAGCCCAGGCGCCGAGCAAGCCCGAAACGGCTGGAATTAAAAAGCTGAGAGCAATTTTTTTAAACACTGGTTTCATTTCGCGTAACTCTGTATCTAAGCTAAGCAAAAATCGGGCAATTCAGATGAAAGCTGACTTTTTTGCGATGACTGCACATTTTACTGCCGCAAATCTGTCATTTACAGGGTCAATTGCACATTTTGTAAAATTGTGGTACAACAATTGGTAAGTAAAGTATTATTTCGAAACATGATGAAACCATTCCTATTTATCGTTTTGCTAAGTGGCATTAGCATTTTTTCAGCCACTGCCCAGGAAATGAACACAGCCAGTGAAACGGCCAAATATTACCCCGAAAAACTGGCAACGGATTTACTTACTTTATACAACGAAGAAATGCAGGCCCCGGGGAGTTTTTTGCCTTGGAGCAATCTGCAAAATATGGCGAAAGTAAGCATGGTTTCAAAATTTACCATGGAGGAAATAACCCGCGAACGCAGCGTGAGTTATGATTACAGCAAGGGTGAAATGAAGATTGTAATGGAAGGTAAAACTTCTACTTCATTGATTACCTATTCAATCAAAAATGGGGTAATAACCAAAACCATGACAGCAGTGCGCGAAGGCAAAGAAAAGCCCATTATGAAAGAATTGCGATCTGCCGACGAAACCGGCCGATTGAAGCTGGTAGAAAGTTATTACCATGCAGATACAGGTTGGGTTTTGCAAAGCCGCGAAAAAGTGAGTTACAAAGCTTTTAAAGATGGACTTTTTTTGGAATTAAGAGAACGCGGAACCGACTACATCTCGCAGGATTCGATTTGGTATGTATTCGATACCAAAGGCGTATTGCTTAAAAAGTCTACCGGCTACAACCGATGGAATTTTACTTATAACGAGAAAGGCCAGATTAAACTGATAGAGTATTTTATGCGAAGCGATATGGGTGGCGAAACGGTTTATACAACCAGCTACCAATACAACAAAGAGGGCTTGCCGGTAATTAAAAATGCCCAGGATAAATACTACGATACCGATACCAAACTGCTGTACAATGCGGCCGGCCAATTGGTAGTAAAAACCAAAGTAACCCGCGGCGATAACGAAATCAGAGAGATTACCAGCTATACCTACGATAAATTCGGGCACCTTTCCTACCTGGGTCAAACCGTAGATGCAGCTACTACCATAAAAGCCAAAATTACCTGTGATACCGCTGGTAATATCATCGAAATTGATGGAGAACAGTTTGCAGCTACCCGAAAAATCGAATTTAAAAACGGACAGGGCAGCACCAGCTCTAGCGTGGAGGGTCCGGGCCATATTGATTTAAAGGTAACACTTACCCCGCGTTAACCGAAACGAGGGTTTGCGTTTTCTGTTTTTAATTTTTGCCTAACTTGCGTGGCAAAGCCCACCGGGTTTCAGTAATAATGAAAAGTTTAAAAGTAGTGTTGGCCACTGTGGTGTTGGCTGGAATTGTATTTGGTCAGCAGGCCTGCAATAAAAAATGCCGTTCGTTGCAAAGTTCCTACAGCGGAAAAATTGTAGGCATGTACGATTTCAAAGAGTGTTTTATTTATGCGCAATTCGATTCTACCCTGATTATTGCCTCAGACTCTGATTTTACCAAATTTAAAAAAGCCCATTTTACCAATTGCACGGCTACTTTAGATGCCGTTGATTTTAGCAAAAATTGCATCGTCGGGTTTAAAGTAAAATCCGTGGCCTGTAATGCTGCGTTTCATCGCAACATTGAAATTGACTCGGCTGCAAAAACCTATACCTACTCCGTGCGTGTAGAAAGATGCAAGGGTTGTGGAACCGATATTACCAGTACCAATATAGTGGTAGCGCCCCAAATACCTGCCGGGTATAAAACCATTTTTGTTTCTATAGAGGAATAATCTACATGCGCAAAATCCTGCGATTTTTGGGTTTGGCTTTACTGGCATTGCTAATGGCAATGCTTGTCATCACGTTTACAAATACCAGTACCCAACCCAAAGTTAAATGGGAGGGCAAACCTGCAGCTGATACCGTCGCTGTTAACCACTTTTCGCAGGCCCTGCAGTTCCAAACTGTAACTTATGATCACCTCAGCGATGGGGAATTTAAAATGGCCGAATTGCGCCGCATGCAGGATTGGATGCGCAAAACCTACCCCCTTTGTTTTGCCAAAGCCAAGGTTACCATTTTTCCGGAAGGCAGCATGCTGTTTCAGTTTCCGGGACCCGATAATAAGGATGCGCCTGCCATGTACCTGGCCCATCTGGATGTGGTTCCGGTAGACTCGGCCGATTTGAAATACTGGAAATTTGCCCCCTTTGCCGGCAAGGTAGACCACGATACCATTTATGGCCGCGGTGTGCTCGATGACAAGGTGGTGGCCATAGCCCTGCTGGAGGCCATGGAACAGTTTTTAAAAGCGGGTAAAAAACTACAAAGAGGGGTATATTTTGCCTTCGGGCACGACGAAGAATCGGGCGGACACAAAGGCGCTTCGGTAATAGCCAAATACCTGAAAAGCCAAAAAATCCGCACTGCCTTTATAATGGATGAAGGCCTGGGTGTAACGGAAGGCATCGTTCCCGGCATTAAAGCGCCCACTGCCCTGATTGGATTGGCCGAAAAAGGGTATGTAAGCATTAAGTTAAAGGTAAAAATGGATGGAGGGCACTCTTCTATGCCCAAGGCCGACAATGCCACCTCGGTGCTCACAGCGGCCTTAAATCGCATTGATAAACATCGGTTTCATGAAAAATTTTCAGAACCCATGCATGCATTTTTAAAACAGGGTGCACCCGAGATGGGTTTTGGATATAGGCTTCTGTTTTCAAACCTCTGGGCCACCAGTCCATTGGTGAAAATGGTAATGCGGGGCAATGAAAAAACCGCTGCCGCTATCAGTACGGTGCATGTAACTACGCGCATCAATGCCGGTGTGAAAGACAATGTAGTGCCCAATGTGGCTGAAGCCATGGTGAATTTCAGAATTATTCCCGGCGAATCTGTGCAAAGCACTATAGATGAGGTACGAAAGGTGGTAAACGACCCTCGAGTACAATTGGAAAAGCACTGGGATTTTACCGAACCCAGTCCGGTTACCAAAACCACCGATTTTAGCTGGAATGTGATCCGCAAATCTATACACCAAACCTTTGAAAACGTGGTAAGTTTACCCGGACAAGTATTAGCCGTAACCGATTGCCAGCATTATTATGAAATCTCGGACTATGTGTACCGTTTTGTGCCCTTACGTATCAACAATGCCAATGCAAGTGGCATTCATGGCATCAATGAAAGGATGGCGGTAAACAATTACATGGAATGCATCCGCTTTTACGAACGCATGTTTGAAAATACCCAGGGCTTATTTTGACACCCTGAGGGTCATCACATAATTCACCAACTGATCGATTTGGGCGGGGCTTAATTTTTTGCCATAGCCCGGCATTACATTTTTGCCTTTTACAATCATGTTGCGCACTTCATCGCTGCTAAGCTGGCTTTGGGTAAGGTTTTTAACACCGGCCATGGGTTGGTTTCCGCCTGCACCGTGGCAAGTAGCACAGTTGGCCGCGGTAAACAGGTCGGTATCGCTTTGTGCCGCATTTACCACTATATCCTGCATGGGAGGGTTTTTCTTGTTCATTTCACCCAGTCCATAAGCACCTACAAGCAGCAGTACAGACAGGATGGCCAGCATTTTATTGCCCTTTTTGAAGCCGATAATGGCAACAGGGATACTGATTAAAACCAGTACAATTTTGATAATGAGGAATTTGCCAATCATAGCAGAAGGCAGTTGCAGCAGCAGGTAAACCCCGGTAACCAGGAAAACCGTGCTGATGAGCATATCTACCAGCATGCGCATAGATTTTTTGGCATACAGATTTTGGATGGCGGCAATGTTTCCAAGCATACCCACCAGGCGAATGATGTAAGAAAGTAAGAACAGGCTTACTGAAATTTTATGGATGAGGGAGATAAGCGACAACATGGGAGCAAAGAAAGCATATTTTTTTGATAAGAATAAGAATAGAATATTGTATTTTTGCAGCCCCTTTGGAACCCCAATTGTTCAAAGGGAGCCAATAAACTGGCATTTCGGGATGTAGCGCAGCCCGGTAGCGCACTTGCATGGGGTGCAAGGGGTCGTGAGTTCGAATCTCGCCATCCCGACTCAATCAGGACAAGGCTTTCAGACATCTGGAAGCCTTGTTTGTTTAAACCTAGGTCAAACATAGGTCAAACATTTTGAATTGTACTTGTCGTAGAACTATTGATAAAAAACCAAACCAAGTGAGTAGGTTTTGCCTCAGACTATATTGAACAAACGGGTTGTAAATACTTTCTTTTTCAGATTTACAGATCTGATTGGTGCTAAGATTTATAAGAGTGGGGAAATCAAATTTTCCTACTCACAAGATTCACCTCATAAGTATTTTGTTCTGTTTTCTTGTCAAATACACAACCAAACCAACAATGATTAGCAGGAAAATTGTACTGATTATAGAAGAATCAATCCCCCAACCACCTTCTTTAACAGGAGCAGTTAGTAAATCACCCATTGATGCACCCAAAGGACGGGTAAGAACATATACTATCCAAAAAGAAAGAATAGCATTGAGTTTGAATTTGTAATACGCAATCATTACTAAACCAATTATCCCTGCAAATATGAGAGCCGATATGGCATAACCCCAATTTAGACCTTCTGACAATAAATCGCCAAAGGCTGTCCCAAAAGCAAAGGTGAACAAAATGGCTGCCCAATAGAATATTTCTCTTCTAATAGTATAAATGGAATGTATGGACAGCGTTTTTTCACTTTTATACCAAATTACAAAAGTCACTACCAAAGCGGAACCAAACAGGATAGTAGTTGTTTTCAGTGAAATACCAAAATTTTCTACCAAGTCATCCGTAATCAGTGTACCTACAATACTAATAAGTACAACAGTCACCCAATATATCCAGGGAACATATTTTTTGTAACGAATTTGGGTAACTAGCGCAGCAAGTAAAATGCCAGCCATAATAATGGAAGTGGCTGTTAATCCAAGTTTTAGGTTGAATGAAAGATAATCAGCGGCTGTTTCTCCGACCGTAGTTCCCAACACTTTGATTATCCAGAAAAATATGGTTATCTCAGGAACTTTGTTGTGCATTGAATTGGTTTGATTGTTCATCTTTAGTATTGGGATTTTATATTTTTTGTAAACTTGATCTTTCCAGTTGGATATATGATTTGATTTAGATTTTGTGCATTAAATTAGTCCAAACTGTTTTAAATAAGCAGGTTTCATATATCTTTATTAAACACAGAGTCAAAACAATTTAAAATGTTGCCATTCAGAGGGATTGAAAATACCAGATTAAACAGGTTTGGACAATTTGTCCCAATTATACAGTTAGAATTTGTAGAGAATCTGAATTTTGATGGCTATTTGGAGATGCTAATGGAATGAATGGAATCTGTTTCAGAATATTCCAGTTTAAGCCTGTAAAGTTTGCATATATCATCTACAATTGAAAGTCCCAATCCAAGGCCTTGAATAGCAGATTCTCCCCGTTTAAAACGGGTTAGCATTTCCGATGCTGGTTTATCCAAAACCAATCCGGTATTGGTGATTTCAATTTTTGTTGGACTCGTTTCAATTTTTATGTATCCTGAATTAATATTATGTTTGATTGCATTGTTCAACAAATTGTTTATCAATATTATTGCAAGACCATGATTCATTTGAACCTCAAATGCTTGTCTACCCAAATTTTCTATTCTTAGATTATTCAGCAAGCCAAATTGCTGATATTCCTGAATTTTAATTTCTATCAAGTTATTCAGATCACATAGACTGTTGTCTTTGAAACTTTTACTCTCAAGTCTGGACATGAGAAATAATGTTTCATTTATCTTCTTAATCTGTTGAATTGTTTCAAATATATCGGCTAATTCTTTTTTTGTTGCATCGTCAGCTACTCCATTTTCTAAAACGGATTCAACTCTGTTGCTTAGTATTGCAATTGGAGTTTGCAGTTCATGGGATACATTATCTGTAAACTGGGCTATATTCTTGTATTCATTCCTCAGGCTTTCATCAAATTTATTCAGAGCTGCATTCAACAAACTAAACTCCTCAATTGGAGTCTCTGGTAAATTCAAAGCACTGCTAAGAAAAGTTTCATTTTGTTTAATTTTTTCAATACTGTTGAAAAATGGAGCAAACAGTTTTCCTGTTATTTCCCGATTGACAAAATATAAAACTACTGTAAATACTAAGAAAATGGATAATATGGTAATAATCAGCATGTAAAGTAAATCGTCAAATTCCACCAATGATTTACGAATGGTAAATTTAATAAAATGATTTTGAATCGGTTTATAAAATGTTAATTCCTCAAAAGGAATGCTTTGTTGTTCTGTTTGGTCAAAGTAAGTAGTTGTATATTGAGTATCTTTGCCTTTTTTTGTGGTAATTTCTGTAAATATTCCTTCAATGGGTAGTTTATTCAAAGGATTTATAAAGCTATAATCATTCTTTAGCAGTTGTTCTTTCTGATATTGCAGTTGTTCTTGTATTTCTTCTTCGAATAGCACCTTAAATGTTAAAAAAATAGCAACACTTCCAACAATTAAAAGTGCAGCAACGATCTTTAAGTAATAGTTATTATAAGCCTTAACAAGTTTCATAAATTTGTAAATTTGTAGCCCATTGCATAAATTGTTTGGATATAATCTTTGGCGCCTGCTTCAATTAATTTTTTTCTAAGATTTTTAATATGAGAATAAATTAAATCATATGAATTTAAGTCATCCCCTGCGGAACCCAGCAAGTGGTCTGCTAGTGCCTGCTTTGTGACCAGACGATTTTTGTTTACTATAAAATAAAATAATATATCATATTCGGATTTTGTAACAGGAACTTGTTTATTATTAACTGATACGCTTTTATTATCGGGTGAAATAGTGATTTCCTCAAATTCAACAAGTAGTTGATTGTCGTACTGCCTCCTCCGGATTACTGATTTAATCCTGGAGTTAATTTCAGTTAAAAAAAATGGTTTGGTAATATAATCATCGGCACCTGAGTCGAGCCCTTTAATTTTGTCATCTATGGCATTTTTTGCAGAAATAATGAGTATTCCAGTCTTGACATTTTGATTTTTTATGATAGGAATTAAATCAAGCCCGCTTCCTTTGGGTAAAGTTATATCTAATAGAACAATGTCATATATATTTGAAATTATTTTTTGCTCTGCTTCCAGATAAGTAAATGCAACATCGCACTTAAAACCTTCAGGTTTCAAATATTTGGAAACCTCATTAGAGATTAGTTTCTCGTCTTCAACTATAAGGATTCTCATTCAGCAAATTTAAACAATAGAATTTGTATAAATCCTGTAGATTCTTCAGATTCCTCAACGTTTACAATAACTTTGTTTCTTTCCACTTAGTAAGCATAAACGAAAGTCATTGTGACACCCAACTCTAAAAACTGCTTATTTGACCAATCACAGGTAACTTTTGATAATTTACTGTCTCCTTAAATAAATCAATCGCATAAAACTTGGGAAAACCAGCAATAGCATGGGAAGTCCTACCACAAATCCACCAATAACTGCAACCGCTAAAGGTTGTTGCATTTGGGCACCCAGCCCGATACCAAGGCCTAGTGGCATTAATGCCAAAATTGCCCCAAAAGCTGTCATCAACTTTGGACGGATTCGCAGTGCGATGGCATGGTTAATTGATTCATCAACATTATTACTGGTTTTCATGTTTGATTTAAATTGATTTACAGTAAATATTGCGTTTTCTGCAATAATGCCTACAATCATGATGATTCCTGTATAACTGCTTACATTTAAAGGAATTCCAACAAAATAGAGAGCAAGAATGCAACCACTTATTCCCATTAATGAAATGAAGAGTATGAGAATTGCAATCATCCATTCCTTAAAAAGAAACATAAGAACGCCAAATACAAATAAGGTTGCCATTGCCAAAATTAATAGCAACTCAGAAAATGATTTCTGTTGTTCGGCATAAGCGCCACCATAGACAATACTATATCCATTAGGCAACGGCAATTCAGCATTCAGTCTGGTTTTAATTTCGTTGATAGCACTGCCTAAATCTCTATTATCAAGACGAGCAGTAACGGAAATAACCGACTTCAAATCTTCTCTCCTTTGTTCAACTTCTCCCGGAGTGATGGCTGTTGTGCAAAAAAATGAAAGTGGACGGGTAGTACCATCAGGTAAAAAGATAAGCTGCCTTTTTAGTTTTTCAAGATCATTATCGTCATAATTAGTAAAACGCATTAGAATTCGACGCATTTGTTCCCCATCCTGTAATTGCCCGATTTGAATACCTCCAGTCATAGATGCCTGCGCTGGTGAAGGGGTTGGCATATTCGCATTTATACCTAAAGGAACACCTCCTGTATAGGCGCTAAGTTGGGTTTGGAAATCTGTTAAAGTAATTTTATATTGATTCAGCTTCTCTTGATCTGGTGTAAATATTAATACCGGACCAGCGGTTATCAGCCCGTTATTTACATCTGCAATTCCTTTTATCTTTTGGATTATTGGCTCTGCTTTTGCCGATAATTGCCTGAGTATTTGGTAATCGTCACCGAATATTTTTATTTCAATTGGTTTGGAGGTACTCATTAAATCACCCAACAAGTCGGATATTCTCTGACCAAATGAAATATCCATTACTGGAACTGAAGCTCCAATTTCATTCCGCAAATCTGAAATTACCTCAAATGTGTTGCGCTTTCTGTTCTTTTTTAATTGAATCAAATAATCACCCTCCGTCGGTTGTACTGAACGAAAAGACATTGCAGTGCCGGTTCGCCTCGAATACGTTTCAACATCGGGATGTTTTAATATTATTTTTTCCATTTCCCTGCACAATCTGTCTGTTTCTCTTAAGTCTGTGCCTGGAGGTGAAAAATAATCCAGTACAATTGAGCCCTCATCCAAATCCGGCAAAAAGCCCGTTTCCAATTTGGTAGATGCAAACCATGCAGAAAATCCAAGTATTAATATTAAACAGAGAGATATAACAGGTTTTTTGAAAAACCACGTAAGCCAGCGCAATTTGTATTCAGCTTTTGCCGAATTGTGTTTGTGTGATTTTAATGAAGATTTATAGCCAATAATCAAGTGAAACACTGGCAGTAAAAGCCATGTTACCAAAAATGAGGTAATCATAGTTATTTGCATGGTGTCTGAAAGTTCCTTGAAAAATGAACCTGCCATTCCACTCATGAGCCGAAATGGAAAGTGAATAACGATGGTTGCCAGGGAAGAACCCACCATGGCTGGAAATAAATTCCTGATGGATTCTGATACCACAACGTACTTGGTTTTTTCAGGATTCTCTTCGTGGCCGCGGTAAATTTGTTCAACGATAACTATTGCATCATCTATTATTAGCCCGATAGACGCAGCTATTGCCCCAAGTGACATAATATTGATTGTAATGCCCACAATTGAGAGGACGCAGATTGTAAATGCCAATGTTACAGGAATTGTAAGCATTACAACCAAACTTGCTCTCCACGAACGGAGGAAAAGAATCATTACAATAATGGCTAAAAACAAACCTTCGTAAATAGTCTTGATAACACTATGAATGCTGTCTCCGACAAAGGCACTCTGATTGTAATAGGGTTTTAAAACATATCCTTTGGGTAGTAGTTTTTGAATTTCTTTTACTTTGGCTTCAGCATTTTTAGAAAAATCAATCAAATTTATTCCCGGTTGTTTTACAAGGTCGATTAAAACCGCACTGCCACCATTTGAATTGATTTTGATAAATTCCTGCTGTTCCTGAATTTCAATTTTAGCAATATCAATTAATTTAACAACCCGCGTTCCGTCATTTTTAATAATCAGGTTTTCCAGTTCATTAATATCATTAACGCGAGTGTCTGTGAGGTTTAGATAAAGTCTTTTATAATCAGACATATATCCGTTGGATAAAACAAAATTATTATTATTGAACGCGGTAATAATTGTTGTTGGAGTCATCCCCAGGGATGACATTTTTATGGCATCTGGAATTACCACAAACTCTTTTACTTTTCCACCCCTTACAATAACATTGGAGATCCCTTTTGTCTGTGATAGAATAGGCCTAAGCATTAGATTGGCCTCGTCTCTCAATGCTACCTGACTGTGTGTTTTGCTTTCAAGAGTCAAACCATAAACAGGAAATACAGATTGATTCATCGCTTCTGCTGTTATATTTACACCAGGTGGTAAAAAATTCTTTATTTCATTAATCCGGCTTTCCAGTTGTGTTTTCAGGTTGTAAATATCCAAACCCCAATCAAAATAAATATCAATTGTGCTAGCACCTCTGCTGGTATTTGATTTTACAATGGTAACACCTTTTACTTTTTTTACTGCACTCTCTAGCGGTTTGGTCACCGTTATCATCATTCTATCAATTGGCACCTGACCAGCATCTGCAATTACAGTTATTCTTGGAAATAGAACTTCCGGAAACAAATTTGTCTGCATCCGCGAGTAAGAGTATATTCCAGCTAATAGCAACAACAAACCAATAAAAAGAATTGGTTTCTTAAAAATATCGAAATAACTTCTTTCGCTTCTCAAAACTAATTTTTACTATTTTTTATTCTTACAAATGCAGTATCAGGCAATCCATAATTGCCGGTGCTGATTATTCTGTCGGTTTGGCCAAATCTGGGTGTAATAACTTCTGTGCTGTTGTTGCTTTTATTGCCGATAGTAACAGGAATTTTAATTGCTGTAGAATCATTTATTATTTTCATTACCCAAAAATTTTCCATCATTTCATCACTGAGCACGCATTCCTTAGGCAATATTTGCTTATCACTAGATGAACCTTTATTTACAGTAACTTTCACAATCATATTTTCCGGCAGGTACAGAATTTCATTTGTTTTAGCCAGAACTGTTTGTGTTTGAGCCATCACATTCATTGAGGTGAGTGACCTTGTAAATTGAGCCATGTGCGTTGAGTTATCTGGTAACGTAATCTGGCATATTCTACCTGATTTTGTGAATTGGCTATACTCATAGGGAACATTCACCTGAAAAGTCAAATCACTACTCTCCGCTATACTACATAGCAATGTACCCTCAAGTACGTAATCACCGGGTTGCTGTTTATCAAGAGTACTGATCACGCCCGATGCTGACGCCCTGACTTTAATTATCCCAAAATTAACTAACGAAGTATCTAATTTTACTCCGCTGTTTCCCAGAGACCTTCTTTCTTTGGATTCCAGTTCATACAATACCTCACCTCTGGAAACGGCATCGCCCAGTTTAATATAAACCTTGGTTATATATGCTGGAATTGCAGCAGTAACAGCATTGCGCCTCTGATAAATCGTAGTTCCAGATAGAACCAATTCATCATCCAGAGACCCATATTTCACAGTGGTTACCTCAACGGATGTCTTTGGATTTGTGATCTCGGTTTCTGCAATTTCCTTCGGAGCTGTTCTGCATGCAAACAAAAACATACCGAAAAACAATACGATTGCGGTTTTATTCCTCATTGGATTACCAGTTCCAGTAATTATAGGCATTGATTAACAATTGTTTTTGTGATAAAAGTAGTGAATTGTCTCTTTGAACAGTCGTCATGTTCTTTAGGATCGTTATATAGTTTATAATTGAAAGTTGTCCAGATAAAATTTCATTTTTGTACAAATTCAATAAGGTTTCATAATCCTTTAGTTGATCTTCTGAGATTATAATTCTTTCATTTATTGACCGTATTTCATTAAATAACTTTATTTTACGCATTTCATTTTGCAATGTGAATTTATCCTTATAAAATGAAACAGATTGCAATAAAGTATCTGTTTTATTCCTGTTTATTTTTTTTTGCCCACCATCGTAAAAGTTATATGTAAAATTGAATCCTGCATTCAATCCAAAACGATTGGGAATTGTTGGTGCATAAACAGCATTTAGTCCAGTATTTGCGATTGCAGTTAGCTGAGGTTTATATTTTAGTTCAAAAGTTTTTTTTGAAGCTTCAATGTTTAAACTGTCTAATCTGTACTTTTCTATATATGAAGAGTTAACTACAGTGGGCAATACAATTAGATTCAAGGTTTGTAGTGTTTTCAGGGTTGTATCGCTAATTCCACAAAGTATATTTAAATCCATCAAATCTCTTTTAAATGTAGATTTGAAGGTTGAAAGTTGCATAATTAAATTCTTGTTTTCAATGCTAAGTAATAACAAATCAGATTGCTTGTATATGCTACTTTCAACGAGTTTTTTTACTATATCTTTTTGTTCTGAAATCAGATTTATCATTGAATTGGCAAAATCAATTTGTTTACTATCTTGTAAACACAGAATGTATTGGTCAGTGACAACTTTTTCAATGTCGTGCTCAGTGATTTTTGCATTGTTCTGATTGATATCAGCTGCCACATTGGCTTGTTGGGTTGCTATTTCAAGTTTATGACCATTGAACAAAGGTTGAGAAAAATTGAGCAAGGCCTGATATTGACCTCCATTTGCAGCTGCCATGTCATAGCCAATATATTTGTTCGCCCCAGAGGTGTTTGCCTCAAATTTTGCCTGGGTATTATCTAAGTTTATGATAGGTGAAAATAAATAACTTGCAGTAATGCCGATCTGGGGTCGGGTATAAAAAGCCTTTAACCTTTCTGCTTCGAGCTTAGCCACCTTGGTTAAGTTGTTGTTATCGTTAATCAATGGGCTATTCGCTTTTGCTATAGTTAAATAATAATCAAGATTTGTTTGGGCATAGCTGAATTGCACAGCCCAAACAAATAGGCATATAAAGAGCACTTTTTTCATGCTAGAAATAAAATCCTTTCAATGGAATCCCTTAATCAAAAAAACTCAATCCTTGGATTCTTTAATGAATTTGCCAGTACTATCAAAAATCAAATCTTTTCCTTTAATCTCTGCTTCATACGTTACTACACCGTTTGCATCTGTAATTTTTGCTGCTTCCTTTACATTTTGTCCGTTGTAGTTGGTTTTTACATATTCGATAACTCCGGCTGGTAATTGGGATAGTTCTATTTCAACTTCTGTCTCCAAAACGCTTCCTGACTCATTCATTAATACCGAATAATCAGCCTTGTTGAAGTCAAAATTCACCTCGTAATTCCCATCCTCTTTTTCCCATTTCACTTCTTTTGCAGTTGGGTAAAGTTTTTGAAATTCTACCTTAACAGCTGCTGGGACATCTTTTTCTTTGATTTTCTGTGCGAAAACGCATGAGGAGAGCATTCCGGCAAACACGATGACAATTGATTTTTTCATTTTATTTTATGATTAGATAGCAAATTAGCATATCAATTTAGGAGAAAATCTGAATTTTAAGTTACCGTATGGAAATATTTTAAATGGCCATAAATGGGTCAGGAGGTTACTTCTATTATCCTAATTCAGCGTATTTCGTCAAATAATAGTAGAAATACATAGATAGTTGAATGTTCGCTTAACTCAAGTTTGTGGCGAAAAAGCTCAATTCATTCGATTTTCTATATTTTACCTACGAAATATATTCCGATTAGAAATTCTGTAACACTTGTAACACGTTACACCTGTTACAGTAAATTCTCTTTGTTCGCCTGATGTCGATCTAGCGCCCGTTTCACCTTCATGTGATTGGTACCGGCCAACTCTGCCAATTCGCGAAGAGACAATTCGGGATTGGATTCATGAAGTGAAATGATTTGACTTTCCAGCTCTTCCGGCTCAGATTGCCTCAAATGGTCTCGTTCACGGCCAAAACGGAGAAGCTCGAAATGCAAATAATTGTGATCTTTTCTGATAATGCACTCAATCACGTTTTCGCTGTCGTATTCGATTTCAGTTTCCCTGGATTTTAATTGTTTGATATAACGAATGCTTTTGTCCTGGCTGCTTTCACCGATGGCGAATATGCTGTCAGCAAAGTTTGCCAGGTGCTTGCTTCCGGCAATGTCGTTTTTAGAGATTGGGTTCATGTAACTCCTTTTCGGTGTGTGAGCAAGTACCAATATTGATAACCCCAGTCTTGACTTCAGCGATTTAAGTTTCTGCATTAAGGGCAGCGCTTCTTTGGCCGTATCCACCGCCTGGGTTTTCAGAAATGTTAGGTTGTCAATAATGAGCACCTTCGCCCCTGTGGTTCTCACAGCTTGTTCAATTTCCAACATTAGAACGGTGTCAAAATCGCTGACTTCAGCAAAGTCCGGATCTATTGACGAACGATGGAAGTCATCCGAGAATTTGTACAAGATGGTTTGGGTACCGCAAAAGCTAGGACATGAATAGCGGCGCTGAAATTGTTTGTCAGAAAGTTCAAAGTCAAAATACAACACGGGTTGTTTTTCTGCTTCACAGTTCAAAAAGGGTTGTATTTTGCCTGAACTGATATTGTTTCCAGCCTGCACAGCAAAAATTGATTTCCCGACATTGGTGTCTGCCACCAAAATGCAAAGTTCACCTTCGTGCCATAATGATCCGCACAGCTTTTTAGGAGTGGGCTTGCTGCTGGCCGCAAGCATTGTTGCGTTTGCAGATTCAACTTTTAAAAGACTGTTTTGGTGACTTGGCAGTATTTCAGCAATTGCTGCCGAATTCTCCGAAGGTTGGGTTAAGTTTTCCAGTGTCTTTTTCTTGGAAACCGGAGTAAATGTCATTCTTCCGTTCATGGAATCCAATTGCATTGAATAAACCCTGGGTACCCTGAGTCCCGTTTATTATTAATGAGAATATGAAAACCGGACAAGTTTTTGTCAATTTTCAGAAGTCTTTCCATCTCATTACCTAGAGCCAACAGCAAATTGGGAAAAGGCAAATACAATTGGTTGTAGCATTCTATCAACCGGCTGATGGATTCATTTTTATTTTCAATGACCCACTCACTGCTGTTTTCCTTTTCTGCATAGGCACTCAATTCCAACTGTTGCTTTTTTATTTCTTCGGAAAGCAAGTTCATTGCTGATAAATAATCCATTAGATCCTCCCGCTTTTAATGTCATCCTCAATTTCCTGACGGGTTTTCTGCCTGCCATCTTTAAGCCACTGATCCAATTCACTTTTCAAGAACCATAGTTTCTTTCCCTTTTTGTGAAATGGAATTCCCAGGCCAGAAACTTTCTGATAAATGGTTTGTACAGCAAGACCAAGGAAATCCGATGCTTGTTCTATGTTAAACCACTGATCTGCTGGAGTAGAATTGCCATGGTTGGTTTCATTTAGTACTTTTCTTACCGATGCCTGGACAATTTGTTCCAGCTCGTCTTGGGTTGTTAAAATCAATTTTGTCATGTTCTGTTTTTGATTACAGCACAAAGATTTTAGCGATTTTTATCGGTGGGGGGAGGTGTGGGGTACCCCAACTTTATGGATTTTTATTTCATGTCCTTTTTAAGCCTGGTAATAATATTGTCAATTCCGCTTCCGGCAGGTGCATTTAATTTTTCAAAGTGTCGGATCACAAAATGATAATCGGCCATATCCATCTTTTCCGTCGCATTGAGTTTCTTCATCCGGTCATAGATTGCAGAGTTTGCAATCTTTGCAACTTCTCTGCCCGCAAACAAATGAACCAAACGGGCAATATCTGAATTGTTGGTAAAAGCTTCAAGCATACCAAATTCTATAAGAACATGACGGATTGCTAGGATTTGTCTGGCAAGCGTGTATTCCCCAGTAGCTTTTGCCTGTATGTCAATATCTTCAACATCTTTTGCAATTTCAAATGCCTCTATAAAGGCAGCGTATTCCTTTTTTGCCTGGTACGCTGCCAGTTTTTCGAAGTAATGAACAGCATCAGTGCGGGTTATATCAACAGGACAGTTGTTGCTCTCATTGGCTTGGCCATCGAAATGCTTGTTCTCTTTAGCCCATGCAGTCATTAACACAAGTAGCTCAAATTCACGTTCAGATCCGTATTTTTTGAATTCTGAATTGTTCTGAATGGTAGTAATTTGATACATTTTTGCCCATTCAAAGCTCTTTTTGTAGTATAAAGTCACAAAATCGGCGATAAGCTGCTGAATTGTCTTCGACCCTGTTTTGAAACAGGTCTCAAAATCATGTAAAAGTATACTACCGTATATCTCAACTGTCCGTTTCTTATGCGCTGTAAGTAGCTTTCTCTCGTTTTCCAAAACGAAATTCTTGTCTCTTGCCCTCTCCAGGCACTTCAAAAAGTCCGTTTTCAGTTCGTTGAATAAGGAATCCTTTACCTTTATGAAGTTTTCATCGCTAAAATCATAACTAGGGGCAAAATCGATGGCATCTGACATGCCTTTTTAACTACAAAATGCGTTCCCTGACATGCCATTTATGCAATATTACCAAGGGTTGTGTAATATTGCTACAGTTCCTGAAAATGTGTCAGTAATTGTGATACAATATGTCACAAAATATCACAAACGTGATACTAAAGGTAGCATTATTACCCTTCGAATTTTGGATTACTCCTTTTAGTACCCAAAATGTGAGTTTTTAATACTTTTTGTATCAATAATGTATCAAAATGCTACCAGATTGGAGACAAAATCAACGAAAACATGCTTTTTTCACGATTTCGCATTGTCATATGATCAAAAAACACGTGAAAGGGCTCACAATTGGATCAAAAACATAGAAAATCAAAGGAAATGGAATTATTAAACATTGATTTACTGTATTTTATGATTTTTATTATGGGCGCATTGAATTGTTTTCTCTTCTAAAACGTGATCAAAATTGGCTTGTTTGTTCGAACAACTACTGATTTCCGAACAGAAAGGGAATGAATAGAGACAAATGTGACTTTTTAATACATTTTGCTACATAATAGCACAAAAGGAGGATTACAATGGTAAAAATGCGAGCAAGATCTGTACAATTGGATATTTGCGCACCCCTCCTCGCTAAAATAAATTTCGTAAGTAATTGTTATTATAATGTTTATGTGAACATATCTTCCTTTTATTGTCGCAATTGTTGGCATTTTTTGCGACACAATGCCGCAAAGGCTGGGCATCCAAATGGCGCAGAAATCGAGATTAGCCAGCGGATCATTTGAATCTGCGGTCCAGGTATGCTTTTTCATCCCTTTCCTTTAACCTGCTTGAACTTGGACCGTTCCGAATGTAAAATCCGCCATCATCTCCTTTCAATCTCACTGGCGTGTTACTCGGATTACATTCCACTAGGCAAATTGATTTGTTGCCAAGAATGTGAATTGATGGCTTAATTAGGTCTGTTATGTTGGGTTCAATTCGGTCACGAACAATATTGACAAGGTGAAGTAAGAATTTATCGCTGTTTTCAAAACCATCATTTTCTATTCCGCATATCTCTCCATTATCATCCACTCCGATGATTAATCTACCGCCGTCGCAGTTCAGAAAAGCTACAATGGTTTTCAAAGATTTAGCCTCGATGGATTTTTCAATATTTCCGAATTTAGTATTTTTTCGAAGGGTCGCTTTGAATTCAACTGAATAGGTCTCACCAATAGATAGGATTCTATGTAGTTCCTCGATTGCATTAAGTTCATCAAATATTTTGGAGATTTCCAATTGTTTCTTCAACAACCGTGGTTTTACGCAACCGTCAAGGATTTTCGCGTTCCAGTAGGGGCGCATGTAATTAATCATTACATTAAACTCATCCTCGATAATAATTCGCGAAACAAGGGAATATGCAAGTATTGGAGATTGGCAATATTTCATTATTGAAATTACTATTGCCACAGCATGGGCCGGAAGCATAGCTATCTTATCAATGATATAGTTCACTGAATTAAAGCTTTGTCCAAGACTACTTCTATTTCCAAATTCACTCCGGTCAAGATTTAATGTATGAAATATCCTGGAAACTATTTTGCCAATGGGTTCACTTGAAGTGCCTAAAGGTGCAAATTGAAGCAAATCAACCTGGCGTGCATATGACTGTAAATACCAGCCTCGGACAGTATTTGGGGCCAACTTTTGCTCAAGTGTTATTGACAGCAGTTGATAATAAGGGAATTTGTTACCCCAAAAGGTTCCATGGTCGTCCAGTTCAAAAGGGCAACTATTTAATTCCTTTTCAACTATTTCTGAAAGTTTCTCATTGGAAGTAACCAATGGACATATCCCTAATTGAGAATAAATAATCTCAGAACGGCCCCAATTGTCTGTAAGGCCAAATTCAGCCGCAAATGAAGGTGGGTCTGGATCAATTTCGTCGCTATTCGCGTAGAATTTTATCTCAGAAAATGTATAACCAGAAAGTGATATTTTAGAAGAAAATTTTGTGACCCCATTCACCTTCATTGGCTTCATTAATCTAAACATAAAATGATGTCAATTAGAATTAATTTAAAATTTCATTATATGCCATTAGTTACATTATCCGCCATCATCTCCGCTTGCTTTAAAACTGTATCAATGGCCTTCTGCTGTTTATCCGGTGGATAACCATATTTGTTCAATGTACGGCGCACTAAAACCATCAATTTGGCTCTGGCACTTTCTCTGATTGTCCAGTCTATGGTTGCATTTGCACGGATTTTATCTGCTATTTCGCGAGCAATTATTTTCAGTTGTTCATCCCCTAAAACCTGCACCGCGCTATCGTTTACCTCCAGGGCATTGTAAAAAGCAACTTCGTCGGGGGTCAATCCCAACCGTTCTCCCTCTTTGTCAGATTCCTTAATCTGCTTTGCAATGTTGATCAGTTCTTGAATCACTTCTGCGGTTGTCAGCAGGTTATTTTGATACCGTTTTATGGCGGCTTCCAGCATTTCAAGCAGCTTTTTACTTACTACCAGATTGGTTTTTGCCCTGATTTTTAGTTCGTTATTCAGAATCTTTTTCAGCAATTCCAAAGCAAGATTCTTATGTTGCATTCCCTGCACTTCCTGCAAAAAATCATCTGAGAGAATTTCCAAGCCGGAGATGTCTGGTTTCTCCATTCCGGCGGCTTCAAAAATGTCGATTACATGATCGCTACTCAGCGCTTCATCCACTATTTGTTTAACCGCTGTCTCTATCTCCAGATCGGTTCTTCCATTGCCCTCAGCTGACGTAAATTTAATCAGTCGTGCTTTTACTGCCTGAAAAAAGGCGATATCGGGCAGTTTTGGCTGCACTTCTGCTTTTGTAACACACAATGAAAGGGCCTGCCCCAACAAGCTCACCTCACGGATAAACCGGTCTTTGCCATCTTCCAATCCGAGAATATGCTCCTCGGCCTGGAGAATGATGGACATTTTTTCCTGAGTAGCGACATGAAAAAAGCGGCGATAATTGAATTTAAAGCTGTTTTCATAATACGCTTCCGGTTCCGCTGCCATTAATAAATCTGCACTCTCGGAAGATTCATTGAACATCTGCTGTACCACTTCAAACTTTTCCGCGA
This sequence comes from Bacteroidia bacterium, assembly GCA_044224315.1. GTDB lineage: Bacteria > Bacteroidota > Bacteroidia > NS11-12g > UBA955 > JAGXTF01. Next base: position 589,133 of record JBGAKR010000001.1, on the reverse strand, counting down.
AAACAGCGTAGGCTTTATCAATATTTTCCGCAGGGTTGCCCTTCCCGCCGGCTTCACCATAAAAAGAAAGGGCCTTTTTGAGGTCTGTTCCAATACCCAGATAATCTACAATCAAACCACCAGGCTTGTCCTTGAAAACCCTGTTTACCCGGGCAATGGCCTGCATCAGATTATGCCCTCGCATGGGTTTATCCACGTACATGGTATTCAGACAAGGGGCATCGAAGCCGGTGAGCCACATGTCACGCACAATAACTAATTTCAAAGGATCATCAGGATCTTTCATTCTGTCCGACAAATCCCTTCGTTGCTTTTTGGATGTTTGGAATTGGGCAATTTCCGGACCATCGGCACTGCTGGTTGTCATAACCACTTTAATAACCCCTTTTTCCAAATCCTTATCGTGCCATTCCGGTCGAAGTGCAATAATTTCTTTATAAAGCATAGCCGCAATTCTCCGGCTCATTGCTACAATCATTCCCTTGCCTTCAAAAACGGATTGACGCTTTTCAAAATGTTCTACAATATCTTTCGCTAAGTTCTTTACTCGTGCCTCATTTCCTACTATGGCTTCCAGCTTGGTCCATTTTGCTTTGGCACGCTGCCTGTCTGTTATTTCTTCATCCTGTTCCAGGTCTTCATCAAACTCCTCAATTAATCGTCGGCCTTCTTCATCCAGATTTACTTTTGCCAGGCGGCTCTCATAGTAAATTCGGACCGTTGCACCATCATCAACCGCGTCCTTGATATCGTAACGGTCAATATAATTGCCAAAAACCTGGGGTGTATTTACATCCGTTCCTTCAATGGGAGTACCCGTAAAGCCAATGTACGTGGCATTTGGAAGGGCATCCCGCATGTATTTGGCAAAACCATAGGCTATACGTTTGCCAATGATCTCTTTGGTTTCTTTGTCCTTTTCATCTACAAGTTTGGCTTCAAAACCATATTGGGTGCGGTGGGCCTCATCAGCGATAACAACGATATTTTTTCGATCAGATAATTGCTCATAAACAGACTTATTTCCTTCCGGTAGAAACTTTTGAATGGTGGTAAAAACTATGCCACCGCTTGCTACCTTAAGCAATTGTTGCAAATGTTCCCGGTTTTCTGCTTGCACAGGTTCCTGTCGCAAAAGCTGAACAGAGGCAGCGAATGTATCAAATAACTGATCATCCAGATCATTCCGGTCAGTAATGACAACAATGGTAGGGTTCCTCATTTCCGGAGAAGTAATCAGTTTTCCGGAATAAAAAACCATACTCAAACTCTTACCGGATCCCTGGGTATGCCAAACCACACCTCCACGTTTGTCGCCATTTTCCCCAGATGCCCCTATTGTAGATTGAACCGCTTTATTCACTGCGTAGTATTGGTGATATGCAGCCAATTTTTTTACAGTTTGTACCTGAATTAATCCTGTTTTTGAATCTTCCTTTTTTGTCCTTTCAAACACAATAAAATTTCGCACTAAATCCAGAAACGTAGCAGGATTCAACATTCCAAAAACCATTGTTTCCAACTGAGGCCTGAATTTTGATGCCTCTTTCAGTCCATCTACCGTTTTCCAGGCTGCATAACGGCTCAAATCAGCGGAAATGCTCCCGGCTTTACATTCCAAACCATCTGAAATAATACAAACGGCATTGTAAGTAAAAAGGGAAGGAATAGCCTCTTTATAGGTTTGAATTTGCTTGTAGGCACTTTCAATGCTGGCATTTTCATCTGCTGCATTTTTTAGCTCAATGACACCCAACGGAATGCCATTGACAAAAAGCAAAATATCCGGTCGTTTGTTGAAGTTCTTCTCAATAATTGTGTATTGGTTTACCGCAAGGAATTGATTGTTAGATGGGTTTTCAAAATCGAATAGCGCAACCTCATAACCTCGTTCATACCCATTTTCATGATACGAAACAGTTACTTTCTCCACCAACAACTTATGGAACTCCTCATTGTTGTGCAGCAGTTCAGGCGAGGCAATCCGCAATAATTTCTGGATTGCTGCTTCCTGAGCCTCTGGAGGAATCGTTGGATTCAACTTCCCTACTGATTCCCTAAGCCGTTTTAGTAACAGAACATCCCCGAAACTATCACGTTCACAGAACAACCCTTCCGGCGAGATTTCCTTCCCAAGGGCGTAATCCCAACCCTGAGATTGCAGAATCTCAATTGCTGATTGTTCAATAATATTTTCGCTGATGGGTTTCATAAAATTGGAATTAATCCGATTTTAAGACCTAATTTATCTCTGAATTCAGTTGGAATATCCTCCCAATGTTCTGCCAATAATTCTACGAATTGATTTCCATTTATTAATCCAATTCTCGGGAAATTTGCATCTAGAGCAATTTCTTTTGATTTATTATCAAACTTAGCAGTAGTAATAAATGCCCCTTGACCATCTCTTGGAATGTTCTGCCGAAGGGCCTTGACATCAGATGCTTTGATGGTTGAATCAGGTTTGTATCTCTTTGCCTGTACAAATATTTTTACTTTTGCCATTCCCGCAAGGTTTAATTCTCCTGTTGCATCAACACCGCCGTCGCCAGGTTTTCCGGTATGTTCCGTGCCTTCGAAACCCATAGCTGCTAATAAGTGGGTTATTAAGATCTCAAACTCCTTTGCATCAAGTTCCATTAAGCGGTTAAGAATTGATCTATGATAATTAACATTTTCTGTGGTCTCATTCTTAGTTAAATACTTAGATTCTCCAATCACTGAAAAAAAGTTTTGTAATTGCGAGACTTTAAAAACGGTCAAAGATGAACGAATTGTGTTCTGGAATGGCACGGAGAAAGAATTCCTAGGTATCTCATTTACCCATTTTACTTTTTTTCTATGTGGAAATGGACAGCCGTCTGTTGAATTAGGTTCATAATAATAGGAGCTCTGTATTATTCCATAATGAATATGGTCACTATTGACTGATTGCGATATAATATAGTCACCAATTTGGATTTCAAAAAGAAATCGGTTGATTTGCCCTACCTGTTGACCCAAAACCAGGCTATTTTTTTCTTCATGATATTCTTCGTATAGAGGATAAATTTCATCTCTTTTTTCAATTTTAGACAAATCAATTTCATCCAACCATCCAATGGCTACATAACCTCCATTAATAAATTGAGGACTATATTGGCCATAATTGCAACGAACTACATATAGACTAGGCGGTTTAATATGGGAATTTGTCATGAATTGAATTTATTTATGCTTAAATGAGGAGATAATAATTCTATTTCTTGAAATGTATTTTTCATTTTGATTGTCTGATGAAATATTATTGTTTGTGTCTGTTTTTACATCACCTGTATCAGTATTTGTTATATTAATTTTCTTATACGGATATCCTCTATAAATTTTCTCATATGGTATTCTATTAGATTGTATATCACAATAAGGTGGTTGGTCAGAATAGCAAAAAAGGCTATCAAATGGCAACATCCCCCTTGGAATTAATTGATTAAACGTTACCATTGGCGCACTTGGGTTGCTTCTTTGACTTGCCCTCAAGGCCCTGATTTCTTCCGCATCAATTATTGATAATCCATATTCGGGTCTGCCTAAAGTACTATTCAAAGTTTTTCCATTATAAAATAAATAAAGCGGCATAGCACTTTCAATCCTTGCAGCTCTTAATAAAGTTAAATATTGCGCATTACGAGACCATCTTTTTATATCCCTAAATCTACCTTGCCAATTCATTATTTTAGCTTGCAACATATAAAAATAATATAACCCAGTATTTCCATCCTCAATAAAAAGGTCAATATCTGCACCCCGTATATTCTCGTTCACATTATCATTAAAAATATATACCTCACAACTTTGTGGTCTTCCGTTGTAAAATTTAGTAATTCTAAATACGAGATCATTGGTAAAACCTAATTCAGCTGCTTTTAATTCAAACCTGAATACGTCGGTTAAATAATTCCAAACCGCGTTCTCATACCTTATTATTTCATTACAGATACGTGTCATATGATTATTTTGGGGTTCAACAATCCATTTATTTACATTAACAATGGAATATCTCCAAGTTGATTCTGCCTGCGAATTTTATTTATAATCAATTTCATTTCAGAACGGTAGTTCGATTGATTCGTCGCTATTTTCTTTAATTTTAGGGAATAAATTCTTATAATATGAATTCAGAAATAACCCAACAGTAGCAACACTATTTACAATAAAATAAGTATACGTTGCTTCTTGTATAACATATTCGTCTCCCGTTTTTCCGTGCATACTGGTTTTGGTGCTTCTTAGTTTTTCTATGCCTTGATTCGCTGACAACAAAGAGCTACCAATGCTTTTCATTTCAATGGGCATTTCAGAACCTGGATAGAGCTGTAGTTCCTTAAGTAAATCACTTGTTAAATCATACAATGTCCTTCCCACCTGCGGTTTGGTTGTTATTCTTTCATCTTTTAAAATTTCCTTGATTATGCTTTCCAACGCTGAGTTGGCTAGTCCCACAGCAATATCAGGATGAGTTTCAATTTGTTTAATCGCTTTTTCAAATGTGGCATAAGCAGTTTTATAATCTGACTTTATATCATTTTTAAAAGTAGCGACAGTTGGAATAAAATCAGGGGTTTCAATACCTAAATCAACAGCAATTTTCAAAAGTGTTTCTCCGTCTATATTTGGAATTGTTTTTCCAATGTGAATTTCTCCATCAGCATAAGTATGAATTTGAAAATTACCATAATTGCCGTTCCATCCATCTCCTTCTATATACCATTTTTTAATGTACTGACTTGCTTCTGCTATTGTAGGAAATTCTTTTTCAATTTCTGCAATAATTTTCTTTGTCAATAACATTTGATATTTAGGTGAAATAAAATTATCCATATTCGATTAAAACAATTTTGTTCTTATTTCCCCACTTATTAACTTAGGCAACAAATTGTCTCTCAGCTCTGTAAGGGTGCGGATTTGTTGGGTGTTGGATGTGATTTTCAATTCAATTCCTCCAGCAAATAAATTAAACTGGTCAAGTTTTTCATTTGGCGGCAATAGAAAATCCGCTTCATTTAAACTCTCAATTGTAATTTGAGGTTGTGCTGAACCTGTAACATATAGATTGTAATCCGTTTGTAAAGAGAAGTATTTTAAAAACTCAAAACTTACTTTTTCATTTTTGGTTCTATCAAGCACCAATGAGTTATTTGTAATAAAAGATTTTTCTACGGAGAAATTTACAGTTCCGGAAGCCTCCCCTCGACAAGAAACAAGAACTTGAGGCTGTTCAAATGTATACCTATCAAAAAAACCAATTTGTCCATTTGCACCATAAACTGGGTACCCTTCAGACAAAAGATTTTTAGTAGGCAGGTTTTTCCCATAAACAATATTTACATACTCACCCAATTTGCCTCTTTCCCAACTCTCCTCCGCCTCCTCCACAAACCACTGCCTGAAAAGCACTTCAGCCAATTGCTCCAGTGTTTTATTTTGACAGTGCAGCAGGTCTATTTTGTCGTCCAGGCTGCTGAGAACTTCGGCAATAGCTGTTTGTTCTTCAAAAGAAGGAAGTTCTAAATGCAAATTGTCAAAACAATTCTTTGGTACTCTTTGTCGGCCTGAAGTCCCCTCAAAATTACTTTCTGCAAATTGACGTACCTCGTCCCAGCGAGAAAGATAAAATACAAAATCATTATTTGAAACCTTGGCTTTTCCCCTGAAAACCAGAAACTCTGTGGAGCCAAATCCAATGCCATTATTTAAATCTTTAACCTGGCAAATTTTGCCATTTTCTAAGCAGGGAGTAATTCTTGCGAAAAGCGTATCACCTTCCCGAAACCTTGCCCCGCTGGATGGTTTGCGAGTTGCACTAGGAATGCAAAATTTATTACCATCCTTTAAATCCTTCATTTCCACAAAAGAATACAATTCACTTCCTTTCAATGAAACCGTTGGATTGATTTCTACAAAATCTGAAAATTTATATTCTTTCCACTCAACCATTCTTTTCATCCTTTAACATTTCCACATTATGTTCAATTTGATCAATTAAATAATTCGATATGGTTTCATTTATGAAATCAAAATCTTTTTTAGAATAATTTTCCGGATATAGCTTTTTAATAAATGGTTGGTGGTTGTTGTGGTTCACTAGAACAAGCCCATACCAATATGGTTCAATCATAAAACGCAGCTGAAAACTGGTGCTAAAAGTATCCGTTCCGCCCTTTTTAAATCCCCATAAAGAATAGAAAAATTGAAATTGTTGGTTACTATTTCTAAAATCCTCGCTATTCCAAATACCATCTACTCCTTCAGGGGTTTCAACGTTTCTTGTTATACCACTCCAATAGCATGTTTTATTCATGAACATCGCTTCAAATTCCTCCAAACGCACTAGCAATTGTTGAAACAGTGGTATAATGCTGGACTTTAAGATGCTATCAAAGATTTCTGGTGTTATTGCAATTTGAACTTCTGTTTTATTTAATCCCGAAATCTTCTGTTTGAGCAAATCAAGTCGTTTCTCAGCAGGGCTTTTTAACTCCTCATATTCTCTTTCAATTTCTGCCTCCAGTTCTTCTATACTTGGTATTTCACCTCTCAGTTTCTTTGGCAATGCTTTTGCCAACTCATATTCTGCAACACCAATGGGACTTTCGATGCCTTGTAGAGAATATCGCACCACGGTTTCATTTGGCGTTTTACAAAGTAATACACCAATGGTAGGCTTGTCTTCTGTGCCTTTTATCTGTTCGTTTACCGTATTGATATAAAAATTCAGTTTTCCGGCGTACTCCGGCTTAAAATCGCCTACTTTCAATTCGATGACAACGAAGCAATGCAGATTGTAGTTGTAGAAAAGCAAATCCAGAAAGAAATCGTCTCCTTTTACTACCAGATTCTTTTGCCTGCCCACGTAAGCAAATCCACGCCCAAGTTCGAGCATGAAGTTTTTGAGATGCTGAATCAAGGCATTCTCTAGATCCCTTTCTCGGGCTTCTTCACCCAGGCTTAAAAAATCGAACAAATATGGATTTTTAAGTGTTTGTTCAGCCAGATCAGATTGTAAGGCCGGCAGCGTGTTTGAAAAATTTGTAATGGCTTTGCCTTGTCGGCTAAACAAATTAGACCCAATTTGTTCGGCAAGAATGTTTCTGCTCCAGCCGTTTTCCAGGCATTTCTTTAAATAAAAATCCAGTTCTTTCTGCTCCTTGGTTTTATCCATCAATAGCTGGATATGTCCCCATGGCAATTGGGCAGCAAGTTGCTGCGTAATTATATCTGATTGACCATCAATTACTTCTATTTGCGCAGCAGGCTGCTGCGCAAATAAGGGGAACAAGCGGGCAAAAGTGACCATATAGGTTAAATTGCGCACAGACAGGCCTTTAAAGTCAGGGAAATCTGCTTTTAAATCTGCCGAAATACGGTCTATAACTCTGGTACCCCATCCTTCCGATTGCTGCATTTCCAAAATAGCCTGACCGAGCTCCCAATAAAGCAGCAATAACTCTTTATTAGCCGCAAATGCCGCCTTTAGCCGGGTAGCGCGGATGCGGTCCTTAAGCTTTGAAATAATTCCGATATAGTTTTCAGGTAGTTGATTCACTTAGCAGCAGGTTTATACTGAATTCGACTTAAGTTTTCGGCAATTCGTTTGTTCAGAGCCTCTTCTTCGGCTATCTGGCTCTCCAACTCGGCTTTCAACAAAGCAAAGCGTTCTGCGAAGTTGAAATCATCTTCCTCATCTGGCAATCCAACATATCTGCCAGGTGTTACAACATAATTCAGCGCTTTCACTTCGTCAAAGGTAACAGCCTTGCAAAATCCGGCGATGTCCTCGTATGGCCCTTCTCCGGTGCGCCAGTTGTGATAGGTCTCTGCAACTTTAAGGGTATCCTCGGGGCTAAGTACTTTGGTTCTTCGGTTAATCAGATGCCCTAGATTTCGGGCATCAATGAATAGAATCTTGCCTTTCTGCTTTTGCTTGTTTTTTCGCATGAACCACAAACACGCGGGGATCTGGGTGTTTAAGAACAGCTTGGCAGGAAGGTTGACAATGCAGTCAATCAAGTCGTTCTCAATAAGTGCCTTGCGAATCTCACCCTCATTGCTGGTATTTGTGGTTAGCGAACCCTTGGACAACACAAACCCTGCTTGTCCATTGGCCGACAAATGAAACAGGAAATGCTGTATCCAAGCGTAGTTGGCATTCCCTGCGGGTGGGATACCATAAACCCAGCGTGCATCCTTTTGCAACAATTCGCCACTCCAGTCACTGTCGTTGAATGGAGGATTGGCAATGATGTAATCGGCCTTCAGGTCTTTGTGGGCGTCGTTTAAAAAGCTGCCCTCATTATTCCACTTTACGTTGCTGCTGTCTATTCCGCGAATAGCCAGGTTCATTTTAGCTAGGCGCCAGGTGGTCTGGTTGCTTTCTTGTCCATAGATGGAAATATGGTCAGCAGGGTTCAGCGAAAGTTTCTTCCCGCTGTTTTTCTTGTAATAATCCTGGTGGTGTTTGATGAACTTCTCGCTTTGTACGAACATGCCTCCGCTGCCGCAGCAAGGGTCAAAAACGCGACCTTCAAATGGCTCCAACATTTCAACCAGCAGCTTTACCACACTCTCTGGCGTATAGAACTGGCCGCCCTTCTTGCCTTCCGCAAGGGCAAACTCGCCTAGGAAGTATTCAAACACTCTTCCCAGAAGATCCTTGCTTTGGGCTTCTTTAGTGCCAAGTGTGGCCGTACTAACCAGATCAACCAATCCACCAAGGCTGGTTTTATCAAGCTTTTCCTGCGCATAAACTTTAGGCAGCACCCCTTTTAACGAAGGATTATCCTTCTCAATGGCGTCCATTGCATCGTCTATGTCCTTGCCGATTGTGGGCAGCTTTGCTCGACCCTGAAGCCATGTCCAACGGGCGGACGGAGGCACATAGAATACCTTTTCAGCAACATATTCATTCTTGTCTTCAGGGTCTGCACCTTCTAAATCGCCTTCACCGGCGGAAAGTTTGTTGTAAAGCTCCTCGAATGCATCCGAGATGTATTTGAGGAATATGAGCCCCAAAGCCACGTGCTTATACTCCGCAGCGTCCATGTTCTTCCGGAGCTTGTCGGCAGCCTTCCAAAGCTTCTTCTCCAGCGGTTCTTCCGGTATTTCTTTCGTTTTCTTAGCCATTGATCCAGACTAGGGTATAGCCAAAACTGCTATAGCCAAAGGTTAGGTACAAAATAATGCGATTATAGTTAAGAATGCTACTAAATAAACAATTGCCATATAAATGATAGAATATGAATAGTTTATAACCCCATTAACCCAAGACATAGAAGGCCTAATTGAATTATTCGAGATTCATATTTTTTGTGACCTAATTGCATCATAGTGGGTGTCAGTTTTAAAATTATCCGTTACGTGTTAACCCAATTCAATTAGTTATTTTTGTATTATGGAAGAAAAAACACACGATATACTCGAAAATTTGAGATTTATTTCACATAATGCCGAAAGGACATCTTTGAAATTACGAGAAAACGCAATGAATCCTGTAGAAATGTTATCTGCAGGTTTATTCGAAAGATTTCATAAAGCTGCTGAATCATTGATCCCGCTTATTGAATTATTAATTCACAACCGTAATTTAGACCATGGCATCGCTATAATTCTTCGTTCTGCATTATTGGATTCTTTAATTGTGCTAAATCTTGGCAAGCAAGAAAAAGATTCCCAAAAAATGGCAGAAAAAGATAGAAATGAAACAATTTATCAATTTTGTAATAGATGCATATCAGATGGTTTGACAAATACAATAGATTATTTGGTATTAGCGCAAAAACATGATCATATTTCAGACGACGATTTAAAAAACGCGATCAATTCGATTGTAGATAAATATGAATTCTTTTTTGAACCATATTTAAAAGATGGAAGTATTCCTGTTCCCAAATTTAAAAGAGGATATGGACCGTCTCAATTGTTTGAAATGATCGCATCTGATAAAAGTATTGGTGATACTGGACGAATATATGATTCATATCTATTTTTCTCAAAATATGATCACTACGGTGCAATGTATTATGAAGTATCAGATTTAAATTTCGAATCTAAATTCAAAATAATATTTCAGAATATTGAAAAACTAATATCAATTTTAGCGAACCTATATTTGGTGCTTTTGAAATTATCAAAAGATTCGGATGGGTTCGTAAAAGATTCAAAAGATGAAGTAATTAACTACATACATGAGCAATTAATAAAACAAGGAAAATTGCCAAACTAGAGCAGCAAATTATTTACCGCATTTCCCAATACCTCCGGATCCAAATCCGCCAAGTAAATCTCAGTCGTTTTCATATCCTCATGCCCCATAGCTTCCTGGATCATGGATTTGTCGGCACCGCCTTGTTTAAGCACATTGGCAAAAGTGTGACGGGCAACATAGGAAGTAAGATTGATATTCAAGCCTGCAAGTTTTGCTACCTCATCCAGTGCTTTGTTGTATTGGCTGCGCACCTTTTTAAGTCGGTAGGATTTGCTTAGCGCAGTTGTATGGGTTTCGTTAAGGATAGGGAAGATGTACTTATTGTCCTCATGGGAGGGCTGGGCACGGTAATATTCAAGAATTTCCTTGGCCATAGGTAATATGGGAATCTGGAATAAATCATCGGTCTTTTTACGACGATAGTGCAAAATGCCATAGGAAATATTATCCCAGGTTAAGTGAGCTGTATCAATGAAGTTAATTCCCCAGCAGAGGTATGAGAAACGGAAATAGTTCCAGAAATGAAATACCTTACTGTCTGGTTTAATATCCAGATTTAGGATTTTCATAAGATCATCCTTTGGAAGTGCCCGTTTTCTCGTCTTCACCCTTCTGTATTGGGCAAAGCTCATATTCTGAAATGGGTTATAATCCTTTCCCACTCGATCTTCGTCTTTGGCATAATTAATCAATGTTTTAAAAGTTCTGAGGTACAGAAAAATGCTATTAGCCGCCAGATTTTTACTGTTCAGAAAAGCTTCATATTTCACCAAAAAGGCAGGAGTTACCTCGGAGAATGTAAAATCCCGCTGATCGCGGAAGTTCATCAGGCTATTTTTGGTGTTGTGAAAAGCATCAGCATAACCAACACGGTTGGCGTGTTCCAGGCGTTCAACTACTTCATCAAAATAGCCACCAACTGTGAGAATGGCAGCGCGTCTATCCGGTCTGGATTTCTGCTTCAGCTCATAAGAACTCATTTGTGTTCCATTGGTTTCCATTTGCAGCAACATTTTGTTTGCTTCAGTTACCTTCGTATCAATGAGAATCTGAAGGTGTTTATGCAGAGGATGGGTTTTCTTGGGTGCACTTTTCTTTAGATCCCAATGTTCCAATTTGGAGCTTGCCCCAATACTTAAATAGCTAGATTTGCGGTTTTGGGTCAAACGTATGTAGATTGGATACTCCCCATTATTTAGTAACTTGCCCGTCTTTAGTACAACTTTAACACTTGCCATAGTCGAATTCTGGGTCAAACATAGGTCAAACATTTTGAATAAAAAAGGCTAAAATGAATCAAATATCGATAAATTGCAAAATAGCTAACTAATAGTAAATCAAAAATATAATAGCAAAAATAAAAATGAAAAACAGCGGCTATTATGCATGGGGTGCAAGGGGTCGTGAGTTCGAATCTCGCCATCCCGACCAACAAAAAGCCTTTTTTGTCGCAGACAAAAAGGGCTTTTTTTATGCCACAAGTCTGAGCTGACGAAGGAGGCTCAAGCGAAGTGGCAATAAAAAAAGACCAAAATCGCCTGGCGATTTAAGGCTTTTAGTTGAGGCCACCCTCCCAGAGATCAACGGAGTTAATCTCGTGTTGTTAATTTATTCAATGTTTCAGAATTCTGAAGGCCTTTTTCTTTTTACAAAATTGGCAGCATTTCGGGATGTAGCGCCCCGCCTACCCTTAGGTGTGGCGGGCCGGTAGCGCACTTGCATGGGGTGCAAGGGGTCGTGAGTTCGAATCTCGCCATCCCGACTCAATAAGGACAAGGCTTTCAGTAAACTGGAAGCCTTGTTTGTTTTAGCCTGGTTCAAACATAGTTCAAACATTCGGGAATGTCTTGATGACAGTATATCATACTACATTTTCACTATATTTGCGCAGATGAAATTCTTTGCCCTCCTGTTCAGTCTGTACTTCATGGCGCTTGTTTTTGCGCCTTGCACAGATCATGCAGGTTGCAATAATACCCAGAAGGTGGAAAGTACGGCAGGCAATCATCAAGATGCGGACAATCACAACGGTGATAATTGTTCTCCATTCTGCATTTGTTCATGTTGCGGTAGCATTTGTGCTTTGTATCATCAAGGCATTGTTTCGTCAGCCTATCTGGCTCCATCCGGTTTTGAATTTACTATTCCGAAACCTCTATTCGTCCGGGATGCTTACATTGCAATCTGGCATCCTCCTAAAATAGGTTAATCCCTTTTCAATCCTGATTCTTCACGCATAGCTCCATGCTGCTATGTGTGATTTTGCATTATGCAATTCAAAATGCATGGAAAAACAAACCATACAAGGAAAACATGTTAGATAAAATCATTGCGTTCAGTATAAAAAACAAACTGGTCATTGCTACGATGACCCTAGTTCTGATCATCTGGGGCATTTGGAGTGCATCCAAATTACCAATTGATGCGGTGCCCGATATCACGAATAACCAGGTTCAGATCATTACGGTTTGTCCCACGTTAGCAGGACAGGAAGTGGAGCAACTCGTGACCTATCCGATTGAGCAAAGTCTGGCAAATATGCCAGACCTTGAAGAATTGAGAAGTATTTCAAGATTTGGTCTTTCCGTCATTACCATAGTGTTTAGAGACAAGGTAGATATATACTTTGCACGCCAGTTAATCAACGAAAAACTAAAGGAGGCTGAAACCAAAATTCCAAAAGGGGTTGGAACACCAGAACTGGCTCCTGTTAGTACTGGATTGGGTGAAGTATATCAGTACATCATTCACCCTAAAAAAGGAAGTGAAGGTAAATACACTTCCATGAATCTGAGAACTATGCAGGATTGGATTGTGGCCCGACAACTTTACGGAACACCGGGCATAGCCGAAGTTAATAGCTTCGGGGGCCAGTTGAAGCAATACGAGGTATCCGTCAATCCCGATAGACTTTTGGCTATGAATGTTTCAATTCCGGAAATATTCTCAGCGCTGGAAAATAATAATGAGAATACCGGTGGAGCCTATATTGATAAAAAACCAAATGCGTATTTCATAAGAGGGGTTGGTTTAATAGGCTCGTTTGATGACGTAAAGAACATTGTGGTTAAATCAAATCCAAATGGAATACCTATTCTGATTAAAGATGTTGCAGAAGTGAAATTCGGTAGCGCTGTCAGGTACGGCGCAATGACTTATAATGGGAAGGTGGATGCCGTGGGAGGCGTGGTTATGATGCTGAAAGGTTCTAATAGCGCTGAAGTGGTTGAAAAGATCAAACTGAAAATGATCAATATTCAGAAATCACTACCAGATGATGTAACGATAGAACCATTTCTGGACCGAACCGACCTGGTAAAGCGGGCAATTTCAACCGTTGAAAAGAACTTAATAGAAGGTGCCCTGATTGTGATTTTTGTGCTGGTACTATTCCTTGGAAATTTTCGTGCAGGCCTCATCGTTGCTTCGGCTATTCCTTTGGCCATGTTGTTCGCATTGGGGCTAATGAACATATTCGGAGTAAGTGCAAATCTGATGAGCCTTGGGGCAATTGATTTTGGCCTCATAGTAGACGGAGCTGTCATCATCGTGGAAGCCACGATGCACCATTTTGGTTTAAGGAAAGTAGCTTCCCGATTATCGCAAAGCGAAATGGATAACGAAGTTTTCCTTTCCGCTTCTAAAATCCGAAGCAGCGCAGCTTTTGGAGAAATAATAATCCTCATTGTATATATTCCCATACTTACATTGGTTGGCATTGAAGGGAAAATGTTCCGCCCTATGGCTCAGACTGTGAGCTTCGCCATTCTGGGAGCACTCATACTTTCACTCACATATATTCCAATGATGTGCGCATTGTTTCTTTCAAAGAACAATTCCCATAAAGCCAACATCAGCGATAAAATCATGGCGTTACTGCAACGTATTTACGCCATGGCTTTATCATCAGTAATCAAATTCAAAACTCTTGTAATTAGTGTTACGGTGGCCATGTTTATCGCAACAGTTATTCTATTCTCCAGGCTTGGCGGTGAATTCATTCCTAATCTCCAGGAAGGGGATTTTGCCTTTCACTGCATTCTACCGCAGGGATCTTCACTGTCACAGAGCATAGAGACTTCGATGCAAGCCAGCCGATTGGTTAAGGAATTCGAGGAGGTGAAAATGGTGGTTGGCAAAACCGGATCAGCAGAAGTTCCAACTGATCCAATGCCCCCTGAGGCCACAGATTTGATGATTATTCTTAAACCCAGAAGTGAATGGAAACGGGATATTTCTTACGATGAATTGGCCGTGGAATTTGAACATAAACTGAGTACAATACCAGGTGTTTTTTTTGAAAAAAACCAACCTATTCAAATGAGATTTAATGAGCTCATGACCGGTATCAGACAAGATGTTGCTGTTAAAATATTTGGAGAAAACATGGATACACTTTTGGCGCATGCAAACAAAATAAATGAGGTTGTAAAACAAGTCAATGGTGCTACAGAACCTAGTGTCGAAAGAGTTGCTGGGCTTCCACAGATTGTAATAAAATACAATCGTGCCCAAATTGCAAATTACGGATTAAACATAGAGGACATAAATCACCTGATAAGCACTGCATTTGCAGGAGGAGTTGCAGGTGTAGTATTTGAAAACGAACGCAAGTTTGACTTGGTAGTCAGGCTTGACAGTAATAGCCGCAACAAAATTGAAGATGTAAGTGGCTTATTTGTACCATCCAAGGATGGTTCACAAATTCCATTGTCGCAAGTGGCAGATATTAAGATGGAGCTAGGACCGGCACAGGTAAGCCGCGAAGATGGAAAGCGCAGAATTGTAGTTGGATTTAATGTAAAAGGAAGAGACGTTGAAAGCGTAGTGGAAGAAATACAAAGTAAAATGGATAAACAGATTAATCTACCTGAAGGATATTATTACACTTTCGGAGGCACTTTTGAAAATCTAAAAGCGGCATCCAATCGGCTTTTGATAGCATTGCCAGTTGCCCTGGCACTGATTTTCCTGCTCCTGTATTTTACATTCCATTCGATAAAGCAGGCAACGCTTATTTTTACTGCAATACCAATGAGTGCAATCGGCGGTGTTCTGGCTCTAATGGCCAGGGACATGCCATTCAGCATATCGGCCGGAGTTGGATTCATTGCACTTTTCGGCGTGGCAGTGCTAAACGGAATCGTACTCATCGGTACATTCAATCAGTTGGAAAAAGACGGCATTTCAGATGCGGTTGAGAGAATACGGGAAGGTACCAGAATTCGTTTGCGACCGGTTTTGATGACAGCGACGGTGGCCTCTTTGGGATTTTTTCCAATGGCTTTCTCAAACGGTGTCGGGGCCGAGGTTCAGAAACCGTTGGCAACTGTAGTTATTGGTGGTTTGGTAACGGCCACATTTCTAACACTGTTCGTTTTACCCTTATTATACCTCATTGTTGCCCGAAAATTCAGACTGATGAAAAACAAAGCAATCATAACTCTACTGGCTGTGCCTTTTCTCATCGCTGGGAATGCCTATGCCCAAACTACACCCAAGATTATTTCCGTTGAAAATGCAATCAGCATCGTTCTTGAAAATAACAAGCTGGTTCAAGCCAAAGAACTGCAAGTGAAAGCTTCGGCCCAATTAAAAAAGACAACGTTGTCCTTGCCGAAAACGTCATTTAGTATGCAGTTCGGTCAATACAATAGCATTAACCAGGACCAGGCTTTTCAGGTTAATCAGTCCATTCTATTTCCGGGTTATTATACGGCTTTGGCAGGTCTGCACAGGGCAGAACTAAAACAAAGTCAACTCAGCCTGGAAATGACGAATGCAGAAATTAGGAGTAGCGTGAAATACTGGTATTACAGGTTGGTATACCTCTATCACACGGGAGTGAAACTCACGGCACTGGACAGTATGTATTCCGAACTGGTACGAGTGGCCAATCTGCGTTATAATACCGGAGAAACCAATATGCTTGAGAAAACCAGTGCTGAAGCCAGGAAGGGCGAAATCAACCTTTTGATACAGCAAAATGCAACTGAGTATTCAGTGGCCTATAATACACTGAAAACAATGATGAATACTCAAGAGAATTTTCGAATTGCCGACACAAGCGGTTACGAACCAATTCACATCAGCAATGATTTGGATACATCCTTATTGAAGGATAACCCATACTTGAAACAGTTGTTGCAAAGGGTAGAACTGGCAGAACAAACCAAAAAGGTAGAAAGGGCTGCGAACATGCCAGATATCAATATTGGGTATTTCAATCAATCTCTCATTGGTGTTCAGACAATCAATGGTTCTGACGTCTATTTTGATAAGAGCAAGCGGTTTCAGGGCATGAGTGTAGGGGTAAGCATACCTTTAAATATTGGAAGTAACATCGCTAAAACAAGGTCATTAGAACTTCAAAAGGAATCAGTTCAAATGGAGGCTGAAAACAGTAGAAGTACATTACAAAATCAACTCATGGGTTTGCTCCGGCAATATGAACACCATTTCGCGCAGTATAATTATTATATGACCACGGCATTACCCAATGCAGATATTATCCGAAATACAGGCAAGGTGGGTTATAGTAGCGGAGAAATTACCTATGTGGAATATCTGATGTCACTGCAAACGGCCACTGATATTTATCTCAAATATCTTTCATCCATCGAACAACTCAACCAAACTGCCATACAAATACAATTTCTAATCAACCAATAAGACTATGAAATACCCATTTAATATCATAAATATCACGATTTTGCTCTTTCTGATATCGTGTTCAGGAAATAAAACGGCCAAAGAGGAAGAACACGGGCATCATGATGAGCATGAGAGCACAAATACTGTTTCCCTGACATCTGAACAAATGAAATCGATTCGGATAGAATTTGGAACCGTGGAGAAAAAGCAACTCACTGCATCGCTAAAGGCGAACGGAATTTTGAAAGTCCCTAACCAAAACAAGGCCAGTGCTACTGCCATGTCCGGCGGTGTTGTGAAATCCATTCTAGTACAAGCAGGAAGTACAGTGACGAAGGGTCAAATTGTCGCCACTATTGCGAATAGTTCTTTTGTTGCATTACAAGAGGAGTATCTTGGTATTTCAGCTAAAATGACGTTGGCGGAATTAGAGTATGACCGACAAAAAGAATTGATCAAGGGAAATGCAGGGGCATTAAAAAATTTGCAAAGCGCCGAAGCGGAATTGAACGCTACCAGGTCAAGGAAAGCGGGTCTTTCAAAGCAACTGGAACTGATCGGAATCAATCCCCAAACATTGACCAATGAAAATATTCAATCAAGTATCAGAATTGTTAGCCCTATAAGCGGCGCTGTAAGTGCAGTTTTAGTAAATATTGGAAGTTTTGTGGACGCCAACAACCCCATTGCGGAAATTGTCGACAACTCCCAGCTTCACCTTGATCTCTACGTATATGAAAGAGACTTGCCTAAGTTAAGAGTGGGACAGACAATTCACTTCACACTCACCAATAATCCAGGCGTGGAGTATGACGCCGATGTTTTTGCAATAAGCAATACGTTTGAGCCAAGTACAAAGGCGATTGCTGTGCATGCTACAGTGAAGGGCAACAAGCAAGGGCTAATTGATGGAATGAGCATTACTGCCCTCGTAAGTCTGGAAAATGCCACAGTGGATGCTGTGCCCACTGGTGCCATCGTAAACCATGAAGGACAGGATTATATTTTCGTCGTATCCGATAAAATCGAAGAAGATGAACACCATGAAACTGGAGAAGCCCATGACCATAAAAGCGAGGCGAACGAAAAAACAGGTGAAACTGTATTTATGCGAATACCAGTGCGCAAGGGTACCACGGATGTGGGTTATAGCGAAATTACATTCTTAACAGAAATTGCAGCGGATAGCAAATTAGTGGTGAATGGCGCATTTTTTCTTCTCGCAAAAATGACCAACCAAGGTGAGGCACATGAACATTAAAAAAATGAAACTCGGATTAATATTTATCGCTTTAGTTTCATCAATAGCCTTGTATGGTCAAACTGATAGTTCAAAACATACAGAAGAGTACTTTGAATTTTCGGCCGAAAGAAAAGGACTATTTCAAATGGGTTATGGGTACAATATTTCTATAAACTTTGGTCAAAAATATCTTTCAGCGGATTCTTTAATCAGGATTGCTACTATAGAGAAAATTCAGGCTTTTTCAAAATTAGAAGATGTTCTAGAATATATGAATGCATTGGGCTGGACTTTGGTAACAGCCTATGCCACTTCTCATGATCATTTCTATAAATATTACTACATACTGAAAAAGGAAATTTAGACCCCAATTATATTCAAACAATGAAATTCAATACTTCAATGCCATCGGCATTAAAAGCATACTATCAAAATGAACTATCGGCGGCTTCCAGGGCCTTTTGCAAAGGGGATTGGCAACAGAGTTGGCAACACCTGGAAAGGGCCCATATACTTGGGCAACCCTACCCATTTGCACATTCCTATGTTCATTGGAAAATGCTTTTATTCGGTATCCAAACAAAAAACACAAAAGAAATAATTGGACAAATTCCCCGCCTGTTGGTTGGTGGCGTAAAATCCTTTGTCGGAAATATTCCCGTTGGAAATACAGGCGGCGCAAATGTCCCACCATTGCAAGTAATGGAAATACCCGAAGATTTATTAAACATCATTAAAACATATTCAAACGATGAAACTCCCATTCAAAGATAAAAAATTCATCTTTCTTCTTGTCGCAATTCTCGTAGTTGTTGGATTAGAAGTACTTTCTATCCTTGGCATACACATACCCATGCCCTATGCACCTTTTGTTTTTGCAGCCTTCATTTTAGGAATCGGGTACCGCGTATTATGGAAAGGACTTTTAGCATTGTTGAAGCTCAAATTCAGCAGCATAAACCTCCTGATGCTAATCGCGGTATCAGGAGCTTTTTATTTGGGTGAATACCCCGAAGCTGCTGTCGTAATAGTTCTCTATGTACTGGGTGAGAGATTGGAGGATATTGGCATTGAAAATTCAAAATCTGCATTGGACGAGTTGGTAAGCCGTGCTCCCAAAGTGGCATTTGTAAAGGATGAAAACTCCGCTGTGCCAATTGATAAAGTCAAAGTGGGTACCATTTTTCGAGTAAAGCCCGGAGAAATGGTTCCATTGGACGGAAATATAGTTTCCGGGGAAACTGCAATTGATGAGGCAACCATAACCGGTGAACCCATACCTCAGGATAAGCATGTTGGCGATATGGTGTTTGCAGGAACCCTGAATAAAAATGGATTTATTGAAGTGGAGTCCAATAAACTTTCTGAGGATACGACTTTTTCAAAAATCATACGCTTAACATTTGAGGCAAATGCCAATAGAAGCGAGACACAGAAATTCATTGAGAAATTTTCCAGGTATTATACACCTTCGATAATTGTCCTAGCAGCGCTGGTCTTTACCATCCCTGTTTTCATTCTGAACCTGGAAATCAATCATTGGATGCAACAGGCCATCACGCTTTTGGTAATTGCTTGCCCATGTGCGTTGGTTATTTCCACGCCGGTAGCAATTTACGCTGCAATTGGAAATGCTTCCGCTAAAGGAGCTTTGGTAAAAGGAGGGAAGTACATTGAGGCAATAGCAAGGATTAAAGCCATTGCGTTAGACAAAACACGCACAATTACCTATGGCAATCCAATCGTATCGGATGTAATTCCCTTAAAGGATACGAGCAAAGAAGAACTTCTTGCTTGCACTGCCGGGGCCGAGATGTTCAGCGAACATCCATTAGCACAAGCAATAGTTGATACGAGTATAAAAGAAGGTTTCGAGCCCCATAAAATGGAAAAATTTAAAAGCTACATTGGGAAAGGTGCTATTGCTCGATGTCTTGTTTGCGAAGACGAAACGGTATATGTAGGAAAGTTAGATTTCATCAAAGAGCATCAGACTACGGATCCTGAAGCAGAAAAAATTGTGGAACGACTCTCCTCAGAGGGTAAAACTAGCGTTGTCGTGAGTTTTGGCGATGGAGTTGCCGGAATAATCGGACTCATGGATGAGATAAAACCCGACAGCGCGGAAGCTCTGAAACAATTGGAATTGTTGGGTATTGAGCCTATTATGTTGACGGGAGATCACGAGAATGCGGCCCAATACGTTGCCCGACAAGTTGGAATAAAACAAGTTTATGGGGGCCTGCTACCAGAAGAAAAATCAGAGAAAATTGGTCAGCTATTGCAACAATTTCAGGAAGTAGGCATGGTAGGGGATGGTGTAAATGATGCACCGGCACTGGCGACGGCAACTGTTGGCATAGCCATGGGAGCCGCAGGAAGCGATACTGCCATTGAAGCGGCACATATTGCTCTCATGAACGATAAACTCTTAATGATTCCTTTTCTGGTTCGACTTAGCAGGGCAACATTGAATCGGATCAAATTCAATACGATTTCTGCAATTTTGATAAAACTCGTGTTTGTGATTCTTGCGGTTATGGGTTTTAGTAACCTGGTACTTGCCATTGCCGCAGACGTAGGAGTAACCTTAATTGTCATATTGTACAGCCTAAACCTGAGCAAATTTGATAGGTAATACAATAGCTGGACCAGCTAAAGCTTTGGTTAATTTTGAGTCAAGCACCAATGTTATGTTTGGCGGAAGCCCAACCATAATACAAGGTTTTGAAATTTCATTCGATGGCTGGTTATTCCTTATCATCCTGGGCATTCATGTTTTCTGTGGCAAATTTTGCGCTGCTACTGGATCAGTTGCAATGCTTTCTTGCTACGTACTAGCAATTGCTCGATGAAAGGAAGACTATCACTTTTTACTCTTAGGTGGAGTGGTGTTTGTGTCTGTTCTGATACCAAAAAGGGCAATGCAAGTGAACTTGATACATTAGTCATTCCTTAGGTTTGTTCTAGGTGAGATTAAAGTTCTCAAACAATTTACATACAGTAAATGATGATCCTATTCCCACTCATGACACATCCAATATTATGAAAAGTCATGGAAATGTGTAACTTTGGGTATTTGCATTTACCGATTCAACAACTTAACTTTGTAAATAACCAATGAAAAAGGCAGTTGCCCTTATTCTTTCTATTTTTCTGCTGACCACCCAATCTGGCATGGCGGTAACTATTCATTGGTGCGGTAAAAGAATAGCTTCAATACAATTCTTCAGTGCAGAAAAGCATCTTTGTGCGTGTGGTAAAAAGAAAATGAAGTCAAACTGCTGTGACGACAAAACAGTGGTTATCAAAACACAGGATGTTCAAGTAAAATCATACAAGGTTGTGATCAACGTCGAACCACCAAAGTTTGACATTTCTGAACCTACTTTGTTCAATGATGAGCTATCCTCATCCAATTGTTTGAGAGTGGATGATTTTTATCACCCACCACCGTATAAACCCTCGGTTCCAATATTTCTTCAGGACAGGGTTCTAATCATTTAGAATTTATTATTCAATAAATGCCGCATGCATGCGGCTTTTCGTGGTTGGTACAAACTGCGAATCGAGTTTCTGCTTATTTAATTCAAACCAAAACCAAAAATAAAATGACAAAATCAATATACACAATGGTTGCCCTGATGTTCGCAATGACGATTTCCAGGGCACAAACTGCGATGCAACTGACAGGTTCTGATTGTAACGGTGTTAGTCACAATTTGTTCAACGATCTGGATTCCGGAAAAGCGGTAGTTCTTTTCTTCTTTATGGACAACTGTGGCTCATGTCCACCTCCAGCGAAAAAAGTTCAAACGATGGCAAACAATCTTTTGAAAAGATACCCAGGCAAAATCAAAGGTTATGTTATGCCATACAATAATTCGACTACTTGCACTGCAACCAAAAGTTGGGTTTCAAACAATAGTCTGTCCTTTTATACTCCTTATGACTCAGGTGCAGTTCAGGTGGCAAATTACGGCGGATTTGGAATGCCTACCGTTGTGCTGGTAGGAGGAAAGGATCACCGGGTAATATTTTCAACCCAGAGTTTTACTACCCCCGACACAGCAATAATGAGAGATTCCATAGTCAATATGCTAGAACCCACTGCTGATGTAAAGAAAATAGGAATAGACATTCATGGCCTGAATTTGTTTCCTAATCCCTCAACCGGAAATATTGGTGTTAGCTTCTTTCTCCAAAACCCAGCCATTTTACAATTTGAGGTCATAGATATTTCAGGAAAGATTCAAAAATCATTTTCAAATAGTAATGTAGCAAAGGGTCAGATTAATCAAAACTTAGATATTCATGATTTGCCAAATGGAATTTATTTCCTGCGCATTAGTGTTAATGGTGAAAGCATAATGAAGGAAATAATAATAAATAAATAAATTGATGAAAAAGATATTTTTAACCTTATTTATGTTATCCGCGGTGGGAATTGTCATTGTTGCATTTAAGCCTTTGCGAATTATGAAAAAAGATGGTGCTGCGCCTGGTTATACTGGCTCACCCGGTGACAGTCTAAAAAACTGTACCGCTTGCCACGGAGGTAAAGCCGTAAATGTATCGGGTTGGATTACTTCTAATATACCTTCTACCGGATATGTTCCTGGCCAAACCTATAAAATTACAACAACCAATACGGAGGCTGAAGGTACAAGGTTTGGATTTGAAATTTCACCTCAGGATCTTTCAGGAAAACTATTGGGGAAAATGATTATCACCGATACGGTACAAACGAAGCTGGTAGGCAATGAAAAATATATTACGTACACTGCAAAGGGTGTTGATGGATCTGGATTCAAGACCTGGACTTTTGATTGGGTAGCACCACCGACTGGAAGCGGAGAAGTTATTTTTTATGGTGGATATAATTCAAACTTTGACGGCCATAAGGAAGGCGATAAAACATTTCTTTCAACGCTTTCTGTAATTGAATTCGGAACCACCAAGATTTCAAATCTAACTCCACAAATTGGCTCTTTTAATGTTTTTCCCAATCCAGTTAATAATGTTGTTACCATTTCGTTGGAATTAAAAGAAAGTGCAAAAACAATTATTGATATTATTGACATTACAGGAAAACAAATAAGTGTTATTAGCAGTGAAAAGAGTATTGGACAAGTAACGAAAGTTCATAATACAAGTTCTTTACCAAATGGCATTTATTATATCCGTGTTCAAGTAAACGGGAAAACTATAAAACAAAAAATTTCAGTTCTGCATTAAATCATGAATTTTCGTTATTGCATAAGTTTCTCATTTATATTCCTAATTAGGTTCTATGAAGTTTATGGACAATTTTACAGTATTGAACCAAATGACTCCATATTTAGAACCGGATCATTTGAAGATTTACAAACATTGACCATCCGACTTAGAAACAATGGGAATGATACATTGAATTTTGATTGGAAATTAATTTCGTCCAACGTACCAGATAAATGGGAAGCAGCGGTCTGTGACAACAATAATTGTTATACCAGTTTGGTAGATTCGGGGACTATGAATCCAGTGTTACCTGGTGATTATGGTTTTATACTTCTTCATATTACGCCCCATATTCAAGATGGAATTGCTAATGTTAAATATGCAGTTCATGAGAAATCATCACCAAATAAAATAGATACTCTGACATTTATTCTCAGCGGAGTTGTTCTTTCAACCCAAGCACAGTTGTTATCAAGAAATTCGTGGTATTTCTATTTGGATCCTTTGACATATAAGTATTTTATTCATTGTGCCAAACCAGGCCAAGTGCAATTGTTAAATCAATATGGATTAATTATTCAAAAACAAACTGTAGGAATTGGAGTTTCGCAATTAAGCTGGGATATACATCAATCCGGAGTTTACTATTTAAGATTCATCACTAATCAATTTGAAATAAAAGTAAAAAAAATAATCATTCAAAATCATGACTAAAATGAGATCAATAAGTTTAATGGTTTTTGTATTTGCACTACATGCAATAAAAGCCCAAAATCCTTTAATAATTCCACCAACTTTAAGTGGAAATACGTTCAATCTGGAAATTCAACAGGGAACTACTCAATTTTATACAGGGATTAACACTCCAACATATGGAATCAACGGTACTCTTTTGGCTCCAACATTGATTTTCAACAAATGGGACACAGTGACCCTCAATGTGAAAAATAGTTTAAAAGGTAGTGGAAATTCAACAACAATACACTGGCATGGCTTGCATTTACCTGCTAAGTATGACGGAGGTCCGCATCAACTTATTTTACAAAATACAACATGGAGGCCAAAATTTAGAGTACTCAATAACGCAGGCACATTCTGGTATCATCCACATGGTCATGGCAAAACTGATCTCCATGTGGCCAAGGGAATTGCAGGTATGATTATTATACGTGACAGTGCTGAAGCTGCATTGAATCTCCCCCGCAATTATGGTGCTGATGATTTTCCAATAATTGTGCAATCCAAAGCATTTGATGTATTGCACCAAATAGCAATTTCTACTGAAGAAGATACAGCAATTTTTGTAAATGGAGTTGTGAATCCTTACCTGGATGCACCGGCGCAAGTAATTCGGTTAAGACTTCTCAATGGGTCTTCTATGCGCAGTTATAATTTTGGCTTTACAGGAAATAAAGAATTCTCGCTAATTGCTACAGATGGCGGTTTGCTGGATACTTCTGTGAAACTTACCCGCATTCGACTTAGTCCCGGTGAAAGGGTTGAGATTTTATTGGATTTGCAGGGTATGCAAGGGCAAAGTATTTATTTGAACAGCTTTAGTTCAGAATTCCCAAACGGCGTATATGGTGCAAAGACTGTTAAAAGCATGATGGGTGGGACCATTCCTGATTACGATTTAAATCCTCTAAATGGGTTGGATTTTGGCATTCTCAAAATCAATATAAAAGGACAAACCTCAAACCCTATTACCACAATTCCCAAATACTTAGTACCTCTAACCAGAAGAACAAATTATAGTGTGAGTCGCAATTTGACTTTTGCCCCGGATTCTATGATGAATTCGACAGCTCAGGTCTTTGGGCCATTTAATATAAACGGAGTTCATTTCGATATGGAGGTTGTGAACATTACAACTTATCTGAATAATTCTGAGAAATGGCGCATTACAAATAATACCGGAATTGCCCATCCATTCCACATTCATGATATACAATTTGATATTTTGAATATAAATGGCGGTTCTGTACCTGCACATCAAAGAGGCAAAAAAGATGTTGTTTTGGTGATGCCACAGCAGTATGTGGAGTTTGTGACAAAATTCGAAAATTTTGCTGATGACAGCGTACCATTCATGTACCATTGCCATTTACTACATCATGAGGATGACGGCATGATGGGGAGTTTTCTGGTACTTGATACGACCACGGTTTCAATTAATAAAATAGGAAAAAAAATGTCAATTTTAGTTCATCCAAATCCGGCCTCGGAATTTATCGAGATTAAATCTGAAATTGATTTAAAGGGTAGTGAAATTTCAATTTTTAATTCGGTAGGAGTTGAATGCTATCAAAATAAATACATTGAAAAAGTAATTTCTTTAGAGAATTTTCCGACGGGTATTTATTATTTGAAAGTTAGCAGAAATGGCGAGACTTATATGTCGAAATTGTTAAAAATATAACCTGGTCGCAGGATGTTGCTTGTATAATCTATTCGCATTGTACCAGATGTCATAACAACAAAGAGAGTCTCGCAGCTATTCCATTGACGAATTATTATGAAGCATGGTCGCAACGCAATGCAATACTCTATTATGTGGATAATAAATTAATGCCTCCGTATCAACCCACCTTACAGGAAAAAAAATACATACATGAAAAGCGGCTCACTCAGCAGGAAATAGATATAGTAGTTAGATGGGTTGAACAAGGTGCAAAAGAAGGTGATTCTACGCTTGCACCAAAGGCTTCAGATATAGTTGATCTGGTTCCTCAAATAAAATTTCCAGACTTTTCCGAGAGAATAACCCCATATAAAGTACCTGATACTGTCGGATTTAAGTATCGCTGCTTCCTTTTGCCAGGTTCATTTAATGAAAAAAAGTACATCTCGGAATTGGAAATATTGCCCACAGACCTTTCTGCTGTTTACAGTGTGTTTCTTTACTCTGATACGAGCAATAAATCCTTTAAACTGGATTTGGCAGATACTTCAAATGGATATGAGAGTTACTCTGGAATAGGGAGCTCCACAGCTAAACTTCTTTATGGATGGGTGAATGGCAATCACCTTTATAAGCCACCTCCTGGCATGTCGCTTGAGTTGGATTCAGGATCGCATTTGGTTGTTAGAATTCTTTTTGCAGAAGATGCCATGAATAAAACGGATTCGACATTGGTCAATCTTAAGTTTGATACAACTTCGAAAACGCGACCTATATATACGGTCTCCTTATTACAACATGATAAAAATTTACTCAATCCCCCTTTACTAATTCCCGCAGACAGCATTAAAACTTACACAGAAAAATATACCGTCCCGCAGGATATATCTATAGTTGGTATTTCTCATTGGGGACAAAAAATATGTTCCAGTATGGGTTGCTTCGCTGTTATACCTAAGGGTGATACTATAAATCTGTTGGAAATTGAAGACCATGAGGATATATGGTCACAGGGAATATATCATTTTGCAAATCCTGTTAAAATCCCAGCAGGCTCTATCCTATATGGTGTTGCGGAATTTAATAACACTTATTGGAATCCGAACAATCCTTTTGACCCACCCCATACTATTAAACAGGGAAATACAGACACTTCGGAACAAATGATATTTTCATTTGCCTTTTTACCTTATAAAGCAGGCGATGAAAAACTGATTGCTGACTCTATAGTTCATCAAAAACACTATTTAGACTGCGAGCCAAGAAAATTGAATTCAGTTAATAGTAAAGCGGTAGAAGAGGGTTTTAAAATCTATCCCAATCCTTCAGATGGGCAGTTGTTCATTTCAAGCAACAGACCTGAGATTTTCACTGTGGCAATATTCAACGCTACTGGGCTGCGAGTATTTGAGAAAAACTACAGAACATTTGCCTCTATTAACATGAGTGATTTTCCCTGTGCTATTTACATTATATGTATTAAATCAAATAACAAAATCATAACTAAAAAAATCATCAAAAAATGAAAACGCAAAAGGCTCTTTTCGTCATTTTCATGTGCATTTTCTCTAACGTTGTTTTAGGACAACAGAATCTTGATGCATACGTAATTAATCCTGACAGCAACAAATTTGTTGTTGTGGCATCAGCCTCTACCAAATGAACTTTGGATTTTAAATCAGGGCACAGTTAATTCCGGCGGGAGCACTGTGATTGTTTCAAAAGCCAATCAAAACAATCGCAGTTGGAAATATGTAAAGGATGGTAATGCATGGCATTTTATGGCTATGGCAAGTTCTCTTGCTTTTGGTGATAGCAACTGGGCAACTTCTCAGGATATACTAGATGCAAATCATTCCACGGGTAAATATACCGGTCCAACCCTTTGGCCCGGAAATTTGAACATTTATGGTGTTGTTGGCAATCCAAGTAATACGCAATTTAATGGTAGCCATTTGGATATGATTCATCAAACACCGTATGGTAAAGGAATTGCATTTGAGAGAGACAATATTTATTGGGTTATGGATGGTTATGACGGAACCTTAAAACGATACGATTTTAATAAAGATCATGGTCCCGGTCAGGCAGACCATGGGGATGGGGGCGTACGTGTATATTCAGCTTTTAAATTTACACGGTCATCTTCTTTGCCCTGCCATATTGTAATTGACCAAAATCGAAAATATCTCTACGGGTGTGATCCAATAAAAAAACGCATATTCAGAGTAGATATAACATCCGGCACATATAATGCAGATATAAGCAAAGTAAATTCAGAAATATTAGATCTTGGGTATGTTGAATATATTGGAATATCTAAGGATGATAGTTTAATTAGGGGACTCAACACCCCTGTTGGAATAGATATTTATGGTGAGAGGTTGATTGTGACGGATAATGGAACGGACGAAATTATCATCTATGATCTTCTAAACAATTATAAAGAATTAGGACGTATTAAATTAACATATGCCGCAAACCCAGATCCTATGGGAGTGAAGGTTGGCCCTGATGGCAGAATTTATTTCGTAGATAAGACTAATAAAAAAGCTTACATGATTGACAACAATGCGGTTTGGCCTCTAAGTCCCGAGGTTATTAGTAAAACAGACATTCAGATTTACCCTAATCCCGCTGAATCTTTGGTACATGTTCAGTTGGCAGACAATATTGATTTTGAACTAGGTGAAATTCAAATACAAACAATGCTAGGCATTAAAGTATTAAGTTCGCCTTTAAGCACTTCAAATGCAGCGCTTGATATTTCCGGACTTCAGAATGGAATCTACCTTATTCAGGTAAGAATCGGAACGAAGTTTTACACTCAAAAAATAATAAAACAATGAAAAATCAACTAATACTTCTGGCATCCATTTGCGTTGCCAGTTTGCTAGGATCGTGCTCAAAAAATGATAAGGCTGGATCAAATCCCCAGACAGACACCAGTGGTTACTATCAACTTAGCACCACTGCGCACCACCAGGCACTAAGTTCACACGATAGTCTGGTAAACTCCTACAATCACCATGATACGGCAGCATCACGTCATCACGACACTCGCTACCATCATCATGATTCATTGTACTACCATTATCACGGGACACATCACCATGATAGCACGGACCATTCACACGCTTTTCATCATCAATTAGATTCTATTCACTTAATTCATATCAAATATCATCCACATTAATATAGGTTAAAAAATGATAAATTTGAAATATTTTTTACCAATTATTGCAACGGTGGTGTTTAATACAGCCTGTAATTCTCAATATGATCAGACTCAATCAAAATTAAAAGTGGCGACTGACACTGCTGTTGTAAAATACCAATGCCCTATGAAATGCCAGAATGATACTGCTTATACCTCGCCGGGAAATTGTCCTGTATGCGAGATGGAATTGGAAAGAATAAAATAGAAAAATACATGGAACGCAAAGGCTTTCTCCGTTTATCAGGATATTCAATTACAAGTTTTTTGATGCTAGGTGCAGGAAATTTAATTACTGCGTGCAAAAAAATGGGAATGGGAAATATGATAAATGCAATGCCGATAAATGTTATTGAAGGGAATTTTACGGAAGAACTTCATATGCCTCCAATTGTAGGAAATACAAGTACTTTAATTGCACAAGCTGTAATTGTACCGATTGCTGGTATTGGTGTTACAAAGGCATTAGGATACCAAAATCAGATGTTGCTTGGCCCCACAATAAATTTGAGTTTAGGTCAGGCTGCGACTATAACTCTCATAAATCAACTTAATGAAAATACCAATATTCACTGGCATGGTCTGAAGGTACCAGCAAATATGGATGGGCATCCGGACAATGTTGTGGCATCCGGAGGGACATTTAACTATAGATTTTCCGTAGGTCAGAGAGCCGGATCGTATTTTTATCATCCACATGTAATGGGAACAACTGCCAAACAAGTTTTTCAAGGTCTTGCCGGTTTGATAATTGTAAATGATGCAGAGGAATCAGCTCTGAAATTACCTTCAGGAACCAGAGAACTAGCCCTTATCATCCAGGACAAGAAAATAGTAAACAAATCAATTGATTATTCTCCTACAATGATGGAACAAATGACGGGCTTTATGGGGCAGTCAATACTTGTAAACGGCATATATTCTCCTATACAATTTGTAGAGACTGCCAAATATAGGATTCGGATTTTAAATGGTTCAAATGCTAGAATTTACAACCTCGCATTTTCAAATTCAGCCGCGTTTTCAATCATAGGAAATGATGGAGGATTGATATCTGAGCCTGAGGTTGTGAATGAGGCAATATTGGCTCCAGGTGAGAGGTTAGATATAATAGCAGATTTTAGTACCCTTTCCCTGGATGATGAAATATATTTGATGAGTAAAATTTTTGATGCTGGAAGTGTTCAGGGCAAACAAGAATTTAAAATACTCAAATTCAAAGTAAATTCTAAAGTAACCGACAGTTTTAAAATTCCCTCAACCCTGTCATCAATTACCTTACTGTCAAACGGAATGGCGCTTAGAACCCGCGAATTTGATATAGCTAATAAAAATGACAATATAGGCATGTCAAACATGAAACATACCATAAATGGAAAATCATTTGACCCAAATCGGATAGATGAAAAGGTTTCATTTTCTTCTATTGAAACATGGATCTTTGACAATTCCAAAGGATCTGAGCCCCATCCCATGCATTTGCATGGCAATTCTTTCCAGGTGCTTTCAAGAACAGGTGGCCGGGGTAGCATTATGCCTTCAGAAAAAGGATGGAAGGACGTAGTATTATGTATGCCAGGAGAAAAAGTTAAAGTTATTATTCCCTTTAATTCATTTACAGGTAAATATGTTTTTCATTGTCATAATTTAGAACATGAAGATAATGGAATGATGGCCCAATATGAAATACTATGAATTTAATGCACTTTAGTATAAATAGTTGTCTGGAAATTTCATAATGCTATGATGTTAAAATTCGTATTTAAATATATTAGGAGGTTTTTTAAAAAAGATTGTTGCAATGAGTGAATTGGATAAAAAGGATAGACTAAAAATTATTGAAAAATCATCCAAACAGGTAGGTCCCGGGGTGTTTTACTCAACCATTGTTGTAATTACATCCTTTTTACCTGTGTTTTTGCTTACAGGGATAGAAGGGAAGTTATTCCATCCACTTGCCTGGACAAAAACGTTTATTCTGATTATAGATGCCTTTCTGGCAATAAGTCTAACGCCTGTTTTAATTTCTTTTTTTTTAAAAGGAAAATTAAAACCGGAAAATGCAAATCCCATTACGCGAACACTTGAGAAAATTTATACGCCCATTATTTCCTGGTGTTTGCAATGGCGTAAGTCAGTTTTGGCTTTTAATGTGGTTGCACTCATTATCGGTGTGGTATTGATGTTTCGCATGGGTTCAGAATTTATGCCACCACTCGATGAAGGTTCCATTCTATTTATGCCTGTTACACTTCCGGACGTGTCAAACTCAGAAGTAAAAAGAATATTACAGGTACAGGATAAAATATTAAAATCTGTACCCGAAGTTCAAAATGTTTTGGGTAAAGCTGGCAGAGCAAATACTGCTACGGATAATTCTCCAATTAGCATGATTGAAACTATCATACTTTTAAAGCCCAAATCGGCGTGGAGGAAGGGATTGTCAAAAGATGATATTATTAGCGAATTAAATGCAAAGTTGCAAATACCGGGTGTGGTGAATGGATTTACGCAACCAATAATAAATAGAATTAATATGTTATCTACAGGGATAAGAACGGATGTGGGTTTGAAAATTTATGGGCAAAATCTCGATTCTATATATTCATTGGCAACGCGAATGAAAAATGAATTGGCAGGCATCAACGGTATCAAAGATTTATATGTAGAGCCTATAACTGGTGGCCGCTATGTTGACATTACAGTAAGAAAAGATGAGATTGGTAAGTATGGATTAAGTGTTGATGATGTGAATATGTATGTGGAAACTGCCCTGGGTGGAATGAATCTTACAACCACAATTGAAGGTAGACAAAGATTCCCTGTAAATGCGCGGTTTGCCCAGGATTACAGAAACAGTTTAAACGCCATAGCTGAAATACCCGTTAAAACAATGAACTATGGAAGTATTCCGCTTTCAGCGGTAGCAAAAATATCAATTTCTGAAGGCCCACCGATGATCAATTCCGAGAATGCAATGTTACGGGGTACTGTCTTATTCAATGTGCGAGACAGGGATTTAGGAAGCACCGTAAAGGAGGCCCAGACAAAATTGGAAAAGCTTTTTTCGAAATTACCGAAAGGTTATAATCTGGAATGGAGTGGTCAATGGGAGAATCAGATTCGCGCTAACCGGACGTTATCTTTAATTATGCCGATCGTTTTGTTAATTATATTTAGTGTACTGTATTTTACATTTAAGTCCTTAAAGGAAGCTTTGGTAACAATGATTACAGTTCCCTTTGCATTGATTGGCGGGATTTATATGGTTTATTTTTATGGTGTTAATTTATCAGTAGCTGTTGCCGTTGGGTTTATTGCGCTTTTTGGTGTTGCAATTGAAACAAGTATGCTAATGGTCATCTACTTAAATGAATACATGGAAAAACTGGTTTCAGATAAAGGTAACTCAGCTTCAACCATATCAAAAGCAGATTTACGGGAATATATACAAAACGGTGCTGTTCAGCGCTTGCGTCCAAAACTTATGACCGTTTCAGTTTCACTTTTTGGTTTAATTCCAATACTATGGTCTACGGGTGTAGGCAGCGACGTAATGTTGCCTATCACAATCCCATTAATTGGTGGTGTAATTTCATCAACTATTTATGTTTTATTAGTTACGCCTGTAGTTTATGAAATGGTAAAGGAAAGAGAATTAAAAAAATACAATAAAATAATACTGCCAGGTAGAAATGAAAAATAATAAATGTTCTCTACTACTGATTTTCGGCATTTTTGCCTTACAATCTTTTGCACAGATAGTGCCTCTCGATTCCATTTTGATCAGAATTGAGAAAAATAATCCTATGCTGAAGATGTTTGATGAACAAATTGTTGCGGCAAACAGTTATTCAGAAGGCGCCAGGAGCTGGATGCCTCCTTCACTTTCTTCTGGTCCCTGGCAAACACCATATAAGGATTTTAGAGGAGGAATGTGGATGATTACAGGACAACAAATGATTCCAAACCCAGCTAAGTTAAATGCAAACTTTAATTACATGCAAGGCATGGCGCCAATTGAGCAGCAAGGAAAATATGTAAAAAGAAATGAATTGTTCACATCCGCTAAAATGAATTATTACGAGTGGGTTGTTTTGAAACATAAATACGCCGTTTTGGTTCAAATAGATTCTTTACTCAATTACGTTTTGACGCTGGCCAATCTGAGGTATACTTACAATAAAGAGAAACTAACCAACATTTACAAATCGCAGGCCGATATATATGAATTGCGAAATATGGAAACAATGTTGCTCGGAGAAATGAGATTGCGAAATATTGAATTAAATACACTTATGAATCAGGATAAGAATATTGTCTTTGATGTTGATACTGCAATAAAAGCGCATTTTTACGAGTTGTCAATTCTTGATTCATCTATTATTTCATCATCACGCAGTGATATAAAACAAATAGAAGCCAATATCCATCTTATTGAACTACAACAGCAATTTGAAAAATCCAAACTATTGCCTGAATTTGGTATATCCGCCAGTCATATGCAATCTCTGGGCATGATGCCAAGCTCTTATGCGGCAATGGGCATGATTACTATTCCTATTGTTCCATGGTCTGCAAAAGAATACAAATCCAATATAAAGGCATTGAATAGTACTGTTAATTCCCTGGATTTTAAACGGCAGGTTTTGATCAACGAAACTGAAGGATTGATCGCTATGCTACAAACACAAATCAAATCTTCAAAACTACAGTTGCACAATTATGCTGAAAATATTATACCAACCTATATTAAAAGTTATCAAGCATCTATGATTGGATATGAGCAAAATACCGAGGAATTATTTTTGGTATTGGATGGGTTGAGAATGTATCGCATGGCAAAAATGAATGAACTGGACCAAACATTTACGCTATTAAAATTGCAAGTTGAATATGAAGAACAAATGGAAATACGATAAAGCCAGATTATTTGGTTTGCTTGTTATGTTGAAGTTATATATCTTAGGTATCGCAATAGTTATGTTGGTTGCTTCTTGTAACCACAACAATTCTCATTCAATAAAGAACGCAGCCCAATCCGGCGATTTAGACGGATTAGTTCAACCCACAAATCAGACCGTTTTCAGCGATATAGAGACCATTTATCCCACCTTAAAATCAGTTGGTCAAACTATAAAAGCGAGTGGTATAATTACCTATAATCCTGAACTAATTAACAATATAAGTGCCAGGTATAGCGGACGAATTGTAAAATTATATGTAAGATACAATTTTGAAAAAATATCAAAGGGGCAGCGCATTATGGATGTTTATAGTCCAGATGTATTAACAGCCCAGGAGGATTTGATTTATATATTGAAAAATTCACCTGATGATATAAATTTAATTAATTCCGCTAAACTGAAATTACAGTATCTTGGAGTAACTGCCAAACAATTGAAACAAATAGAATTGAAAAAAATGTCAATTGACCCATTGCCAATATATAGTCCGTATGCTGGTCATATTCATGACATTGGGATAAGCGGAAGTAAAACAGTCTTACCTGTGATGAATAATAATATGTCTGAAGCACGGAATAATTCTATTTCAACTACTCAGGATAAAATTGAAAATCTGCCGTCATCTGAATCATCGGCACTTTCCATAAGGGAGGGAATGTATGTTCAAAGCGGGCAGGCTATTTTCTCTGTTTACACTGTAAGCCAGGTTTGGGCGGTAATTAATATTTTTTCCAAAGATGCGGCATCTGTTAAAGTCGGAGATAAGGTTACACTTACTCTAGAAAACAGGTCCGATAATTTAATTAGTACAACCATAAGTTACATCGAACCTATTACCGGACCAAATGGGTATACAATCAAAGCCAGAGTGTATTTAAGCAATAATGATGCACAGTTTAAAATAGGTACATTTGTTTCGTCTAAAATTATTTCTCATACAACTACCGGTTTATGGTTACCTAGAAAAGCCCTTGTAAGTTTAGGTCAAAATCAAACTGTGTTTTTGAGAAAAAAGGATCATTATATTTTAAAATATGTTAAAACGGGTGTTGAAACCGATTCACTGATCCAAATCTTATCCGGAGTAACTGCTCTAGATGCTGTTGCTGCTGATGCACAGTTTATGGTTGACAGCGAAAGTTTTATTAAATCGGAGAATGATGATGCAAAATAAAATGAATAGTCCAATAAAGAGACTTGTTATTTTTACTGTATTTGTGCTGTTTTTTATAAGCTGTAGCAACACCAATCAAACGGAAACAGCAAATGCAGATGAATATTTTACCTGCTCAATGGATCCTCAGGTTATTGAAAATAAACCCGGCAATTGCCCAATTTGCCACATGAAATTGATAAAAGTAAATAAGAATAATCTTAAAGACGGCCAAATAAAATTAAGCGAACAACAAATAAAGTTGGCCAATATTACATTTGATACAATTCGCATTCAGGAGTTTGCAAAGGAAATTATACTCACAGGTAAGGTTACAATTGATCAGAATTTATTAAGTGCCATTAGTGCAAAAATTCAGGGAAGGGTTGAACGCCTAGCCATAAAAACACCGGGTGACTATATAAAAAAGGGTCAACTTCTTTATGAAATTTACAGCGAAGATTTAAATTCAGCGCAAGCTGAATACCTATTGTCACTTGAAAAATCAAACATTTCAGGGGGATTTAGTGAAGCATCAAGAAATAAATTACTCTTATATGGTATGAATATGTCTCAAATAGACCTATTAAAAAAGACAAAGCAAATTATAAACAAGGTTCCAATTTATTCAGACATAGAAGGCTTTGTGAGTGAAATATCTTTGAATGAAGGCGATTATGTGACTTCTGGCAATACGCTTTTTCAGATTGCTACAATTAACTCTTTATGGGTTGAAGCGCAGCTTTATCTGCCTTATTTGCCCTATATTCAACTTGGGACTGAAGCAAACTTCTCAATTCCCTCAGCAAATGAAAATACCCTTTGGGGCAAAGTTATTTTTATTGATCCGCAGGTGCATGCACCTGAACGATTTGTTTTGGCACGATTTCAAATTAATAATCAATCTCAAAAAATTAAACCAGGTATGCTTGCAAGCATAACATTGCAAACCGAAAAAAAGAGGACATTAGCGATTCCTGCCGCCGCAATTATTCAAGATAGCAAAGGACCAAATTTATGGGTACGAAATAGAGACAATGTATTTGAAAACAAAATGGTCACTATTGGCTTGCAAAATAGCAGAATGATTGAAATAACAAACGGATTGAAACAAGGCGATATTGTTGTAATTACAGGATCATATCTGCTAAATAGTGAGTATATTTTTAAAAAGGGAACCAATCCAATGAAAGGGCACAGTGATATGCCTGGCATGAAGATGTAAATGATAACAATGAATATAATAATTAAATCGGTTGTACTGACCTTGTTCTTTGCATTATCTGTGCAAATATTCGCACACAATCACAATGAATATAATGAAACGAAAGATACTTCCATAAAATCTAAAATGCCAATGGTTGGAGACTCAAATATGATTCACGATATGGAATCGCATGCGGAAATGAAAGCCATAGATGCATTTCCAAATTATCATCCACTGGTGGTGCACTTCCCGATTGTACTTATAATTATTGCGACGCTTTTTCAATTGATTTGTTTATTTGCTTTTAAAAAGGAATTTGGACTTGTGGTTCTCATTTTATTATCGTTGGGTGTAATTACCGCATGGCTCTCATCCAATACTTTCCACGCCCATCCGGCTGAATTAAATGGAAGTGCAAAAGCAATATTTGAGACACATGAGCAAATGGCAGACTTGTCTTTTTGGATTTCACTCATAGCCTTAATTTCTAAAATTGTCGGACATTATTTCCTGAGAGGTAAATTGTGGCTTGAAATAATGATTTTGCTTCTGCTTTTTGCGTCTACAACCACCGTAGCAATTGCCGGTCATCATGGAGCAATGCTTGTTCACATGGAGGGAGTTGGTCCGAAAGGGAAATTTTTGGAAACCCATGAACATCCTAATTATAACAAATAAATATAATAATACATATGAAAAAATTAATAATCATAGTTGTCGCCGCAATCCTGTTTGGAGGCTGCGGAAATTCTTCTGATTCTGCTGATACTGTAAAAGGCAAGAGCACGTCTCAGACATTTAAATTAGATACCTTGAAATTAAAAACAGGTAGTTCTTATTATCAGTGTGAAATGCATCTTGAAATAATTTCTGACAAGCCGGGTAATTGCCCTAAATGCGAAATGGATTTAGTGAAAATGATAAAAAAATAGAATGGTAGAACGGATTATTACATTCTCTTTGAAAAACCGCTTCATTGTGTTAGTGCTTTCGGCAGTGATGCTTGTATTGGGTATTTACGAAGTGAAGAACAATCCGGTGGATGCAATTCCAGATTTATCAGAAAATCAGGTGATCGTATTTACAGAATGGATGGGGCGAAGTCCACAGGTAATAGAGGACCAAATCACTTACCCATTGGTATCGAATCTTCAGGGAATTCCTAAACTAAAAAATATAAGAGGGACATCCATGTTTGGTATGAGTTTCGTTTATATTGTTTTTGAGGAAAATACAGATATTTATTGGGCCCGCACCAGAGTGGCAGAACGGTTAAATTTTGCACAAAAACTGCTGCCTGAAGGGATTTCACCCACCCTGGGTCCGGATGGGACGGGAGTTGGTCATATATTTTGGTATTCTTTGGATGCAAAGGGTTACGATTTAGGAGAACAACGTGCAATTCAGGACTGGTATGTTAAGTTTGCATTACAAACGGTTCCAGGTGTGGCCGAAGTTGCTTCCTTCGGAGGTTTTCAAAAACAATATCAGATTGTAATTGATCCAATTAAATTGAATTACTATAACCTCTCAATGATGGATGTGTTGAGGTCGGTGAAATCAAACAATAATGATGTAGGTGGCCGGAAATTCGAAATGAGTGACAAATCCTATATTGTAAGGGGGCTGGGTTATATTAAATCAATCAATGAAATAGAAAATATCCCCATAAGTACAGCAGATAATATTCCAATTAGAATAACGGATGTCGGCTCGGTTCAAATGGGCGGAGACATTCGTTATGGGATATTTGACGGAAATGGCGAAGGAGAAAGAGTAGGAGGTATTGTAGTTATGCGCTATGGAGAAAATGCAAATGCAGTTATTAAATCTGTAAGGGCTAAAATGGAAGAAGTACAAAAAGGATTACCTGAAGGCGTAAAGTTCAAAATAGAATATGACCGCAGTACTTTAATAGAGGAGGCAATAGGTTCTGTAAAAGAAACTTTGATTGAAGTATTTATTAGTGTCTCTATTATTATTCTAATATTTCTGTTTCATTGGCGCAGTGCTATAATTATTCTTATTCAAATTCCCATTTCTGTGGCTTCAAGTTTTATTCTACTTAATCTTTTAGGATTCTCATCGAATATTATGTCATTAACCGGAATCGCACTGGCAATAGGAGTGATTGTAGATGATGGAATTGTGATGGTGGAGAATGCATATAGGCATCTGAGTGAGGCGCAATAAGAAAAAAAATTTAATTGAATGCAATATTAATAAAATCATGGAGCACGGACACATACATAATCATACACAACAGGATATGAATGCGCCAATGGCAATTGCAGGACACGACCATCATAAAATGATGATAGATGATTTCAAAAGAAGATTTTACGTAACCCTTGGTATAACAATTCCTGTTATGTTGCTTTCACAGATGATTCAGCATTGGTTTCATTTTGAAATTTCATTTACAGGTTCAAAATATGTACTTTTAGCACTTTCCACAATTGTTTTCTTTTATAGTGGTTCACCGTTTTTAAAAGGCCTGGTTGATGAAATAAAGCTAAGAGTACCGGGCATGATGACTTTAATTGCAGTTGCAATTACATCTGCTTATGTTTACAGTGTGGCAACTGTTTTTGGCTTGCCAGGCATGGATTTTTTTTGGGAACTATGCACGCTGATTTTAATTATGTTGCTTGGTCACTGGATTGAAATGAAATCGGTTGCAGGGGCCTCACGCGAATTGGAATTGCTGGTTCAACTCATGCCTTCTACAGCCCACAGGATAATGACCGACCATGGCGATTCTGACAAGGCGGAAATGATTCACGATGTAAAAACGGATTCGCTGAAAGAGGGCGACATTATTCTGATAAAGCCTGGAGAAAATGTTGCCGCCGATGGAATACTAATGGAAGGGGAAAGTTATTTAAATGAATCGATGTTAACTGGTGAATCTGTGCCTTTAAAAAAACAAAAGGGAGATAAATTGATTGCAGGTTCAATCAATGGTAACGGAGCACTGAGAATGAGGGTGAGTCATGCCTCAGGTGATTCATATTTATCCAGGGTAATTAAGTTGGTTCAGGATGCTCAAAAAACGAAATCCAAAACGCAATTGCTTGCGGATAAAGCGGCGCGATTGCTTACCATCGTTGCGCTAATTGCCGGGTTTGCAACATTCTTTTTTTGGTGGATGATAGAAAAAGAAACTGCTGTTTTTGCGCTGGAACGAATGGTAACAGTAATTGTGATCTGTTGTCCGCATGCTTTGGGGCTGGCTGTCCCATTGGTAGTTGCAACTTCCACCTCACTTTCTGCTAAGAATGGTTTGCTGATTAAAAACAGAACAGCCTTTGAAAATGCGCGAAAAATCACAACCATTATTTTTGACAAAACGGGTACCTTAACCTATGGAAAATTTGAAGTGATAAGGACTAAATCTTTACTGAATACTATTGATGAGAAAGCGTTAATTAGAGTTGCAGCAGCTTTGGAACAAAACTCAGAGCATCCTATTGCAACCGGAATTATTGCCAAAGCGAACGAATTGAATATTGCTATTCCTTCTGCAATGAATTTTAAGGCAATTACTGGCAAAGGCATTGAAGCAGAGATAGAGGGAGGGAATGCAAAACTGGTAAGCCCAGGTTATCTGGAGGAAAACAATATTGAATTACCTGAAAATTATTCCGGCAAGAATGTTGAAACAATTGTTTTCCTTATATTTAAGAATAAATTGGCTGGTTATATTGCATTGTCTGACAAGATTAGACCCGAATCTGCCAGTGCAATTAAAACACTTCGTACGAATGGAATTAAGTCCATCTTACTCACTGGTGATAATGCTGCCGTAGCTAAAAGTGTAAATGATGAATTGCAAATGGATGGTTTTTTTGCTGAAGTATTGCCGCATCAAAAATTAGAAAAAATAAAGGAATTGCAAGCCAAAGGGGAGTTCGTTGCAATGACTGGTGATGGGGTGAATGATGCACCTGCACTTGCACAGGCAGATATTGGAATTGCTGTCGGTAGTGGCAGCGACATTGCCGCAGAGACCGCTGGCATTATTTTAGTAAATAGCAACCCACAGGATGTAAGCCGATTGATATTATTTGGCAAAGCAACCTATAAAAAAATGGTGCAGAATTTAATATGGGCAACAGGCTATAATGTCATCGCTTTACCACTTGCCGCCGGAGTACTATACCATTGGGATATAATGTTAAGCCCTGCTGCTGGTGCAGTACTTATGAGTTTGAGCACAGTTATTGTGGCTATTAATGCAAAAATGTTGAAAGTAAGATCTATTGCGTGAAAAGCCAAGATAAATACCTGATTTAAAATTAAATTTACCATGATTAAATATTATTCGTTCCAATTGAATTCTAATAAATTCAAGATAATTAAGATTGGATAATATATTTTATAGTCCCCAATATTAAGGCAAAGTGCTTGGACAAATTAAATTGGGTAGAAAGTCTAACTATAAAAGTACAATACATCGCTGTATTACACCCAGTTATAAAACCGAACGTTAGGAGCAGCACCTTCATACATGGATTTAATAATGCAAGACTTAATGCTTTAATAGTATAGGTGATTAAAATGCTTGGATAACCGGACAACAGTTTTGAATGCGAAATCAGAACAATAGTATATTCTCGTTCAATCAGCACGTCTATTGAACATTTAAAGTCTATATTTCCTTATATTTTAGAATCTATTGTTTACCAAAATAAAATGCTAAAATTTGTGGAAATGTGGTACGACTAAATTGTAATTCGCATGTGTTAGGGTGTAATCTTTCAACTGGGTTGTTTTCAACCATTAAAAGTCGGATTAGAAATTTGATTGATGCTGCAAAAAATATGAATATGAGCAAAAGCCAGAGGAGCTAGAAATCGTTGAGTAAAACTCCAAATAATAGGGAAAATATTATCCTAAAAGAATTTGTTTAAGCGATTCATTCCACCCAAACGTTCCTCCGCACAAGAACATGGCCTCATATCCTTGCGCCCTCAATTGCAGCGCAGCAGTTTCGGATCTGCCACCACCCTTGCCACAGGCAGTTACAATGAGAAAATTAGAAGGGATGTTTTTTGTCCATTCTTGAAGTTCATCAAGCGGCAAATTATGCGCAGTGGGAATATGTTGTGATTCATATTCTTCTGGAGTTCGAACATCTACAATAAATATTGGTTTCCCTGCACTTTGCAAGGCAATTAATTCCGTTTTTTCTATGCAGTTATTCATATACTAATTTTCTTAAACAAATTCCAAAATCGAATTGAATCAGATTTACATATCATTCTAATTTGAATAATTATCGACGAAAAGAAGGTGAGAATACCAATGAAAACAATTGCACTATTGATATTAATAAAGTCGGCAATTATTCCGGTTAATATTGCACCAATGGAATAACCCATATCGCGCCACAATCTGAATATCCCTATACTCTTTGCCCTGTCTTTTGGATGGGTATTTTCTGCCACGGTGGCCAAAAAAGTAGGATATACCATAGCTGTACCCCATCCCAGAATTGCAGAAAGTAAAATAAAATGGAACATCGAACTAGCCCAGATAAGAGCAACAAGAGCTATCGCCTGCAAAAACATGCCTGTAAATAGCATATCTCTTTTGCAGAATTTATCAGCCATTGCGCCGGTAAATAGCTGACCAAGGCCCCATACACCTGGGTATACCGCAGTTACCAACCCTATTTCACCAAGTGTAAAACCCTTTGAGGCGAGCAACATGGGAAATATGCCCCATGCCATACCATCATTTAAATTATTTATTAATCCTGCCTGGGTAACGGAACCTAAATTCCGATCTTTCCATGTGGTATCCCAAAAAATATTCTTTAAGCGCGGAGTCTTATTATCCTCAGATTCCCTGGCTACATGATGGTGGGTATCTTTAATTAGAAAAATACTAAAAAATAATCCCAAAACGACCAGAATAATTCCAATATAAAACGGGTATGGTCTCATTCCATATTCTGATGCAACCCATCCCGTAAGAAATGCTACAAGTGCCACGGAGATATAACCGGCAAATTCGTTTAATCCCATGGCAAAGCCCCGTTTCTTTTCTCCCACCAGGTCTATTTTCATTACTACAGTGCTGCTCCATGTGAGTCCCTGATTAATGCCCAAAAGGATATTTGCCAGTATAATCCAGTTCCAATTTGGGGCGAACATTAGTATTAATGGAACCGGAATTCCTGCAATCCATCCTGCAATCAGTAGCTTTCTTCTGCCAAATTTATTTGCAAGTACACCCGTATAATAATTTGTAAGCGCCTTGACAATTCCAAAAACGATAATGAAGGATAGAATTGCGGTTTTGGCTGCAATCGCAAATTCAAATTCAGCTATTCTGGGGAGAATAGACCTTTCTAAACCCACCATTCCGCCAACAAATCCATTTACAATTACCAGAAGCGTGAATTGTTTCCAATTCTCCTTTAAGCCCAACTGAATTTCTTTATTCATTTCAGAATATTTTAAAAGTTAAGTATTTTATCTGCGCTAACAACCCAAACTGTCAGTTCGGGCATATTGCTGATTATTGCACCCTCAATAAGTTGCATACTTTGTAATCCTCTTGCCTTACTGCAACTACCGCAGATTTTAACTTCCACACCTTTTGAAATACAGAATTGTAGCATTCGTTCAATATTGTAAAATCCATCCGCTGTAATTTGGTTTTTCACAGCGCAGCTTACGGCATCTCCCATTAAAAACAATTGCAGTTTTACATCCGGATGATCCTTAACTATCTGCATAGCTATTCTGAGTGCATTGT
This sequence comes from Bacteroidia bacterium, assembly GCA_044224315.1. GTDB lineage: Bacteria > Bacteroidota > Bacteroidia > NS11-12g > UBA955 > JAGXTF01. Next base: position 546,057 of record JBGAKR010000001.1, on the reverse strand, counting down.
AGGCCTTTTCATTGCCATAAGGCCCTTCATTTATTATGATTAAAATTGTGCTTTGATTCATAATACTCAGTTAAAGGATTTTATCATGTTTTTAATACTTTCGAACAATGTATTGGCCTCCTGAAATAATTCCTGATTATTTTGAATTGTTTGTAACATTAAGTCCATATTCATTGTTGAAATTACAGTAACTGAATCTTTTTCATAAATGGCAATTCTACATGGCATAAATGCAGAAAATTCCGGATATACAATAAGTAATTTAGAGGCTAATTTGGCATGACATATTTCATGAACGAATACTTTTCTTTCAATTGGGTAGCCTTTTTCCGCCACAATTTCATGGTAATTGTATATGTTCAATAGCGTAAAACTGTTTGCTGTATAGGCATTTTGCAGTTTTTCTGAAACGGCAATGGCACTTTCATTGCTAATCTCACTAATTAGCATTGCATCCATCAGGTTTTCATTGTTTTGGATTATTTCACTCATGGTAATTATTTCAGCATTAGAAGTTCATGGGATACCCTTTATCTATCCAATCAGTTTTGATATTGTTTGACAGATTTAACAATTTTGCATTTCTAAATTTCATTTTTTTCAGCAAATTCCAAGCTGGGCGAATATTGGGGCAAACATCAAAAGGGCAACAGCCACAATAAATTACAATAGATTCTGATTTTTGTCTATTCTTTAAATAAGCTTTCAATGCATTGAAATTAACTTTTTCACTGGCCGGGCCTAACCATACAGCCCCTTTTATACCACCATTAACGGGAAAATTATACATGCCATCCGGATTAACCGCAAGAATTAATGGTTTATTCAACGAATCGGTAATGATAGCGGCAAGTTCCGAAGGTTGTATAAGTTGATTTTTTGTCCAGGGATCCTTCGCAACGTGGGCTGGTGATTTTTTAAATGCCAATACGAGGGACACTGATATTGCAATGAATAATGAAACTGTAATTTTGGTTTTCATGATAGTAATTTTAATTGGAGGAAACCTTTGCGCACAGCAGAATTACCATTGTTGCTTGTGACTCCGTTCCAAAACAAGGCAAAGTTCTGAACGCATTAGTTCAAATCCTTTAACAAATGATAAAAAATCACTTATGGGCCCGGATGCGGCTCAAACTTACCTGGGTTATACCCAAATATGAGGCTATGTGCTTTAGCGCAACTCTTTTTAACAAGTCAGGGGCTTCGTTCAAGAGGTCATTGTATCGTTGTTCAGCTGTGTGAAACTGAATGCCCTCCAATCGGTTCACCAGATCCACATAACCGGCTTCAAATACCTTCCTAAACAATCGTTCGATTTCAGGAATATCATTGTATAGATTAAATAGCTTATTTGCATTAATTGCCACTAACTCTGTATTTTCAAGAACCTGAATGGCCTTTCTGCTTGGTCTGCCGGTAAACAAGCTTTCAACCCTTACCACGATTTGATTTTCAAAAGCAAAACTTTCAGTTATGTCGTTTCCATCATGGTAATAATATATTCTGGCTAAACCATGATTTATAAAATAAATTGTTTTGCAGGTATGACCTATGGGTTGTAATAAGTCATTCCTTTTTAACTGAATTATTGTAGATATTTCACTAATAGCACAAAGGGCTTTTTGAGAAACAGGATGGAATTTGTGAAAATATTGAATGAGTTGGGGCAGCATCTAATTCAATATATTTATTAAGCCAACAGGACAATTTGATGGCCTTAATTGATTCCAGGCCTTAATTAATAATTCGCTATGGTGTTGATGAAAATATTCAACATGCTTTTTGGTTTTATTGTCAATATTACCTTCTAAATAATTGCATTCAACAATACTAAAACTTGCATCTATTTCAGGCGACCGGACATGAAAATGTGGGGGTGGATGTTCATTGGGATATATTTCAATTCGAACATTTCCCAAACGGTGTATAAGCGCCCGTATTTCTAAAATCTGCCCTTCAGGCCCTACGGATGTATTTGCTATGATCTGATTTAATCGTCGATTTAGCATTTCAAGAAGTTCAAATTCATTGCTCATTTGTGCTTCTTTTTTGATTTGTGGTTTTCTACACCCAGCAACCCACTCGTATACTTCTCATAAAGCCCAAATAAATACTCAATTCTTTCGCGTTCATCTTTAAATGGTTCTTTGCGATAGCATTTATCTACGGCTTTGTCCAGGGTTTGGTGGGCCTTTAACAGATCCGGTGGCATGGTAAGTGTATTGTATAAATTAGCCAAACTGCTATCTGGGTATTTGGCGCGGGTATCTAACACCGCTTGGGCGGCTTCTTCTACAGCTTGCTTCTGTGCTTCTGTAGGTTTTTCCGGCCATGGGAAGTTGTTATAGACGATTGTATTAGAATAGCTGTAATCACTTTTCATTCTTCCGCAAGTGTATCGCATCCATGTCATGTGCATTTCTGAAGTGATCACGCCGAATAAATAATTATTTGCATCTGGTAAATTGAACAATTTATCACCGCAAATTATATCTTTAGTACAATAGCCAATCGGAATATACTTGCGATTTTCTGATGAGACTTTGGGAATTGCTAAATAATCACTCATTGGTTGTCGTTCTTCCCCAAATAATGAAGGGAATTCAGCCATTTTAAGGGTTTGAGGTCTTTTACTTTTGCTGCGAAACTCTCTAATTCTAGAAACTCGATGTTTAATTTCAGAAAATTCCTGAATCTCTGTTGGATTTACATCCTTTAGCCAGAAGCAATAACGTTTAATGTTATTTAAAAACTCTCGACCCATTAAAAATGGTTTTATAAACTTAAGAATTTCTGGGGTTTGATCTTTTAAAATTAAATATTCTGTTTCATCTATTAACAAATTACCATCATCAATTGCATCACTTCCGCGATTAATAGACGGGACATTGCACATCGGCTTAGTTCTTTTGTGAATAAATGCGTCTGGTGCTGAAACTAAGTAGGAATTTATATGTTTGACTTTTACTAATTGAGGTTCTTCATTAATATCATGGTAATCAAATAACAATTTATCCGAGTTGTCAAAAAGGGAGAATCCAATGATTACAACATGAACAGCAGCATTGCCCTTTGCCTCGTTATTCCATTTGAATGTTCGGTGAGCAAAATTAATTACAACTTTATTCCTTTCTAAAATATAATGCCACAAAATCGCGTTCTGCTCGCCTTGAACTATGCTGTTGGTGCTTACAAAAGCAACCTTTGTTACATTTTGAATTGTGCTAGAAACGATATAATTTGTCGCTTTAATATACCATCCAGCAACAAAATCTAAAACCCCTGCATTGGGGACTTTTTCACAAACCAAGGCTAAATCTGATTTTTGTTCTGATGATTGCCATGCATAGCCTAAAAACGGCGGATTCCCAAATATATAATCATATACCTGTGCTTTCTTCTGCCAGGGTATGGGGTCTATCAAGCTTTGCCAGTCTATGCGTAGGGCATTGGCGTTTACAATATGAGGTCGGCTTTTTAACGGCAAACGGGCATAGTATTGGCCAAATGTATCGCTTACCCTCAGGTTCATTTGGTGGTCCATTAGCCATAGTGCCACCTGGGCTATCTGGCTGGGGAATTCTTCTATCTCTATGCCGTAAAACTGGCCTACATCACAACGGATAAAGTTGTTTACCGGTACATGGGCATAGCCGCTGGTATTACCGTCTTTTATACCAAACTGGTCTTGCAACTGTTGTTTTATCACATCCAGTTCAAGCAACCTCAGCTCTCGGTAACTTACAATAAGAAAGTTGCCGCAACCGCAGGCAGGGTCCAGAAAACGTAGTTCACTTATTTTGTCGTGAAATTTGTTCATGGCACTGCTGCGCTGCCCTTTGTTTTTGTATTCCTTTATGGTTTCAAACTCCGCCCAAAGTTCATCCAGAAATAGCGGTTTTATCAGTTTTAAAATGTTCTTTTCACTGGTGTAATGGGCACCCAGATTGCGTCGTTTGTCTTTGTCCATTACACTCTGAAACAGGCTGCCAAATATGGCAGGTGAAATCTTGCTCCAGTCCAGGCTGCAACATTCCAGCAGTTTTTCGCGCATGGTTTTGTCAAAGGCTGCAGGGGGCAAAGTTTCTTCAAACAGTTTGCCGTTCACATAGGCAAAGGCATTAAGCTGTTCGTCCAGGTTTTTCAGTCGCTTGCTTGGATCTGTGTTCAGCACATAAAACAGTTCTGCCAGCTTGCTGCCCAGGTCACTGCCATCCGCATGGGTGCGGTCTTCCAGGTATGCCTGAAACTGGAATTTCTCAAAGATGTTGCTGTCCTCTGCAAACAGGCAGAACAGCAGGCGCACCAGATAAACTTCCAGTGCATGACCATCATAACCAGTTGCCAGCATGGCATCATGCAGTTTGCCCATCAGCTCGGCTGCTTCTATGTTGGCGGGGTCTTGTTCTTTGTATTGGGTTTGTTCATACCCGGCAATGAATTTGAAGAGTTCTACCTTTTCCGGCAATTCTGCCAGCGTAATTTCGTGGGTGCTCTCATTGTCCAGGTCATAGAGCCTTAGGCGGGCAAAGTCGCTAACGATGATGTATCGTGGATATTCGTTTGCCTTAAGGCCCGTAAAATATTCAGTAGCCTGGTCATAAGCCCTATCAAGGTTTTTCCCTTTGCTTTTGTGCTCTACCACCAGTTTACCTGGCCAGAACAGGTCGATAAAACCTTGTTTGTCATTTAGTTTCTTTACGAACTTTTCAAACATAGCCACCTGTCGGCGTTCCTGCCCAAAAACGCGAAAGAAACCATCCCAAAAGCTTTTGGCTTCGGCATCTTCGTCGTAGGCATCAGCCCATTCACGGGAAAATACAGCGGCGCGGGTTCGGATTTCGTTTAAGGAGACCGGCATGTTACTGCAATTTTAAGTAATTTGGTGAATATCTTCTACTGCACTTATTTATTTTTAAAGCATCGGAAGAATCATTTAGTGTAATTCTGATTATGGTGTATTCTTTTTCGCCAAATAGATTTTTCCCTTAATTATCGAAAGGTCTTGGTAAACAATTTCGAAAGTCGCATTAGATTTTGAATATTCAAAATAGCAGAACCGGAATCAAAAGTCTATAGAAAAGTAAAAAAACTGTAAAAACCAGAATCCAAAGTTATAAAACAGTATTTAACTTAGTTCCTTATGAATACAATGATTTATTTTATCATAAATACCCAGATTTTCTTTAACAAATAAGGCAAGAACCTATAAATAGTTCTTTGTAAAAGGTAAAATTAAAATAATCAAACACCATTTTAAATTACTGAATTTCGATTATTATATTTATAGTAACTGGAATTATATATACTTTCAGCGCCTTTTCAAGCCGTAATCTATGTTTGAGATGTTGTAAATTAAACAAAACGTCAAAAACAAGTAAATACCGGAAATCAAAAACAGTACAACTTGAAAAATACAGCACATTTAAAGCGGAACAATCAAGGGAAAAAGTCAAATAAATGGACAATAAGTAGCATAATGTAGCAAAAAGCAGTAATTATTCATTGGCATAATTAGAGACCTCTAGAAGTTTGAAACAATTACCCGTATGCAAAGCGTTGGAATCTTTTTATTCATCAATTGGATTAATAAAAAGGCAACTTTTTTATACACAAAAACCCATATTTAATTTATTTTAAAACGAAATACCCCGTTTACTACTTTTAAGCCCACAATTCTTAGCCTTATAAAATTTACCCAGTTTGGCATAGCCCACAAAACGACTTATGGTTTTATAGCAACCCCACAAAAGCCCCTATAAAAATTTTCTAAGCCACACATTACTACTTTTTACTACCTAAAACCCCATAAATAATCCCCCATTACCTCCCAATAACTCCATATATAGTTTTTCAGAAAAAACGTAATTTATTGATACTACAATATAATATATTACTTATAATTAGTCAATAAGTATGAAATATATTAATTTACTTTGACTTAACGAAATTGAAGCTTGACCAGCAAAGAAACTCTCCAGTTTAATTTAATCTTAGATAACTGGTATTTCAAATTTAGTTTGTACATCGATTTCAATCATATGGTTTAGCAAACTCAAAAATTGGATTAAATCTCGGCTCAATTCGCATTTCATCCAATCTTCCCTGAACTCCCACTTATTATCGAATTAGCTCATGTAGCTTGCAGACTTGCTGATTTAAGACCAAATAATCAGTATTTAATTTAAAGTGTTACGGTGTTACATTTGTTACATGTGTAACACCTGTAACAGGGTGTAACGTATTTGATTTATTTTCCTGTTTTTATGTTGTGTCGGTTCAAAATCCGCTTAACTCTGACCTGATTAGTGCCCAATTCGGCGGCAATTTCCCTCAACGATGCGTGTGGTTTTTCCCGCTGTAAATCCAATACTCGTTGCTCAAGCTCCTCCTTTTCAGGTTCAGTCTGCAGATGGTCTTTTTCATAACCCGTTCCGGTAAATTCAAATTTCAGGAAGTTGGTATCCTTGACAATCCTGCATTCCAGAACATTTTCAGCATCAAATACAATTTCAGTTGCCCTCGCTTTTAGCTGTTTTATGTACCGGCAACTTTTGTCAATGGCACTTTCGCCGATGGCGAAAATGCTGTCAGCGAAGTTTGCCAGGTGCTTACTACCAGCGATATCGTTTCTAGTCAGCGGATTGTACATTGATCGCTTCGGCGTATGGGCAAGCACAAGAACTGACAAACTATATTTTGTTTTCAGTGCCTTAAGCCTCTGCATCAAAGGCAGAGCCTCTTTGGCAGTGTCCATGGATTGGGTTCTTAAAAAGGTGATGTTATCAATGATTAAAATTCTTGAATTCGTTTGTTGGATTTGAAATTCAAGATTTGCCATAAGTAGTTCATTGAAATCAGTTATCTGCGAAAAATCAGAGTTGATTTCAAAACGGTGCAGCAGGTCCGAGAATAAGTAATGATTTTTGTAGTTTGCAGAATATCGATTTTCAAACTGTTTGAAGCTGAGTTCAAAATCTCCGTAAATAACTGCTTGAGATTCAGCCTGGAATGGGAGATAATAATTCCCGATGCCACGGGTGATACAATCTGCGATTTGCACTCCAAGGATGGATTTTCCAATGTTGGTATCAGCGGTGAGAATGCATAGCTCGCCTTCATGCCAAAGTGGCCCGAACAACATGTTGGGAACGGGTTGGCTTTTTGCTAAATTCATCCACTCATTGGCAGATTTCAACATTAAAAGATCGCGCGAATGCTCAGAAGAATTTGAAACAAGTGGCATTTCGACAATCTTGGTGGTATTATCATTTATACCCTGCATTTCTATCGGTTTAAATACCTTTAAGCCATTCATGGTGCGCAAAGATTGAGGTCTATTCTGCCCATATAACCAGTGGGGTTTTCCGTTAAAAATATTGTGAATCCTTTCATATAGGGGTCTAGCTTTCGCATTTCCTCCATCTTTTTACCCAAAACCTGAAGAGCTTCAGCATTTTGTATCTGAAGACCGTTATAGGCTAAAATAAGATTGGCAATAAGATTATTTTGCTTCTCAATAAAGCCTGGCTTTGAATCAGACCGAGCAGCATATGCCTTAAGCTCAACCTGAAGCTTATCAATAATGTTTGATAATAGTTGATTTGCATCTGTATAGCTCAACATTTCACTGCCCTCCTAAACGTTTCCTTATCTCAGAAATAGATTCCTTCTTACCCTCTTTTAACCAGGCTTCAAGTTTGCTTTTTTCAAAGTAGAGCTTCTTACCCCGTTTAATAAAAGGAATTTGGCTTTGGGAAGTGTACCCATAAATTGTGGTGACTTTGAGTTTTAGGAATTCTGCGGCTTCTTGAATATCTAGGATTTCCTGTACTGCATCCAACTTACTCTGGTGTTGATCACTCAAAGCCTTTTTAACGCTGATTTGAATTAGCTCTTGCAAGTCTTCTTTGCTCGTAATAATAATTTCATTCATGACTGTTTTCGATTTAAACAGCCACAAAAGAATATAGGAAAATATTGACAAAAACCCAACTTCAACCCAAGTTGGGTGAATTATTTTTTAGGCTTTTTTCGCCATTTATATATTTTAATAGGGCTTGCTTGCCCTTGTCAAACACCTTGCCATGATCAGTGTCAATGTTTGCCCGTGATTTGCTATTACTTAAATCGGCTTTCCAACCTTCACCTATTTTTATATTGAAATGATAGGCCAATGTCTCCACGATTTTTGTAACTTCGGAATCTCCGTTATTAATTAAACCTGCATGATATAAGCCATAAATGAGTTTGGTGAAATCAATCTTGTTTCCAGTCCAACAAATTTCCATAAGTCGTGGGGTTCCAACTTTAATTTCATTGTTCAATTTAGGTTCGGTTGCCTTTTGTGCCATGAAATAATCTCTTATATCGATCATTGCATAATTTAGAGCAAAAAATCTAAGTAGTTTATTTTCGTCTGAATAGGAATTAAATGTTTCAATCCTTTCAATAATTCTGTTATCAAAAGCATCAAGATCCTCTTTTGTATAATAATTATCCTTGTTTTCTTTGATGTAATCACGAGACTCATTCATCCCCTTTATGGTCTCGGCGATGCGATCTATAGCTTCATAAAAGATTTTGTCCACTGAGTAGCCCAATCTATATGAATAGTCAAACGGTGATATAATTAGTTGCTCATCTTCTGTCAATTTCGCAAAGTCATAATTCAGAATAGAACAAAGATGATACTCCCTAGCGAGTTGCTTATCTCTTGCAATTGCAATTTTGGCTTCATATTTGTTAATTCCAAACTTAGCAATTCTCCGACGCATAGTGTCAAAGCGAAATTCGATAGATTGGTTATTACTGTTTTTTATCATATAAGTGAATTGTTAATTGTGTTACCTAAGATACTCGCATCCAATTGCGATGTATATACTTCTGTCATTGCTTCGCTTTCGTGCCCCATTGCGTCTTTTATTATAGTAGTTGATACCCCGTTTTGACGCAAAACATTTGCAAATGAATGACGGGCAACATATGAAGTAAGTTTAGTCGTAATACCCACTATTTCAGCTATTTCTTTTAGCGCATCATTATATTGCTTACGAACTTTTTTTATTCGATAATTTTTACTTTTAGCACTTTCATGCATTTCATTAAATATAGGAAAGACAAATGCTGCTTTAGGGTTTAACTTTGCCATGCGATAAAATTCTAGTATTTCTTGGGCTTGCGGGGCAAGAAGGATATTAAATTCATCACCTGTTTTTTGACGCTTGTAAACAAGTGTATCTCCATTGATATCTTGCCACTTTAAATATGCAGTGTCTATAAAATTCATGCCCCAACACAAATAACTAAAGCGAAAATAATTCCAATAATGGAAGAGCGAGTTATCAGGTTCTAATCCCAAATCCATAATTTTCATCATTAAGTCTTTTGGCAAGGCACGTTTTCTGGTTTTTACTCTTCTATACTTTGCAAAACTAATGCCCTCGAATGGATCATACTCTTTCTTGACTATTCCGTCTTTACGAGCATAATTTATCAGGGTTTTAAATGTCCGAAGATATAAAAATACAGTATTTGGTGCCAGGTCACGACTATCTAGGTACTCTTCATATTTCAGCAGGAAGCTAGTTGTAACCTGACCAAAGCTGAAATCAGTACCTCCACGAAAGTTCATGAGGCTATTTTTAGTATACCTGAAAGCATCTGCATATCCAATGCGGTTTGCATTTTCCATCCTTTCAATGAATTCTATAAAATAGCATCCAACCGTCATTTTAGATTTTATAGGCACCGCTTTTATTTTGTCTTTGATTTCGTGCGCAGAGATATCAAGACCCTCTGTTTTTATTCCAAATAGCAACGAACTCGCTTCAGACCGCTTCTTATCTATAAGGACTAGAAGTTCATCATGGTTTGGGTGGCCTTTCTTTGGAAGCCCGGCTTTTTTGTCCCAATTTTTAAAGGAGCTAGAGGCACCAATAGACAAATATGAAGATTTTCGATCTTTTGTTACTCTGATGAGGATAGGATGTTCCCCATTACTTAACGTTTTCCCTTTGAATAGTATAACTTTGACTGTAGATGACATGGTTGTTTCTGGTTCAAACATAGTTCAAACATTTGAACTAAAAAAATCAAAATATCCCAAAATATAACTAATTTAAAATTACGTAAAACATTGATATAAAAGAAATAAACAAAATTAACTTAGAAACTAGAAATGTAAGTTACCTGCATGGGGTGCAAGGGGTCGTGAGTTCGAATCTCGCCATCCCGACCAACAAAAAGCCTTTTTTGTCGCAGACAAAAAGGGCTTTTTTATGCCACAAGTCTGAGCTGACGAAGGAGGCTCAAGCGAAGTGGCAATAAAAAAAGACCAAAATCGCGCAGCGATTTAAGGCTTTTAGTTGAGGCCACACTCCCAGAGATCAACGAAGTTAATCTCGATTTCATTACTTTAAACAAATTACTCTGCCTCTATATCGCGCAGCGATTTAAAGCCATTAGTTGAGGCCAACCTCCTTGAGTTTAACGGAGTTAATCTGGAGCATTAACTACCATGACAAGACTTTCATGTGTCTGGAAGCCTTGTCTATTTTAAGCTAATAGGAAATAGGTCAAGGATTTTCAAGTGATTTTTATTAAACGTAGATTATGAGTAGTATAGTCTCTCTAGCCCTTGTAAATGGTTGATATGGAATCACTAAAAAGGCCATTCTTTTTGGAATGGCCTTTCAGTTTGATAGTTGTTTTTTGACTTTTGGGTTAAAACAAAGTACTCAACTTTTACTTTTTTGGACTTGGAGGATTGTTACCCCTGCCTCCGCCGGAAGGGTTACCCGTTGTGCTGGGTGCGTTTGGTGGTCTTGATGTTCCTTTTCCCATGGTAAGATGAAATTAAATGTGTCTAACTAAGTTATAAAATAATATCCAATTCTGAAAGTTATGAATCGGTTTTTAGACAAATCAATAAAAACAATATTCTCCGACTTAATTTCATACAGATGCAAAATCAAATTTAAGCTTCCAAGGAAGGGCATTGATTCTCGCTTTTATGCTTGCTATTTCTGCGATTGTTTCATCAAAGTCTTGTGGATATTGTTCATAGATCATCTGCTCTCTTAGTGTAGTATAGTCTGCCCTCCAATCGTTTATTACATCATCTGGGGGAATGGGATTAATGCTTTCCGGTGCATGTAAATTGTAATTAACGCCGCCAACCTTGTTAAATTTTTGGCGATGATTTACAATAGTGATGTACAAATCCGGACTTTCAAGTGCTTTATCCATAAATCCCGCCTTGGCCAGTTTAACAATGTCATATAGGTGGCGACTTAACCTTTCAACCTTCATTTTGGGTCGCTGAAACTCTTCGTGCAATAAAAACACTTTTTCTAGAAATGTACGTTCTGGATTAACAGTCGGGATGGTAATTGGAGGCTGGGCAAATTCTTGACCTCTAAATTCTTCATCTAGCAGGGAAGCGAATGTTTGAATGGTAAAAGGTTCCATTAATGACCTGCTGCCAATTTCAATTTTAATCGGAGGTAACACATACCCAGGATATTCGATTACATTAGGATAATGCACATAAATTACGCGGTCACGATCACTTTCTGCACCTTGTACTAATTCCAATTTTACACCGACTTCCGTCAATCCTTTTTCGTGAAACAAATGTTCCAATTCAGGAAATAAGTGCGTATCAATATACTCTCCAGCCTTTTTACGTAATGTTTTCCCTTGGCTTGTGGTTATTTCACCTTGGAATTTAAAAAATTCTCTTCCAACTGCCAGGTCAATGTCTTCAGAGAACCTTTCTATAAGTTTCCATGCCTTGCTCAAGGATGTGCCACCTTTAAAAACCAAATGGTCTTTCAGTTCCGTTTCAAATAATACCGCTAAGGTTTGAACAACCCACCAGTCCTTTTCCACGACATAAGCCGACATGCCAGTTTTTTCCGCAACTTGGGTATAAGCTCTACGCTTGGTTTCATCGGGTACTTTCAGCCATTCAATCATTGGTATCTGCTTTTATTGCCTTGCGCATAATGATTCTGATCCATTCCGGTGCCAGTTTTATGTCGTGCTCCAGCCGGTAAGGCTCTTCCTTTTTCAGTTGTTCCACTATAATATGCATTTCTCCGTCCGTAACCTTGTCTTTGCCAATCTCTTTTAATGCTTGTATTGCCAGGCCACTTATTCTTCCAATGCTTGCAAGATTTTTAGGACTAGTCTTTTTAAACACTATTTTTCTTCTTCCAAGGTTTATTGTCCGGGCTGTTCCATCTGTTAGATAAACAACATTGATTGGAACCTGTGTAGATAACCCTAGTGCATTCATAGCCATGGCACCGGTAGGAATGATCTTAGCTTTATCCCTCCTTCTTATGGCTTCTGCTATGGCTTCTGTACCTGGTTTAACAGCCCCAAGTATAGGATCTTTCTCAAATCGGGCATATATACCTCTTGCTACCCGGACTATTTCTCCTCTTGCCACTAAACGTTCTAATGCCTTTGATACAGATTTAGCAGTACCGTATGCAAGAAAATCATCAGTAAAATATAGCGTACCCCTCCTCGCTTTACCTATTTTAGTAAGTACTTTGTCATCAATGCTTTCAATAGCCATATCTTCTTAATTATGTCGCAATTATAGGCATTATTTGCGACATAATTGCCTCCATCGCTATCTTCTCTTGTATCTCCATCAGTATCACCATTACTACCAAGTATTGTTTTACAATTTATATCGTCATATCCAGCAGCCATTATTGCCTTATATTGATCTTATTATAACACTCAAATAGCTATTATTTTAACCCTAGTTTTTTGGCTACTAAATGCGGTATGTAGAATGGAATAAGCTCAAATTCCACCTTCTTACTTACTTTTGATATTTTGCTTTTATAAAACCTCACATGTTCATTTTGTCCAATCATAATTAGACAAATAATTTCTAGGATTTCCTGTTTGATAGCATCGCCAAAATAGATAGCCCGCAGTGCGGATTGATCATAACTGAACAATGTATTGCCATCCTTATGCACAGAACGCCATTCTTTCTCATAAGACCAAATTTTAGATTTTGTTGCCCAAACTTTAGCAATCTCTGAACTATTTTCATTCTTATTCTTCCTTTTGTCAAGTAGTTTACCCAAGTCAAATACTGTTTTATCGTTCGTGTACTTTACTTTTCTCATTTTATTAAATGGTTCATAAGAAGTGTCAAACTCCAAGCATATGCCTGTAAATCCTGCAGCATAATGTGCCCACATAAGCAAATTGTCCTTAGTTTCGCTAAAACAAGCCACGCCAAAAGTTTTTGGTACAGATTGTATTAATTCCGAAATTATTTTATTGCCTTGAACAAGCATGAGATCTCTTAATGAACCTATATCCATAGTTCTTAGATGCTTTGTTAAATAGGGCGTTTGGTTGCCATTATCTTTGATTTTGTGCTTTTTGAATTTTTCTAATGCATTGTCGCTAATAAAATAATCAAAATCATTAAAACAATCATGAGGGTCGTTAAAATTCACTGGTTTGTTGAAGTATAATTTACCCATTTTTAGGTTTTGAAGTGTTTGTAAATTTGCAGGGGTATAGTGGAAAATGGATTTTGGTTTTGCCATATTTATATTGTTAAAATATACAAATTTAACAATATATGGGTTTTAATCAAAATCAACTAATTGAGTAAATCTAATAAATAAAGAATAAAATATATAAATAAATTTGATAGAGCAGATTTGGATTCAAAAAACTAAACGGTTTGATACTTTTGGATATATATTTTGATTTACTACTAAAAATTGCAATAATTCCAATGTTTGGTCCTAGCAGCAGTTAGTATAAGCAGTGTCTGCTCCAAGTATTTCTTTTTTTAACAAATGGAAGAAAACGGAGAAATTAGGTATGTAACAAAATCATTGAAGGAATTCTTAGATCAATTTACAGAGGACCCGGATGAATAATTATAATGCTATCACTTCCCTCCACCCTCCTCCAAATCTAAATTCATAGGCTGCATATTTAGGGAAGGCAGGGGACTTGGGATTGAGGCTTTTGTTGGTTGTGGGATATTGGCTAATTCATCTGCGCTGAAACCAGTGACGGAATATGCAGAATCGACTTTTGTGATGTTGAATTTATCGAAGTAGGCTTCTCCTTTATAACCAAGTAGGCAACCAAACGCAATGCTGGCGGCATTTTCGGGCACGAAAAGCACAATTTCGCATTCTTTCCAGTTATGTGTGCCCAAAATTGCCCTGTAAGAATTGCCATTGATCATGTTGTCGAAGCCGATTACGCGCCCAGTGGAATCATAAACAGACATCCATAATGCAGCAGGACCTTTAGTTTGATTGGTTTTGATATGTCCGGTAAATCTTACTTTCTGATTACGGTAGGCTTTGGCGGAAATTGCCTGTCTAAGCGTACAAAAATCATTTTTTGAACCCATGTCGGATTCTATACAAATGCAGTTATTGTATGCCGGATTAGGGTCTTTTGCCACATAGTATTGGTAATTTTCAAAATGATTACCTTTTGGCATCCATCCGGATGGAATAATTTTCTTTGGTGCTGCTTTGGTACAGCAAATCAAACAGAATGAGATAATTAAATATTTGGTCAGGTCTTTCATTTTTAGAGCATTATAAAATGCTAAAGTAGTAAAACTAAACTGTATTTCCAAATCTGTTTTGGGAGCAACAACTCGGGATACTATGGTGTGAATAACTTTAAATCAGTTGTAAGAAAAAGAATACTCATTTGGCTATATTTGTTTATGTATGAGAATATTCATTTTCTTTTGCCTGGGTTTAATAATTTTAGGGAACGGTTCTTGTAAAAATAAATCACACAAAATTAACTGTGTTGATTTTGAGAGTTCCTTGCCTGCAAATTTTATTGATTCTTTGAAAACTAAAAGAATCATACTTATCGGTGAACAAGGACATGGCGATGGGGGGGCATTTTTACTTAAAACCAAATTAGTTAGACTTATGCATGTTAAGGCGGGATTTAATTCTCTTACTATGGAAGGGATGGGTTTTTGGGAGACCCCGATCGGTAAAAGTGAAATTAAATCAGGGGGCAATCCAGTAGTGCCGTTCTTTTCATTTTTAAATTACTATTGGTCATATAGCGAACAGTATAAAGACTTAATGAAATATATTGGTGCCGAGTTACGACAAAACAAATTGGATATTTTCGGTATCGATGAGAATCCTTCTGCAAATTCACTTTATAATGAAAACCATACCTCGGAGGTAGGTAGACTAGCCTGTGACTGCGAGCCAGATCTGAGTAATTCAATTAATTGGAATTATTTTAGGGAGCTATTGGCTGAGTATCTTAGTCAAAAAATCGCATCAAATGCTTCAAACAAATTAAAGCAGATTGGCAAATTACGCGATTTTCAAATCATGCTTAATAAAATTTATATTGCACTTAGCGCTAAACCAAGTGAAAATTATTCTTGCAAATTTTTGCGGCAACATATGCGGTCGCTTTATCATAATACTTTTATTGAACTTAATGATTTAACACTTGGAGACAGCGCATATTTTGGTAATTTCCAAGATCATAGAGATTCTATGCTATTTGAGAATTTAAATTTTTATCTTGAAAACAATCCAAATAGCAAGGTGATTGTTTTAGCGGCAAACTTTCATATTTCGAGAGGAATGTCTAAATACCTTGATCATTCAAAGTATCCAGGTTTTTACAAGAAAAAACATACACTAGGTGATTATCTTTATGAAGAATATGGTAATCAGGTTTATAGCATAGCGATTGATGCCATCTCTGGGAAAATTGGTTATTGTACAGATTCCGTGAAATTTGATATAGACAATTATATACGTGAAAATAAAATTGTAATTGATTCTACTTATTTGGAATATAAGTATAAATCACAATGTGAAACGCAATTAATTTATTTTAACAAACTGAGTAATCTTTATGCCGATAAGCCAAAGAAGTCAATGATATTCGGAGTTTTTAGTCACATTGGTTATTGGCAAAACCTTTTTGACGCAATGATTTTAATAAAGGAAATGGAGCCCGCAACCATGATAAAAATGGATTGATACTTTTCAAAGAATTAATCTCGTCCATTTATTCTTCTAAAATGAAGCTTGTGCATCTAACTTACTTGAAACTTTTTATCTACGGAAAGTAAATCCATTTATGTAATTTCTGAATCAACAGAAGAAGAAGCATCAATTAAACCAGGTGGCTTGCTTAAATTATTTTTGAATACGACCATTTTGTTCATGAAAGTCTTGGTAGTTTTTTTACAAAAATTGGCGCACAAAAGCAATTTAATCTTGCTCAAGGAATTGAATGGCACGGAGAAGATTCCATTGATGATAATTGCTAAGCTATTGATTTTACTGAATTAGTACTCTAAAGTAGCATTATTTGACTTTTATTATTACCTAAAGCACTTAAACATAGCTAATATTTCACCGTATAAACACCAAAGCGAATAATTTTCTTAACTACCCTAGATAACCTTCCTACCGCACCACCGTCACCGCACCCTTAAAGTATTTTCGGTCACCGCGCTTGTTCATGATGGCAATGTTGTAGGCGTATACGCCGTCGGGGAGGGGTTTGCCCATGTAAGTGCCGTCGAAGGGTTGATCCTGGTTGCCTGAAAAAAGCATTTCGCCCCAGCGGTTGAAAATTTTAATTTGATACCAGGTAATATTATTACCCGCGGGTTTAAAATAATCGTTTATACCATTGCTTTCAGGGGTAAAAGTATTGGGAATAAATACCGAGTCGTCGGTAAAAATGGTTAAATCCAAATCCAGCAAAGAGTCGCAGCCAAAGCGGTTTTTATATTTAGCCTGGTAAAGTCCGTCGCGGGTATAGGTAAGTCCGGTAGTGCCCCAAAAATACTGATAATTGGCCCTGATTTTTAGTACTGTATGGGTTTGGGGGTAAATGTTGAGATGTAGATTTTGAATGGAATCGCAACCGATGGCACTTTTTAATAAAATGGAATAAATTCCACTTTGGTTATACAGGGTGTTATTTTTAGGCCAAAGGTAGTTTCCGCAGCTATTGGCAGTGTCGTGTAAAAGGTAATTGCTATCAACTTTTAGGTTTAGAATTAGCGTTGAATCGCATCCAAACTGATTTTTAAAAACCAAAGAATAAGTTCCACTTTTTGCATACGTTTTTCCATTTGCGGGCCAGATATATGGAGTACAACTTTGCTTAGTCCAGCTAATTGAATCGGGCTTATGCAGTGTAAGTTTCAGTCGTAGGGTGGAGTCGCAACCACTGCTGTTAATCAGTGTAAATGCGTATAATCCGCTTTGGTTATATTGCGAATTATTGCGCGGCCAGGTATATTTTCCGCATACATTTACAGTATCGGTAATGGCGCTGGTATCGCGTATTGTGAGATTCAAATTGTGCACCGAATCGCAACCTTTTGTTGTTTTAAATTTAACCGTATAAAGGCCACTTTGGGTGTAAGTTTTTCCATCCACAGGCCATTTATATTGCACACATTTTACCGTATTCCAGTTGGTTTTACTACTTTTATTTATTGTAAGTTTTAAGTTAAAAACGGAATCGCAGCCCTGCGAGGTTTTATAGTTGGCGGTATAATTTCCACTGTTTTTGTATGTGGTTTTGTTGGCCGACCAATAAAAAGTGTCGCAGGCTGTAATGGTTTGAGTGTTATTGTAGGATTTGAATTTGGGTAAAACGGTTATGGTTTTCGTTATTTTACAGCCATAAATATCTTCAACTGTAACCTTGTAAATACCCGAATCTATGGATTTTACTGAGTCGATGGTAGCCGAAAGTGGGGCCAGCCACTTGAAAGTAAATGGACCTGAACCACCAGTAAGCACCAGTTTTATAGCCCCGTCGCTGGCATTGGGGCATGTGGGCTTGGTAATATTGGTGCTGATTTTGGGGGGTGACAGATTGAGGGAAATGGCATCCAAAAAATTCCCGATTCCCGGATTGCCCCCGGTTGCCGAAACGGATTTGAAGCGCAGGGTATAACTGGTTGTGCCACTTGAAGGGAATTTATAAGTTACAGTATTATAATTCCAGGCTGTATTGCCTGCAGAAAAACTACCCAAAGATGTGTAGGGTCCGCCTACGGGACCAATTTCTACGCTGAGTACATCGGTTCCATACCTGCCTCTGTGTGCAAATGAAAGTGATATAGTGCTGCCCAGAGAAGCGGTGAAATTTTGGTACAGGGTAGAAACCTCGTTTGCATTTAATTCGGCAAATTGCTTGCCCGAATAGGAAGGAACGCCATAAAATCCAGAGGCCCATATTTCAATCATTTTGTCGCTGGCAGTGGTTTTCCAGCAGGGCACCTTGCTTTGGTCAATAATGGCCACCTGACTCACTGTAGCTACCTGATTATCCTCAAAATCGGTATTGCAAAGCAGGTTGCAGGTATCATTCTGGCCCAATACAGGTAATGCCAGTGCCATAAAAGGCATGAATAATATTTTTAAAATATTGACAATCTGCTTGTTCAAAATATAAAACGAAAAATGGTTTTATTTTACATACAAACTTAACCTATTATGCGCGCAATTAAATGTCAAAATGTACAGATGGCTTGGATGAAGTAATAAGTGGTAGAGGGTATTTAAGAAAATATACTACTTTTTTGGTATTGAAATCCATTTTTTGAAACTATAGTTTTGATTTAAAATCAACAATGATTGAAACTCGGAAATACAGGTTGCCGCTGACTTTGCTATTGATTTTATTTTCATTGCCAGCATGCAGGGCCCAGCAATTATTTCAGTTTTACTATAATTTTATGAACCCACTCATGATGGATGCGGAAGGGTATGCGGGTCATTCAACCGGGTTTAACGGACTTACGGGTAAAATTGGATTTGAAGTAGATTATGGCAAATCGCGCAAAGTGCATGACAATCGATATACCTATATCAATCCGCAAATAAAGTTTCTTCTTGGGGCAAAGGAGGAGTCGGAAGTTTCGAAATATACCTATTTAACATTGGGTATGATGCGGTTTGTAGCCAACAAGGATTACTCTTTTACAGGCCGTGGCGAAAACCTGCAAGCCCCTTACTGGGATACAATGGAGGCTGCCCAAACGTATAACAAATACCATTTGCAAACTAAATGGAAAAGTACAGCGGTGCAAATAGGAATTGAACGCGTAACCGAAAAGCATATGGATATAGGCTGGATGGGCTCCTATGTGCCTATTTTAAACCCGGTAGGAATGGTGGTGGGTTGGTTTTGGCAGGATAGCCCTGGTGAGGCACATTTTGACTATACACGAACCTTCAGAATCTCGGCATTTGCAGCACCTGCACAGTGGCTGCAAATGGAACGCACTGGCTTTGAACCAGCGGGTGGCAAATACCTCATAGGGCAGCTGCCGCAGGAGAATGTAATAACCGAACCCACTATGAAAAATCTATTGGGCTGCCGCATGGGTTGGTTGTGGACCAGCTTAAAACCTGTGGGTACCAGTTTTGGCATTGAAATGACCCTGTTGCCAGGTGTTTTCTCCATTCCAGGGGTATACGGGCGTGGGTTTCCGGATGATAATATTTACATCAAAGTAAACCTGGGTTTGGCAATCGGAGGTTCGGAAAAAAATGACTGAGAATGAAAAAATATTTTTACATATTACTGCTGCTCTCTAATATAACTGCATGCGTAAAAACTACCGACACAGCAGCGCTTCGCGCACCGGTGATATCGTTTTTCAAAGGCATTGATCCATGGACCCATCAGCCTACTTTTATTTATTCGGATACTACTATCACCTATATAAAAACGTATAATGCCAAGGTGAACTTTGCAGCGGCGGCCACCCTGCGTCACTTGCTGGTAAAGGCCGGAAATGAGGTTTTACTGGATAAAGAATTGGAAAATGATAATTATTACAACCAGGAATTTTCATTTGGAATTAATCCCGATAAAATTAAAGGAACATTTGTATACACTTTTGAGGCACTGGATTGGGATGGAAAAACCAGTACAAAAACCCTAACTGTGGTTTTTAAATAAATGTTATTCTTAAGAATTATTTTTACTACGGGAAATATTTTCCGTATGCTTTTAATTTATCCGAATAGCACAAATCTAAACGTCTTTTCCATTTAGATTTGTTTAAATCATTGAAATACAATGATTATGAAAATAATCTATTTTTGTGTGTCACAAATTGATTTTTAGGGGTCTAATGGGTATTAAAAATACAACACTACAAATGAAAAAAATTCTACATATCATGAGGTTAGCATTGTGCCTTTTGATTTTATGGGGCAGCCGGCCGGTTTTTGCGGGTTGTGGAAGTCCAACACCTACTTTAACTGTAACCTCAATGGGGTTTCAGCAGTATCGATTTCAGTGCAGCTTTAATCCAGGTACAACCGTAAAATGGCTGTATGGCAACGGAAATACTTCTGCCTATTATGCCTGGGATGTGAAATATACGTATCCAAATGAAGGTAAATTTCAGGTAAAACTGGTGCAGTATGATTCAACAAAAACCTGCAGTGATACATTTGTTTATGGCAATTTGTGCGTGCTTACTTCCGATTATTTTGCAAGCAAATCCAATGGAGTTTATAAGTACTTATTTATCTCTGCCAATAAAGATACAGCGCATCGCAAATTTACCTGGAATTTTGGCAATGGATACGGGGCAAATGGTTCCATGGTGTATTATAAATATGGATACAAAAACACCTACTCAACCAGCTTAACTGTGTATGATTCTGTTTTTGGTTGTTCAGCCACTACCAATATCAGTGTGAAAGTGCGCAGATGCAATCTTGTAGATACATTTAATTTTACGGGGAGTTGCAGCTCCGATAAAGTGGGTACCATTGATTATGCAAATGGCTTTAATTATGGGAGAATAAGCAGTATAATTTATTGGGGTGATTTTTCAATCGATACGGTTCAAAATCGAATCAATGGGTTCTCAAAAACCCATACCTATTCTACAGGGGGTAATAAAAATGCGCAGATGACAGTTAAGGATACTTCTAAATGCGAAGACACTTTTACCAGGAATATTTATGTATGGGATACTGCATTTAATAATATGAAGTTTAAGGTTAACACCAGTGTTACGGGGGTTACGCTTACCTATAATATTACCGATTCTGTTTCAAAAAAATATTTTGATTATATTGATTTTGGGGATGGTTCAAAATCCACCAAACAGAGCAGTACGCATGTGTATGCGGTTGGGAACAAAACATTTAATGTATGTACCCGTTTTGTAAGCAAAAACAACATGGCCTGCACGAATATGATTTGCAAATACATTACAGTTTCGTTCACCAAATGTGGTAAAACCAAACCCAGTTCTTATGTGCAAAATTTAGGTTCGGCCAGCTATTATTTGTATTCGGCCAATCGTGCAGGTTATTCTCCGGTTTGGTTGTTGGGTAACGGAAAAACTATTTATTCTTGGGCGTATACTTATACCTATCCAAAGGATGGAAAATATGATATAAAGCTGGTTCTGGTAGATTCGAGTAAATCTTGTGCAGACACTTTTACCTACGGTACTTTTTGTGTAATTAATGCTGATTTTAATATTAAATATGACGTTGGACAGTCGGTTCAATTTTCAGCAAAAGATACAATAAAACACAGAACATATACTTGGGATTTTGGTAACTCTACCAGTGGAAGCGGACGTAATGTTAGCTGTAAATATAAAAGCAAAGGAATGTACTACCCTAAACTTACCATTTATGATTCTACGCTAGGTTGCTCTTCTTTCTCCTCTAAATATATTTATGTGTACCGCTGCTCGGGTGTGGATAGTTTTAAGTTTGCTGCTGATTGTTCTACCAACAAAAAGGCCTCGGTTTTATACGAAAATAACACAATAATGGGGTATAATTTAAAAGCTAAAATTATGTGGGGCGATGGCAATTCTGACACCTTTTCAGGCTCTTGGAGTATATCAAAAAACCATACTTATTCTGGTAGCGGAAAGATTGATTTAAGATTATTTATAAAAGATACTTCAGGTTGCGAAGATACCCTGTGGATGATGGCCAAAACCATTCCGGATACTGCCTTTAACAATCATTATTTTGGATATAGTTTTTCTCAAACCGGGCGTAATGTTTCAACTTCCGTTGTAAATACTTTTGCAAAAGCGCATTTTGCCTACTGGGAAATGGGCGATGGAAATACCGTTTACGGTACTAGTAATAAATATACCTATGCAAATGTGACCAAAAATTATAATCTGTGTGCAGTTTATAAATCAAACGACCATGCCAATTGTACCCAAAAATCTTGTATGACCTTATCGGTGGTAGTGCCTAAATGCAGCGCAAGTTTTAATAAGTATGGCGATACCACTAAAAAATTCTCGATGTATGTAAAAAATTATAGTACCGGAACGCGTTTTCATTGGGATTTTGGGGATGGTGATACTTCTAATTCCTACACTCCCAAACATACTTATACAGGCCTGGGCCCCTATAATCTGTGCATTACTGCTTACGACTCGGCTTGCAGCAGCACCTATTGCGACACCATTGGTTTTGATACCTCTGGCGTTATGAACCGAGGTACAGGCTTTACCCTTACCGTGGTGGATGCCAATGGAAATACAGCTGTAAAAGATATTTACAAAGCAGAGCATGTAAAAGTATATCCAAATCCAAGCAACGGAATTTTGCATATTTCAGGTCTAAATGCAAACCAAAATGCATGGCTTGAATTGTACAATGCCCAGGGCAAAAAAGTAGCAGAATACAATCTGGAGAATGTAGCTAAAACCAGTGTGGATGTGAGTAAATATGCAGATGGCTGGTATTTTGTAAAGATAAAATCAGGTGCAGTTTATACTACTCCGATAAAGGTAATAATTCAACGGTAATTTTAGATATTTCTTTCACAAAAAAGGCTTCCAAATTTGGAAGCCTTTTTTGTTTTACCATTTAGCATCTTTGAATAGCATGTATGTTGAATTTTTTGAAGGCTTGGCAGAGCACTCATGTTCAGTGCTCCATTCGAAATACCAGATTTCCTTTAGTCCACCTGTATGATAATCAATCAACATACTATCTGAATTATTTAGCCATTCCCAAGTAGCAGTAGTTGTGCCATATTTTCCACTGCTTTGAAAGTAGTGCACTACAGACCCGCTTTGGTTGTACCATTTTTTGCCAACTAACAATGATTTATTAAGTGTTTTAGGCGCATCAGTAGTGGTTGTTTTTTTCTTACAGGCATTGGCGGCAAACAATAAAGTTGCGGCAGCAAATACAGAAAAAATAAATGTTTTATTGTATTTCATGGTTTATAAATATTTAGTTTTTGTTATTTATTCACAATTTATGAATTGTATTTTGTAATGCAAGTATATATATATATGCATTTTTTCAAATTAATTTGAATTGATTTTTCTAAATTACAAAATAACAGACAGTTAAGTTTGGCGGAAGAACCAAACCAATTGCTTGCCATGCCGTTGATTCGAGGTGGGAAGAATGTGTATCTCTGTAAAATAATATTACCCATACATAAACCGTGGCGCCCTTTTGCTAAAACTGTGGATAGCGGGCCATTGAAAATCAGCATTTTTACATTGCCAAGAAAACAGATTTCCTTATTAAACCTCTTAAAGTCAATCTCTCCGGCGTTCTTTTTGTACTAGCACTATTCATTCAGTTTAGTGCTGTGTCTTTGCGTGCCCAGAGCTGTCCGCCGAATATTGACTTTGAATACGGCAATACCAACAACTGGAGTTTTTTTACTGGTAGCTGTTGCCCCATTACCGCTACAGGTTCTACCTCACCCATATCGGGCAGGCATACCCTTACCAGTGGCAGTGGTACCGATCCGTATGGGGGATTTCCGGTGGTATGCCCCAATGGCGGCAGTTATTCTTTCTGCATCGGCAATACCAATACGGGTGCGGAAGCCGAAAAGGCACGATACTTTTTGCGTATTCCGGCAGGAGCCATCAATTACAGCATCAGTATGTACTATGCGGTGGTGTTTCAAGATCCTTCGCACTCTGCAGCACAGCAACCCCGTTTCCAGTTTAGCGCCACCGACTCGGCCACCTCTAAACCCATAGGCTGCGGTACCTACACCTTTATCGCATCCAGCAGTTTGCCCGGTTTTACCAAATCCAGCAAGGGCTCCAATGTGTATTACAAATCCTGGTCTACCATGAGTATCAACCTATCGGGGTATGCCGGCAAAACCGTGATTCTGGATTTTGCCAGCGGTGATTGCTCCCAGGGTGGGCATTTTGGCTATGGCTACTTTGATTTGGGTTGCAGCACATTTCAAATCAATGGTGCCGTTTGTCCGGGAGGCAATGCCATTACCCTGCGCGCCCCCGACGGATTTTCATCCTACACCTGGTACGATTCGGCCCTAAAAAACTATATCGGTTCGGGGCAAAGTATCACCATTGCCAATCCAAAAGTAAAAACCAAATACAAGGTAATTATCACACCGTACTCGGGCTACGGCTGCAAGGATACCCTTCAAACCCAGGTAGATAATTCTAAACTCAAAATCGAATCCATTACACCCGATAGCATTATTTGTTATGGTAAAAAATTGCAGCTTAAAGCGACCCCTTCAGATGAGTCGAAATTTGCACCATTAACGGGCGAATGGCGCACAAAAAAGGGTAATTTAATCTGCAGCAATTGCGATCAGTACAACATTTATCCCACCAACAGCGATACTTTTATTTACAGGGTAAAAAACAGTCCGGGCTGTCGGGATAGCGCTATGGTAAAGGTTAGCGTAATACCACCCCTGAAATTTACACAAAATATCAGCGACGTGCGGGTATGCGAAAATCAATTGATTAAATTGAGAATCGGACGCAATTTAGTTCAGGGTGTGAGCATAAACTGGTATAAAGATACCACTGAAATCAAATCAAATTACAACAAAGATTCTCTGGTTTATACCAAAGCTGATTACAGCCATACCGGCTATTATCGCGTGCGGATTGCCAATCGATGCGATACAATATGGTCGAATAATATTTATGTGTTGGTAGATACTTTGGTTAAGTTAAATCTTACCGATGCAGGAAAAATATTGTGCGAAAATGAGCATTTAAAATTAAAACAAAATATAGTAGGTACTGGCCCCTTGTATTTTTCATGGAAAAAGGACGGTAAATATTTAACAGAAACGGGAGATTCATTGATTCACAAAAACGTGGTTTATTATGACAGTGGAATCTATACCGCCATAGTAAAAGGTAGGTGCAATGCCGATTCGGCGAAGGTGAAAATAATAGTGAATCCCCACATTCGGGCCGATTATAGCATCAATCAAACACCCCAATGTTATAATGAGCAGCAATTTGTTTTTGCAGATAAAAGCTGGTTGCGTTGGGGAAGTTATACGGCAAACTGGGATTTGGGAAATGGACTCAAATCCAATCAAAAACAGGTAAATTACGATTCGTTTAAACCCGGCACCTACACTGTAAAAATGTGGGTAAAAACGGCCGCTGGTTGCGCCGATTCTATGGATAAAACCGTGGTAATTTATCCATCACCCAAAACCGTGCTCAGTGCCAACGAAATGCAAAGCTGTTTTAAAGAGCAAAAATTCAGTTTTACCGACAATTCTACCATTGCCTACAGCAGCATGATCCGCGAATGGTATTTTGATACCAAATATGTTGGAAATGCGAAAATAGTTTCACCTTCAACTGCATTTACAGATGGGGATCATCTGATTTATCTACGAAATGTTTCACAATACGGATGTGTAGATTCGCAGCGAATTAGTGTAACGGTTTATCCAAGTCCGGTGGTAAAAATTATCACCTCAGATACCGACAATTGTTTTGCCGAAAGTGTATTTTATAAAGATGATACTAAAATTAACAGCGGTACATTTAAAACATACTGGCGCAGCAATAATTTAACCGCAAATGATACTGCTATATTTCAGCCTGTTTTTCCCGTAGACGCGGTATATTGGGTATGGAACAAAGCTGTTTCGGACATGGGTTGTACAGACAGTGCCCAGGTAAAAGTAAACATTCATCCCAATCCATTTGCTTCGATTTCCATCAACGATTCGATTCAGTGTTTTAAGGAGCAACAATTTATCTTTACAGATGCAAGTAAAATCGGCAATAAAACCCAATTGAAACGCAGCTGGTTTTTAGATGGAAATACACTTGCTGATACGGTTAAAAACCTAATTCAATTGGGCCTGTTACCGGGTACACACCTTGTAAAATTATTAACCATCTCAATCAATCAATGCAGGGATAGCAGCGAGCAGGGTTTTAAAATTTATCCAAGTCCTGTGGCCAAAATGCAAACCTCCGATACGGTTAATTGTTATTTGCAACCCATCGCATTTACCGACTTAAGTACCATTGCGGCCGGCAATTTTAATCAGTATTGGCGCACCGCGAATATTGTGGCTAGTAATACCCGCATCTTTAAACCGGTATATGCAAATGATGGGATTTTTGATTTATGGAACAAAGTGGTTTCTGATTCGGGTTGCACAGATAGTATTAAAATAAAGGTTGTGATTCATCCAAATCCTGCTGTGAATTTCAGCATTAATTTGGATGCACAATGCGAAAAAGAGCAAGCATTTCATTTTACAGACAGCACAAAAATAACCAGTGCAGACAGGCTTTACCGGCGCTGGACTTTGGATGGAATTAATCTCGCTGATACCGCTAAAAGTAAATGGATAAATGGATTAAAACCAGGCACGCATAGTTTAAAATTATACAATATTTCTGTCCATAATTGCAGGGATAGTATAACACGCAATATTGAGGTTTTCCCCAGTCCATTAGCACGCAAAAAAGCATTGTCAACCGCTTATTGCGAGAATGCCCAGGCTTTCAGATTTGTGGATTCGTCTTCATTGTTATACGGTACTTATACAACCCTTTGGCGTTTTGGGGATAATACTTTGGCTAGTGGTGGCAATGTAGTTAAGAATTATACCACAGCGGCCAATTATACCAACTGGCAAGTGATAACCAGCGATAAGGGTTGTACCGACTCAAATGCTTTTACCACGTATGTATATCCCAAACCCAATGCTGTGTTTAGTATCAACGACCCCGGGCAATGTGAGGCAGGGCAAAATTTTGATTTAAATGATCAAAGCAGTATAGCCTATACCCGCACGATTCGCAAGTGGAAACTCGATGGAAATTTATTGACACAAAATGCGGCCAATTTGCAGCTAAAGGGTTTGAAAACCGGAACGCATATTATAAAAGTTTGGATTAATTCTGAATTTAATTGCGCTGATTCAATGGCCAAATCGGTGAAAGTTTTTCCCGAACCAATTTTGGGCTATAAAATTACCCGTCATGAATTTTGCATCGACAATCAGAATTTTATTTTTACCGATAATACTTCGGTTTCTACCGGTAAATTTGGTGTGCGCTGGTATTTTGGAGATGGCGGATTTGCGGGCCAGAAGAGCATAAGCCATACCTATGCAAATGTGGGCAAATTTGAAGTAAAACAATTGGTAACCACAGATAGCAATTGCACCGATTCACAATATTTTAATGTGCTTGTAAGACCCAATCCGGTGGCATTATTTACGGTTGAGGATACAATGTACGAGTTACCCAGATTTAATAATTTATCCATTGCAGCCAGCACCTATACATGGGATTTCGGAAACGGACAAAAGCGTGTGGTATATGACAGAAATGCAATTAATGATGTAGCGTTTGATTTTCATGCAAGCCGTAAATATTTTGTAACGCTAACGGTAAATGATACTTTTGGCTGTTTTGATTCTACCTCGGCCTATGTCAGGTATTTAGAGCCCTTTATCCATGTGCCCAATGCGATTGTAACCAATGCAGAGGGCGTTAATAAAGTTTTTGGTATAAGTTGTTTCCGTTGCAAAGGCTATTCACTCCTCATTTATAATCGCTGGGGTCAGGTTATATATAAATCAGAACCAGGCAATCGGTTTCCAAAGTGGGATGGAACTTTTAACGGTGAGGTGGTGGCAACAGGGGTATATGCTTATGCCATAGAAGTTACTGATTTTAGCGGCCATAAGCATATACGCAACGGAAGTGTAACCGTGATTAAATAAGCGTATTTCGATACGAAAGAGGTATCTGTCGATTCTGGTGCAGGTATTTTCCGCACAAAGTATTTTCTTTGCAACATGTATTTCATAATTCCCGGTATCTTAGTATTTCTTGCCTTTATCATCATAGCCCGTTTTCAGAATGAAAAAGGCCTCAAACTGCTAACAAACGAACAAAGGGGCGAATTGGTGGCTGCTTATTCCAAACCCAGGGTTACCAATATGCTTATTTTGTCGGCCATAATCATCGCATTTTTGCTGGTGGCATATTTTGGAAAAGTAGATAAGGCAATTGCAATGTTTATCTATTTTGCGGTGATAGTGGTGTATTTTGTATTTACGGGTATTAGCGCCCTGCGCAGAATGAAATCGCTGAATTTGCCTGCAGAATATATGCAGTTTACCACCCGTGCTACATGGTTGCGCATTGCGGGTTTAACAATTTTTATTATTTTATTGGGCATTGGTATGTACCAGGAATTTCTAGACCGTATGGTATTGTAATTCAACCATTAATTTAAATATACTAAATTAATCCCCGATAAATATGTTTCGTTTATTGCTCATTTCGTTATTTATTTTTACAGCTTGCAAAAGTTATAAGGCACCGCAACTGGCTTCGCACCGCATAGAATTGACCGAAGGGGGAGGGTTTACGGGGGCCTACAAATCCTGGTATCTGTTAGATAACGGACAGGTATTTTTAAAAGACCAAAAAGATACGGCCTACCATGCTGTTAAAAAAATATCGAAAAAAACAGCGGTAAAATATTACAAACAGGCTGAAAAAATATTTCAAACCGACCGAATCATACCGCGTAACCCCATGAATTTTTCCAGAAGCCTGGCTTTTTATAATGCCGAGAATGCTACAACTGCCATTTGGGCACCCGGCGATATTAAATTTGCCGAATTGGATTCTTTTTTCAGTCAGGTATTGGGCAGTATTGAGAAGGCCAATCGCTAATTTATTTCAACAGGGTATTTTTTCGCTGAATTTTACCGGTTTCGGTATAAATAAAATCCTCGAGATATATTATTTCCCTGGGTTTGGAGTATGGAAAATCCGCAAATAAATGTTCCCAGGCAGGCAATGATTGCAATTTCTTTTTATTGATAATTAATACCGGTTTTTCTCCAAATTTATCATCGGGTTTTGAAGCATAAAAAAACGAACCTTCAGGTAAATCCAACTGGTTGGTCAGCATTTTTTCTATCTCTTCGGCCCTTATTTTTATTCCGCCCGAATTAATTACATTATCGGCCCTGCCCAATATTTCAAATCCTTGTGGGCTAAGCTTTGCCATATCGTTTGTTTCAAGCCATTCTTGGTTGGTGAGATAGTTTTTTATGCATAAACAATCCGAACTATTGAGCTTGAGTTCTGTATTGGGAAGAGGTTTAAATTGGGTTTCAAAATTGAATTTTCGCATGGCAATATGCGAGTAAGTTTCTGTCATGCCATACGTGTGATAAAATACCGGATTCATGCCTGAAACCTGGTGTTCCAGATTTTTTGAAACATCGCCTCCACCAATGAGTACAATTCTGAAACGGTTGAGCAATTGACGGCTTTCCGGATTTTCCAAAATGGTATGCAACTGGGCAGGGGTAAGGGATGTAATTGTATAGTTTCCGGTGTAATTGATAAATGGGTTGGAGCTGGGTTCTACCACCTTTAAAGGGGTATTCCATACCAAGGCACGTGCCACCTGCATCCATCCCCCAACGCGGGTTACAGGCAGGCAACAGTAAATCGAATCGGTAGGTAAAATGCCTAAAAAAATGGCGGTTTGTTTGGCACTCCAGATAATTTTGTCCCTTTCAAGCATTATGCTTTTGGGCTCTCCGGTTGAGCCGGAGGTTTGAATGTAAAAACCGGTTTCGCCCTTATTCCAGGCCCGGATGATGGTTTCGGAAAGTACCTGATTGCGATTAGCCAAGATAATTTTTCACTTCTGAAACCAACAAATCTACCTCCTCAAAATTGTTGTAATAATGTGTAGAAACCCGCACATTATCAATGCCATTTTCACCCACATATCGCAAGATAATATTCTTTTTTCCGCATTGGGTTACAAAATCATTATTGGGATTGGGTTTGGAAGAATTAATTCTGAATCCAATCTGGCAGCCGCGCGAAATCTCTTCTACCGGGGTTAGCATTTCAATTTTATTTCCAAAATCCAGCAAATGATCTTGTAAATATTTGGCCAAACTTCGACCTCTTTTTTCTATTTTTTCAGGGCCGATTTCTTTATAAAATTCCAGTGCTTTTGCAGCACCATCATGTATGGGTCCGCAAAAGGTACCATAGCTGAATCGTTGCCCTGTATTTACTACTTCTCCTACCAAAGGGGGCACTGCCGACATATTAAATTCATTTACACTGTATGCCGCAACATGGATGGTTTTAGTTTTTGCAAACAATTCTTTTTTAACATAAATAAAGCCCACGCCCACAGGTCCCAACGACCATTTATGCAGGCAACCATAGTAATAATCGCAATCAATTTCTTTCACATTAAACCGAATCATCCCCAGTGGATGCGCGCCATCGATGCAGGAAATTATATTTTTACTTTTCGCAAATGCGCAAATTTCTTTAACCGGTAGAATCTGGCCAATGGTGCAGGGAATATGTGGAACCGCAATTACCCTGGTTTTTTTCGTCACCATTTTTTTAATATTATCCAGGGTTTCTTCGGCAGTTTTGCCTAATTCGGCTACTTTAACCACAATTTTATCCAGCCGGGCCCGGTGCAGCCAGGGGGCACAGCCGCCTACATGCTCGTGGCGGGTCATAATAACCTCATCGCCTTTTTTTAAGGGAATGCCCCAACAGGCAATATTATTGCCCTCACTCACATTTTTGGTTATGCCAATTTCGGTATGATCGGCACCAATTAGTTCGGCAATTAGTTTCTGCAAATCATCTTTGTGGCCGGGATAGGCAGCGCGACTGGCTGTTTCGCGAAAAGATTTTTCCACTACAGTTTGTACCGGAAGCGGCATAATGCCCATAGTGCCATTGTTTAAAAACACCCGGTTGCTTTCCAAGGTAAATAGCTGCCTGATTTCGCGCCAATAGGATTCATCCTCGCCAGCGGGCTGGGGCAAACTATATAGCAGATTGTGCGCATTTCCCATGTCGGGCTTGAATGCAAGCAAGGCTACCGCCGATAAAAACTTTCTCCGTTCCATTGCTGAAGATATGCGAAAGTAAGCATTTCGCGGAGGATTGAATGCAGTATCAATTATCCTGTTATTTTTGCGGCCTCAAACGAACCACTGAAAGGGATGAAAGTAGTTGGCATTATGAGTGGCACCAGCATGGACGGGGTAGACCTGTGTTTATGCGACATTCAGTATAACAACGGTACCTGGAACTATACCATTTTGGCTAGCGAAACTGTACCTTACGAAGAAAAATGGAGGGTGCGTCTTTCGCAACTCCGATACCAAAACAGCGAAGTTTTTGTGAAAACCGACGTGTTTTATGGCCGTTTTTTGGGTGAACAGGTAAATAAATTTCTGGCCAGCTCAGGCCAAACAGCCGATTTAGTAGCCTCACACGGACATACCGTTTTTCACGACCCCAATGGCTGGGTTACCAGTCAGGTGGGTGATGGAGCTACTCTTTCTGCTACCTGTGGCTTGCCGGTTGTAAGCAATTTTCGCCGAGGCGATGTGGCACTCGGTGGCCAGGGTGCGCCCCTGGTGGGAATTGGCGATGAACTGCTATTCGGACAATACGATATGTGCCTGAACCTGGGTGGATTTTCAAATATATCCTCGGTGCAGAATGGCCGCCGCATTGCTTTTGATGTGGCCCCCTGCAATATTATCCTAAACCGTTTGGCCCGCGAAAAGGGCAAAAAATTTGATGAAAACGGCGCCATTGCAGAGTCGGGTGAAATTATTTACCCCTTAATCAATGCGTTGAACGAGATAGAATACTACAGCCGGTCGTATCCCAAAAGCCTGGGTAGAGAATGGATAAATAAAGAATTCTGGCATGTTGTGCGCGACCACGATACTGCGCCGCTTGAAAACCGCATGAAAACCCTGGTAATGCACATTGCCCAGCAAATTGCCTATGCCATAGACCGATTGAAAGGCGACAATGGAAATGGTTCTACCTTGCTGGTAACAGGTGGCGGTGCTCATAACAATTGCCTGATGGATTACCTGCGCAGCGAAACCGAAGCAACCATTACCGTGCCCGACAAGGCCCTGGTAGACTACAAAGAAGCAGTGGTTTTCGCGCTTTTAGGAGTGATGCGTGTGAAAAACATACCCAATACCCAACATAGTGCCACTGGAGCAAGCCAGTCTATCGTAGCAGGTAGCCTGGATGGTGATTTTAGCAAATTGAACTGAAAAGCAGAATGAATAGCAAACTTCAAACTTTAATAGAAAAATTCGAACATAAACGGCCCGAGATCGTTTTTGAATGGAAAGATGCAGAAACCGATGCCGAAGGCTGGGTGGTAATTAACAGTTTAAGAAACGGATCGGCCGGCGGTGGAACCCGCATGCGCAAAGGATTGGATAAACGTGAGGTAGAGAGCCTGGCCAAAACCATGGAAATAAAATTTACAGTTGCCGGACCTCCAATTGGCGGCGCCAAATCTGGTATTAATTTCGACCCTGCCGACCCCCGCAAAAAAGGGGTGTTGGAACGTTGGTACAAAGCAGTTTATCCTTTACTAAAAAACTATTACGGAACCGGTGGAGATTTAAATGTGGATGAAATCCATGAGGTAATTCCCATTACTGCCGAAAACGGATTGTTGCATCCTCAGGAGGGTACTGTAAACGGGCATTTGAAAAATTATACCCCCGAAGAAAAACTAAAGGCCATTAGTCGCCTTCAGGAAGGTGTTGTATTGCCCATTACCGATGAAAGACTGAGCCCCGATGTAAGCATGGGTTATACCGTTGCGGATATGATTACGGGCTGGGGTGTGGCCGAGTCTGTGCGTCATTACTACGAAATTTATGGCGGTTTTATGAATAACAAACTGGCCATTATCCAGGGTTGGGGAAACGTAGCTGCTGCGGCCGCTTTTTACCTCACCAAATACGGTGTGCGCATAGCAGGGATCATCGATCGCGACGGAGGATTAATTCATCCCCAGGGTTATGGGCATGATGAAATTGTGGAACTGTTTAAAAACCGTGAGGGAAATAAACTGGTAGCGCATAATTTACTTTCATTTGAGGAAGTGCATGAAAGAATCTGGGATATCCCGGCCGAAATTTTTGTGCCTGGTGCTGCCAGCCGTTTGGTAACCAAAGAGCAGGTTCACCGCATGATTAAAGCCGGAATTGAAGTTGTAAGTTGCGGAGCCAATGTGCCATTTGCCGATAAAGAAATCTTTATGGGCCCCATTTCTCAGCAAGCCGACGACAATATGGCTGTCATCCCCGATTTTATTGCCAACTGCGGTATGGCCAGGGTATTTGCCTATTTGATGAAGAAAGAAGCCGTGGTAACGGATGTAGAAATCTTCAAAGATGTAAGCAATATTATCCGTCAGAGCATTATGCGCCTGCATCAGTTCAATCCCAAATCTACTGGCATTAGTGCTAAAGGATTGGAGTTGAGCCTTACCGATTTGGTATAAGCATGGGTGGCAGTATATGCTGCTATCAATAGTTTCCTATATCTTTGTTTAAGAACTCAAATTTTGTTATTCGTTGTGTGGAATTCGCAATCGCATAGGATGCAGTATTTTAAATTTTGCGTAGTCATTCTTGTGCTATTTTTTGCTGCGCCAAAATCTGCTGCACAGGGCCAGGAATTTGCCAAATTTGAGCACTATAACAGCCTCAACGGGTTGCCCCAAAACGAGGTGGTTTCTATTTTACAGGATTCTAATGAGTACATTTGGCTGGGTACACAAAATGGATTAGCGCGTTTTGATGGAAAACAATTTATTGTAATTAATAAAGCCTCGTTTCCCGATTTAGGTTCAAACCGAATTAGCCTGATGATTAAAAATGCCAACGGAATCTTGGTTCATCCGGATAAAGATCATCACTCATGGTTTAGGGTAAATAGTCAGTCTACCAATTTAGAGCCTATTAGCACGTATAAAGCCGAGTTTTATTTACATAACAAAACGGCGGGCTGTGACATTTCAAAAATGTTCAAACCCGAAGACCATCCGGCTGATTCTTCCCTGGCCCGGGATATTCAAAATCAAAATCCACACCCGTTTATTTTTGTGAATGGCAATACTGCTAAGAGTGGTTATATTTTGCATAAAAAGAACATTTATTATTTTCAAAATGGAAGCGCAAAATGGATTGGATATTACTCCAATAGCCGTTCTTTCTTTTGCTTAAATCAGCATTTATTTGTTGTTAATGCTGTGGGTGAATTGATGGTATTTGACCCGGATGGCAAAGTAACCAAACTGCCCGATTACCCGCAATTTAAAACCAAATATTTTGCAACCGTTTTTAGCCAGGATCAGTGTTTTTTGCAATCAGATAATGATTTGTATTTGCTGGATTATGCAAACGGACAATTGCAATTTCGGTTGCTAGGCCCCGATCTGGATGGCCACCGCATGATTTCTGTGTTATATTTAAAGCACATAGAAACCATCTATTTGGGTACTCAGGACGATGGATTTTATATTTATAAAAAAAGGCAATTTACCAATTTTTTCCGTTCAGGTGGAACAGAGGCAAATCTTACCAATTCAAATGTATTTTATGCCTTAATGCCGTATAATGGCAACAGCATATTAACAGATAACGGTTACTTCGATTCAATGGGTAAATTTTATCCAAAGTTTGTAAATACAAATCCGTTTTTTTTATATAACAACCGGCAGGGATTTGTGTTGTTTGAACGCGAAAAGATGCTGGTTAAAATGGAAATTGCCACAGGTAAAATCAGCAAATTGGATACACTGCCGGCTACACTGGGCGGCATAGACGGGTGGAAAGATGGATCATTGGTATATGGTATTAATGATAAAGTGTATTTAAATCGCAAGGGTAAAATTAACTTAATTTATAAATCGCCTGATGAATCGGCGGTGGGAAAATTGCGATTTATCAGTGAAAATGAAATCTGGGTGGCTGGGCATACAGGATTGTATAAAATTCAGATTCAACCCGCAAAAACGGAGGAATTTCCTGCCCTTAGAGGTAAACAAATTCGCCGCATATTCAAAGATAAAAATGGATATATTTGGCTTGGTACATACGGCGATGGATGGTATTTATATTATAAAGATAAATTAAAATTATTACCAGTAGATCGACTGGGATATTTAAATATTGTAAATGGTTTAGAACTTGATACGGCAGGGTTTTTATGGGTTACCACAAATAACGGAATGTTTAGATTTTGGGTAAAAGATTTATATGATTTAAAACCCAATGGACATATTCCATATTACAACCATTTTGGAACATCTTATGGCCTGGCTTCGGAGGAGTTTAATGGAGGTTGTACACCCTCAGGTATTCAATTGCCTAATATGAATGTTGTATTTCCTACACTCAAAGGATTGGTGGTTTTTAACCCCTATCAAGTTCGCATTGAGGAGTCTACCAGCCCCATTAACATTGATTTTGTGCGTGCGGATGGGGTAGTTCAGAGTGGCGATTCGGTATGGAGAATTAAAGCAGGTACAGATCAGATTTCTATATCACCCTCGGTTCCTTATCTAGGAAATCCCTACAATCTGCAGCTGGAATATAGATTTATAGGGTCTCAAAAAAACTGGATGGCAATGCCGGAAGATGGTAAAATCCGGCTGGTGAAATTAACATATGGCCATTATAAAATTATGATTCGGAGGCCTGCCGGATTTGGAAAAAATTACTATTATTTCAGAATTATTACCATAATTGTAGAACCGTTCTGGTATCAAACAACCTGGTTTTATACACTGTTGTTTGCCTTGGCTTTGTGTGCAGGATATATGTTGTTTATTATGCGCAACCGAAGGTTAATTAAACAACGTAAACTGTTGCAGGAAGAGGTAAAAGAAAGAACCCTGGAAATTGGGTTACAAAATACCGAATTAAAAGAACGTATTGCCGAAATATTAAGAAACCGAGAGGCACTCACCGCATCTAATTTATTGAACGAAAGGCTGATGGCGTCTTTGGCTCATGATATCCGGTCTCCCCTGAAATTTCAACTCAAAGCCTCAGAAATTCTGGCAACCAAATTAAAAAATGAATCGGACGAAGATATTTCAAGAATTGCAGTTGAAATAGAGCAAAATACAGCCGGAATGTATCATTTTACAGGTGATATTTTGGCCTGGTATTTATCTGTAAATGAGCAGCAGAAGATGGACTCGGAAGATGTAAATCTGCGGGAACTGGTGAATAAATGCATTGGATTTTTAAAGTTTTCGGCCAATATGCATAATAATACATTTGTAAATTTATTGCCCGAGGAATCTAATGTGCATACCATTCGCCCAATTTTGGAAATTGTAATTAGAAACCTATTGGATAATAGCAACAAAAATGCGCGCAACGGTACAATTTCGGTGGATATGATTCAGGAGGAACGTGGCTGTGGTATTATGATCTCGGATAATGGAAACGGAATGCGTATGGATGAAACGGAGAGTTTAAATTTATTTTATTTAAATAAAACCGAATCTTCGATGCCGGGATTTGGATCGTATATGTTGCGCGATTTTATCGAATACCTGGGTGCCGAAATTCACTATAACTCTACCGAAGGAGTGGGTACTACGGTTAAACTAAGTTGCTTGCGGTAATTTGAAATCAGCTCGTAAAATCAGGTAAGTCTTTAATTTCGAGCAGACTGCTTACACCCAGTTTTTGCATGATGCGGATTTTGTAGGTGCTAACTGTTGAAACGTGCAATTTCATGTCGGTTCCAATATCGGTAAGCGATCTTCCCTGCAGTAATCTGCGCAGCACTTCCAATTCGCGAAATGAGAGCAGCGCGGTTTGGCTGGCATCGGTTTCTTTACTTTTCTTTTTTACCTGATAACTGGCCTGTATGGATTCGGGTATAAATTTTTCTCCTGAAAGAATTTTCTCGATTGCATTTTTGATGATACTGTTATCGGCATCCTTATTTAAAAACCCATCGGCACCATGGTTTAAGTAGTATTTGGCATAGGTTTTTTCCGAGCACATGCTAAATACAAAGGTTTTCATATTGGGGTGCAGTTCTCGGGCTACGGTTAGCAGGTGTGCCGAGTCGGAGCCGGGCATATTGATGTCGAAAATCATCAGGTTAAAGCTCTGCCGTTTCAAAAAATGCACAGCAGAGGCTTCGTCGTAAGCCTCGGTAATCTGCACATCGGGATACATTTCTTTAAGTGTGAGAGACAAGCCCAGACGGGTTATGGAATGATCATCGGTAAGTAGTATTTTCAGCATAGAATCCCTGGTTTTGGGGTTACTGTAATACGAATTAAGGATATTTAGGCCTCAAAGTCAACAATTGGGGCGCCGATTTGAAAAATTAAGCCAAATATGCGGTCAAATTCGCACTTTGGTAACCCGATTTGGAATAAAAACCCATAAAAAAAACCATTCTATTTGAATAGGTTCTTTCTTTTTTGTGGAGGATAACGGAGTCGAATCCCGAAACTGTGCCTTTTGGGCTTGCAGTTTCGTGGACCCTCGAAAAACTATGATTCAGAAACTGAATCTGGTTTTTCGGGGCCGATGACCTCTTATCCACCAGCAATAAAAACCCATAAAAAAACCCATTCTAATTGAATAGGTTCTTTCTTTTTTGTGGAGGATAACGGAGTCGAACCGATGACCTCTTGCATGCCATGCAAGCGCTCTAGCCAGCTGAGCTAATCCCCCAATGGAGGTGCAAAAATGGGGTAAAATTTGCAAACTTGCAAATTTTCTTTGATTTCCAGGCCCAGCCCAAAATTTTGAATCTACTGCACCCGCTGAAATTGTCACCTACCGGTCATTTATAGGTCATAATGTGGGTTAAACAAAACAAATCTGGCCGCATTGCCTAACTTGGCTAGACATAAACTAACCAATTATGAAAACAAACCAACTACTTTTAGCAATTTTATTCTCGGTATTCAGTCCGGTGCTGCTTTCTGGCTTCACCGGCCCATCCAACCTCACCGTGAGTAAAATAACCTGCAGTGCAGCTCGAATTTCCTGGAACCCAGGGGCATTTAAATGGAGTCTATTAATTCTAAGAGAAGATAGCGAGGTAAATGCAACTCCGGTTAACGGAAGTTATTACGCCGGTAATACCACTTTTAAGCAAGGTACACATTTGGGTAATGGAAATTATTCTATTGCCGCCAATTCAAACTTTTCAGCAGATATGATCGGTTTTGTATCCGGAAAAAAGTATTTTATTGCAGTATATACATACGACAGCGCCTCAAATTTTACCTATGAAACTACAAATGTTGCCACAGGTTCCTTTACAGTGGGCCTTGTGAATTTAGATTTTTCAATATCCTATTCGGATTCTTGCCAAAATACCAATACAGTAAAATGTATCAATAAAAGCAATATTACCACGATAACACCCACATTGTCGTGGACATTTTTTAATGAGCTGAACGAATATAGAGTATTATATGGAGATACCGTTGAATTTACATTTACCAAATCCGGCAACAAAAACATCCAATTGTATAACAGCACTAAAGGATGCACAGTTAGTATAACAAAAAATGTTTTCATTTATGCAAGAAACCTATCTACTCCCAAAATTGCTGGTACCGATACTTTGGTTTGTTTTGATAGCGTAGGTTCCAGAATCCAGGTAAATGAAAATTTTCATGCAGATTTAACTCCCGGAGCAGGATTTACGAGGTTTTGGAAAAGCGGAGATGAAGAATATTCAGGTTTAGATCCATGGTTTAATTTAAAACAAAGTGGGGTAAATAAAATTCTATATATAGGTAAAGGATTATATCATAATAAAATAAAATGTATTGACACTACATGGCTGAGTATCCGCGTAAGGCCTGCAGTTCCGGTTGACTTGGGTCCGGATTTGGTGTGGAAAGATACCACAACTTCTATTGTATTAAATGCTGCAAAATTTAATTCCTATTATTGGTTCAATAAATCAACTTCAAGTACTTTTAAAGTTGTTAAAAGTATGTTGCCAAAATATCGAAATGTTTTTTGGGTGAGGGTTACAGATTCCCTGGGCTGCATGGGTACCGATAGTGTGATAATTTACAACCTTGCCGCTTTGGGCTTGAATCAGCAGCACGCAAATCAGTTTATGTTATATCCTTCACCCGTACACGATGTTTTTTATATTGATACCAAGGACAATGTAGTATTTGAATTCGCAATTTACACTGCCTTGGGAAAATTGGTTTATCAGGGTAATGCGCATAAAGGTGTTGAAATAAGTACAATGCATATACCGTCTGGTTTTTACACAATAAAACTTAAAGGCAATGGTTTCGAATCGGCCCAGGCCTTATTAATTCAGCATTAATAAAACCGAGTAAAATTTTAATTTTGCATACGCTGCACAATCAAACCCGCAGTTTTGGCCGAGGCACCTGCAGGGCCTAATAGTTGGTTTAATTCCTTGTACCCGCTTAACATGGCTTCTCTGCCTTGGCCTTCTATTATTTTATTGAGTTCAGATTTCAGGTTTTCTCTCGTAAAATCCTGTTGCAATAGCTCCCTTACCAATTCGCGGTTGAGTATTAAATTTACTAAGGATACCCACTTGATTTTCACTACCATTTTGCCAATGGTCCAGGTAAGTGCCGCCACCCTGTAACAAACCACCTGAGGTACATTAAAAGCGGCGGTTTCTAATGTAGCGGTTCCACTGGCTACTATGGCCGCATGGGCATTATTCAGAACATTGTAGGTGTCGTTTTCGCAGATTTTTATCTCTTTATTTCCGGCTATATTTTGCAAATACGCTTTTGTATATCCCGGTGCTCCGGCAACCACAAATTCGTAGTCGGGATACTCATTGGCCAGCTCACTTACTAAGGGTAACGTGCTCTGAATTTCATTTTTTCTACTGCCCGGAAGCAAGGCAATTAAGGGTTTTGAAATGCCATTTTGATTTTTCCATTCTGTATTTGCATTAAATAGCGCAATGGCATCTACCACTGGATTTCCTACGTAATCTACAGGTACATTGTGAAGTTTAAAAAAAGCCGGTTCGAAGGGTAAAATGGAATATAAAAAATCTACATTTTTGCGTAATTTATGTACCCTTTTTGTATTCCAGGCCCATACTTTGGGGGCAATGTAATAATGAACAGAAATACCGTTTTGTTTTGCAAAACCAGCCAGTCGCAGATTGAATCCGGGATTGTCGATGAGAATTAATGCATCGGGTTTCCAGGCCAAAATATCTTCGCGTGCTTGTTTTAAAAAACGCGTTATGCTGCGCAGATTTTTAATTACTTCCCACAAACCCATAAATGCACGCTGCTTGTAATGCGAAACCAAAACACCGCCTTGTGCCTGCATTAAATCGCCACCCCAAAATCTGAATTCAGCTTTTGAATCAAGGCTTTTAATTTCCTTCATCAGGTTGCTACCATGCAGGTCGCCACTGGCTTCGCCGGCCACAAGGTAATATCTCATAAACTCCAGTTAAGCTCAATATATACGGTCCATAAAACCATCAGAATAGTGGCCACCAACCAGCCCCTGCCAAAAAAAATCAGGGCAAAAGATTCTTTGCGCATTAACAGAAAAAATATCCCGATATTTAGGGCAATGCCCAATTGAAAATAATTATTATAAAATCCGTTCCTGTGAAAAAGGGTCCATATATAACTCTTAAAACTTACTCCCTGTGCCATGGCAATTAAACTGCTGGAAAGCAAAGGAGAAGCTATTCCCAGTAATAATCCACCCAGTGTAAAAACAATTCGGTTAAGCATCAATATCCCAATTATTTATAGTGCCAATTCTTCCATGATCGGTAAGGTCGAACATAGTAGGAACAATGGAAATATATCCATTTGCCAGGGCCCATTCGTCGGTGTCGGTGCCATGGTCCATATTTACAAATTTGCCTGTCATCCAGTAGTAACTGCGTCCGAAAGGATCGGTGCGTTCGTCAAATTCTTCCTTCCAGCGGGCAACTGCCTGCCGGCAAACTTTCGAACCCTTAATCTCCCCTTTGGGAATATTTACATTTAATAACGTTCCATAAGGCAATTCATTATCCAAAACTTTTTGGGCAATTTTTTTTACGTAGGGCATCACCGGGGTAAAATCAGCGTCGTAGCTATAATCACAAAGTGAAAATCCTATGGCTTTCATGCCGTCTATGGCACCTTCAACCGCAGCGCTCATAGTGCCCGAGTAAATAACGTTGATACTGGAGTTGCTGCCATGGTTAATACCGCTTACCATCAAATCGGGTTTGCGGGGCAATAATTTGTCGATGGCCAGTTTTACACAATCTACAGGGGTACCACTGCATTGCCAGGCTTGTACGCCCTGGTGTATATCTACTTTGGTAAGCCTGATGGGTTCATTGATGGTAATGGCGTGGCCCATAGCACTCTGAGGCTTATCGGGGGCCACTACAATCACATCGCCCAGCTCTTTCATGGCTTGTATAAGGTGGGTAATACCTGGAGAGGTGATTCCATC
Source organism: Bacteroidia bacterium (assembly GCA_044224315.1). Lineage (GTDB taxonomy): Bacteria > Bacteroidota > Bacteroidia > NS11-12g > UBA955 > JAGXTF01. Next base: position 504,348 of record JBGAKR010000001.1, on the reverse strand, counting down.
ATCGTTGCTAACCAAAATAAGGGGACGCTGCGTCATATTCCTGCAAAAATCGGGATTTAGGGTTGAAATCGGAAGCGCTGTGGAAATGTCAGAATAAAGTCATGAATGAATATTTGGTGCAACCACAAAAAATAATTGCGTCATTTTACCACAATAAAAATATAAATATGAATAGAATCTTACAATTTACTTTTTTCTTACTCTCATGTTTAATTTTACCAAGTATCCAAGCAAAAGGACCCAAAATAAAACTGTTAGGTAAAGACTCCGTAACGCTTTATTATCAACCCAGTGCCACTGGTTGCACTCATGATCCAAGTTTGTATTTATGCGAAGCTTCCGATTCGGTTTATGGCGATTTATACTACAACATAATCATTACCTCTAAGGTTGTTTGCTCTACCGAAGGCTGGTATCCAATCATATTTAAAGTTAAAAATCCAATGGGTGATTCGGCATCTGTTACCAGAATGGTGCATGTAATCAAAGCCGCAAATGTTCCCAATTCCGATTTCAAAACATCAGCAAATCAATCCGAAATATATTATCAAATTCATTGTAATAGTTTGGCTGATTCTGGTGCCTATATTTGGGAGTGGACTGCTACTTCGCCCATGGGAAATACGATGACAAGTAACCAAAAAGAGCCTTATTTTATGTTGGATGAAATTGGAAAATGGACCATATGTCAAAGGGCTAAAAATAATATTGGGTATTCTGCATGGTATTGTAAAAATGTGTGGTGTGTTCCACCCATGGATTACAATATATCTGTAAGCAAACAAAGCAATTGGGATAGCGGTAGGCTTTATGACAACGGTGGTCCCACCATGAATTATGGGAATAACCGGGATAAAAAAGTAGATAATTTTACTATTAATACATCTGCGGAAGAAGCCGAATTAACAATCCATTTTATGCGATTTGCCGACACCAATGATAGGCTCAAAATCTATCAGGGATTGGGCGATACAGGTAAAGCCTTGCACCCGGGTGGCGGTTTTACCAAGGGAAATATACCCACTTTACCTTCAAAATTGAGATCAAAAACGGGTACATTTTTTATCACTTTTGAAAGCAATGGAAGCGGCACTGATAGCGGTTTTGTTTTAAGCTGGAGTTCAAATTCCGGGCAATATGATGGCAAAGGATTTGTGTATTTTGACCATGATACCGATTGTGTTTTCGATAATAATTCGAAAGAAAGATATGTGCCCAATCTGAAAATAAAAATCGGTAAAAAACAAGTTTTAACCCAGGTCCAGGACGGATTTTATCAGTTTCGTACCGACTCTACCCATAAGGTAATTGAACCCATTTTACCCCAGGGTTGGTATGTATCTTGCCCGGCTTCGGGGAAAGATACCTGGACCAGCACAGGCAATAAGAATGTGAATTTTGCCATTCTGGCCGATCCTTCAAAACCCCGTTTAGACTTGTCGCACAGTGCAGTAGCAGCCGCCGGATTTTCTACCGTCAGGGGTATCTGGAGCCGGTTTTATGTGAATAGTATAAATCAGGGAAATAAGATTATCGACTCGGCTATCTGTCGCATCAAAGCATCCAGAAAATTAGTAGGATTAAAATTAAATACAGGTACTTACAGTGCAACCGATACCAGCCTCACCTTTAAACTTGGCAAACTGGATTATTTCGATTTTTCGAATATTACGGTAGATTATTTACTGTCGAATACCGATACTGGATATCTTACATTTAAAACCGAAATATTTCCTTTGGGTTCGGGCAATACCGATAGCGATTCATCCAATAATTATGCGAGCTTGAAACTTGGAATTGTAAATGCGCATGACCCCAACGACAAGCAGGTTTCCGAAAAACCGGTAATGGATAAAAAAGATCCTGTACTTCAGTATTTTGTGCGCTTTCAGAATACAGGTACCGCACCGGCTACCGATGTAATTGTACGCGACACGTTAAGCCCACTGCTGGATACCAATTCCATCGAATTTACCAGCAGCAGTCATGCCGGGTTTATGGAAAGAAGAGGGTATGCGCTGGCATTTAAATTTTTAGGAATTAATTTGCAGGATAGCAACCACAACGAGCCTCTCAGCCATGGATATTTTTATTATAGCGTAAAACCAGTGGCCCAGTTAAAACCCCATCAGAAAATTAAAAATACAGCCCATATTTATTTCGATGCCGAAAAACCTGTCGTAACTAATACCACCGAAAATATGTGGGTGAGTCCGCCCCAAATTACTGTCAATGGGGGCGATGGAATGATTATTGGAGTATGCGATACCTATTTTGAAGCCGGGGCAGTTGCATTAGATATTGTAGATGGGAATTTAAGTGATAAAGTAAAAATCATTTCAAATTATAAAAATGGGGTACCCGGAAAATATAAAATTACCTATTATGCGGTTAATTCATTTGGCGATACAGGATGGGAAAACCGCACTTTTTACATACAGGATTTTGTAAAGCCCCATTTGCGTCGTGCCGGAAAAAATATTGTAAACAATATGGTGGTAAAATTGCAGTTAAGCAGCTTATTTATTGATTCTGTAAAGGCCATCGATTCATGCCTGGGTGAAATTGCTTTTACCACATCCAATACTTCGGGCCCGGTAAATACCATGATTCGGGGTACTTATCCCATACAGTATTATGCCACCGATGCAGAGGGCAATTTTGCATGGGAAAACGGTTATACGATTAATTATATCGTGGATGACCTCATTCCACCTACCATAGATTTGAATACCCCCGATACCATCTGCCATCAGATTAATACTACCTATGTACCTGTAAGCCCAACTGTAAATGATAATTACTATCCCAAAGGGCAGATAACTTTAACAAAATCGGGCGCTGTAGATCCATTTGTGATGGGCCTTTACGCCGAAACTTATACTGCAACGGATGGTTCGGGAAATATTACCACCAAAACCCGGATTGTAAAGGTGGCCGATTGCCTGGGATTGAAAGTTGTATATACAAATATTGGCGCTTTAATTGGGCTGTATCCTAACCCTGCCAATGATATGTTAACACTTGACACAAAAGGGATAGAGCCTGAAAGTTTGTATATACAAATAACAACTTTAACTGGCAAAGTGATATATGCTTCGCAATTAGTATCGGGTCAAACTGCTATTAATACCCGGGATTGGGCAAACGGTGCCTACTTGGTTGTTGTTACCAACGCCACACATACCTTTTCAACTAAAATACTGGTGCAGCATCCTTAAGGATTGCAGCCGCGTAGAACGATAGTCCTGTGCAATGGATACCTATGAAACACCCGCTTATGGAGATTTTTAATTTATATTTTTTAATCGAACAACTGCAATTTTAAATGATTCTAATGCATAAACCATTTAAAAACAGTAACAAAGACAATTGCAAGTATAATAATAAATTTGACAAGATATACATAGGCCAGGTTGAAACTTATCTGGTTCATAGATTTATCGTTTGGATCACTATTAAAACGGTTCAAAGGACGGATTAATTTTATAAAGAAAATTGAGGTTATTATACCAATTAACAGGCTTCCTATTGAAGTGAGATTTAACACTTGTATTCTCAGCTGAAATTGAAGGATGAGAATTGCAGGAATGAAGAGCAGATAAGTGGTTGCAATGAATACAAGGAGGTTTGAAATGATTCTGAATTTCCTTTGAACAGCTTTCAAATTGGAATTGGTGTGTGAGGTGGTATCGAGAATGTTATTTTCCATCATTTACCTGTTGTAAGAGAATAGTATCAAAAATACAATACCCACTAAATTCAATGCGTTTATTACCAGATACACTATAAAGTGGTGATATAAATGCATGGCAAACTTTTCGATTTCGATGTCCTCCGGGTTATCAATAAATGCTTTTAAATGCTGTGTAGCGGAGCTTAACTTGTAATAACAAAACCAGAATAAAGAACAAAAAACCAATGCGGAAATCAAGGATGGTCCATAATGGGCTGTCTGATATTTATAATAAATAAAATTATATAAATTATAAAGAAAAATAGTAATACTTAAAATCTTAACCAGTTGACCGGTTTTATTAGCCCATCTGATTAAAGGTTCAAATCCTTCAACCCAGGGATGTTTTTGTGTTGGTTCCACTGAAAAATTTTCCATAATTAAAAGCAAGTATAATGAAAATGGCTAAAATTCGTATAAACGGAAAGTGATTGGGTGCTGCGGTAAAATCTCTATCAGCAGTTTTTGCGATGCTTTATGGTGCCAAAAATCTTCTATCAGCCTTTTGCGTCAGAAACAGGCTTTTGCATCACTGCAATCACCTATGCGAAAACAGCTACGCGCAACACAGGGTGTTTTTTCCACTTATTTTGCCTGAAAGGGGTATAATCCCTAAGTTTAACTAATTTTGCCCCAGCATGCAGGATAAATATGCCAAACGCGGCGTTTCCAGTCAGAAGGAAGACGTACACAATGCCATACGAAATGTAGACAAAGGGTTGTTCCCCAAAGCATTTTGTAAGGTTATTCCCGATTTTATGGGCAACGATGCCGAATACTGCAACATTGTGCATGCCGACGGGGCTGGTACCAAAAGCAGTCTGGCCTACATTTACTGGAAAGAAACCGGCGATATTTCAGTATGGAAGGGCATTGCCCAGGATGCGATAGTTATGAATACCGATGACCTGCTTTGTGTGGGTGTTACCGGACCATTTTTGCTAAGTAGTACCATTGGCCGCAACAAAAATCTGGTACCGGGTGAAGTGATTGCATCCCTGATTAATGGTACAGAAGAATTTTGCGAAGAAATGCGCAGCCATGGTATTGATATTGTCACCACAGGCGGCGAAACAGCCGATGTGGGAGATTTGGTGCGCACAATTATTGTGGATTCTACACTGGCAGCGCGTGCCAAACGCAGCGACATAATCAGCAATCATACCATAGGCGCAGGCCAGGTAATTGTGGGTTTTGCAAGTTATGGCCAAACCAGTTGGGAAAAGGAATACAATGGAGGTATGGGCAGCAATGGGCTTACCAGTGCCAGACACGATGTATTTTCGTCGGTTTATCGCCAAAAATACCCCGAAAGTTATGATCCGGCTGTGCCCGAAGAAGTGATTTACAGCGGCAATATGTTGCTTACCGATGCTGTGGCAAACTCACCCTTAAACGCAGGCAAATTGGTACTTTCCCCAACCCGTACTTATGCCCCTTTAATTCATGCCATTTTAAAAGAAAATCGGAATGCCATAAAAGGCATGGTGCACTGCAGCGGGGGCGGCCAAACCAAGGTATTGCATTTTGCCGAAAATGTGCATGTAATTAAAAATCATTTATTGCCCATTCCACCCCTTTTTAATTTAATTAAAGAACAAAGCGAAACCCCATGGGAAGAGATGTTTCGCGTGTTTAATATGGGCCATAGAATGGAAATATATACCGATGAAAAAAGCGCAGAAAATATGATTTCCATTGCCAAAAGTATGAATCTGGATGCGCAAATTATCGGGCATGTAGAGGCAGCAGAAGGTAAAAAACTCAGCATCCGCGGCGAATTTGGCGACTTGAATTATTAATTTAATTCATTGCATTAGAATAAACATAGTTTTTTTTCGTTTTATACATTACCATGAAACCGAAGTATATTTTGCTGTGGTTTTTTTGTTTGGCTTTTGTGTTGGCTTGTTTGCATGCGAAAACCGAAAATCGTGCGGCCCACACCAAGCAGGCAGAGGTAACTATCAAAGATTCAAACACGCGCAAATTGGTTGAGGCTGCTATGCAACAAACGCATAAGCGGGTAACTTACGACGGCAGTTATTTTGTAATTCCTTATCCCAATGGCGATATACCCGACAGTTTGGGGGTGTGCACAGATGTAATTATCAGGGCCTACCGCAAAGTGGGCTATGATTTGCAAAAACTGATTCATGAAGACATGAAACGGGCTTTTGCTATTTACAATGCCCGCCGGCATAGCGACCGCATTGATGCCAATATTGACCACAGGCGCACACCCAATATGGAGGTGTTTTTTACACGGTTTGGAAAAAAACTTACGATAACCGATAGTGCCAAAGATTACCTACCCGGCGATATTGTGTTTTGGGATGTATCGGCCGGACATGTGGGCATAGTAACCAATCAGCGCAGCACGGAGGATACAAGCCGCTTTTTAATTGTGCATAATATAGGCTCTGGTCCTCGCTTGCAGGATTATTTATTTGATGCAAAAATAACAGGCCATTACAGGTATACACCCTGGAAACGGAGGTAAAACTAAAATTAAGTACGTTTTACTCATTGGTGTGGTTGTTTCACACAAACTTACACAAACTTGGAATCCTTAGTTGCAATTTCGTTGCATGAAAAAGTCAACAGGAATATGCATTGCAATGCTATTATTTGTATATACAAATAATGTTTTTTCCCAGGCCACAGGCAATGAGATATACAATTCGAACAACCGGTTTCAGCAAAATATGAATTACAGAAGTGCTTCTGATCGCAAGTATAAATCGTCTCAACCGATAGTAAATAATGATTTTAGTTATCAAAACAGCAATGCTGCGCCCAGTATATTTTCGGGCTTAAGTCCGGCCGGGTATTCTACTTCGAATAGCGAAATAGTAGTGAATGTAAATATTTTATTTAATGCCAAACCCTCGGCGTATATGGCTATTTTTCATATTAACCAGGCCGCTGAAAAGATTAGTGAATTGGATACATTAATGAACAGAAGGGTAGAAAAGTTTATAGCAATGGCAAAATCTTTGGGACTGAAACGCGATAATTTTTATTTGGATATGATTGCTTTAGTGCCTATTTATTCGAAAGAAAAAAGGGTGTTTTCTAAAAACTATACCCAGGTGCCAAAAGGTTTTGAAATTCAGAAAAATGTACATGTAAAATATTACGACCCCAATCATTTAGATCGCTTATTTGCCATGGCCGCACAATGCGAAATTTATGATTTAATTAAAGTAGAATACATGTATGATTCGGCCGAATATGCGGGCCAAATTATGCGCACAAAAGCCGTTGCCGCATTGAATGCCAAATTAGCCAATTACAAAAAACTGGGAGTAAATGTGGATACAAGTTTTAAACAATTTACCGAAACCGGAAATATATTTTTTCCAATAGACCGTTATCAGGCCTACAAACCCCTTGCGGTAAGCAGCGTTGATGAAAGCGACAAACCCGAAGACAACAATACCATGATGAAAACCAGCAGCGGCATGATAACACGCACCACTGTTTTCTACAATCAAGCCACCATGGAGGGGTTTGATGCCGTAGTAAATCCATCGCCATTGCAACCCCCCATTCAATTTGTTTACACGCTATCGGTGCACTACAGGTACAACCAACCCAAGGAAGTAATAACCACCACCAAAACCGAAAAAACCACTGAATTACTCATCGTAACCCCACAAGGGGAGATTAGGGAGATCAAGAAGTAGGGAGCAGGGAGCAGGGGACAGCTGATAGGGAATAGGGAATTGCGGCAGCCACAGTTGCCAGGGTTTGTTATGTTCAGAAGTAATTAGGGAAAAGACGATGGGGAATAGCTTGTTGTTTCCTAAAAAGGGGGTGTTCAATGAACTTTGTCCTTGATAATTTTGTTATCATAGTTTAGACTTTAATGCAAAAAGCATTTTTCGCTCTTCTAATATTTTTGAAAGTAGATCTTGCCAATCAGATTTGGGATTAATATTTAGTTCTTTTGATAGTAAAATAAGAGTCTCCAGTTCAGAAAGCGATCCAATTGAAATGCCGAGAAATTGTTTGAATTCGCCTTTAGAATTGCGTGAATGACCCTCTGCAATATTGGCGGCAACACTTACCGCACATCTTCGCATTTGTGAAGTTAAACCGTATATTTCGGTATTGGGAAAATTATGTGTTTCATTGTAAACTATTTTGGCAATGTCCATTGCCAATGCCCACACTTTTAATTCTTTAAAATCCATTCGGAACAAAGTAATGGGTTTTGCCGAATCAAAGACATATTTAAACGGATAACCAACTTAAACGAATGCATTCGACTAAATAAAAACCTAGCCCGCGACCACTATTCCCCATTCCCTATCCACAGCTCCCTATCCTCGCCCGCGACCCCTATTCCCCATTCCCTATTCCCCATTCCCTATATCGCTATTTCCAGATACATCGGACAATGGTCTGAATGCTTGGCATCGGGGACTATTTTGGCATTATTAATTGAATTGGCAATGCTATTGCTTACACTGATGTAATCGATGCGCCAGCCTTTGTTGTTGTTGCGTGCGTTGGCTCTGAAACTCCACCAGGTGTAGTGGTGCGGGTCTTTGTTTATGTGGCGGAATGAATCGGTAAATCCGTTGTCGAACCACTTGTCCATCCAGGCCCTTTCTTCGGGTAAAAAGCCGCTTGAATCTTTATTGCCAGCCGGGTTGTGAATGTCTATGGGTTTGTGGCAAATATTATAATCGCCACATACAATTAATGCGGGTAATTCTTTTTCGAGTTTTTTGGTGTAATCAAAAATATGATCTAAAAATTTGTATTTTATTTCCTGTCTGATATCCCCTGTGGTGCCGCTGGGAAAATATACAGATAGTACGCTGAATTTATCGAAATCAACTCTAATACAACGTCCTTCAAAATCAAAATCGGGATGCTCGCAACCATACACCACATTTTTGGGGGCTGTTTTGGTAAAAATAGCTACGCCGCTATACCCTTTTTTCTGGGCCGAAAACCAGTAGTGCTGGTAGCCCAGGGCTTCAATTGCGGCTAAATCCGCCTGGTCTTTTTCGGCCTTAATTTCCTGCAAACAAACAACATCCGGATTTTCGGATTTAAGGTAATCAAAGAGTCCTTTATTGGCGGCACTGCGTATGCCGTTTACATTGTAGGTAAGGATTTTCATGGAGGCGAAGATATGGCAAAAATGGGATATTTAATCCCAACATTCCATCATCAATAAATGGCCGTTTTTGTAACTAATTTCTACAAAACCATCACTTACCACATGGTTGCTACTTCCACTTCGGTGCGGCAATTGCAGCGATTCATCGTTTAAATCAAATGCCAGATTTTTGGTTAAAATTCCTTCGGCAGTGGTAATGGGTAATAAAGATATTTTGGTACCTGCAGGGTACCATTTTTTAAATTGTTTGGGCAAATTATAAATGCGCGAATAGTCGTCTACCACCATCAAATCAATGAGGCCTGCGTACATAGGCAAAGTGGCCAGGTTGTTGAAATTATGATCGGCGCGGCGGCCGGTAGCCCAGGCAATATTTACTGCCTTATGCCCGTCGGTAATTAAAAAATCTATGCCTTTTTGAAGGTCGGTTTTTTCCTGTTCGGGTGTATGAATTATTTGCACCGGACCCATGCCCTGCAGTTTTTCTTCGAGATTTTGAATGCTGTCAAAATCACCCAGCACTGCATCGATGCGTATTTGTAAATCCAAAACACGGTTTAAGGCACCATCTAAAACCAGTACAAACGGATTCCACTCTAGCAATTGCCCTAAAAGCTCGGCACTGCAGGCTTCGCCATTTGCGATAATCAGGGCTGCTTCTTGCTTGTCGCGCACAAAGTGGTGGGAAGACATGGACTGCAAAGGTCTGTAATTTGGTTTAATAGTGTTTACTTTTTTGCGCACCCGGATAAGGTTCAATTATTTGCGGTTAAATTGCGCCATGGAGCAGGCTGAAAAGGCTACAAACGAGATGCCGCAGAACCGGAGTTGGATTCTCTGGCTATTGGCTTTGATTCCGGCTTATGGCATATTTCTGCACTATCAGCATGTGCCGCTTTTGGGCGATGCAGGTGCTTTTGCCGGCATAGCCGAGCATATGAATCATGGACAGGTTTTGTACCGCGATGTATGGGATAATAAAGCCCCTGGAATATTTTATCTTTTTCGTTTTTTCTTATTCGTCGGACAAGGAAGCACCCTCACTTTTCACATTGTGCAGGCCCTGTTTGTGTATATATGCATTGGCATTTTATGGCAATTAATTTACACATTTCACCGACGCAGTATTTGGATAGCCATACTGATGGTGCCTCTTATGCTGCTGTTGTTTACTGAATGGGCCTATTATTTTTGCGGCCATTATACCGAAGAATATGGTTGCTATTTATTATTTTTTGGTGCAGCTGTTTTTCAGCTCAGTCAGCGAAAAGAAAATGGCGTAGATGTTTGGGCCATTGTGGCCGGATTGCTTGCCGCAAGCGCGGTTTTGATCAAAGAACCTTTTGCTCCGGCATTGTTATTAATGGCGGCATTTGTATGGAAAAACAGCCATGGAAAAACACTCTTGTATTTTATTTCAGGTGCGGCCTTTCCGGTTGTATTGTTTGTACTTTATTTAACTGTTAATCAGGCCTGGTCGGCCTATTTTAATTACCTGCAATTTGCATTTGGATATGCAAGCGACAATGTTTCCAAAATGGAAATCATGAAGCAACAATGGGCAACTTTGCTGGGCAATTGGGAGCTGCGATGGCATATCTTTCCGGTGTTGTTGCTTATAGGATTAGTGCCGGCATTTGTAAATAAAATGCATGTAAAAAATAAACAAACCTGGTGGTTGGTTTTACTCCTTTTTATAAGTGCCAATATTTTTTTAATTGTAAGCAAAAATATGTATGGGCATTATATACTGCCGGTAGTATTTTTTGGAAGTATAATGTTTGTTTTTGGGCTTATTGAACTGTTGAATATCATCAATCGATTTCGTAAAAAAATGAAATGGCCGGCTGTTTTGCGTTTTATTCCGGTATTGGTTATATTAATCTGGATTTATGAACCCTTGAAAGAAAGTCTGCATTATTTATTTTCTGAAAAGTATCCATTAAAAATAACGGAAACGCAGGAAAGGGCGGCAATTATACAAAAGCTGGGTGATGTAAAAACGGTTTTTGTGGATGTGCAGGATATGGGAAGGGTTTATTATTATACAGGTAAAATCAGCGGGCAACCTTTTCCATCGCCCTATTATGTGTATTTTACCCAGGAAGGGAAAAACAACCTGGCTGAAGAAAATATAAAAAAACTGGTGAATGCCTTTAAGCAGAATCCACCAGAAGCATTGATTACAGCAAAGACCATGAATGCCGGATTTGTGCGCGCTGGGGTTTGCAATGATATATTGATGAATTACAATTTGCAGGATTCTATGGAGGTGATCGGCGATACTAAAGTGTATTTCTATCGAAAACGCTGAGATTTGTCGGATGTTTGTTAGGTTATGAACAATTAGTCCTTGATTTTGGATTTTACCCAATAAATTTGCCCTACAATACGTTTGTAAGACAATGGCAATTAAACCCCGCATACTTTGGGCCGACGATGAAATCGACATGCTCAAGCCCCACCTGCTTTTTTTAGAGAACAAAGGATATGAAATGGTTACCGCCACCAATGGCCGCGACGCGATTGATATGGTGAAGGCCCAGGATTTTGACCTGGTTTTTCTGGATGAGAACATGCCGGGCATAGGGGGCCTGGATGCTTTAAACAGTATTAAACAGGATCAACCAAATCTTCCGGTAATTATGATTACCAAAAACGAGGAAGAGCATATTATGGAGGAGGCCATTGGCAATAAAATAGCCGATTACCTCATAAAACCGGTAAATCCCAACCAAATACTGCTGGCTGTAAAGAAAAACCTGGACGAACGCCGCCTGGTGAGCCAAAAAACCACCCAGGGCTATCAGCGCGAGTTTATGGAAATAGGCATGAAGGTGAGTGATAAGCTCAACTTTGAAGAATGGAAAGAGGTGTATAAAAAACTGGTTTACTGGGAAATGTCGCTGGAGGACAGTGATGCAGGTGGAATGAAAGAAGTATTCGAAACCCAGAAAGCAGATGCCAACCGCAGTTTTTGCCGATATGTTTCTGACAATTACCTCAGCATGCTGAAAGTAACCGGTGATACCGAACCCGTAATGAGTCATAATATGTTTCGCCGTGTTATAAATCCATTGTTGGATGAGGATTTACCGGTATACATGGTATTGGTAGACAACCTGCGTTTTGACCAGTGGAGGGCTATATCTGAAATTCTGGATGAACGTTTCAGGGTGGATAGCGAGGATATGTATTTAAGTATTTTGCCTACTACCACACAGTACTGTCGCAATGCAATTTTCAGTGGATTATTGCCCCTGGATATTGAAAAAAGATTTCCGGGAAAATGGAGCAATGACGAGGATGAAGGCGGAAAAAATATGTACGAAAAAGATTTTCTGGAAGACCTTTTAAAACGCTTAAGAAGGGATATTAAATTCAGTTATACCAAAATCACCAACCTCAATGCAGCCAAGGATTTGGTAGAGAATATCCCCAATATGTCGCACAATAAACTGAACGTAATAGTTTATAATTTTGTAGATAATTTTAGCCATGCCCGTACTGATATTAATGTGGTGCGTGAATTGGCCGAAAATGAAGCTGCATACCGCAATGTAATGGCTACCTGGTTCAGGCATTCGCCCTTGTGGGAAGCCTTGCAGCGCATAGCAGAAAAACCTTGCCGCATAGTAATTACCACCGACCATGGAAGTATACGGGTGAAAGATCCGGTAAAAATTGTGGGCGATAAAAATGTGAATTCAAATTTGCGTTATAAACAGGGTAAAAGTTTAACCTATAATGCCAAAGAAGTTTTTGAAGTAAAAAAACCGAATGATGCGTTTTTGCCTCTGCTGCACATGAGTTCGGCATTTGTATTTGCCAAGGATTCTGATTTTTTTGCCTATCCGAATAATTACAATTATTATGTAAATTATTATAAAAATACCTTCCAACACGGGGGTATTTCAATGGAAGAAATGATTTGTCCGGTGGCCATTTTAGCCAGAAAATAATAAAAGTGCAGAAAGAGTTTACCCATATTTCCGAATCAGAAACCGGGGTAATTATTGATTATATTTTAGGGTTAAAGCCGCGCCCGGCCTTGATAACTTTTGAGGGTGAAGTAGGAGCCGGTAAAACCACACTTATCAAGCGTTTGGTAAAAGCTTTGGGATCTGAGGACGAGGTAAGCAGTCCTACTTTTTCGCTGGTAAATGAGTATCATACCCAAAAGGGAGAAATTATTTATCACAGCGATTGGTACCGCATAAATCATGTAACCGAATTGTATGATGCAGGCATAGATGAGTACCTGGAATTGCCGGACGTTACCTTTATTGTGGAGTGGCCCGAAGTAGGTATGCATTTACTGGAAGGGATTCCCAAATTGGCCATTCGCATTTCGCATTTGGAAAACGGAAGGCAGTATTTGCTGGAATCTTAGCACGCAAAAATTCCATGTTAAAAACCTGTTTCTAAGTCTTTACCTTAAAATTAGGGAAGGGAAAGGGGCTACTCGTATTTTCGCAGAAATTTACCCCTTCACATGCATCGTGCTTTTGAAATTACTGTTTTAGGAACCTCCTCGGCTTCCCCTACTAAAAACCGGCATCCCAGCGGGCAGTATGTGCGGATAGAAGGCGATTATTTTTTACTGGATTGTGGTGAAGGTACACAATTACAATTGGTTAAATTTGGTTTGCGTATGCATCGGCTGCGTTATATTTTGATTACCCATTTGCATGGGGATCATTTTTTTGGCTTGCCCGGTTTAATTACTTCTATGGCATTATTTGGCCGCAAAGAACCTTTAACTATTGCGGGTCCTGCAGAATTGGAAGGGATTATGCAACAAATTTTGGCGCTGGGAGAAAGCGAATTACCATTCGAAATTGAATATATTATTTGTGACCCGGAAAAGCCGCAAATTATTTTAAAAAATCACAAGTGGGAAATAGAATCTGTACCCTTAAAACACCGCATTCCCTGCACGGGTTATATTCTGCGTGAAACGGGTCCGGAGTTGAAATTAAATATTACGGAGGCCGAGAAATACCATATTCCTGTGCAATGGTATGAAAGAATAAAAAATGGTGAAGATTATCGAACTGCTGAAGGTAAATTAATTCCCAATCATGATTTAACATTACCAGGAATTAAAAATCGCAGTTATGCATACATCTCCGATACTATTTACGACGAGGAAGTTGCCTCCTATGTGAGTGGGGTGAGCATGCTGTATCACGAGAGTACTTTTTTGCACGAATTGATTGCCAGGGCAGAAGCTACCATGCATACTACGGCCCGGCAAGCCGCACAAATCGCAAAAATTTCGGGTGCAGGTGAATTGTTAATCGGACATTTTTCGGCGCGGTATCACGAAACCGACGAATTACTTGCCGAGGCAAAATCGGTATTTGCCAATACCCGCGTGGCCGAAGAAGGGGTTACCTATACCCTGTAAATCGCATTTGAATGCAAAAATAAACACCTGTAGTTTTCGTTAATAAGTAATATCTCAAACCCAATGTGGGTTTTATAATTTCGTGGATTAGCCATGGGCAAAATCAAGAAGCCAGATAATTCCATTCCGGATTTCGAAAAATACAGTCCGGATGATAAACCCAAACAGGTTTCTCATGAAGAAATGCGCGATATTGCCTTGCTGAGAAATGAACAGGCACGCAAGATTGCGGGCTTTTTACTGCTGGTTTTAACCGCTGTAATGTTTATTAGTTTTGTATCGTTCTTTTTTTCATGGAAATCCGATCAGGATTATTTATCCAGTGGAGATTGGAAAACATTTAAATTAAATCATGGTCATATTTCCAATGCAATGGGGCTTTTAGGGGCCCGACTGGGATATGTATTTATTCACAATGGCTTTGGATTAGGCGCTTTTGCCATTTTGCCCTGGTTGGGTTTATGCGGATTGTATTTTTTACTCAATTATCGTCCTTTTTCCCTGCTTCGCATTGCCGTGCATACCATACTTTTTACCGCATGGTTTAGCCTGTTCTTAGGCATGGTGCTGCAAACCTGGCCTAATCTGGGTATTTTTTCAGGTTCATTTGGATATTATGGAATTCAAAAATTAAACGGCGCAATAGGTTGGTTTGGCTCATTTTTATTTGTTGCCAGCTATGCCGTGGTGTATTCTATTTTGTTTTTAAATCTCAATCCGTTTGCCCGGATTAAAATGCCTGATTTTAACCGCAAACCCCAAACCGAAATTATTCCGGAAATGGAAGCCGATGGAGATACCGGTGCTGAAATTATTGAACAAGATCCCGACCAGGTATTACCCGTAGAAGAGGATGAATATGATACAATTGAAGTGGAAGATTTGCCTCCCATTACCCTGGTAAAAAAAGAAGAACCCAAGCCTGAAATTATACCAGAACCATTACCCAAACCCGAACCAGAGCCCGAAGTAATTGCCCCCATTGAGTTGAATACAGATTTAGGCATTGAAAAACCCAAAGAATTGGTACTTACTACCGACGACGGATTCGAAATTTCTGATTTCACATCGGCCGAAGAAGAACTGGTGACCGAAAATACTGGAGACACTTTGCCGGAAAGACGCGGGCTTGATACGGTTTTTGATCCTACTGCCGAGCTTAGTGCTTATAAATTCCCATCCCTGGATTTGCTGAACGAGTATGAAATGCAAAAACAGGAAATCGACATGGTGGAAATTGAAAACTCCAAAAACATGATTATCGAAACCCTGAAGAATTACAATATCGGGATATCGAAAATCAAAGCCAGCGTGGGGCCTACTGTTACCCTTTACGAAATAGTGCCTGCCCCCGGGGTTAAAATCTCCAAAATTAAAAATCTGGAAGATGATATAGCACTGAGTTTGGCTGCGTTGGGTATACGTATCATAGCCCCGATACCGGGCAAAGGTACTATAGGAATAGAGGTGCCCAATAAAAACCCGGAGATGGTGCCTATGCGCACTGTTCTGGCCAGTAAAAAATTCCAGGATTGCGATTTTCAGCTGCCCATTGCCCTGGGTAAAACCATTTCAAACGAAATTTTTGTAGCCGACCTGGCCAAAATGCCCCATTTGCTGATGGCGGGTGCTACAGGTCAGGGTAAGTCTGTTGGGCTCAATGCCATTCTGGTTTCATTGCTTTATAAGAAGCACCCGGCCTATGTAAAATTTGTATTGGTTGATCCTAAAAAGGTAGAATTAACCCTGTTTAACAAAATTGAAAGGCATTTTCTGGCAAAATTACCCGGAGATGGTGAGGCCATTATTACCGACAACACCAAGGTAATTAATACCCTGAACAGTTTATGCGTGGAAATGGACAACCGCTATAAATTGTTGCAGGACGCCATGGTACGCAATATTGTAGAGTATAACGGCAAATTTTTATCGCGCAAACTCAATCCTGAGAACGGCCACCGGTTTATGCCGTACATCATTGTGGTGATAGACGAGGTTGCCGACTTAATAATGACGGCTGGCAAGGAAATAGAAACGCCCATAGCCCGTTTGGCACAACTGGCCAGGGCCATCGGTATTCACCTGATTTTGGCCACCCAGCGTCCGTCAGTAAACGTAATTACCGGTATGATTAAGGCCAACTTCCCGGCCCGTATAGCATTTAGGGTAACCAGTAAAATCGATAGCCGCACCATTTTGGACAGCAATGGAGCCGACCAGCTAATAGGGAAGGGCGATATGCTGTTTAGCGGTGGCAATGACATGATAAGGCTGCAGTGTCCGTTTGTAGACACGCCAGAGGTTGACCGGATTGTAGACTTTATCGGTGAACAGCGCGCTTACCCCAATGCCTACATTTTACCAGAGGTGAAAGATGAGGCTGCAGCTGGTGGTGGAGAAAATTTTGACCCAAATGAACGGGATGAATTGTTTGAAGATGCCGCGCGTGTTGTAGTTTTGAACCAGGTTGGAAGTACCAGTTTGATACAACGAAAATTAAAAATAGGATATAACCGTGCCGGCCGGCTGATGGACCAGTTGGAGGATGCAGGCATAGTGGGTCCCAATCTGGGAAGCAAGGCCAGACAAGTAAATATACCCGATGAGTTCCACTTGGAACAGTTTTTGAATAATCAATAATCAGAACCATGACAAAAACCATAAAAGCAATTTTTAGCTGCCTGATTGCATTTTTTGCGCTAACCAGTGCCCATGCCCAAAGCGACCCCAAAGCCTCGGCCATTCTTACCAAGGTGAGTAAGGTATATCAATCTTACAGTACCATTACGGCCACTTTTACCATTATAACTACCAGCGCCCAGGGTAAATCTACCTCTTCTGGCGGCACGGTGTGGATTAAAAGCAATAAGTACAAATTGGATTACTCTGGCCAGGAGATTTATTGCAATGGCAAATTCATTTGGACATATAATAAAACCGATGAGGAAGTTACCAAAGAAGTGTATAAAGTAAAAGATGGTTCAATTACGCCCAATGAAATATTTACCATTTACAACAAGGACTTTAAAAATGCATACGAGGGACCAACTGTGCGGGATGGTAAAACGTATGAGGTAATAAAAATGGTACCTAAAAAGAAAGTAAACTATTCCTATATTAAATTGGAAATTGATAAATCTACCAATAAAATTCAAAACCTGATTCAGCATTTTAAATCGGGCTCTGAAGTAACCATGAAAGTGGGCACACTTACACCCAATAAGGCGCTGGCGGATACATTTTTTGAGTGGGACGCAAAAGCCCATCCGGGGGTGGCCTTGGTAGATTTAACCAAAAAAAAATAAGCCATAATCTTAAATAAAAAAAGCCAGGAATTCCCGGCTTTTTTTCATCATCTCTGAACACCAATCTTTCCCGCAGTATCTTTATTCCATATCGGATTTATGTTTGTTTGTTGAATCAAAATTACAAAGGTTTGCAACTACAAAAGTCAGCCGAATGCAAGGTGTGATTTTTATAAAACAGGTTTACATTTCTGTTACGCTGTCCTTACACTGGGGTTACAAATACACAGGGTTCGCAGTTGGGATCCCCTCTGTGGGGTGGTCTGGTTGGTGACAACACCAACCAGGGATAAACCACATTGGTGAAAACACCAACCTGAGAGAAAGGGTGCAACACCTTCCAGGGAGAGGGGTAAATATGGGCAACAGAGTTAACTCCAACATTCACAGCGAGGTTAAACGAAAAGAATCAGATTGCGTAATGGGCCGCCATTGTAATTGAATGCCACCCTTGTTTTTAATCAACCGAAAAAAATGGAATACAAATGTATTTTATCGGATGAGATTGACAGACCCATTTACTGTTCTTACTTTGTCGGGGCTGCGTTTATAAGACCAGGTAAATTGGTAAAAATATGTGCCTGCAGGGCATGTGGCACCAGTATTACGTACCTTGCCATTCCAGTTTATATTGTCGGTAAAACGGTCTCCATCGGTTTTGGATTCATATACGAGCTCACCAAAGCGGTTTAAAATTCGCAATGAATATTGTTTTTCACCGCTGATAACTACGTCATATAAATCGTTTTTACCATCCCCGTTTTCGGGTGTAAATACATTGGCCAGGTAACAATATTCCATGTATTGCTGTGATACATATTTGCAAATAGTATCGGTGCATCCTTTTGCATTTTTAGCTACCAGGCATACCTTAAAATTACCGGTATCCGGAAAATAATCATGGGTAGGATTTTTAGCAGTACTGGTATCTTTGCTGTTACCTGAATGGCCAAAATTCCAATAAAAACGGATGGCATCTAAACTGCTTTTATTCGTAAAATTATAATTGCCATCATTGAGTTTAGATTCGTAATCAAAGTCGGCATCTATACCCAAAACTACTACGCTTTTTGTAGGAGTATCGGCACAAAATGGTTCTTGTGGATTCCATCCATAATCGGGTTTAATTTTATAGGTATATACACCGCGTTTTTTCTGCTCTTTCCACGAAAATTTAACTGTTTTGCGCACTTTGTTTCCATCTGGCATAAGCCAGTTATCATATTCCGCATTATCATCGGTGCCACTGCTCACATAAAATATTTCGTTTTCGCAAATGGTATCGGGTGCGGTTATACTGCTTTTATAATAGGGTAAAACATGCACGGTGCGGTTGGTATCAGAATTGTCGGGGAAATAACTGTGGCAATGGTAAGCTTCACCGGTAATGGGGCTATAAACAGTATCAATGCCAATTAAATTAATATGATAGGTGCCTGCCGCAGTGTAAATAAAATGCACGTCCTGGGTATCCGAAACACTAATGATATTCTGGTCGGGATCACCAAATTCCCAAATAAATGTGCGGCAATTTTTAGATTTATTTTTAAATACTGCATCAAATTCAACACAGCCCATTGTATCGGGAATGGTAAAATAAGGCTTACTTCCGGCAATTTCTATGTCGTATTCTACGGTGTCTCTGCACCCGTAAGAGCTGGTTACCCAATGTATAATATGATTTTTACCACCTGATTCAAAAAGTTGTACGGGGTCTTTCAATTCTGAATTGCGGTTGCGGCGGTTAAAATTCCAACCATAGCTGCTGATAATTTCATCTCCACCCAATGCATAGCTGCTGTCGAATAATTTTTTTAGCTCACTGCAAAATGCTAGTTTTGAATCCCTGCTAACACCCGCAACAACTTTTTGTACGGCAATGGTATCCAGCATGGTGTCTGTGCATCCATGGGCATTGCTACAAATAAATTGCAATAAAACCTGCCCCGAATCACTAATCTTTTTACACAATTTATTTTGATTGGTGTACCAGTTTTTACTCCACTTTAATTTGTAATTTAATTCTCCGCTTTGCATGTCGTAATACTTGTCGGCTGCATTATCTCGTACTTTTAGTTCTACGCAATGTTGATTTTCAAAGCAATCTGTGCGGTCATGTTCAATTTCCATGTCCATACCACAACCTGCATAAAAACTATAACTATGGCTGCATTTAAACTTGTTTCCAATTTGTATAATCAATGAGTCGCCCCCTTTTTTATGGGTTTGAATTACCAAACTGTCTATGGTGGTATCCTTGTCAAAAATGAAATTCCAGGCTTTATTTTTCCAGGTTATATTTAAATACTCATTGGATTTAAATGTATGTTTATTTAAATGAATCACAACTTTACAATCGCGGCAACCTGTGGTTGAAAGGGAGATTGAGTCCAAACTGGGCCTATCATGAATATGTACATAATCTGCTAAAAAAACAGTGTCGTAAATAACCGGAACCTGAACTACTCTGAAAGAATCATCGCCAAAATCTTCGGCATAATTTGGGAAATTTCGGGGAACAATGAAGGTTACTCCATATATGCCCTCATAGGGTTTGTCTATAGCAGAAGGGAAAGGCAACCATGTTTTTCCGGTATCTAAACTAAAATAGCGCGGATTGAAATAATTTGGGCGCACATTTAAAAACAAATCGCCCTGACATAAATGTCGCATTGCACCGGGGTTCATACATGGCGGGCAATCGCCGGTATATACCACGGCAAAATCGGAATCGCTGCAACCAGTTGTGCTGTCATATACAGTAAGGGACACATCGCCCGAAAAATATTCCGGAAATTGATGTTTGCCCCACCAATCCAGGGTTTGGGTGCAATTTTTATAGCGGTTTTTATTGTACGCCCTCCAAATTTTGCAGGTATCGGATTGGGAATCCCAGCTGGTCCAATGCCAGGAGCAATGGGCAGATTTGGATTCGGAACTATCTACAAAAAATACTTTATAATTGCTGTTGCATTGCAGATTATTCCAAATACCAAAATGGGCTTTAGGACCTGATATATCTATAGAATCGACCAAGGTAACTTTGCATTTTCCATATGCCATTTGGCATCGAATTCTATGTTTACCCGGATTTAAAAATTTTATTTTTGGATTAAATTTCAATCCTGCTGAATGATCCGGCCATAACACATCGTCTATGTACCAGTTGATGTCATTGGTATTTATTGCAGAATTAGTTTTTATCCAAAAACCAGTATCATTAAAGCAGGGATTTTTAGAACTAAATTGCAGTTTAGGATTTGCGGGTGCTACGTCTACCGTGTCTTTTACAATTGCAGTGTCCTTACATTTTGTTTTCAAATTTTCGGCAATTAATAATAAATAAATGCCCGTTTTTTTTGAATATGTGCTGCAGATATTGCTGGTTCCGGCAGTTATTAATTTGCCATTGAAATACCAGTTATAGCTACTTGCCACCGGATTTACAACCGCATTGGCACAGTATTCTACCGAATTGCAATCTACCGATGTATTACTTGTAATTTGTGCTTTTACCCCCTCTATAATATTAATTCTTTTATAATCGGCACTTTTGCATCCCTTTGAATCCACTACTTCCAGCCTGATTTTAAAATCACCTACTACCTCATAATTATGGCAAACTTTGGTGGGAATTTTATTTTTTTCTACATCCAGGTTTCCATCCCCCCAGGTAATAATTGTTTTTTGCAAGGGACGGTCAGTCGCGGCTGCAGTGCTGTTATTTTGGTAACAAACATTCGCCCTGAACTGACAAAAATTGTTTTGATTATTCGCTTGGGTAAAAATGGCTTTGGGTAGTTCTAATACCTCAACGGTTTCACTGGCATTGTCTTTACTATTGTCGGCGTAAACTACTTCACATGCAAGGGTGTAACTCCCTGTTTTTTTATAAAAATAGGATGGGGTGGCTAGTTTGCTGCCATGCCCATCTCCAAAATCCCATGCATAACTCTGTATGGATTTACCCGAATTGTTTTTAATTTTATAATTGGCCAAATCGCCCGAGCAAATGTAGTTTGGGCCAATAATTTGGATTTGAGCCTCAGCCGTTAACGCAAAAGCCATGGCCATGCAGGCAAAAACGTATTTCAGAAGGTATAATTTCGGCTTCATAATTCATTTTTTAAAATATTCAATCCCAATGCTTTGTGCTTTGGATAAGGGCGAAGTAGGGAAAAATTAATATTGAAAAAGTCAATTTTGGGTCATGTGTATTAAATGGAAGGTATTCTGACATTTTTATAACCTTACCTATGCATTTTTATGACATTCATTCCATTTTACCGACAGGGGCCAAAAAAAAAGCTGCCCTTACCGGACAGCTTTTGATATTGAATATATTTTTTAGGTGAATTATAATACGTCTTTCATGCGTTGGCCCAGTTCGGCGGGGCTTTCAACTACATGAATGCCACACTCGCGCATAATGGCCATTTTTGCAGCAGCGGTATCGTCTTTACCACCAACAATGGCGCCTGCATGACCCATACGGCGACCAGCAGGGGCGGTTTGTCCGGCAATAAATCCTACTACGGGTTTAGTTCCATTCTCCTTTATCCAGCGGGCAGCTTCGGCTTCCATACCTCCACCAATTTCACCAATCATTACAATACCTGCAGTTTCGGGGTCGTTCATAAACAGCTCAACCGCTTCTTTGGTGGTAGTGCCAATAATAGGGTCACCACCAATACCAATGGCGGTGCTTTGACCCAAGCCTAATTTGGTTAGCTGGTCTACTGCTTCATAGGTAAGGGTACCGCTTTTAGATACCACACCGATATTGCCTTTTTTGAAGATAAAGCCGGGCATAATGCCGATTTTGGCCTCTTCAGGGGTGATGATACCCGGGCAGTTAGGCCCAATCAGGCGGCTGTTGTGGCTTTCCAGGTATTTTTTCACCTTTACCATATCCTTGGTAGGGATACCTTCTGTAATGGCTACAATTACTTTTATGCCTGCATCGGCCGATTCCATAATGGCATCAGCGGCAAAGGCTGGGGGTACAAATATGATACTCACATCAGCACCGGCTTCGCGCACGGCGTCGGATACGGTATTAAAAACGGGCCTGTCGAGGTGCATTGAACCACCTTTACCAGGAGTTACACCGCCAATTACACGGGTTCCGTATTCAATCATTTGGGTGGCATGGAAAGTACCTTCGTTTCCGGTGAAACCTTGCACTACAATGCGTGAATCTTTATTTACTAAAATGCTCATTGGATACTGTAAAAGTGCCGCGAAAATAAACAAAATCCGGCTGTATTTTCAGCCAAATGCAGAATACTTCGCTGGGCTGGGCATTTGCCCGAAATTTTATTGATTTATCAGCTTTATCAGCTCCGGATCATCGGGTTTTACCTTGCTTGGGAAATAGGCCAATAAATGCCCCTCACTGTCTATCAGATATTTGTTGAAATTCCAGCGCACTTCGCTTTCCAGTACACCGTTTTCTGATTTCTGTGTTAACCACTTATATAATGGATGCTGGTCTTTACCCTTTACATCCAGCTTTTCGGATATAAGAAATGTAACGCCATAGTTTTTCTGGCAGAATGAACGAATCTGGCTGGTATCACCCGGCTCCTGCTCACCAAATTGATTGCAGGGGCATCCTATTATTACCAGCTTATCTTTCATTTTCTCATATAAATTTTGTAAACCCTCGTATTGCGGGGTATAGCCACACTCGCTGGCAGTATTTACAATCAATAATTTTTTACCCTTAAAACTGCTTAAATCAATATTGTTTTTGCCGTCGAGGGATTTTAATGCAATGTGATACAGGGTAGAGGCTGTGGAAGTATCGCCCTGTGATTTGGCCACCTGTGTGTTACTGGCGAATAGAAAGTTTCTGAGAACCAGGAAAATGGCTCCGGAAAAAATAAGAATGAAGATTTTTTTCATTTGTTTGCACAAATTTATGCAAGTATTGCCCGTATTCCTAACAATTTTTGACCAAATAACTACGTTCATTTGACAGGATTCTGCTAAATTCGTAACCTCGATATGAAGCACAGCCGCATATTTATTGCATTGTTTGTTTTGGCAGCCTTGCTGGGTGCCTGTAAAGAAGAAAACCCCGGAGTAATTTTTGTAGTGCCCGAAAAGCCATTGTTGGATACTACTTATTCCACCTCCTCTATACCTGCCGCCCAAGACCACGATGTGCTGTTGTTTGATATGACCGGTGTGCGCTGTGTAAATTGCCCCGATGCAGCTACCATAGCCCGCCGAATTGCCGATACTTTAAACCCCGGAAGGGTAGTGGTGGTAGCCATTTACCCCGAAGCCGCTGGTTTGGGTCCGAATGTATGGCCCTGGCCCGGCTACGACACCATGTCTAATGTATACTCCGAAGGTATAAACCAGTTTTTGGGCGGAGTTACCCAATTGCCCATGGGCTGTGTCGATCAGATTTCGGTTTCAGGTTCCCGTTTTCTGCAGCGCGCCACTTGGGTAAGTAATGTAAATAATCGCCTTGCCATTTCTACGCCGGTTAATATTGATTTAAATACTAAATGGGATTTATTAAATAATCGCAGCCGCCTGGAAGCAAAGGTTACCTACACCTCAGCTGTAAGCTCCAAACACCTTATTTTTATTGGGGTAACCGAAAGCCATGTAATTGGCAAACAATCTTCAAATAAAGGTGAAATTCTCAACTATGAACATAACCACGCCTTACGCAAACTGTACACCGCAAGCACCGGCGATACATTAAAGGCCGATTTGACCGCGGGTAGGGTGTTTGAAAAACATTACTATATAACCCCCGATAAAAAATGGAATGCGGCCAATATGGATGCCGTAGTTTGGGTGGTAGATGCTACTACAAAAGAGGTGGTGCAGGTGGCACACGCCAAAATAAAACCATGAGCATTTCCTGGGAAAATGCAGCCAAAAGTTTTAACGGATATTTAAAGGTAGAAAGGTCGCTATCGCACAACAGTGTTGAGGCCTACGAAGCCGACATTGCCAAATTGCAGCAATGGAGCAATTTATTTCACCCGGTAAATTCACCTGTTTTTTTATATAAAGAGCACCTTCAAGCCTTCTCTGCATGGTTGGCCGAAATTGGCTTCAGCGCGGTATCTCAGGCACGTATAATTTCCGGAATCCGCGCGTTTTATAAATTTCTTTTGCTCGATGATTTAATTATTGAATCACCCGCAGATTTTATCGATTCGCCCAAAACCGGCCGCAAATTACCTGTAGTACTCAGCGAGTCGGAAATTGATGCCATGATAGCCGCCATTGACCGCAGTAAGCCCGGTGGAGAAAGGGATGTGGCCATTTTAGAAACCCTGTATAGTTGCGGTTTGCGTGTTTCGGAACTGGTAACCCTTAAACTTACCGATGTGCATTTTGATGAAATGTATCTGCGAGTTTTAGGCAAAGGCAATAAAGAACGTTTGGTTCCTATCGGGAAAAGAGCAATCAAACACATTAAAATCTACCGCGACGATGTAAGGCGTCACCAGGATATTAAACCTACTGCACGCGATATTGTATTTTTAAATGCAAAAGGCAGCGGACTAAGCCGTCAAAGTATTTTTTTATTAATTAAAAAACTGGCACAATTAACCGGTGTAAAAAAAACCATTAGTCCGCATACTTTTCGCCACAGTTTTGCCACCCACCTGGTAGAAGCCGGGGCCGACCTTAGGGCGGTGCAGGAAATGCTGGGCCACGAAAGCATTACCACTACCGAAATTTACACCCACCTGGATCGTACCTACCTGGCCGATACTTTGCTTAAATACCATCCCAGAAGCAAGTAAATGCTTGGATGCAGTAAAGGTAAAGTGTGGAAGCAGTCTGAAAGCAGTCTGAATGCAGTCTGAAAGCAACTTGCGTGCAACTTAAAAGCAACTTACAAACAACTCACAAGCAACTTGGGTTTTGTATATGGTAGAAAATCAATGCTTTAAGAAGCCTCAATAATTTCGACCTAAAATTTAATTATTAATTAGAAGAACTCTCTAAAATTAGCAAATAATTGAACAGCCAAACTGTTTTTAATTAAATGAACAATATAAAAATGGTAGTTATTTAATCTCAAAAAACCAATTTTTTAAACACTTTACGTGCTTTCAAAAAATAATTAAATACCAGGCTGCTGTTCATTACGGTATTAAGTTCGCGCAAGTGCTTGGCATCTGGCCTGGCGGGTATTTCAGACTTAAGTTTTTCAAATGCCTGGTGCGCTTTTCTGATTTGCAAAATATGGGCAAATTTGCCTTGTAATAAAAAGAAAATGGCCGCTAAACCATCGAATAATTTGCGCTGAAAAATAATTTTATTTCGTTCATCTTCAGGCAGGTTTTTATACAACATCATCAGGCTGTTTCTGAAATTGTAGAACGATTTACGCGGACTTAAATTGCTTAAAGTACCACCACCCATATGGTAAACTACACTAGCAGGAATCACATAATTTTTATACCCCAGGGATTGTAAGCGCCAGCACAAATCTATTTCTTCCATATGGGCAAAAAAACGTTCATCCAGTCCGCCGGCTTTTTCCCAGGCCTCACGTCTGATAACGAATGCGGCACCGGTAGCCCAGAAAACCTCGCGGGTATCGTTGTACTGTCCATTATCTATTTCAACATTCCCAAAAATGCGGCCCCGGCAAAATGGGTATCCATAATAATCGAGATAACCTCCGGAAGCACCTGCATATTCAAACTTTTCACGTTTATAATAATCCATCAGCTTGGGTTGCGCGGCACCCATTTCCGGATGATTTTCCGCAAATTCAAGCAAGGGTTGCAACCAGTTTTCAGCGGGCTCTGCATCGCTGTTTAAGAGTATAAAAATATCCGCTTTTCTACCGCTTAATGCCTGGTTGTATCCACCAGCATATCCGCGGTTTTTTTCCATACTGATTAATTCAATTTGGGGATAATTTTCGCGCATCCACTCGGCACTGCCATCGGTACTGGCATTATCGGCCACAACCACATTTACACCAGGCAGTTGCGAGTTTGCAATCACCCCCGGCAATAGCTTCTCCAGCAGTGGCCAGGTATTAAAATTAAGTATAACTATATCAACCGTCACCCTTCTTGGTTTTGGTCTGTAGCACGCTGTGCAATGGGATAAAAAATAAAGCCGGCCTGTTCGCCAAAAATCCAGAAAATGCAGATATGTTTTTTAGGATCTCCATATGCTTTTTTAAAATCTTCAGTTTTATCGGCAAATATGATTTGCTCTTCCTGAAAATCTTCCATGGTAGCTACGTTGAAACTAAATGGCAATTTGTATTCCTCTGCATCCAGCATCAGTTGGCCCAGATCTAATTCGCCCTCATACACAATAAAAATGGGATACTCGGTATACCCACCGTTTATTACTTCCAGATTAATATCCAAAAGATCGGCAAACATATTGCCCAGTAATTTTTCGAGGGTTTTTAGCTTTTCAGCTATTTCTGCATCCATTTTTAGTGCTGAATTAATATTTTTTGGGTGTAATTTTTAACAGGTGTTTTTATTTGAATGTAATAATATCCATTTTTTAAATCAGCCACATTCAAAGTATGTGTTTGGCCTTGCATACTGCCGTTTGCAATGATTTGACCACTTGCATCAAACAGGCTGTAATTGGCTGAATTTGTATTTTCTGGCAATGCAATTTGCAAAATTTCGCGTGCCGGATTGGGATATATTTTTACAGAATGATCGATAATTACGCGGTTGGTTTTAACCGCATTTCCACCGGCCAATCCCAGGTACCACATGCCGCGTCCGTGGGTGTAAATAAACAAACTGCGGTCTTCGCGCATTTTGACTTCGAATACCGCCACATTGGGAATTCGGGTTTCCTTATTCCAGGTTTTACCGCTATCGGTACTGAAGTACAATCCAAAATCGGTACCGGCAAAAAAGTGCTGATCGGGGTAAGCCGGATCTACTGCAATACTGTTTACGGGTAAGCCTTGTGGCAGATTGCCCGAAATATTTTTAAATACGGGTTTTGAGCTATCCATGCCCGATGCACGCCATACACGGGGCTGATTGCTAAAATTGTTAAAAGCCAGGTAAATGGTGTATTTATCTTTGGGATGCACCGTGATGCCTTTAATATTATCATCGGTAACAGAAAGGGGTACCATACTGTTGAAATTTACCTCTTTGCCAAAAGTAGTTGCCGTGGCCGCGCTTTCCAGTTTATACAATTGCGCAGCTATGCCACCAAAATACAGCACCGGGTTTGATTCATTGCTGCAACCAATGGCTTTAATGCTGGTTCTTTTTGCAATCTGCACCCAATTATCGCCCATATCATTGCTGCGATAAATGCTTTTGTTGGTGCGATAATACAGTTGGGTTTGATCACCCGGATTCATCAGGTAGCAATTGATAAAATCAACACCCTCGGTAGAAAATTCTGCAGCATTAATTGCATCCGAAAAGGTGGGTTTTACATTGGGATTAAAATCGGTAATGCGGCGAATACCCTCATTTTGGGTTGATAAATAAGCTACAGTTCCATCCTGCAAACCTATATGGGCAAAGGCTCCATCGGCCCCATAAAATTGTTTGGAAGTTAATTTACCGGTTGCCACCTGGGTGCCATTATCCTGCGCCCCACTAATGGATGCATAACCAGTAGGTCCAAAATTACCCGCATAAAATTGGGTTACCTGGTATCCGTTATTGAGGTTGGTAGGATTCGCGGTGGTGGTCCATTTGTATTTGTAAATTCCGCCATCGGTACCTACCAGATAATCGTCGGGTGTATTTGTAAAACCAGCAAAACTATGATGGTCGGAATGGCCTGTATTTTTTGTGGTCCATGATCCGCCTCCATTTGTAGTTTGGGCTATATACACAGCTCCGGTTACAACCCGGTTGCTGTCTGTAGGGCTAACCCCAATCATTACACAATAGCCCTGTTGCCCGCTACCAATGGCGGCAGGGGCAGTTTTGTTTACCCAGGTACGGCCACCATCGCTGCTTTTGTAAAATCGCACAGGAACATCGGTATACGAGGTTGCGTTGTATCCCTCAAAGAGTGCGTAGCAAACATTCGGATACTTTTTGCAATTCCCCATTTGAATGCGGCGATAAGTGCCGCTGGCAGGGGCACTTGGGAAAACAACGGTACTGAATGTGCCTGGTTTTCCGCTGCTGTCGCTTACCACTGTAAGGCTGCTTTGCATAGTGGCAATGATGCGGTTGTTGGGCAATACCAGTATCTCTGTTACCTGCCTGTTGCCGCCAGAATAAACCTGGGTCCAGGTGGCACCTGCATCGGTGCTGCGAAACAGTCCTTGATTGTCGGTACCTGCAAATAGGGTATTCGAATCGCTGAGCGAATGGGCTACTTTCCAGATGGCATCAAATCCGTTTTTGTTTACGGTGGAAGGCAGAACCTTGAAAGTTTTACCGCCATCGGTAGATTTATAAATTCCATTGCCACTCACATCGGCCGAGTTGCCGCGTGATTCGCCGGTGCTGTAATAAATAATATCCGGGTTAAACGGACTTGAAGTAATCGAAGAAACACTGAGAGAGGCTTCCTGGTCGTTGACAGGAAACCAACTGCTGCCACCATTTTCCGAACGCCATAAACCACCCGAAATGGAACCTGCAAGTATTATACTTTCGTTTCTGGGGTCTACCCAAATAGCGCGGGTGCGGCCTCCGATATTTTTGGGACCCAATTCTATAATGGTATCAAAAACCTTTTCGCTACCCCTTCTAACCAAATTGGCCTTGTCCCAGGCTGCCCAGCGGGCATAGGCCCATTTTGGAATAGTGCCATCGGCCGATTTTTTTTCTTCAAACCATTGTGCAAAATATCCGGGATGTTCTCCTTCTTCCTCTCCACCGGGCAACTGAATTTGGGAAAGCTTGTTACCTGCAGCGTAAACCAGAAGCGCGATAGCCAGTATAGGAAGGAAGCGAAGCAGTGATTTTGTTCTTGACATAAACATGCAAATTTAAGCAAACTATGTCATTTCTTTTGGGATAGGGAAAAGTATGATAATGGCCTGACAGCAGAATGCCTTTGATTATTTACAAGGCTGGCTTAATGATACTGATATTTTCGTCTTGAATGGCTTTGAAGCCTCCATACACATTTTTAACCAGCATGAAACCGTTTTTCTTAAGAATAGAACAGGCAATCATACTGCGATAACCCAGCCCGCAGTAGATTTCGTATTCCTGGTCTTTTTTCAATTCGGGTATTTTTTCCTGTAAATCGATAAGCGTAATCAATTCGGCACCCTCTACTATACCATCGGCCCATTCTGAAGGTTTTCTTACATCAATGATGCAGGTATTTTCCGACCATTGTTTATCCAATGCAAATTCTTCGGGGGTTATAGAAATCACCATATCAATGGTTTTATGGGCGGCATTCCAGGTTTCCATGCCACCCGATAAAAACCCTCCTACATTAGAAAAAGAATATTTTTTTAATTGTTGTAATAACTCAGATTCAGAATTGATATCGGATACAAAAACAATTCTGCGGTCGGGTTCAAACAAGGCATTCATCCAGGTGCCAAAGCTGTTTCCTGCTCCGATATTAATTGCACCCGGCACAAAACCCAACTCAAAAATATCGGCAGCGCGTGTGTCGATTACCAGGGCCCCTTTCGAAATTTCAGATTCGAATTCTTGCAGGCTAATTGCCATTGCACTTGGGTTTTGATCAAAGTCAGGTTGGGTTTCGGGGTTCATTAGGTGGCACAAAATTAAGCAGTATTATTTAATTTTTAATTTCCGTACTTTTGAATCAATGAAAGAGGCAACCTTCGCGCTTTTTGTTATCTGCGCTTTATTGGCCGAAATATTTGGAACTCTTGGCGGGTTTGGATCCTCGATGTTATTTGTACCGCTGGCTAATTTTTTTATGGATTTTCAATCTGTTTTAGGAATTACTGCCATATTTCATGTATTCAGTAATATTTCCAAATTATGGTTGTTCAAAGACCATTTTAATTGGCGCGCAGTAGCTGTTATGGGCATTCCCAGCGTAATTCTGGTAATAGTGGGTGCCATACTCAGCGCTATCTGGAATCCGCAATTATTGCAATTAATTCTGGGAATATTTCTTTGTGTTTTTTCTATTTTATTTTACATTTTTTCAAATTTTAAAATTAAATATACCAATGGCAATATGATTGTTTTTGGCGGTGTTGCAGGTTTTGTTGCAGGCCTGGTGGGTACTGGCGGTGCAATACGCGGTTATGCCCTGGCAGCAATGGATTTCCCCAAAGAATCATTTATAAGCACATCAGCCGCAATTGATTTTGGAGTGGATGTATCGCGCAGCCTTATTTATTGGGAACATGGCTATATGCATTTGCACGATTGGCCCTACTTTGTAGCCCTGTTTTTTGTGGCGTTTGTAGGTTCTTTTTTGGGTAAAAAAATATTGAAAAAATTAAATCAGGAGCAATTTAAAAAGATTGTAATGGGCATGGTATTCCTCAGCGGAGCTATGCTCGTGTACAAATATTTTAAATAGGTAATTTTATAATATTTTAACCAGTTTGTGCAGGCAATCTAATTCGGTGCGCAAAACAAAAGTAATGAATGCGGCATCGATTTCCAACTAGGCCGCAACATCTCGCAAGAGCAAGCCCAGCTCTTTACGCGACTTTTTTAATAATGCAGCCAAATCGTTTACATGACTCATGCAACATGATAAAAATAGTCATTTTGTACTAAAAAATAAAACCACCGAAGTGGTTTTATTTAAATTATTAACCTTTCAAGCCCTGGCGTATGATATTCAATGCGCCACCTGCTTTAAACCATTCAATTTGCTGGGCATTGTAACTATGGTTGGCCACAATGGTTTCTTTGCTGCCATCCTTATGGTTCAGGGTAAGTGTAAGCGGAGTTCCTTCCGAGAAAGTTGTCAATCCGTTTACATCAATGGTATCCCATTCCTGAATTTTATCGTAGTCATCCTTGTTTGCAAAGGTGAGGCCTAACATACCCTGTTTTTTAAGGTTGGTTTCGTGGATACGGGCAAATGATTTTGTAAGCACCACGCGCACACCCAGGAATCGGGGTTCCATTGCGGCATGCTCGCGGCTGCTGCCTTCACCGTAGTTTTCTTCACCCACAACAATACTGAATTCACCTGCTCCTTTATATATGCGTTGCACTGCGGGCACACTGCCATATTCGCCGTTAAGCTGGTTCAGTACGTTATCGGTTTTATCATTAAAGGCATTTACGGCACCAATCAGCATATTGTTGCTGATATTATCCAGGTGACCGCGGTATTTAAGCCACGGACCTGCCATAGAAATATGGTCGGTAGTGCATTTGCCTTTGGCCTTAATAAGCAGGCGCAGACCTTTCAGATCGGTACCTTCCCAAGCTGCAAAGGGGGCCAGCAGTTGCAAACGATCACTGGTAGGGCTTACTACAACCTGCACACCACTTCCATCAGCAGCAGGTTCCTGGTATCCGGCATCTTCCACTGCAAATCCGCTTGAGGGGAGTTCAAATCCATTGGGCTCATCCAGTTTTACCTGTTCACCTTTATCATTGGTAAGTGTATCAGTCAGCGGGTTAAATGTAAGATCACCGGCAATGGCCATGGCGGTTACTATTTCTGGGCTGGCTACAAAGCTGTGGGTATTTGGGTTTCCATCAGCACGTTTGCTAAAGTTGCGGTTAAAAGAGGTAATGATGCTGTTTCGTTCTTGTTTTTCAGCACCATGACGCGCCCATTGACCTATGCAGGGTCCGCAGGCATTGGCCAGTACCAATCCGCCAATATTATCGAAATCGGCCAGGTATCCATCGCGTTCTACAGTATAGCGCACCATTTCACTGCCAGGGGTAATGGTAAATTCACTTTTGGCTTTCAGTCCTTTTGCAGCAGCTTGTTTGGCCAGCGATGCAGCGCGGCTGATATCTTCATAAGAGCTGTTTGTGCAGCTACCAATCAGGCCTACACTCAACTCCTGGGGCCATCCGTTTTCTTTAACCGCGGCAGCAAATTTGCTGATGGGCCAAGCCAAATCGGGCGTAAACGGACCGTTAATATGTGGTTCAAGTTCGCTCAGGTTGATTTCGATAACTTCATCAAAATATTTTTCGGGGTTTGCATACACCTCGGCATCACCGGTTAAGTGTTCTTTCACCTGGTCGGCCATATCGGCAATGCTGCTGCGGTCGGTTCCGCGCAGGTAGGCAGCCATATTGCTGTCGTAGCCGAAAATAGAGGTGGTAGCACCAATTTCTGCACCCATATTGCAAATGGTACCTTTACCTGTGCAACTGATGCTCTCAGCACCTTCGCCAAAATATTCAACAATTTTATTGGTTCCGCCCTTTACAGTAAGGATTCCGGCTACTTTTAATATTACATCCTTGGCACTGGTCCAGCCGTTCATTTTACCGGTAAGTTTCACACCGATAAGTTTTGGAAACAACAATTCCCATGGGAAACCAGCCATAACATCGCAAGCATCGGCACCACCCACGCCAATGGCTACCATTCCCAGTCCACCTGCATTTACAGTATGGCTATCGGTGCCAATCATCATTCCACCCGGGAATGCGTAGTTTTCCAGCACCACTTGGTGAATAATGCCCGCACCGGGTTTCCAAAAACCGATACCATATTTATTACTTACGGAAGAAAGGAAATCGTATACCTCTTTGTTTTTATCAACGGCTGTGGCCAAATCTTCTGCTGCACCGGTTTTGGCCTGAATCAGGTGATCGCAATGCACCGTGCTGGGCACAGCTACTTTGGGCCTGCCGCTTTGCATAAACTGCAGCAATGCCATTTGAGCTGTGGCATCTTGCATGGCAACCCTGTCTGGAGCAAAATCTACATAGGAGTGGCCTCGTTCAAAATTTTGCATGCTATGGCCCCGAGAAAGGTGACTGTAAAGTACCTTTTCGGTAAGTGTAAGTGGGCGTCCAAGCATTTGGCGCGCTGCGGCAACTTTGGCCGGTAATTCCTGATAAACTTTTTGAATGAGATCGAGGTCGAATGCCATATTTTTTGTTCAGGCGCGAAATTACTAAATCTCTTACCAATTGAGAAGTGAACCCCTATCATTTTCGCCAATTAATCATTTCAACATTCGAAATCATTGATATTGTCTACCAAAGGTTAAATTACCTTGTTTTTGATGTCATGAAATTGTAAGTTTGATTTTTGATTGCAGGGGAAATGTCAAATTCCTTGTATAGTATCAAAAACACGCCTATGAAAAAAATAATTACGCTATTCGCAGTATTTGCCATCTTTTTTAACTTCAGCACCCTGGGTGCTAAAACCCAACTGGCGCCGCCGGCCCAGTTCAATGCAAGTACTTACAATGGATGTGCCCCCCTTACGGTTACATTCTACAACTCCAGTTCGGGAAACGGCACTTATTCATGGAATTTTGGTGACCCCAGCAGCGGAGTTTACAACACAAGCACAGCTTGTAGTCCCACCCATACATTCGTAAACTCGGGCTCGTATACCGTTACCATGACCTATGTGTTGGGCCCCAACACCTATACGGCCACTGCCGTAATTACTGTTTGGCCCAGACCCAATCCCGTAATTTCGGGTGCCGATACGGTTTGCGAAGGTGCAACTGAAACCTATACGGTTAGCGGTTTGGCCGGTTCCTCGTTTTATTGGACCATCAACGGGGGAAGCATCATGGGCAGCAATACCGGCACTTCGGTGGTGGTAAACTGGACCGTACCCGGAACCGGAATTCTCACTGTAAAAGAAACCACCATTCATGGTTGCGTAAATACCGGAAAACTAAAAGTACTGGTAGCCAACCAACCCCAAATCGGCAATTTCTGCGATTTAAACCGGGGTGGAAGTAATGGCCAGGAACCCGATAAAACGAAAAAAACCTGTTTGTGTGCATTCAACACCAGCACCCTATATGCCTGGGATATTAACGGGCAAATCATGAGCAATCAGATTTACAATTTTCAATGGACCGTGCTTAGCGGAGGCAATATTGTTAGCGGAGGTACATCCAATACAGTGCAAATAGCTGTGGGTGCCGGCCCAACTGTTACCGTTCAACTGGTAGCCTATAACGATTTTGGCTGCACCGATACCCAGGTTTGTATTTTCGATGTTTGTCCTTCTCCTAAAGCCTCATTTAAGGCTGATACTGCCTGTCTTACAGGTACTACCCATTTCAATGCATCTGCTTCTCAAATCGCCGGCCAGATTGTAAACTACCATTGGGAGTTTGGTGATTTTACTTTCGATAATACAACCAGTGCATTCACCACCCATACCTATGCCACTGCAGGTATAAAACAAGTAAAGCTGGTAGTAAAATATGCCAGCGGATGCACCGATGATACTACCCTCAATGTGTTGGTAAACAATGGCACCCCGCCACCCATTTTTTGCCCGGGTACAGTTTGCCATAATACCCAGCATTGCTATAATACCCCTTATTACCCGGGCGCCACCTATACCTGGACTGTTACGGGCGGTGTAGGAACACCCAATGCCAATGGAGATAGTATTTGTGTGCTGTGGGGTGCTGGTCCGCAAGGCAATATTACCCTGCATGTAGTGGGCGGCCCGTATACCTGCGGTTATAACTCTGTGGATGTTCCGGTTTTCCCGGCCAATTTGCAGATTTCAGGCCCGGATACAGTATGCCAGGGATCTACTGTGCAGTTCTCTGTGCCGCTAATCCTCGGTTCATGCTACAGCTGGATGCCCAGCAATCCCAATATTTCACTGGCAAACAATCCGGGTAATATTATCAATGTTACCATTCCGCCAAATGCAGTGGGAACCTTTACAATTTATGCCGATGTGCGCAACGATATTACCTGCTGCAGCGGCCGCGATTCCCATACATTTGTAATTCAGGGCCCCATCAAGATTGATACAGTTCAATCGACCTGCGAATACAGCACGGTTACCTATACCAGCAATGTACCGGTAACCTGGTCGGTTAGTGGCGGCGCTATTTCTGCA
Organism: Bacteroidia bacterium; assembly: GCA_044224315.1. Lineage (GTDB taxonomy): Bacteria > Bacteroidota > Bacteroidia > NS11-12g > UBA955 > JAGXTF01. The sequence continues at coordinate 468,784 of JBGAKR010000001.1, read as the reverse complement.
TCCACTACCACTTCAGTCACCATCAATTGGGGTGCTGCCGGTATTGGTACCATACACGCTACAGCCATTTTCCCCAATTTGGTTTGTGTAAATAGTATTTCGGTGCAGATTAATCTGGTACCGTTGCCTCCAAACCCGCCAATTAACGGACCCACCATTGTGTGTGTGGGTTCTACTGTAAATTACAGCTATGTAAATAGCCCTGATATTGCCGGCTCATCTTGGAGCATTAGCCCTGGTGTTACCCATACGCCAGCGGGCAATACCGATCAGGTGGTTTTTACAACTCCTGGTACTTATACCATTACAGTTAATTATTTCAACCAGCAATACAACAACTCCTGGCAGTTCAAATGCTATTCTTCTGCCCAGTTAACCGTACAGGTAATTGATACTGTTTGCCCCACCATTACAGGCGCTGCTACCAGTTGTATTGGCTCTACCCAGGTCTACAATATTTCAAGCAATCCGGGCAATGCCTGGCAGTGGGGTGTTGTTGGGGGTAATGTTACGGCCCAAACTGCAACCAGCATTACCATTGTTTGGGGTAACATTAACCAGGGTCAGGTAAGTGTGCAAAATACCATCTGCCCTAAGCTTTGCACCAAGTTTGTAACCATAAATGCCATACCCACCGGTATTATTACCCTTGGCGATTCATCCTGCAAAGGTGATACGGTGCGTTTGATAGGCCCTCCGGGTTATACTTACAGTTGGAGCAATGGTGCTACTACCCAGTCTACCCTTATCAGCACCACGGGTACCTATACCCTTACCATTACCCAGGCTGGTTGTTCATCAACCCTTAGTTACAACATTAATCCATTCCCTAAAAAACCAAAACCCAATGTAAATATCAGTTGGAACTGCATGATTTCACCCTCATTGCCGGTTCCGTATTATATGCAGGCTACCAATAACCCCACCTGGAGTTACCAATGGAGTCCGCAAACAAGTACCCCTGCCAGTGCCGATACCACATATCAGCATTACTCTACCAGCTTTAATTCTACACACCAGGTAATTGTTACCGATAAAAACGGCTGCAAAGACACAGCTTCGGTTACACTCAATCAGAGTTGCACCGTTACTGGCGGAGGCGGTGGAAATTGTACCTGCGCACCTACCGTTACCGTTAATTATGACCCCTGTTTCGGGCAATTTACCATGGTTACCTCTGGTGCCACCATCAATGCCTACTACTGGGATTTTTCAGACGGAGATTACTCCAATCTTCAAAATCCCCAACACTGGTTTGCAGATACCGGATACTATAATATAATAGCCAGTGTGTATTGCAATACCGGCTGCTGGTCTACCGTAAAAGTGAAGATTTATGTGCCCTATATTTTACGTCCAAAAATCAGACACACTTTCCCGGTAGTTTGTAATTACAATTTTATACAGCTCAGCTATAAGCCTACCTCTGTTGTAAAAGGGCCTGCTGTAACTTACACTACAGATTGGGGCGATGGTTCTCCCCTTACCACCGGTATATTGCCTAAAACCCATAACTATGCTACCGCGGGTACTTATTATGTTATTCATCAGGTAAGCTATGCGGGCTGCGTGAAAACCGTATATGACACCGTAAATATTTTGCCCTTTATGGCAAACTTTGGCTTCTGCGATAGCGGTTGTATAGGCCAATCCATTCAGTTTGTAGATCAGAGTACAAGTTGGTCGCCCATTGTACATTGGGGCTGGAATTTTGGCGATGCCACAACCTCCAATCTCCAAAGTCCATTTCACATTTATAATACAGTAGGCAATTACAATGTGCAGCTCATTATCCAAAACCAACAGGGATGTAAAGACACTGCCACCTACCTCATCCATACCACTACTTTCAATCCGCCGGGCCTCACTTATACGGTTGTAAACGGTACCCAAAGCGGCACAACCTTTAGTATTTGCGAGGGTGGCTATGTGATAGCAACTGCGCCATTCTCACCCAGCTATACCTATGCCTGGAATGATGGTAAATTTGGTAATAAAGATACCATTCGCACCTCTGGCGTGTACTGGGTAAATGTTACCAATAACCATGGCTGTATTAAAAAACTGGGTCCGTTTACCGTAATAGTGAATCCAAATCCCAATGCTACCATTTTGAGTGCAGATACCATGTGTTCAGCCTCATATTTCACGCTGCTGGCATTAAACGGACTAGGATATAATTGGAACTGGACACTAAACCCCGGCGCCTATACTGCCACTGGCAATCCCGGCGCATTTTCAGGCGTTCCGGCAGGTAATTACAATGCTTATCTTAGTGTTACCAATGCCTTTGGCTGCGCGGCAAAAGATACTTTGCTGCTGCATATTCTGCCGGGCCCAGCAGTTACGGTTACCCCACCATCAGCCACTGTTTGTGAAGGAACTTTGGTAACACTTACTGGTACTGTTACAGGCCCATACACCTCTTTACAATGGCAAAACGGCCAGACGGTGAATCCGCTTACCGTTTACAGTACAGGTTTGTATACCCTTACCGCTACCGATATGTACGGTTGCACCGGACAAGGATTTAGTTATGTAGTAGTGAACCGCAAACCCGATTTGAGTAATATACCCAAAGGCTGCTACGAAGTATGTAAAACCGAAACCGGAATAGCTAAAGTTTGCGGACCTTTCCCACTCTCAGGCGAATCATTTTCTTACAATTGGTTGTTAAACAACAATCCGTTCTCTACCAATCAAAATATTACACTTACCAGCCCTGGAAACTATCAGCTAATTGTTACCAATACCAATACCGGCTGCTCTGATACCAGCGATATGTTTAGTGTGCTGTTTGTTGCCGGACCAGTTGCCAATATTGGTTCGTCCTCACCCAATCCTACCATTTGCAAAGGTTCCGGAGCTTGCATTACGCTTACTGCGCTTTCGGCCCAGAACAATGTAGTGTATACCTGGATCTGGAATAACAATTATCTCGGAACCGGCACCACCGTGCAGGCATGTAATCCGGGTACATACATTCTACATGCATTCCGAAGCCATTGCTGCGAAGCCTGGGATACCATTACCGTTGAAGAGGGCGATTGCTGCTTTAACCCCAGCGATACCAGTTTCCACCTCATACAGGATAGCACTGTATATACCACAAATACATGGTGGGATGGCAAATACTATGTGGCAGGCCGCGTATTTGTGCGCAATAAAGCCGTGCTGGATATGACTACCATCGATGTGGTTTTTGACCGCGATGGTGAAATTATTTTTGAGGATAGTTCTACCATGCGTGCCAATAACAGTGTGTTCCGCCCCTGCGATATGCATGATGTATGGGTTGGATTTACATTCAAGGATAGCGCTAGTGGTTATATCCATTCTAATACATATAAGAATGCAAAACATGCCATTGACGTGGCTACTTCAGGGCCTGAAGGTGTGAAAATTACAGACAATGTATTTACCGATTGTAACATTGGTATACGCATCGACCGCGGCTCTAGAAGCTATAACCAGGGCATTACACACAACTCGTTTGTGTTGTCTAATTACGACTTTAAAGCCAAAAACCTGTATCCATCCTACGACAATTTCGGTATCATTTTACGCAGCGTAAAAATGGAAGAAATTGTGAGCCAGAATAATTTCAGAAACAGCGACAAAGCGAGTCAGCCAAACCGTTATTTTGGAATTTATGCCCTGCGTTTTTCTGCCAGTATCAGCGAAAATTTATTTACCAATATGTACCGCAGTATTGATGCAACCAGCAATATTGGTCCGCTGAATATTGAGAATAATGAAATAGAAAAAACCTACCAGGGTAAATTTGGCAGTGATGTTCAAATCAGGCTCAGCAACAGTGATTTACCCGCTGTAGTTTTTGCAAATGAACTACGAAATTCGGATGATGTTTACAATCGTTCTACCGGAATTTTTGCCGAAAGAATGAATGCATTAAATATCCGTGATAACAATATCAAAGGATTTGATGTAGGCATCTGGACCCGCCGTACAACCAATGCCGTGATAAACGAAAATGATGTTGACCTGGCTGGTGATATCGGAATTTTAGATTCTTTAAGTAGAAAAATTAATATTAATTGTAATATAATTCGACTGAAGGATTGCAAAAAAGTATTTGGAACTGTGTGCAATTCCACCGGTATATTTATGCAAGCCGGAAATAATACAAATAATATTTTCACCAACTGTATTTTCGATACCCGCCGTGCTATATTCCTGCGCAGCGATGGCAATGCAATTCCGATTCCAAATGTGGTAAATAACTACATGTATAATTACCTGCGTTGTGGAGTGGAATCTCAAGGCCATGTGGGTGGTATCGGATTCGCCGGACAACCGGGCAGAAATACATTTGTAAGTAATAATTACAATAACGGAGCAGGTGCATTGGACATCATAGCATTTCCGCTGGCTTCTGTAAATGAAATGTGTAATTTTGGCATTATTGCAAATGGGGTAGGGGTTGCTTCTTTGCCATGCCCACCCAATACCATGTATTCTAGCACCGCCGCTTGTGGTCAGCAAATTGTAAATCAAAAATACTATGCCCAAAACAAATGGGATATTTGCGACAATTACACCGGTGCTCCCATAAAGGATATAATTATTATAATTGATCATGGAAAAGATGTAACGGTAGATACCCATATTCTGGTAGTTACCAATCTAACTTCCATTGGACCTATGGGATTGATGATCATTGGCGACATTGCTATTTATCATAAAAACAAAACTGCTTTTGATATTTTAATGCGCCGCATTGCTGCAGAAAAATTATTGGATCAATTTAGTGTCGATATGCTGTATGCGAAGTGGGATATGTATAATGGCGACAGGCAGGCTGCAATAAATAAATTGCAGGGCGCTGCACCTGCAGATGCAGAGCAGGCCGATATGAAAACCATATTGCTGGCCGATTGGATGCACAAACCCGGCGAAAAACCCGATGCTACTGCCCTTGCCAATCTTTCTGCAATAGACCAAATGCGTGGCAACCTGGCCCCATTGGCCCGAGATCTGGTGCATGTTTCTATTGCCGACAACGATTACATTTTTGGTGGTATTGCTCCACCTGCTGATCCTGGTAACAGCCCTGGTTACGAAAAACCATTTGTAAAAGTAGTTCCCAACCCTGCAACTGATTTTGTGCAAATTCAATTTGTAATTCCGGGTTCACAAAGTGCCAACATTAGCTTGCACGATGTTACCGGACAACAGATTACAGTTACCACACTCAAAATCAACGGGGGTATGTATAAAATGGATGTTTCTAACCTAAGCGCAGGCATCTATTTTGTAACCGTGTACGATACCGAAACCAAAGAGAAATATGTGACCAAGTTGATTAAACAGTAACTGGTGTATTAAAAATAAAAAAAAGCCATCCTGCACAGGGTGGCTTTTTTTATGAATTTATTTAAAATAAAATTCAAATTTTTTAAAACTATAAAACCCTTTCCTTTGCAGTGTGAATCCAGGCGGCAAGCAAATCATTCTGGGCATAGACCCGGGCACCAACCTATTGGGGTATGGCGTATTGGCCACTGATGGCCAAAAAATGGAATTGCTGGGCTTTGGCGAGGTTCGTTTATCAAAACTTGAGGATCATGGACAAAAGTTGCTGCACATTCTGGAACGGGTTACAGGACTCATTGAGGGGTTCGGGGCAACCGAGGTAGCCATAGAAGCGCCTTTTTTTGGAAAAAATGTACAAAGTATGCTTAAGCTGGGGAGGGCACAGGGGGTGGCCATTGCTGCTGCCATGACCAAAGGGTTGAAGGTATACGAATATGAACCCCGCCGGGTAAAACAGAGTATTACGGGTAACGGAAATGCCAGCAAAGAACAGGTAGCTGCCATGCTGGAAAGCTTGCTCAAATTTGAAACCCGCCCCGAAACCATGGATGCCACTGATGGAATTGCGGTTGCCGTTTGTCACCATTTACAATTTAACCCCAAACAGTTTGGCAAAAAAACCGGAAAATCGGGCTGGGCGCAGTTTTTGAAGGATAATCCGGATAAGTTGAAGTAGTAAATTCTATAAAATTCTGAATTGAATTTATTTGAAAACCTGAAATATTTTCAGCGATATTTCATGGATTTTTACATTCTGTCAACCGCTTTGATTCCAAGCAATTTCATGGCGTTTTGCAGGGTGTTGGCAGTAAAATTAGCCAGTTTTAAACGCAGTATTTTTTTGCTTTCGTCGCTCTCTTTCAGAATGGTTACTTCATTGTAAAAACGGTTAAATGCTTTGGCCAAATCAAGGCTGTACTGGCATATTACAGCCGGAGAATATTCGCGCAGCGCAACTTCAATTGCGGCCGGAAAACGGTACAATGTTTCGATTACATCTTTCTCTGACGGGTGCAAATCGGCGTTGCTTGTGCCAGATTTCCAATCTTCGCCTGCCTGCCTTAAAATACTTTGAATACGGGCATTGGTATACAATACAAACGGACCTGTATCTCCCTGAAAATCGATACTTTCTTTGGGGTCAAACAGCATGCGTTTTTTGGGATCTACTTTTAGAATAAAAAATTTCAGCGCCGCCATACCTATAGACTCGTAAAGGTTATGTAGTTCATCATCCCCCAATCCTTCGGTTTTGCCTAATTCCAAGGTTTTTTGTTTGGCGGTTTCATACATTTCCTCCATCAAATCATCGGCATCTACCACCGTTCCTTCGCGGCTTTTCATTTTGCCATGGGGCAGATCTACCATGCCATAGCTCAGGTGGTGCATTCCATCGGCGTATGATTTGCCCAGTTTTTTCATAATCAGAAACAGCACTTTAAAGTGATAATCCTGCTCGTTTCCAACAACATAAATGCTGCGATTGATTCCAAAATCTTTGTATTTTTCTTCGGCGGTGCCTATATCCTGGGTCATGTAAACCGAGGTGCCATCGCTGCGCAGAACCAGCTTCTGGTCTAGTCCGTCAGCCGTGAGGTCTATCCAAACACTGCCATCCTCTTTCCTGAAAAATACGCCCTTTTCAAGGCCTTCGGCAATTATATCTTTTCCTAATTTATAGGTATTACTTTCATAATAATATTTATCAAAACTTACGCCCAGTCGGGAATAGGTTTTGCCAAAACCTTCATATACCCAGCCATTCATTGTGTTCCACAGCTCCAATGTTTCGGTATCTCCGGCTTCCCATTTGCGCAGCATTTCCTGGGTTTGCAATATCAGCGGAGCCTGCTTTTCAGCTTCCTCTGCTTCCATTCCGGTGGCAATTAACGCATTGATTTCTTCTTTATATTTTTTATCAAATTCAACGTAATATTTCCCTACCAAATGGTCGCCTTTTAGGCCCGATGATGCTGGTGTTTCTCCATTTCCGTAAAGCTTCCAGGCCAGCATACTTTTGCAAATGTGGATTCCGCGATCGTTGATTAAATTGGCTTTTGTAACTGCAAAACCGCTGGCATTTAATATTTCTGCCACACTAAAACCCAATAAGTTGTTGCGGATATGACCCAAATGCAAAGGCTTGTTGGTATTGGGAGAAGAGTATTCTACCATTACTTTTTGGCCAGTTCCCAGGGTTAAATTTCCATACTGTTTATTGTTCCATTCTTTTTCCAAAAAAGCGGGCCAAACTGCTGCCGGAACCACCAGGTTCAAAAATCCTTTTACCACATTGAAAGCCTGAATGGATTGCGTGTTATTCATCAACCATTGGCCTATTTCTTCGGCAGTTTCCTCGGGTTTCTTTTTGCTTAGGCGCAACAATGGAAATACAACAAAAGTGTAATCGCCCTCAAAATCTTTGTTGGTAGATTCGAGTTTAACTTCTGCAATTTCGGTGCTGTACAGTGCCTGTATGGCCTCGGCAATGCCCGACTTTATGGCTGCTTCTAAATCCATGGAAGCCGCAAAAATACGCTAAAACTGCCGTTAATAATAAATCAGTAACCTCTATACTTTCAGATTAGCATCAATAAGCCGAATTTGGAGCCTATCCTCCATCCCTTTTTTATCTCCAGGGCCTAATTTTGTTGGCGGAATAATTTCTCCATCGGTTCCCAGTAGTGCTCTATCCAACCGCTTCGAAATGATTCGAGTTTTTCTTTGGGAACGCCGTCGTGTTTAAATTGCAATTCGGTTCCGGTGGCTGTGGGTTTTAAATTAAAAACCACTTCGGAAAAATGTCCCTCGGGCCATCCATCCTCATAGGCCATCCAGGATTTGCGGATTAATGCATCTTTTTTTAATTCAAGAATGGTACCTTCAATGTAACCATCGTATGCCGAATATGAATCGCCTACTTTTTCGCCAATGATAGATTCTGACTGGGTAAATTCGCTGTGCAAAGCGCTGTCCATAAGGGTTTTGTATACCACTGCAGGAGGGGCACTAAAATGCACGGTTTGTTCAATGCATGCAGTTTCCATTGCACACGAATATAGGATAATTATTTAAAAATCAATGTAATTCTTAATCACTCATGGTGATAACCAGTGCCGCGAATAATGCTTAATGCGCGGTAAATCTGCTCGGTTAAAACTAGGCGTGCCAGGTGATGCGGAAATGTAAAATCACTGAGGCGCAGTTTCAAATGCTGGCTGAGTAATTCGGGTGTAAACCCATAAGCGCCCCCGATAGCAAAAATTAAATTGCCGCGCGAATGGCTGATTTCTCTTTCGATATACTGTGCAAACTCCAGACTGTGATAGTTTTTTCCCCGTTCATCACAAAGAATTAACGTATCGTTTTTTTTGCATAATTTTAATATCTCAGCCGATTCTTTTTCCTTTTGCTGCTGTGGGTCTTTTACGCGGGCAGCTGCAATTAATTCAAGTTTTACCGGGTGCATTTTATCCAGCCTTTGAAGGTATTTTTTGCACAAGGCATCTATTTCAGCATCCTTGTGGTTTTCAATGGCGGCAATTACAATCAATGCAATTAATTTGAGTTTAGGATATCCAGAATTTTATCCAATCTGGGTGTTAAAATAATTTCAGTTCTGCGGTTCAATGCACGGCCTTCTGCGGTGCCATTGTCGGCAACCGGTTGGGTATCGCCTTTACCAGTAGCAGTAATGCGCTTATCGTCCATTTTACCGTCGCCAGAAAGTATGCGCACAATGCTGGTTGCCCGCAGCACACTCAAATCCCAGTTATCCTTAATTTTTTCGCTGTTCATGGGTTTGTTGTCGGTATGGCCTTCTACCGTTACCTGCACATCGGGTTTTTTATTCAGTGCTTTGGCCAGTGCCAGCAGGGCTTCTTTTCCTTTAGGATCTACCGAGGTGCTGCCACTTTTAAACAGTAATTTTTCGGCCATACTCACATAAACTTTTCCGTTGCGATTTTCCACTTTGATATCCAGCGCATCAAAACCCGCAAGCGCTTTGCTAATCTCTTCTTTCAATGCACGCACGGCACTGTCTTTTCTATTCAGTTCAGATTCTAATGTGCGCACCCGAGAACTGGTTTTTTCCAATTCGGCCAGTAGGGCTTCTACCTTGGCTCTTTCTTTTTCTGCGCGGCCCAGGGCGTCATTTAATTCAAGTTCTTTTTGTTGCAAACTTTTATTTTTTTGCTCCAATTCCTGCGATAATTTTTGTTTTTGTTCATCGAGTTTTTCACCCAAACTTTTTATATAAGCTTTGTTTTCAGCAAGCTCCTTATCGCAGTTGTAAATACTATCCAGCAATGAAGAAATGCGTTTATCCAGGGCAGTTATTTTGCCTTCCAATTCGTTTATATTCGACAGCAATTCGGTATTGCGTGTTTCGCATTCTGATAATTTGCGGTTTATTTTTTCTTCCGATGCAGATTTGGCATTTTCAAGGTCTTTATATTTCTTCATCGACACACAAGAAACCAATGCCAAAGGCAGTATCCACAATAATTTCATAACTACAAAGTTAAATCTTAATAATACCGGCAATTTGAATGATTGTGCACATGTTGCATGGATTGGACACCCTGCAACCTTAGGCGTATTACCAGATTTTTTCGAACTCTTCTTTTTGAAATGTTTTTTGTACCGGCCTGAATGTGGTATTCATCCGGTTTTTCAACATTAGCGGGTCTTTTCGGCTTAGTTTTGACAGTAAACTCACCGGCCACAGTATAAAGAAATACACCACTCCCAAAATAATGGGTTGGGTAATTTTACCCATATAATGGGCCAGCTTCATCCAACTGAAATGTATCCAATACGCCATTTTGCGCGATGCAAATCCGGCCAATAATACCAAACCTGCTGCCACACCTAAGATCCAGTTCGCTGTAAAATATGCAATAATTCCGAATCCTATTGAAATTACCAAAATGGTTTTGCGTTCGGTATTCATATTAAAACAATGAATAAATAAATGGGGCTATGGCACTGCTGCCACCTACAATGAGCAAAACTCCAAGTAATAAAAGCACAATAATGACCGGAAGAAGCACAAATTTCTTGCGTTCTTTCATAAACATCCAAAGGTCTTTGGACAGGCTCATCGGTGTGCAAATATAGGCGAATTTGGTTTGGTAATATTCAAAGGCCAGATTGATTATACATTCATTATTGTTCAAGCAACCCTTCATTCTTAGGCTAAAACAAACCAATGTAACATAACCTGGCGCTTATTTAAAATTGTTATTTTGTATTTTTATATTAATTTTGATGTAATAAAAATAAACCTTTAGCAAAACAATCTATGAACAATAAAATACTCACAATCGCTGCCTTTCTTGGGGCAATATTTAGCGTTAAAGCACAGGCGCCCAATGGATTCAGCTATCAGGCAGTGGTTCGCAATTCAAGCGGTCTGCCGGTTGTTACCCAGTCTGTTGCCTTGCGTTTTACCATACGTGAAACATTGCCAACAGGTACCATTGTGTATCAGGAAACGCAATCTAAAACAACCAGCAGTTCGGGTTTGGTGAATACTGTGGTAGGCAACGGAACTGTGGTTACAGGTGCTTATCCCACCCTTGCTAAATTGTCTTCTGCCGTTTTGTTTTTTCAGGTTGAGGTAGATCCTGCCGGCGGTGCTAATTTTATTGATATGGGTACTGTTCAACTTATGAGTGTTCCGTTTGCCAACTATGCCAACGGCTCCGGAGTGGCCAATACAGTTTCTTCGTCGGCCACTCTAAGTCCTTCGCAACTAACTGTGGGAGGTGCAACAACTGGCCAAATACTTAAATGGAATGGCAGCAATTGGACTCCCGCGGCAGATTCTACCCGTGATGACTGGGGCAGCCAATCTGCACAAACAGATGTTACCCTTAAAGGTAATGGAACTTCTGCCAGCAAATTAGGTTTGGCACAAAACGGGGCTACATCCGGGCAGGTAATTAAATGGAATGGCACCGCCTGGGCACCCGCCGCTGATGATAATGGTGTATGGACAACGGCAGGTTCAAATATCTATAACAGCAATACGGCCAATGTGGGAATTGGTACCACTACGCCGGCATATAAACTCGATATCCAAACCACTACTGGCAATGCAGATTTACAGGTGCGGTCAAACTCAGCCACCAACGCCGGCCGCATTATGTCTACCAACAGCTCGGGAGGTATACTGGAATTGACAAAATATGGTCCATCTGCCGCCGGTACTATAAATGGTTGGAGTCAATCAAATCTGGGCCAAATTGTAAATAATTCAGCTACTTTATTGGTTGCAACTCCAGATTCTCTGGGGTTTTCAACAAATGGTACTATTCCCTTAATCATTCGTAAATCAGGTGAGGTGCTGGTAAATGGATCTGGCTCAAAATCCGCTAATACGGGTTATTTGTATCTCCATTACCCCATCTATAATTCTGTTAAACCGGCTTTTGAAATCAACGGTTCCAATTCCTGGATGGGATTTAAAGATGGAAATACAATTAAGGCCTATCTACAATCAACCAATTCTGTTATGAACATATTTACTTTTACCAGCGATATGACTATTGGAACTCTAAATACTGGCTTGCTATTCCTGAGGGAAAAAAAGGTGGGATTAAACATTTCCTCCCCTAAATCTGAGTTGCACGTGAATGGCACCGGAATTACTAAACCTGCAGTCATTGTTGCGAATTCGGGTAATACTTCATCCTTCACATCAGGCGATTCTGGAACTCTGGCTGTTTATAATAATTATACAGGCTCTAACTATAATTATACTATTACAGCCAAATCTTCAGGATCAGCCGGCTATGCTACCTTCCTTAATGCCAAATATTGCGGCATCAGGGCGGATGTAGCTTCAGGCACTGGCACCGGTTACGGCGGGTATTTTACAACACAGAATTCAGCTAATTCTAACTATGGTGTTACTGGTTATGCGGGTGGTACATCTACCTCAAATAACTACGGGGTCTATGGCTCTGCTAGCGGTGGTTCAACAAATTATGCCATGTTCTGCTCCGGCAGTGGCGTTTATACCGGTTCCTGGACGCTTAGCTCCGATGCACAATTGAAAAAAGAAGTCGTAAATCTCGAGAGTAGTCTCGATGCCATTATGAAACTTCGTCCTACAAGTTATTTATATAAAACCGATGATCCCAAATTTGCTACAATGAACCTGGAAAAAGGTGTACACTATGGTTTTATTGCACAGGAGTTAGAGCAAGTATATCCCGCATTGATCAGAAATAATGTTCACATAGCCCCTCAAGATCAAACTGCAAAAGTGGAATTTAAAAGCGTAAATTATACCGAAATGATTCCGCTGCTGGTAAAGGCTATACAGGAACAACAGCAACAAATCGAAGAATTAAAAAAGCAATTGGCAGAAAAAAAATAAAGGATTAAATAAATTAAGAAAAAAGCCGGAATTTATTCCGGCTTTTTTAATCGGCTTTAAACTCACGGCTCCACCTGGATTTATTCTGATAATCGAGTTGATTTTCTTTGATTAACATATAATTTTCAATTACCAGTATATCCATATCCGTGGCCATAAAACAGCGGTAAGCATCTTCTGGAGTGCACACAATGGGTTCGCCCCGTACATTAAAACTGGTATTTACCAAAAGCGGATGTCCGGTGGTTTTTTCAATGCATTTTAACAGGTGGTGAAATGCAGGATTGGTTTCGGCGTGCACGGTTTGTACCCGCGCACTGTAATCCAGATGCGTGATGGCCGGAAACTGACTGCGCCTTGTATTTAGTTTTTCAGAATTGGATAAGGTGGAATATAGGGGAGGCAGCGGCAGACGCCATTTTTCATGCACGTTTGCCACTAGTGTCATATACGGAGCAGCCTCATTTAATTCAAAATAATCCTCGCATTTCTCTGCAATTACTGCCGGTGCAAAAGGCCTGAAACCTTCACGAAATTTAATTTTTACATTCAGTTTTTGCTGCATATCTGCTATACCCGGATTGGCCACAATGCTGCGGTTGCCCAGTGCACGCGGACCAAATTCCATTCGGCCTCTGAATAATCCAACTATTTTTCCTTCGGCAATGGGGCTGGCTATATTTTCATTCAGAACTTTTGCATCGGTAAATTTTTCAAAAACAGCCCCAAAATATTGCAGGGATTTTTCTATTTCTGAACAATTATATTCGGGCCCTAAATAGCTGCCCTTCATGCTATCGGGCTTGGCAATATTTCGGGGTTTTTGGAAATATAAATATTCGGCAGCAAGCGCGGCACCTAATGCCCCACCTGCATCTCCGCTGGCAGGTTGAACATAAATATTTTCAAACAAACCCGATTTTAGTAATTTTCCATTGGCTACACAATTCAATGCAACACCGCCAGCCAAACAAATATTTTTGCTCCCTGTAATACGCTGGGTTTCCACCGCCATTTTTATTACAATTTCTTCGGTAACCAACTGCAATGCCAAAGCAAGGTCGCAATGTGCCTGAGTGAGCTCATCATTGGGTTTGCGACGCTGGATGCCAAATACAGAGGCCCATTTTTTATCATCGGTCATGCGCAAACCTGTAGCATATTTAAAAAAATTTTGATTGATAAAAACAGAGCCGTCCTCCTTGATATCAATTAAATATTCTTTAATAATTTTGATGAAATCCCGGGTTTGTTCGGCTTCCAAATTGCCATATGGCGCCAGCCCCATTACCTTGTACTCGCCCGAGTTTACGGTGAAACCGAGATAATAGGTAAATGCCGAATACAAAAGCCCGACTGAATGCGGAAAATGCATTTCGCGCAGCAGGGTAATTGTATTGTTTTTTCCATGTCCGATTGATGCCGTACACCATTCGCCCACCCCATCGATGGTAAGTATTGCAGCCTCTTCAAATGGCGATGCAAAGAAGGTGCTGGCAGTGTGAGAAAGATGATGTTCGGTAAATAATATGGGCAATTTTTTCTTGTCAAATTTTCCGATATTTTCAAGTCCTTTCTGGATATTTTTTCTTAAAAATAATTTATCATTAAACCAGGCAGGAATGGCTTTGAGAAAAGAAATAAAACCCTTGGGAGCAAATGCATAGTAGGTTTCTAACAGCCTTTCAAACTTCAAAAATGGCTTATCATAAAATACAACCGCATCCACGTCTTTCAATTCAAGGCCGGCTTCTTTTAAACAATATTGTATGGCTTGAGAAGGAAAAGCAGCGCTGTGTTTTATTCGCGAAAATCGTTCTTCCTGGGCAGCTGCAATTACAATTCCATCTGCAACAATTGCCGCTGCTGAATCGTGATAGAATGCACTGATGCCAAGAATTTTGGGCAATTTGGTTTGTATTTAGCTGGGTGAATTAAATATTGAATTTAAAATTCTTCGGTTAATACCTGGCAGGGAATCAGGGTCATTTTTTTTGTGGCAATAACCCCTACACCCGTAACATTGGTAGACACAGGGCCATATACATCATACATAAATTTGTGACTTACCGGAAGCATTTGGGTGTTATCATCGCCAGGTTTCAGCGGAATTTCTTTGTATTTGGTCCAAGAATTTATGATGGTATTTCCTTGCCTTTCGCTGTGCTGAATTAGTATATGTACATTTAATTCAACCTTGCGGGTATTGATAAAAATCACTTTTACTGCGGTATCTGTGCATGGATTCTTTTGTTCGGCGGCAACAGTTTTTGCAGCTTTGGGCCCACAGGCAGCAAGGGCAGCAATGCATATCAATGGAATATACCAAAGGGTTTTCATTACGCAAATTTATGAAATTACCCAGAACCTAGCATTTTAAATAGGCTTTTTTAATCATAATGCGAATAAAAAGGTAGGAAATAAAGCCCAATACAAATAAAATAATGCACCATACATGCCACCAGTAATGGCCTTTCAGCATATACCAGGCCTCTAAGTTAGCAATGCCGCCCAGCAGGGCAAGCAGGTAGTAAAGCCAGGTAAACTTTCGATTGGTTTTTTCGGGCATAAAATAGGATAGTATCCAGGGCAATCCTATTCCCAATACCAGAAATAATTCACCCATTTTGTGCAGTAAAATTCCCCTGCTATAAAAATATTTAAATGCAAATCCTTCTGGTGTATTTGTATAATGCAGTTTCGACCATTCATAACAGGTTTGATTAATGAGTTTTGTGATTTTTGGCCAGGCATGGAAATTCCCGCCGAACTAGCCGGTATTTTGTAATACATCGTAATAGGGGTTTAGTTTTTAGAAATCGAGTTTATAATAGAACAGAGGTAAAAAGCCCAGTTGATAGGTTTCTTTGGCATATGGAGGCTCGCTGATGTAAGAGTATTTAAGTATGTTTTGACGTCCGGTTACATTTACCAAATCCAAGGCAAATTCATGGGTTACTTTTTTGGCATTTACTTTATATGAAACGCGTATGTCTACCCTGCGATATGGACTGCCAAAAGTGAGGGTATTTTTCTTTGCATCTACTTCAATATACTCGCGGCTGCGGCGCGACATAAGCGTGTCCATTGGCGAATAACGTCGTGCACCAGCGGCTGTGATTTTACCACCCACATTTAAAACACCGCGTTTGCTTACTTTCCATTCTTTGGCAATTAATGCATTAAATGCATAGCGGGTATTAAAATCCGAATTGCGGGAAACGCCATCCGAACCTTTGTATTTAGCATCAAAAACACTCATGGTAACCATATAGTAATAGCCTTTGGTAAAGAATTTTTCAAAGGTAATTTCAGCGCCATAATTGCGGCCTGTACCAGTGTTTTGCAGTGTGTCGGGGAAAAATCGGCTAAAACCACTGCCTGTATTTGCCAGGCTGAATGAACTGGATTTTACCTCAACCGGAATATTGGATAATTGTTGATAGTAAGTTTCTAGTTTAATGCGTTTAGAGTTACCCAAAATGCGATCATATCCCAGCACCAAATGGTTACTATGGGTTAAGTCCATATTCATATTATGGGGTTTGGTATTGCCTTTCAACAAATAAAAATAGGTATAACCGGGCTGAATCTGGCTGTGCATTCCAGCGCCAAAATTGAGTGAAGAAATTTTATTTATCTGGTAACGAATGCCTAAACGGGGCTGCACGAAATCGGCCGAGGTATGAGTAATTCCGCTTTTATTATCGGCAATGGTAAATACCTGAGACGTTATACCAGCGCTAATCTGCCAGTCACTGCCAACTTTCCATTTCATTTGCACATAGGGCTGCAACATCAATCCAAATCCGGTAGAATTCCACCTTTCGTACCATTTCCAATAGCGCGCAGTATCCATAAAATCAAAATTGCGGTTGCTGTCCTGAAAATAATATCCATAACGGGTGAATTGTATGCCGTATTTAAGCGTGGTTTTATTATTGATTTTGGTATTTATAAATGCATTTAAGCCCAGTGTATTGGTGCGGAAATTGTAACTTAAATTCGGAATTAATGAGTCTAAAGCATAGCGATAAAATGTTTCGCCTTTTTTCTCAAATGTATCGGTGGTATGACGGTAAACCAGCTGGTGTTGGGCTTTTACGGTTTGAGAACTGGCAGCAAGGGTAATTTTCAAATAGCTGTTTCGGTTAAAATTTTTGGTGTAGCTACTGCCCACAACTCCCATGCGCGAACCAAATTTCTGGTCGCGGTCATTATCGCCATACAAATTGCCACTGCTTTCCTTCTGGTCGCTGATGAGAATATTAATGGTGCTTGCTCCACCTATGCCAAAAAATGATAAATTGGCATTGTTTTTCATCGGAAAATTTAATTTAAATGAGGCGTCCTGGTAATGCGGTACTGCATCGGTTCCGATTTTAATATTTAGAGCTGAAAACAAGGCCAGGGTTGAGTAGCGGTAGGTAAACATATACGAGGCTTTGCTTTTTTTGGAAAATGGTCCCTCGGCCAAAACATCCCATCCTAAAAATCCGAATTGGGTGCTGTATTCGTGTTTTTTATTGTTGCCATTACGCATTCTTAAATCAAATGCACCCGCTGTAGAATTGCCATACTCGGCTGGAAATGCACCGGTAAAAAAATCAGAATTGGATAATATTTTATTGTTAATAATGGATACCGGACCACCTGTAGTACCTGGTATGGCAAAATGATTTGGATTGGGAATATCAATTCCCTCTAAACGCCAAAGAACCCCTGAAGGACTGTTGCCGCGGATTACAATATCATTGCGGCTGTCATCTGCCCCCTGCACACCCGCAAAGTTGCTGGCCATGCGTGCCGGATCTCCCCTACTACCGGCATAACGATCGGTTTCATCTACCGTAAATACGCGGGCACTTACCAGGGCATTTTCATTGTTGGGTTCGCCAGATTTGGGCTTGGCTTTAATCACAATTTCATTGATAGATTTAGCCGCATCCTCTTCCAATTCAACTTGCAGAATTACTTCTTTGGCCGAGGTAACAATAACGTTGTTTAACACAGCCGTTTTATAATTTTCTGCACTGATTTGGAGATCCTGTCTGCCTACTTTTACATTCTCGATTTTAAATTCTCCCATCGCATCTGTATTGCTTCGCCAGATAGTATCAGCACCGTAAGTAATTACACTTACAGCAGCAGAAATGGGCTGATGGCTTTCTTTGTCACGCACTTGTCCCCTAATGGTTTGCACCTGTGCCGAAGCAAGGCCAGTTAGGAATAACTGCAGAGCTAATAGCGTTGTTTTCATGGTTTTATGCATTGGTTGAATGCGAATTAAGAACAGGTTTGAGGCCCGAAAATACGGAAAATTGCAATGGGATTTAGAATATTTGAGTTTTTTGGTATTTTTTGCAACTTAGGGCCATATAATTTTAATAATTTGTACAAGGAGTTGAATTGTAAATCATTAGAATTGAATAATCCAAAAATAAGGGCACCTCGAAATTTGATTTTAATAAAAAAACCGGAGGTGTTATCCCCCGGTTACTCAAAGAAATCAGATATGAAAAATTACAAATTGGAGCCTTATTTATTGTTTTTATTCAAAGGGAGCACCTGCTTTTATCCATGAATCCAGCATTACCAATTCACTGCTATCCAACCTGGGTGTTAAGCTCCATCCCATTATAGGGGGCATATCTTTTTTTACAAATACATGGTCATATACGGCACCATTCATTACATAGGTTTTCAAACTATCGTAATTAGATAAATCGGTAAAATGCATATAACTGTCAGAGGGATGTGGTGAATGACAACCTCTGCAATTTTTATCCATAAAGGGTTTTATGCGTTTTTCGTAACTGATACTGGCAGGTTTTTCATCGGCATTGCGAAAAGCCAATATCATCAAAAGAGGAATGAGTATAAGAAAGGTTGCTTTTTTCATTATTCAAATCAAATTACAAAAGCGCAGATTAGAATTTGTAATGTGCAAAACAACCACCTGAATAAGTAAAAGGGGCGGTTTTTAATGCTAATCCCTATTCAGGGCATTGTATTTCTTTCGTAGGAACTAAAAATCCCCTACCGGGAACAATCATATCGCCGAAATTGCACTGATCTGGTCGCAATTTATTGTAGCAGGTTTTAAACAGCAAAACTTCTCCCTCCCATTGCACTTTGGCACCCGTGATGGTAGTACCGGAAAAGGTCCAGGCATAAATATCAGTACCCAGTTTGGCGCCCTCTGCATTTTTTCCATCCCAGCCTTTGGTATTGTTATCTATGGTGCTGAAATAGGTTTTCTTGCGCTTGCGGTTAAATACTTCAAACCGCATAAAAACCAGGTCGTTTTTATCTGAGATTACAGGTAAAAACAAATCGTTAATTCCGTCGCCATTGGGTGTAAATGCCCTAGGAGAATGCAATGTAAGGGTATCCTGTTTTTCGGGTGAAGTGCTTCTTTTCACATCGTCGCAACCGCATCTTTCATGGTCTTTGGTTTCGCGCCGGCAACCGATAATAAATATTAGTAGGGTGGTGGAAATGAAAAAAATATTTTTAATCATGCATGCAAAATCAGGCCATTACTTTTTCTTCCTTGTATTTGCCTTTGCTTTTGCGAATATTGCAGGCCACCACTTTGTATTCCGGACAAAGTGCATCGCCATCGCAATAGCTGCTGGTAATATTATTCATGGCAATTTCGGGGAAGTGGAATGTAGAAGAAAGTATGCCGGGCTTCACCTGGTCGGTAATGCGGGCTTTAATATCCACTTTGCCGCGCGCACTGATTACGCATACCATATCGCCATCTTTAATATCATTTTTATCAGCATCTACCTGATTAATTAACAGCACATCTTCTGTAAGAATTTTTACATTGCCGGTGCGGCGGGTCATGGTGCCGTTGTTGTAATGTTCAAGCTCGCGATTGGTGGTAATTATATACGGAAATTCAGCTCCGTTTTGCACTATTTCCTGGGTTTCTTTCCACTCGGCACTCATGAATTTACCTTTGCCGCGTTTAAATTCGGTAAGGTGCAGAATCTCAGTGTCAGAGCCGTCTTTCAATACCGGCCATTGTTTGCCGTTATCACCCAGTTCATCCCATTTTACACCTGCAAAAAATGGTACAATTTGCGATATTTCTTCCAGCATTAATGCGGGATCATAATCGGGTTGTTTAAAGCCCATGCGGTTCATTAAATCTATCACAATTTGTCCGTCGGGCTTGGTGCCTTCCAGAGGCTCAACCACTTGCTGTACGCGTTGTATGCGGCGTTCGCCATTGGTAAATGTACCGCTTTTTTCAAGGAAAGAAGAAGCAGGTAATACCACATCCGCCATCAGGGCAGTTTCGGTCATAAATATTTCCTGCACTACTAAAATATCCAATTCTTTTAATGCAGCTTTTACGTGGTGTGTATTGGGGTCGGTTTGCACTACATCTTCGCCCATCAACCACAGTCCTTTTAGTTTACCGGCCAGGGCTGCATCGTACATTTGTGGTATTTTATATCCCACATAATCGGGCAATTTTACACCGTAAAATTTCTCATACATTTGGTGGTATTCGGGTACGGTTACATCGTAGTATCCGGCACCCTGGTGAGGCTGGCAGCCCATGTCGGCAGCGCCTTGTACGTTGTTTTGTCCGCGCAATGGATTTACACCCACACCCCTGCGGCCTATGTTGCCGGTAATCATGGCAAGGTCGGCAATTTGCATTACGGTAAAGGTTCCCAATGAGTGCTCCGTTACACCCAGTCCATGAAAACTCATGGCATTAGGGGCACTGGCATAAGCAATGGCTGCCTGGCGCACCAGATTGCGGTCTACACCGGTTACTTTTTCAGATTCGTCCAAATCCAGGGCCATAATTTTAGCCTTAAATTCATCGTAACCTTCGGTGCGATTTTCAATAAATGATTTGTCTTCCAACCCTTCCTGAATAATGTAGTACAGCATCATATTCAGCAAAGCCACATTGGTACCAGGGCGCAATTGCAGGTGGTACTTGGCATACCGGGCCATTTCGGTTTTGCGGGGATCAATTACAATGGCCGGTTTTTTCATGGCAAACTGTTTCAGTTTGGCTCCGGTTACGGGGTGTCCGTCGGTAGGGTTGGCCCCAATTACCATTATCAAATCTGTATATTTCAGATCGATGATGGAGTTGGTAGCAGCACCGGTTCCAAATGTGCGTTGCATGCCCAAAGCAGTGGGAGAGTGGCAAACGCGGGCACAGCTGTCAATATTGTTGGTTCCAACCACAGCGCGCATAAATTTCTGCATCAGGTAATTTTCCTCATTGGTGCAGCGGGCGCTTGAAATGGCGGCAAGATAATCGGGTCCGTAATTGTTTTTTATTGCGGTAAATTTTTCGGCAATAAAATCGTAAGCCTCGTCCCAGGTTGCGGGTACCAATTCTCCGTTTTTGCGAATCAGTGGGGTACGCAGCCTGTCGGGGTGATTGTAAAATCCAAATGCAAAGCGGCCCTTGAGGCAGGTATGCCCCTCGTTTACCTTGGCGTCATAAGGAGCCTGTATGCTTTTTACTTTGCCGTTTACAGTGGCTACATCCAGGTTGCAACCCACGCCGCAGTAGGTACAAATGGTGCGGGTTTTTTCGGTATTGGCAATGCTTTTGCTTTCGAATACATCGCTGATAGCACTGGTTGGGCAGGCCTGGGCACAGGCACCGCAGCTTACACAGTCGCTTTCGAAGAAATTAACTTCAGAACCTTTTACAATGTGGCTGTCGAAACCACGGCCGGCCATGCTTAGCACAAACTGGCCCTGAACCTCGTCGCAGGCGCGCACACAACGAAAACAGTTGATGCACTTGCTCATATCCGAGGTCATGTATGGATGAGAGAGGTCTTTTTTGCGGTCGAGGTGGGTTTTGCCTTCGGGGTATCGCACATCGCGCACCCCCACTTTGGCAGCCACGGTTTGTAGTTCGCAGTTGTTATTTACCTCACAGGTAAGGCAATCCAGGGGATGGTCGGTAAGTACCAGCTCGATGATGTTTTTACGCAGTTTTTGAATGCGGTCGCTGTTGGGGTAAATGAAGCTGTTGGCCATCACCGGAGTATGGCAACTGGCCTGGCTTCGCACCGCACCATTCTTCTGCAGGGCTACATCCACGCTGCATACCCTGCACGATCCAAATGGGTCGAGATTGGGGGCATCGCAAAGCGTGGGAACCAAATCGTGGCCCAGATTGCGGCGTACAAACTGCAATATGGTTTCGCCATCGCGAATTTCGTAGGCTTTATCGTCGATATAAGCCACCTTGGTATCGGTAGCTACATCGTTGTTTTGTCCTTTACCACCGGTAGTTTCCGGCTCACGAGCTGTGGGAGTTTGTATAGAAGGGCGAACGTCGAAGGTCATAGTTGAAAGGGTGCAATTTAGCTAAAAAATGCAAAATTTTCGCAGAGATAGATTTATTCAATAGCCGGAAGGAGATTGTGTCCTGAAAATTCGCCATAATATATTTTAAATGGGTATTCTGGCAGGTTGGACTACTTGGTAATGGACGGAATTAAGTCTAAATACGTCTACAAACAGACGGAATTAAGTCAAATTGCGTCTATAAACAGACGGAATTAAGTCAAAATGCGTTTGTATATGGACGGAATTAAGTATATTTGCGTCTGTAGATAGTTCAAATATTTATGTAATCATGGAGGTAGTAAGGCATTATTCAAACATCTGGAAAGAAGAGCTGAAGCCTGGAAAAGTATTGGCATTGTACGGCCCCAGGCAGGTGGGTAAAACAACATTGATTGAATCTTTTTTGAAAAAACAGAAAGGGAAGTTGTATAAAGATACTGGCGAAAATGCGGACATTCGGGATGTGCTCAATAGCCTTTCTCTTCAGCGAATCAAAAATTATTTTGCCGGATACGACATAGTATTTATAGATGAGGTACAAGAGATAGAATCGGCCGGGAAAGCCTTAAAGCTGATGACCGACCATCTGAAAAAATTGCGCATAGTGGTTACAGGCTCAGCAATGACAGATTTGGCCGGAAAAATTGGGGAACCCCTGGTAGGCAGGCAAACCATTTTTCAACTGTTTCCTGTGGCAGCATCCGAGCTCAAGTTAACCGCAGGGGGGGCAACTACCATGCAATTATTGCCCGAGTTACTGATTTTTGGCTCCTATCCGCATTTGTTTGAATTGGAAAATCCTGTAGAAAAAGAAAAATATTTAAAACAGATACGGGATAGTTATTTGTTAAAAGATATTTTGGCATATGATGGTATTCGCAATTCAAATAAAATATTGGATTTATTGCGAATGCTTGCATTTAGAATTGGAAAGGAAATTTCCATTGAGGGCATAGGCAACTCATTGGGCTTGGGCAAAAACACTGTAGCTGCATACCTGGATCTTCTGCAAAAAGTATTTATTATTTACAATGTCAAAGGGTTTTCGCGCAATCTTGATAATGAAATAACCAAAACTTCACGCTATTATTTTTACGATAACGGAATTCGAAATGCAGTGATTAACAATTTCAATTCTCTTGATATGCGGGATGATGTTGGACCGCTTTGGGAAAACTTTATGTTCATGGAACGAATGAAATGGCAGCATTATCAGGGAAAAGAAGCCTCCAATTATTTTTGGCGCACTTATACACAGCAAGAAATTGATTTGATAGAAGAAAGAAACGGCAGGTTACAGGCTTTTGAATTTAAATTTAGTCCGGGTAAAAATCGTCCACCACAGCTATGGGAAAAAACTTATCCCAAAGCTAAGTATTTTGAGATAAACAAAAATAACTGGATGGAATTTGTTTAGGGATTAAAACAATTTACCCTGCCCTTTGGCATCTACCGGCGCTTTAAAATGGGTGTAATTAAATTCGGGCATTTTTCTATCGGCAAATAATCGGGTTTTTGTTTGTTTAAATAATTGTTTTACAATTTCGGCTACAGGTCCTTCGCCCCGCATACGGGTGCCAAACCGGCTGTCGTTTAACGTACCGCTGTGTACCTCCATTACCTGATTGAGAACTTTATCTTTTTTATTGGGATAATGGGCTTCTATCCAGTCGGAAAATAATTCACCAATTTGCCCGTTTAATCGCAACATGGTGTAGCCTGCAGATAAGGCTCCGGCATTGTAGGAAGCCTCTAAAATAGCAGGAATTTCGTGCGAGGTTAAACCGGGTACAACAGGGGCCACCATTACACCGGTGGGAATATTATTTTGGGTAAGTGTTTCAATGGTTTTTAGTCTGTTTTTGGCAGTACTGGTGCGAGGCTCCAGGGTACTTCGCAGGTCTTCGTCTAGTGTGGTAATGCTAATCATTACACCCAACAAACCCAGTTCGGCCAAGGGTTTTAAAATGTCTAAATCGCGCAGTATCAGGCTGTTTTTGGTAATAATGCCAACGGGATGTTTAAATTCCAGAAAAATTTCTAGCAATTGCCGGGTAATTTTCATTTTTCTTTCCAGAGGTTGATAACAATCGGTATTGCCTGAAAGGCTGATGGACTCGGGGATATAATTTTTTCGGGTTAAATATTTCCGCAACAATGAGGGGGCATCGGGCTTGGCCATAATTTGCTGTTCAAAATCCAGGCCGGCACTAAAACCCCAGTAGGTATGGCTATTTCGGGCATAGCAATACACGCAACCATGCTCGCAACCCTGGTATGGATTGATGCTCCAGTTTAGCGGCACATCCGGACTATCCACCCGGTTTACCACATTTTTCGGATACTCCAGGTGTACTTTTATCAGCCGGTTTACCTCATCCAGGGGTTCGTCCAGCCCTTCCGGAAACTCCGTGACAATGCGGTTTTTCAAAAAAGGATTGTGGGTGTTGCTTAATGCCCCACGGCCCGTTTTGTCACTTTTTTTATCAGACATCGCGGCGTTAAGTTCGCAATTCCCGATTTATTTTCCTAAAATTGTTGCAAAAATTATATGAACAAAGTAAGATTATTCTTCGCATTGAATTTGCTGGCTACCGGATTTGCATTTAGCCAGGATACTCTGTACAAATATTACGATGCGAAATGGGCACCCGCAAGCAAATCTAACTATGTGTATTTGCGCAAATATTTTAAAAATGCAGAAAATACCTACACCGTGTTTGATTATTATGCCAGCGGCAAATTGCAAATGTCGGGGAATTACCTTTCAGAAGATTTTAAAAAACGCACCGGAACTTTTATTTATTATTATGAAACCGGAGTTATTCAAAGTATTGAGCATTTACTTAATGATAGTACGGTAGATTATTCAGAATCGAATTACCCCGACGGAAAGCGTAAAAGCCTTACCAGAGTGGTGAATGGCAAAGATACCTATTGGGGATATTACAGCAATGGCAAAACCGAAATGATATCTCAAATGTACAAGCATAGGCAACACGGCCATGCTATTTATTATCATGATAACGGGAATCTTTCTTCCGAAGGTGAATTTGAAAATGGATTTAAAACAGGTGAGTGGAAATACTATAATCTGGAAGGGGAATATATACAAAGCGAATACCATGTAATAAATTTTGAACTGCCCTGCGATTTTGAAATTGCATTTGGCAACGATCGCTGGATTAATGTGGGACGAGAAAGCCATGGGAAAAGAATTGCTAACGTTTCCATGGATTTATTTATGCGAAAATCGGTGTTCGATAAAAATGGAAATTCTGCCTTGTTTATGCTCACCGCCGCTTGTTTTTTGAATATTGAGAATGAAAAACAAACCGCCGATTATATTGCAAAAACCATATTGGAAAATAAAAAAGTAAAGGGCAAAAAAGTTACGAATTGGAATAATAAACCAATCGAACTAAACGGTGGGGTTTTATATGCATATACCGAAAAAGTTTCTGGTAAAAAGCAAAAGGGGTATTTATATGTATTGCGAAATAAAAATCATGCGGCAGAATTGTTTTTTACCTATGATCCAAATATCGATGAGGCTTATTTAAACGATATGTTTGATATTATAAAAAATCTAACCCAATTGGAAGAATAGGCCAGTAAGAAGTAAGCCTGGGGCCGATATTCGCATATAGCGGCATTAACCCTTATCTTTGCATATTAACCAATTACCAATTGCATTTCCACGATTTCGAATTTGAGTACGACATTCAGGACGGCCTGGATGATATGGGTTTTGAAACACCCACCCCTATACAGGAGCAAGCCATCCCTATTATCATGTCGGGCCGCGATCTTATCGGTTGCGCCCAAACCGGTACGGGTAAAACTGCGGCGTTTTTATTGCCGGTTCTAAATAAACTGGCGTATGCACCCAGTGAATTTACAGATACCCTGATAATTGTTCCCACCCGCGAGTTGGCTTTGCAAATTTCTCAAGCCCTGCAAGGCTTTTGCTATTATACTTCCATTACATCGCAGGTATTATATGGCGGTGGCGATGGAATTAATTTTGAGCTGGAAAAAAAGGCACTTAATAGCGGGGCTAACGTAGTAATTGCGACACCAGGCCGTTTGATTTCACATTTAAATATGGGAAATCTGCATTTAAAACACCTCAAACATTTAATTTTAGATGAGGCCGACCGCATGCTGGATATGGGATTTGTGGATGATATTATGAAAGTAATTACCCACTTGCCCAAAGAGCGTCAAACCCTGATGTTTTCAGCTACCATGCCTCCCAAAATCAGGCAATTGGCCGCCAAATTGCTCACCAATCCGGAAGAAATAAGTTTGGCCGTTTCTAAGCCTGCAGCAGGGGTTACCCAGCAAGCCTATATGGTGTATGACGGGCAAAAAAATGTATTAACCGAAAGCATTTTAAAAGAAAAAAAATTATCTTCTGTTATCATTTTTGCGGGCACAAAAATCAAGGTAAAAGAATTAGAAAGAGACCTGCGTAAAATAGGGCTCAATGCACGCGCCATCCATTCCGATCTTGACCAGCAGGAGAGGGAAGAAGTGTTGCGCAGTTTCCGCAGTAAAAAATTGCCTGTTTTGGTAGCCACCGATATTTTATCACGCGGTATTGATATTGAAGATATTGGTTTGGTAATTAATTACGATGTGCCCGGTGATGCCGAAGATTATATACACCGCATAGGCCGCACCGCCCGCGCAGAAACCAAGGGAGAAGCCATTACCTTTATCAATGACCGTGATATGCGTAAATTTGGACAGATTGAAGCATTAATCGGCGATGAAATCCCCAAATTAACATTGCCAAATGGAATTGCTCCCGGACCTGTGTACGACCCGCAAAAAAAGCCGGCTGCCAAACCAGGTAAATTCAGAAAAGGAAATTTTAAACATAAAAACACAAAAAAATAATTCGATTTCTGCGCATTTAAAATGGAAATAAATAAGAAGCAAAAATATTTTTTCAAATCATATTTAAAACATGATTTGAAGGCTTCCATTACTGTTTTTTTTGTAGCATTACCCCTTTGTTTGGGTGTGGCACTGGCTTCGGGCGCGCCTTTGGTGAGTGGTATTATTGCCGGTATCATTGGCGGTATTGTGGTTTCACTGATTAGTGGTTCACAATTGAGTGTAAGTGGTCCGGCTGCAGGTTTAACTGCTATTTGTACCACCGCAATTACAGATTTAGGTACACTGGATGTGTTTTTTGTTTCGGTTGCAGCAGCGGGAATTATTCAAATTATTTTGGGGGTATTAAAACTGGGGGGATTTACCCATTTTATTCCTTCTGCTGTAATTAAAGGCATGTTGGCGGCAATTGGAATTATTTTAATAACCAAACAAATTCCGTTGTTGCTGGGCTATGAAAAGCCTGATTTTTATACCGATGAATTTGTGAATGTTTTTACGCTACACACGGGCTTTGACCACGCCGAAGGCTTCTTCCCTAATATTAATGAAGGGGCCATTTTAATTTCAATATTTGCCATAGTATTTATATTTTTATGGGATAAATATATCGCAAAGAAAATTAGTTTCCTGCCCTCCAGTTTTGTGCTTGTATTGGCAGGTGTGGGCATGGCGCAATTATTGCCGAAAATAGCACCATTTCTTGCATTAGAACCGGGTCATTTTGTGCAATTGCCCGATAATATTCTGGCTGAAATTAAATTACCCGATTTTGCAAAAGCATTTGGAATGGCCGGAGTTTGGAAATTTGCCGTTGTAATTGCCTTTGTGGCTACCTTAGAATCTTTACTTAGCGCCGAAGCAGTAGATAAACTCGATCCCCAAAAACGCATCACTCCCCCAAACCGTGAGTTGATTGCGCAGGGAAGTGGTAATTTTCTGAGTGGCCTGCTGGGTGGTATTCCCATTACTGCCGTAATTGTGCGAAGTTCGGCCAATACCATGGCGGGTGCACGCAGCAAATGGTCGTCTTTTACCCATGGTATATGGTTGCTTCTTACCGTTTTATTTGCCGTATCTCTCATTCGTTTAATTCCGTATGCAGTGCTGGCCGTTATTTTATTGCGCACTGGATATAACCTGGCAAAACCTGCATTATTTAAGGCAGTTTACAAACAGGGAAGAGAACAATTTTTACCCTTTATTGTAACTGTTTCTGCCATAATGGTTACCGACCTGCTTATTGGGGTTGTTATTGGCACAGCATACGCCATTTATTTTCTAATTAAATATACTTACAAGGCGGGTTATTCGGTAGAAAAAACAAGCAAGGGCCACCACGCGCATTACCGCATAGAACTGGCATTGAACGTTACATTTTTAAATAAAAAACGCTTCAGGGATATGTTATACGAAATACCGGCATACAGTACTGTTGAAATTGTAGGTACAAAAAGCGTGTATGTAGACCATGATATATTGGAAATTTTCCAGGAATTTAAACACCGGGCCCACGAAAAGCATATTGATTTTACCATGCAGGATGTGGCTGAAGTGAGCTTGACAAATTTTCATTAGTAACTAAAAATGGATCTGCAGTTATCTATTTCAGTACTTTAATAGTACAATTATTAGAATATTTATTCCTGTTTAGGTAATCGTTATTTATTTTTCTAACTATGCTGAATTTATTTTGCTGCAATGGAATTTTGGACTTGGAAATCATGTCATATGATCAATATATTTTTACTTTTTATAGCGCAATTAACACTTGTTTTCTAAAGAAAAGTATACTATGCTGAGTGAAGGTTTGCCGTATTAAATGAGTTTCTACTCATAGGGGTTTAAATTTAGCAGGTACTGAAATGTTGTTATTTTGTTATTTTTGAATTATCCTTGTATTTAAATAATACAAAAAATCTACTAAAAAATGAAAACCGTAATCCTTAACTTCCTTGCCTTCTTTGTTTTTGTTGGCAGTTTAGCTGCTCAATCACCTGAAGGCATGAACTACCAGGCTGTAATCCGCAATTCTTCTGGTGTTCCCGTTGCCAGTCAAACTGTTGGTGTGCGTTTTCGCATCTATCAAACCTCCTCAAGTGGCACCCTTGTATATGCCGAAACCCATGCTGTGAGCACAAGTGCACAGGGTATGGTAAATCTGATAATTGGCAAAGGAACCGTTGTTTCAGGTGTATTTGCCGATATCAATTGGGCTGCAGGTCCATATTTTCTGGATGTAGCGGCCGATCCTACCGGTGGAACCAGCTTTGTAAGTCTCAGTAATACACAATTACTTTCAGTGCCTTATGCCTTGCACGCCAAATCAGCAGGCCATGCAAATGATGATAACGACCGCGATTCATTAAATGAAAAGCAAGATTTAATGCAATCGGGAGACATGATTTATTTAAATAAATTAAGTACACCTACCATGGTTGATTTATCTAAATACAAATTGTCTGAAGCAAAAATCGACAGTTTTGCAGACAATAATGGTTACGCAAAAACACTCAATGGAATTACAGAATACGTTTTCAATGGATCATTTACCAATGGCGTAGGCAATGGAGATTCGGCCTATATCATTACCATGCCATCGCATACCACCTGGCATTTTGATGTAGTTGTAACTGCACACGATATAAATTCAAATACCAATATGCGTTCTGTACACCGCGAATTTTTGGTATACCGCCAATGGACCTTAGATGCAGCCATTCAAAATCTGGTAACACATTACGACTTTACTTATGGCAATGGCATTGATGTAAAGTTTGGAACCAATGCCAACCAGGAAGTATACTATAAATTGTTGCAAACCAGCGGATTCTCAACCGATACCTATTACAGGGTACACGTTACCATCACCAAAGCGAATTAAACGAATATCGGATATCGGATAACAGATATCGGATCTCAGATATCGGGAAAGCTTTGTTGGCTGTTTTTGCTGTCAATTTCCTTTACCTACTTAGTGCAAATTAGTATTAAATACTAAACAACAAAGGATACTCAAGAATGCACTTTTTAATTGTGAATGATTCCCAATTGGGAAAATTATTTCACATATTTAAAGCAAACTATGTGCACTACTTGGCTGTTAACTATGTTTTCTATGTGGCTTTAGGCTGTTATTACTGTCAACTGCACACTGTCAACTAAACTCTTCACTCCTAACTCCTAACTCCCAACTTAATAAGAGTTTCCCTCATCCCTTCCTCATACGGGGTTGCTTTAATTCCAAAACGCTTTTCAAATTTGCTGCTATCCAAAGCATACGGTGTTGCAAATTGATACCCCATTTCGCTTATTTCTTTTAGGATTGGAATAAACACGCCCAGCAGTTTTATCATACCCGGACCAATGTTTGAATATTTATTGCTTTTTCCCATTTCTTTGGATACTAAATTCACCCATTGTTCGCCTGTAAATCCGCGTTTTTCGGTAGGTAAATTCCAGATCTGATTAAATGCATCCGCTGTATTTCCAAGCAGTGCCATGGCTTTGCCTGCGTCTTCGGTATAGGTGTAAGTATGGGGAACTTTTGGGTAACCCATCCACTGTGATTTTTTGTTTTTAATTAAATTTTTATATGTGGCAATCATTACCAAACTTAAATCGGGATAAGGGCCATAATAATCGGCGCAGCGGGCAATAATGGCCTGCACTTTTCCGGCTTTAATATCATCCAGAATCATTTCATTTATTTGTTTGCGCACTGCCCCTTTTTTACTCACCGGATTCATGGGCGATTCTTCTGTAATTCGATGAATATGGGCTGCATCAATGGCATATACATTGTCTACAAATACCAGTTTGCAATTGTATTGATTGCATGCATCCAGCACATTGCGCATCAGTTTGGGCCACTCTGCCTGCCATACTTTTAAATCGTATTTTAGTCCCACACATAAATACACAATTTCACTGCCTTCCATGGCTTTAAAAACCTGTTCGCGCTGGGTTAAATCAGCCGCAAAAAGCTGGTCAGAATCATTTACTTTTTTGGGTTTTCTACTTACGAGTTTTATTTCTGAAGTATACTTCAACAGCTCTTTTGCCAGGGCTTGCCCAATGGCACCGTTTGATCCGAGTATGGTTTGCATGATGGTTCAAAACTATTATAACTCCTTGCCCTTGAATGGGTAATATCTGCCAAAAGGTAAAAATATGGGGGTGAACCACCATAAATGGCAGGCGAATGGGATTGCATTTTACAAACCGATTTATACGTTTCACAGAATAAAAATCCGGGTGGCATACGTCACTGGTAATTTTGAATTGTATAAAAACACGAGATATGAAGAAAGCTCTATTACTCGCAATTCCTGCGTTTATTTTATGCGGCAATTTGCTTGCCCAAAAATGTAAGAAAACCCCAAACCCCAAAGATTTAAACATAGCCTGCGATTTAGTGGTAGACAGGGGTGTTTGCCTTTTCAATGGCCAAAAAGTAGTGCTGAATACCAGCATTGGCGAGGCCAGTGAGGTAAAAACAGTGGAGGTTGAAATGGTGGTTTCAGATTGCAAAGGCAATACAAAAGCACTCACCGGAACCGCCAGTTTAAACGCAACTTCGGGCGATTATGATGCCACCCTCACCCTACCCGATAATAAAGGCTGCACATGGGCCCTGGATTCTTTTACCCTCAAAATAAGCAATACCTGTGGCGATAAATTTGTGTACGGCCAATCTGCGAAGCTGGCAGCCCCATTTACCAATTTTGCAATACTTCTCAATGGCATGAAACGCCCTCCAAAATATGGTCAGTGCATGGTGTTTAGCAAAGCTGCAGGCAAAGGCGATAATTTTGTAAAACTTGACGATTTTACCATCAGCGCCGGCGACAGTGTGGATGCCATAACCAAAAAACCGGTTTTTGCAATTGTACTGGCCATTAATAATACCAAAAAATCTGAACCTACTCCTCTGGAAGAAATGCTGATGTGGGGCAGCGCCACTGCAACCGCCTATGTGGAATTAGAAACCGACAAAGGCAAAACATTTACGGTTACCGCAAAGCCGGTTTATAATAAAGGTATAGGGCGCTATACGTTTGATGAAGCCCATGGCGTTGACGCAAGTAGCAGCTACCGAATTCTATCGTTTAGCATGGATATTCAAAACAGTTGCAAAGAAACGTTTGCATTGGAAGGTGAGTATAAATCCGCAGGACCATCCGGCACCACCGACGAAATTTGGGATCTGAACCAGGACGGCTGTGATAATCACATGAAAATTGAATCTGCCGTAGTTGAAGTTACGCGCAACAGTGGTTTATACGCTGCCAAATTTGTATTTACCCAGGCTGCCAAAAACAGTGGCGACAATCTGCTGGTATTGAATGTAGAAATTACCAATTGCAAAGGCGAGGTAAAATATGTAGAAATGAAAGCTACGTTTAGCCAAAGCAAAGGCGTATGGACAGCTACCGGAAGCTTTGTAATTGCGGATGAAAAAGATTGCAAATGGAAAATTACCGACCTGAGCATGAAAGCCTATAACGCTTGCGGTACCCAGATTAATAAGGATGGATTTCCAAAACTCATCCAAAAAATGAAGGATAAAATTGCAAAAGGAGACGTTTAAGTGCAAAGTGCAATCCGCCACTTTATTAATGGTCGGAACTTAGTGCATGGCACCAAGTGCAAATAGCCGGATTTTATTTCAGGGCACCAAAAAACGCACCTGATTATTGCCTGCTTTGGTGCACAATTGCAGTGTATATATTCCTGGTTTAATTCCTAAAGGATTTAACGGAATTTGTTGCATTTTGCCCGCCTGTAATGGCGTTTCAAACTGATAAATTGCAGAACCTTTTGTATCAAAAATGCAAATTCTGCCAATTTCATTTGAATTTGAAAAAAATTGTAAATAAGATTTTTCCTGCAGCGGATTACCAATAATTTGCAGTGTATTTTTATTTTCAATTATGCTTACCAATGCGGATGGGCCATAGCTCATAAGGCTGTGATTTTTTAGAAAAACTTCGGTATCATAAATATAATCACCACCATCGGCAACCCCTATTTTTAAACGGTAAGTACTTCCGGGTTTTACAGGAATTTTTACCTGCATTTCCTTGGTAAATCCATCAAAAACAATGGTTGCGCCAGTCACATTGGATGTGTAATACTGCCAGTTTGTTGTATCGTTTATGGTGTTTATGGATATAATTTTATTGGTATTCGGAATTAATGCAAAATTCTGATCCGAATAATTACCCCCTTTGGGATTGGCGCCACTCACAAATACGCCAAAAGGATCAAAGTAAACCATCCCTACATTTTCGGGATAATCTTCTGATGCAAATATGTAATTCAAACTAAGGGTATCATACATAGGCACTGCGTCAAATTCAATCACTGCTGCATCGTATGTATTTAAGCCACTCAAGGTTGAAAGTAAATTATAGCCATTATTGCCCAAATTAGAGGATGCCGCGTACGAGGCGCTAAAACCACTCTCATTGCATTTGCCAGTACTTAGCATTATACCGTTTTGCATACGCAGGTTGGTGGTTTGTCCCTTTGTAAAAAATCCGGTACTACTAGTATTGCCGGTAAGTGATGCATTGCTTACGCTTACACTGCCCGTTTTAAGGCTGTCTGCAAGCGCTGCTGCATTGCTAGACGCAGTCACCACCAATTGCCCATAGCCGGTTAAAGGAAAGGCCATTAAAGCAAAGGGAAAGGCTATTCCTGCATAGTATTGTAGTGTTTTCATGTATTGTGTTGTTCAAAGTTAACCAATTTTGTAGGATACAACACCTAATCTACCAAAACTCCAAAGGATTCTTCTTCTTATATTCATGCATGGCGGCAATCAGTTCGTCGATGCTGCGCGGATCGGTAGCTTCGGCATCGGTTAGTTCAAACTCTACCGGTTCGTGATAATCGCTGTCATCCTCGCTATCGGCGGCAATGCCATCCAGTCCGGGAATGCCAAGGCGGTTGGGAATAAAAAAATCGCCCCCAATCAGCACCTTATTCATCTCCGCCTCCACCCATCCCAGGCTGCGGTTGTTGGGATTACTAAAAATCACCTGTCCGCTGTTTCGCGTTTCCTCATCGGGCATATGGATATAGTGAAGGAGGAGGTTCATGGGAGCAAAGATAGAGCCCTAAAATAAAAAATATAGCTATTATCTTTCCACGCTTATATCTCTCTGCATATTGTCTTATTTCTGTCAAATGGAGTGTGTAGGTTGTAATATTTTAAATTTAATTTTCTAAGTTTGGAAATGCGGTATTTTGTATTTTTAGGTTGCTTTGTTTTTTTCGTAATGGCTAAAGCCCAATTTGCGGATTATGATTGCTATCAATCCATGGTGCCAGTGGCAATCCAGCCTCCCGATAGTGGATTTTCCGATGGCTCGCGTGAAGTGCCCCATCAAAATCTTTACAGAATCTACAGTGTTTCAGTAAAATTGCCTAATGGAGATTATACCAGGCGCGTGAAATTTTATAAATTTAATGGCGTAAAATGGGACGCATTGCCAGATTTATCGCTTTCTAATGTATCGATTTCAAATACCCATACTTTTGAATTTAAGGGAGATTTATATTATTCCTCTTTTGTTCCTTATGGCGCCGGCCGCAAAGCGCCTGCCGGAAAATTGTTTACTCTTTTTAAATTAAAAAACGGAGTTTGGGATACTGCAACCGGTGGCACAATCGATACTGCCTCATTTCATTTTGGAGGTGGCCAAAGTGAAGTAGCAGCAACTAACATGGCTATTTATCGGGCAATTACAAGTTGGAAAGATTCAGTATATATCCAACGATTTAATACTGCAACTAAAAAATGGAAATTAATTACAGTTGCGTTTTGTCCGCGCCCTACACCTTTTCATTTTATTATGGGCAAAAATCGCATAGTTGTAGGTGGTATTACCAGCGCCAATGGTCAAACAGTAAACCGAGGTATTTGGATAGATTCCAATGATAATATCAATGCATTTCAAATTAATAAAAACTTGTATGGGTATTATTTTGGAATTGATTTGCGCACGGATAAAATTTATTTTTACAATCCGTTTAATGATACAAATGTGTATGAATATACCACCAAAATTAGTGCAATACGCAGCACCCAACTTAATTTCAAATCAACGGGTGTTTCTACAAGCTATGGCCGGCTTACAGTTTATAACGGCGCCATTGGTTGGAATTTGGAAGACTACACATTGTACGGAGTAAATCATCATTTTTATTTGTGTAAAGACGGCACGAAATGGCAGGATTTTCAAAGTCCCAGACCCAAGGGAATTATCGACAAAATGGCGCAATTTCGCATGGCCAGAGGCGTGTTTTATTGCAACCGGTTAAATGATCGTATTCTATACCAGTTGCAAAGCGGAACACCGCTTACCGGCTTTGTATATGCCGATGCCGATAGCAATTGCAGCTACAATGATTCAATAGACCATCTGGTATATTACACAGGAATTAAATTGAAAGAGTCTTCTTTTGTTAATGGATATAATTCTTTCTGCCAGTCAAATGGCCAGGGCGAATACGAAATAGCAGCACCCAGCGGTGATTTTGAAATTAGCGCCAATGAATCAAAATACGGTTTTTCATCTTGTTTTTCACACAAAATTCAGATTATACAAGACAGCGCAATGGAGGTTAATGTGCCCTTAAAAATGGCAGACCAAACCGATCTGGCCGTTCAGGTAGAATCAGGATTCCGGCTCCGAAGCTTAGAAGATTTTAGTGCTATTGCAACCGCATTTAATTTTGGTAAACCCTGCGATTCAGCCGAAATTATTGTTCAATTACCCCCAAATGTAACAGGCATTTCCGACGATCATTGGCATTTTGATAGTGCCACAAATTCACTTATATTCGGTATTAAAAATTTCTTTTCGGGCAAAATAATCAAATTGGAATTTAAAACCCGGGTAAATTATGATTCGATTAAAGTGGGTGACTACCTCTGTTTTTCAGTTAGAATAAGAAGCAATTGTTTTGAATTAGATAGCACTGATAATCATTTTAAATGGTGTGTAAAGGTAGTGTACTCTTACGATCCCAATCATAAAGATGTTTCTGAAACCCAAATTCCAGTTGGGGCGGCCAATAGACTTCAGTACTTTATTGAATTTGAAAATACAGGCACCGATTATGCCGGCGATATTGTATTGGTTGACACCTTGCCCCAGGAGCTTAATCCGGAAACAATTAAGTTTATTGGAGCCACTCATACCTTCACTGCAATCATTAGCGGCAATGTGCTTACTATGACTTTTAAAAACATCAACCTGATGCCCAAAAGCACGCATCCAAATGCTTGTACCGGCAATATCAGTTTTTCTTTAAACGTGCGGCCAAACTCCAAACAAGGCGATATAATTGCCAACAGGGCCTACATTTATTTTGATGCAAACGAACCCGTAATTACCGCTTATGCCAACACCTTGGTTTCCGACTACAAAATGTCGGTAAAGACTAATGGCAAATTGGCCCCCATTTTGGTATACCCAAACCCAAGCAACGGAATCATTAATTTCCTAAACCAAAGCCTAGCCACCCAAACCCTCACCATTTCCGACCTCACAGGCCGCAAAATCACCCAACTTGCACTATCGCCCAACAACATCACCAACCTCCAAACCCAAAACTGGCCCAAAGGCATCTATTTGGTTCAATGCCAGGGCTTTAGTGAAAAGTTGGTGGTGGAGTAGGGGGGATTATTTAATAAAACTATTTTCGTTGTGTATTCTCAGAAGCTCTGGGTCGGGTAAAAACTTTTGAGGTAAAATAATAGGTTGATTATTGTATTGCTCAAATAAATGTAAACCATTTTTATTTTTTGATTTAAGTAATTTAGGGCTCACCTGTACAATATAATTTGGAGTTATAGTTATTAAACCATTTTCAAAGGCTTTATCGTGCAGTGTATTAAGTAATAGACCATTTCGTAAGTTCAATCTATTTTTCTCATCATCTGCCCATCGGCTGATATGGCCTGCAACTAATAATCCTGGAATATTAAGACCTGTAATACAGCATTGATGATTATTCGCGGCTAATATCCCCTCCCTAAATAACCACTGATTGACGCGCGTTTTTACCATTCTCTCACGTTCTATACCTTTTTGTGGAAGGTCTGAAGTTTCAATACCCGTTGTTTTTTCTATTGAAGTATTTAGAAGCTTGGCTTTTAATTTTTCGCTTTCGTAGGGTAAATCATCCCAATTCTCAAAGTATTCGTCCCAAATTTCGCGGTCCAATTTGCTGGCATTCACTGCGCCACGCCGCCCAGATTCTCGGATGCTTGGGTCCAGACTTGCCAAATTTACCAACTTATAAGATACAGAGCCAGGAGTACGATCAATTAAATTGGCTAATTCAATTATGTCAGGGTTGCGACCATGAATTTTCCCAAATTCGGTTTTGAGATAAAGCCCCATCGCAAGAATGAGCTCATCTCTGGTCCAAAGGCGTTGATTCGGTTTCATGAATTACGGATGTGGATATTATCGTTTTCAAATGTACATTATTGGTTTGAAGAAAAACTTTCAAATTCGATTATAAATAAAGTATTATGGCAAGTTTTCTGTATACAATTCTATTTTATATTTATCAACATATTTAACCCAAGAATTATCATTGTTTAGAATATTAATATACGGATTTTGAACCATTATGGGCATGTAATCAGGGTTTTGTAGCGCACTTCTATTTACCAAATAAAGCCAATATTCATCTTTTTTTATTTTAGCAACAGAGAATTCATTCCTTGACCAGAAAAAATAAGGTGTTTCACCGTCATAAGATTTTACCTCAATAAATCGATTTGGAAATTCATCAAACACGTGGTTATAAGAGGCTATATCATATCCCTCGTTAACTATGTACTCAGCTACCCAATTAATTTCCCTCTGTTCATTTAATCTTCTAAACTCAAAATCCAATACAAATTTTTCTGCTTCCTCACCATAGATTTGTTGTTGCTCCATTGCTTTCCGAAACGCCTCAATACCGTACTTTCTTTTTTTAATCTCAGGTAATACTGTTTTATCAAATAGTTTCTTGTAACGATTATTAACAATAAAACTATTTATTTCAGATCTTGGATGAGTTAAGATTGCCTCGAAGTCAATTAATAGCTGTTTAAAATTAGAATATTTTAAGCTAAAAGCACTGTTGTTAATCTGTAAAGACTTATAAATAATGTCATGTGACAAATAATCAGAACAGAAGATTTTATGAAATTCATCATCATCTTTTATGGCCTTGAAAAGAAACTCAACAAATTTATCTCTCATTTGGCTAATACTATTCAATGATTCAGCAATACCATTGCTTAAAAAAAGTAAGTCGTTTTCCATAGACAATATTTCTGCTTGTATGGCTATTTCAAGACATCCATCAAAAATACTTCTACCATCAATTACTCGATTATAAAATAATTTTTCAATGTCGGTTCTTGTATACATGGATTCTCGATTTTCTTTCAATGTAATTAATAATTCAAAAAAGAAATTTGGAGTACCCAAATTTCTATATCTTCTAAGCTCTTTTAGCATAATTAGATATTAAATCATTAATTATATCTGTTTCATCATTATTGTCAATTCTTTGAAAAAGAGGAATATCGTCATTGATAATTTCTTCCATTCTCTCTATTTTCAATCGAAGTCTATCATTTATCACTTCATCTATTGAATTCTTGGAAATGATATAGAAATATTTTGTCAATTGATTTTCATCTAAACCAACCCTGTGAATACGATCTTTTGATTGTATGAAATTTGAACAATTATAATCCCTTTCTAAATAGATAGCATAGTGACAGCCATTATGTAATGAGATTGATTCAGCAACTGAAAAAGGATTGGCAATAATAACCTTAAATTCATTATTGAGTGGATTATTAAATGCATTAATAGTTTCTTCTCTTTCTTCCTGTGGAATTTCTCCAATAAGTAGCTTTGATTCAATTCCGTTTTGTTTTAAATAGGATTGTAACTCTTTAGCATTTTGTATAAAAATAGTCCATACAATTGCCTTTCCGTTTTCAGGGAAAATTTCCTCTGTAAGCAATGATAAAGTGCATCTAAATTTTTTTGGTGTTTCAAAGGTAGGATAATTAATAATCTTATTAAAGAACGCGGAATCATTAACGAACTCATCATTATCTGTTGTAAAAAAAGCATTTGGGTCAAATTCACCTGTTAATTCATTATTCTCTAGAGAATCTCTCAAAGTTCTTGATAAAAGTGATGGGTTGGTTGATGCTTGTCTTAACCGAATAAGTTTTGCCCTATTAAGAATATCTTTTACTGTTGCAGAATTGTGTTCTTTAAAGTAAGGAAGATATTGAGATTCTATAAAATCATATATTTCTCTTTGATGGGAATCCATTTCAACTGGGACGTAATTTTCTTCTACAGGTGGTAGCTTAAGATCTTTCTTCCTAATTCTTATAAAATAAGGTGATATGTTATCCTTTAATTCCTGCACTCGTTGTGATTCAGGAGAATTATTATTGGTCATATCCTCCAAATTATGGTAATGAAATTTTAGAATTTCTTTAAACTTGAATGGATAGATAAATTTATAAAGGTTGAAAATATCTTGATACCCATTTGGAACTGGAGTACCAGTTAAAATTACTCTTGATGACGCCTCTTTTGATATTTCAGTTACACTTCTTCCCCAAACACCTTCTGGATTTTTTATTCTGTGAGCTTCATCAACAACAACCATTGTTTTGTTTCGCTTTAAAAAATCAATAATATCATTTTGATATCTGTCAACAGCTCCGTGAAAAATCAAAGTGAGTTCAGGAGAGTTCGGAGAATAAAGATGCTCTAATTTTTGTTTGACAGAAACATCATTAACGCCTGACATTCTAAAAGAGTTTGCCTTATATCCAAAACATGCTGAAAATTCATTCTCCCAAGGAGCAAAAGATGAAAGAGGTCCAACAACCAAAAGTTTATTTACGTGTCTTGGGTCTTCCCTAGGCAAGCTTCTCAAAAATGCATATGCACCATAAACTATTGACGTTTTACCTGCACCGGGTACAGCGAAATTGCAAGAATTTTGAGCAAATGCCATATGAAAGGATGACAATAGTTGCAAGGGATAAAGTGTCCGATCCTTTGAGAAAGTTTGATTTAAAACCTCTTGGAAGTTATCAAATTGAGTTACTAAGGATTGCTTCTCTTTAAACTCATTATCTCGAATTGCTCTAGCATTTTCACTAAATATTTCAAAATTTTCTTGTTCTTTAGAAAACGCCTGTAATTCTTCTAGTATATTTTCAGTGAATTGAAAAACATAATTATACTTGTTCAGTAGCACTTGAATCTCTTTAAGAGTTTTTATTTGAGTTTCATCTCGAAATGGAATCAAAACAGAGTTCGATTCAACAAGATAATTGAGTCTTTTGAGAGAAATTAAAAGTCCTTTGTTTTGTAATAGCGATTCGTTATCTCCATTAATGATAAATAAATTTTCTACAACATTAACATCTATAGAATAACCCATTATATATTCTTGTTTAATTGATATCCAATTTGTTGAATTCTCTTTGTTTTCTCTTGAACTTCTTCAATTTCTTCTACTGGAATTTTATCAACTTCAATTCCTTCTAATAAATTAATTATGTGAGATAAAACCCTTGAAGGTGATTTATTTTGAAGTGAATTGAAAATTTTATCACCTAAGTCTTGCACCATTCTTTGTACTTCAGGCTTGGCAAATGCGTTGTGTCCAGTTTTTATTGCATCAAATGTCTGAGATGCCCTTTTTATAAGTTTTTCAGGTTCCTCCGCTGCTTTATTATAGCCAACTAGATATTTATGATCATTCAAATTTTCTAAAAAAGCACTTGTATCATTTTCGAATATGGAACTATCAAAGAAGAGTTTATCTCTTGCGTTTAAATGATTTTCAAGATTGGTAGAATTAAAATCAATTTCAGGTTCTTTAGCTAATCTTTTGACAATTTCTCTATGTTTATTATAAAAGCTTTTCCAAACATCTTGGTCACCAAAAAAGTGTTTGTCGCGATTACCCTCTGCTAAATTTCTAAATTCTTTTCCATCAAAATTCCCTTGTTCAGAGCCTCCTCTTAACCTTATGAAGTCAAACGCGACTTCTTTTAGTTCATCGACATCATTATCCGTATACCCATCAAATGCTTTTTTACTTGTTTCACCATAAAATGTGTTTAACCATTTAGTCAAAGAAAGAAATTGATCCTCTCTTTTATCTAATTGAGTATATATACCGTCATAATCCCAATACTCTAGATACTCATCCATCACGGCCATTGTATCTAAATACTTCTTTATTTCACCTTCCGTTTCACCCATCCATTCTGCAATACTTTTTATTGCATCTGCATCTTTCAATTTTGGTGTTAGTTTGTCGTATATCTGTTTTGCTTTAAGATATTTTTCAATGGGATTATATCTTAACTTTTCGTCCTCACCCATTTGATAGGTGGTTTCAAGCCTTTCGATTTCAATTGGGTTTTCCTCAAGAGTAACGGGTAATACAATGGCTTTAAAATAACCGGTGCGATCAATTTTGTTCAAGAGCATAGCTCTTCTGTTTCCATCAATTATTACTCCATCTTTCGTGATGATACCCACTTTTTGTTGACCGAAATCTTTAATGCTTGCTAGAGTTTTTTTATTTCTGTCAACTTTAGATTCCCAAAGTAAATTTTCGATTATATTTCTTCCTTCATCGGTCTCAAGGTTGATTTCGTGTTTTTGCTTTTCTAAAGATTTAGTTCTACTAAGAATCCTCCCATTATATTTATTGTATATTAAATATGAAAGCGGAATATTGTAAACCTTTTCAGTTTTAAGTTGCTTTTCCCACATTATTTCGTGGTTTAGCAAATCAATTCGGTTTTTATCCCGTTCAATAATTTCCTGAATTTTTTGTATTCTAACTGCTTTATTCATATTTTTATATTATTTACAATGGAAGAAATGAAATTGATTGCGTATAGAGCAAAAACTTGATTAATCGGTACAGTAGATTTGTTCTTAAATACTACAATTTCAGTTTGTTCGTATACTAAATTTGGACTGCCCACGTTTTCAATAATTTCAGCAATTTCATCCACAAGAAAAGTTGGTTCTTTCAAATTATTGATGGAAACTTGCTTTTCATACATTGCTTGAAATTGCGTTTTATTTCCAATGTTTTGAGAAAAGTCATTATTGATGATGTCTAAAAATTTCTTACCTCCTTTTAAGCTTCGAATTAGTGGCTCCAAAACTTTGTAATAGTTATCTTCAATTTTTTGTATAGGAAACCCCTTTCCTGTGCCATATTGAATCGAGGTATACCAGCGTTTCTCCGCGAATTTAGGATTTTTTTCAATATCATAATTGGAGAGGGTTACTGTTAGGTTTCCATCCTTAATTGCATGTCTTCTAAAACGTGCGCCTTTATTTTTTACAGGTGGTTTATCAAATTTTCTTCGATTAAATTTATTTAAGTTAGTAATTCCATCAAGTTTGGGAGCAATCGACACCTTAAGCGCTTTAGGAATTTCCAACCTTAACTCTTCTAAAACAACTTTTGCAAAAGCCCGACTGACTGAACTGCAAACAGCATTACCTACCAGACGCCACTTTGCATTTTCTGCACCTACGAATTGATAAGTTATTGGGAAACCCATAATTATTGCTGCTTCGCGGACTGTAGGCAATCTGAATTCACCATCACCACTTCTCTTAAGTTCTGACCTGTATATTATAGACTCTCGTGAATTGGCAATTTTGGTGGCCGTTATTGTGCGACTAGGCTTGTTTTCGTTCTCAGGAAATGACATTTTGCCCATATATGGATGATTTGTTTTCCAATAGCGTGAAAATCGCCACTCTACTTCATAGATACCGGTATCATAGAAATGATCAGTCAACTTATTTTGTTTAATTTGTATTTGATATTGCGGGTCGGTAATTATTTTATCTGATTTTTTTGTATAGGGATGTGGAAAGTCTTTCTTCATTTTACCAATCGTCAAATACTTTTCTTTACCATCAAAGCCATCTTCAGAATGAGTAGGTTTTGGAATAATGAGTTTTCCTTTCTTGATTATTTCACCAGATATTACTCTTTTTCTGGCTTGAAATGATCCATAATCAGCTGAATTGATAATTGTTGTATTGTCGTACAAATCAATTGCAATCTTAAGAGGGCTTATTCTATTTTTATTTGCCCATTTCGTTAATCCTAAGTCTTTAAAAGTATATGAAGTTTGTAAATACCTTTTTGAGTTTACTACATTTTCCATAAACCAAGCCTTAAGAATTGAATTTGGTTGATGTTTTTTCACAGCAACAATTCTTAAAAAAGTTTCAGTTAGTTCAACACCTAAGGACTTATCAGCATTGCCAGATTTATTTGAACTAGAAAAACTTACACAAGGTGGACTTCCGATGATGATTTCTGTATTGGGTAAATTTTCAATTTCATCAATGGAATTTTTGAAATCTAGAATATTCTTTACCTCACAGTTCAAATTGAAATTGAAATTAAAAGTCTCTACAGCAGGTTTCCAATTATCAAAGCCATAAACTATTTCGAAACCCATCTGCTTGAAACCTTCGGAGAAGCCACCGGCTCCGCAAAAAAAATCTATAACTCGTAATTTCATAAATAGAAATTTCAAATGTACATAAAAGCAATTAAAAAAAGCAAGTGGATCACCTCTACCTAACCTCTTCATGCAACTCCAGTGCAACTATAGTAGAAATAATATGCCTTTTGTATGCCTTTGTAGTGTCAGATTTGACACCGGAATGAAGAAATCGCTGGCGGGGCGGTTGAAGATGCGGGCCAGGGTGAAGATTTCATTGAGGCCGGGATTGGTTTTGCCCAGCTCTATGCGCTTGAGGGTGCTGAGGGATATGCCCGAAAGTGCGGCCAGCTTGGGTTGGGAAATTTTAAGGTCGCGCCTGAACAGAAAAATGCGGTAACCCACATCGGCTATGCAATTGGCTGGTCGTTGGTGTACGCGCATAATGTTTAAACGAATAGCGGGTTTTGAAAATTGTACGCCAAGGCATTGAAATTGTTACAAATGGCAAAATGCTTTACAGATGCCTGAATGCCGTTTGTCATTTTTATCGCGGGGTTGATACTTTTGGACTCCCAACCCGGCAGGAATTAACTAAATTGCACTACTTATGATGAGAAACAGACTGTTCTTTTTGGCTTTTGGCCTGCTTTTTTGTGGTTTGGCCAGTGCACAAACCTATAACTGGACCAAAACCCTTGCCGGTGCGGATGATCAAAATCCCCAGGCCATGCAGGTGAATCAATCAGGCAATGTGGTGATTCTTACAACCTTCAGGGGTACG
Organism: Bacteroidia bacterium; assembly: GCA_044224315.1. Taxonomy (GTDB): domain Bacteria; phylum Bacteroidota; class Bacteroidia; order NS11-12g; family UBA955; genus JAGXTF01. Next base: position 424,429 of record JBGAKR010000001.1, on the reverse strand, counting down.
GTGGATACGGATCCGGGCAGCAATACCCAGAATGCAACCAGTGCCGGAAAAACGGATTTTATTGTATCTGAATGGACACCGGATGGGGCCCTGGTATGGGTAAAGCAATTTGGCGGTGCCGGTGATGACTATGGGAATAATCTTGAAATAGATGCCAATGGTAATATAATCGTTACCGGAAGTTTTGAGAAAACGGTAGATTTTAATCCGGGTGCGGGAGTAGATACATTTAATGCCGGAAAAGAGGCCGATTTGTTTGTATTAAAATTAAATGCAAAGGGCAATTTTAAATGGGTGAAACGTGTGGAATGCAGCGGATATGCTTTTGTTTTCGATACCAAACTGGATGCAGACATGAACATATTTGTGGTGGCTGATTTTAAAGATACCCTGGATATGGATTTAACTGCAGGGGTGAAAAAAATAGGTTCTGAGGAGGAATTTGATGGATTGCTGTTTTCACTGGATTCGGCCGGGAATCATCGCTGGTCGAAAGTAATTGGCGGGAGTAATAACCAGTTTGTTTCTACGCTATGTATAGATAATAATAAAATGGTGAATGTATTTGGAACCAATCGGGGGGTTGCTGATTTGAATCCAGATGCAGGAAAAACTCCCCATACTGCTTTGGGATATTCGGATATGTTTTTTGTAAGACTCAGCAATCAGGGATTTTTTCAGTTTTCGAAAGTTTATACCGGTGAGAATGGCAGTTCCACTTTTCCGTATAAAGCCATCTGCGACCCTGCAACCAACGATATTATTTTATCGGGTACCAATATTGGCCTGGCAGATTTTAATGCGGGTTTGGGTATTGATACTTTGCCCAGTCGCAATTTTAGTAATTTTATTTACAGAACCACAAACCTGGGTAATCCAATTTGGTTGAAAGCCAGGCCAATGGGAAATGACCCTAGGAGTTTATTGCTGGATAAAAACGGAAACATTTATATTGCAGATCATTCTTTTGCCAAATACAATGCAGATGGCAGTTTGCTTTGGGATGTAAATATCAAACCGGGGCCGGTTGGGGACAATTACAAACAGTGGTCGGCTGCGGCACAAGACAATAAAGGCAATGTTTATGGTGCGGGTTATTTTGCATTTAAACATAATTTTAATGTAAATTCAGGCATAGATTCTATTCAGGCAACAGATGCTTACGATGGCTTTGTGATGAAGCTAAGTGACCCTGCCATAAATGTAAAGTCTATTTCTGCAAATCTGTCAATACAGTATTTTCCTAATCCGGTAAATGATAATTTGCAAATAAAAGGTGAAAAATATTTGGGTAAATATTCCGTTAAAAATGCCATTGGCGTGGAGGTAATGCAAGGAGAAATAAAAGGCAATACCGGTAATATATACTGCGATAAATTATTACCTGGAATTTATTTTATTCAATTCGAAAATGGGGAGATTAAGATAGTTAAGAGTTGAGTTTACAGTTTACAGTTTACAGTTTACAGTTGACAGTATAACAGCCTCTCCCATAGCGAATTCAGGCTTACATCATTCATAATTCACAATTCCCAATTCACATCTGGCTGTTCCAGTCCGAAATGGGGCGGGAAAGCATTAAACATTAAACATTAATAATTAAACATTATTCCACCGTTTCTTTCGAGAAAAAGAGTACCCAACTTTTTGGGCAATTTTTATTAACCGGAACTTTATAATTATAACTCTCCGTTTCTTTTACAAATGATCCCGAGGCATTATAGATGCGGTTTTCGGGGTAATCGTACATACCAAAAAGTTTTTTATATACCCAGGTACTATCGCCATTTCTTTGCATACCAATATTTTTGGGTTCTGTGCAGCTGATGTACACTACAATTAAATTTTTAAATTTGGGTACTACATTTCCAAGTACAATACTATCTCCATTTCCGTTAATTTCAATCTCAGCATCCAGGTGGCAATCAGCTTTCAGGAACCATTCTAGGGCTGCGCTTTTCAAAAAAAGCGGATTGCATTTTTGTTCGTTTTCTATGCAAATATTGCCCAAAATGCTTTCAGTTTTCATCACCGGATCAGGTTTCGAATATATTTCCAGAAACATGGAATCTTCCATAAAAAGGGTTTCGGGAAAAATGGCATTCCCCACCATGTGTGAATCGCGGCTGTTGCGCACCACCAATAGTGCCGGCGTGTTTTTAACCAGGCTGGGTTTAAACTGTAATTTTAAATAAGGCAGGGTATGCCAGGAGTATAAAAACCCGCGGATATTGTTTTTTCTGTAAAAGGGCGAAGTCAATACCGATTTAGAACCGAATAATCCGGGATAGTAGCCGCCAATGGAGGCCCGGGGCGGAGTTTCGTTGTAGAATTTGTCTTCCACATAAAACTCTACCTGGTGCAATTGGCGTTTGGTATTGAGCATGTCAAACAGCGTTGAATCGGAATATATGCCAATTTCGGCCGATTTTACTTCCCATAAAAATGAATTGCCTTTATTGATAATTGATTTTTTTAGCAGAGCCAAGGGATAACTCAATGCCGAGTCGCGGCTGAATTGCAGGGCCATTTGGGTCTTTAGTCTGCCTATAGGTCCATAGGGATTAAATACCTGAAATGGATGGCTGGTATCATAGGTGGCTGGGTTGCAATGAGTGATGGTTTTGGACGTTAATTCATGGCGAGTTACCTCATTTTGTGCCGCGTATTTTTTGTTTAATTTAGGGGTATTAAAATCAGGAAAAAACACCTGTAAAAATTCTTTTTTGGTTGAATCCCAGAAATAAACAGAAAGCGAATCGAAATGTGAAAAAGTACAATTATTGGGCAGGGTAATTTCAGTATTTATAAAGCGGGTGGTGGAATCGGATGTTTCCTGCACCAGGCTAAAATTCAATTTCAGTTTTTTGGCTTTCGGGGGTTTTATCATCCGCGCTATACTCAGTCGGCCATGATGATAATCCCAAATTACCGCATCGGTGCTATCTACATTTTGCAGGCTTACGTAATTTACAATTAAGAGAGAGTCGTTTTCATCGCCTCCATTCAGGTAGTAAAACTGATGCGAACTGCTGCTATATGCCATGGATACCTTGCCGGGATAATACACCATACGGCATTGTGAATAGGCATTTTGCAGGCCACAAATTGCGCAAATCAGGAGAATAATGAAACGGGGATACATTGTATGCGGGTTAGACAATTTAAATGGCTGTATTGTTGCTTTATGCAAATTCTGTATTGAAAAAGATGTGAAACATTATGTTATTAAGAACTGTACTTTATTTTTCAGGTGGTTGACTGAAAAACAGCACATAATTCGTTTGGGCATAACTTTCGGCTTGAAGCTTGTATTCAAAGACCTCAACATTTTCTATGAATGAAAATCTTCCGGTTAGAATTTTGAAATTCTGTCCTTTCAGATTGTCCCATTCTTTGAAATTTAAATCATTCCATTTGTAATTTCCTTCCTTGCGCAAACTTATTTTGGGTGCATAATCGGGGGTTATGATAACCACGAGAATATCTTGATATATTGGGGTGAAAATCCCACTTACTTCCGTATCACTTGGGCTGGTGCCGGTCCATGTTTCCCAATGTAAACCCAGTCTTGTGTACATAGCTACAAGGGCGATTTTTATTTCTCCGAGAGTTAAAGCTATGCCGTGGTCCAGGGCATATTCGGCCCATAATTCCCCTGCCTTCTCATAAGGTTTTTCGGCATGTGCAATTTCAAGTATAATACTATCGTTTTTATAATAGGTTTCAGGAGAAAAATATTGCGAAACAGGGCGGTCAAATGGGGTTTCCTTGTCGATAATTAATACGGGTGTATTTTCAGGTAAATCGGCTCCCAGCTTTAAATGCAGCATGGGCAAGGTGCGGCAGGTAATTTTCCAGCCAATCACACCGTTTTGTTGGTAAAATGGCTCGAACAATATATTCTTATCGGGCGATAATTCGGGATGTGAACTTACCCAAGTACCGTTTAATTTTTTAGTTTGAATGTATTTTTCTTCAATGAAAATATAGGTTTGAGTAAAATCCCGCTGAATTTTTGCATAATCTTCCCAATAAAAACCCTCTGCAAATGATTTTAATTCATAACGCACAGAATTCCACAATGTATCCTGGGGCATGGATTTATACTTTATTTTTAAAGCCTGTAAAGGTCGGCTTAATGCCGAATCGTGCGTAAATTCTTCTCTTTCTTCCCTTTTTCTGCGTTCGGTGGGTCCAAATGGATTGATGATCCCACCGGGTACATCGATGACATTTTCGGCGTATCGGGCATATTCATAAATGGGTTCCTGGTTGCCGGTAAAGGGTTTAATTTTGAGGGTGTATTCAACTCTATATTCGCCCGAAATATATTTACTTGCGAAAAACAAAATCATCCGACCGGGTTTCCCAATTTGGCTAAAATAGGCTCTTTCACCACCAAAACCTTCAAACTTTAAATTTCCTGGGATTTTGATGTTTCCGAAACGGGGATTACCGCTGGTTACCCTCCAGGCAATGGCAAATTTTACATTATGCTTTTTTGCCTGTTTTTTAGGATTCCAAGCTGCAATGTACAATTGGTCTTCACTTTCTATATACTGCCAGGCAACGGTATCGCCTTTTTCATAACCGGCAAATAAGTATGTACTTGTATCTGTGAGCGTATCTTCGGAATTTCCGCCTTTTAAAAAGCGGAATTGGGTTCCGGCATCTGTGCAAAGCACAGAAACAGGCCCGTGATACTCCAGTCTGGATTGGGCATTGAGTGAGTTTATCCAAAGAAAAAGAAGCGAAAACAAGACAATTGGTGTGTGCTGTTTCATTTTATTTGGGGCTAAATGGTTGATGGTTATGTGTTGGGGATCAATATTGGCAAATGTACTTATAAATTATTTTATATCTATTTTAAAGTCAATTTGTGGGGGTCTTTACAAATTCATATAAACTAATAAATAAAGAAAATACCACTCCTAAAATGAAGAAACCTATTTTCCAAAGAGTATTCATTGCTCCGTTTTTTTCAAGCATGTAACTGGATGCGGGGCCTTGGAAATCACAAATGAACTCTAGCATTTCTTAATATTAAAATTCAGCAATATTTAAATTACTCTGGCTATTGCCAAGCTATAATTAAAATTTAATATTTGTGCAGACTTTGATGATTTCTGATTTTATTGAATTCTTTTAGGTCCTCAATAATAGAATCGGTATTGGGTTCATCCATACAGAAAAAATCCAGATGGGTGGAAATGCGATGACCAATTTGTAGAGCCAATGCGGTGCCTCCTGCCAGATTATAACCTGACAACGATGGCATTGTCATCAAACGCTTTAAAATTCGAAGTGTTGCGGGAGTGACTGTTTCAACATATAGCATCGTATTTCTGTTTTGGGAATTTCAAAATAGATAGAGCAAAAATTAAGTGTTTTGTCATCCAAATATCGCGTTTGTTTTATCACATTAATTATTTCATTTCGTTCATAAATATTCTGCAAAAGTTTGAAATCAGCAATTGTTCCACGCTGCAAAACACGAGAAATGATTTGGACTGCATTTAAGTCTTTATCCAAGCTATCTGAGTCTACATCTCAAAAAAGGAATTGTGAAAAAGTTAAAAACTGATTTTCTTTTGCCATACTGACAGCCTTATTGCAAATATTCTTTTAATTCCGGTTCAAAATATTTTAATGCATTTTTTATGGGTAGGGGGAGTCCTCCGCCCAGAGCGCAAAGGCTTCCAATTTCCATGGTATTCAACAAATCATTCAATAAATCACGGTCGATTTTATAATCTTCCTGAATGGCTTTTTGAAACATTTCCTTTCCACGTGTGCTTCCTAATCGGCAGGGGAAACACTTTCCACAGCTTTCATGTGCGGTAAATGCAAACAAATGTTCTATGTATTTTACCAATGGAAAATCGGTAGGAATACATACCACTGAAGCATGGCCCAGCAGAAATCCGGCTTGCTGAAAGCTCTCAAAATCTACAGTTAATTCATCAATTTTATCTATCGGCACCAATCCACCCAAAGGTCCGCCAATGTGCATGGCTTTGATGGAGGCATTAAAGCCGCCGCCCAATCCGTAGAGCACATCGGCCAGGGGAGTACCCATATCTACTTCATAAATGCCGGGTTTTTTGAAAAAACTATCCAATGAAACCAGCTTGGTTCCGGTACTTTTTCCGCGGCCTATTTCGGCAAAACGTGCACCGCCTTCTTTCAAAATCCAGGGCACACAGGCCAGGGTTTCTACATTATTTACCACTGTGGGCTTATTAAATAATCCTTGCTGGGCGGGATAAGGCGGGCGCACACGCACTTCGGGCCTTTGGCCTTCAATAGAGCTGAGCAAAGCAGTTTCCTCACCGCAGATATAGGCGCCCTGGGCGCGGATTACTTTAAAATCGAAACTAAAATCGGTGCCGAATAATTTTTGCCCCAGCAACCCACGATTGCGCAATTCTGTGAGGGCTTCATTGCAAATGTCAATACTTTCGGGGTATTCACCGCGGATGTACAAAACACCCCACTGAGCCCCAATGATGTATCCGGTAAGCATCATGCCCAGGATTACACTATGTGGCTGATGTTCCAGCAAATAGCGGTCGCTGTATGCCCCAGGGTCACCTTCATCGGCATTGCAAACCACAAATTTTACATCGCCTTTGGTGTTTTTGCAGCTTTCTAGTTTAAAACCCATAGGGAAACCTGCACCACCCCGGCCTCTTACCCCGCTGATTTTAATTTGCTCAAGCAAGGCTTCCGGACTTTGTTTCAAACTATTTTCCAGCAAGGTGTAGTAGGCATCAAAGCCCGGAAAGGGTTGGGTTAATACCTGGGTACCCAAATGTCCTACATTGTAAGTATCGGTGGGTTTGGCCGTTCCGTTTTTGATATCGGCAATCTGGCCTATGGCTGTGCCCGAGTAATTTTTATTGTCGTAGTAAAAAGCGCTGTTTTCGTGGCAGCGGCCCAGACAATACATACTGCCAATTTCACTGGCATCAAATTGCTGACTCAAATCGCTGCGCAGTTTATCCTGTGTTCCGGCGCAAAGGCAGGCGCTACCCTCACAAACATATACTTTTTTGCCCTTGTTTTCTTCACGGGTAAAATCGTAAAAGCTGGCCGTACCATAGGTGTTGGCTTTGCCTATTAGAAATTCATCGGCCAGTTTTTCCAGTTCTTCTTTCGATGGGGTGCCGGTTTTACGGGCCAGTATACCAATCTCTTCGAACAGGTTTTGTTCGAGTCCTTTTCTGCCGGAAAGTTCGCTTAGGTTTTTAGACATTACCGGCCAAATTTACGCGATGCCGGTGTAAAACAAAAATCAATTTAAACCGCAGCTGTGTATACCGCGTGGCATACTTTATCTAAGGCAAGTTTAAGCGCTAGTTGGGCTTATTTTCTTTTGAATAGTAAACCTTCAGCGAGGCACTGTTTCGCACAAAGTCTATCTTCACAATTTCAACATCCGCCACATCCAGCCCGGTTCGTTCTCGCAAGTCGGCAATTAATTCTGTTTTTTTCGATTGATGAATCAGTTCCAACTTGTCGAATGTAATCAGTTTTACCCTTTCAAATTTGGCATTTGTGCTCTTTTCCAAAATCCATACAACCAAAATTAATAATACATTGATTCCGGCTAAATAGGCAAAATCCAGTTCATCCATATTTCCTGTTAGTTTGGCTATGGCTGTAACCAAACCTATCGAAATCATTAAAAAAAGATAGGTCATATCTTTAATTCCAATGTCTTCGGTTCTGTACCGCAGCATTGAAAAAACAGCAAATAAACCAAAAGCAGCGCCCATGGAAAGTTCAACAGAATTTAATAAATAACAGATTAAAAAAATGATAATATTTAATACCACAAAAGTGAAAATATGTTCTTTTTTGGTGTGTATAGGCAGGTACACTTTGCGCAGTAAAACAGCCACGGAGGCTATATCTATAATAAATCTATACAGTAAATCTTCCAATTCTCTCATGGTGTTTTATCTAAATTGAATGAATAACGAAGTTTCTGGGGTAAATCTTGTAATTGTTGCAATTGCAGGCATTGCGGCAATTTACGAATCCGATATGGAAACTTGCAAATTTCCGGCAGAATTATTCAGTTTTTTCAAGAGCCTTGGGATTGAAGTGCCTGCAATAGGGGCTCTTCGTACAATTTACCCACCGGTAGTTTTTTATCTCCCAGGGTTACCTCCCGTGAGTTGAATTGCAGCACCCTGTGCTTATTTACAATATAGGATTTGTGGCAGCGTATAAAATCTTTTTCACCCAGCAGGGTTTCCATTTTTTTCATGGTTACCCTGGCCACTATGGGTCGTTCATTTTCCAATACAATGCGGGCATAATCATCCATTCCCTGCACATAAATTACATCTTTTAATGCCACATTATAGGTTTTATAATCGGCCTTAATTTGTATTGTTCCGGTAGGTCCGGATTGCCCCATGCGCAGAAGGGCTTTGTGCTTTTCTGCTTTTTCCAGGGCTTGTAAAAAACGTTCGTAGGTAAAGGGTTTTACTAAATAATCAACAGTAAATCGTTCGTAGCTTTCTGCAGCATATTGGCTATATGCTGTTGTAAAAATAATCATGGTTCCTTCGGGCAATAATTTGGATAATTCCATTCCATTTTGCGAAGGCATATTAATATCTAAAAACAATAAATCGGGTTTATTTTCTTTGATAAAATCCATGGCCAGGGTAGGGCGGGTAAAGGTAGAAAGCAGATTTAAACGTTCGCTGCCAGCGTTGGCGGCATAATGTTTTATTACCTCTAAAGCAATGGCTTCATCATCAAGGGCTATGGCGTTTATCATACCAGATTTATTTTCAGATCTACCGAATAATGACCATTTTCGGGTGTAATTTTTAATTCATGTTTACCGGGATATAATAGATTCAAGCGTTTTTTAGTATTCTCAATTCCCAGTCCCGATCCCTCTAAATCAGTGGCAATTCCGGTAATTTTATTATTCACTTTGAATCGCAATTCATGCTTGTGAATTTCAATTTTTATATCAATAATTCCGGGCGATTCCGGATTTACGCCGTATTTATATGCATTCTCTATAAACGGAATCAATAGCATGGGCGCAATTTGGACGCCTTGCGCATTGCCGTGTGTTTCAAATTGCAATTGAACCGAATCTCCGAATCTTATTTTTTGTAAATCGCAGTAATTTTGAATGTAATTTATTTCACCTTCTAAGGGTACAAACTGGTCGTTGGCTTCCTGCAGCACATAGCGCATCAAACCCGATAAACGCAATATGGCATCGGTGGTTTTTTCCGATTTCATAAGTGCCAAACCGTGAATGGTATTGAGAGTATTGAAAAAGAAGTGTGGATTAATCTGCGCTTTTAACCAGGATAATTCGGCCTCGGTTTTTTTCTTTTCAGCTTCGCGCCATTTGTTAAAAACCCTTAATAATAGCGATGAAACAAATACAGCCACAAATCTAAAAAAATGGATGTTTAAAAAATATAATAAATGCGTTTTTTTAGGCATTCCAGGGTGGTGCGAAGGCATGCGGGGCGGGCCATGAAAGGCATTGGCTATGAGGATTAATGCAATGCAACTCAATACTGTAATAATAGAAAACCAAAGGTATTTTTGGGTAAAATAAAAGCGTGGAATAATAAGGTAATAATTGAGATGAAAATAAATAAGCAGCACGGCAAACATGGCCATATCTTTTCTGAAACCGGGTATTTCAAAAAGATTGCGCGTAGTAAGCAAATCGGGCGAGGCCAGCACAGGCAGCATTAAAAAAAGCAGGCTGCCCAGCACCATCATCCATGTATTTCGTTTGCTTTTTAGCTCCATCCGAAAAACGAATTTATGCCAGATTAAACGGCATTGGAATTATTTGCGGCAACAGATTAAAAAAATGCGGTAAAAGACGTTGGAAAATTAGCCTGGCAATGTACCTTTATTCACCCACAATCGGGTGGCCATGGCTGTCCTGAAATTCAAGACGGGTAAGCTGAAATCCGGGTTCAGCCTTTAGTTTCAGCCATCTGCGGTATTTAAACCACCATTTGATGCGACGTGAAGGGAAACCAAATCGGATATAGGAAATAACCATGGGATGCGCACGCAGTTTCAGGTGCTTATGGTTCATATTTTCCCATAGGTAGGTAACGTTATTTTCGAGCCTGTCCAGCAATTGTACGCTGTTTTCTATGCGGCCGGTACCATTGCAGCTAGGGCATATTTCGGTATTGCTGATTTCCAACTGCGGTCTTACCCTTTCGCGGGTAATTTGTACCAATCCAAATTTGCTCATTGGCAAAATGGTATGGCGGGCGCGATCGGTTTTCATGGCCTGACGTAGTGTGTTGAACAGTTCGCTGCGGTGTTTTTGGTCGCGCATGTCGATAAAGTCAATCACTATAATGCCTCCCATATCCCTTAGGCGGATCTGGCGGGCTATTTCGTCTACAGCTTCCAGGTTTACCTTCAATACATTCTCTTCACGGCTTTTGGGGTCGAAAGAAGTATTGCCACTGTTTACATCTATCACATGCAGGGCTTCGGTATGCTCTATCACCAGATAAGCACCACCGCTAAAAGGAACACTTTTGCCAAACGAAGATTTAATCTGACGGTTTACCCCGTATTGATCAAAAATATTGGCTTTGCCCTGGTAATGGCGCAGAATTTTTTCGCTTTGGGGCGAAATGCGCTGCAGGTATTTTTTTACTTCATTATAAAGATCGGCATCATTTACGGCCACCATAGTAAAGGTGTCGTTGAGCAAATCGCGCAGCATGGTTTGCAGCCTGTTGCCTTCTCCCAGCACCAGAGATGCAGGTTTGGCATTTTTCAGCTGTGTGGCCATGGTATCCCATTTTTTTACCAGATTGCGCAAATCTGTATCCAGATCCTGGATATCCACTCCTTCAGATACAGTGCGAATGATAACGCCAAAATTCTTTGGGCGCAGGCTATTGGCCAGGTCTTTCAGACGTTTCTTTTCTTCGGGGCTGCCGATTTTGCGGCTGATAGAAATGGAATTGGAAAAAGGAACCAGCACAAAGTAGCGACCTGCCAGGCTGATATCGCAGGTAACTTTGGGGCCTTTATTGGCAATGGGTTCTTTAAGCACCTGTACCAGCACTTTTTCGCCGGTTTTCAGGATTTGGGTAATTTTACCCGTTTTAACGGTTTGGGGTTCTAAAACAAACTTGTCCAGCTCTACAGAAGCCGAGCCACCCTCCTGCACCAGGCGGGCAAACTTTTTTACCGAGTTCACATTCGGGCCCAGGTCGAAATAGGTGAGAAAAGCGTCTTTTTCAGCACCAATATCAACAAAGGCGGCGTTCAGGGCCGGGGAAATTTTCTTAACCTTACCGAGGTAAAAATCACCAACCTGGAAGGAGGAGTCTGCCGACTCGCGATGAAATTCAGTAAGTTTTTTCTCGGTTAATAAGGCAATCTCAATCCCCGACGAACTTTTTTGTATAATTAATTCGTTGGACAAAATAGGGACCTTCTAAGCTCCGATTACCTTTTCTTGTGTCTGTTCTTACGCAAACGTTTTTTACGCTTGTGAGTGGCGATTTTATGACGTTTTCTTTTTTTTCCGCTTGGCATATCTTTACTATTATTGTTTTTTCTGGTTGTTTCGGGCTTTCACTGCCAGGTTTAAATAAACTTTGGCGTTCACCGAGTCGCCCTGCTGTCCGTAAAGGTCACTTGCTTCAAACAACCATTCTGGATTTTGGGGCTGCAAAGATATTAATTTTTGGCATTTATCCAGCGCTTTTTTCCATTGTCCCGATTTTTTGAGCAAACCCAGGTGGATGTAATGGGTTTCTACATTGGTACTATCAATGGCTAAGGTTTCGCGCAGCACCCCTAAAAATTTCATAGGGGCATTTTCGTAAATGCTTAAATACGTAATCAATGCATTGCGTAAGGGGATGTTTTTGTCGTTGAGTTTCATCCCACGATCTATCATTTTCTTACCCGATTGGTACAGGTACGAACTGATAATGGCATTTTCGGTAATCTGTGTGGCCGAGAAAATAAAGTTGCGCGCAGCTTCCGTAATGTTGGCCTCGGTGGGTTTTTGCTCCGCCAGTTGCCCTATTACCCAAGCTTCCAGGGCTGTATTCTGGGTTTCTAGGGCCCAGCGTTGCAGCCGCAGCAAAGAATCCTGCACAAGGGTGGAAGGTTCTTTCACAAGCAGGCTTCCTACCCATACAGGCGGTTTTACATCCTTAAAAACCTGGGCAAAAAATTCCCCATTGCCTATAGGTCGGCTTTCAAAGCCATTGTCTGCCTGAGGCATTTCCTGTTTGGGTGCTTCAAGGGTGCCGGTAGGGCTTTTCCACCGGTTGATTACTAATACGGAAGCCAGCGCAGCAGCGAAGGCCAATACCATCCATACGTGGCGTTTGGTTGAATCCACGATGCAAATTTAAGTAAGGCCGGGCAGTAAGAAATACTTATTTGCCTTTTAGGCGGTTGGAAAGTTCCTTACTGCTCTTTACCTGGACTGCAAATTCCTTGGCAGGTTTAAATCTGGCAACATAGTGTGCAGGCACTACCAGGCTGGTATTGCGTTTAATGTTGCGGGCCACTTTTGTTTCGCGTTTTTTAAGTTCGAATGTACCGAAACCCCTCAGATACAAGTTGTTTCCGGATACCATTGCATTCTTAGCCACTACGAAGAAGTTGTCCAAAGTTTCAGCAATCGCTGTTTTTTCAAGGCCGGTACGTACGGCGATTTCGTTGACTATTTCTGATTTGGTCATAAATATTCTGCTAAATAACCTAATTCCTGACGTTTTTTGCACAAATCATGCAAAAAAATTTAGTAAAATTACTACAATGGTATGCCAAAACCGGGCGTGACTTACCTTGGCGAAATACCCGAAACCCTTATCACATATGGATTTCGGAGATTATGCTACAGCAAACCAGGGTGGTCCAAGTAATTGACTTTTTCATGACATTCCTGGAGGCATTTCCCACCCTCCAAAAACTAGCCGATGCTCCGGAAAGCGAAATTCTTAAAAAATGGCAGGGTCTGGGCTACTATTCCAGGGCATTAAATATTCATTTTGCTGCCAAAACCATTCAAAATCAATACAAAGGAAAATTTCCCAAAACCTACAACCAAATCCGAAACTTGAAAGGAATTGGCGATTATACCGCCGCTGCTATCGGTAGCATTGCTTTCGATTTGCCCTACGCAGCCGTGGATGGAAATGTAAAACGGGTTGCAGCCCGCTACCTGGGTATTGCCGATTCGGTAGATAAACCCGCTACCGTAAAAATGATTACCCAAACTCTTACCGAATGGATGCAAGGTTTTAAACCGGGAGATTTTAACCAGGCCTTTATAGAATTGGGGGCTCTGGTGTGTTTACCTACCAGCCCAAAATGTGCCGAATGCCCCTTGCAGGAAAACTGTGTGGCTTTTGATCAAAACCTGCAAAGCAAATTACCGGTGAAAAACAGTAAAAAAGCACCCAAAGATCGCTTTGTAGACTTCGTTTTTCTGGAATGGAAGGGTGAAACCTGGATTCAAAGGCGCGACCATAGTAATATATGGAAGGGGTTATATGAGTTTCCAAACTTCGAAAATCCTGTGGCAGACAACAGTGAAAAGCCTGGCGATGAAATATTTAAATTGCTGAAGAATCCAAACGCAGCCAAGGTTTTAGACTGTTTTGAAGAAAAGCATCAGCTCACACACCAAACAATTTTTGCCAGATTTTGGCATATATCAGGAAACCCCTCTATTATTGTAACACAAAATAAAGGTTTCATCAAAGTAAGTATAACAGCATTGAATCAATACCCCGTTCACCGCCTCATGCATAAATATCTGGTGAAAAAGGGTTTCGCAACACATAAACAATAAGAATACATGATAAACAAAGTCATTTTACTGGGAAGATTGGGCAAAGACCCACTCATTAAACAATTAGACAACGGCCGCGTTGTTTGCAATGTTACACTGGCTACCAACGATTACTATACCGATAAAGAAGGTAACCGCAAGGAAAGTACCGAGTGGCACAACCTGGAAATTTGGGACAATCAGGCCCGCACTGCAGAAAAATACCTGCGCAAAGGCAGCGTTATATATGTAGAAGGAAAAATCCGCACCGATAAATATGTAGATCCTGAAGGTGTAGAAAAACAGGTAAAAAAAATACGCGTGCTCACCATGCAAATGATGGGCGGAATGAACCGCGGCGAAAGCGATATGGATGCCCAGCGCGGTTTTAGCCCCACCCAAAATCAGCCTGTTTTTGAACGCGGACAAGGCGGTGAGAATGACGACTTCCAGGCTGCTGATAATTCAGTAGACGACGAGCTGCCATTCTAATTTATTTAAATAAGACTCCATGGACGACAGCGGTCCCGTCTTTACCACATTACTAACCGGAATTTTCAAAACCCTTGAAAATGGCGATGTTTCGGCATTGCTGGGCCTTAGCTTTGGCCTTTTGGGCTGCCTGGCCTTAAGTGCTATCTGCAGCTCTGCCGAAAATGCTTTCTTCTCCCACCGCGAAAGCGACCTGGAAGAATTGCGCGCGCAGAAAGGACAGGCTGCCAAAAATATTCTCTATCTGCTTGCCTCTCCCAAACACCTGCTAGCTACCGTTTTGGTGGTAAACAGCCTGGGAATGGTGGCATTTGTAGTGCTCTCATCTTTTTTCATCGAAATGATTATGGATATTGAGCATAACCCCTTGCTGCGCTTTTTTATCGATGCCATAGTGGTTACCATGATTATACTGGTATTTGGCGAGGTAATGCCCAAAGTGTATGCTACCCAGCATTACCGCAAATCGGCTCTTTTTCTGGGTTATCCTATGCGTTTCTTTATGTTTATCCTTTGGCCTTTTACCAATGTGTTGGTGAAAACCACCACCTTTTTAGAAAAACGCATTCGCCAGAAAACCCCCGAGCTTACCCCCGAAGAACTTAGCCATGCCATAGACATAACCGCCAATGAGGCCGATGCCCGGCAGGAAAAAGAAATACTGAAAGGGATCGTAAACATTACCCAAACCCAGGTAAGCCAGATTATGCGCCCAAGAATGGATGTCTCAGCCCTCGACGATGCTATGAATTTTACCGAAGTGCTGGACGAGTTGCGCAAATTGCGTTTTTCGCGCATGCCGGTTTACCACGAAAATTTCGACCAGATTACCGGTATCCTGAATATGAAGGACCTGCTTCCGTTTTTAAACGAAGGACCCGAATTCGACTGGAAAAAACTGCAGCGCAGTCCGCATTTTGTGCCTGAAAATAAAAAAATCGACGATCTGCTGCACGAGTTTCGCCAAAGCCGCAATCACATGGCCATTGTAGTTGATGAGTTTGGGGGCAGCAAAGGCATTGCCACCCTGGAAGATATTATGGAGGAGGTTTTTGGCGAAATAAACGACGAGTTTGACGAAGAAAACCAGCAGTACAGCCGACTTGGCGAACACTCCTATTTATTTGAGGGCAAAACTCCCCTGGTAGACTTTTTGCGTATTACCCAAATGCCGGTAAATTATTTCGACAGTGTGAACGAGGATATTGATACCCTGGGCGGACTGATTACCGAAATTGCAGGTAAAATTCCAGTGGCAGGCGAAGAAATAATCCATAACCAAATTACGTTTACTATAGATGCAGCCGATATGCGTCGGGTGCACCGCGTAAAAGCGGATATTAAAATGGAGAAGCCCGATGATGAATAAAATACTGCCTGTAGTTGCCTTGCTGATAGTGGGGTGTGCGGGTAGTAATGATTATGTACCCAAGCCCCACGGTTATCCGCGTATGGAATTTCCCAAAAGGGAGTACCGGTATTTCGATAGTCTGAAATTACCCTATGCTTTTGAAATTCCAATTTATGCCAAAATGGAAAAGGATACCAATAGCAATCTTACCACCGAAGCTACCTGGTATAATCTTAACTTTAAACCTTTCAACGCTACCCTGCACATTACCCATTACAACTTTTCAAATTGGGCATTTTTCGATTCGCTGGTATATGACACCCGCAAATTGGTAAATAAACATATTCAGCGGGCCGATGATATTTTGGAACAAACAATCAGCAGCAACCAAAAAAATGTAAGCGGGGTAATGTTTAAGATAGAAGGCAATACCGCCACCAATCTGAATTTTTATCTTACCGACAGTGCCCATAATTTTTTCAGAGGGGCCCTGTATTTCAATCGCCAAACCGAGCAGGACAGCATTGCTCCGGTATATGAATTTATAAGGCAGGATGTGGAACACCTCATCCAAACTTTTAAATGGAAATAATTGGTATAATATTAGAGACTGCATAACTGATGAGAATACTCACAATCGTACTTTTTTCGCTTTTTAGCCTGACTGCCTGTGCACAGAATACAAAAGCCCTTAAGCAATTCGACCAGGCCAATGTTGAACTTGAAAAAGGAAATAAGGATAAAGCCCTGGCCTGCCTGAACAAAGCCATTAAAATTGACCCCAACTATGCCGATGCATGGTCGCTGAAAGCTTATATCTATGAGAAAAACCACGATAGCACCAATGCCTGCAAGTGTTATCGCATGGCCATTAAAGCCGATCCTTTGTACCAGAATACTTATTATTATTATGCCAAGTATTTGTACGAGTTGGAAGAGTATGACCAAGCCATGGGTTTACTGGCAAAATTTCATGCCATAACCAAGGATCCTAAATTCGATAAGAAAAAGGATGGTGCCAGCGCCAAGTTGCAAAAAGATGCCGAAAAACTGGGCGAATCATGCAAGTTTGCCAAAGAGGAAGCCGCCCGCGCTGCTGTGCTCAATATTAAAAACATGGGCCCGGGTATAAACTCGGCCAACTGGGAATACTGGCCTGGAATGACCATTGATGGGAAATATTTCATCGTTACCCGATTGATGACCGACCAGGAAGATTTTTACATTAGCCTCCGCACCGATACAGGATGGAGTTTGGCCCAACCCCTGCCAGGCAAAATCAATACCCCCGACAATGAGGGCACATCATCGGTTACCCCCGACGGGCGTTTTATATTCTTTACAGTATGCAACCAGGACGGATTTGGCAGTTGCGATTTGTTTTACAGCTACTACACGCCCAGCACCGGGCAATGGGGCAAGCGCATGAATATGGGCAAAGAAATTAATTCTACCCAATGGGATGCTACCCCTGCCATTAGCGCAGATGGCAAATCCATCATTTTCTCCAGCGCACGCGATGGGGGCTATGGTGGCAAAGACCTATACATTTCGCATTTTGCCAATGGCAAATGGACAACGCCCGAAAATCTGGGTAAAACCATAAACACCGCCGATGATGAAGAAGCCCCATTCCTGCACTACGATGGCCGCACCCTGTATTTTTCCAGCAACGGGCATCCGGGTTTGGGTGGGCACGATTTGTTCTTAACCCGCAAAGGGGCAGATGGGGAATGGCAAACCCCGGTAAATCTGGGCAAAGGCATTAATACCGATGCCGATGAGCGCGGATTGTATGTAGAATATAAAGGAGAGAAAGCTTACTTCAGCTCTAACCGCCCAGGCGGATTTGGAGGGGTAGATATTTACAGTTTCGACCTGGCACCTGATAAACGCCCGGGCCCCATTAGCTATGTGTTGGGTAAAGTTATTGATGAGGAATTAAAAGAAGACCTTACCGCCCGCATTGTGGTTACCGATTTAAAAACCAATACCGTAGTGCTTAGCGATTCATCGTTCAGCTTTTTTACCACCCTGGAGCCAGGGGGCAATTACGGATTGAATGTATACCGCAAGGGCTACCTGTTTTATTCTGCCAATTTTCAGCCCACTGCCGGTAGCATCGATTCCCCATTTGTGGTTACAGCTATGCTTAAAGCCATTAAAAGCGATAAAACCATTGTGCTCAACAACATCTTTTTTGACGTAGATAAATACGATTTAAAATCAGAGAGTTATGCCGAGCTGGATAAGGTATTGGCCTTGTTGCGTGCCAATCCGGCCATGACTATAGCCATTGAAGGTCATACCGACAATACGGGCAGTGCCGATCACAACCAGGTTTTGAGTGAAAACCGCGCCAAATCGGTAATGCAATACCTGATTTCCAAGGGAATTAATGCCAAGCGTGTAACTGCAAAAGGTTATGGAGCTACAAGGCCCCAACCCGATGCCGACAATGCCACTGAGCAGGGTAGGGCGCGCAATCGCCGCATTGAAATGAGGGTAACCAGCCTCTAATCTGTAATGAATTGATAGGAAGTGCCTGAAGCAAAGGCATTGCCTGTTTTGTAAAACAAACCAGTAATATAAGATAATTATGACGAAGGAATTAACACCCCAGGACGAAATCAGGATTAAGAAAGCATTTGCCAATAAAGACTGGCCAGAAGTAGCCAGCACCATGAGCTGGAGCATTTTTAAAATAATGGCCGAATTTGTGGATGGGTACCAGAATCTGGCCCGGATTGGTCCATGTGTAAGTATTTTTGGCTCAGCCCGCACTAAGCCCACCAACCCACATTATAAACTAGCCGAAGACATTGCCTACAAGCTGGGCAAATCGGGTTTGGGCATAATCACCGGAGGTGGCCCTGGAATTATGGAAGCCGCGAATAAAGGAGCCAAAGAGAGCGGTTCGGCATCCGTAGGACTTAACATCAACCTACCTTTTGAACAAACCCCAAATCCCTACCAGCACAACGATAAGTCGTTGAATTTCGACTATTTTTTTGTGCGTAAGGTGATGTTTATGAAATATGCCCAGGGATTTGTTGTGCTGCCCGGCGGATTTGGCACCCTCGACGAGTTTTTTGAAGCCCTCACCCTGGTGCAAACCGATAAAAGGGCCAAGTATCCCATTGTATTGGTAGACCGTAAATTCTGGACTCCATTGCTCGACTGGATTACCGAATCGCTACTTAAAACCGAAGAGTATATAAGCAAAGAGGATATGTTTTTGTTTAAGTTGGTAGATACTGCCGATGAAGCGGTGGATGTAATTCTTGAGTTTTACGAGAAATACAGCATGAAGCCTAATTTTTAATTGAGCCATCCTTGGGTATTGAACCGCGTTCTGTTATAATTGTGTGAGAATATAAGTACACCAATTCTGGCAACGTTTGGCTTGGATTGGCGTCTATAATTATAGGAATGCGTTTAAGGATACTTACAATTTTATTATTTTCCTCGTTGTGGACGGCGCTTTCCGGGCAATGTTTTATATCTGCACCCCGTAAAGCCTGTGTAGGCGATTTGGTTAGTTTTAGTATCAATGCTAGCGGCACAATTAGCAGCTATGCATGGAATTTTGGTACTTACGGGAATAGCAGTAATTCAGGGCCTACCCAAATTTTTACCTCAAGCGGCAAAGTGCTTGTTACCTGCTCTCTTACACTCAATGGTGGCGGAGTATGCAGCGATACCCATACAATAGAAATATTGCCAAATCCGCGCGCACGGGCCTCCTTAATCATGCCTTCAGATTCATGCAGCAAATCCAATCTTATTTGCATGAAAAACCTAATGCAAAAGGCCTCCGAGGGTTTATACTCGCTCAGCATACTTTGGGGCGATGGAGGCATTACAAAGGTAAAGGCCCCTTTGGGAAATAGCTGGTGTCACCATTATGCCGATACCGGTGTATTTGAGCAAACCTATGAATTGGCCGATAGCGCAGGTTGTAAAGACAAAACCTTTAAATATAAAGTACACATTGTACCCTCACCGATTATTACAGCCACCCACGACAGTGTTTACAGTTGTGATTCAACCCGCTATTGTTTTACTGCCAGCGCCACGCATGGAAAGTCGTTTAATTATCAATGGAAAGTTGACCCTTCCAATGCAGTATTAGGAACCGGTACTAAATTTTGTAAAAAAATTCGCCGGGGAGATATTGCCTTTTTCAATGGCATTGTAACCAATGAATATGGTTGTAAAGATACCGTGCGAACCAAGGTGCGGTCTGCCGATTCGGGAATCAGTTTTGGCGTAGCAATGCGTAAAATTTGCACCAGTCAGGTAAATGCAGGTATTAGTTTTAATGCAGGTACACCGGTAGATTGGGAAATGAACGGAAATAAACTGGGCAAAGCTAGTTTTATAACCATTTTTAATGCCAAAGTGGGCTGGAATTATGTAAAAATCTCAACCAATGTTCCATGTCCAATGACGTATACCGATTCGTTTTTTGTTTCGATTTTTAATATCAAAGCCATAATTAAAAATGAATTCAGGGCCAAAGTAATTGATACACTTTGGGTGCAGGATTTAAGTAAGAACGTCCCCGGCAGCCGCATACGCAGACTTTGGAGTTTTAACGATCGATATGCCACTGCCTGCACCACCTGGGCTAAAAAGAATCAGTTTCCGCTTACCAATTGCAATTATTCTAAAGATACAATTGCCTGGCATTACTTTGGAAAAGCAGAGTGTTTTTATGTGCGTTTAACTTTATTCGATTCAACAACATTATGTGAAGCGGATACCGTCATGCAAATGGCCCGAACTGAATTCTGTAATCCGTTTATAGTTAAAAAACAAATATGCATGGACGAATTTGCCAGCTTTAATATTTCGGATTTATTATTGAAAAAAATTAAATTAAAAAATTATATAATAACCGATACCAAAGGCAAGGTAGATACGCTTTCGTTTCAGGGTACATTAAAAGGATATAAATACAATACACCCGGTTACAAAAGCCCCATATTTTTGCGCTATTACGACCCCGATACGGTGTGGACTGAACGAAAGGGGAAACTGGTAATTGACTATATCAGACCTGGACGCGGCTGGGTTGCTGATACGTTTAAAAACGGTGTTTTTGTAATGTATAAACCCAATGCAAAATTCACGGTAAAAAAATTGGGAAATTGTAATCCCAGTAAAGCTGAAATTAAGTTTGAAGATTCGGTATGGTATCAACCCATGCAAATGTCGGTAGACTGGGGCGATATGCTAATTAATTATGGTAATTATACCGATACGGTTGCAAAATTACCCGTTCTTACCCACACCTATAAAGTAGCGAGGGATTATATAATTGAAGTGGTATTAACACCCAAATCGGGCTGCACAGCCAAATTTGCAGTGCCTATAAACTTTGGTTATTACACCCGGTTTGCAGCTCTTTTTTCGTGTACCGATAAAATTTGTTTCCGCGATACGGTGCAGGATTACGATGGAAAAAACAAATGGACCAGCACCAGTAAATTAGGGAAAATATACTGGGATTTTGGCGATGGAACCAAGGACAGTGGTTTTAGCAAATGCCATACATTTAAAAAGTTTGGAAACTATACTGTTAAACTGCGCGCCGTTAGCACCTCGGGTTGTGTTACCGAATACAACAAGTTGGTAGTAATGTCTAAAGCCGTAGCCGGAATTAAGACTCAACCCACAATTTATTGCAGCGAAATCAGGCAGTATTTCGATTCTTCCCATGTTGTAGGCGACACAGTAAATGGCGAAATTGTAAAATGGACCTGGAATTTTGGTGATGGAAGTGCTCCGGTAAATATGAAAAATCCGGCCCATATTTATCCGGTTGGCGGCACTTTTACAGCCCAGCTGATTGTAACAACCAAAAGAGGTTGCAAAGATACAAGCTACCGCACCTTTAAAGTGCGCGGTCCGGAGGTTGCCGCCAAAATATTGTTCGACTCCATGGGTTGCGCACCGCTGCGTGTAGATTTTGGAAATTTGAGTAAAAATACAGGCAATTTTATTTGGGAATTTGGCGATCCGAATAATACTTTTTACAGCACCACCAAAGATACCAATGTGAATTTCACCTATAAAAAACCAGGGGTATATTTTGCCCATATTACCGGTGGAGATAGTTTTAAAAATGATATTACCGGCAGCACATATTACTGCTCCATCCGTTATCCATCTCCCGGTCAAAATCAACTGCGGATCACAGTTTATCCGGGCTATTTTTCGGCTTTTGATATTCCAGATACCATCTGCAAAAACGATTCTTTTCCGGTATTAAATCTATCCGATACCACCTATTCTACCCTGTATAAATGGGATATGGGGAATAAAGATACGTTTACCAAACCCTATGAAAATTTTACATATAAATACAAAAAGGGGGGTAATTATATAATTCAATTAAGGGCGGATAAACCCCCGGGAACCAGATGCGTAAATGCCGCAGAAAAACGCATTACAGTGCTAGATTTTGTTCCGGATTTTCAGCAGGATTGTGATAAATCCAGGCCGCCGGTAATTTATTTTGAAAACACCCAGGGCCCCGATGGAAACGATTATCGCTGGACCCTGCAAAACAAGCCCGATACCACACAAATATTTCTGGCCCGAAGCAAAGATTTGCAGCATGATTTCGGGCAGGATACGGGCCTAAAAACCATTTGTTTGTATTTTGATAAAGGCAACTATTGCAATTTAAAAAGCTGCAGAGATATTGTTTTACATAATGGCATCTACCTGGCCAATGTGTTTACGCCCGGCAGTATCGATGGATATAATGATACTTACAAAGTGCCGGTTTATGGATATGAGAGTTTTGAATTAAAAATATTTAACCGCTGGGGCGAACGTATTTTTTACAGCGAAAATCCTTATTATGCATGGAATGGAAAGGTTGATAATACGGGCGCTGAACTACCGACGGGCACTTATTTCTACCAGTTTTCTTACCGTGATTATTGCGATAAAAAATTAAAAACCCTCAACGGAAGTATCAATCTTATCCGATAAAAAAAGGCTGGTAAAAACCAGCCCTTTTTAGCTTCCTTTTTAGAGAAAGCATTGCTCAGATTATGAAGTATTAACGGGTGATTAATAGTTTTTTTGAGAAGGTATTTTTACCCTGAATTACCTGTATATAATAGGTGCCAGCCGGCAAGTTATTTACATCCATGGTATGGGTAAAATGCTGGTTTTCTGCCTGGATATTTTCTTCAGTAATTAATTTTCCTGTTTGGTCAAACACCTTTAGTAAAGCTGTGTTTTCTTTACCTGTAAAGCTGATTACTGCTTTCTTATCGCTGGGATTCGGCGCTACTGTAAAATCATTTAGCTCCAGTTTTTTAGGTTGTTTATCGGGGAATAACACAGCCTTGTCTTTTTGATCCAGGTCTAGCACATCTACACTTCTCCGGAAAACTATCATCATAGATGTACATAGTTTGGTCGTTGCTATTGAAAATAATGGGCTCGCCGGAATTTTTTGGTCCGTGTTTGCGAATAAAAGTGGTAGTGCCGATTCGCAGGGTATCTACCCCGTCATTCATAATGTATATGTTAGAGTCGGCAATGTTTTGGGCCAAAAAACTATCATTTAGCAAAAAGTCCATGGATTTAATTTCGGTATTTTTTAGCGTCATGGCAGTTTTGCTTTGTGGGTTGTCCATAAAATCTATCGACATGGATTTTAAGTATTTGTCCAAATCTGCATTGGATGTAAATGTGGTATCTACCAGGGTGGTTTTGCCATTTACTTCTTTGCGGATTTTGATGGTAAATTTTTCGGTTTTTTTCATTTCCGGGGTTTGCGCATTCAGTTGAAACAGAGAAGTAAGCGCAATAAGCGTGGGAATAATGTGCAGTTTCATGTTTGTGAATATTAATGGATGCAAAGTAACCAGCTGTTTGCACGCGAAATAGCCAATGCCAGGTTAAAAACTGTTAATGAAAAGTTAAAAATATTTGGGGCAAAAATTAAATTGTAAATTTGTTTCCGGGTATGAAAAAATCGCTGATCCTGATTTTAGGGGTTTCGCTGGCCTTGCTGGTGTCTGCGGGTATGCAGGTGCAGTGGATTTTAAATTCGTACAATACCCTCAACCAATTGGCCGATATGAATCTATCCATTGCCCTGGAAAATACGATTCAGCAATTGTCCAATCAGAAAATACAGGGTGGTTTGGAAAACAATCTCATTATAACTGGTCGTTACCAAAAGGATACTTTGCAGCACCGCGAATATTTTGTGTATGAGGATAGCAGCTTTTCACCCGATATTAAAACCATTACCCATAAACAGGAAATCTGGCGTTTTGGCGCCGATTCAGCCAATCCAGACATGAAGGCCATGGTTGATAAGGTAATCTCAGATTTAAGTCGTGAACCTGTTTCATTGAGCAGCCGCATAGAAGCCCAATCGTTTAAATTTTTAATTCAAAAAAACCTGAAAAGCGCAGGTGTGGAATTTCCGGTAGAATATGGCATTTACGACGAGAATCTAAAACTATCCATCAAATCTCCGGGATTTGATTCCGCATCCAAATCCACTGCCGAGCAACGAAGCCTTTTTAAAAACAACCTTCTTTGGAAGCCGGCTACCCTGTATGTCCAAGCGCCTAATCGACGTCAGTTTATTCTGAAACAACTTTCGGGTTCTATATTTATTTCAGCCCTGGTGCTTTTTTTTATTGGTGCCGGTATTTATTTGATTTATAAACAATCTCTAAAACTCCAAAAAACCATGCAATTAAAAAGCGATTTCCTTACCAACATGTCGCACGAGTTTAAAACCCCCATTGCTACTATTGATTTATGTGCCCAAACTATGCAATTACAAAATCCGGATAACAAAGGGCTTGAGCATTATATTGGCATTGTGCGCAACGAAACAGCACGCATGGAGCAGCATGTAAATCGCATGTTAGAAATGGCACGGATAGAGAAGGGAGATTTGCCATTAAAATTAAATCCGGTTGATTTGAATGCATTTATACCAGAAATATTACAGCAAATGGATTTTGGTTTTAAACAGGCGGGGTTTCATTGTAGTTTCTATCCTTTTGAGGGTTCACCCACAGTAATGGCAGATTTATTTCACCTCGAAAATGTGTGCAGAAATATTTGCGAAAATGCTCTGAATTATCGTAATAAAAATGTAGATTCCTATTTGCAAATTACCATACAAAAACATGCGCAAAACTATGTGGTTCAGTTTGCTGACAACGGAATGGGAATACCAACCGAGGCAGTGGCCCATATTTTCGAGCCCTTTTACCGTGTGGCCGAAGGTAACCTTCAAAGCACACGGGGCACAGGTTTGGGATTGGCATATTGCAAAAATATTTTAGAACAAATGGGGGGCGGCATTGCCGTAAAAAACAATACACCCCAGGGTAGTATTTTCGAAATTTATTTACCTGAAAGCAACCATGTCTGAACGTATTTTACTGGTAGAAGATGACCCTAATTTCGGACCCGTACTGGCCGATTTTTTGCGCATGCATGCAATGGATGTAGAGTGGGCCAATGATGGAAAAAAAGGATTGGAATTGCTTAAAAACCAGGCTTTCGGACTGTGTATTGCCGATGTAATGATGCCCGAAATGGATGGATACTCTATGTCGCAAAATATTAAAAAAATGGGCATTCAAATTCCCTTGATATTTTTAACCGCCAAACACCAGCGTGAGGATATATTGGAAGGCTATAGGGCAGGGGCAGCAGATTATCTGCAAAAACCGGTAGATACTGAAATATTGCTATATAAGATTAGGGCCATGCTTAGCCATCAAACTGGAACAAATACCCGCAAAAAAGAATATGTTTTGGGTAAATTTATTTTCCATCCCGATACTCGCGAGTTGACAGGCCCACACGGAAGTACCCGCCTTAGTCCTAAGTGTGCAGCTTTGCTTGAGTTATTGGCCCAGCACAAAAACGAGGTAATGAATCGGGAAATGGCTTTGCTAAAAATATGGGAAGAAAATAATTATTTCACCGCCCGCAGTATGGATGTTTATATCAATAAATTGCGCAAATATTTTGAGCCGGATTCAAATATCGAAATAGTAAATCTGCACGGCAAGGGGTATATTTTTAGAATCAAAGAATAAACCAATTAGGCAATTACGGCGCCTCTTCCCGGCCTTTAATTTTTTGGGTATCTTTGGCTTTTTCTGCTTCTTCATCGGCTTTTTCAACTCCAATTTCACCTCCAATTTCATCCAGTTTAGGCTGCCCTGCATTTACCCATGCGGTGTACCAAAAGGCAGCTACCATTTGTATAGATTTACGCATGCGTTTTTCCACCATATTCTGCATAGCCGCATTATAATCTGCGCAAAAACCGGGTGAGTAAACGGACACCATATTGCGGCCCTTGGGCTCTATGCTGTATTTGTTTTGGTCATGCCTAAGGCTAATGAATTTTTCTAAAGTAAGCACAGAATCTACCAATCGGTAACTTTCGCTTATGGTTTCCCAAATCGATTCAGATGGATTTGTTAAATAAGCGCTGCTTCCTGTTAGCAGGTCAAAACTATCCATAAATAATTGCGGAATGCGGCTTTCCCATAATGCATGGATTCCTTCCTGTCCGCTTTTCTGACCGTTGTAATTGCTGCTGGCATGCAAGGGCACATGTGCATCGGCTATATAATGGCCAATATCGGCACTGTATTTTAATATTTTTTTGAGGTCTTTTTCCTCAAATGCTTTTGTAAGTCGGGAGAGCATTAACAGGGTGTTCCAGGGGACAATGCCATGAGCGCGCAAACTGTCTTCCCCGTATTTTTCTGCGGCTTTAAACCAATTATGGGGGAGGGTATCCATGGGTGATTGCTTTTCATAATGGTCGCAATCCAAAAAATGTTTGCAGGCTTCGTCTTCAAATAAATAGCGCCGATTATCAGGGTCTACTGCATGCTGGGTTATGTATTCAATATGCTTTTTATAGAATGAAAACATTTCGGGAGGTAATGCAAAAACAGCTTGCTGGTTTATGGTTTTATGGCCTAAAAAACCCCATGCAAAAGCATTGGATTTTGAGCCGATAAATAAAAGAAATAGTATAAAATTAAAATAGAAACGCATTCATTTGGTGTATTTTTATTGAATTATTAATTTGTGTTTATACATCTGCACGGTATTTTGCAATCCCAGGTATATGGCGTCGCATACCAATGCATGTCCGATAGAGACTTCCAATAATCCGGGTATATTTTGGGCAAAAAATTGCAGATTATCCAGGTCTAAATCATGTCCTGCGTTTACTCCCAAACCTGCGTCCAATGCAGCCTGTGCAGTAGCGATATACGGGGCAATGGCAGCTTGGCTGTTGTTTTTAAATTGGCTGGCATACATTTCGGTATATAGCTCTATCTGATCGGCACCGCAACTTTTAGCACCCGCTACCATGGCCGGTTCCGGGTTTAAAAATATACTCACCCGAATATTGCTTTTGTGCAGGCGGTCTATTGCCGTTTTCAAAAATTCCTGATTTGCCAGGGTATCCCAGCCGTTATTGGAAGTAAGCACATCGGGTGGATCGGGTACAAGGGTGGCCTGCTCGGGTTTTACAGTTTCGCACAATTGTAAAAAACGTTCATCCGGGTAACCTTCTATATTAAATTCAGTTTTTACAACGGGTCTGAGGGCAATCACATCGGCATAGCGTATATGACGTTCATCGGGACGTGGATGCACCGTAATGCCCTCGGCGCCAAAATTCTGACAGTCTATGGCAGCCTTTACCACATCGGGGTTGTTGCCTCCACGCGCATTACGCAGGGTAGCGAATTTATTTATGTTTACAGATAGTTTCGGATTCACGGGGTGTAAATTATTTGCACAAAAATACTTTGTTTTCGCTGAGCCACAGTTTTACCCGGCGAAATAGTTCTGCTATCTGCCAATCGCAGGCCCATGCGCATTGCTTTGCTTAATTTTTGAGTACAAATCAAATAAACTGCCTTGCCCTGCCCATAAAAGGCCATGGTTCCAAAGTCGTTTTGGAGTTGACTTTCAAATGCATAAATACGCGCATAATACCAGGGTACCTGAAACAAACTGTATCGCGCCACTATATGAGTTTTGCTTTTGCCGGCTCGCCCTCCGATCTGGAGAAAAACCAGGTTGCTGTTGTATCGGTTTGAAGCATTTATGGCAGTATTGGTTTCAGCCCGCATTTGTATTTCTATTTTTGGAGTTACAGGCAGCCCGATATGCAGGCGATAACTGCGAGTGGTTAAATAGCTGTAGCCACGCATTGGTGTATTTTCGTAGGTATTTAAGGGTTTTTGTTGCACCCGATAACGAAAATATAGCTGTGATTTTTTTACAGGCAAAAAATCCAGTTGCCATAGCATATCCCTGTTTATGGATGGTGCATAAATGCGATAGGCCAGCCATGGGTTCTTCCAAAAATCGTTATAAATACTTAACCAAATTTTTCGCGAAAAATGGAATTGTCCACCCAGGTACAATCCTTTTTCATTCTGACTTTGATTGCCAAAAGCGGTACTAAATGGGCTCACAAAACCGGATTGATAATTACGAAAAACCGCCGATATTTCGGCGTTTTTACCTAGAGATGTAAGTAGTCCGGCAACAGCTGCTTTTGTGCCGTTGCTTGGGCAATAAGCCCATTCGCTAAATACATGAAAACGCCCCAGATTATGGGCTTGAAACACATGCAAAAAAGCAAGTGAATTTCCACTGGGGTAATATAATTTATAGAGTTCTGCGGATGGGATAACTGGTTGTGAAGAAAGTTGGTACGTACCGCCCAAACCCCAATAACCGCGTGTGTTATAACGTTGAAACCAAGCTCCGGTAAATGCGGTGCTTACATTGTTTTTGTTGGCCTGTTCTGCCGCTGTGCGGTGATATCCATCGGCATCCAGGGCGCTTATATACGAAAAATTGCTATCCTGTTTTAGTCTTGCATCGCTGCGGTTCTTTGCAGCGGCCAGGGTAATATTCCATTTTTTTAAATTTAATGATATGGCCGCACCCCGTAAAAAGAAATATTCATTTACCCCACGGTAAGGTTTGATATTACTTTGGCCCCTGCTAATATTCATTACCAAAGCGCTTTTTCCCATGCCTATGCCGCTTCCCATCACCAATCCTTGCCCCATGCCCAGCACATAATCGCCTATAACGACCGATTTAATTTTGCCAGTATTTTGTATAAATAAATGTGCCGAATAAAAATCAGGACCCTTATTCCAATAAGCTTCACCCGCATCTTTTTCCGCCGTAATTCCTGCGCTGAAAACGCCTGCATTGGAATACCGAATGCGCAAACTTTGATTAAGTGCATTGCCCAAATAATGCGTGTTTTCCTCAAGTGGAATTTTTAATTTATGGGTACTCATCATTTCCCAATGACCGTTTTTTGCGGCTTTTAATAAATTGCGCAATTGCTGCTGGGCGCTAATCTCAATACTTATAAACGGCTTTAAACTGCGAATTTGCTCGGGTGTAAATCCCAAAACCTGCAATTCGGCATACGAAATAAAATACCCATTTTTATTGCGGTGATTGATGATGTCAATGGCCTGTATTTGAGTAATCAAGGGGAAATTGAAAAGCGCATCCTGACTCGCTGTATTCAGGTTCAGGGGTTTGCTTAAATACGCACTTAATTCATCCACAATCTGGGTATAATCGGCATTGCTTTCGGCATTTTCTAGAAATACTTCCAGGGCTTGCTGCACTTCTGCCGGGGCCTGTGCATGCAGGTTCAGACTAATCCAACCGAATATTAAAAGAGCAAATATTTTATGTTTTAATATTTGCACCATTGAATACTAAAAGCAGGACTAAATCCGAGGTAAATATGATAGGATGAAGCCAAACAAATGCGATAATTTTTGGATTGAATCTGTATGCCGGCCGATACGGGTTCGGCACCGCTGCTAAGGGCTGCATGCGCTATGATATTTTTTATTTTGTACTGAATACTAAGTCCGTAATTCAAATCTTCGCCCTGAATATTTTTAGCTTGTATAAATATTTTGGTTTGGTTATTTATCTGGTATCCCATAACAAAATGAACCTGATTTTGTATAACAAAAGGATTGTTTTCTATTTGCCAAGGATTTACCAAAACCATTGCGGCATCTATTTTTGAATTAAGCATGAACTGTGCGCCCAGTTTGCCCTGTAATGCATTTTGGTTGCCATAATTATAGGCTTGCACGGTATGGTTAAAACCGAGGGAAAAACCCAGGGCAATATGTCTATTTATTTTTTGTCCCAATGCAATTTCAGAGTGGTTTTGCTGAAATAATTCAGTGCCTTGGTGCTGGAACTGGAAACCTAAGGAAGTGGCTTTAAAACGTCCTGCAACAGCCAACCCACCGTTGTTAATATTTGTGCCGGTGAAGTGTTTGCCGCCAAACACGGAGGCTTCAAAGCCAGACTCAATACCGGTGGCCGGGTTGTTGGCCAGGGCAAATGCAGAGGCAGGATTGGCCAGGTTTTTTCCCAGTGCAGTATAGTTTGCACCTGCCTGACCGAATACCTTTCCCGCTGCCACGAGTAGGGATATCAGGGTATATAATTTCAATCCAGGGAGTCTTTGAATTCAACCAGCTTTTCGCGCAGGTTTCTTAATTTTTTTACAAGTTCGTATTTGGGATTTTCAGTTTCCTTCGGGGTTTTTACCTTTTTACTGGCTTGGGCTATTTTTATGCCTTTGTCGTGGGTTAAATATTTAATTTCTTTTAAAATTTCAATGTCTTTTAAAGAATAAATCCGGTCGCCTTTTTTGTTTTTCATTGGGCGCACCTGTTTAAAATCTTTTTCCCAAAACCGAAGTGTACTTGGGGGCACATCCAACATTTTACTAACGTCGCCGATTTTATAATATTTACGTGTTGGAATTTCTTCGTTTTCCATTAGTCAAATCGTTTGGTTTCGCGTTTAGACATTTCCAGCATGCGGCGGTATTGCTCGTCGCTCAGGTCGTTGTGGTAAAAGAATGCAGGATTTAGCGGATTGCCATTTTTGCGCACTTCGTAGTGCAAATGCGGTCCGGTACTGCGACCCGTGCTGCCCACATTGCCAATCAACTGCCCACGTTTTACTGCTTGTCCTGGGCGCACAACAATTCGGCTAAGGTGGCCGTAAAGGGTGGTATAGCCAAAACCGTGGTTTATAATTACGTGGTTTCCATAACCCCAGCCATCATTCATACTATTTTGTACCACACCATCACCCGTGGCATATACTTCGGCCCCGTAATCTGCTGTAAAATCCATGCCCTGATGAAAAGAAAAAGTATGATAGAAAGGGTCCATCCTATATCCATAGCCACTGGCCATGCGGGTAAGGTCTTTATTGGCCACAGGTTGTATGGCGGGTATGCTGTTAATTACCTGTTCCTTGGTACGAATCAGTTTTTTCAATTGCTCATAACTCACTTCCTGCGCCTTGGCTTCTATGCCCAGTCGGTCTAGCTTCTGGCGCAGGCGCTGGATGAGTTTGCCTTCCGATAGGGTAAGCAGTTCGGCATATTCCTCGCCGCGGTAATCCACCGGTTTTGGCGGATCAGCCTCGTACATAGCCCTGTATATCTTTAAGTCGCGGTCTTTCAGTGAACTGAGCTGCGCATCCAATTCGCCCACCTGCCGGTCAATACTGCGAATCTGGCTTTTCAGGGCTTTGTTTTCATCCATTAAAAGGCGTTCGCGGGGCGAAGCAAACATGCGAGAGAAAATAAAAGCAATGATGATACCCAGCACTATAACCATGCTGGTAAAGCCCACCACCCGCCAGGTAATATAGCGGATATTGTCGCGCACCCTTTCAAACTCTAGGCTTTTGGGATTGAAAAAATATTTGGTTTTACGCGCCATACCTGAAATGCAATATTAGTATAATCGACGCAAAATGTCTGTAGGTAATTAACGACAAGGTGCAGAATTTGGTCGGAAATTTTCCCACATGAGAAATTCAGACTCACGTCCAATCGAAAAAAGCATTAACTACAAACTGTAGAAATTAGAGTTAAAAAAATATTAAAAAAAGTGAAATTATGAAATTCGTTTAATGAAAATTTAATCATAAAACAGTAGATAAAAAAATAAGTATTTAATCGAATGGAATAGAGTAATTCGTTTTGCAGAAAGGCAGTTATTTAATCTAGTAAATGTGTCAAAAATATTTGAATTAAAATGCAGGGTGAAGCATTTTTTTCTGAGGCGACAATCGGCTTCTGAGAAGCCATAATTGATTGACGCCATGCAGGCCTGACTTGGTTGCTACCTCACCTGATTCTGCGATTGACAGCCCTGCGCAGAATCACCTTCCAACCTTTCTGTCAGGCTGTAAGAATCCCAGCCTGACATCTCTACCAAAGGAGAGAATTATTTGGAATTAATTTGTTTTGAGAGGGTTTCGACACAGTTGAAATAGGCTGTGAATAAATCAACTGTTGGATTTTGTTCACCTATTATTCTTTTTTTTCACCCGTTTGAAATGATACCTCTAACCTCCGCCTCAGAGGCAGTCAGCCAAACTGTACTTTTAACCTCTAACCTCTAACCTCTAACCTCTAACCTCGTACCTCGC
Source organism: Bacteroidia bacterium (assembly GCA_044224315.1). Lineage (GTDB taxonomy): Bacteria > Bacteroidota > Bacteroidia > NS11-12g > UBA955 > JAGXTF01. The sequence continues at coordinate 392,159 of JBGAKR010000001.1, read as the reverse complement.
ACCTGTCCTACTCCCTACTCCCTGCTCCCTACTCCCTGCTCCCTATACACCGCTGCGCGGTTTACGTATTCATCCACATTGTCCTGGATGCGTTTTTCAACCTCGGGTCCTAAGTTTTTTACCACCTTGGCAGGTACACCTAAAACCATGGAGTAGGGAGGGATTTTCATTCCGGCAGGTACCAGGGCATTGGCACCTATGATGCTGAATTCACCGATTTCGGCATTGTTGAGGATTGTGGCGTGCATGCCTACCAGCACGTGATGGGCCAGCTTGGCTCCGTGTACAATGGCTGCGTGTCCTATTACACAATCATCGCCTATGATGCAGGGGTCGCCCGGATCGGCGTGCAGCACTGCGCCGTCCTGGATGTTGGAGCGGTCGCCTACGGATATTAAATCGGTGTCGCCCCTGAGTACGGCATTAAACCATACTGAAGATTGATGGCCCAGTTTTACTTGACCAATGGCTACCGCACCCGGAGCTATAAATACATTTTCGCCCTTTTCTATGGGTGTTTTTAACCATTGTGCCAATGTTTTCTGTTCCATTCCGTCTCAAATTTCCTTTTTTTGCAGGCGATGCGCAAATTATTTTACAATATTGGCAAAATTTGGGGGCTTGGCAGTCCTGATTTTTCTTTTCCAAAAGGCAACCAAATGGAGGAGGTGCATAGCCTCGAAAATGCATGGATGCTGGTAAATACAGGATTGATAGAGGCTGTTGGAAACGGAGAATTGCCTGCTTGTGATGAAAAAATCGATTTGCAGGGCATGGAAGTATTGCCCGGTTTTGTGGATAGCCATACCCATGCAGTTTTTGCCACTGAACGTGAGGCTGAATTTGTGCTGCGCATCAAAGGTGCTTCTTACGAGGAAATTGCCGCTGCCGGAGGTGGAATTCTCAATTCTGCCCAAAAGCTGCGGGCTATGGATGAGGAAACATTGTTTCAAAAAGCCTTGGGCAATGTGCGCAAATTGATGGCCCATGGTACCACCACGCTTGAAATAAAAAGCGGATATGGCTTGGATTTAGATTCCGAATTAAAAATGCTAAGGGTAATTGCGCGTTTGAAAACCGAATTGCCCATTACCATTAAATCCACTTTTTTGGGGGCCCATGCAGTGCCACCTGAGTTTAAAAATAACCGGGAGGGTTATGTAGCGCATATCATCAGTACCATGCTGCCCCGCGTTGCTGCTGAGAATCTGGCCAACCATGTAGATGTGTTTTGCGACCGGGGATTTTTTACCCCTGAAGAAACAGAAAGTATACTGAAAGCAGCGCTGGATTTGGGTTTGCCTTCTAAAATCCATGCAAATGAATTGGGCTTAACCGGTGGAGTGCAAGTGGCTACCGAAATGGGGGCCTGGAGTGCCGACCATTTGGAACACTGCGAATCGGAAGAAATTACGGCGCTGCAGCAAGCCGATACTATGCCGGTAGGCCTGCCCGGAACTTCGTATTTTTTGGGAATACCCTACACCCCGGTAAGGCGTATGATTGAGGCAGGATTACCTGTTTGTCTGGCCTCCGATTTCAATCCCGGAAGCAGTCCTTTGGCCAATATGCAAATGGTATGGAGCCTCGGTTGCACCCAAATGCGTTTGCTCCCCGAAGAAGCCTTTAATGCCATCACCATCAACGGAGCCCGCGCACTTAGACTGGAAAACGAATGCGGTACACTGGCCGTTGGAAAACGGGCCGATTTTTTCACAACCCGACAAAAAAATGCAGTTCAAACCATCCCGTATTATTTTGGCCAAAACCATGCGGAGAAAGTGTATGTGAGCGGGGAAATGATTTAGAGTGCATCGTGCAAAGTGCAAAGTGCAGATAACAGCCAATGCAGAATGTAAAATGTAGAATGTAAAATGAACAGCCGGGCAGCCGAATGTTTAATGTTTAATGGATTTTTTGCCAATTTTTGACATAACTGCCCTTGCTCCCAGAAGCTGCCGCGACCATCTTTAAACCTTATTTATTTCGATAGGCTGTTGCTATACCCCATTCCCTCCGCCACATTTTCAATGGGCGGACAGCTATCCGACCTGCATTTTTGTCATACCCGTACTTGTTGGAACATGTTTTGCTAACTTTGCAGTATAAACTCAGAACCCCTAACTCTAAACCCCTAACTCTAAACTCTAAACTCCTAACTCTAAACTATAAAATATGCCTTATCCCGAAATGCTTGTAGCTCCGATGCGTGCCGAGCTCACCAATAATGGTTTCACCCAACTTACCAATGCCGAAGAAGTAGAAGCGGCCATGAAAAACACCCAGGGTACTGCCTTGCTGGTGGTAAATAGTGTTTGCGGCTGTGCAGCCGGCTCGGCCCGTCCGGGTATTTTGAAAAGCCTGGCTTTAGGTAAAAAACCCGATCAGTTACTGACTGTTTTTGCAGGCCAGGATTTGGATGCCACAGCCAAGGCGCGCGAATTTATGGTGCCATATCCACCTTCATCTCCGGCCATCGCTTTGTTCAAAAATGGCGAACTGGTGCATATGATCGAACGCCACCTGATTGAAGGTCGCAGTGCCGACGTAATTGCCGCCAACCTGGCTGCCGCTTACGACGAATACTGTAACTAATTCACTTTTTTATTTATAAAATGGCCTCCGGGCTTGGCTATTCTATTGATTTTGTCAATATTATAAGTTAGTTTTGCCTAATGCGGAGGTTGCACAGTATTGCCCTGGCAGTATGGGCATGCTTTATCAGTGTTGGAAATGCACAGGTAAAATCGATTCAAAATGAACCCTTGGGCACTCCCAAACTGGTTCTTTTTGGGGTGGATTCACGCCCGGATTTTGAATCATGGCATGCTGTTTTGGTAAAAATGGGAAAGGTATCCGATGCCACACAATGGAAAATTTACAACACCCTTACCGATGAACTGGGTCAAACCCATTACCGCGCGCAGCAGTATTATAAAAATTACCCGGTAGACCTTGCAACCCAGATTATTCATACCCAAAATGGAAAAATCCTATCGGTAAACGGAGAAATAGTACCCGAAAAGCTATTAGCCGGTTCGGCTCGAATTACGGAGGCAGAAGCCCTTCGACAGGCTTTGGCTTTTTTACCCGCCGAAACGTATTATTGGCAGGTTCCGGGTCAGAATCAAATGCTGCAACAACTTACCGGAAACCCTGATACTACCTGGTTTCCCAAGGCTCAACTGACTTATATCCCCCAAAATTTTAATCTATACGGCACCCATCACCTTGCTTATCGGTTTAAAGTGTATGCCGAACAGCCCTTGGCCGGAAAAACCATTTATGTAGATGCCGAAACTGGAGCTGTGCTGGCATCGCAGGATTTGATTTTACATACCGAAGTGAACGGAACTGCGGTTACCAAATACAGTGGCACTAAACCCATGAAAACCGACAGTACCTCACCGGTAAATTACAGGCTAAGGGAAGTGAACCGGGGCAATGGAATTGAAACCTACAACATGAAAAAGGGCACTGCCTATGGTTCGGCTGTAGATTTTACGGATGCTGATAATTACTGGAATAATACCAATGCCAATAAGGATGAAGTAGCCCCCGATGCGCATTGGGGTGCCGAAATGACCTATGACTATTACAAAAATGTACATGGCCGCAATAGTTACGACAATAAGGGCGCCAAGATTCTAAGTTATGTGCATTATAGCAATAATTATAACAATGCGTTTTGGAATGGTGCCTGCATGACATACGGAGATGGCGATGGCAGCACCTTTACCCCCCTTACCGGTTTGGATGTGTGCGGCCATGAAATTACCCATGCGGTTACCACCAATAGTTCTAATCTGGTGTATTCATACGAAAGCGGGGCATTGAATGAAAGCTTTTCCGACATTTTTGGAAACACTATAGAGCAATGGGCCCGACCAACGAAATGGAACTGGCGCATTGGAGAGGATATTACTCCTTCGGGCAATGGCATACGGAGTATGACCAATCCCAATACTTTCGGGCATCCAAAGTTTTACAAAGGCGTAAGCTGGTATGCCGGTGCGGGTGATAATGGAGGGGTGCACACCAACTCGGGCGTGCAGAATTACTGGTACTACCTCATTGCCAACGGCGCAAAAGGCACCAACGAAAAGGGCTGGACCTTCAAAATAGATTCATTGGGCATTGACAAAGCTGGTAAAATCGCCTATCGCAATCTTACGGTTTACCTTACTACCAACTCGCAGTATTCCGATGCCAGAACGTTTAGCATTATGGCGGCTACAGATTTGTATGGCGCCTGCAGCAAAGAAGTTATAGCGGTAACAAATGCCTGGTGGGTATGTGGGGTAGGTGCCCAGTATGATAGTGGCTATGTGAAAGCCGATTTCAGGGGCGATACCCTGGGCTGTTTCACCAGCAGCACCATTAATTTCTCTAACCTAAGCGATAATTATAAAAGCTGTAAATGGTATTTCGGTGATTTAAGCACCTCTACCAATGTAAATCCAAGTCATAACTACGGCAGCTATGGCAAGTTTACCGTAAAACTGGTGGCTACCTCCTGCTTTAAAAACAAATTGGACAGCATTACCAAAGTAAACTATGTGCGCATAGACAGCACCCCCGATATCTGCAATGCTGTTTTGATGCCCAAAACAGGAGTAGATAGCTCAAGTAGTCGCTGTAAGGGATTTATCTATGACGATGGAGGCGAATCTAATTACGGAGCTTTAAAAACCGTATACCTGAAAGTGACTGTCCCCGGGGCTGACTCTATCAAATTCCGCTTTTTGGTGTTGGATTATGAAAAAGGCTACGACTCGTTATACCTGTATAAAAATACAATTTCAGTGCCCAATAAAATAGGGGGCTATACCGGCAATGTACTGCCATTTGGAGGTGCCTGGCAAACCTTACCCATCAATACCCTTTGGATAAAACAGTTTAGTGACCCACTGCAGGAGGGAAAAGGATTTAAAATTCAGTTTGAAGGCATTCGCAAACCCATTGCATTTAACCTTGGTAAAGACACCACTATATGCATGGGCGACTCGCTGGTGTTTAATCAAAATATTACCGGAGGTTTTGCACCCAACTTTACATACAACTGGAGCACAGGTTCTAATAATCGCATTTTAGTTGTAAAACCCACCACCAAAACCACCTATCACTTGCTGGTAAAGGATGTGTGCACGGGCAAAAGCAAGGCCGATACCATAGTGGTTGATGTGCGCCCTGCTCTGGATGTAAAACTGGGCAAGGATACCATTCTTTGCGCAGGCAAATCGGTTACCCTGAAAGCCATTGCCAGCGGCGGACTTAGTTCTGCCTGGAAATACACATGGAATAACGGACTACCGGCCAATGCCAGTAACCTGGTTACCCCTGCCAATACAACTACTTACATGGTAATTCTAACTGATGGATGTAGCTCAACAGCCGATACCGCCTATCAAACCGTGTATGTGAAACCGCTGCTGAATGCGGTATTAACGGCGGGTGCCACTCCGGTTTGCATTGGAAAAACTGTAGCTTTATCCGTAAAAGGCTCAGGTGGCGATACTGCAGGGTATGTATTTACCTGGAATAACGGATTAGGTACCGGAACTTCAAAAAATGTGACCCTTACTGATACAGGTTTGTACATAGTCACACTCACAGATGGCTGCTCGGTAAAATCGCATTCCGATTCGGTATGGTTGTATACCCATCCGGCATTGGTGCTGAAAACACCGGCCGATACCATTATCTGCCGCGGCAGCTCTGTTGGGATTGATGCTTACGCCAATGGAGGCAAAGGCTCGGGCTATACTTACAATTGGAGTTCGGGCGAAAACAGTTCGGGCATTACCAAATCACCAGCCACACCCACATGGTACAAAATTACCCTTGGCGATGGATGTTCGCCCTCGGTTGCAGATAGTGTTTACATAGATCTTTTACCTGCCCTGTCGCTTACCAAAGTAAATGATACCACCTTGTGTGATGGACAAAGCCTGCCCCTCAATCTGGTGGGTGCCGGTGGACTGACAAAAAACCGGAGCATAAGCTGGAATCCGGCATCCGTTTCGGGTTACACTCCGGTGCTGAATCCTACTACAGGTGTAACCAATTATACAGCTACGCTTACCGATGGTTGTACCGTAACCCCGGCAGTTACCAGCTTTAAAATTACCAAACTGGCTCCATTGGTAGCCAATATTACTGTTACGCCCAATGCCATTTGTGCCGGCGATTCTGTTACCCTCAATCTTACGGTTTCCGGGGGCAAAACCGCAAGCCGCGCATGGACCATTGACGGGGTTCCGGCAACTTTCCTAAAACAACGACTGCAACCCACTTTAGCCCATACCTACAACATGGCCCTTACTGATGGTTGCTCATTGCCAGCTGCGGCTGCCGATGCCGTTAGTATAAGCCCAGCCGCGGTGGCTACCCTTAGTGCCGATCCACTTATTGTATGTGAGAATGATCAGGTATTGTTTAAGTACAGCAGTCCCGATGCGGCCAAAGTAATTTGGTTTTTCAGCACCAAAGATTCAGCAGTGGGTACAGCCATTGATTACCCCAAAGTATTTACCAGCCCGGGTGCGTTTACGGCAAAAGCCCGCGTAACTACATCAAAAGGATGTGTGGCCATGTTCGATTTGATTGACACCGTAAAAGCCATTAAATATCCCAAAGCTATGTTTACGGCAAGCCCCATGGTTACCAATATAGAAAATGCACTGGTCCAAACCACCGATGCTTCTGTTGGAGCCACCAGTTGGTTCTGGGATTTTGGGGATGGAAATAACAGCATCATTGCCGGCAATCAATCACATACCTATATGGATACCGGTTGGTTTAAAATTACTCTTCGGGTAAATGTGGCACCTGGCTGCTCAGATTCTACCTCCAGGCTAATTCGGATAAAGGATGTGTATAGAATGTATATGCCCAGTTCGTTTACCCCAGACCAGAATGGAATTAATGATGCATATTTGCCACGTGGAAGAGCATTTAAAACCTTCCATATGACCATTTATAACCGTTGGGGCATGAAGGTTTTCGAATCGAACGACATGAGTAAGGGTTGGGATGGACTCGATAAAAGCGGCAAACCCTGGCCCAATGGAAGCTATGTGGTGTTTATCGAAATTATGGATACCGAGGAGTTAAGGCATGTGGAGAAGGGAACCATTGAATTATTAAGGTGACGGAGCTGGATTTAAAAAGTATTTTACAAGAAACCGAAAACATTTGCCGCCAGGCGGGTGATTTTCAATTGCAGCATTTCAGGCAGATTGGGGCCGGAGAAATCTCTGATAAAGGCCTCAACCAACTGGTGAGTTTTGTGGATGTAGAAACCGAAAAACTGCTGGTGGCAGGTTTGCAACAACTATTGCCCCAAGCGGGGTTTGTTACCGAGGAGAGTACAATTGAATCTAACCGCAATACAGAATATACCTGGATCATTGACCCACTGGATGGGACCACCAATTTTTTGCATGGATTACCTGCCTGGTGTATTTCTGTTGCACTGTGTCAGCATGGAAAACCCGTAATAGGCGTAGTTTTTGCACCGGTGTGGAACGAAATGTTTACAGCAGTAAAAGGGCAGGGGGCCTGGTTAAACCAACAGAAAATAGAGGTTACCCAAACTGCAAAACTGGCAGATACCTTATTGGCAACAGGTTTTCCTTACTATGAATTTGAATACATGGAGCCCTTTTTGCAAACTTTGCGGTATTTTATGAAAAACACCCATGGATTGCGCAGAATGGGATCTGCGGCTATTGATTTGGCTTACACGGCATGCGGCAGATTCGACGGTTTTTTTGAGCTTGGACTCAATGCCTGGGATGTAGCTGCCGGTGCATTACTGGTGCAGGAAGCTGGTGGGGTAGTGGCTGATTTTAAAGGCGGGGATGATTATCTGTTTGGCAAAACCATTATAGCCTCAAATACCAGGGTTTATCATGAATTCAATGGGGTAATTCAACAACAGTTTCCGGTATGAAAAAGTACTTTTTCATTGCATTATTTTTACTGTTTCTTGGTGCAATCGAAGCATGTCCAAACTTTACCCGCCCGCTGGAAACACGGCCAGATTCGGTTCGCATAATTACCCAAAAATTTGCCATAAAAAAGCATTTATTTAATCAAAAATATCATCAAATATTTATACCCCTTATCTATTTCAATTCGCTGGTAATCCGCACCCCCAAGGGAGCATTAAATAAGGCCAAATTGAAAATTGAACTGGATATATTGCGCACAGATACCAGCGACGCTTTTGGATTTGCATGCCATAAATACATATCAAAAAAAATCACTGCCGATCCGCATGTAAGCGCTGATGGATATGACCAAAGTAATTTGTGTTTTGCAGGTGAAATGTGCTATAAATTTAGCGTTATTCAATTGGGAGAAAGTTTTAATTCGGACGATAGCCTTGAGGTGATTTTCATTTATGTTCCACCTTTTACCGGAGAATTAAAAAATGAAATTTTGCCCCGGGCTAGTTGCAGTGCCCCCAGTTTAATTATGCAAAGTGTGTGGAGGGCAGGTTTGCCTGCACCCAAGCCAGGACGAAGTTCAACACCCACAGAGCATTGCATTATTCACCACTCGGCTGACGGGAATGGGAATACCAATTATACCGATTTGGTGCGGGCTTATTATACCTACCATACCCAGGTAAATGGCTGGGACGATATTGGCTATAACTATCTTGTGGCTGCTAATGGAGCAGTATACGCAGGCCGTGATCCGGAAAAAGCAGGCATTCACCAGGATGATGTGTTGGGTGCCCATTTTTGTGGCAAAAACAACCTCACCATGGGTATTTGTATGATTGGTGATTTTATGAGTACCCAACCATCCACCGCAGCCTTGGCATCTTTAACCCAATTACTGGGTTGGAAAGTGCATAAGGACGAAATGGATATTTTTGGCAGCTTGCATCACCCCGATAAAAACGGGGCTTTGTTACCTGTAATTGCCGGGCATAGGGATGGCTGTAATACCGATTGTCCGGGCAATTTGCTATACAATCTCATCCCTCAGATTCGGGAGGATTTAAGACCATGTGCGGTTACCACACAGGCAAAACCTCTGATTGTGTATTCAGACAATGGTTTGGTACATGTCAAGAATGCCGGACAGGGGCACACCCTTTATTTTTACGACCTGCACGGGGCCCGTGTAAAAATGGTTCAAAATGCCTGGGCGGTTGAGGAGGTTATAGACATTGCACCGGGGAAATTTTTAATCCTGGCCGAGTATGACGGCGATAAGCGCGTAGTTTCGAAGCTTTTCTATCATTCAAGTCCTTAGATCGATCTATTTGGATTTGGTCTGGCTAAGTTTCATGCGTATTTTGCAGCCGTAAATGTATTGGATACTTCCACTTTTTAAAGGAATCGGGCTCGGAATTATTATCAGTATTCTCAGTTTCGGACCTGCATTCTTTACACTTATACACAGCGGCATTACAGGAGGTAAAAAGCATGGCGTAAGGGTGGCACTGGGCATTTTTCTCAGCGAGCTTACCATGATGCTGGTGTGCTTTCTGGGGTTGTCGCATATTTTTACTTTGCCCGAATTTCAACTCATTTTTTCATTGGTAGCCGCAGTTTCTATCGTGTATATTGGAGTAAAAGGGGTGGCTAAAAAATACGAAACCTTTATAGAAAGCATACAGGTAAAAACCACCGGCAAAGAATCGTTTTTAAAAGGGTTTTTAATGAATCTGCTCAATCCCTTTGTGCTGATGGTATGGCTGGGATTGTTAGCTACCGTGTCGGCCGAGTACGACCATTCGGATGTGCATTATCAAAGTTCGATATTAATAAATCTGCTGGCTATTTTACTTACCCTTTTTGGAATGGATTTAGGTAAAGTGTTATTAAGTGATTATCTGGGCAAAAAAATGAGCAATAGGGTGTATTTTTATGTAAATAAATATTTCGGTTTGGTGCTGCTTTTAATTGGGGCTTATTTCTTTTACCATTTCTGTGTTTTAGCGGTTAAATATTTCCATATTGGCGGGAATTGATATAAATATTCTGCTTAATATCATCCTGGGCCTGATTATGTTTGGGCTTGGACTTTCATTGTCGCCCAAGGATTTTAAAAACCTGTTCAATCAGCCACGGGCATTGGCTGTTGGGTTATTTTCTCAAATGGTATTATTGCCTATTGTGGCATGGTTTATTGCAGGTTGGGCACCGGTAAATAATGAGTTAAAAGTAGGCATTATGATTCTCTCCGTTTGCCCCGGTGGAATAACCAGTAATTTAGTAAGCTATTTTGTAAAAGGCAATGTGGCATTGGCCATTTCACTTACGGTTTGCAATGCATTTTTATCTTTGTTTACCATTCCCATTTTGGTAAATTTATTTTTAGAACATTTCATGCAAAGTGGGCATATCATTGCCCTGCCTTTTTGGCGCACTATGTTTGATATTTTTATAATTACAATTCTGCCCGCCGCATTGGGGGTGGCTTTCAATTTTAAATTCCATGGGCTTGCACACCGTGCAGAGAAATATTTAAACTATGTATTACCTGTTTTGTTAATGCTTGTATTTGCATTTAAATTTTTGGCAGGCAGCGATCAAGGCGGCACGGGTATGCAGTGCAGCGAAATTCTGCATCTTGCACCCTGGGTAATTTTGCTGAATATAGCCAGTATGTTATTGGGCTTTTTAATTGGGTTATTATTCAGATTAAATTTCAAAAACCGCATCACTATTTCGGTAGAGGTAGGCTTGCACAATACCGCATTGGCACTGCTGATAGCTGGCGAAAAACTGGCCAATCACAGTATGGAAAAACCTGCGTTGGTTTACGCATTATTTTCGTTTTTTATTACCTTCATCATTGCCTGGTTGCTCATGAAATTCGCAAAAAGAGGGGCACTGGCAGAAATTTGATCATACACCAATTCTTCATGCAAACAATCAAATCATTGTTCAAAATCCGCTTTATTTTATTTATTGCCGGATACTCATTTTCGGCTGAAAGCATTGCACAGAGCACTTCTTTAACCCGTCGTATTAGTCCAAAATACTATTTTACCTGGGGGTACAACCGCGATAAATATACCCGCAGTTCCATTCATTTTGTAGATAAAGGAGCTGGTAATTATGATTTTAAGGCATATCATGCCAAGGCGCATGATCAGCCTGATATGGAACATATTTTTAAAACAGCACCCACCATCCCGCAATACGATATAACCCTGGGTTATGTATTTAATGCCAAAAAAAATCTGGCAATTGAAGGCAGCTGGAATCATTTAAAATATGTGGTTACCGAAAATCAAACTGTGCGGGTAAAAGGCCATATACACGGCAATGCAATTGATCAGGACACTACGCTGAACTGGGATTTTGTGCATTTCGAGCATACCAACGGTAATAATTACCTTCGATTGGGATTGGTACAAACATTTCCGATTTTAACAAAGTTTTTAAGTGCCTCGCGCCTTGTTGCAGTAACAAAATACCAGGGCGGAATTTTATTTCCCAAAACCTATTCTCGTATTATGAAAATGGAAAATGATGGACCCTTTAGACCCAGTGGTATTGTGGCTGGTTTTAATTTTGGATTGAGATATAATTTAGCCCGCTTTTTATTTCTAGAAACCAATACCGATTTATCGTATGCATGGTACACCGGAGCCAAGCTGTATGGCACAGGAAGAGCCCGGCATAGGTTTGGCTCTGCGCAGTTTATGGTCAGCCTGGGAGTGGGCTGGTAGAGTGCAACGCGCAAAGTGCAAGGTGCAAAGTGCAAGACGCAATGGACAGCCAATTATGAATTGTGAATTATAAATTGTGAATTGTGATCCACGAACCTTAGGTGTGGCTGAGTGTACGCAGCAACTATTGGAAAATCATTCCAAATAATTAATAAAAATGTGTGCACTAAGGGCTGTTAAAAAAGGCTGTTATACTGTCAACTGTACACTGTAAACTGTCAACTAAACTCTCAACTCCTAATCGCGAGGTGTGCACTCGCGATGGCCTCGGCTCAGTGGAGGCCACTCCTAAATAAAAAATAGATTCCTCCCATCCACAACCCAATCATCAGCAATACAACAATAATAATTATGAGTCTCGTCATAAAATATTTCCCGGCTTTTACATATGAATCTTCGTGTTTTTCTTTGAGATTTTGGGCACGGTTTATTTGTTTCCAATAAAACAGGTGCATGCAGGTCCAGCCTATGATTGCCATCAGGCCTTTAAACAGGGGAATGAAAATGAATTCACCGAAAAATTGTAAGAATATTTCGCCTAACCCTTCTAGCATTTATTAATTTCTGGAATTGAAATAGAAAAAGAGGAGTGCGTTTTGAATAATAAATATTAATACTAATTAATCACATTATTTCAATGCAATATGCATCGTCACAACATGATAGCATGTTACAAATTTGCCATTCACCATGCCAGGTATCCATTTAGGACCGTTTCGGAGTATGCGGATGGCCTCTGCATCGAAATCTGAACAATTGGCAACCGATTTTATTACCTGAATATGGGAAACTTCACCTTTGGTATTTATAATCATCTTAATCTGTAAATCACCAGTAATGCCCGCTTCCAGGCAGGATGCAGGGTAGTTGAAACTGGCTTTTACAAATTCATCAAATGCGGTTGTGCCCCCAATAAATTTAGGCGCAACTTCCACTTTGGAGTAAGTAGTGTTTTGGGAATTTATTTCTTCAAACCCGGCATCATTTGGTTCTTCTTTCCCTTGTGGGTTTGTTGTAGGAGGTAAGTCACCAGTTTCTGACTTATTAAATTCCACTTTTTCCAACTCAAATCTGGTATTTAAGATACTGTATTTTTTAGAAACAGGGTTATAATATATGGTGACCGACTTGAATGATTTTACAGCCTTCCCCCCTTCTGTGCCTGGTTTCCAGGTTTTGGTTTCCAAAATAACCCTGGCCAAATCTTGCTCAAATTCTCTGCAGGTATGGTAGGCATGTTTTAATTCAAACGCACTTGCATTGCCATATTTATCTACCACAAATCTAAGGGCAATCTCTATTTCATTGGTATCAAGCAAACATGGAGATTTAGGGTTGATTTTGGTTAGTGCGTACTTTAAAAAGGCACTATCACCGTATACATATTCCGGATCTACCTCGGCATAAACGGGCTTTGAGGTGTCTTGTAGGGTAATGTTAATTTCTTCCCCATGTTTGGTATTCTGGGGTTTGTAATTCGGATTATTTTGTGCTTTTCCGAATCCAATAAAACCGAATAATAGAATAAAAAATAAGTCGTATTTTGTTTTCATATTTGATTTAATATCTGAATTATCTCTTCTGGTATCAAATACCGTGCACTTTTTCCTTCTTTTAACAATTGCCTTATGTAAGTGGCTGATATGTCTAGAAAAGGAGCTTCATGCAGATGAAATTCGCCGTTTGCGGGTGTGCTGATTTGCTCAGTTCCCCGGCGTTGGTACACATGAAATGCGCAGTTTTGCAACAATGCATCTATCGATTTCCAGGCATGTAGTTTTTCTAAATTGTCGCTGCCCATAATTATACTGAAAATATTTTCGGGTTCGGTTTTCCAAAAATGTTGCAATGTATCAATGGTGTACGAAGGGCGTGGCAGGCCAAACTCGGCATCGCTGGCTTCAAATTCGAGGTTGCCGGCAATGGCCTTTTGTACCATTTTCAACCGAAGGTTTTCAGGCATTAAATCATCCTGATTTTTAAACGGATTTTGGGGTGATACCACAAAGCGGATTTTATCAAAAAAACCGCTGTTGAGCATGTGCTGGGCTATAATTAAATGGCCATTGTGAATGGGATTGAATGAACCAAAATATAAGCCGATTTTAGCCATTTATTTTGCTAAAAAATCATTCACAATATTTTCGCAACGCACAAAAGTTTCTTCCAATACATCATTCACCACCACTACATCGTACTGGTTTTCAAAACTCAGTTCAAAATTGGCTTTGGCCACCCTTTCCTGTATATGGTGTTCAATTTCGGTGCTGCGTTTGGTAAGGCGTTCCATAAGCACATCCACACTGGGCGGGTGCAAAAAAACAGCCAGGGCATTGTCTTTAAAGCGGCGTTTTAAAGAAAGTCCCCCCTGCACATCCACATCAAAAACCACGGCTTTGTTTTCACTCCATATTTTGCGCACCTCACTCCACAGGGTGCCATACAGTATTCCGGCATACACTTCTTCGTGTTCCAAAAATTCGCCAGCCTCTACTTTTTGTTCAAATTCTTCGATGCTAAAAAAATGGTATTCACGGCCATTTACCTCTCCCGGACGGGGTTTGCGGGTGGTGGCGCTTACCGAAAAACCCAGTTTATCAGGCATGGTTTCAAGCAAATGTTTTACTACGGTGGTTTTACCTGAACCACTGGGAGCCGAATAAATAATTAATTTTTCCATAATCAATTTAACATTATTTTTTGCGTTATACTTTCGTTATTAATTTTCAAGGTTAACTCATAAATACCTCGTGGCAGCTGACTTACATTCAAAAACTGCAAGGCATCCAAATTCCCGTTGCGGTTTTGTTCCAGCACGGTGCGGCCAATTAAATCGCGCATTACTATGTGCAATTCACCCTGGCGGTTGGTGCCTAAATCCAGCATCAACTGGTCATGCGCGGGGTTGGGGTTTATGGTGAGTTTTGTCTCTGGATTAGCGGGTTTGGCCAGCGAATCGCAATACAAATTCATCCATATTCCGGTGCCAAAATCGTTGTTAAAATTTTTAATTATGGTATTGGTATTTCCATTGCGTATCATCAACGATCCGGTACCATCTTTGGTATTGGCCCACCAGTACAATCCGTCGCGGTTTAGCTGGTACAGATTGGGGTCAGTTGGCGGATCTCCGTCGTCCATAAAATTAAAAATATAGCAACCGGTTTCCAAATTCAGGGTATCGCGGTACATGGTGTTTTTTGCCGTAAAATTTTTGCGATTTAATATCACAGTTCCATCGGCTTTTTTTACGGTATAATAATTTTCGCTGGGTGCATTATTGGTTTTAAATGCAATGATAATTTTATTGGGAACCTTCAGCGGACGCAGGGTGCTGATGCTTTCTATAGCATTGTCTAGTGTATATAAATCGGGCTTATTATTTACGGCTACAATTTCGGCACGGAAAATACTTCCGGCACTGTCTACACTTTGCAAAAAAGGCAATTCTATTTCCGCAATCTGGTCTGGCTTAATTTGTCCGGTCCAGTTGTATTCCTGCATTTTATGGCCTTTCCAGCCGTAGTAAAAACGCATTTTGGAAATATTTTCTCCCCCAACATTTTTCACCAGCAGGGTAGGATTGCTGCACACCGGATTCAGTCTACTGTAGCGGATATCATCGCTGGGTGCAATAATGTCGTAAATGGCTGCATCGGTTTTAAAATGAGGGTCGCCCAATTCTATTTTGTAAAGGGTAATGTCATAGTTGCCGCCACCCTTGTACTTTTCCATGTCCAGGTCTATGGTATGCTCCGATCCGGGTTGTACGGGCACATCCAGGTTGTACTCGCGCACATCAGCTCCCGGACACCAGTTGGCCCTGTCGTACACCCAGGTACCGCCTTGCGGATAAACGGGATTTTTGCCGCAATCGTCCCGCCACACCAATTGACTATCCAGAGTTTTGCCATCGTGCACCATATAGCGCTGTTTGGCACAAAATTCACCACAGCCGGTAGCATCACTGCCATGTCCGGTTTGGATTACCTTATAGCGCACTATATGGGTATTGGGGCCCACACGGTATTTCAGTTCGGGCAAATTAGCATCCACCAGCGAGTCGTTTCCGTAACCAATGTTTTTGTGATACATCATTTTTACCCCTTCAATCGGGCGGGTTTCTTCGCCTTCAATCATGGTAAAATCCAGGGTAATCAGCCAGCCGCGGTCGTTGCGTGCCTCGTAGCCCGAGTGGTGATATTCAATCTCAATGCTGTCGGCAAATAGCGGTGCAAAGTCGGTAATATCAAAACGCCATGTATGGTACCATTTTTTGTCAAACTGAAGTCCATAGGGCGTTATCATGCGCATAATTTCCCAGTTAAGGGTATCGGTAAAAGCGCCATGCCTGCGCAGAATACTGATGGAGTTGGTGTAATCCCACTCCCCGCAGCTTAGGTTGGATGGACACTGAAACTTCAGCTCAGCATACATTTTGCGGTATTTTTTCCCTTTCGCCGGAAACTTGGCCCAAGCCGCATACTCGGTATGGCCGCGCGAGGGATCGGTTTGGATCAGCACCTTATCGTGCGACCGAATGCGGAAAGTATCTCCGCTGCTGGCATGTACCAGTCCTGCTAAACCCAACAGAACCAGCAAAAAGGGAATTTTCATGAAAGTATGCAAACTTACAAATAATTCATCTATGGGGGATAATCCATCCCCATTATTCCACCAAAGGCAGTATGAGAGTGATTTTGCCCTTAATTTTCCGTCCACCATCTTTCGCATCCGCAGAACCATCGCCCAGGCCCAATTTCTTTCCTATCCAGCAAAAAAAGTCCTATACCCAAATTGCAATTGTACCAAAAATCGAAACTACTGGGTGCAACCATTCGTGGTTTTGTTTTCGCCGGTATTTTCGAGTGTAACGGCGTGACATGTGAAAAATTCGCCTGAATGGTATTCGCTGGAATTATTTTTTTATCAATTTGTGTTTTTCAATTCCAAATGATCCGAATATATCGCAATAATATAAACCCGCAGGCAGCTGGTCTAAGTTCAATTCGCCGTCGGCATTGAATTTACATTCGAGCACCTTACGCCCCATTGCGTCATACATTATTGCTTTTTCCCATTGTTTTCCTTGTAAATGGGTTACAATTTTTACCACATTTTCAGTCGGATTTGGTGCCAATACAAAGCGATTTTCTGGCTTTTTATAGGTTGAAACGGATGACACAAAACCATGCAATGGCAAACACCAGATCCCGGCATTTTCGAGCCGGGCTACTATGTGATGATCGGTAAATTCAACTTGCATAACCCCGCTTGAAATCAGGTTTCCGGTAATATTTTGCCATTGACTTTCACCTTTTTTTAGAATAAATACACCAGAGTCTGTGGCCGCTACCAGCGTGTCGCCGTGGGCGGTTAAATCGTTTATAATTAATTTGCCAATTCCGGAGTTAAATTCGGTCCAGGTTTTAGCTGTATCGCTGCTTATCAGAATACCTTTGTTGGTTGTACCCATAAATAATTTACCATCAAAAGCTTCCAAACAGTGGGCGCTAAAAATGTTTGAATTGTATGGAAATTTGGGCAAAGTCCAGATTTTATATTTTTCATTAAAAATGTAAACAAATGATGTGGTTTTATTATACTCAAATCTGGTGGTGAGGGCAAACTTACCCATATTGTTTTGCACCAAATCCATCATTTGATGATAATATTGAAAGCCGCTTCCCTGTATTTGATTTATAATTCTACCCGAATCATTGAGCACATAATCGCCGGCAGATTGGCCATAGCTATCGTACCCGATTGCATGGATTGTATCATTAATCGATACAAATTTATTGAAACTATAGTCACCTAAATCAAAGCAAAAATAATTCTTACCCCCGTTTACAGATTTGCCTGTAAAAGTCACAGAACTATATGAGAAAGCAGTGAAAATACCTGATTTATTTTCAAAAATCCGGAGAACGGCATAGTAGTTTTTATTTGTGGTAAATGTATTTTTTAATAATGCAGTGTTAGAATCCGTATTGCTATAAATGCCTTTTTCCCAAACCGCGGTTAATTTATTTTTATATGTATTCATATGAACGACAGGCAGGGATGTCACTTCATTCATATTACATAAACTAAAATTGCTGCCTGCATTTTGGCTGTAATAGGTTCCTTCCAATTTACTTACCATAACAAAATTTGATTTGGCAAAAAATCCTGTGATATTTCCATTGGTAGGAAAATTATTGGATTTAGGTATTTCCCAGGTGCTCATACCTGTTTTCCAACGTCCGAAACTGGTATAAATATTACCCCCTTTTAACCCATAAATATAAGTGCCATCATAGGTGTAGTAGGTGGGATAAAATGGACTTTTTGCCATAAATGGATCTGGAATTGTATCGGTAAGCTTCGTCCAATTTATACCGTTTGAGGATGAATAAATTTGGGAACCCAATGCATACCAGGTGCCTCCATATTTGTAAATATTGGAAGCAATATAATCCAAAACCCCTCCGGCTAAATAATTCCATGTTTTTGCCTCGTCGGTAGAATAATACCAACCCGCACCCGATGGGCCGTTGCCCCGAATATATATTTTATCATCACTCCCCCAGGGTGAATTGTATACATAAAATCCAAAATTGCGCACTACCCAGGTTTTGCCATGGTCTGCAGAAAACGCAATGGAGTCGTACGATTTGGCCAGGGCTATTTTCCCGTTCACTTCAAAAATTTCGGTGTAAAGGTCGTAATTCCATATTTTACTGCTTTGTTTTTTCCAGGTTTTGCCTCCGTCTGTACTCATAAAAAATCCTTTTAATCTTACTGTGGCATATAGGGTATCCCTGAAATTCACAATGCGCTGCAGGGTTCCACCGGCAAATCCTTCTGAATGGGGTGAAAAACTGGCTCCATCCGCACTTTGGTACAATCCGGCCTCAGATCCGGCTATCATCTTGCCCTTGTACTCGCAGCCCGAGTTTAAGGAGCCTTTCCCCAAAGGAAGCGAATTCCATTGGGCATTTAAAAGCACGCTGCACAGCAAGAAGCAAACGGTTAAAATGGTTATTTTCATTTTTTTTGGGTATTTAAGTTGGGTGGCAAATGTTGTTTATGCGAAAATACTCAGTTTACGCTTATCTAAGCAAAGATTCCATAATTTCGGCAAAGATTTTGGGAACCCTGACTGGGTAAATGTTCCGGTTATTCACCCAGTTTCGGGGCAGGTAGTCAAGCACCTACTGCCCCGATAGCTATCGGGGGAGTCAGTTGTTCTATCCAGTTTCATCAATAATTTTCTTAACCAATTCAGGGTATTGCTTCAAATTTTGAAGGTACCTGCTGCTCTTCATGGATTTGATTTTTCTTTCCAATCTAACGGCATGAGAGTAGTCTGCAACATCAATTTTCAAGAACAATTCCCAGTCATTAGCTGCTGCAGTGAAGCGATGATTGCCGTAATCATGATTGTTGTGTTTTAGGATTCTTTCATACAGTGAATCCTGACAAGCTCCTGTATAAAATTTACCTAGAGAAGGGGAATATAAAATATAACAACAAATATCTTTCATAAAAAAAAAGAACTCCGTGAAGGAGTTCTTTAGTGGGCCCACTTGGAATCCCAGCCTGAACGAATTCAGTCGGGCAGGGAACCAAGCACCTATTGATTATGAGTCACTGTGCCGTTTTTTAAGTTGTTGATTTTCAGTTAGTTAATTCTGTTTTCGTACTCCGTACATTTTTATTTGTACGGACTTTCTTTCAAAAACCTCTGCGTTAGAACCCCATTGTCGGCTGTTTTTAGGGTTTTAGGAGATGGTTTTGAGTCCGTACAGATTCTATTTTACACAAATCTTAGTAATTCCGCACTTTGTTATGCAATTTCACCTAAAAATTGGTTAAAATTCACCTTTGGCAAAAATAATGTTGTTCGGTTCAAAAAAGGAGTTAACCATTTTTGAAATTTAGGTTCTTCAACAATAATGTCTTGCATAATGCTGAAATGAGCCTCATTGGTTCCACTTGTAATAAAATCGGCGTATTTGATTTTGGTTTCTCCTATGGCAGTTTTATGCTGGATGAGCTGGAATTGTTCCTGGCCGGTTTTTTGTTTTTGCTTTTAAGATGCGCTTTTATTTACCAATTTGAGTGATGTGGAAGTGAACATCCATTGTTTGTATAAGTACTTTCAGGAATGGAGACATAGGCTGAGGTGCCAGGTGACCGTGTATTAAATGTTAGGAAATATTTGGAATCCCTGATAGCCATACGATTTAGGCAACAATAGATTTGCCATGCTTAGAAGATACCATGAAAATAAGGCTACCCTTTTTGATTTTTTATTTGTTCGTTTTTACTGGATTTGCTGACCTTAATGGCCAGCAAGTGCCGGTAGGAACGGCCGGATGGCAATTTTCAGCAGACGGCAGTCAGGGATTTGTAGTGAATTCCAGAAATCTGCGGATCACACAATTAACCAGCCAGCAGTTTAACAGTTACAGTTATTTACAGGATGTGCGCACCAAACAAAATCAGCTGCTTTACCGATTCACGTCTCCTTTTATCAAGGATGGTCATCCCGGGTTTTTTGTAAACCGCCGCAAACTTGGGATGGCTGGTTTTTCTTTTTACCCGTCCATGGCGGTTGGATTGGCCTGGGTGAAGGAACAAAGTGCGGTGAGTGACTGGAATCGGGATGATGCAGGAATTGCATTGGTGCCTGCATTGAATCTGGCATTGCCGTTTTCTGAAATTGAACTGAACCTGAATGCCAACTATTATTTTAAAGGGAATACAAGTATTGGCAAGTTTAAATTTCAGCCCACACTTGGAATAAAAATGGATGGTTTGTTTGAAATGTTGGGGCACGATGTTGAATTGAAATCCCAAACTGATATGACAACCATCAGTACCGTGGTAGATAAAATAGATTATTCCAGAAATGAAATTACCTATCACTATCAGGTAAATGCAAGGTCAACCCAATATTATTCGTGGACAATTCTGGGTTTTGGCGGACTCACACCGCGGTATACTTTTACCAAACCAATGCCTTGGATGGGAAAAACTGAAATGATGGGATTGGGATACAGCCTGAGGGCGTATAACAGTGGTTTTGATGTGATCGCAGAAACGGGTAAGGTTGGATATGCAAGCATGGCTGCGTATCCTTCATATACCTACGATCCGGTGCCGGAAGAAAGAAGAATTGCTGAAGATTCGGGATTGTTTTCTTCGGTAGGTACTCAAACCAGGGTATTTGCACGATACAGCATTGATCTGAAGGAATTGCTTTTTGGCATGCTGAGTCAACAGCCAAATCCCGGTGAAACGGTAATATCGAAATCCACAACCAAATATGCAGCCTCCAGAAAAAGCAATGCTTTCAGGGTAATGGGTGGTTTGGGTTTTGGTTATGCCTGGGTAAAAAAACCAGAATTTATTTATCCGGAAGCAGAAGCGGCTTTGGACAAAAAACTTTACGACAATCCGGATATGTTGCACAATGATTGGAATGATCCCCGCAAAGTTAAAAGTGGGTTGATCGTACACTACTTTGTTGCCATTGAATTTGGTGTGATGGGTGTAGAATGGGGTACAACGCAGCTCAGGTCCACACCACTCAGTGCAGGCAAACCATATGGCACTATCAGCATATACTATACCTTACCTTTGGGAAAACTGATGGCTGGATATAAGGGCATGAGAGAAACCAGAAAGAAATTGTTGGAGAGTAAGTAAAATGGTTAAGAAAATAATTTACACTTCCATATTGTTTTATTGCTTGAATTCAGTGACTGTGAATGCACAATTGCTGGCACCCCGCAAACCTACAAAAGTGAATGTCCTGCTGGAAGTTGGCGGAGCTGCAGAAATGATGGCAGAGAATTCAACCCATGCATTTATTACGGGAACAAGTACCTTACAACTTGGAAAAATTCTAATACTGAGGGGTATTGTAACGCAGGGTACGAAATCACGATTTCAGAATTTGAAAAGTCAGATCAGCAACAATCAGTTTGTTGAATTTCACTTCAGTCCTCTGGGCAAGTACTGGGGATTTTACGGAGCCTATGATCATGGTGTTCGCAATTATAAGTTCGAAAATTTAATTCAAAATGATGTAGAAACGGGGGCCAGCTCCAAACAACCTGATCCTATGCAATACTCACCGGAAGAGAACACTGGGAATGCTGTTTTACAGTATACATTGCCCTCATACCGATTTGGATTTGGATGGTATTTGGGTGGGGCCGAAACCAGCGAAGGGGCTGCCGTAAATTTTCAATTTTCTTTGTTCGGATGTCATTCACCCAAAGCTTCAAATTTGAACAACGTACTTTCCACCCTGAATTCATACAACGTGAATGTTCCGGTGATGTATGAAGGAGCTTCAAATCTGAAGGCCAGTTCATCGGGTTTCGGGGCTATATTTTTATTGCAGTCCAAATATCTGGGAGGCAGAATGGAGGTAGGTAAAAGACCTACATTATACCAAAATGATCAGTATGTAACAGGGGCAGCAAAGGGCTTGTATTTTCTTCTGGGATTAAATTTGAGATTGCTGTAAAATGAGAAGAATAATGTTTTGGTCCATGCTGGTTTTGGGCTTTGTAAGCTGCTCAAAAGAAGAGCCTTTAAAGTTTGAAGATTATACCGCTTTACGTGCACATTTGCGCGCCCATTTCGAGGTGTTTGCATTAAGTGAGGTGCTCACAAAATATGTCGATTACAATGAAGATACTTCCAATTTTAAAAATATCGAAGGAGGTTTGATCGATACGTTGAAACACACGGGGGATTTGGTATATAATGATTCGAGGCAGAGAAACGGGGATGTCATCGCGACTTATGATTTATTACTTTCTAATCCTGCGAATACGTTTAATTTCACTTTCAATTATTATAGAGATTCTCTGCACATCACCGGGAATTTGCAAATGATCGAACAGTTTGTGTTGAATAAAAAACCCAAAAAAGCAATTACGGGAGTCATACAAATTTCGACCCTGGACGGCACTGTATCACAACATACTGTAGACATGGTGCAAACCCCACTAAATTTGGGCAATTCAAATGATTTTCAGTATACCGGCAGTATCAGAACCAAATTGAACAATGGAGATACGGCATATTCATATACAATTGTTCCCATTGAAAATACTTTTTGGGACGGCACAAGTAATCTGAGTTTTATACGGCCCTGGTTTGGCGAAAGCACCCTGTTTACTTCCAAACAACATGGTAAGGGTAGAATGATATGGGGATATAAACGGGACTATCAATTCAGGGATGATTTCTTATACATTGGTTTTCCTGAACAGAATGACCTGCAACTCAATATGCGTATGCAGTTATACTGAGCAAATTTGTCTTAATGTTTGCCAAAACGCGGCCTTAAATTTAGATTGTTTAGAGGTACTCCATCGGTTGGCCTTGGCTTTACCTGAGCTGGAACGTCCGCCTGAACTGGCACGGAAGGGGGCAGGAAGTAACTGCTAACTCTCAACTTCCGCTGCGTCGCCGCGGCGGTTGTGAACCTTTACAGGCTGCAAACTTTCTGCTCATTTGATTGTGTGTTGTCCCAATAAAACGGTAACACAAATAACAGTTTTTTCAAACCCAGAAC
The DNA here is from genome assembly GCA_044224315.1 of Bacteroidia bacterium. Classification (GTDB taxonomy): domain Bacteria; phylum Bacteroidota; class Bacteroidia; order NS11-12g; family UBA955; genus JAGXTF01. The sequence continues at coordinate 368,862 of JBGAKR010000001.1, read as the reverse complement.
CAGAGCCAAAAGTCAAACAATTTGTATGACTTTTGGGGTTCTTCTTGTGGGCCCACTTGGAATCGAACCAAGCACCTACTGATTATGAGAAATTAGAATTTCGGTTTTATTCGGTTTTATTCGGTCGAATATGCTTGATAGCACAGGATTATACTATTTAAATAAAACCGAAAAAAAGTGAATAAAATTGCAATTTACGTGCAAATTACGTGCAAATATTTTGTATCTTTGGTCAATGAATACGCACGTTGTAGCTTCGTTGGATATGAGAAGAGCCCTCAAAGATGGTACTTTTCCAGTAATTATCCGAATATCTCACAAAGGAGCAACCACCTCAATAAACACAGGAATTAAACTCCTGCCAAAAGACTGGGATGAGAAAAAGCGCGCAGTTAAAACCAGTTATACCGGTATTGAGAATTCTTCCAGACTTAATGCCCGGATTCTGAAAGTGCAAAGCGATTTAACCGGGATTATACAGAAGTTGCATGACGGTGGGGAATTGCAATCACTAGCCTTGAAAGATTTAATGAGCAAGTTAATTGCTAAGCCGTCAGTAGATTGTTTCTTTAAGTATACGGAGGCACAAATACAAATAATGAATACTGCAGGTCGGTTTGGCACTGCACGTGGCTATATATCACTATTAAGTTTGCTTAAAAAGTTCAGAGACAAGCCTACATTGCCATTTCAGGAAATCACCGTACAATTACTAAAAAGCCTTGAAACTGATTATTTGAGTAGGGGGAACAGTCTCAATGGGCTGGCAAGCTATCTAAGATCAATGCGAGCACTCTACAACAGAGCTTGTGTGGATGGATTGGCAGATAGAACCAAGAATCCTTTCCAGGATTACAAAATCCGTAAAACCCAAACTGTGAAAAGAGCAATTTCACAAGACTCAATTAATCGGATTCTTGACCTCGACGTTTCCCAGGAAGACAAATTATTCCATACCCGAAATTATTTCCTATTTAGTTATTTGACATTTGGGATGAACTTCTCAGATATGGCATGGTTAAAAGTTGGAGACATTAGAGATGGAAGAATCAAATACATTCGCAAGAAAACCAAACAAGTATTTGATATTAAGGTAGTAGATGCCCTGCAGCCTATTATTGACCATTATGCAAAAAACAAAAATCCTGAAGATTTCATATTGCCAATTATAAAACGAACAGAGCCATCAGAACAATATAAAGACATCCTTTGGGCCATCAAGTATCATAACCAGAATCTCAGGGAAATGGCTAAATTATGTGGTATCACCGAGCATCTTACTACCTACGCCATCCGTCACAGTGCAGCAACATTGGCAATGTATTTAGGCATTCCAGTGCCAGCCATAAGCAGGCTTCTAGGCCACAATAGCATTTCCACTACCAATACATACCTGAAATCGCTACCTGATGCGGTAATTGACGATTACCACTCCCAACTAATTGATAATATGGGTAAAAAGAAATAATTTCGCTTTATGGAGGTCGTTTGTTTGGAGTCGGAAGCGCTGTATAAGCTAGTAAAAGAAGTTGTTCTTAAACTTAAACCTGACTTTGAAAATCATAAAAGCACTTGGGTTGATGGTCAGGAAGCCATGGCTATTTTGAATTGCGGTAAAACCAAACTTCAGGAGCTCAGGAATTCCGGGGAAATTGAATTTACACAGCCCTCCAGGAAAGCCATTTTATATAAGCGAGAATCATTGCTTGAATATTTAAATAAACATAAACGTACAACATTTTAAAATGAACAACGAATTGGAATTACCAGAAAATTATAAACAGGCTTTTAATCTTGGCTATGAGCTCGGAAATGTAAATCCAGAACTGGCAAAAGAAGTAACTAATAATTTTGAAAAGACAGAAGATTTATCCATAGCAAACGGCCTTCGACATGGCCAGGAGCAAGCCGACAGGGAAATAAAAAGAGACAAAGAGGATAAATTAATTGAATTAAATAATTTACGAAACTCACAGGATATTCACAGAGATCATGAAAGGGATATTTAACAAATGGTATAATAGGGTACCGCGTGAAAAGGAAACAGGCAATGCTGGAGAGCAACCTGATAGCGATAACGCCGGTAACTATACGAATGAGCCTTCCCCAAAAGGGAAGGCTTCTTTTTTAACATTCGGAAGTTTTAATCTGCTAATAATACTTAGCTTATCCATCACGGTTATATCAATGACACTTGCGCCTGCCGGAGGTAATTATGTTTATTGTCAGAAGGATGCGTACCAAATAAAAAAATCGCATAAATTAATTGATTCAATATTAGAAAATGAATTTATAAAATTGAACCCAAGTATATTTACAGATTTAAATAAGATTAAAAGTAACCTGAAAAATAGATTAGATTCAAATATATTATTTCTTAAAGACACATTAGATAATAAATTATTAAACATTCATACGGAATTGCTTATTAGTACTTACTTTACATCGAATAAAGAAGACATTTTTACAGCTAATTTTGATTACAATATTGCTAACGAAATTAGACCAATAACATATAATTTAGTAAACACTAATATTTTAAATCCATATTGTAATGAAATGCATTTTAATACATACAAATTGGTAAATCAATATAATTACAAAAATTATAGTAAATTAATTCTTTTAACACATGAAGCGATTTCACATACTTTAATAACAGACATACACTACTGGAATAAGAAAGATAGCGCGATAAACACCTATTTGAACAAACTTACTACAAAAGAAAAAGCGGAGTATTTTATGTTAAGTTTAATATCATATAGAGAACTCTCAAGAATGAGTGGTGCAAATCCACGAATTAAGAAGGTTATAAATAGCTCTCTAACAGAATTAGTAAGTATTTTAGACAATGTAGAGATCACTGATATTAACACAAAAGTAAAAATAGCTATATTTCTTTTCAAAGATAATAGCAGCTTTGATAAAAGTAAATTAGCTATTCGTTATTTATCAAAGGCCAGATATTATGTTTCTAACTATAAAGTAGATAGAATTTTAATGTCAGTGGTTAATTTATTGTATTATTCTTCAATTAGTGACAATATCTCCATACCAAAAGAAATTGAAATTAATTCTAATCATAAGGGATATTCAATTGAAAGTAATTGCGGTAATATTCTATTTCAATTGAATTCCTTATTAAATAAAGATATTCAAGAAAATAAAACTTTAACTGATAATAATTTGGACTCTAATACTGAAAATAATCAGTTTATTTGGTACAATATCTTAATAAATGAATGTAATTTAAATAAAATCTCTGATATTAATAAATTATACATACTAACCTTACTAAAAAAGCATATATATAGTAGTAAATACGGAATAAAAATAAAGCACAAAATAAATTCAGCAATTATTAATGTGATGTTGAGATTAATGAAAGTGGGAGAAGTTAGTTTCAGTAAAGAACAATTTAAAAACAACATTAAAGATTTAATAATAACATCCAAATATTTAAATTTAATAAGTCAAGCTACTGTCCTTAATAAATATTATTTAAAGCTAGATGGACGATATAACAAACTCAATCCTTTAAAGTTGAACGCCTTAGACTATTATTGGCCAGAATTTGATAGAAATAATTCTATATTAGGACCGAAATTAATAGAGAATATTAATAATAATAAATCAGTGACATATGCAAGTTTTCCTAGCATTTATGAATATTCTTATATATTTCATCAAAAACAATTATTAACCTTGGCGGAATACTACAATAAAACTGGCAACGTCAAATCAGAAATGGAAACATATCGCACATTATACACATCCTCAAACAACATTATGAAATTCACCCCAACAACAGATATTCATTTTATTGATTTAATTAAATTCAACTTGATTTCTGACAGTATTCAAGAAAATAGTGAATTGACAATATTGTCTAAAAATAAGATAAACTATGATTTACAAGAATACAATAGTGAATTGAAGAGAATAAATACTCAATTAATTACTGATATTGACAAAAAGAAGAGTGAACTTAGTAAATTGTCAGACACAGTTAACAGTTATCGTGGGGAACTCCTTCAAACCATCAAATTAAAAAACACTCTTAAAGATTCAATAGGTACGACACTATATCTGAATAGACAATTAAGAATCCTAACATTAGAAGCAAATCACAATAGGGAAGTTGCAGAAAAAAATGCAATAGATGCCAAGACAAGTGAGAAGAGGGCATGGCTATTGGCTGTTGTTTCGGTGATATTAATGTTCATTGTAGTTTTACTGCTGATTCGGACTAGATATTTGGCAAGGATAAATCAATATAAAGCCAGGGTATGGCAAGAATTTGGGCATATATCAAGAACAGCATATACTAAATTGATTAGCGATATTCGAAGTGGTGCAGAAAAATCTGAAATACAGTTAAAAATACAAAATATGGCGGATTTAATGATGAGTATATTTAACAGCATACAAGGCGGTACTGAGGCTATGGGTGCCGCCCTATCGGATGAAATTGTGCTATTGAATAACTATGTAAAACATAAAAATCTTCTTAATAATATATCGGTTGAATTACGATCACCAAATGAAATACCTGATATTAAAGTACCGCCAGCAATTCTATTGTCATTGATTAAGAACTCCATAGAACATGGAAAGTTAATAAAAAGGGGTACAGGGGTAATTGAACTTAAAGTAGAGAAAATTAAAAACCGATATACAATATCAATTATAGATAATGGTGATGGTTTTAAAAATATTTTTAGGTTAAAGGATATAAAAGACAAGAATTCTACGGGTCTTAAAAATTGTGATTATATAGTTAGATATTTTAAATTATGGACAAGATTGGTTCGCATATCTGACAAATTCAGAAATAAGACTCGCAATAGATTTTTGAATAGACTGTTAGAAAAATTGAACAATTCGAAGACTTCTGAATGGTTTAGAGGATTATTCTCTGGTAAGGAACAAGTTAAAATTGATAAACAAATATTAGAAGGCAGCAAAGTATATTTTACAATATGAACTACAAAATATATATAGTAGAAGACCAAAAGGACCAATATTATAGCCTCTGTGCAATGTTGAAAAAATATTCACCCGAATTTGAGGTCGTAAGCGAATATATGGGCACTCAGCCATATGTTGAATCAATTGAAAATATTCGTATAATTCAGCCGGATTTATTATTTGTAGACTATGATCTTCAGGAAGGGTCAAAAAATGGATTAAGACTCTGTGAGAACACAATGAATGACAATATGTTTGCTATATTTTTTAGCACAAATGAAAAGGAGGCAAAGAAAAGTACTTTTAGAATTATAGACTCAAAAGATATTAAAAAGAATGGTGAGTTTATATTTGACGGTAATGTCTGTAGATGGGACAAAGGAAGTTTTGATATTATAAGAGAAGATGATTTAAAGGATTTAATTTATATCTCAAAAGAATTCTTGGATAGAAGACATCGAATAGTGTTTAAAGTAACAAATTTTGTAAATAGAACTGAAATTATAATCCCATATCACAAACTAAAGGCAATTAAGGCTGATGGAAGGAATAGTTATTTATTTTCATCTCAGAATGAGCATCCAGACCATTGCAGTGAAGGATTAAAGGATTTTGAAAACAAGTTTAAAGTAATGGATGTAAATGTAGTCAGAGTGCATGATAGCTGGATGATAAATGCCGGAAAAATCGTAGGATATAACAGGTCTGAAGATACCTTTATTATTCATGGTTTAGAATTTCCGATACCTATAGGTAGGGCATTTAAAAAAAGGGATGATGTTCGCCAATGTATAAATAGATTCAACTGATTAATGTTGGTTATTACAGATTCGGCACTGGTTATGCATTTTTGATAGTCTAAAATTCGGATAGGCAGCTAATTCGCTGCATGTTTAATACAGCGATCCAATTTAAAGTATTGTCATCCATTACCGAGGGTAATAGGACGACCAAGTTAGGAAGCCTTGTTTGCTTCCCATTTTCCACAAACGCGGTTAAGGAGGCCGCTATGAAATAGAGAAGCCCCACCGGTTAGGGAGGGGCTAAGTGTAAAATGCAGTAGAAGGCTCAAGTTTCGAGACCTCCGCCAACTACATTGCAAAGAAAGAACACTCGCAGGCATTATACACTATTATAGAAATAATGCAAGCCCGGCGAGTGTTTCGCCACCTTTCAAACCATTAAGGGTTTCGGATTTCTTAACCGAAACTATGAAAGATCAAATCTTAGATTTTATCGAGAAATGCAGGTCAAGACACCTGAATCTCAACAATTGCCTATCAAAAGGCTTTGATTGTCCAGAAAAATTGGACATCAGCAAACTTCAACACCACGACCGAGAACTGGTAACTAAAGCCCTACAGGCGCAAAAAACCAAACCATTAACCTTTAAAAAGGATATTAGGCCAGTAATCAATCGCTTGATATCTGAATGTGAAGGCCCCAAATGCCTGGTTGACTTCCGCAGAATACCCCTGATCTTAGAAGAGTTGCAATGGTTCTTTCCAGAAATGACAGACTCACAGTCTGAAAAAGCCAGACATTTCATGTTAAAATTAAAGGAGGCCGCTGTACAATGAAAACTGAATTGACATTAAAAAAAGGAAGTCTCGAATTGGAAAACTTCCTGGACGATGAACTGAAAAATCTGTTGGCTGCCACAAAGACAGTGGCGGCTAACCATGGTTTGCGCAACCAACCACCGGACACTGAACCAAGTCTTGTACCGGTGTTTCTTGGAAAGCAAATTTCACAACTTCAGCTAATAATAAACAAAGTGCGTGAAAAGCTAGGTGTAGAATACTTCATTCAACGATACCACCTTCTAGCTAAAGAGCTCCAAGATAAATTACCAAGATTGACCATAGAACGCAACAAAATTGCAAACCAATTACTGGATTCGAGTCAAGAAATGGAAAAGTACAAACACTATAGCACAAGAACAATTCTATTCTCTTTCTTGCCGTTGGCAGCAATACTTTTGATAGAAACTTTAGGCATGTACAGCGCATACTCGGCAGTAATTCCATCAACAGGAATGAGAATATTAGCGGCTACGGCCTCAGGCCTTTTCTTGGGAATTATCGCCCACTTGGTAGTACATGTTTTTATGGTTGGCTCAAAGTGGTTACGTATAACAGTTATTGCGTTGATTTTTATTCTTCTCTGGGTTACAGGTGTCTTTAGGGCATATGCGATGGAACTACAAAGCCAATCAATAATGGATAATACAGCAATAAATCCCTTTTCTGGTAAAACCATTCGCAATGGGTTGATCTTTGCATTTGCCAGCGCAGCACTGCTCTCTGCCGGTATTTATATCGCTTTTTTGACCAGAGATAAACTTGCACAAATCATACATTATATTTCTGTCCGAAAAAACCACAAACTACTTACTTCTAAATTAAAAAATAAACAGCAGGAAATTGAAGACGAACAACGCAAAGTTGATGAGGCCAAATTGTCTGCATGGACGGCATTTACAGATGCTGCACATGCAGAAAAAACGATAATGTCCTGGTTGCCGGTAATACAGTCAGAATATGCACACGAAAATATAATGAAGCGGACGGACGATAAACGTCCGACATGTTTATCAGAAAAAATAATATATTCTTTTCATACTTTTTATCAGAATCCAACCCAAATATTTAACACGGAGGTAGTTTATGAATAAGCTGATAATAATTCTTGTTACGTTACTTTTAATATGGAGTTGCTCAAGCCGCAGGGATGTGCCGGAAACCTTTGCATATTCAATTCTAATTGATAAAACAGACACCACAATCACATCTGCATCTTTTGGCGAAATTACCGAAATACTAAACCCGGACCGAAATTTATGGAATGCTTTATCAGTAAGAATCCGCACAGTTGAAGACCGTGATTTTACACCGGTTGTAGTTTCTGAATTGCCAGCAGGTAATCCAGAAGAAATAACTGAAGACGATCGGAAGCAAGATTTTCGCCGCTTTCTGAAACCGTTGGAAAAATCCCTGGCTCAAAAAAGGCACAAAAACAAATTGACTGAATCTATAATTTACAGGCCAGTTTTGAACGAATTGAAAATGTTAGTCCGATCCAAAGCCAAAACAAAGACATTATTTATTTACAGTGACCTTCTAGAGAACAACCCCGATTTCTCAATTTACACACCGGAACTGCCAATGAAGAACAGGGTGATATTAGAACTGTTAAAACAAGATTCTGTGCCAAATCTGAAAGGGATACATGTATACATTATTCACTCACCACAACCAGGAATAAATAACAGACGTTTCAGGCAAATGGTTAAAGCATATACAGATATTTTAGAAGGTCGCGGTGCAAGTGTAATCGTCTCAGGGGGAGGAGAAAAGCAATAGATTGACGGTTTTCTCTGGTCACGGTAAAATGACAGTCAGAAAGCCATAATCAGCATTGATATGGAAAAAGTTTTTGAATTCTTAATTGCGGTAATCAAGTTGCTTTTTATATGGGTTGTAAAAATAGCTAAATACCTTTTGGTGTTGATGCTACGTTTTACTGCCTACATCTCAAAAGTGCTTGCAGAAAGTTTAGAAAAACATTAATAATATATTTTCTAAATATGATAAAAAGTAAATTTATATACGATTCATTAATCACACTCGGTTTGCGCGAAAAACCGGTGTATGATATTCTCCCTAAATTCGAGCATCTGTGCGATATAACTGAAATTACAAAACGGAAAGACATAGGCTTCACTCTTACCGGCAAGAAAGAATTTACAAACTTGGATACTGCTACCAAGAATGCTCTAATTGCAGGTGTATCCGGTACTGGAAAATCGCAAAATATTATTATACCAAATCTATTGTTCGCAAATAGAAAATGCTCATTTGTCGTTCACGATGCATCCGGAGAGATTCGAAAAATGACCAGTGGATATTTAAAGTCAATTGGCTATGATATTCATGTAATCGACCTTTTTAACCCTAGCTCAACAGGCTATAACCCCTTGTTGCATATCGACAAAGGACTAAGCGCAGCAAAGCAATTGGCACAGGTTATCGTCCATTCCTCACTTGGAAAGCCTGAAGGGAATAATATGTTCTGGAATAGTCGAGCAGAATCAGTAATTGCTGTGTTAATCGGAATTACAAATGAACTACCAACAGAATATCGGCATATTAAAACGGTGTTATATTTTCTGAATCAACTGGCATCAAACCCTCAAGGAATGGATTTATTCGTAGTTCAGAATATTAAAGACCGACAAATTATCGACGAGTATAAATCAAATATAGTAGCTATAGATGTCAAACTATTTGGCAATATAAAATCTACAGCAGAAGCGGCTCTGTCAGCGTTTCAGGATGAAACAATACAAAATATTCTAACCGGAAATGATTTAGATTTTACGAAAATAAGGCAAGCCCCTACTGTGATATTTCTCGAATCCAGTGTCATGAAAGCTGAATATACAGCACCGATATTTTCTGTAATACTTCACCAATTGATGGAATATTTGTTGTCTTATATTCCATCTAAAGAAGAGCTACCAGTAAAGCTTCTTCTGGATGAATTTCCTATTCTTCGAATTTCGGGTATGCCAGGTTTCATAGCCAACTCTCGTAAGCATAAAGTTGCCTGTTTATTATCTTGCCAATCAAGCGTCCAGTTGACAGCGAAATTCGGCAATGAGCATGCTCAGTCAATTATGGCCAACTGCAATACTCATGTTTATTTCACAAATTCACCAATGGAGTCATGCGAGCAACTTTCCCGGCACTGCGGAAAAGTTAAATTTGTGACTGAGGAAAAGGAAAGAGAAGATTGGTTATTCAGGCCAGAAGAAATAAGACTGTTGCCACGCGATCATGTATTGATTCTCACAGCCGGACACAAACCCATTCTTGCCCATATAAGGCCTGCCTATAAATCATACATGATGCGAAAAAGAATGAATATGCCACCAGTGGAGCCATGCTTAAATACGACAACAAACACACCGGTTTTAATACCAAAACTGCCTAAAGTGAATAAAAAATAATTCATGATTAAAATACTTAACTTTTACGAATACCTGAAAGAAAAGGGAATTAAAAATGAAGACCTGAATATTTATGACCTTAAAATTGAAAAAATAAATTACAAACGCTATCGCAACAATTTATACAAGAAAAGGCAAAGGTTGCAAAAACATGCCATAGAGTTGTTTTTAGAAAAAGGGGAATATAATAAAATAAAAAATGAATCCGACCTACATAAATTATCAATAGGTCTATTTATTAAACAAAGCACCTTGGCATACCTCAACAACCAATATTTAATACCAGACAGAACTGAATATGCGAAATTAGTAGCAGACATGCATGCCATCAGGGTTAATATTGAAAAGCTGACACATACCAGTAAGGGGTTTCTGCTTTTTGGAAAATACATTGACTATGAATCACTGGTCAAGGAAATAGACAGCCTAAAGAACCGGCTTGAATTATTTATATCTCAACCGGTGAATCTTGACGAATATCTGAGTCAAAAATGCATAACTGATAAGGAGTTTCGCAGGAATCTCCTAAAAAGCCTGATAGATATGGAATGATAGTAAAATCCATTACGGGGAAGTCACCCCGATATTTTCAGCTACTAAAGTACATTACAAATCCTGAGAAGATATACGACAATCTGGGTCAGAGTTTTCAGATTAAAAATCATATCAAAAATACTTCACTCCGAGGAATGTCCGCTGAATTTCTTGTTCAGGAAAAACAGAGGACAAGATTGCGCAATAATTCGGTAAGAATTAACCACACGATTATATCGTTTGGAGACCTGGACAGACAGAACCTTACGAATGAAAAACTTGAAGACATGGTAAGAAAATTCATGTCCATGAGAACTGAACTAATCCAGTACGTAGCTGTACCACATTGGGATGGAGACCACGTTCATGTGCATATTGTATCTAATCCAATAGAGGTGGCCACAAACCGAAGTCTTAGGCAAACTAAATCTGATTTTGAAAGGCTAAAATTGCAGATACAAGAATACCAGCTACAAAAATATCCAGAGCTGACTTTCAGTCACCCTGAACATACAAAAAACCAGAATCGTTCAATATCGAATAAAGAACAGAGCCTACTTGTTCGAAATAGCAACATATCCCAAAAGCATCAAATAAGGGAGGTCATTGAGCAGAGCCTTGTTCAGGCAAAGGACCAAACCGAGTTTTTTCAAATCCTGCAACAATCGGGTCTGACTCCCTATAGCCGTGGCAACAAAATTTACGGAGTGACACTCGAAGATAGGAATTACCGTTTTCACAAACTCGTAGAAGATTTTGAAAGCCGACTGGCGCTAATAGGGAATGAACAAGAGCAATTGCGTCAAGAACTAGAAGATGTGCGCGAACCTGAATTAGAGCAGAACCAATCACGACTAGATTACTTTTCCTACCTTGAACAGGAAATGGATGAAGATTTGAGGGGGATAGACCTGGACTCAGAAGTTGACCTTGACAGGGAAACGGATGTCCAAGATATGGAACCCGACCGGTAAATCTCCATCCATTTCCAAGGGGGCCGGGGGATTTTTTCCCCCGCAAGATAGCCTTCATCCGTGTGACTGTACGAATGTACCCGGAGGAAGGCAATCTTGCCGCACGCTTGTTACTGATTTTCCGTTTATATCTCAGATAAACACAAATCAGGGACTCTGCGTGGGTAATGCATTAAAAAAGTAAATCTTGTTGAATTGAGAACCAAGCAATAAATTGCATGTTGAGTTTTCCATAAATAAAGATACTAAGTAAAATGTCAAATGAAAATGATTTTGCACTATTAGGCCTTATTGGGTCAATGTTTAGTTATTCAGAAGGTGAAAAATCCGGAATTAAAAAATTGGAATCCTACTATAAGCTCACGCATGATGAATTAAGACGGGCTCTATTGGAATTCAATCAATATCGTCATATGGCAGAAAAGTTAAAATTCCTTCCAGAGTATACTCATATGGCAATGAAGTTGAACCAAATTAACCACAGGCTTTTCCCTGTATTTGACCGTGCTTATCGATTATTTTGTCATTCTTTTTTCATTGATTGCTCAAACAACCAAATACTTCTATTGGAATTATTATTAAAAAAATTAATAGGACAAACAAGCACGGATATTAAGTTGTTCAAAATACTGCAAGATGCTAAAAATCAAAATATCATATCCGAAAAGGAATATTTATTTCTGTCAGGATTCAGGCATGCAAGAAATGAAAATGTGCATGACGGCAATGACGAAAGCACTGAACATGATTGTCTATTTTTGTTTCAGATTATAAACGGTATATTAAATAAAAATCAAATCATATAATTTTCCCCATTTCATTCCCACAATTTCAACACTTATTGCTTGCAAAATCAAGCCCTTGCATGTTTAATAGTACCGTGCTATTATAAGTTTAACCTAACCAAAAGAAAACTCGTTGTTCGTGAAAACGGATCTTCAGTCGCTGGACTGAATAATACTACCAACGGTACATAATACAGGTGAACTATGATGCATGAGGCCTCTAAATGAGGGTCTTGTGTGTTTGATGTTAACCGTATCAATGACCCGCTGAGTAGTATTGGCGGGTCATTTATGCATTATGTTCGTTGAAAGTCAGAATTTATCATTACGAGAAGCCATAGAACAGTACTTGTACTGGAAGTCATCTTATGCGCTGGTAGCCACTGATAGGTATAAAATAAGGCTGAAGCATTTTAGTAAATACCTGGGGGAGAATATCCCGGTAATTGCGATAACAGGGAAAGACATCATTGCATTCCATAAACACATGGAAGCTATTGAAAAATACAGTAAGGCAACGGTTGCCTATTCCGCCAGAATTTTAAAAAACTTTTTTGAATTTCTGAAAGGAAGGGGAATGGTTGCATTAAATCCAAAAGAGATACGTCCCATGAAATACATTTCACCAGACAAGGATGTCGTTACTCCGGGTATGTTTAAAAAGATGAACGCAGTACTCACTGAGCAGTTTTATGAAGACCTTATAAAAAAGCTGGCCATACACATGCTGTATGATACAGGTATGCGAGTTTCAGAATTATGCGAAATGAATATTTCAGACATCGAAGAAGTTGAAATTGAGGACATAACCTGTGCAACAATTCGACGTAGAAAAACTCTCCGATACAACACTGTAGTATGGGGAAGAGAAACCAGCAGGTTACTAAGATTGTATCTTGGTATCAGACTTTGTATTGATGCCCAAGATACAGATGCGCTTTTTGTGCTTAGGAATAACCATGGTCATAGGATTACCACAAGAACTGTTCAAAGATGGATGGAACAAATTTGTTTTCTTGCTGAAATAAATGGCAATGTAACACCCCATAGTTTCAGACATGGGAAAGCGCACCAGGTTTTAAACCAAAGTGGAAACGTAAGAGATGTGCAAGCCATACTGGGACATGTAAATCCACATTCTTCATTCAGTTACCTTTCGTTAAACAGAAATAATCAAATTGCAGTTTCGGGGAAGTACCTAAACCTTTAGCAAATTACTTGCAGGCATTTTGCATTTTTAGTATAATTTAATGCAGTCACATTTCATTGATAAGTAAAAACCACCACCAGAATTATCATCAATCTTTTGGTTAGGTTGAGTTCTGACAAAGCAATGCCGCTTGGAGAAGTATACCTGACGGTATTTAAAAAACTTTTCTAAGTGTCGCACAACAAGCTTTGTCAGAGAAAGATGTCGCACAACTGTCGAAGGTTGCGACCGGTGGTTGGTTAAAAATGAAATGTGAATTATCATTAATAATATTTCACATGCAATATTTAGGAATATTCACACGTCACGATTATCAAGATGAAAATAACGAATCTCAGACGCGCTGGTATAAGGCGGGTTATATGAAGGTAACACCCCAGGGTGGAAGATTCATAAAAATGTTTCATCTTCCCGAGACCACTTACTATGCATTCGAGACGGATACAGAATTACCAGAGATACAAGCTGAGTAGTGCCCATGTCACTTCAAAATACAACTCCAGTACCAAATGTGGTACTGGATGAAATAATGAAAAGCCTGAAATATGCAGAGCTAAAGGTTTTGCTGTTAATAGTAAGGCAAACCTACGGTTGGATAGATCCAAAAAATCCGAGAAAGCGGAAAGAATTTGACCGAATTACAATTGGGCAAATGGCAAATAAAACCGGATGTTCCAGGCGTGTTATATCAGAGGCCATAGATTTTTTGGTTTCAAAAAAATACATAAAAGTACTTGATTATGATGGGAACAATTTAACCCAGCCGGAACAGCGACGGGGCAAGACAATTCTTTACTTCATGCCTACCCTTAACCAAGTGCAAAAAAGTAACAAGTCCAGTTACTTATCAGCACTACATCCAGTTACTAAAAGTAACATAACAAAAGAAAGAATAAAGAAAATAGAAAATAAAGATTTATATCCAGTTCAAATTGGCGCAATGCGCCACATTAGTCACATACTTAAAACCACAAATTATGAAAAAGTATAAACAACATTATATAAATCCAGAGGATGAAACCTTTGGAACAATAGGCCGCAAACGCGCACTAGAAGAATTAATGAAAAAAGGTCTGGTAAAACGGATTACATTGATTGAAGGGAATTACCCAACCAAACAAGAACAAAAGAACTTTCTGAATAGAATTATCAGATGGTTAAACAATGAATAAAATGATACCCAGCCCCTACCAAATGGAATTTGATCCCTGGCAAATCACAGAGCATGGTTCCTTTATCCTGAACAAAGAGGACTATATGATTTCTTACAACCCATCAACCGAATCCAGCTTCATCAAACAGGGATACGACAATATGAATGACCTTTATGACCTACAGGATACTGAAGAAACTGCCCTTTACATCCGGGAAACAGGACAATATCTAATCCTAAACGGCGATTTCAGAAACGAATATGAATGCTGTGAAAATCTAAATCAATGCCTGGAAGTTTATAACAGGGAAGCGCCTTTGTATCGAAGTAAGTGGAGTATGGATTAAAGTTACTGTGAATACCAAAAGAGACAACCTGATAGCTACTCAAAACATAACGAGACACAATTGCAGTCTTTTCCTATGTGACTAAATTGTGAATATATAAAGCAGTTGTTCTTCTCATGTTCAACTAATTGACCTAATTTGGTCAGGTCTAAAACAGTCAAGTTTGTTATCAATTTATGACTCAGGGAAAATATAACAGTATCGGTGTAGTCTTAAGAAAATTCCGCGAATCGAAGCAATTGCTTTTGAGAGAAGTGTCTGCTAAACTTAACATAGATCCATCATTTTTAAGTAAGATAGAACATGGTAGTAAAAAACCATCACGTGAACAAATATTAAAACTCGCCCGAATATTTGATGTTGAGGAGAGAGAATTAATGATTCCTTATTTAAGTGATAGGTTATTGCTTGATATCATGGGAGAGGAGTTTGCCATGGAAGCAATTCTTGAAGCAGCAAGAAAACTAGATGGTGCAAGTAAAAATTTAAGGTTATTCGATGGCTTATAAAATAACAAAAACAAAAGAAGAAGCTTTTAAACAGCTTGAAGCTCTAATTCACGCCTATTATAACGGACGTACATCTTTCCTTCAACCAGGTTATAAGGAGACCCCGCTAAGAAATGACTTTGTTGACCCGTTTTTGAAATGTTTTGGTTGGGATGTCGATAATGAGGAATTGAAAACTCAGTTCCAACGTGATGTACTTCAAGAAGAAACCATTGAAATTCAAGATGACAGTGTAAGAAAAAATCCTGATTACACTCTAAGAGTCAATGGACTCAGAAAATTTTTTGTAGAAGCTAAAAAGCCCTCTGTTAACATAGAAACCTCCAAAAAAGCCGCATTTCAGGTAAGGAGATATGGGTGGAACGCTAATCTTGGAATTTCAATTATTACCAATTTCGAGCAATTAATTATTTATGATTGTCGCCATAAACCCAGTCCGGCCGACGATCCTCATATTGCTCGAGTTAGAGTATTCAATTGTGATGAATACCTTTCAGCCTTTGATGAATTATACTATATTTTATCCTATGAATCTGTTAATTCCGGAGTTTTAGATAATGAATTTAAGCCAGACCTTTACCCAGGACAGACATTTGACGACTATTTTCTTTCTCAAATTGAAACCTGGCGGCAAAGATTGGCTGATTCCGCAATTAAACGAAATTCAAAAATGACTGAAATTGAAATTAATTTTTTAATTCAACGTTTATTAAACCGAATAATTTTTCTGAGAATTTGTGAAGATAGAGAAATTGAAAAGTATCAGACACTCAGATCTATAGAGGATTACGATGGATTGAAGCAATTATTTAATAATGCTGACAAAAAATACAATTCAGGCTTGTTTGACTTTATTGAAGATGATATTTCTCTAAATATAGATTTAGATGCGGATGTCATCATTGGAGTTTTTAATGAATTATATTACCCATTAAGTCCTTACGACTTCAATGTTGTAGATGCGGCAATTTTGAGCCAGATATATGAAAAGTTTCTTGGAAGCCGAATTGGATTAGATAATACCCAAAAAGTATTGTTGCTCGAAGAGCCTGAAGTTGTGGCCTCAAATGGGGTAGTTCCCACTCCAAAGCTTATAGTAGAAAAAATTGTGCGTGATACTTTATCTCCACTGACTGCCTCTAAGTCACAAGAAGAACTTCTTAACCTCAAAATTGCAGATATTTGCTGCGGGTCAGGTACCTTTCTTCTATCAGCATTTGATTTTCTGCTAAAATCATTTGTTGAAAAGAGTCAAAATGAAAACTCATTTATTCCAGAGTTGCATTTAAAATTGGCTAACGGAGAAATTGGCCTCACGATTCACGCGAAGCGATTAATCTTAGAAAAATGTCTGTTCGGTGTAGATATAAATCCTTATGCTGTTGAAGTCACCAAATTCAGTCTGTTGTTAAAATTACTTGAGGGGGAAAGTAAAAATTCTGTAGATTATTTTATTTCGGAATTCAAAAGCCAAGTTCTACCTGATATTTCGGAAAATATTAAATGTGGTAATTCATTAGTAGATGATAGGTTCTTTACTTTCATGCCTGAAGCAGAGCAAAACGACTCGCTAATATTGAAGATTAGGCCATTTAATTGGATAGAAGAATTTCCATTTTTGCAAATGACGGGGGGATTCGATACCATTCTTGGCAATCCACCCTACGTAAGGATACAAAACCTTGTAAAATTTTCACCTGAGGAAGTTAAATTCTACCAGTCCCCGGAAGCAAGTTACTCAGTTGCGCAAGAGAAATCGATTGACAAATACTTTGTATTTATTCAAAGAGCTCTTGAACTTCTCAATTCAAGCGGATATTTAGGATATATTGTGCCTAACAAGTTTTTTATAACCACCGGCGGCAAGTCGTTAAGACAACTACTCAGATCCAAAAGTTCAGCCGTTAGAATAACCCATTTTGGTGTAACTCAGGTATTCCCAAATAGATCTACTTACACGGTGATTTTAGTATTGAAAAAAGAGAAATCAAAGACCTTTGAATTTACAAGAGTTAACGAACTTACTCCATATCTGCTTTCGGAGAACTATGAATACGTTGAATACGACGCGGCAACTCTAGAAAATGACCCATGGGTATTTCTACCCAAAGCAACAAGAGCTATTTTTGAAAAAATAAACAGTTCCAATGTGATCCCACTTGGAGAATTGTCAAAGATTTCTGTTGGGGTTCAGACAAGCTGTGATGAAGTTTTTATATTTACCCCAGACTCCGAAAATCATAATAATTATCAATTTAAAAAGGAGGGGAAGATATGGGAAATTGAGAAAGAAATTTGCCAGCCGTGTATTTTGGACCTTCCATTTAAAATGTTCGAATCAATAATGCCGAATGCCTATATGATTTTTCCTTATTATATTAATGGCGAAAAGGCAGAAGTCTTTTCGGAAGACTATATGGTAGAAAACTTTCCATTATGCATGAAGTATTTAAATGCTAATAAAGAAAAATTAATAAGGCGAAGTATTAATGGGAAATCGCCTTTATGGTATCAATTTGGTAGAACACAAAGTCTTACAGTATTTCAGGAACAAAGAAAGCTTTTATGGCACGTGCTTTCTACTAAACCTACATACGTGATAGATAATAGTTCATCACTATTTACTGGAGGTGGAAATGGTCCATATTATTCCCTTTTAACTAATTCAAAATACCCGCTGGAATATTTTCTAGGCATTCTAGTTCACCCAGTATTTGAAAATATGGTCAAGTCTAGGGCAAGTGAATTTAGAGGAGCATATTATTCCCACGGCAAACAATTCCTAGAAAAATTGCCCATTTATGCAATCAATTTTGAAGACCCACATGAAGTTGCAAAAATGGAAATGATAGTAGAATTGGTAAAACAAATAATCCACGCAAGAAAGAGTGCATCGGATTCAATCGGAGCAGATAGGCAAACCTTTTATCGTCAATATACTAGACTAACACGTAGACTTGTAATAATCATAAATAACTTATATAATTTAACCGATATTGAATTTCATACAATAATGAAAGACTTAAGAATAAACGAATCAGATGGAGAAGAAGCATAGTATTAGCGAAGTTAAAGAGAAGATAAATTCACAGAAACTTAGAGGTGGATACTATACCCCTGCAGAAATTACCCAATTTATTGCCGAGTGGGCAATAACAAATGTGAATGATAAGGTTTTAGAACCAAGCTGTGGCGATGGGAATTTTATTGAAGCTGCCATCGTGAGGTTTAAAGAACTTGGAGCATCAAAAACCGAGTTAAAGAAAAATATTAAGGGTATAGAATTAATTACAGAAGAATATGATAAGGCTAAACAGAGAACCTTAAATTTAGGCGTAAATTCAAATTCAATTGTAAACGCAGATTTCTTCGAATATATTAATTCTAATAGTGCTGTCAAATATGACGCAATTATAGGGAATCCTCCATTCATTAGGTATCAAAATTTTCCAGAGAAACACAGAGTGTTGGCTTTTGAAATGATGCATAAAATAGGATTGCGTCCAAATAAACTCACAAATATTTGGGTGCCTTTTTTGGTAGTTTCTTCATCATTGTTATCATCCAACGGTCGGTTAGCAATGGTTATACCGGCAGAATTATTCCAGGTGAAATACGCTGCGGAAACGAGAGTATTCTTGGCTAAATACTTTGAACGAATCACCATAATTACATTTGATAAACTTGTATTTAGTGGTATTCAACAAGAGGTAGTTCTTTTACTTGCGGAGAAAAAAGTTAGTAGCCATAAGGGAATCAGAGTTATGGAATGTGGTTCAATTAATGAGCTTAAGAATATAAATTTCAAAAAAATAAATGGTTCAAATGTAAAACCTATAGATCATAGTTCGGAAAAGTGGACAAAGTATTTTTTGACGGACGACGAAATATATTTAATGCAGCGAATAAAACATGATAAGAGAATTATTCAATGTAAAGATATTCTGGAAACCGATGTTGGCTTAGTCACCGGCTGTAATGATTTTTTTATGCTAACAACTGAACAAGTGAAAAAATGGAAGCTTCAGAAATACACAATACCCGTGGCAAGCAAGTCGAACCAATTAAAAGGATTAATTTTTGATAACAAAGATTTTAGTGAAAACTCTCAAATGCAGCATGCCGTTCATCTTTTTATGCCGCCTAATGTAGATTTTCAGAGCTTACCTAGAGTTTGTCAGGAATACATAAAATACGGTGAAAAAATGGGATATCACAGCGGTTATAAATGTCAAATACGTAAAAGGTGGTATATTACCCCATCCCTTTGGGTGCCTGATGGTTTCGCGTTAAGACAAGTCGGAGATTACCCGAAAATTGTGGTTAATAATAGTAGTGCAACTTCCACGGATACTATACATAGAATTCGATTTAAAGAAGGTATAAACAAACAAACAGCTGTAATCTCATTTCTAAATTCTCTGACCTTCGCATTCTCTGAAATAACAGGTCGGAGCTACGGTGGAGGAGTTTTAACTTTTGAGCCAACAGAGATTGAGGAGATAAGGATTCCAGTCGCAGTTAAAGCTAAAATCGATTTTGATAAAGTTGAGAACTTAATTAGAGCAAGGAAAATTGAAAATATATTAGATATAGTAGACAACGCTATTCTCATTGAAAAGCTCGGTTTCTCAAAAATTGAGGTTGATATGTTTCGGAATATATGGCGAAAGCTATCACAAAGAAGATTAACAAGGAACCGGCCTAAAAAATAATTTATGAAAAGTAAGAAATACCATGTCATACAAAAGCAAACCGCTTACAACAACCTTGTTGAAGTTCTTGAAATCAAGCCCCCAAAAATGGAATATAAATCAATTTTATATTGTTTATTTGTTGGGAATATAGCTTTATTTGAGGAATTAATAGAGAGAGTACTTAAATAATTTATTATTATGACTAAATATACAAAATATGAAAAAGGATCCACATGGAGAAAATGGGATTTACATATACACACACCGGAGTCTATAATCCAAAATTATGGCAATACACCAGAAAATTGGGATAAATTTATAACAGCACTTGAACATTTGCCATCGGAAGTAAAAGTAATAGGGATTACCGATTACTATTTCATTGATGGTTTTGAAAAAGTAATGAGCTACAAAACAGCTGGACGACTTCAAAATATAGAAAAAATATTTCCCATACTCGAGTTTAGGATTGATACATTCGGAAGTGGAAGTGAAAATAAATTGCAGAAAATAAATTTGCATGTTCTTTTTGATGTTGATGAAGATAATTTAAAATCCGAAATACTAAAAATAAGAACGGAGTTCATTGCAAATATTAGAATTAGTTCAACAGAGGCAAATTCAACTAAAAAATTATCAAAAGAATCTTTTATTGATATTGCAGGTGATTTAGTAACTGGGTTTAATTCCTTAATACCTCCAACCAAAGATGTATATGATGTCCTAAAAACAGAAACTTGGAAGAATAAAACATTCGTGTTTCTTGGTTATAAAGAATGGAGTAATTTAGAAAAAAATAATCAATTAAAACCACTCAAGGAAGAATTGTATGATAAGACAGGGGCTTTTTTTAGCTCGAACTATTCAAACATATTAAAAAATCAACAATGGTTAAATGAATTTGGAGGCAAGAAACTACTTCATTCGCTAGATATTCATGATTTTGAACAACTAGATACTTATAGATTAGATGGCGACCCGCTTACACCTTCAATAAATTATCACTGCAACACTTGGATCAAAGCCGATCCAACATTTGAAGGGTTAAAGCAAATTCGGTATGAACCTGAACTTCGGGTAATAATTCAGGAAACTCAGCCTGAGGACAAAGCGGGTTATCAAGTCATCGATAAAATAGAAATAAATAATGATTTAATTTATAATAAATATTTGATATTTAATTCCAATATGAATGCAATTATAGGAGGCAGATCAACAGGCAAGTCAATAATTCTGAGGGCAATTGCCAATAAGTTAAATACGGTAAGATCAATAGAGAAAAAGGATTCAGAATATGAGGCATTTATAAAAAATATATCTGACACAATAAAAGTTATTTGGAAGGATGGTATAGTCGAAGATAACAGAGAAATCGAATATTTCCATCAAGGTTTTATGCATGAATTGGCTCGAAATGAGAACCAACTGAGCGGCTTGATACAAGATATACTTAAGAAAAAAGGTAAAGAAGAAATTATTTCTAGTTATGAAAAATGGGTAATTGAAAATAAAAAAGTTATTTCAGATCTAATAGCTATTTTCTTTCAAATTGAAAGAGATATTCAAATCAAGAATCAACAAATAAGGGATAAAGGGGATAGAAAGGGAATTGAGGATGAAATTGCAAGACTTACAGAGGAACAAGGAAAACTGAGTTCTAAATCCCTCACTTATGGAGAAATTAAAAAGCTACAAGACTTTGAAAATGATTTACAAGAAATTGCCGAAATTACCAATGATATTCAAAATGATTTAAGTAATTTAAAATCCTTGAAAGAATTTGCGATAATGAAGAATGACTTAACATATGAAATTACTGCTATCACAGAATCCATAAGATTGATAATTCAGAATGAATTCGTAAAAATAAAGCAGGAATTTGAGACTAAATGGGCCAGCGTCTTAGATGTGCAAATAGAAGAGCTTAATAAGACCTTAAATACCTCGAAAACTATGCGAGATAGTATAGTGAATAATCCTGAGTACATTGACTTAAAAAACATTTTTCGTGAAAATATTGAGTTAGTGCAGTATGCAGATAAAATTAAAGCGCAAAAGGATAAGCTATTTGAAATAACAAATTTAATAAATGAAGTTAAAAGCTTGGAGGAGCAAAAGTCTGATTGTAAGACTAAAATAGTCGAAGGGAACAAGTTGTATTTTGATAGAATTGTGGAATTATTACCACAACTATCCGAGTCACAGGATGGATTAGAAATTAGGGCAAACTGTAGGTTTGATGTGGGGTATTATAGAGATATATTAAATACCAGTTTAAATCTGCAAAGTTATCAAAACCAACAGATTGTACAATTTGAATTTAAGGATAACATAAAATTCGACGAGCACTTATTAAATCTGTTTAATAATCTAATAGATGGAGCAATAACCTTAAAAGGGGGGTATACAAACGCATCACTGGCCGCATCGTTACTTTCAGAGTGCTTTTATTACTTAGCTTATGATATCAAATATGATGGAGATGAATTTAAAAAAATGTCGGATGGGAAAAAGGCTTTTGTTGTTTTGAAGTTGTTGTTAGATTTTAGCGAAAAAAATTGTCCTATTTTAATTGATCAGCCTGAGGACGACTTAGATAATAGGTCTATATATAATGACCTGGTCAAATACCTAAGAAATAAAAAACAAATGAGACAAATTATTCTAGCTACTCATAATCCAAATATAGTGGTAGGAGCTGACAGTGAATTAGTAATTTGCGCAAATCAGAATGGCATCAAAAATGCTAATCGGGAAAGTATAAAATTTCAATACGTGTCTGGAAGTTTGGAGCATTCATTTAGGAAAGAAGCTAAAGATAGTGAACAGGAAAATGATCTAGTTAAGATAATTTTAGAGGAGCAAGGAATCAGGGAGCATGTATGTGAAATTCTAGAAGGTGGTGAAATTGCCTTTAACTTAAGGGATAATAAATATTCCCTTAAAGATAAAAGTAAATTTTTTTAGTGTAGCAAGTTGAATCCGCATCCCAAGACTGTAGGCTTGGTCTCGGTTAAACCGAGACGGGAATGAAAATGTACCCGTAAGGCGCGGAAAAGGTGCCCAAATGTTTTACTTATTCCGTATCTCTTGTGCCAACTTTTTGTACTCGGCAAACTCACCTGGCTCGAGGTACCGCCATACCTTGTTAAACATTACGTTATAGTACTTCTCAAGTTCATCAGCAATCGGATTAATGATTCCAGGATCGGTAGCCATAACCCTATACATATCCGCATCTGGATAATTGGTTTTATAGGAATTGATTTGGATTTCTTTGCGGTCAATAGGAACACTGCGAACGGATAGCTTGTCACCAAATCCTGTTTTAGTAACTGCGCGTATGATAATGTTAATTTTACCATCCAGTATTAAGGTTCCGCGGTAGGTGAATTCTTCCACGTTTACTGCACCACCATAAGTATAAAGTTTCCTTTCAGTTCTGAAGGCTTTAACATTATCATCATTAATATTTACATCTATTTCAACTGACACCAGCAGGTCAGAATTACGTTTGTCAGAATATACGATTTCGTCTTCAGTTTGATAAGGACCCTTAATGGTATAGCCCCTGGCTGTGAGTGCTTCTTCAAAGTCGATACCCATTTTAGTTTTAAAATCATCAAAGCAATTAAGCCCCAGATATTCCAAGGTATGATTTCTTTCATTCCTTCTATCTGCATTTTTTTGCCCCAGGTAAAACGGATTTAGAAGAATCAGGGCGATTCTTGATGTATCCTTTTCATCATAGGTTGGTGGTGAATAATCAAATTTGGGAACATGGACCGCGGGAGGTGGTTGCGCAACTGCAACTTTTTGAGTGAAGCAAGATGTCACTCCAAAAAGCAACAGTACTGCTAAAATAGTTATGATTGGCTTTTTCATATTAGTAGATCTTAAAATTGAGTCCACCTTTAAAAACTGCGGTTCCATATCCAGCTTCTAAATACAATCCCACGCGTTTAGATACCCATAGGCGGCTTCCGAGAAAAACCGAGTATACATCAGGGCTTGCTTCCAGATATGAGTCTTCTAGCCCCTTGGCTTTGGTAGTGAAGATTGGGATATGCATTCCGGCTCCCATATATGCATCAACATATGCATGTTTGAAAAAATGTAGTTCCATTTTCAATCCTGGTTGGACATAAGATCGGTTGTAATATTCCAGGTGATTGTTGTTGTCGGCATGATACCATTCCGCAGTACCAAAATTTAGGCTTAGGCCGATATTCAGGTAATTTGTAAAAAAGGCATTATGGCCTATTTCTCCGTTAGATGGATAGATTCCGGCACCGAAGTATATTACATTCGAGCCTTTGGTTGCAAATCCGGTTTGAGCCGTATTCTGGGCAAACAGACTACTGCAAACCATTAATGGCAAGATTATCAGCAGATTTTTCATTTAGGTGGTTGTTAATTGGATAGGGCAAATATAAGCAAAACTAATCATATATGATTAGTTGTTTGAAGTTTTCAGACCGCTATTTGCTGCCAAAATGGATACCGATATCCAGAAGCTGTTTGGAGCCAATGTTAAAAAGTACCGGCTGGTAAAAAAAATCACCCAGCAGGCGCTTGGCGATTTATGCGATATCGAATATCAGAATATTTCACGTATAGAGCAGGGTAAAACAAATCCAACCCTTAGAAATATTGTAAAATTGGCAAATGCATTAGGAATAGAAGTGCAATATCTTTTCGAGGGTATAATTGAATCCGACAATTTAAAAAAGAAATAATATACAAGCATTAAAACAAAGAACAAACCGGAACTACCCGGCTTGTTTCTTTAAATCTGATAATTTACAAGAACTGAAAAAACGGTCGCGTTCAATCCTTAATCCAAAAGGAGGACACTCCACTGATTCCAGTTCATCAATGCTGAAATACCCAAGTTCATCTTCATAAAATCCTGTAACATATCCAAAACAGATATTGGTATCTTCATCATAACTGATGGCATACCATGTACCGGAACCTGATGGATTAAAGAACTTGGCAATGATAACTGGATCTAGTGAATCCTCCTGAGAACCAAATTTGGCGAACTGTTTTTTTAGTTCTTGATTGATTAGCTTGTTAATTGGTGTTTTCATAATGCTTTTAATGTGTTGATTGTTAATGTTTCGACATGCAAGTGACCACTACAGGGAATAGGATTTTATGCAATTAGGAATTCCGCAGGGAGCATTGATTGCAAAAAATCTGGCCTGTTGTAACGTCGCAGGTTGAAAGGTTAACCAATACGAAAGCGAAAACACGTACAAGCTAATTGGTTCTAAAAGCAGATTTAAAGGGCTGCCTAAATATGGGTGGGTAAAATAAATGCCAGGCAGCTAAGCAAACTGCACGATGTGGATTCAGAAGTCTGGTTGCACGGCACGGCAACTGGCTCTGAATTCACTTGGTGCAGGTGGGCTAAAAACACTTGGCTATGCCAATGGCGAGGAATGAATCCCAGGACATCGCGCAGCAGGGTCCAGGTTTCATGGAACAAAATGCATCTGCCAGGTGTTTAGCAAGAGTAGCAGGGAATGGAATGCCTTAATAAGGGTGGGTTAATGTATTTGCCTCAAGACTAGAGGCTCGGTCACGGCCATGAAGGCTGAGAAGGAAATGATAATGTACCCGTAAGGCGCGAAAATGGGGCCAAAATTAGAAAATGAAAATCATAGGAACAGAATTTTAATCCAATCGAAAACCAATTAAATCCAAAATTTATAGTTCCCAAATTAAACTCAAACAAAAATTATAAGCCTCAAGAAATAAGCAGTATTCAAAGAATGGAGAGTCAAGATCATATTTACTTCTAGGTTCAAACCAATCAAACTTCGTGATCTTTTGTTGCAGCTCGTCTTTTCTGTATGCTATACCAGTATTAAAAATTTCATGAGCAACAGTGCCTGGGTGAGGCGGATTGTCTTTTTCAAATTTTAAATAATGGCGAAAATCATGGGACCCCTTAAACCATTTCATTTTATTGTTTTGACAGCATACGACCATAACAGGGTAATGTCCTCTGGTGACATAACGCAATAGGGCAGCGGTCTTACTTACCTGAAAATACTCGGCTAAGTCTTCAATTAATTTGGGATTTAGTTTCTTTTTTTCTGATTCAGCATAAAAAAGTTCTGAAGGCATTAATAATTCTGCAGCGAATTCATTTGCTTCCTTTTCATGAATCCCTTGTTGGTACCAATTAATCAGTTCCGCCTCAGTATCAAAAAAGGCAGGAGTTAGGTTACGATGCATTTCAAAATGGCCGAGCTCATGAGCTGAGATATATCGTTTTTTGGGTTCATATTTAATTTCAGAATTGATGGTAATAATTGATTTATCCTTATATGATATTATTTCGCCTTCTTTGCCTTTTAAAGGTTGTTCAAAATAAAACGCACCGCGCCCTAATATTAAATCAGGCAAAGCGATTTCAATAGGGTCAGATATGCCACTTTCATAAAGAACCTTCAGTGCAGTCTTTTCTGCTGGAGTAAATGAAAAGATCATACAAAAGGTTCATCAGTCGAGTCAATATTTTTCATCATAAAATACTTAATTAAAAGAGTTCTAACTTCCTCAATATTGAATTGATCTAAATTAATATTACGATATTGGGCACTAAGGTGTTCTTTTTGTATAAATTCTACCAATGAAAACTTAGGGTTGCTCATTAATTCATCAGTAATTGCTTCTGCCTTTGCTCTAGAGGGGGAAAGGTTTAAAGCAGCGGCCTTCATATTTTTTGCTTTCGCCAAAAGTTTGAATTGTCTAATTCTACGCAACCCTTCTTCAATAATTTCAGTTGAAGGTATGTTTTTAGAGAGAAGATAGGTTTCAGCTAATTCACTGGAATCGCTTATACTATCCAAGTCCTCAACAATTAGTCGTGCAATGAATGATTTATTTTTTGAATTATCTTTCATATTCTAATCCTCGTATTTAGAAACGATTTTGCGCACTATCGTGCGCAGTCTCCTAATCCCATTGTTGTATTCACCATTAGGCATTTTAAATGTTTCCATAATATCCTTAGGTTTTAGGCCTAAATCAAGGCCCAGATATATTTTCTCCAAAATATCTTTATTTCCGGCTTCTTCTTGTTTTGCGATTTCCTCCACTATGTCCTTGACAATCTGGTCATAATAAATTTGATCTTCAATATTTTCCTCAATTCTACGGGTTACTAAATCAAAATAATCCAGTTCTTTATTTCCGTTCTCATCGCCATCAGCTTCATGAGGAATAGCCCATGTCGTTTTATTTTCCTTGCTTCGGAGGTCATTTCCCACTAAAGTCATCACCACTGTTGACAAATAGGTAAACAAAGACCCGCGTTCAGTATTGTGCTTTTCAGGATTTTCAAAATATCTCCCGATTGCTTCATATACATAGTCCTCAACCTTTTTACCCTTTAGAAGTGAATCACTCCCTTTTCTGAACCAGCTCTTATTATCGAAGGCGTATCTGTAAGTAAAAGCCGTCAATTTCCGAATAATATCCCTCAATTCATCTTCACTTAATTCGAAATTGGCTTCGGAAAGGTTCATCCTTATAGTGTGGTTAATGTATATATGTTATTAAGATGCTTTTTTTTTCATACCACTTGCAAAAAAAGTGAATTTAACAACATATATAGGCAAAGGTAATAAAATATGAAGAATGATGAAAATTTCCAAAATCGACCAAAGATAAAGAGTCTTTGCATCAACCAACCCCCAAAAGGTCTTGGCTTTAAACCCTCAATGCGGATTTTAGGCTCCGAATTTACTTTAGAACAGGATATTAGGGCTATTGGATTGCATTATGATATTGAGATGAACCAGCAATTTTGTCAGCATTTTGTCAGTTGGTATGTCAGTTGTACTTCACAAAAACAAAAATAAATAAGAATGAGCAGAATACATGTTGATCACAAGCATATAGCACAATTTGCTATTGATAAGGTAAATCTTTCACCTGACAAAGCATCTGAATACAGAGCCCAGGTAAATAGATTGAGAGAAAAGTTACAAGGTTACCTAAGCGAACACCCTGATTTTACACTTAAAAAAATATTATTATCAGGTAGTCTTGCCAAGGGAACGGCCTTACTATCCATTAATGACATAGATGTAGCATGCTATATATCTGGAGCAGAAGCTCCTCATGATATTAAAGCGCTGTTGGAATATCTTGCAGAACGCCTCAGAAAAGCATTCCCAAATTTTACTCCTGATCAAGTTACCCCTCAAACATATTGTGTAACCGTAAATTTTAAGGGTACAGGCTTAGATGTAGATGTTGTCCCAATTCTATATGATGATGATCCTGACTGGTATGGGAATCTTGTAAGTCAGGAAGATGGTTCATTTCTTCGTACCAGCATACCATTGCATATAGATTTTATAAGAAAACGGAAGAAGAAAATAGAATTTCACTATGCTCAAGTAATCCGATTAGCAAAATTCTGGGCTAGATACATGAAACAAGAAAGAGCTGGTTTTCGATTTAAGTCTTTCATGATTGAGCTAATATTTGCCAAATTAGCAGATGATGGGGTTGATATGACTGACTATATTGAAGCCTTACAATCCTTTTTTACCTATATAGCTAAAAGCAATTTAAATGAACAAATTTCATTCACTGATTATTACGCAAGGCGTGCTTTACCTGCTTTTACTGAGCCTATTCAAATAATTGACCCTGTTAATTTTGAAAATAATGCCTCAAAGTTATACAGCCGTTTGCAAGGTGATAACATTGTTAATGCAGCACTTGATGCTGGCGATGCAATCGATTCTGCGCTCATTGCAACTACCAAAGAAAAAACAATTTATTACTGGCAAAAAGTATTTGGTCCATCATTTCAAATATGATTATTATGAGTTATAGTATTACCCACAACGAAACATTCACGGTGACAAATGCCAAATATTTGGCCTCCAAAGTAGCCACTGACCTAAAAAGAATACAGAGGTTATATGGGAATCCATCAGATCTTTTTATTGAAAAATTTCAAGTAGAATTAATTGAGTTACTCAGTAATGGTTACCTCAAATATGTCACATATGGATATAAACGTGGAGACATTTTCATTGCACCCACACTAGTTTATAGAGCCTCTGAATTAGCAAATATTTACTCGATAGATGATGATCCTGGGAAAATAAAGCCAGGTGCGGACATATCAAACGCACATTTTTCAAGTTTTTTAGAGTACTCACAAAAATGGTGGGATTTAAATGAGGAGAGCCGAATCAAATTTGAACTCAATTTACCACTGCAACGCAGCACAGGAAGCAATCCTGTTTACAACGGATATCTAACTCAGGATAACAATTATTATTCTAATGGTGTATCCCTTAATCGTTCAACCCTCAACCCCTATTAATATGAATACAGAGATACCTTTTAATGAGTTATTTGAAAATGCAATAAACTTCCCAAATCCTGATTATTTAGAAAGATATAGGGGTTTAGTTGGCCTAGAAGAGAGTAAACTTAGAATTGAAAAAATACTTAGTCTACTTGTGAATCCTGAAAAATTTAGCACATGGGTTAATAGTCATCATTCTGATGCCAAAAGTATTGTAAATTATGTCCTTCGTAGGCCACCATTGATTGTTTTTGAAGGAGATGTTGGTTCTGGTAAAACTGAACTTGCACTCACTGTTGGGGATTCGTTGGCAAGGAAAGATCGGATAGATGTTACATTGCTCCCTTTAAGTCTGACCACACGCGGCCAAGGTATGGTCGGGCAAATGACCAAGTTAATAACTGCAGCAATTGACCATACAATAATAATGGCAAAAAAATTGAAGAATGACTCCAAGAGTTCTAGGGGGGCAATAATTCTGCTTATTGATGAAGCAGATGCTTTGGCACAATCAAGAGAGATTTCTCAAATGCATCATGAGGATAGAGCAGGAGTTAATGCATTAATTCGAGGAATTGATAGAATAGCCAACGAAAAGATACCTGCTGCCATAATAATGAGTACCAACAGAATCAATTCTTTGGATCCCGCGATTAAAAGAAGGGCTGCGGAAATAATAAAATTTAATAGGCCAACCGAAAAGCAAAGATTTCAGGCATTACAAACGCCACTTCTAGAACTAGGCTTAACTGAAGAAAATGTGCAAGAAATAACAAAACTTACTGGACCCAATGAAAAAAATGAATATGGATTCACATATTCAGACTTGATTCAGCGTCTTCTACCTGCAATTATCCTTGATGCTTATCCAGATAGGGCTGTAACAGCAGAGAGTGCTTTGGCCGTAGCAAGGCATTTAATCCCTACAAAACCTTTCAGTGAATAATAATAAGAAACCTAATGAATAATATCGATTTATCCGGCCTTTTTAATAACCTCCAAGCCCAAATGCTTGCACAACTCAATACAAACAGAGAATTCATTTTGCATTCTGGCTCAAAGGGTGATTCTCTTGAAAACGTGTGGATTGAATGGTTGCGGAAGTACTTGCCAAATAGATACTGCGTTGATAAAGCAATTGTTGTGGATTGTAATGGTGATTTAAGCCATCAACTCGATTTGGTTATATACGACCAGCAGTATACTCCATTTGTTTTCACTCAAAATGGTATATACTATATTCCTGCTGAGGGTGTTTATGCAGTTTTTGAAGTCAAACCAGATTTGCAAGGTAAAGTTGGTGATGATAATTTTTTTGAATATGCCGGCAAAAAGGTGGAAAGCGTTCGTAAACTGAAACGAACTTCAGTTCCAATTATTAACGCGGGAAAGGAGGTGTCTGCCCGTCCTTTGACAAAAATTATTGGTGGAATACTTTCAAGTACTAACAGTTTTACTCATTCAAATAACGATACCATAACTTCTCATTTGAAAAATCTAATGGGTTTGCAAACACTCGAATTAGGATGCGCTGCTGACTATGGCAATTTTACTGTTAGTTACAAAGGAGAAGAAGATTTAACTCAAGAAGATTTTCACAAACGTATAAATGATTATTACGAAACACGGGAATTTGAGGAAGTGATTTTTAGTGAACCAGATACATCACTTGTTGCATTTTTCTTACAGTTGACAAGGTATTTGCAACAATCAATTGGCACGGTTGCAGCGATAGATTTAAATTCATATGCAGAAACAATGGGAGTAGTAATTAGAGAAAAAATTTAAGTTATGGATAAAAAAACAAAATATGCTGGTAACGGTGCGTTAATAGGTGGGATTATAAAAGCTGCAATAAATACATATAAACAGCTGAATGAAAATAATCAAACACCTAATAAATCTTTTGATTGGTGGGAGTTATTTGGAGAAACAGTAAAGGGGGCGGCTATAGGAGGAGGTGCAGGTCTTCTATTGGGTGCCATCGTGGATAATGAAAATTCACAGCAAAATCCTATAAATACCGATGCTTTTTTATTTGCAGTGATTAATGATATTAGTTTAGATAAAAATGACCCTGAATATAAATGGTTGGATAATAAAGCACACCGATTAGTGGAAATATTAAAGAAAGAATTTAATGATAAATTACAGGGTGAACCTATTAGACTTGGTTCAACAGAAAAAGGTACAGCTCTCTCCGATTCATTCGATATAGATATCTGTTTAAGTTTCAAACCAAATAGCTTTAGTTCAACCGAAGAGATGTATTCACGTATTATGAATATCATGGAAAATTTGAAAGGCACAGAATCAATTGTAAAAATTCGTGAACAAAGAAAGTCCATTGGTGTAATTTTAGAGAGACGGGGACATGAATATAAAATTGATATAGTACCATACAAATTAACCAAAACTGGAAAAAATAGCACTGCCGGCTACTTATACGTCAATGGTTCTGAAAAATCATCATTTGTAAAAACGGATGTTCATGCGTTAAATAGTTTAAAGCTATCAGAAACGCAAAAAAAAATAGTTATTGTTTTAAAACATTGGAAAAATACAAATGACATTCCGTTGAGTTCGCATTTACTTGAAAATTTAGTACTCGATGCATACGACAGGAATCCAATTCCAAGGCAGTTTACCCAAAAAGTTATAATGGTGCTGCGCCATATCAGAGATAAATTAAATGTAGCAGTAATAAGGGGCGTCGAAAATTCGAATAATATTCTTACAAATATTTCGGATTCAAAAAAGGCAACCATAATAAGCGCATGTAAAGTTGCCATAGAGGATTATGAATACCACCCGAATAAAATCACGGAACTTTTCGGAAACTAATGTAATTGGAACGGTTATTGTACTTATTAAAACGCGACTTTAAAGATAATGCATGATCACGGGTTCGAGACCCGTATTCTCCACAAAAGAGTCGTAAATTTGGGGAATTAGCAAAGGGGCCAATGCAATGCACTGAAATTCAACCTAACAGGTTACAAAAAGGGCTTATCGCCCTTTTTTTGTTTTAAGTCTACGTGCAAATTACGTGCAAGTACAAAAACAAAAAGGGCTTCAATTTCTTGAAACCCTTGTCCTGTGTAGTGGGCCCACTTGGAATCGAACCAAGCACCTACTGATTATGAGTCAGTTGCTCTAACCGAATGAGCTATAGGCCCAAAAAAGTTTGATATTTTTACTGGATATCGAACCAGGTACATACTGTCCCGATAGCTATCGGGAGAGTCAGTTGCTCTAACCGAATGAGTCCCGAAAAATTGGAAATCTTTGATTTCTCTATTTTTCGTGGACCCTCAAAATTCTAAGCTTTGCAAGCAAGAATTTTGGGGCTATAGGCCCAAAAATTGGGGTTGCAAATATAGGCAATAGAGAATTTAAAGGCAAATGCTAATCAAAAGTTCCTTTGCAAGCAGGTTAACTTGGGGTACTTCGATAATTAGTGCAAATCTTTGTCCTTCTTGCATTTCCCCTATCTTGCACCCATGAAACCATTCCAAATCCTGTTAACAATAACTGCACTGGCAGCCTGCAACACCACCACAACTACAACCCCCACCGACACCACCCAACAAAAAACCGATACAAGTAAAAAGGCAACCGACATGACCCAAATGCCCGACACCAGCAAAAGAGCAGGGGCAGATACAAGCAATTTAAAAAATGGCACCAACACCAAAATGGGCGGCGGTAAATTCTCCGGCGGTAATGCATCCGACCGCAAACTCAAAAACAACATTTTAGCTCTCAGCACCGAGGGTTCAGTAATTCCCAAACTACTGCAGCTAGACGTAGTATCCTTTACCTACAAAAACGAGTATGCCGGCATTTTGGGTCTGCCTGCCGGAACCCAATACGGATACATAGCCCAAAACCTCGAAACCCAGTTTCCTAACCTGGTCCAAAACCTGCACCAAAGCGCCAACCCACAAGGCAATAACAGCCTTGAAAAGCAAGGTTTCGATTACAAAACCGTAAATTATATGCAAATGATCCCCGTACTTACCCAGGCGCTGAAAGAGCAACAAGCCCAGATAGAACTGCTCAAAGCAGAGATTGAATTGCTTAAGGGGAAGCGGGTGGATTGAGGGGTAGCCCTTTGCATTTAATTGGATTAGGGCTGCCGCGTTTCGCAAACTGTTGTGTATTTTTTAGGATTTGATGCTCAGTAAAATCGGGCAAATTCCGCAAACAGGCTTTTTAACTTTAGGCCATTTGCCATATTTTTGTTCCATATTCATATGAAATTCAAATATTCTATTAATCGATTGGGTTTGTTTTTAACCTTTATTTTAATTTTTTCCATGCCGTGCTTTGGGCAATTGCAGAAGATTAATACGAGCTACAGAACAAACGGGAGCAATACTACTGCTTTGGAAAAAGGGGGTATTTTGTATGTGGGCGGTGCCTTTTCTGAGGTGGGAAGGGCAAATAATGGCCTGGCGGTAATAGACACAGTTACCGGAAAATTAATTCCAAACAGTACGCTTAAATGCGACATGTCAATTTTCTGTGCTATAGAGGATGGAAGTGGCGGTTATTATGTGGGGGGCGAATTCAATTATATTAACGATACGCTGATGCCCACCTTGGTCCATATTAAAAAAGACGGCGCCGTGGATTTGACTTTTAAATTCAGAATTGTAACACAGTATTCCACAGGCGGAGTGAATAAGCTGGTGCGGATGGGTGATACATTATTTTGTTTGGGGAATTTTGACTCTGCCAATGGATTAACGCGAAAAAATCTATGCGCCATCAATATTAAAACAAAAGAAATATTGAATTGGAATCCCAAAGTTTCGGCAGTAAATGCAATTGATTTTAATGCGGATTATATTTTTATTTCTGGTGTTTTTACCTCTTATGATAATCACAAGGTAATGAATTTTGTGCAACTAAACCGCAAGGATTTTAGCTATATGTATACACCCGGTTATGTGGGCGAGGTTAAGTCTCTGGTGTGGGATTCTGGTAGAATTGTAGCAAAAGGAAATTTCTCGGGTTATGGTTGGGGCAATCAGGGTTTGTTAATGATTGATACAGCCGATCTTCGGAAAGCCAGTTGGAGTTACCAGATGAATGGCTATGTAACCCGCATTGTAAAATCACCGGCTGGAGATTACTATCTGGCAGGGGAATTTACCCTGGACGGATATCCATCCATCGTTAATTTAATGAAATTAAAACCCAATCTAACCTTGGATACCGGGTTTAAATTTAAATGCGTTGGCAAAATAAATGATATGGCGCTGATCGATAGTTTTCTATACTGCGCTGGAGATGCCATTACCATCAATGGAAAACTTTATTTAAAACTTGGTATAATTAATTATTACACACAAAAGCTGGGCGAAGATAAATTTTATTCCCAGGCATCAATTATCAGCCTTGAAACATATAAAAATAATTTAATTGCTAAAACATATTTAGAATTATTGCGCGTTAAAACGCCCGAAATGACTGTATTGGATGCGCCGCTGGGCGATGTGGATGCGCATGTAGATAGTTGCTATTTGTATTTTACCCGTTTAGATGGTTATTCGTCTATTGGCGATGCAAATGTGGTGGTTTTTGAAAGCACAGGCAAGTTTAATCATACTTTGTCTAAACAGTATTTAAGTACATGCAATGATTTGGTGCCAGACGAAAAAGGTGGCTGGTTTATGGTGGGCAATGGCATTATGCATGTATTGGCAGATGGTTCTTTGGATCCCAAATTATCATTTTCTTTTCAAAGTGGTGCAGCAGAATCGGTTCTGAAAATCGGAGATTCACTCTATGTAGGTGGCTCATTTCAGAATATTTATCTGTACAATTCTTCAAATAGAGTAGTGGTCGGAAATTTGGCCATAATTAATATTAAAACCGGCAATGTAGAATCTTTTCAATCCACCATCAACAAGCAGTTACCCAACTATTATAATACAGGAAATGTAAAGCGCATGCGGGTTGTAGGCGATAGTTTGGTAATGCTGGGTATAATTAATACTACCGGAACTTCGCCTTACAAAAGCTTTGGCAATATCCTTAAAATGAATATTAAAACCGGTGGATATTCAAATACAGCAGCAAATTTCGATAATATAATGTCGGATGTATATGCGGACGATAGCTTTATTTACTATGGCGGTATTTACAAAAATGTGAATAATATCAGCCGCAAAGGAATTTGTAGAATTAACAGATATACCAACAAATTGGATCATTGGAAACCCGCATTTCTGGATTCAACCACAGCCCATTATTACCGCATAACAGGCGATGACAGTTTTATTTATACTGCCATGCGAACCTATAGCAATAATAACAATTATGTGGTTAGAATAAGCAAAAGAACAGGTTTACGCGTTCCCTTTGGCAATAATTTAGACTCTTTTATAAATCCCAATAATACCATGGCAATTACAGCGGTTAAGGTTATAAAAGATACCCTGTTTGTTGCAGGCGATTTTACTATTAACATTAACGGAACTAATTATACCAATATGCTGCGCTACAATTTAAAGACCGGCGTGGCAAATAATTTCAAACCCAAAATTGCTGGTACAGTTTTGTATATTGAGCCTCTAAAGAATGGTAAAATTATTTTAGGGGGCAATGTAAATGATATAGACCGCAGGAACAATGAGTTAATTGCCCGTTATGATATGGACAAGAACCAATTGGATTCGTGGAAAGTGAATTATTATTCTTCAGGAAAAATTTATGGGAAAGTAACCTTTTGTATCAATAAAAAGCATATTTATATTGCACACAGGGCATTTAATAATACCACCATTGATGGCATCACCCGCACTACTTTATTTGAAGTAAACAAAGCAGATGGCAAAGCCACATCGTTTGATTCTAAAATCCCATATACAGGTTATGACGTAACAGGATTGGAAGTAGTAAATAAATCGGTTTATCTTTTGCAAAATGAATATAGTGTTTACAATTTATATAAAGTAACGGAAGGGAAATCGGGTTCCTACGAAAAAGTAAACCTTTCTGCCGGCCAATCTGTGGGGCTTCGCAAGGGCATTAACTCCAGCGTATTTATTACCGGTACATTGGGCGTGTATGCTTATGCATCGGGGGCTATTGCTTATTTGCCTTACACAAGAGATTTTAGATTGGGTATGAATAATTATCCCGGAACCACTCCGGGTAATCTGGGCTCATCGGTATTCTACAATTGGAAAGACAGTATTTATTATCTGTATGAACCATTTAATGCAAATCATTTAAATATTCCGGGTTTGGTAGGCAACTATTACCGGGTAAATGCAAAAACCAAACAGGTTAGAAAGCTTGATTTTTCTAACACCGGCGGCATTGCCGGAATTTTAAAACAAGACTCAATATTGTATTTATTTGGCAATTTCACTGTGATTAATTCTAAGGGGAATACGAATTATCCAATGTATCATGTTTTTAAATTTAATGAAAACAAAAACACACTGCTACCTTCATTTTACCCGCATCCCAATCAGGAAATTACCGGGGTTTTGCCATTAAAAAACAACCTGTTAATTACCGGAAAAATGACAATTTTAAATACCCAATTCCGAAAGGTTATTTGTGCCATCGATATTAAAGCAGACACCATTACCAACTTTGCACCCGACCCCAATGGCAACGTATCTAACATTATCGGATACGACACGGCATTAATTATCAGTGGCGATTTCTCATCAACCAAATTTGGCACCCTGGGCAGGCTGGGTATTATTAATGCAAAAAATGGCAAAACCATTTATAATATCAACACTACAGCCTCATTTTCTACTATTCATTTGAATCAAAATAAGCTGTATTTAGGCGGCAGTTTTTCTAACTATGCAGGTACAGGTATAAATAATCTTGTACGGTATAATTTAAAGACCAAGCAAGTAGAAACATGGAACCCCAAAATTTCTGGTAAAGTAATAAGTATTGCCAGCGATGATTCTTTTATTTACGCAGTGGGAGACATAACAAAGTCAGGCAACAGCACCCAAAATTACCTGGCCAAAGTGCGCATCGATGATGGAGCTAATGTGCCCCTGGGTTTCAAACTGAAAGCACCTAATGGGGGTTCGGATTGGGATGGAACTTTATACAGTGTTTTCCTCACAGAAAATCTGGCATATATCAGTGGCGATTTTGAATATGATAATAAAAGGAAAGGAATAATGGCGTTTAATAAAAAAACCAATAATCCATCACCCTTTTATGCCGATATCTCTACCTATAACCTCGATGTTATTGGCCCTGTGGCGCGCATTGACGACAAAATATTGGTTGTTTCCAAAAATGCAATTAATGGTATCGGCAATAATGATTTGCAGTTAATAGACCGCTATCAACCCATTACATATCCCAATATTTTTAAGCAGAAGTATGTAATCCCCAGCGTGAGTGCTAAAATGTTGAGTTCTGAATCCTATGTGTATTTTCCCTCAGGTTTTAATTTCAAGGTAAATTCATGCACTATTGGCAACATAATGTGGATGGAGAAAGACACCCAGAAAACACAAAAGGAAGTATTTACATTTTTGCCCCAAACCTGCGCCAATTCAGGCAAAGTAACCCTTAGAATAAAAGGCAAAGGATTTGATGAAAACAGCAAGGTATTTATTCGCAGAAAAAATAAAACCATAGCGGCAACCCAGGTGATTTCGGTAGACCGAAATCTGCTCCTGGCCGATTTTGCTTTTAATAAAGACAGCCTGGGACAATATACATTGTCTGTAATATTTGGGGCGGGTGATACCATTACTGCCGATTCAGTATTACTGCTCCAAACGCCTGATACTGTGAATATTGAAACCAAAATTACGGGCTACGAACAAATCCGTCCGGGCAGGTGGTACGATTACTTCGTGCGGGTTGAAAATAAAACCAATGCCAACCTGCAAAATGTACCTGTATTTTTCTCCATCCAATCTTTCGGCAAAGCCCAGGTAGAAGCCGTGAATGTATACGCCGATACTTTTATTTATGCTATTGCCGATACGGTATTTTCAAAGAATTTGCAAAGCAGGGTATATGCATTTTTGATGCCCGAAATGCGTGCAAAAGAATCATATAATATCCCTGTAAGCATCAAAGCCTCAGGCAGAGATTCTGTAGTATTGCAGGCATGGAATCATTTGCCGGTTGACAATGCGCGCAAACGCAAGTGCATACAACAGCTGTGGGGCAAATTTTCCGGAACTACCACCGCAACCAAATGCTTGTTAAATGCGTTTAATACCGCCGATTCTTTGGGCATAAGTAAACAGGATTATGAATTTGGAAATGCCACTGCAGTTGCCGATTACAATCGCTTATTTAAAAATGCCAGGTTAACTTGCAATAACAATTATACCCAAACATATTTGAATAAATTAAATAAATACTATGCAAATCCGGTATATTTAAGTGGCTTGGACTCAGTATGTATTTCGCATAATGGAGTATCTGCAGACTCTGCTATTATATTGAAAAAAGCCGGTTACCGTTATAAATTGCGCATCATAAATTCGCTGGATCCCAATGATAAATTGGGCCCGCTTGGAACCAATGTGGGCGGTAACAATCTGTTTACCGATTTGCCTTCAGAATTTGATTATACCATCAGGTTTGAAAACGACAGTACCGCAACTGCTCCGGCCCAAACCGTTGTTGTGCACGATACCATAGATACCCGCTATTTTGATATACATTCGGTGAATTTTACCTCCTTTAAAGTTGGAAGTTTTAAATATTATTTTCCACCCGAAACAAATGTAATTAACCGCAATTTTGATTTCAGAACCCAGAATGTAATATTAAATTTATCCACCCAGTTAGATACAATAAAAGGCATTGTTACCTGGACATTTAAATCACTGGACATCCTTTCTTTGAGCGAGGATAAACTCAATCCGGTTTATGGCTTTTTACCTCCCAATAATTATACAAACAGGGGCCAGGGCGCTGTGGCATTCTCCATTAAACTGCGCAAGGGCATTGCTAAAGATGTGAATATTAAGAATCGTGCAAACATCGTTTTCGACGACAATAAATCCATTTTAACGCCATATTGGTCGGTTATTAAAGACAATGTGCCACCCATTAGCAAAGTGCTTCCGCTTAGTCCAACCACCACCAATTCAAACTTTACGGTTACCTGGAAGGGCACGGATGTATCCGGCTTAAAAACCATTAATGTATTTGCTTCCAGCAACAATGTGGTTTATGCCCTTTGGAAGCAAAGTTTGAAAGACAGCGCTGCAGTGTATGCCGGTAAAAAAGACACTACCTACTATTTTTACAGCATTGCTGTTGACAAATTGGGCAACACCGAATTAAAACCTGATTCATTCGATGCCAAAACCAAAGTTTCACAAATACAAAACGTATCTGTTTTAAACAATGGAAACTACCGCATATTCCCTAATCCCGGAACTGGCGTAGTAAATATTGAAATCGAAAATGCCGGAAATGTAAACATGGAAGTATACGATATCCAAGGCAGGCTGATTGAGGATTTCAAGAAAGCAGACGGCCATATACAACTCTATTTTGCAAAAAAAGGCGTCTACATTGTTAAAATAAACAATAATGACAAATTGATTGGGGTTGAAAAATTGATTATTGAATAAGGCCTCAATCAAAATAACATAGCGAAATTCTATAATAACTTCTATATTTTTTATAGTTCAGCCCAGGCTTCCGATAACAGCATTCCGGGATAGTTCTTTCATAGCCGAGATTGCATTGCTCAAGGGGAAGCGGGTGGATTGAAAGACAAACGAGGGTAGATTTAATTTAAGTTAATATCTCCGAAGCTAGTAAAAAAGTATAATGCGTAAAAAGCGTCCAGCAGATGAATTAGGCGCAGTCTAATTCATCTGCGTCAAAACCCACTCCAAAAAAATTACTGGCCTATATTTCTCTCATTTTGGAGAGATATCAGGTTAGGCTGTTTGTGATCTGACATAGAAGCGGGACGGTGATTATGCAGGAGGTTGTTAAGCGCAGAATCGGGAGAGGTTACAACTAAGCCCCGCCCGAAGGGCGCAATCACCCCTACTGTATCCCCGTCTTCAAAGCAAACCGCGCCAGCTCATAACTATGGCTGATCCCCAGCTTCTTATATATATTCTTCCGGTGCGTAGTCACTGTATAATGACTAATATTCAGCAGCTCCGCAATCTCTTTGGGCCTTTTGCCTTTCACCAACTCGCGCACTATGTCTTTTTCGCGTTCCGATATCGGACCCGCAGCACAATTTAGGGGGTCGTTATTTTCTTTTTCCAGGAGTACGTCCAGTATTTGACCGCAGTAGTATTGATCGCCCCGGGCGCAGCTTTCAATGGCTTCGGTAATCTCTTTTTCGTCGCAGTCTTTCAGCAGATAATTGTTGATGCCAATGCCAATGACCTGGGTAATCTCTTCTACCGATTTTTCGTGCGAAATCACCAGAATATGTACCGATGGAAATTGCTGTTTTACCTGGTGTATGAATTGCAGCGAAAAACAATCGTCGCAGCAATGGTCCACAATCAGTACATCCGGTTTGTCGGTTTCCAGGGTATGCAGCAGCTTTTCGGCATTGTCTACCTCTGCCAGGAATTTAAATTCGGGATTTTCAGAAATAAGTCCCTTTAGCCCCTTCCGGATAATGTAGGCGGTATCGGCTATAACAACGCGAATGGGTGCGGCTTTGGACATTTCAATTTAGACTGATTCTAAATTGCAAAAATAAGGCATTGGCAAGGCATTTCAATACCCTTGTTGTGGTATTGTGAATTTTTACTGCCAAGGCAAGTACAATGGGCAGTTCAAGCGAGGGAGTCCAAACAAGGTAACAGAGGTAAGAAAATCACTGAAAAGCAAGGTCGAATTATTAGTTAAAAGATAGATTAACAATAATTTAATACACTTATTTAGAATATTTCTAAAATACCCCTCCTGTGGTATTGACAGCGGTGG
The DNA here is from genome assembly GCA_044224315.1 of Bacteroidia bacterium. Taxonomy (GTDB): domain Bacteria; phylum Bacteroidota; class Bacteroidia; order NS11-12g; family UBA955; genus JAGXTF01. Next base: position 327,364 of record JBGAKR010000001.1, on the reverse strand, counting down.
TTGCTGGTGGTAGTTTTGCAGCGTAAATTTCAATGAAAAAACAACTTCATTCCTTCATACTTGGTTCATTGGCCTTTGCGGCCGCCTTTGGGTTAAACAGTTGCAAAGACAAAGATAAAAAACCCACTGCCTACGAGGTTCCCACAACCTATAATTTTAGCGATGCCAATTACAGCAAAGCCACCCAGCGCCTGGATATGCTGGCCGAAATGACCACCTACATTCGCACCACCCACTCCAACACCCTTGCACCCATTTTAGATGCCCAAAAATTGAAAAACATGTATGCCAACAGCGGCAGTTCTTTTACGGCGGCTGTGCTCAATTCCAGCGGAATACAGTTAAAAGATCAAACCGGCAATACTTTTGGATTGCAAGCCATGCTGGAAGCCAGTTTCGACGATGCCGTAACTGCCAGCACAAATGCAGCCGTAAAACCTACCGAAACTACAGCATCCAGTGGTGTAGCAGGTAAGCTCATCAATGGCACCCGTTATATATTGGTTGACAGCACGGGACTGGAGTATAAAGAAGTGCTCGAAAAAGGCATTATGGGCGGAGTTTTCTATTACCAGGCCACCACTCGTTTGCAAAACATTGCCAGCTTTGACAATGCCAATCCCGATAAATCCTATACTGCACAAGAGCAGGCCTGGGACGAAGCTTTTGGCTACTTTGGTGTACCGGTAGATTTCCCAACCAATGTAACCGGACTTAAAAACTGGGGCAGCTATTGCAACAATGTAAGCACCGCTTTGGGAGGTAGTACCACCCTAAATAGCACCATAATGAATGCCTGGATTAAAGGCCGCGCTGCCATTAGCCACAGTGATGATAAAACCCGCAACGAAATGCGCGATATACTGCTCAAAAACTGGGAAAAAGTATGCGCTGCACGTTTTATTTCTTACGTAAAAGGAGCCAAAACCAATATTGCTGCACCCGCAACTTTTAACCACAATTTGTCTGAGGCAATTGGCTTTATCCATGCCTTCCGCTACAATCCGGCTAAATCCATTTCGGATGCAGATTTGGATATTTTACTCAATTATTTTAAAACAAATGGCAAAGTGAATTTGTATAAAGTAAGTTCGGTAAATCTGGACAATGCGATCAGTAAAATGGCTTTCCTGTTTGGCCTGGATGCCAGTTTATTATAAAAAATAAATATAAAAATTGCCCAATAAATATAAAATAAAAACTGCAAAAAGAAGAATGAGAAAAACCTTTGTATTAAGTGGAATTGTAGGTTTATTTCTTGTCTTTATCGGCGCATGCGAAACAAAGAAACCCAATAAACAAACCGACAATTTCGACAAGAAATCCCTGCTCACGAATATTGGTACAAATCTTATTGTTCCGGGATACGATTCTTTGGTTTTAGAAACAGACAGCCTGGTAGCCCGGGCTTCTGTGTTTATAGCCAATACCGATGCAAATGCATTAACTAAATTGCGGGCACAGGTATTAAAAACCTGGGAAAGATTTGAGTTGATTTCAGCTTTCGAAATTGGTCCGGCAGATGCCGAAATATTGCGCGCTAGTGTAAACACTTTTCCTTGTGACACGGCCCAGATTATGAGCAAAATTAAGGCAGGTGATTATGATTTATCTGCCGCTGCCGACATAGATGCAAAAGGATTTCCGGCCCTGGATTTTTTATTATTTGAAATAGACAGCGATACCAAAAACACCCTGCACCGGTTTAATACCGCCAGCTATGCGGGCAATGCCAAACAGTATTTGCAAAAGGTGATTGCAGAAATTAGCACAAAAAGTAGCCAAATGCAGCACATGTGGAAGCCAGGTGGCGGAGATTATTTACATAGTTTTATTCAAAACACATCCAGCGGAGTGGGAGGCGCAATGGGCATGCTGGTGAATCAGTTTTGTTTTGATATAGAAATATTAAAAAATGCTGCCATTGGAATTCCAGCTGGTAAAAAATCTTTGGGATTGATGTACCCCGAAAAATGTGAGGCCTATTACAGCAGCCATTCGCTAAACCTCGCAAAGCTACATTTAAAACAACTTGAACAGATTTATACAGGAAACAGTTTTGCTGGCGAAGGGATAGGATTTGACGATTATTTGCACCATTTGCAATCCAAATACGGACAGGAAATGTTGTATGATGTAATCGCAAAAAAATTCACCTCGGCGCGCGCCAAACTCGATGCAGTGCCCGAAACCCTGGCCCAAAGCGTAAATACACATACCAGTGAGGTAGATGCAGTGTATAACGAATTGCAACAATTGGTAGTACTTTTAAAGGTTGATATGACCTCGGCATTAGGAGTGCAAATTACTTACCAGGACAACGACGGAGACTGATTATATTATAAAAAATAACCTGAATAAATTGCTGAATTTATTGCGAAAAATATTTTCATTTCAACAGGTGCATGCCGCACCCCTGGCAGTATTTCGCATTATTTTTGGTTTCATGATGTTGGGCGGAACATTGCGTTTTGCTTACAATGGCTGGATTGATAGTTTGTATATAAAACCCCAGTTTCATTTTACCTATTACGGATTTGAATGGGTGAAAGCGCTTAGCGCCAATGGCATGTATACTGTATTTGTTTTAATGGCCCTCAGCGCCCTGTGCATGGCCATCGGATTGCGATACAGGTTGGCAGCCATTGTTTTTTTTATTACCTTTACCTATGTAGAATTAATTGATAAAACCACTTATTTAAATCATTATTATTTTGTAAGCATTATAAGTTTTATTTTAATCTGGTTGCCGGCCGGTAAGTATTTTTCGGTAGACGTGTATTTAAATCCGGCGGCGAAAAAAGAGTTTATTCCGAATATTGCCATTACCACCATTCAATTGCAATTGGGACTGGTGTATTTTTTTGCCGGTGTGGCCAAACTCAATTACGACTGGTTGTTCGAGGCCATGCCACTGCGCATTTGGTTGCAACCCCATACCGAATTGCCACTCATTGGGTATTTTATGGATAAAACCTGGGTGGCCTATTTTTTTAGTTGGTTTGGCGCCATTTACGACCTCAGCATTCCGTTTTTTCTTTGTTACAGAAAAACCCGGGGAGTTGCCTATTTCTTTGTCATTGCATTTCATGTCCTCACCTGGTTATTATTCCAAATAGGGTTGTTTCCGTTTATCATGATTTTGAGCACCCTGGTATTCTTTTCTACCGAATTTCACCAAAAAATAATTGCCTTTTTAAGTCGGTTTTTACCCAATAGCAAACGCATAGTATCAGCTTCAAAACCCATGCGCAAACCCCTGTTAAATATGCCAAAGCAGTTGATTGTGGCATTGTTGGTCTTGCATTTTACCATCCAAATAGTATTGCCATTCAGGTATGTGTTATACCCCGGAAAATTATTCTGGACCGAGGAAGGATTTCGATTCTCGTGGAGGGTAATGCTGATGGAAAAGGCGGGTAAAACCTTTTTCTATGTGCGCGATCCCCAAACCGGCCACCAGGCTGAAGTAGTGCCTGCCGATTATCTTACCCCCAACCAGGAAAAAATGATGGCCACACAGCCTGATATGATCTTGGAATTTGCCCATTATATTGGTGAAATATATAAACAAAAAGGAATTAAAAATCCCATTGTTACAGCAGATAGTTATGTAACCTTGAATGGCAGTGGCAGCCGCAGGTATATTAACCAGAATGTGAATCTGGCCAATGAAACCGAATCTTTACGTCATAAAAACTGGGTATTGCCCTTCAATGAAAATGGAGAAAAATAGCCGGATTATTCTATTATTAATCATTTGTTGGTCAGTACAATTTGTGCAGGCCCAGGATAGTTTGCGCAACAGCGCAGACAGTGTAAAAGCACGCCGCATCAATGTAATTGAGATTGAAGGCAGGGGCGACAATGGTTTGGGAATGGCCCGGTTAAAACAAATAGAAGGCACCAGTATTTATGCAGGAAAAAAATCGGAAGTAATTTTACTGGCCGAAAATACTGGCAATTTAGCCACCAATAACAGCCGACAAATTTTTGCCAAAGTACCCGGATTAAATGTATGGGAAAGCGATGGGGCCGGCATTCAGTTGGGAATAGGAGGGAGGGGATTAAATCCAAACCGCGTTTCTAATTTTAATACCCGCCAAAACGGATACGATATCAGTGCCGATGCACTGGGGTATCCCGAAAGCTATTACACCCCGCCCACCGAGGCTTTGGAAAGGATAGAAGTTGTGCGTGGAGCAGCTTCTTTGCAGTATGGAACCCAGTTTGGCGGATTTGTTAATTTTAAATTTAAACACGGTGGTGAGAAAAAAAAGTTCGAAGCAATAGCACGGCAAACCCTCGGCTCATTTGGGTTTTACAACGCATTTACTTCCATTGGGGGTACTGTAAATAAACTTAATTATTACGGATTTTTTCAGTACAAAACGGGTGATGGTTGGAGACCCAATTCGCATTTTGATGTACACACTGCATTTTTGGGATTGCGGTATAAATTTAATAAAAAATTCAATATCGGGGTAGAATATACCTACATGGATTATTTGGCTCAGCAGGCCGGTGGATTGACCGATAAGGCATTTGAAGAAAACCCACGCCAATCCTTCCGCAGCCGCAACTGGTTTAGGGTAGCCTGGAACCTGGCAGCCATGGATTTAAACTACGAATTTAACAGCCGTACCCGCATTAATTTTCGCAGCTTTGGTTTGTATGCTCAACGCGATGCATTGGGCAATCTGGGCAGGATTGACAGGATTGATCAAGGCACTGAACGCAATTATTTGCAGGATCAATTTCGCAATTTCGGGGCTGAATTTCGATTCTTAAAACACTACTATATTTCGGGCATTGGTACCGCTACTTTTTTGGCTGGCAGCCGCTATTACCAAGGGCTTACTTTGCGCAAACAGGGATATGGAACCAGCGGCTCCGACCCGGATTTCAGGTACCTGCACCCCGATTACCTTGAGCATTCCGATTATGATTTCCCTTCTAAAAACCTGGCATTATTTTCAGAGAATATTTTTAGAATTACAAAAAAATTAAGCATCACTCCCGGCATTCGATTTGAATATATCGATACCCGTTCGATTGGATATTATAACGAAGAATACAAAGATTTAGCGGGTAATATTCTGTACAGAAAAAAAACCAATGAAAGCCGCGAAAATCAGCGACATTTCAAACTAGCCGGCATAGGGGTGGGGTACAGGTTAAATGCAAATGCCGAGGCTTATGGCAACATTTCGCAAAATTACCGCAGTATAAATTTTAACGATATGCGCATTGTAAATCCCAATGCAAAAGTAGACCCCAATTTAAAGGATGAGAAGGGCTACTCGGCCGATATGGGTATTCGCGGCAGCAAGAAAAATGGATTTAATTATGATGTAGGGGTATTTTTTATGAAGTACAACGATCGCATAGGTTCCATCCAGAAAACCGATACCCAGACTTTTCAGATCTACCGGTTTCGCACCAATATTTCCGACTCGCGCAGCCTGGGTTTTGAAGGCTTTGCAGAGTGCAATTTGTATAAATTAATTACAGAAAAAGACAATGGAAAAGGTATTTCATTATTCATAAATTATTCATTTATTCAGGCCACTTATTTGAATAGCAAAGAGTCGGCAGTGAAGGATGGGAATAGGGTTGAATATAGTCCCAGCCATATTGTGCGCACTGGAATTACAGGCAGTTTAAAAAATTTCAGAACCACTTTGCAGGCATCCTATACCTCGCAACAATTTACAGATGCTACGAATACCGAGTACACCAGTTCGGCGGTAGATGGCTTAATTCCGGCTTATACCATTGTAGATTATTCACTGCAATACCAATTTAAACGCTACAGCATTTCGGGTACTATAAACAACCTGTTAAACCGCCACTATTTTACCCGCCGTGCAGATGGATATCCGGGACCAGGTATTATTCCGGCCGATGGAAGAGGGTATTTTATTACCCTGCAAATTAAAATTTAATTTACATTTTTGTACCTATTTAAATTACCTGATTATAAATAAATTAGGATATTTGAATCCTGCAATTATATATTGCTATTCTAAACACCAAATAAATGAAGCACAAAATTGGATGGATTGCCCTTGTAACAATCCTGGCCGCATGTGGAGGGAAAGGCACACAAACCGGCGATGCAGACATCACCCACAAAGACAGCAGCACAGCTCCAGCCGCACCAGTTGAAGCAATGCCGCCTGATACCTCAAAAACAGCAAAACCCGACAGCCAAACCCAAAAAGCCAGCAACAACCAGGAGCATTTCGGCCCCAGAAAAGGCGGTGGCGGCTAATATCAGGGAGCAGGGGGCAGGGAGTAGGGAGCAGGGACCACCCAAAGGAAATGTGGCGGATTGCGCTTTGCGCTGAAAATTTGGCTGCCAGGCTGTTGCATTCACAGTTCACAATTCACCATTCATAATTGAACTGGCTGTCTCTTCGGCTGTTCCATTAAACCTTAAACCTTAAACATTCGGCTGTACAGCTGTTCCATTTTCAATTTTCCATTTTCCATTCTGCATTATCCTTCCCTATCTTTGACCTGTTTTAACCATGGCAGAGGCAAAAAACACAAATAACGCCGGCAAGTTCAATATTCTGATAGTTGAAGACGAGCTGCTGATAGCAGAAATGCTCAGCGAGCATCTTTCCGATTTGAATTACAACGTAGTAGGCATTGCAGGTGATTTTGATACGGCTGTTGAAATGCTGGAAACCTTGCCCAAACCCGATTTGTGCATGCTCGACATAAACCTCGAAAGCAGTAAAAATGGATTTGACCTGGCCACCGAATTGCAGCAGAAATACAAAATTCCATTCGTTTTTCTAACCTCCTACGCCGATACCAATACCATTACAGAGGCTATCTCTTATAGTCCGGAAGCCTATTTGCTGAAGCCTTTTAAACCCACCGACCTATTTACCACCATCGAGATTATTCGCAACCGCGGTAAAATGCAGGGTGCCGAAGGCCATCAGGTAATTGTTAAAGATGGTACAGCCGAGATAAAGCTCAATACCCGCGACATTGTTTGGATTAAATCCGACAACATTTACGTGGAAGTAAAACTACCCGAAAAGCGCATGCTACTGAGGAAAAGCCTGGATGGAATTTTACAAGAACTAAAAGCCGATTACATCGTGCGCGTGCACAGATCGTTTGCCGTAAATCTTTTTCACCTCAAAGCGGTAACAGGCTCCAACCTGCAATTGGGCTCTGACGTGATTCCTTTATCGCGCATGCACCGGGATGAATTGATGGAAAAATTCCGGAATTTTAATGTCTAAAATGTAATTTACATACAGATAAACGTCAAACTCAACAAAAGTTGGGCATTTTGATATGGATGCTTTAAGTTTGAATGGTCTTTTTGTTGAATCTATTACTTTTCATATTAAACAAATATAGAAAACAGGGCTTTTTAGGATTATTCCTTGTTTTTACAGCTTCTCTCGTAGCGCAGGGTTCGGCCGATATGTTGCGTAAAAAGCTCAATTCCAATTTACAGGATTCTACCAGGGCCCGTTTATTAAATGAGCTGGCCTGGGAACTTCGTTTTGCCGACACGCGCAATGCTGAAGCCTATGCCAACGAAGCCCTGAGCTTAGCCATAAAGGGAAAAATATTTACCACCATTTCAAAGGCTTATCGAACCAAAGCCCTGGTTTGTACAATTACAGACCGTAAAATGAATGCCTTGTCGTTTTATGATTCAGCCATTGCCTTTGCGCGCAAAGCCAAGGATGTAATTTTAGAGGCCCAATGTGTGAATAACCAGGCAGGCATGTTTGGCGATTTTGGCGATTTCGACCAGGCCATTGCCATTTATAGCCATGGGCTTGACATTGCACTTACCACCAACAATAAAAAACTCATTGCCACATTCTACAACAATCTGGCCGATGCCTACCAGAATATTGGAGGTAAAACCGAGATGGTGCAGAAATATTACAATCTGGCATTATCCTATAATTTAGATAACCAAAACTGGCCTGCAGCCTGCTTGAATTCTGCCAATCTGGCCAGTGAATACGCTGCAATTGGCAATCATTCTGAAGCATTAAAAGAACTCCAGCGAAGTATTGGATTATTAGAGAAAACCGAGCATGGAAGCTATCTCTTTGGTGCCGCCAACAATGAAATTTCTACTGTTTACCTCAAACTTGGAAATAGTGAATTGAGTTTGAAATATGCTTTGATTTCTTACAAAGTGTTGGATAGTTTAAAAATGCCCAACAATGTATTGCATCCATTGCTAAATATCACCAATGCCGAAATAAACCTCCGTAATATAAAGAGTGCCTGGGAGCATGCCCATTTATTGTTAAAATTAGCTACAGAAAAGAAAGCAAAAATTTATATTAAGGAAGCCTATCATTCCTTGTCGGATGCTGCTAAAATTGAAGGTAAATACGAAAAAGCCCTGGAGTATTTCGAGCAATATAAGCGTTGGAACGACAGTGTATTTCAGATAGACAGAGAGAAAAATATAGCGGGGGTTCAATTCAAAGCAGCCATGGCCAGCAAGGGCATGGAAATGAAATACCGCATAGAATTAAAAGACAAAGAAAACCGTGAATTGGCACGTGATAACCGCAATTTAAAACGCGGAATTATTTTGGGCAGTATTATTATTTTGGTCTTTGTGGGCCTGGTTTATATGCTGTTTAATGCGGCAAAACGCCAGCGCAAATTGAATGTTGAATTGCAGGATAAAAATTACCTGGTAGAAAAGCAAACCGAGGAAAAAGACCTGCTGATACACGAAATACACCACCGCGTAAAAAACAACCTCACCATGCTGCAGAGCTTATTTTATTTGCAGTCAAAATCCAGCGTAAATCCCGAAATCAAACAAGTGCTGGCCGAAAGCCAGACAAGGCTTTTGAGCATGGCTCTGGTACACCAGCATTTGTACGAAAACGACAATGAAGGGGGACTGGATGTAAAAGCATTTATTGATAATTTATTGCACGATATTTCTGAAACCTTTACAAGTGCAGAAGTTCAAAATGTAAATTATCAGGTAAACGGTGCCGATATAGAAATAGGCATCAAACTGGCCATACCCGTAGGACTTATTTTGAATGAGCTTATTACCAATTCATTAAAATATGCATTCACACCACAGAATCAGGGTAAAATTGAAGTAAATGTATCAAGCCACAACAATCTTTTAAGAATAGAATATACAGATAACGGTCCCGGATTGCAGCAGGATTTTGACCTGAATTCAACCGGTTTTGGATTTAAAATTTTGAAATTACTTACCCGCCAGATAAAAGCGGAAATCAGCTACCAGAAAGGCGAAGGGGCTTCAACCTTCTATTTGTCTATTCCACTTGCAAATGCCTGAGTTGTCAAACTCATACATTAAAGAGTCAATCACAACATTTTTATTTTAAGCCAGTTAGCAAGGTTTAAATTTGAATGTTAAATATTTCAAAATATACATGAATAAAATGCCTGGAAAGCGCACTACACGCAGCAAATGATATTGATGAATATTTAAATCGCACCCCTTAAAAAAAGCCGCGCAAGTGGCTTTTTTTAATTATAAATATTTATAAATGTCGAATCCAGGGGTTAATATATTAAAACAGGGAATAAACCCCTGTCCGCGACCACTACTCCCCGCTCCCTCTTGCTACAATATTATACATTAAACATTAAACTGTCACCTCCAACTTAAACCTTACCCCATACTCCCGCCCAATTTGGTTGGGCAAGCCTTAAACCTCTATTTCTCCGCGACCACTACTCCCTATTCCCTATTCCCTATTCCCTGAAAAACATCTCCCTCAACCTCAAAACCGCATACCTTTTCCTTGCAAGTAAAGTATTAACCGATACCCCCGTTTTTTCACTAATTTCTTTAAAAGACAAATCCTCTATTTCGTGGGCAATAAATACCTCTCTTTGCTCTGCAGGTAGCTTACCCAGAGCCTTGTCTAAAAGGGTCCAGAATTCGCCTGAGTCCAGCATTTCGCTGCTTATATTATCGGCCATCCATTGGTCAAATAATGCTTCGTGAACGGCTTTGTTTTCGTTTTCATCCATACCCGAATTTGTGTCTGCATTTTCGAGTTTACTGAATGGAATATTTTTTTTCTTTTTATAAAAATTTACCACCCGGTTTTTAGCTGCGGAAAACAACCAGCTACCGATTTGCCCGATATTGTCTAAATCCTGTTGCAGGGTTAGTTGGTACCAAATTTCCTGGGCAATATCCTCAGCCTCATTACGGTCGTTTATTTTAGATTTAATATAACCCAATAATCGGTTGCTATGTTCGGCAAACCAGCTTGAAATCTGATGGTCGCGCTGATTTAAAGTTATACTTGTTTGCATTTTGTAATACAAATTTCAGGAGCATTTATAAGCAAAAAGAAAGCAGTTCGGTAAATGAACTGCTTTCGGTAGGTGAATGACATTAGTGGACGGTGTCTGACTTTTCCGCAGGGGCTGTTGCCGCCGGCGGTTTGCTGTCAGCACCGGGTTTGACTTCCCCTTTTTGGTGGTCGCACTGTTCCATACAATGCTGTCGGTAATGCATGCCATGGTGACGGTGTTTCATGCCCACAAATGCTACCAACAGAGAAAATGTGGCCACCGCGGTTATACCGCCAATCCAGATTCTTGATGAACGTTTCATATTTTATTTTTCAGTTGTTTTTTCTTCTTTTTCTTCAACAGTTTCGGCATAATGGTAGCAACCGCGGCTGCGCATTTTTTGCATAAAAGCATTGCGATCTTCCTCACTCATTTTGGCAAAATACAGTGGCATGGGTCCGCCCGAATGGGCCCAGGCCATGTGCATGTGATGGTATTTGTGCCAGCGTGGACCGCGGATAAGGCGCACCAGAAAGCCAATAAATACTACCGCACCAATGATGCGAATGGTAAGTGGAAAGGCGAACAAAGCAATACCTATGAGTATGCCGGCGCCAATCGATTTTAATACAGGATATTTCATTTTATTTACGTTTTAGTTTGTATTAGGGAAGACAAACGTCTAAAAGAAATATTGTAACCGAATTTCAAAATAGAAAATGAGGGGGATTAAAACAGAGGTCTTACAACCCTTTTCCAATAAGGGTTTGTGGGTTTTCAGGAAAGAACCAAATACCCGATTAACGGATGTATTTATCCGATAAAAAATTAGTAATTAATATTATTAGTAGAATAAAATCAGGAATGCTGCAAATGATATTGCACCAAACCATGGATGGGTTCATTGGTAATGATACCTGTGGCCAAACCATATTCTTCGCAAACTTCCAATAAAATATCGCGTGAGAAGTAAGCTACACTGCCTACAAAATGCACGGGCAATTGGGCATAATTATCAAATTTGCATACATGCACTTTTATAAATGCTTCAAATCCTTCGCGTATTATTTCTTTTACATAGGGATAATGTTGTCGGGGTCCTAAAAATTTGGCAAATGAAGCCAGGTAAACATTCACATTGGGCATTTTATAAATATGATTAAAAATATCTTCCTTGTGAATTCCCGTTTGCAGTAATTCTGCTTCTAAATCATGAGGTAAATCGTGATACAAAAAGTCGCGCAATAATCTTTTGCCTAGCCAAGTGCCGCTGCCTTCATCGCCTAGAATGTAGCCCAAAGCGGGTACTTTTTCTGAAATATTTTGACCATCAAAATAGCAACTATTACTACCCGTTCCTATAATGCAGGCAATGCCCGGTTCGGCTCCACAGGTGGCATATACCGAGCCAATCATGTCATGGTCTACCGTAATTTCAGCATTCGTAAAAACCTGTTGCAATGCGTTTTTTACAATGGCTTCCCTATCCGCACTGCTCACACTGGCTCCGTAATAATGGAGTTTTTTTACCAAGGAAGCAATATTCACCAGCCCGTCATTTTTGCGAATTTCATTGGCAATTTTTTCAGTATCATGAAAAAAGGGATTGAATCCCATGGTATAATAGCTGTGTTTTTCTCCTGCATTGGCAAATACCCAATCGCATTTGGTGCTTCCGCTGTCGGCAATTAATAGCATGCGGCGAAGTTAATGCAAAATGCTTGCCCGAACTTGAACGGGGCGGGGAAAATGTAGAATGCAAAATCGAACAGCCTCCGCAACATTTGCAATGGGCGGAGCAAAGCGCAAATTGCAAAATGCAAAATCGAACAGCCTCCGCGAATTTGCAATGGGCGGGCCATGCTTCCTTCTGTTACGAAATTAAATAAACAATTTTCGTCTGCCGCCTCCACTGCCCCCTACTCCCTCCGTTAAACATTAATCATTAATTTCGTCTGTTCAAATGGCAAGGTTGAAAAAGGCTTTTTACTGTCAAAAAAATGTGGTTGAAATTGCCAAACAATTACTGGGAAAAGTATTGGTTACAAATATAGAGGGGGTTAAAACTTCGGGAATTATTTGTGAAACGGAAGCCTATGAAGGTATAGTGGACAAGGCCAGTCATGCCTATGGCGGACGACGCACGGAGCGCACAGAAACCATGTATATGGAAGGCGGATTTGCCTATGTATATTTATGCTATGGAATTCATGAATTATTTAATGTTGTTACCCACAACGAGGGGACGCCCCATGCAGTTTTGATACGTGGAATTATCCCTTTGGAAGGAATTGAATTTATGCAATTGCGAAAAGAAAATAGGTGGAATAAAAAATCCGGAATAGGACCGGGGAATGTGAGTAAATGCCTGGGGATAACCAGAAAATTAAACGCAATAGATTTAACTGAATCAGATTTAATTTATATCGAAGATCGCAAAATTATTGTACCCGAAAAAGAAATTAAAACTACCCCAAGAATAGGCGTGGATTATGCCGAAGATCATGCACTGTGGCCTTATAGGTTTGTGTGGGAAAGGGAGACAGCTTAGTTCAAAGTGCAACGTGCACTGTGCAATGAACAGCAAATTATAAATGCAAAATCAAAGAGCCAAGGTTTAGTGTTTAATGATTAAGGCTTGCCCGACTGCTTCTGAGGCGGGTTTAACGAGACTTGGTTGCCCTTTTTTGCCTCTTTTTCTGCCTATTCTCTTTACTTAGCAAGAACTGACTTAAACCTTCGTCCTTAAACCTTCGTCCTTAAACCTTCATTTCTCGGCGTCCTTCGTTAAACACTAAACATTAACCATTAAACATTAATTTCGGCTGTCCACATCCAACTTACCCCTTACCCCATAACCCCGCCCAATTTGGTCGGGCAAGCCTTAAACCTTCATTTCTCCGCGTCCTTCATTAAACATTAAACACTAATCATTAAACATTCGGCTGTCGCCTCGAGTACGGTTTAATCAACAGCCTCAGGCTTTGATCATACGTGATATAGCTCCACAGCCAGTTGATAAAAATGAAAAGACGATTTTTTACCCCAACAATCGACATTAAATGCACAGCCATCCAAATGGCCCAGGCAAAAAATCCACCCAGTTTCAGTCCTTTTAGTTCGGCTACGGCCAAATTGCGACCAACGGTGGCCATGCTACCCAGGTCTTTGTAGGTAAAATTGACGGCGGGTTTGCCTTTTTGCGTGCCTAATAAATTTTTGGCAAACAATGCCCCCTGCTGAATGGCGGGTTGGGCTACCTGTGGATGCCCTTTGGGCCACATGGCATCCTCTACCAATGCCTGATCTCCAATGCAATACACATTTTGGGTGCCTGCAACCCGCAGCTGTCCGTTTGTTTTTATACGTCCATTGGGTAAAATACTTTCGGCCGGAATTCCCGCTATGGGATTGGCTTTCACACCAGCAGCCCAGATTACCATGGCAAAGTTGTGCTCCGAGCCATCCTCCAGACTCAATACCTGATTGTTGTAATTTTTTACTTTGGCACCGGTAACCACATCTACGCCCAGTTTTTTAAGATAATCCAATGCCCTTTGGCTGCTTTTCTCATTCATGGCAGCTATCAATTTATTTGAGCCTTCCATCAACACAATGCGCATTTTGGTAAAATCTATGCCCGGATAATCACGAGGAAAAACATGTTTGCGCATCTCTGCCAATGCCCCGCTGAGTTCCACACCTGTAGGCCCACCGCCAATTACACAAATGCTCAAATCTTCGGGCTTACAGTTGCCATTGGCTGCGTCCTCAAGCATCTGCAATACCTGGTTGCGTAGATTTAACGATTCGCTCACCGATTTCATACTCACTGCATTTTCTTCCATAGCCTTGTTGCCAAAGAAGTTGTTTCCCGCTCCCATGGCCAGTACTAGATGGTCGTAGTGAATGCTGCCGGCTTCGGTTACCAGCATATTTTCAGCGTCTTTAACCTCCAAAACGGTGGTGGTTCGCACATGAATATTTTTTGCCTTTTGAAAAACCTTTCGGAGCGGAAAAACGATGTTGGCAGGCTCTATACCGCACATAGCCACCTGGTAAAAAAGCGGTTGAAACTGGTGATAATTGTTTTTATCGATGAGCACCACCTGTACATTTTTATTGCGCAATTTGCGGGCTGCCTGTAAACCACCAAACCCGCCGCCAACAATCACAACGCGGGGATTTTCAGTGGCAGGAACTCCGAGATCCGGAAGGTTTGTCATATGTACCCGCAAAGTTCGTAAAAAACCAGCACCCCATTTACAAAATTCAGTTTATATTTTACTTGATTAAATGCCCGTTTGGCATTAATTTCGCGCCCCCTTTCATGCTTACGGTATCCAATGTTTCGCTGCGTTATGGCAAACGCGTTTTATTCGAGGAAGTAAATCTAAAATTTACCCCCGGAAATTGCTATGGAATTATCGGCGCTAACGGTGCAGGTAAATCTACATTTTTAAAAATTATTTCGGGTGAAATTGAGCCCAACACAGGTTCGGTAGACATGGAGCCGGGCAAACGCATGGCGGTTCTGAGCCAGAATCACTTCGCTTTTGATGAGTTTACTGTGCTGCAAACGGTGCTGCGCGGTCACCAAAAATTGTGGAGCATTATGGAAGAAAAAGATGCCCTGTATGCCAAACCCGATTTTAATGATGAAGACGGCATGCGTGCCAGTGAACTTGAAGGTGAATTTGCAGAACTGGATGGCTGGAATGCAGAAAGCGATGCGGCAACCATACTCAGCAACCTGGGTATTGCCGAAAGCGAACACGAAAAACTTGTAAAAGACCTCAGCGGTAACCAAAAAGTACGTGTGCTGCTTGCCCAGTGCTTGTTTGGAAACCCGGATGTATTGCTGATGGATGAACCTACCAATGACCTGGACGTAGAAACCATCCGCTGGCTGGAAGATTTCCTGGCTGGATTTGAAAATACAGTGCTGGTGGTGAGTCATGACAGGCACTTTTTGGACAATGTTTGTACCCATGTGTGCGACATCGATTTTGGCCACATTAAAATATTCTCCGGTAGCTATACTTTCTGGTACCAAAGTTCGCAGTTGGCACTCAGGCAGCGCGGCGATCAGAACAAAAAAGCCGAAGAGAAAAAGAAAGAATTGTTGGAATTTATTGCGCGTTTCAGTGCCAACGTGGCCAAAAGTCGACAGGCTACTGCGCGTAAGAAAATGTTGGATAAATTGGATATTGAAGAAATTCAGCCCTCTACCCGTAAATATCCAGGCATTATTTTCAGGCAGGAACGTGAGGTGGGCGATCAGATTCTGAGTGTTGAAAATCTGGAAGGTTCAGTAAATGGAGAAAAGGTTTTTGGCAATATTAATTTTACCGTTTACAAGAACGATAAAATTGCATTTATTTCCAGAAATACCCTGGCGTTAAATACATTTTTCAAAACCCTGTGGGGCGAAAATACACCCGATAAAGGCTCAGTAAACTGGGGTATAACCACCAAAATGGCCTATCTGCCCAATGACAACTCCAGCTTTTTTACCAGCCCTATGAATCTGGTGGATTGGTTGCGTCAGTATTCAACCGAAAAGGATGAAACCTTTATTCGCGGTTTCTTAGGAAGAATGTTGTTTAGCGGCGAAGAAACCCAAAAAATGTGTAACGTATTGAGTGGGGGAGAAAAAGTGCGTTGTATGCTCAGTAAAATGATGATACAAAGCCCCAACGTAATGCTGTTAGACGAACCTACAAACCATTTGGATCTGGAAAGTATTCAGGCCCTCAACAATGGATTGCAGGAATATGCGGGTATTTTGCTTTTCCACTCTCATGACCAGGAGGTAATTAATACCATTGCAAACCGTATTATTGAAATTACGCCCAATGGCATGATTGATAAATACATGACCTACGAAGAATATGCAGATGATGCTTCTATCAAAGAACGTCGATTAGAATTGTATCGCGGAACCGGCACTTCTGCTTAATAATTGAACCACAAAATGAAAAAATATATTTATGTAATTACCGGAGCTGTTGCCATGCTGGCAGCGTCTTGCGGCCGCACGGTGAATCCGGGCAAAACCCTTAAAACAGGCATTGATTCTTTCAGCTATTCACTGGGAATTAATGTAGGAAACTACCTGAAACAACAGGGTTTAGACAAAATTGATTACAGTTCTTTAATCAAAGGAATTGAAGACAAACTGAAAAAAGACAGCGGTTATGCGGTTAGTGAAGCAGATATGGAGAAAATTGGACGCAGCTATGTTTTAAAAGAACAGTCTAAAAAAATTAAAGTACTGCAGGAAGAAAGCAAAAAATGGATGCAGGAAAATGCCAAAAAAGCGGGAATTAAACCCCTGGCAACCGGCGGACAAATTCGTGTAATCACTCCGGGTAATGGCGCTGCTCCTCAGTTATACGACACTGTAGAGTACACCATGATTATGAAAAACAGCGCAGGCAAAGAGCTCATGAACAGTTCTAAAATGGGCGGTCCAAGAAAGCATCCTTTGAAACAGATTGGTTTAACCCAGTTGGAAGAAGCTTTCCAAAAAGCCGGCATGGGTGCTGAGTTTGAAGTATTCCTGCAAAATGATCTGGTTCCTGAACTGGCCCAAAGTGCACAAAGTTTTTCTGACAAATACGGAATTACCATTCTTACTTTCAAAATTTTGAATGTAAAACCAGGTAAACCAGAAGCTGAAAAACCAGCAGGTGCAGGTGATATGCCACCAGCAATGAAATAAATTTTAAAAACAATCTATAAAAAAAGCCGTCTGAAAAGATGGCTTTTTTTTATTTAAATACTATTAAATCTAATTATTTTCGCATTCCCAGATACAATGTTTTGCATTTAGAATTGCCGCTTATTGGCATTGAGTCAAACTCAAATACTGCAATGGAAGAAGTGGGGAAACTGTGAATTTTATAGCCCGAAAATTGCAAGGCAAATTCACCCACAAATGGATTATGTCCTACAATCATCACCGTTTTATTTCCATGCGAATTCATGGCATTTATATACTGCGATTCGTGGCTCATATAAAGGCTGCTTTGATAATCAATATCAATAAACTGAACGCCGAAAACTTCGGCCGCAATGCGGGCGGTAATAGAAGTACGAAATGCAGGACTCGCAATAATTACATCGGGAATAAGGCCTTCTGATTTTAGTTTTTTTGCCGCCTCTTCTACCTCTATTCTGCCGCGTAATTCAAGCGGACGTTCAAAATCATCCTTGTATTCAAATCCATCTGCAGCTTTTCCATGCCGCATTAAAATAATGGTTTTTTTCATGCCATTTTATTTTTTAATAGTATCCAGCCCGCCCAAAACCAACCAGCAATCATGCTTAATCCGCCGATGGGAGTAATGGCTCCTAAAATGCGAAATCCACTGCCGAGTATTTCGTTAAAACTGAGAATGTATAATGAAAAACTAAAAATTACCATACCGATAAAAATAAGCAGACAGGCCGTTTTTATTTTAGGTTTGGCCGGAATTAAAATTCCCAAAATCAACAATCCCAGTGAATTGATAAACTGATACTCAACGCCGGTATGAAAGGTTTTTAGGTATTTTTCCATGATTTTACCTGTTTCTACCAGCTTTTCCATCCCATGTGCATTCCAGGCCCCCAGGCCAATGGCAATGGCCAGTGAAAATGCCGCTATGGCCGCCCAGTTGTTGTTTTTCATTTGATATTAGTGCAGTGCTGTTTTCAGCCCAATGGCTATCCACCGCGGGGTCAAAGGTACAGTGATTATTTCGGAATATTGCGTATTTCCTATATTGGTGGCATCGGCAAAAATGCTGAATCTTTTAAACGCATATTGTACCCTTACATCCGCAACAAAATAGGCTTTCAGGTTATTTCTTACCAGGTAACGCCCACTCAAAGTATAGGAAAATGCAGGGCCAATTTTTCCATTAATTCTGCCTATGGCTTGCTGCCCCAAAATTTCAACGGCATTTTTGGAATAATTGCGGGTTACCTCTGCTAAAAATTCGGGATGTAAATAGGTATAACTGGCTTGAATATTTAAACTATTTAATAAGCCATTTGTAACATTAATAAACGGAAAAATCTGCACATTAATTTCAGCCCCAGTAGTGCGACTTGTGTTGTAATTGATGGGGCTCCAGGGTGCTGTGGTACTGTCTTTTACCCAGTCTATCAATTGGTTTATATTGCGAATAAATACCGAAGCTTGTGCATTAAACCATTTGTTTTTTTTGCGCACGCCCAATTCGGTAGCCAAAGAATTTTCGGGTTTTAAATCGGGGTTGGCAATATTCGATGGGCCTATGTAATACAAATCTGTGTAGGTGGGTAGCCTTTGTCCGGTACCTGCATTCCAGAAAATGGAAGCGCTGCTGCTGGGACGGTAGCACATTTCGAGGCCTGGAAAAACATGCATGCCATACTGCGAATGTTGCATGGCATACAAACCTCCTACTATGGTAAGTTTATTGATTTGGGTATAAGAAAAATCGACTGAAACAGCATAGATTTCGCGTTCTCTTTTGCCCAGATTATTACTATTAATCTGGTCTTTTCTGTATTCACCACCCAAACCTACCTGACCGAATTTAAACCTGCGCGAAACATTGATTTCGGCATTGTACACATCGGTGAAATGGCGGTTGTGATACAGCTCGGGTTTTTGACGTTTGTAAATGTAATTATCGTAATTATTACGGTAAGAAAAACGAGGCAAAATATGCCATTTATTTATGTAAGCATCGTATTGTACAGAGGCCAGGGTATTTTGCACCGTTTCGTGCGATTCTTTGTCGCCGGGCGCTGAATAAAAGGCATTGGCGCCAAAACCGTTATATACATATCCTGCCAAAAAACTCAAAGTTTGATTGGGAGCTACACGCACCATGGTTTTAGATAAATACCTCGAATTGGTGAATGCAGTATTATACCGATACCCATTTCCCTGGTCCCAACCGGCAGAAAAAATCTGCGCAACTTTACCTTTGGTAAATCCTGCCGAAACTCCTGCGCCATATGACATATAGGTTTGCTGGTTAGAGGTATCTTTTTGGAAGGAACTGCCGCTGTAAACGCGTGCAAATATTTCTTTTTTTGCAGGTTTGCGCGTTACAATATTTATGGCGCCTGCTATGGCATTAATTCCATAAACCCGTGCTGCCGGACCTTTTAATATTTCGATATGGTCTATCATTTCCAAGGGTATGGGAATGTTAAACTGGTTGTGCCCGGTTTGCGGATCGGTGAGCCTTATGCCATCCAGCAATAGCAGTGATTGGTCGAAGGTGCCACCCTGTATGCCAATATCGGCCTGTGTGCCCCATGGGCCGCGCTGTCTTACGTCAATACCCGCTACGTAGGTGAGCAATTCGGCAATACTTTTTACCGGTAATTTTTGAATGGTTTGGGCATCTACAATAATAATATTTCTACCCGATTGACTCACTGGTAATTGAATTCGATTTGATTCAATGTTGACTGTAGAAACGGTGTCTTCCGCATTTTGTGCACACAATGAAGCAGAAACAGGAAGCAAGAAGGAAAGCAAGATTAGATGTTTCATTTGGCGGCGAAATTATACCGAAAGAAATAAATGGGTATCAAATTGAAATAATAAAAAAGAACAAAAAATTCGCTATATACCCGCCGTTTTAAAATAAATTAAATGTTCATTCTAAATCATTTAGCAAAAAAAATCCCCCCGTTTTTTGCGGAGGGATTTTATCGAAAAGATTATTGAAATTAATCTTTGAAAGCTTTGTTAATCAATTCCTGAATATAAGCGCGGTGGTCTTTGGTGTCTTTGTCACCTGCTACTGCGGCCTTCATTTTGCGGTTTATATCCTGCAACTGGGCTGTTGCACGGGCCTGGCTAATTACATCGTAATTGCTGCCGCCTTTTAATCCGGAAATTCCAATCAAAAAGCGCACATAATCAATCTGTAAAATCTGGCGGTGTGAGTTTACATTGCCGCCTAAATCAGCAGTGAAAATGGCATCGGTAAGGTCCGTAAGCATTTCACCCACACTGTATTTATTGCCGTATTCTTTGCTGTCGGTAAGGCGCTGCATTACAGGCTCACTTAAAAGGTGCATCAATACACCTATTTGCATGGCTTCTACACGGTCGTGCAATTTGGGATCTTCTGTGCTGGCAAAAAAGTTATAACCACGGCGCTGTGATTGAAGGTAGGGCAACAAATCGGCCGGTGCATCCATGGCATTGGGCGCAAAAGCATAGGTGGCCAGGGCTTTCATGGCGCGCTTCTGGTCTTCATACGATACGGGTTTGTAAGGCGCCACTTGCTGTCCGCTTTCGGGTGCTACGCGTTCTACATATACACCGCCAATGTAGCGGGATATAATTCCTACCATTTGGCTATAATTGCCGCTTAGAATGTTAAATGCACTTTTCAACTCCTGATAGCTTTGGCCGGTTTTGCCGTATCGTCCTTTAATATCCAGCATCAGTTTCTGCACTATGTCAATTCGTTCGGTGCCATAAGCAATAGCATCGCTGCTAAGGTCATTTACCATCACACGGGGGTCAATGCCTTTGCCGGGCGAACGCATATCATCCGCATCATTACCAAAAGTAAGCTGAGGCTCACTGCTTCTGGCCAGGATTTTAGCTAGTCTATTATGCTCTTTTTCAGCATCCGGATCGGCAATAGAGTATCCATATTCAATAGCCCACATGTCATAGGCTCCGGGTGTTGTTTGGCAATACTGCACTTCGGGCTGAAATTCTACCCCTTTGGCTTTGTTTACGTTCAAGGCAGGGTAATCCATTACTGAACCCAAAATGGATTTACCCGCACTGTTTTTCAGGTCGTTAGGGCTCATCAGCTGACTTGCTTTCATATTGTGTTGCAAGCCCATGGTATGGCCCATTTCGTGCAGTACCAAATAATACAGACTTTGTTGAATGAGTTTGGTGATTTCTACCTCGTCTGCACCGGCCGATTTTAGCATTTCCATACCGGTAAGGGTTTCCATATGCAGGTAGTTGCCGGCTTCGCAATAATTGTTTTCCGAGCCTTTGTTTTCAAACAGTTTTTCGGCATTTACGCGGTTGGTAACAAAAATAAATTCGAACATGATATCGGCACCCAGAATTTCACCGGTTCGGGGATTCACAAAGCTGGGTCCGTAACCGCCAAAAGGTGGGTTGGGAGAGGAGGTCCAGCGCAGCACATTGTAGCGGATATCGCCGGCATCCCAGGTAGCAGTGTCGGGTTGTTCAAAAACCTGCACGGCATTGATAAAGCCAAGGGGTTCAAAAGCCTTGTTCCACTCTAGGGCAGCGGCTTTAATGGTGGCGCGGTATTCTTTGGGGGTGGTATTTTCGATCCACCAGGTTATGGGTTTTACAGGCTCACTTTTCAGGGCCATCGGGTCTTTCTTTTGCAGGTCCCAGCGGTGAATCATGTCATAAAAATTCACAGGTTGGGTGGTGGTCATATTATTTGCTTGTTCAGAGAAATAGCCAATGCGCGGATCGTCAAAGCGGGGTTTAAAGTTGTTTTCAGGCATCTGAATCAGGCTATGCTGAATTACCACACTTACCGAACGGGCATCAGTAACGGCATCGCTGCCCCCGTTCATGGGGTAGGGATTGTCATACGTATACTTCACCACCAGGTCTACGTTTTGGGGATAGTTTTTCACCCTTTCATAGCGGTTTTTGCTCTTGTTCATTCCACCCAGCTGAAACATGCGGGGCGATGCACCCGGGAATGGAGATGGCTTAATCTGGTGCAGTTTTTCGGTAAGGAAAAGCTCATCGGCATCAATCATGTATTCGCCGGTTTTTTCGTCGGTAGCTACAATCTTTTCCAGGGCAAGCATAGAGGTTGAAATGTTGGTTTCAGCGCTTTTGGCCAGGGGTGAGTTGGGGTCAAAGAAAAAGCTGGTGTTTTGTTGTTCAAACTCTATGTATTCGTAGTATTTCTTAATTTTAAAGATGCGGCTGCCGCGGAATTCGCCCTTGTGCATGCCGGCTTCCAATACCCCGTTTTCGGTATAGGTAAAATGGATAAACTCTTTGCCCAACTGCTCTTTTTTAATCACCATAAACAGTTGTCCGTTGGTAGAATCACGGTAAAGGGTAAATAGCCCCGGTATTTTTACGCAATTTTTGGTTTTGGAAGCAATGCTGGGTTTTTTATTCTCAGGCTTTGGTGCTTCGGTAGCCACGGGGGCTCCTTTTTTCTTTTTGTCCTTTTTCTGTGCCAAAGCCGGAGAAGCCGCGGCTAAAAGGGCAAATGCAAAGAGTATTCGTTTATTCATACAGTTTTTAGTAGAGCACAATTATAGCAAAGCAGGCGTGTTTTTCTACATTTTCTCGTTAAAAGTAGCAAAACAGGGGTTGTATGAATCCATTTTTTCCCTATTTTTGCAGCCCCAAAAGGATAATTCCTTGCGGCATTCCGGCATGCGTAGCTCAATTGGATAGAGCATCTGACTACGGATCAGAAGGTTTGGGGTTCGAATCCCTACGCGTGCACTAAAGCATCAAAAACGCCCCTGCCTGCAGGGGCGCTTTTTATTTGTGCCCTAACCAGTCTGAGCTTGCTCAAGTTGGGTTGGGCACAAATAAAAAGAGACATTTCTTAGAAATGTCGTTTTTGATGTAGACTTCGGCTGTGAAAGGGATCAGCAAAGCTAATCCCAGTCTGAGCTTGCTCAAGTTGGGTAGGGCACAAATAAAAAGAGACATTTCTTAGAAATGTCGTTTTTGATGTAGACTTCGGCCGTGAAAGGGATCAGCGAAGCTTATCCCTACGCGTGCACCACTCAAAAGCCTTGTTTCGCAAGGCTTTTTTTAATTATATCATTATGTTTTACGTTTATATTCTGTATTCCATCTCCCACAATCGCTATTACATCGGTTAAACCAATGATGTTGGCGAAAGACTGGTTTGGCATAACTCCGGGTATGAAAAAACTACTTCTCGTGAGCCCTGGGCGCATACTTTCATTTCTAATAAGTAAATTTAGAATTTAATTTTTCCTTTTCCTTGCTAAAATAATCCTAATTCCTTCGTATGGGGTTTAAACCTATTTCCGAAATGAACAAAAACAGCTTAAAATGGGCCGCTGTAGCAATCTTGCTGCTGGCAGTTTTGGCATTTGTAATGCCCGTGTTTATTGCAGCCAGTGCCAAAGGGCTCTACTTTATCGTGGGCGGACTGCTGGTGCTCTACTTTATTTACCTGGCATTTAAAAAGGCCGAATCCCCCTTTTTCTTTTTGAATGCAGAGCAAAGAAAAGCAGCGCCCAAACTTAGTAATTTTATGAAATTTTCTCTGGCTTTATTGGCCGTTGCCTGTATTGGCATTATTGGTGGCTTTACATCTATGCGCATAGGCAATGCTTTGAAAAAAGATGGAGTGCTCACTACCGCCGTTATATCGGGCGGCGAACACCGAACTACCAAATCTTTAAAACGTGGAACCGAAAATACCTATACTTTGGAGTTTTATTATACCACTGCAAAAGGCGAAATAATAGAATCTTCCGAATCGGTTTCTGCAGCTGAATATGCAAAAGTAGCTGTGGGCGTGCCCGTGAAGGTAATTTATTTGCCTAACCACCCAAACGTGATGAAACTTTTATTGACAGAAGAAAGCCAGGCTGAATATAAAAAGTAAATTACTTAAATTAAATTTAACTCATCATTCTAAACTCTTCACTCCCAACTCTGCACTCTAAACTTCAATAATATCTTGCCTGTTTAATATAAATCTTGCCTGTAAATTTATCTACTTTAAATTCCACATCCATCGCAAAATCATCGTAATAATTGCTGCGATCAATACTGCCTGATGAAATCATGTAAAAATGGTTTTTAATGGCGCTTAAATAGGTTACCAATTCCTCCACCTGGGCTTGGGTGAGCACGGGTTTTCCCCTGCTGATATTGGATTTACTGATATATTCACAACTTATTTTTCTTTCACCTGTAACGGCGCCTAAGGCTACAATCATTTGGTCGGCAATGACGGTATCAGGAGGTGAAACTACACTGGTTTCTCCTACCTGTGCATTGATGGTATAGGCCGGGTAATTTTGCCGATATAAATGGGCAGTAATGGCAACTCCGTTGGCCAATTCGGTGCCAAATGCCCGGTGTACCAAAATCCCCATAAACACTGTACTTTGGTCGAAATTAAAATAGCTGCGTTCGGCAAATGCACGTGGCTCCCAAAGGCTGGCCCATACTTTTTTAATGGCTTTTTCTATGGTCTTTTTTTCGTCGCCGATGATGGCCGTTTTCGATTCGTACAAACCAGCTCCGTTAAAGCCTTGCACGTCCTCGGCATTGGTAGAGGACCTGAATCTATACGCGGTAAATTTGGTACCGTTGTGCTTAATTTTAAAATTAATTTCTTCCAATAATCTGCGGTCAATGGGGGCTTTCAAAATTAATTCCTGTATTTCTTTCAACCTTTGATTTAACAATTGGGTATTATTCTGCAATGCAGGATTTTGTAAAATACTATCCAACCTGGGTTGAATGCGATTGGCCAGCATATGGTTTTTATACCAGTAAAAGGGAATGGCAAAAGCCCCTTCAGGCAAGGGCAAGCTGCTTTGGTCCTTCAATTTAATTCTGCTCAATTCGCCCATATTGGCGGCTTTTCCTCCCACCATCCTCGTACTTTTTTGCGACAGTTGCCATATATCTTTCAGGCTCGATGATTCAATATCATAGATTAATTTAATTCTTTTTTTGGAATCATTTTTCTTCCATTTTTCTAAAATGCGATCTGCATCCCCGCTTGCATCTCTGAGGGTAAATGAATCGGCATTCACTACAAACTCCACCAATTTATCTTTTAAATCGGTAATTTTTGAATTGCTAAAAGCAAACCGATAGGCGGCATTGGGTGTGCGTCGGTTGGCACATAAAATACTGATATGGCAAAGTGGAGTTTGAAAGGGTACGGTAATTACCCCTGCCACGGCGGGCAATACATTGGGAATGGTGTTGGTTACCACAATGTCATGCTTGCCAAATACAAAATCATCGAGGTCTTTTTTATCTACAATTCGTAAATATCCATAGGTTGAACCTTTATAAAGGGTTTGAAAATTTTGCCCCTGATAAATGTCATTTACAGTCATTGCAGGCACCGAAGGAATGTTTTTATGCACCGCTTCAATCTCGGGTGTATTTAACAACAACCTTATTTTATCGGCAATAGCAGGTGCATTTTTTACCAGTGCTTCATACATGATTTTTATCTGATTAGCTGTAACTCCATCTCCATTAAAAAATTCTAAACTATATATTTTTATGGCGGAATAATAATTCAAGTTGGCCAATAGATATTGCCTTCTGGGAGAGTTGGTATAATTGTTTTCGTTAAAGGATGAAAGGCTTTGATGGTCATTTAAAACCGATTCACAAAACTCGTGGTGGTAGGGATATTTTTTAGATTCAGCAAAATAAAGTTGTTTGGATTTTAGCTGATAAATGAGCTTAACCGAACTTACCTGCCCGTATTTTTCGCTTAGCGGTGTGCCCTGTATGCTGTTAAAATCATTTTCACAGGTGAGGGTTTTAAGGTAATCAATATCACCTCCTCTGAAACTACATTTAGGCTGCCCTTTGCATGCCTGTAAGGAGAGTAAACAAATGAGGTAAATCCCGATAATGCCCGTTTTCATGTGCTATATAAACGACAAGTATAGTAAAAAATTGTATATTTTGGTTGGCTATGCCTTGCGCAGAGGCAATTTACGGCATTAACTGTATTTTTCTGCCAGTTCCAGTTTTTTAATTCTGGAAATAATGGCCCCGCGGGTTCTTCCGAATATTTCGGCCATATCCTTTACGGTATGCCCTTTGCAAAACGCAATGGTTAATTCCTCGTCCAGGGTATCCGTCCAGGGTTTGTAAGCATCCTTTAAAGTATTTCGCATTTCGGATACATTGTATTTTTTTAAGGGTTGGGGATTAAATGAAACTGAACTGGAGGGCAACTGTTCAAAAATCTCTTCCTGCATAGCCAATTCAGCCGGAATTTTTACAGTGATACAGGCAGCCGGATTTACCCCTTTGGGCACCAATTCAAATGGGATAATCAACTCACTTTTGGCCCGGGTTGCCGCTACATATAGTAAATTAATTTCTTCTACCAGTTTCTCGGGATTTTCTTTTTTATTTTTTTCCAGCTTGGTTTTCGAAATAAAATCATTGGCCAGTTCTACAACATCATATTCCATGCCTTTGGAACGATGCACGGTTGAGAATACAATTTCGGCCTCATTTTTATTTTCATCGCCTACATGTTTTTGTTTTAAATCCTTAATTAACCCGTAAATCGAATCGCCGTATTCCTTTACTATTTCAACCAGCATACCCAATTGCCGGTCTTCAGTTTTGTCAATATATTCCTGCAATTCCTGCATATTTCGCATCGAACGGATTAAGCGGTCGCGGATTTGCAAATGTTTGTTTTTACTCAGGTTTAATACGTCGTACAACGAGGCTCCGTCATCGGCATAGGTGTATGAATTAATATTGCCTTCGAAATAGATTTTTTTAAATTTATTTTCAGTCGAAAATTCAATGGCTTTTAGCAACAACCCTAGATTTGTGCGGGCTATAACGGCCCTGGAATCTTTGGATTGTCCATTTCCACGACCGGTTATTTTTACCTGAATGGATTTGCCCAATTGGTTTTTTAATTCTAAAATACCCATGCCCAGATTGGCAATTTCTTGCGGAAAACGAAAACTTTCGCTGAGATTATAAGTAGGGTATTCGGCCTGTTCAAGCGAGTTTACCGCATAGCGCCATCCATAAATTTGCTGATGGGTATCACCCACTATGACTTTGATTGCGGGTTGATTAAAAAACACGTCCAGCATGGCCGGCGATGCATCCTGACCCTCGTCAAACAGTATATAATCATACAGCATGCGGGGTTGTTGAAGTTGAAACTTTTTTAAATAAAAATCATGGGTAATTTCCATTTTTCCTTCGCCCATTTGGGTGAGAAAAAAACGGGTGTATTTATAAATTAGTTGTGCATGCGTTTTTGCAAATGCGGCTGCTTTCGGGTCATTCACAATATCCAGGTAATTCAGATCACCCAATTTTTGTTTATTGCTATTGCAATAGTAGGCGGCATAGCGGTTTACATGGTTGGCTAAAATGTACTCGGCATGTTTTTCACCGGTGCCCGAGATGCCGATGATATCGGCCAGCTCGTGGGTTTTATAACCGTTTACCCTTATGGTATAATGGCTGTCAGGTATAATTCGCCGGTAGGCCAGGGAATGCGCCGTTTCAACCGTTACATTCGACAGGCCACGTGCGGAAAATTTGCGTTTGGCTTCGAGTTTTACACTTTTATTGAATACCAGATACAGAATGCGCGCACTTTGAGGCCGGCTAGCTGCATATTCAATCATGGTAGTGGTTTTACCCGAACCTGCAACCGCATTTATTCGGATATTTTCATTCGTTGCCAGTATGGCTTTTTGTTCTTCGGTAAGTTTCATAAAATCAATTCTCTATAATGTGTTGTTTAACGTAAAATACCCGTAAATCCTCAATTATTTCCGTTGCAATATTAATGGGTTCCTTGAAAAAAATCAAATGGCTCATTTATTCAAATGATCAAAAAAGCACCTTCATAGCTTGCTGCAATTCAGGAATTTGATTTATGCACATACACAACCCATTTGGCCTGTGAGTTGGATTTTCGGTTGGAATTTAGTAATATTGGATTACGATGAGTGAACAATTATTGCAGGAAATACAGTCAAAATTCGATTTGGATGCCCTCTCTGGTCAACTCGAAACGGTAGTACAGTCGGGAGATCCGGCGGGTTATCTCGAGCATAATATCAATTGGGAAATCGACCGCGATGTAGAGTCAGCTCCCAGCCATGAAATGCTACATTCGGTAAATGAAATGATGTCATTATCTGCTGTGCAACACAATTATCTCAGCTGGCAACCATTCAAAAAATTTAAAGATTGGATGGAAAAAAGCAATAAAGTAAAAACGGTAAAACGCATTTTATGTTCTATCGCCGCCGAAATTGAAAAACAAATTGATGAAAAAGCTGCACTCAGTAAAATCGTTCAAATAGCGGTTTTGGCAGTTGCCTCAGCTGTGGGTATTGCATTTATAAGCCCGGTTGTACTCTCCATCATTGTGAGTGTTTTGGCAACGATGATTCTGAATGGGGTAAATAAATTCTGCGGAATTTAATTCCAAATTATTTGCATAAAAAATACCTTTCGGCAATTTCCCGAATGCATTATCGTAATTATAATTTAGTGAAAACAGTGACAATAATTTAAATCGTCACTTCAAATACGGGTCAGGATTTAACCCGCTTTTTTTGCCACCCAACCCACATTGTCGAATTCGGTTTTATCCAGATTTTCGAGCAAAATGGTCATTTTATATTTATCAAAATATTTGGCATCGATGTCAAGCGCTTCTCCCTCGGCCTGGCAATGCAAAATGCGGCTACCATCTTCGTTGGTGGTAATCGACTCTACATAGGTATATGGATGGGTGGTATCGGTACTAGCGCGGATAAGCATGCCTTCCTTAATATTGTTCATCAGCGTGGCATGAAATTTTTTGTTGGTGAATGAAATACGGCCCCAACCAGCGTAATTATTCTGCATTAAAGCTTTGAGGTGTTGAAATTTTGCCCCCAAAGGAATGGTGTACAAATGCTCTTTGTCAATACAAAAAGCCACACTCTGCTCATTATTGTTGATGATGATCAGCTCAACCCAATTTGGATATTTGCCAGAAATGAAGGCCAGATACTCATCCATTCTTAAATGGTTGGTTTCTAGTTTACTAACGATACTTTTCTTACGTAACCAAATTCGTGGAGCCATAATGATTGGGCACAAAGCTAACATTAAATTGAAGTTAAACTATAATTCCACACGCTTGCCGGGCCAATTATGGCTGCCTTCAACTTTACACTTTTACTCTCAAAACCTTGTCTGTATGGGTTTGCATTGCATTTTGCCCGAATTATTAATTTCGCATATTTTCAAAAATATTTTTAATTCACGCAGGCAAACGAAGCCTTTTTTGCAGAAATCACGAAATTTGTTGCCTCCATGCCTATTAACCCTGCCTCCGTAAACGACATAAAAAGCACCCTGAAGTCCATGAAGGATGAGCAGCTGAGGGAGTTTTTGCTCCGGGTGGTGAAATATAAAAAGGAGAACAAAGAATTTCTTTCTTATATCCTTTTTATGGAGGATGATATTCCCCAGTTTATCCGTGATGTAAAAAATGATATGGAAGAGAATTTCGCTGCATTAAAATCGGGCACCACCTACACCCGCACCAAAGCCTTGCGCAAACTGCTGAGGGGCGTGAATAAATACATCAAATTCAGCGCAAACAAAACGGTGGAAACCGAATTACTCATCCATTTTTGTCGCCTGATGGCCAAATCATCTGTCAGTCCGGATGTTTCAACGGCATTGTTCAATATTTACCACCGTCAGCTAAGTCGGATTTACAAAGCCATTTCGGCCCTGCACGAGGATGTACGCGCCGATTACAAATCGGATTTGGAGGCAATTACCCTTTAAAAACGATGCGCATTGGCCCTGGCCATTTCAATCTGCCAACCTTCGGGATAGGGCGCGTGGCGCAGACTTCCGGTATCGGGGATGGGGTATAATTCATCGTATCGCAATATATGGTTCACACCCATGCGGCGGTAAACAGCATTTCTTCCAACATGGTTGGGATGATCAATGCCCGCTGCGGCCATTAATTCTACCGCGCTAAACACGGTTTTGCGGTGAAAATTGGCCACCCTGGTTTTTTTGTCTTCCACCACCAGCCCCCGCATTTTGGCCTTGTCTTGCGTGGCCACCCCTGTGGGGCATTTATTGGTATTGCATTCCAATGCCTGTATGCAGCCCAAGGCAAACATCATTCCGCGCGCCGAATTGCACATATCCGCACCCAAACTCAGTGAACGGATGATGTCAAAACCCGACACAATTTTTCCCGAACAAATAATTTTAATATGTTGTTTTAAATTAAATCCGGTTAATGCATCGTACACAAAGGCAACAGCATCTCTGAAGGGCATACCTACATTGTTCGAAAATTCCAGCGGCGCAGCCCCTGTGCCTCCTTCGCCTCCATCCACGGTTATAAAATCTACCAGAATTCCGGTTTCAATCATGGCTTTGCAAATGCCTAAAAATTCACTTTTATTGCCCACACAAAGCTTAAATCCAATGGGTTTTCCGCCCGATAAATTGCGCAATTTTTCTACAAAATGCAAAAATTCAATGGGCGTAGTAAAGGCAGAATGATAGGGGGGCGATACAATATCCGAACCCTGCGGAACCAGGCGTATGGCGGCAATTTCGGGGGTTACTTTACTCGCTGGTAAAATGCCTCCATGCCCGGGTTTTGCCCCCTGCGAAAATTTAATTTCTATCATTTTTACATTGGGCAAAATGGCGCGTTTTTCAAATTCCGTTTCGCTGAAAGTACCATCAGCATTGCGGCAACTGAAATAGCCTGTTCCTATATTCCAGATTATGTCTCCACCAGGTTCTAAATGGTAGGGGCTCAATCCGCCTTCTCCGGTATTATGCGCAAATCCGCCCATTTTTGCCCCGTGGTTCAGCGCCAGTATGGCATTTTGACTCAAAGCCCCGAAACTCATAGCTGATATGTTGAATACGCTGGCTTCGTAAGGCTGGGTGCAGGCCGGACCTCCCACCACCACCCTCGGATTGGGGTCCAGGCTGTGCGCATCCAAAGCCCGTATGCTGTGATTAATCCACTCATAACCCGTTTCGTATACATCCAGCTGGGTGCCAAATGGATTGGTATCCACCTCGCCCTTGCTGCGCTGGTAGGCCAGGGATCTTTGTTGCCGGTTAAACGGTTTGCCATTGGTATCGCTTTCTATAAAATATTGGTAAATTTTGGGACGCAAAAATTCCATAAACCAGCGTACATGCCCCAACACCGGGAAATTGCGCCACAAACTGTGTTTTTTTTGTATAAGATCATAAAATCCCAATAAAACTATGGGAAAAACGATTACCGTAATCCACCACAATTTTGGAAAAATCAGCAGCTTTACAACCAGCAAAGCAGTAATAAATGCCGCATAGCCGAAATATTTATTCCGATTCATTTTTTATGTAAATAAATTGAACAATTAAATGAAATTAATAAATAATAAAATTTATTTTTCAGGCTCTACAAAATCGTAAACCTCAAAGAAAATATCTTTATCATGGGGCCACATTTCTCCCCGCGCGCCTACCATCAAAAAATCGCCGGCTTTGCCATTTATTTTCCCTTCCATGGTTTCTACCTCAAAATCTTCGGGCATTTGAAAAACCTTAACCGGTATGGGTTTTTTAATGGCGAATTTAAATTCGTAATCCGGAATTTCGCCTTTTTTAATCTTTATCATGGCCTTGAAATATTTTGCAAAAACAAATGTAGCATTTAATTCTGGCAATTGGTATTAAAAAAAAAGAGACTGCCTTTTAATAGACAGCCTCTGTTTTATATTTTTTTGGTTTAATTATTCAATAACAATGCGTTCTACCGATGCATGATTTCCATCGCTGATCTGTACAAAATACACCCCTTTATTCATACCGGGTAAATGTATCATGGCGGCACCTGCACCGCGGTTTAATTGGCTGTTGTAAACGGTTTTGCCACTTACATCACTCACACGAATGCTTACAGCATTATCCATTTCAGCCGGTAATTGTACCATAAAATTACCGTTGTTTGGATTCGGATATATCCGGATACTGGATTTTTGTATCACCCGGCTGGCCAATATGGTGCCGGTGGTAACGAATGTGCCGCCATTGTGCATAGAATCGGCGCGGTGCATATATTTATTCCAGAATCCACTGTCGGTTTCGTTAAACTGCCAGTAGCCTATCAGGTTGGAGTTTACAGCAGCAGTGCCAATGCTGTAGCTTTGATGCAGTACCTCGGCGGGGGTAAGGGCACGGTTAAACATTTTTACCTCATCCACGCTGCCTTTAAAATAGTTGCCATAATCGTAATTTCGGCCAAATTCAATTATACCATAGCTGTCGGTAGAATCAAATTTAGAGCCTTTAACTGTGCGGTATGGTTGCCCGTTTACATACACATGCAGGGAGTCGGGCGTATTTACCATGGTTACATGCACCCATTGGTTTTGGGTATAGGGTATGCCAATTGCAGAGGAAGTAGCATCGTTTACAAAAGCATAGATACTGTCGCCCGCACCCAGGTTTGCGGTGGTTAATCCCACATAGGCATAATCTCCATCATACACAATGCCGTTGCCCCTATAGGCCCGGTTTGTTTTAATGGCAGTGTCGGCACAATTGATCCAGGCAGCCAGGGTAAACTGGTCTTTCCACAGCAATTCTGTTTCAGAAAAATTGGTGCGGTAATAATCATCCTTCCCGTCAAAACTGGCGGCCTTGCCGGCGGCATCGCTATACAGGGTGCTGCTCAGCGTTTGCGGATGGATGGCCACTGCATCCAACTCGGCCCAGGTGTTCGATGAATCATTGGCCATCATAATGCGCACTGCATTTACATTGTAAGCAGTCATCGGAAAACCAATGCGCAGAATACGCGCCATAGTATCGGCCGCCGATGGATAGTTCTGCCCCTTGCGCGAAAATACCAGCACCCATTTATTGGTATTGGGGTTTTTTATAAAAACCGAATCGGCAATCCCGGCCCCGCAGGTTTCCCAGATGATAATGCTGTCTATAGGACTGTTGTTGTCAAATCCCACATCGATGGTATCGCGCTGGTCGCCATAATGACGGCCTACCCAGGCACCTGCAATGTCATCGTATTGCGGATATACATTCGGTGCCCCTAAAATCTGCGCCGCACACCAACTTTCGGGGTATGGATCGTACTCGCGGCTTACATGCAACACTTTACCGGCATAGCGGTACTGTGCATTACTCATTCCCGCTGCAAATAGCACCAGGAAAAACAGGATATTTCTCATTTTCATTTGTATCAACAAATGTAGGTAAAATCGCACAGACCAGCACTATGCATGCACGAAATATTCAATTTAATTCACAGAATTAATTGAAAAAAAATTAAATTATTATTTTTTATGAATTAAAGAATAAATGCAAACATCATTTCCTTGCGCGAGGCACGCGGAACCCCATTGGTCATCAAGGGTTCGAAATGCGGAATCATGCGCAATAATCGCTGCACTTCTTTTTCAATATTATAGCCCACCGGAATTAAATTGGTTTCTTCCGCACGGGTTATTTTTCCTAATGTATCAATATACAAAACAAATTCTACCACGCCCTGCACATGCCATTCTCTTGCCAAATCGGGGTAATCCTGGTGCATGCGTACCAGCCTCTCGTATTTGCTCTCTCCTCCGGGATAATGCGGCTCGGTTTTGCGCGGATAGCAATCGCCGTCGTTCCAATCGTTTTGGGTAATGGGGTGCATGCACATATTCTGCAATACCTCCCCATGCGAAAACTCGTCCAGGCGCATAATTTTACCCGCCGGGTTCAGCATCATGCACTTGCCGTTATACTTACCCGTGCTGTCGAATACCTCCGATTCGCATAGGATGCCATTGGTGTAGAATACCGAATCCAACAGCTTTTTATCGCCATGCCACAGGGTTTTTTGGGTTAAATGCCCAAGGGTATCCCAGGCCATGGCCCAGCCTTCCTTAAACTCTCCATGCCAGGTGGTTTTTTCCAAAGTGCGGAATTTATGGTCGCGGCGCACCGTGGTGCCAATCTTCTTGCCATTCTCGTACGGAATCTCCAGCACATCGCCATTCTGAAAATACCGGTAGGCCAGCCCATGCATCAATCCCTTGCTGTAATATACCCGCGAGTATAGCATGCCGTCCTGGTCGTAATAATCCCAGGGCCCATCGGGAAACGAGCTTACACGCCTTCCACGGGCGCGTATTTTTCCATCGGGCCAGTACAGCTCTACATTGCAGTTGCGCACATCATTGCCCGGCAGCCGCGGAAAATAACCGCGTTCCACCATCCCCTCGGGGTGCAGGTGGTAGGTTTCAAAAAATACAGTGTCGCGGGCTACATGGTACGATACCTGATACTCGGCCAGGCGCTTGCTGCGCACCCGGTGGTAGTTTACATCGGTATACATGGTGTTTACCGGCCCGTGGCCCAGGGCAAAAACCGCCTGGGGCAGCCACTGGGCAGCTACCATACATACTACTACCATACCCCGCAGTGCAGGTCTAATCATGCTAAACTCATAAAAAAGCGACCGGATATTCATGGCGGTGAACAACCGATGATTTGATTTCATGGCCCTTCAAACTTAAAACACAGGCCCCAAATAGGGGCAATATGGGTTTTCCACATAGAGGGGGATTGGAGGGGCGGGGTGGCGTAAGTGGTACGTAATCAATAAAATAGGGTAAAAGGTTGTGCACACGCGACAATGGAAATGGGCAGCATACTTAGAACTTTTTTCCTATAAATAAGGGAATTTTTAACGAATTCAAAGCGCCTTTTTTCAATTAAATATATGAATAATTAAATTTTATAAGATTACAATTTATGGTTAAACGGATATAATCGGATTTTCAAAATCAGGCTTTTGGTTTTTTTTCATTTATATGTTTGTGAGACAAGGGTTAACAATATGCTTAACATTTATTTGAGTCAGGTAGAATTTGTGTTGCGCAGAATAAAGTGTTTTATATTCATTCTGCTTTTTATTTTATATTTATTTTACTGTCCGGATTTAAAAGCACAGAATTATCCAATTTCCGCTGCGCTTTCAGTGCAACCTCCTTTGAGCAATTCCTTGTTGCAGTTTCAAAGTGAGCCAGAGAAAATTACGGTTCAATTATTAAATAAAGATTTTGCCACGCCATTGGTTGAGGCATATTTGAAATTGAAAATAGAGGGTGTTGGAATCACAATTGCTACTCGTGAATTATACAAGCCCGCAAATCCCGTAGTGCTTGTTGCTGGAGTTTCACAGTTTCTGCATGGCAATGATTTCGGCCAATTGTGGCAATCAGAAAATCTGGTTTTTTCAGGATTAAATAGTTCAGATTTTGTAAGAAAGGGCAGTTCACTTCCAGAGGGTACGTATAGAATTAGTTTCACGGTTTATGACTTTGCCAATGGCCGTCAAATCAGCAATGAAGGCAGCACAACTGTTAGTTTATTTAAACATGCCCCTCCTTTCATAAATGTACCGGCAAACGGCGCAATAATTCCAATTCAGAATCCCCAAAATATTATCATACAGTTTACGCCACGGCATACCTTTAGTCCGGCACTTTTGGGCAAGGTGCGTTATAAAATTAAAGTGGTAGAGGTGCTTCCTTTTAACCGTAATCCCAATGACGCAATTTTGAGCACATCTGTTAATTTTTTTGAAACCATAATTGATAATACATCCTTGATAATAGGGCCATCAGACCCTACCCTGGTTGAAGGTCGTAAGTATGCAATTCAAGTGCAGGCCATAGATGTGGATGGACATGATGTATTTCAGAATGATGGAAATAGTGAGGTTGTGTATTTTATTTATGGAAGTATATGTCCAACTCCAACTAACTTAAATGTCCTCACTGTTCAATCCACCGAGGTGGAGTTATCATGGGATAGTAGTTCAAAATACAGGGCTTATAATATATGGTACAGACAAATTCCTTTTGGCAATGAACGTACCGAATTGGTATTTAATAAGGCAATTATATTGCATGGTTTAAAGCCGGGAAGTGCATACGAAATTCAGATTTCCGGTGTCTGTACAGAGTCTGAAAGTGAAAGGTCGACCTTCCTCAAAATCCGCACCGATACAGCGCAATCGGATTTTGAAAAATGGGTAAAAAAATGTGGCAAACCTATGCCTAAAGTGGATTTAAGTAATAGAAATCCCTTGGTGCTATTGCAGGCTGGAGACAAGGTTAAAGCTTTCGATTTTGAGGTAATTGTATTGGCAGTATCAGGCAAGGAAGGGGGCTATACAGGCTCTGGATGGGTGCAATTGCCGTATACTGGAAAGATGCCCATTCCATGCACGTTTGAGAATGTATTTATCAATACAGACCATAGATTGGTAGAAGGGAAAATAAAGATTTTACAGAAACAGCTGGTTCTGAGCAACCAAACTGCAACTGAGCTGGCAGCTTTATGGATGCGCAATTTGGGCATGAACTGGAACCGATGGAAGGATGAAAAAACCAATACTAAAATTGATAAAATAATAATTGACAGTGAAGGTGATATAATCTTAACTACCTCGGCCGGAGAGTCTAAATTAAAGGGTAAAAACAATACAATCATTACCGATCCTACGGGTAAAAAATACTTTATTTCAAGTGGTGGAAAAATTTCAGCATCTGAGGGTATATTAGAAGAGAGTATAGTAAAAGATTTAAAGGCCGGAGAAGGCATGCCAGCCTCGATTAGAAGTGGAATGCCCCGGGTGCATTTTAGTGCAGATTTACACAATGGATATGATGCATATGAAATAAAATCACTAACAGGAGGAGAAAATTATGAAAAACTTGAATCCTCAGATACTGATTATTATGTGGGATGGAAATTAACGGCGGCGGGTGAACATGACTCAGTTACAGCGTGGTTAAATCCAGGTAAATTAGTAAATATTTCTCCGGATAGTATCAGATTTCTTCGTAGTGATGGTACCCGTTTGCCTTGCAAGATTACAGGACAAGGAAAATGGACGGTTTATTTTTATGGAAGACTAAATCTGTTGGCCGATGCAATATGGGCTGTGGGTTATCATACTTTTAACGGCAAATCCAAAAAGGTAGAAAGGGAAATACTTGGTAAGCTCAATTTAATACAAACGGATGTGCGGAATATTACAGTAAAAATAATTCCGGTTAATGGCATTGCAGCTGGGTATGATGCAGATAAATCAGCAGCTGAATTGTTAGCAATTTATAAGCCTTACAATGTACAAACCCAGTTTCGAGTAATGCCGGCATTGCATGTAAATGCGTACAATGAAAATAAAGAGAAAATAGAAGTAAATGGCGACTATTTAAGTACCAGTTACAATCAGAGTTTGAATCGGTTCATTTCTGTATTTGAAAACAAGTTTCCACATGTAGCACAGTATCAGGGAACTGATACAGCCTGGATGTTTATGCTAGGAAATAGCGCTGGAGATGAAAAAGGTTTTATGCCCCTGAATCGCAATTATGGGTTTATTTTTAGTGGTAATTCTCCTCCTACGGTTCACACATTGGCCCACGAGATAGGGCATGGCTTGCTACTATTGTCGCATCCATTTGGGAAAGATGCTTTAAATAGCGGAAGAAGCCAGAATTTAATGGATTATGCCCCTCCATTCGGGTTATTAAATTTTGAACAATGGAAATTAATATTTGATGGGAATAAATTAAAAAATCAACTAAAACTAGCGGTACAAAATTCTGCGAAAGGCAAATTTGGTGTAAGAACTTTGGTTGTACCGAAATCCTATCGCAATAAGGATGGGATCTCCTATAATTGTTTAACTCCTGCTGGCCAAATAATACATTTAAGTGGCCTTGAAACTGAAGTTTATTGGAATGATGGAATTTTAGATAATTATTACCCCGGCACTCTGAAAAGTTTTACCCTGGGAAGTAAAAAGTATGAGTTTTTTAGTTACCCCGATGGGGATGCCTATTACGCAGGAAATGAGAAATACGTGGAGAATACCGACCCACGCGAACCACATTTCGTAAGCCTTTTGCCAAATCGCAATGGGCGGGTAGAACTGTTGCATTTTAGCACCATCAATGTAGAGAATTATGACGGAAAAACCTCGCAAAAAAGTCTAAATAATTTTCCGCTTCGAATATTTACTGATGCATGCAAACTCACGCATGAAGATGATATAAAGGAATATGAATTTAACACCGAAACCCACAATATAGAAGCAATCGCATTTAATGATGCCGGAGAAAATTCAATATATGATCGGCTAGTTTATGAGCTAAAGGAGGTAGTAAAAAGGCATCATCACAAACCCGATTACCCAGAGGTATTGCAATTGATTGGAAGCTTTTCTCAATACCCCGTGGAATTGAAAAAAATGTTCTCGAATGAATTTGAGGCATGGGTTGCGGCAGATAAATCAACTTGGTCGTCCGAGTATGATTTAAAGGCCAGGGATAATGTAAAGGTTTTAAAAAAATGGTACGAGGGCAATCCGGAATTCTATACGGATTTTAAGTTGGAATTTGATGCATTTGCCAGAAAAAAACAGGAGGAGGCAGCCGAATTACTTAGAAGACTAAAAATTGATGATTATAAAAAACCGGGGTATAAAACCAAGATTGAAAAAGCCGTTGCCATTGTGGCAGGAAAGACACTCGAAAACTTAATTACCGCCGATCAAAGGGCTTTTGCATTGTCTATTCTTGAGCAGGGACGGGTAAATGAATATACCGAGCTGGCCATGTTAAGGCTGGTATACAATACGGGAGAGCAATGGATAGATGAGTTTTTGCAATCGGGCTTATTGGGTAAAAATCAACTCAATTATCAGAGTTATTTATTATCTGATTTAATTGATGCAATTGATGATGAAACCCTTTTTGTAGGGGAAGACAATTATAAGCGGTTTGTACTGATTTTGTCTGAGCTTGTAAGCAGGAGTGAATATTACAGCCAAACTTTTGAAGCCGAATTATTAAATAAAGACAATAGGCGACTGCTGCAATTCGAAGACCAGGAATTTGCCGATAAAATGTTGGCCATAGCCAGGCAGGCAACATTGTTTAACTATAATTTTAAAATTGAAACCGCACGAGAAATAGATGCTGATCTGGAACAAACGGATAATGGCTTATCGCTGAAGGTGAAATTAAAAATGGTCATAGCCGGATACATGGATGTAACGGTAGAAGAAAGGGCCTATTCTCCATTTGATTTATTATATATAACCAATAATAGCAGTTTGCCCATTGTGGCGGATTTGGCCGCACCTGGAAGCGAATTGGTAATGCCTGCAATTGCGCTTTACTGGATGGATTCGAAAGGCAAGCAGGAGTTTGCCAAGGATGTTGTAAATACATCGTTAGATGCCTTGAGCATTGTTACAGGTACAGTTGCGTTTAGGGCATTTTCATCCCTAACGGCCATGCGCAAGGCAATGGCATTGAGTGATGCTGTGAGTGGTGCGGCCGGATTGGCGAGTACAGTTACAAAAAACAAAGAGGAGTATAAAAGTTTAAACACAGTTTTTAATCTCACTCAGCTTATTTCTGGTGGCGCTGGAATTTTTGATTTGGCGCAGTCGGCCAGAACCCAGTTTCAGTTGGCAAAAGCATATCAGAAACTAGCCGATGTAGAGGCCATTACATCGAAAAATGCTGCGGAGTTCATTACAGAACTTTATAACCATGCAGAAGATTTTTTAAAACTACCCCGAACAGAAGAAAGGAGGGTTTCAATTTTAATTATTCTGGAAACAATAAAAGTTGATGCTCAAAGTGCTGCAAATGCCCAATTTATCGAGGCAATTCAAAGAACCGAAAAAGCACTAAAACTAGATAACGTTAAAAGTGAATTGGTATTTTTAAATAGCCTTAAGGGGTTAAATGATAATTTATTAAAAATTCCTAATCTTTTGGGTAAATTAGAGTCAAGCACTTTGGATGTTGGGGCCATTCAAAAGTTAAAAAAGGGTTTGGCAGGTGAGGATAAATATATAATGGATGTGCTTACCGGCACTCCTCAATCTCCGTTGGATTTCTTTTTAGAAACTGGAGATGAGATGTATGAAATGTTTCTCAGTAACAATACATATTTAAAATACGATGCAAGTACACATAGGATATTGGCAGTGAATTCAGCGACTGGGGAATTTTACGGCTTTGCCCATTGCAATAACGTGGTTTTGTCATCCGGCCAAACTCGCCTAAATGATGTTCAGAAGCTAATGGCTGGCACGGCAGATAAATTTATAGATTATCTGGGTTTGAGAAACTGGCGGCAGGTGGTCATTCCTTGGAGCAATGAAGTGGTTGAATTAAGCGAGTTTTCAGTTACAACATTTATTGGGAGGATGGGAGATATTAAAAAAATCAAGGATGTTTTAGGAGATTTTAAAAGTATTAAAATGGGCGAAATTAAAGGAGGAATTAATATTTTGAATGTTCCCGATGCTGTTTGGGAAACTGCCAAGGGTAGAGAGTGGATGATAAAACACAATTTGCCGTGGATACGCAGGGCCATTGGGAGGGGAGATAATATTTATATAAGCACAAATCCGCTGGACCTATCAAATTTATTATACAGTGACGTAGAGAATTTTGTACCCTCAATTACCGCATATGAAATAAGAGAAATAATTGCATTTGGAAAGAAACCTATTAATGTTAGTGCAACACAGTGGGAAAAAATAAAAGAAGAAATCATTTTAATTGACAAAAAAGGTAAATTTGAAAAGTATTAAGGCTAATGCATAATCCAGAACACCATTTACATGATATTGATATTGTTGGAAGAGTTTCTAGCAGAATATTTATTGAGTATTTTGTAAAATTAGGATTCAGTGAAAAAATAATTAATAATAACAGGTCCCAAATAGGTTTTGTCGATTTAACTTATATAAATTCTGATATTGAAATTAGAAATGCTATTTCTAAATATGAAGCTTATCAATTTGCATTTAGAAAACTAAATTGGCCACCGGGAAAGGAAATTTACATTAGTACGTTCAAATTCACTTTCAAAGAAAACATGGAAATTGTGAGAGGTTTTACACAAAAATATCGAGATGAGGCCGCAAGTTGTGAAATGTATTCAGCAGAATGGTACTACCAGTTCATGAAATCGGATATTGAATTCATTTTGAAATTCTTCCCTGAGGTGCTTATCCAAGGCGATTTGAGCAGATTTGAATGATATTAGAGCAAACATTGGATTAATTGAAGGACAATTCAAATGAAATTGAGAAATAATCGAGAAGAATTTAGAGTATAAATATTTTTCGAAATAGTAATAATCAGATAAGTAAAAATATTAAAAAACTATAACTATGGCAAATGACAACAAATTTATGATGGATATCAAAATGGGAACACCCCAATCGCCTCTTGATTTTTTAATGGAAACCGGAGAGGCGATGTATGAAATGCATTTAAGTAATAATGGTTACATAAAGTACGATGCTTTGACAGATCGTATTTTGATGGTAAACACCGCTAGTGGAAAATTATACGGTTTTGCACATTTTATCGATAATGGTGAATGTCCAACCGGTGAGAAATTGGCGCAGGAATTTGTTCAGAGAAAAATGGCTAAAATAGCGGATAAATTTATTTCATATCTGGGGTTGCGTGTTGAAAGACAAATTTTAATACCATGGAGTGGTAAAGTTATTGAGCCGAGTGTGTTTTCCGTAACAACCATTATTGGAAAAGCAGGAGATATTGCCAAATTAAAAAATGTTCTTGGAGATTTTAGAAGCACCAATTTGGGGGAACTGCAGGGCGGAATCAATGTATTGAATACACCGAACGCGGAATGGACTGGCGTTGACGAAGCGGAGTGGATGGTAAAGTATATTTTGCCGTGGATACGAAGGGCCATTGCCAGACGTGATAATTTTTATTTACTAACAGATCCTCGTGATTTAATACCACTATTATATGTCAATTATGAAGTTATGTTACCTTCTGTTAATGCGTACGTATTAAATGAAATTATATCTGCTAGGTGGAAGCCAATAAATTTAAAGGAAAATGAATGGGACAGAATCAAGTGGGAAATAGAAAAGATAAAGCAAAGTAACAAATTTGAAAATCATTAACAGGAAAACAATGTACAATCCAGAACATCACCTTCACGACATGCAATTAATTAGAACAGTAATGAAAAAACTAGTGTTTAATTACTTGTTAAAATATGGCTTCTCTGAAGGTAAATCCAAGACCGCGTTAAAATTAATAGATTATGAAAGAATTTCATATTCAAATGAAGATTTGGAGTTAGAATTTGGCATTTCAAAGCGTGAAGGATATGAAATCATACTTCGAAAAACGACATGGCCAGTTGGCGCAGAGCGATATAT
This sequence comes from Bacteroidia bacterium, assembly GCA_044224315.1. GTDB lineage: Bacteria > Bacteroidota > Bacteroidia > NS11-12g > UBA955 > JAGXTF01. The sequence goes on along the minus strand of JBGAKR010000001.1, from coordinate 284,948 downwards.
AGACAGCTTTAAAGGACTTTTGGAAAATAGAATTACTGAACTTAGAGAGTTTGCCAAACCCTATTATGATAAAGGGGACCAGATTGATAAATATTCAGAAGACTGGTACTATAACTATATGAAATATGATTTAGAATTTCTTATAAAGTTTTTCCCTCAAGTATTAGAAAATAATGACTTAGGCATGTTTGAAAATGATATTTTTAATCGGCAATAATATAAATTAAGGATTGCCTTTCACAAAGGCCTCCACCCGCAGTCCCACATTTTTGCGGATATCCAAATAGAACAAGCCCTGGTGTACCTGGGCATCGCAGATTTGGGGCAGGGGCCTTTTAAAACTGCGCAGCACGGCGCCCTGGTGCTGCAGCTTGTGGGTATAAAAGGTATCGAGCTGCCAGCTTAGGGGGTTTTGGCATACCAGGTGGGTGGGGTTGGCCGGCTGCCAGCTGGGAATATGCCCCCTTTCGAAAGTGCGCCAGGAAATGAAACAACCGGTGCTGCTGCTATCGGCACAGGGGCTAAGGGTGGGCAAAGAGTCGGTAGGTACCGGCATGCCTATGAGGTAGGCACATACCAGCTGTTTTTGCAGGGGTTGGTTTTCGAAAAACTCGCGCAACAGGCGCTGGGCATGGATGGTGCCCTGGCTGTGGCCCGCTATAACAATGGGCCGGCCCTGGTTGTAATTTTTGAGGTAATAGGCAAAGGCGGCCCGCACATCGGCATAGGCTATATCATGCGCGGCCTGGCGGTCGGCCGCATTGGGGGTAAGAAAGCAGTAGTAATGGGCCTGGCGGTAACGGGGGGCATATACCCGGCAGCTGCCATTGAAAACCGAAGCCTGGAATTTGATGGGCCTTTCGTCTACCTTTTTATTGAGGGCCGCATTGGCCAGGTTGGCATTCCACTGAAACGAGTCGGTAGGCTGGCCGGTATAGGTGGTGGGGTGTACAAAAAACACATCGGCCTTGGCCGTGGCCTGCAGGTCTTTGTACTTTTTGGGGGCAATGTCGGCGGCATCCTTGCGGGTGGGCAGGGCGGCCCAGTATTGAGCTTGGGCATAATCGGGCGCGGCCGGTACCGGACTTTGTGAAAACGGGATAGGCAATTGCACGGGCTGGGCCTGGGCACAATACCCACCCAAGAGGGCACCGAGGAATGCGCAAAACCTGAAATATGCCATAGAATTATACCACCGAAAAAGAAACGGGGCCCAGGGTATCAACCTCGGCCAGAATGGTTTCGCCGGCTTTAATAAAGGCAGCGGCACTGGCGGCCCCGGCCATAATGTACATGCCGGCCTTAATAGGTTCGCGGTACTGCAGGGCCAGGCGGGTGGCGGCGCAGATTGCCAGCCAGGGGTTGCCCAAAATATCGGCACTATTGCCATGCTCTGCCTTGTGGCCATTGATTTTGAGGGCGATGGGGAGGTTGTTTACCTCCGTATCTACCGGCAGCCATGGGCCAACCACCAGGGCGGCTGAGCTGCAGTTATCGGCCACCACATCTTCTAAAGAGAACTTGAAGTTTTGGTAACGGCTATCGATAATTTCGATGGCAGCGGCTACCCCATCTACATAATCGCGGATTTCGTGCAGTTGCAGTTCGCGGTCGATATCGCGGCTGATGCGGAAACAGATTTCGGGTTCGGCCCTGGGGTGGATGTAATTACTAAACGTAATACTGCCCCCATTGGGTACCAGCATGGTGCTGGTAAGGCGGCCCCAGATCATATCGTGCACACCCATTTGCTGCATTTTGGCCTCGCTGGTAAAGCCCATTTTAAGGCCAATGAGACTCTCGCCCCGGTTTAGGCGCAGCTGTATGCTTTGGCGCTGTACCTCATAGGCATCGGCCAGGCCGATGGGAGAAAAATTGCTGAGTTGGGCCACGGCGGTTGCCTGCATGGCGGCATTATCTAAATAAAGGGCCAGGTTGGCCAAAGACTGTTGGGTATCCACCCCACAAAATTAGGATTTTAAACCCAGCAATCCCTTGGGTTTATGCATAATTAGGTGAATGAAACTACTTTTGCAGGCCCATGCATACCACCGCACAAAACCTGATAGAAGAAGCCGCGAAAAACCTGCGCCAGGCCGCCGAAACCGGAGTGCCCTGCACCCCAGTGAGAACCCTGATTGGCGAAACCGACCAAAGCGCAGCCTACGCCGTGCAACGCATAAACAACGACCTGAAAATAGCCGCAGGTGCCCGGGTAATTGGGAAAAAAATAGGGCTTACCTCATTTGCCGTGCAAAAGCAGCTGGGGGTAGACCAACCCGATTTTGGGCTATTGCTGCACAATATGCATATACCCAACAACGGCACCGTGCCCTGGAGCGAGTGCATGCAGGCCAAAGCCGAGGCCGAAGTGGGTTTTGTGATGAAAGCCGGCATAACCGATGCCAATGCCACCGAAGCCGATATACTGGCTGCCACCGATTATATATGTGCCAGCATAGAAATTGTAGGCAGCCGCATACAAAACTGGGATATACGTATAACTGATACCATTGCCGACAATGCCGCAGCCAGCCACCTGGTGCTGGGCGATGAAAAAGTAGATCCCCGGTATTTTGACTTTACCGGATGCAGCATGGAAATGACCAAAAACGGCGAGGTATGCAGCCAGGGCAAAGGGGAAGCCTGCCTGGGATCGCCGGTAAAAGCGGTGCTATGGCTGGCCAAAACTATGATTGCTATGGGTACACCCCTGCAGGCCGGAGATATAGTGCTAAGCGGAGCACTGGGCCCTATGGCCAACGCCGCCCAGGGAGATTACTTTGAAGCCCGGGTAGACGGACTGGGGCAAGTAGGGGTACACTTTGGCCACTGATTGTAAAAAACACAATGGCAGCCCGTGCCTGCCTGTTGTTTAATAACCGCCCTGTATTAGTTTCGCAGCTTTCTGATGAACAAAGTGAAAGTGGCCATCATAGGATCGGGCAATATAGGTACCGACCTGATGATAAAAATATTGCGTACCTCTGAGGTGCTGGAAATGGGGATAATGGTGGGTATAGACCAGGCCAGCGATGGATTGGCAAGGGCTGTGCGCATGGGGGTAAATACCACCTACCACGGTGTGGAAGGATTGCTGGGAATGCCCGAATGGTCGGACATAAAACTTATTTTTGACGCTACCTCGGCCAAGGCCCATATTTATAATCACAGCATTATATCGCGTTTTCCGGATAAGAAAATGATAGACCTTACCCCGGCTGCCATTGGTCCGTTTTTGGTACCGCCCGTAAACTTTGATTTGCACACCGATGCCATGAACGTGAATATGGTAACCTGCGGAGGCCAGGCTACCATACCCATAGTGGCAGCCGTATCGAAAGTGGCAAAAGTGCACTATGGCGAAATAGTGGCCAGTATAGCCAGCAAAAGTGCCGGACCCGGAACCCGTGCCAATATTGATGAATTTACCGAAACCACCGCCCATGCCATAGAGCAGGTGGGTGGGGCCACAAAAGGCAAAGCCATAATAATACTAAACCCCGCCGAACCGCCCCTGGTAATGCGCGATACTGTGTTTACCCTGAGTGAAATGGCCGACAAAAGCGCCATAGAAGCCAGCATACACACCATGGTGGCTGAAGTGCAGAAATATGTACCCGGCTACGAACTGCACCAGCAGGTACAATTTGAAGAAATACCCGCCGATAAGCCCGTGTTTATAGAAGGGGTGGGCCACGTAAGCGGGCTGAAAACCATGGTGCTGCTGCAAGTGCGTGGAGCAGGGCATTACCTGCCAGAGTATGCCGGTAACCTGGACATAATGACATCGGCCGCACTGGCAACCGGAGAAAAACTGGCCAGACTAATGCAGAAAGGAACCCAAGCATGAGCCAACACAAACTGTATATACAAGATGTGACCCTGCGCGATGGACAACATGCCATACGCCACCAGTACAGCAAAGAAAAACTGACTGAAATAGCCGTGGCCCTGGATGCCGCCGGAGTAGACGCCATAGAAATTGCCCATGGCGATGGATTGGCAGGCGGAAGTTTTAATTACGGATTTGGCGCCCATACCGATTGGGACTGGCTGGCCGGTATTGCCGAAAAACTAACCAAAGCCAAACTTACCACCCTGCTGCTGCCTGGAATAGGTACCATAGACGATTTGAAAAAGGCCAAAGACCTGGGTGTAGTAAGTGTGCGCATAGCCACCCACTGTACCGAGGCTGATATAAGTGCACAACACATAGATGCAGCCAAGAAAATGGGCATGGATGTGGGCGGATTTTTAATGATGGCCCATATGAACGAGCCCTTAAAACTGGCCGAACAAGCCAAACTGATGGAAAGCTACGGGGCCGACTGCGTATATGTAACTGACAGTGCCGGTGCCATGCTGCCTCAGGATGTGGCCGACCGCATACTGGCATTTAAGGATGTGCTAAAACCCGAAACTGAAATAGGCATACACTGCCACCACAACCTGTCATTGGGAGTGGCCAATACCATAGAAGCCATGCGCCATGGGGCTAACAGACTTGATGCCTCGCTGGCCGGAATGGGAGCCGGGGCGGGGAATGCACCACTGGAAGTGCTGATAGCCGTATTGAATAAAATGGAAGCCAGCCATGGCTGCGATTTATACGCACTGATGGATGCCGCAGACGACCTGATAAGGCCCCTGCAAACCCGACCGGTAAGAGTGGATAGGGAAACACTGTCGCTGGGATATGCAGGTGTGTACAGCAGCTTTTTACTACATGCCGAACGCGCCGCAGAAAGGTATGGCATGGATACACGCAGTATATTACAAGAGCTGGGCCGCCGCAAGATGGTAGGTGGGCAGGAAGATATGATAGTGGATGTGGCCCTGGATATGAAAAAGTAGTACGAAATACGAGGTGTGAAGTACGAGGTTCGAGGTGGGATGTGTGAGGTGGGAAGTGTGAGGTGTGAATGAAGTTAGAGTAATAGGGTAAGGGGCAGGGGTGCCTGCAAATGCAGCGCTTAAATTAGAACAGAACAAGGCGGCCTGTATGGGCGGCTTTTTTTATGCCCTTTGGTGTAGCCGGCTGAGGGCTGGTTGGGTTTTTGAAAAATCGATTTTAATATATAATAGGCATACTATAGTGTATGATAAGGAGTGTAACTATGGGTAATGATATTGTATAAGTATAACAAAATCAATGAAATAGGCTGAATGTAGATGCTATAAAGTGGTTGCAATCCAAAATCATGCCGTTAATTATAAACGTATTTTGGTTAATTAAAATGATAATATTGTTTAGTAAATCGAGAACTTGGTTTGGTAAAGTGCTGAAAAATGGAGGGGCAAGGTGAGGGTAGTTTTGCATCGTGAAACAAACAAAAACAAACACCAAAAACATCATTTGCGCAATGGCAGTTGCAATCATGAGCATATTTTCAGCCAGCGCCCAGGTAAAAGTTACCTCAACCAAAGGTTATACTGTAACCATTGAAGTAATACCAGAATCGATTGTACCAAAAGGCAAGGATTGCAAATACGGATACAACTACAATGTGAAACTGAACTACGACGTAAAAATTTCTGGTAAAAACAAACCCGAAGAATTATACACCCTGCAAGGCACGCTGGGTTGTGGCAAATCATCGCACTTTTTTGATTTACCCAATAAGGGGGGTGATGGAAATGTAACAAGCCAATCTAACGTATGGAACCCAAACAGTGATTGCAAAACCGCTACCGTTGCATCTTTATTTTGCGATTCAATAGCCATACAAATTGAGGGTCCGGGTATTGCAAGTCAAACCCTGCGCTTTTCGGCCGGTATTATTGCCCTGCCTGTAGAAGTTACCAACTTTAATGCATCTGCAGCCGAAAACAAAGTATATATAAACTGGAATACTGCCAGCGAAAAAAACAGCGACTATTTTACTGTAGAACGCTCTGTAAACGGTAAAGACTGGAAACTGGTAAGCACCCTGAAAGCAGCCGGCAACAGTGAACAAACCCAAACTTATGTATGCGAAGATGCCAACCCTGTAGCGGGCACTGTGTACTACCGCCTGAGCCAAACCGACCTGAACGGCAATACCCAGGAAGTAGGATTGCGTGTTGTAAAAACCCTGATGACCGCCCACATTACTGCCTGGCCTGTGCCAAACAGCGGTAACGTATTAAACTTTGGCGGAATAAATGAAGCTGAAAACTTTAGCGTACAGATTGCAGATGTAAACGGAAATACTGTAAGCAAAACCGCCCTGGATATGAACGGAAGCACCACCATAAACACACTTACTCCTGGCGTATATTTCTTAAACGTAGTAAATACTGCAACGGGCGAAAGCATTCACAAAATGCAATACATACAACTATAAAAAAACAGTAGATACAGTTAAATAATATTCATGACAAAAAAAGGGACCCTCTTGAGTGAGGGCCCTTTTTTTTTATGGAATAAATGAATTGAAAATGTACATTTTTTTGAATAAAAATAATGTAAAAAAAATAGTAAAAGGCAGGATAAAAAACGGAAAGCCAGGGCCCCGGATAGGAGTGATAGCCCGCATGGCCGGGGGCTGGCAACTGCCTGGCTGTGGCGGCGGCGGAACAGAGCCCCCGCAGACAGCTGCAGATGCCTGCACCCTGACAGCGGACTAAAGCGGATAGCCGGATAGGACCCCCGCTAAACACAATGGTAAAAGCAGTAAACCCCTGCCTTATTTTTTAAAAACGAAAAAGGAGGGATAAAATTGTAATACGGGCCGTAAAATAAATGGGGATTTGCCACTGAGCCGGAAATAGAGGGCAGCAAATAATTGCCTACCTTTGCCCGCTAAGAACAGAAATATGCAAATATCACCCAACACAGTTGTAAGCCTTACCTACACACTTACACTTGACAGTGGCGCAATAGCCGATGAAACCAATGATGAAAGGCCCTTTGTATTTATACACGGTATAGGCCAAACCCTGCCTGCATTTGATGAAAAGCTTACCGGGCTGAAAGCCGGAGACCATTTTACGTTTAGCCTGACCGGTGATGATGCATACGGAACTGCCCACCCCGACCGTATTATAAACATAGCCCGCAGCGTATTTGCAGGCCCCGATGTGCCCCCCGACCTGCTGGTGGTAGGCAATTTAGTACCTATGCAAGACCAGGATGGCAACCCTATGGAAGGTACGATAGTGGAAATAGACGAAGAAAAAGTGCGCATGGACTTTAACCACCCCCTGGCCGGACAAAGCCTGCACTTTACCGGAAATATACTGGCAGTGCGCGCAGCTACGGAAGACGAACTGAGCCATGGCCATGTACACGGCCCGGGCGGACACCACCACTAATAACGGTTTTTACAAAATCCCATTGTTTTCTACAGAATAAAATCTGTGGCAAAAAAGGTACGTGCCTGATTTGATAATAATGGAATGCAAAATTTATATCGAATAAATTAGAATAATTTTAAAGGGCTTAAAAAATATAGCGGATGAAGTGCGAATATTGTAGTTATGAGTATACGCATAACCGATTTGCGCAGCGACACGGTAACCCGCCCCACGGCCGCCATGCGGCAGGCCATGATGGAAGCCGAAGTGGGAGATGATGTATTTGGTGATGACCCAACGATAAATTTATTACAGCAAAAAACTGCCGATTATTTTGGCATGGAGGCCGCACTTTTTTTTCCCAGTGGAACCATGGCAAACCAGGTGGCATTAAAAACCCATACCCAACCGGGCGATGAAATTATATGCGACGAATATACCCATGTATACCGGTATGAAGGGGGTGGGATAGCTGCTACCAGTGGCGTATCGGTAAGGTTGCTGCAAGGACGCGGCGGCATATTTACAGCCCGGGATGTACTTGAAAATATAAATGCCGATGATGCACATTTTCCGGTAACACGATTGGTAGAAATAGAAAATACCTGTAACCGGGGTGGTGGAATTTGTTGGCCAACGGAAACCCTGGAAGATGTATGCCAAACCGCCCACAACGCCGGATTAAAAACCCACCTGGATGGCGCCCGGCTGTGGAATGCAATTGTAGCCACCGGGCAAAAACCCGAATTTTTTGGAAACATATTTGATAGTATTTCGGTATGTTTTTCGAAAGGAATGGGGGCCCCAGTGGGATCTGTACTACTGGGTAAAAAGGAATTTATAAAACAGGCCCATCGCCATAGAAAAAGGCTGGGGGGTGGAATGCGGCAGATAGGATTTTTGGGTGCAGCTTGTATATACGCATTAGAAAATCATGTAGCACGACTGGCTGAGGACCATAAAAAAGCAGCCAATATTTCTGAAGTATTAAAAAAATGCCCATGGGTAGGTGAAATTTTGCCAGTAGAAACCAATATAATTTATTTTAAACCCGTAGAAATAGAAAAAAGCCAGCATTTGTGCGAATATTTAAAGCAGAACGGTGTACTCACAAACCTGTCGGGACCTGGCTGGGTGCGCTTTGTTTTTCATTTAGATATTGATGAAAGTATGGTAGAAAATTTAGCAAAATTATTGATACAATACAAATGAAAAAAAGACCATTATTTATCATTTATTTTTTAATGGCCTGCATTAAAATAAATGCACAGCAGGTGGTAAAGAATAATAAATATAAAATTGTAACCGTTGAGAAAAAGGCAACCCAAAGCTGGCCATTGACTGTAAGTTGGTATAGCCCGGTATGGCTGCACTCGGGGCTGGGTGTGCAAACCGAGTATATACTAAGAACCCGTGAGAAGAAAATAAACAGGCCCCGCATTCTGTTTTTTGCCGGGGTTAAAAAAAGAGATAATTATCAAAATAAAAGCAGGAGTTTGATAATTCAACCCGGCTTGTTTTTTTATAACCAAAAACAGTTTCATACCGGCATGATGGCACATGTACAAGCGAAATACCGCTGGACCCGGTATAAAGGCTTGACAGCAGAGTTGGGAGTGGGTGCCGGCGCATTGTGGACAGTATATGCGGGTAAGACTTATGTAATAAAAAATGACGGTGAAATAAAAGAGCGCAGCTTGGCAGGACGCAGGTATTTTATGCCTACCCTGAGTTTTGGTACTGGCTGGGATTTTGCGAAAAAAAGTAAAAATAAAAATGCCGGCGCCCTGAGTTTTGAATTCGTATTAGGCACGCCGATGCCTATGGGAAGCTCAATAGGATTGCTGAGTTATTGGCAACTGGGGTATCGTTTTAAATTAAATTCTTTCACTAAAAACATGAATGCAATATGGGCAAAAAAATAATTAATTTAGGGTTTTGTGTATGCTTACTTTTGGCACTTACAGGCTGTAAAAAAGAGAGTAATACAACCAATTTGCAGGATTTTTTTACACTGCGAAATAAGGGTGCAGATATGCCGGTATGGGTAGAGGGCAATTTGAACTCGAATGCTTTGGTAGTAGTTGTGCATGGCGGGCCGGGTGGAGATGGACAGGTGTATAATACCTTTATGAAAGAATTTAGCGACGAAATGGAAGCCCAGTTTGCCATGGTTTATTGGGACCAGAGAGGCAGTGGAAATTCGGCCGGGCATTTCTCTGTGGATGCATATACCATTGATACCTATATAGATGATTTGGATCAATTGATAAATGTATTAAAAAAGAAATATGGGGCGCAACGAAAAATATTTTTGATGGGGCATAGCTGGGGTGGAACTTTAATAACAGCCTATACTATTGATGCGGGTAGGCAGGCGAAACTTGCCGGATTTATAGAGGTAGACGGGGCCCATGATTTTAAAAGTGTGGATGTTTTAATAAACCGTTTTAATGAATTGGGAAATCAACAAATAGGGCTAGGAAACCATGTAAAAGAATGGACAGAAATTGTGAATTTTTGTAAAGAAGTGGATCCGAAAAATGCCAGTGATGGGCAAATAACCCAGCTGAATCAATATGGATTTACGGCCGAGCAATATTTGACAGATGTTGACAGTATTGTGAACCTTACCGGCACAACTGATGCACTTCATTATGCTGTTACAGGTTCCTTGCATTTGCCCCTGAGTAAATGGAACGAATTGGTAACGAGCAATAAAATGTTTTCTACCCTAAAAAATGCCGATTTTACATCGCAAATGGGTAGCATAAAGATACCCTCTTTATTTATTTGGGGAAGGTTTGACATGGTAGTACCCAGGGCAAGCGGGATAAGCGGATACAACCAATGCGGAGCCTCAGATAAAACCTATGCCGAATTGCTAAGAAGTGGCCATAGCCCTATGTTAAATCAGGAAAAAGATTTTACTTCGGTAGTAATTCCCTGGATTAAAAACAGGCTTTAAACAGTATTAGCATTCTTCGCAATCATCGGTGTGATGAAGCTCCAGCTCTAATGTTGCATGTTGAATATTGAGATGTAAAAATGCGTGTTTTAAATTATTTTTTAATTCAACAGTTTGTTCTTCGCTAAGTGTTTCATTGAGCATTAGATGCGCGGTGAGTGCGTTTTTAGTGGTGCTCATGGCCCAGATATGCATGTGATGAATATCTTTGATTTGGGGCATTTTGAGGGCAGTTTCTTTTACTTTTTCTACATCCACATTTTCCGGAACGCCATCGAGGGAGAGGCGCAAACTGCTTTTTAATACATTCCAGGTACCCACTAAAATTACGGCACAAATAAATAAACTAATGACAGGATCGATCCAATAAATACCGGAAAAATGGATGAGAATACCGCCCAATACCACGCCGGCTGAAACACCTGCATCGGCTGCCATATGCAAATAAGCAGCCCTGGAGTTTAATTCATTTTTATTCATAAATAAAAATGCGGTTGCAGAATTAATAAGTATACCCAAAGAGGCCACCCAGGTAAGTGTCTTCCACTCGGGCAAAACGGGATGTAAAAAGCGATCGAACGCTTCATATCCAATAGTGCCAACGGCTATGAGTAATAAAACCGAGTTTGCCAGGCTGGCCAGAATGGTTCCTTTGGAATACCCGTAAGTGTATTTTTTATTGGGTTTAATTTCGGCCATTCTAAACGCCAAAAGACTGATGGCAAGTCCAAGCACATCACCAAGGTTGTGCCATGCATCGGCAATTAATGAAAGCCCGTTTGAAATGAAACCGTAAAAAAATTCAACCCCCACAAATGCCAGATTGAGGGCAATGCCTATGCCGAAAGTTTTGCCAAGGCTGCTGTGTGGCGCTTCGTGCGGCAAATTTTCGTGGGTATGGTGATGGTGGTGGGCCATACCACAAACTTAGGGAATTTTAATGGAGGGAAAGGTGAATAATGATTTAGAAACCCAGTACTTTTTCTACGGGATTTTTTCCATCGAAAAGCATTTCGGGATTTTCGAGCAGGTTTTTCACCCTTACCAAAAAGCTTACACTTTCGCGGCCATCGATTATACGATGATCGTAACTAAGCGCCACATACATCATGGGGCGAATTACCACCTGACCATTTTCAGCAACCGGACGTTCTACGATATTGTGCATACCCAAAATACCACTTTGGGGTTGATTGATTATAGGTGTGCTTAGCAAGCTGCCAAATACCCCACCGTTGGTAATGGTGAATGTGCCACCGGTCATTTCTTCCAGGCTTAATTTATTATCGCGGGCTTTGGTGGCAAGGCGTTTTACTTCGGCTTCGATTTCGGCCAGGCTCATGCTTTCCGCGTTGCGTATTACGGGCACAACCAAACCTTTAGGGGCAGAAACGGCTATGGAAATATCGCAATAATCGTGGTAATGAATTTCGTCTCCAACGATGCTCGCATTCACTGCGGGCCAATCTTTAAGCGCAATACAAACTGCACGGGTAAAAAAGCTCATAAAGCCCAATCCAACACCAAACTTCTCTTCGAAAGTTTTTTTGTATTTGGCACGCAAATCCATGATGGGTTTCATGTTTACCTCGTTGAACGTGGTAAGCATGGCTGTTTCGTTTTTGGCAGCCACCAATCTTTTGGAAACGGTTTTGCGCAGATTGCTCATTTTTTCATGGCGTTCATTGCGCGCACCGGCAGTGGCAGTGGAGCTGCCGGATTGTTTTTCTTTGCCCATGGAAACTATTGCTTCGAGGGCATCGAGTTTGGTGATTTTATTGTTGCTACCTGAACCTTTAACTAAAGTTGCATCGATTCCATATTCGGCCAGTAATTGTGCGGCAATGGGAGAAATGAGGATATGGGCATCGGCAGATACAGTGGGCTTTTCAGCCACTACGGGTGCAGTTTTTGGGGCGGTAGCTTCGGCTACCGGGGCAGGTTTTACCTCGGGGGCAGGTGCGCCGGCGGGTTTGGCAGCTTCGGTATTGATGATGGCTACAACCGTGCCTACGGGAATGGTATCGCCGATGTTGCCGATTAATTTTTCAATTACACCTGCTTTTTCTGCATTTACTTCGAAGGTGGCTTTATCGCTTTCAAATTCGGCTATTGGGGCATCCATATCCACCCATTCACCTTCTTTTTTTAACCAATTGGCTATGGTAACTTCACTTACAGATTCTCCGGGAGCCGGAACTTTAATTTCTAAGGCCATTGAGGCTGCAAAGTTAGTGAAAATACGCAAATTGCTTACAGGTTTATGGGATAGAATTGTGATTCTACCGAATGTATGATTTTGGCCCAGTTTTGATTTTGTAAAAGATTATCTGGGTTTTTGTGGATAAACAAAAATTCTTGTAAACCGCCAACCATTTCAAGGGTAAGTTGGGTGTTGGTGATACTTCGTTTTTTGCGAAACATAATGCTGTGAAAGGAGCTCCAGTTCCAATCGCGAAAATCATCTATAAGCTGGTGTTGTTGCGGGTTTTGGTGAATGTAGAGGATAAGATTTCGCAGATATTCGTTTTCTAGCACCAGGGCGCGTTTGAAAGGGGTTTGGAAAAGGGTACCAACACGAGAATGTTGTTTGTTGTAGGCCATGGCGTAGGATTGGAAAAGTTTGCGGAATTGGTGGGTGACAATATCGTGGGGCGATTTTGGGGCCATTTTTGCCAGATTTGACAACTTTGTAAAAGTTGTCAAATCTGGCGTGGGCGTGGGCGTGGGCGTGGGCGTGGGCGCGGGCGCGCACACGAGGGTATCGGGTTTTGAACGTGTGGTTAATGCACCCATCTCCTCCAATGGCTTAATGCGGATACAGAGATGAAAATGATTGCCCAACAGGCAGTAAGCCAAAATATCGGCAACAGGACGAATGTAAAAATCTAAAATAAGGGCTGACGATCAATGCAACGGTTGTAAACATGGTAAATTCCAGTCTCCTCGAAACGTGTGTAATAATGTTCTAAACTTGCCATAATGTGATATATTTTTAAAATGTAACTTCATTGAATGTTGCAAATATATAAAAAATGATTATATTGGTGCCAAAAATATGTTAAAAAATTTATCAAAATTATGGAAGAATCATTTTTGCACTTTATCTGGCAGTCGGGGAAATTCAATCACCAAAATCTGCAAACTACCGATGGAGTACCAATTCAAATTATTAAAAGAGGCACCCTAAACAACGATAGCGGTCCGGATTTTTTTAATGGAAGAATTGTGATCGATAATGCCGACTGGACCGGGAATATTGAAATCCATATCCATGCATCCGATTGGCTGAAGCACAATCATGCCCACGATCCTGCTTACCAAAATACCATTCTCCATGTGGTGTTGCACCATGATTGCGATATTGCCTTGGCAAACGGGTCTATTTTGCCCTGTTTGGAATTGAAGAATCGCATTCTGCCCGAAATGCTGGCAAATTACCAAGTTTTAAAAACCAGTATTTCATCAGTCCCCTGTGCCCCATTACATCCGGCAGAATCGGGTTCGGCCAGCATTACCGCCTTGCATAGAGCCTTGGTTGACAGATTAATTCTCAAAGCCGAAATTTTTTTAAAACTGGCCAGTGAGTATAAAAACGACTGGGAAACAGTGTTTTTTATAGCCCTGGCTAGGTATTTGGGCAATAGGGTAAACGATGATAGCATGGAGCAACTTGCGCGCAGCATTCCGCGTAATGCTCTCATTCGCATGACTGACAATCCTGGACAGGTAGAGGCATTGTTATTCGGGCAGGCGGGTATGTTGGCTTCCAAGCCGGCCGATGAATACCAGGCAAAATTGAAAAAGGAGTATAATTTTTTGCGTAAAAAATTGCAATTAACGCCCATGTCTGCTGCCAATTGGAAATTTATGCGCATGCGGCCTGCTGGTTTTCCAACCGTAAGAATTGCACAATTGGCAGCCCTGATTGAATCAAAGGCCCATATATTTTCGAAAATATTGTTGGAAACAGAGCCCAACCAATTGGTTAAATTATTTGGCGTATGTGCATCTGAATATTGGAATCATCATTATCGTTTTGGAACCCTATCGGTAGAAAGGCCAAAAAATACTGGAAATAGCACCCTGAATGGTTTGTTGATAAACGCCGTTGCACCGGTTTTGTTTGCCTATGGTGTGCATAAAGATTCAGAGATTCTGAAGGAGAAAGCTTTCGATTTACTTGCTGCCGTTGAGCCTGAATCCAACAAGATAACCCGAGAATGGGAATCCTTGGGGTTTGAAAATAAATCGGCTTATGAGAGCCAGGCGTTTATTGGGATGCGAAAATTATACTGCGATAATCGCCGATGCACGGAATGCGCCATTGGCCAGAAGGTAATTCGGGGATGAGGATAATTTGGCAATAACTTCCTATTCATGAGATATTATTTTGCTGTCCAAAATGAACTTTAATGTCGCAATCATAGGTGGAGGTATTGTAGGTTTGGCTACAGCGTTGAAAATTAAGGAAAAGAATCCCCAAATTTCGGTGGCGGTGCTGGAGAAGGAAGATAAAATTGCCGCTCACCAAACGGGAAATAATAGCGGAGTTATTCACTCAGGGCTTTATTACAAGCCGGGTAGTTTGAAAGCCATAAACTGCATAAACGGATACCACATGTTGTTGGATTTTTGCAAAGAGCAGAACATCCCTTATGACTTGTGCGGAAAAATTGTGGTAGCCACACGCAAAGACCAATTGGGTCAGTTGGAGAAATTGTACCAGCGGGGAATTGAAAATGGCCTATCCGGATTGCGATAAACAAGTGGCCTGGAAAATCGCTGAAAAATTTCAATCTTTAGGTGGTGAAGTGCATACCGGGCATAAGGTTTCGGAGATAAATGTGCGAAATAATAAGGTTGAAATAGTTACCGAGAAAAATGCAATTATTGCCGATTTAATGATTAATTGTGCGGGATTATATTGCGATAAAATTGCTGAAATGACGGGCATTAATACCGATATGCGTATTGTGCCTTTCAGGGGTGAATATTATGCAGTAAAACCCGAAAAAGCATCGCTGGTGCGCAACTTAATTTATCCGGTACCCGACCCTAATTTCCCATTCCTTGGCGTGCATTTTACCCGCCGTATCAATGGTGAAATTGAAGCAGGCCCCAATGCTGTATTTGCTTTCAGGCGGGAGGGATACACCAAATCGTCATTTAATTGGAGTGAATTTTGGAATGCCATTTCATGGAAAGGTTTTAGAAAAGTAGCCATGAAATACTGGAAAACAGGATTGGGAGAATACTACAGGTCATACAGTAAAAACGCATTTACAAAAGCCTTGCAGGAATTGGTGCCTGAAATCCAAAAAGACGACCTGGTGCCAGCAGGTGCCGGCGTGAGAGCCCAGGCCTGTGATAAAGATGGCGGTCTGATTGATGACTTTTATATCAAAGAATCTGAACGCTGCATACATGTATTAAATGCCCCATCTCCGGCTGCAACCAGTTCGCTTTCGATTGGGCAAACTGTGAGCGAATTGGCATTGGAAAAATTTACATGAAACGGGAACAACTTGTATTTGTTTTGAAAAAATATTTACCGGAAGGCATGGAAAACTATGCCGCAGATATACTTATTCATTACAAAATACAGTTGCACATTAAAAAGCCCCGGGCCAGCAAATACGGCGATTACCGGCCACCTTTGCCTGGCGAAAACCACCGCATTTCGCTAAATAAAGATCTAAATCCCTATGCATTTTTGGTAACATTTATGCATGAGGTAGCCCACCTGGTTAATTTTGAGAGATTCGGCAATCGGGTAAATCCGCATGGCAAGGAATGGAAGCAGCACTTTCAGCTGGTAAGTGCACCGGTTTTGGAAAGAAAAATACTACCTCCGGATGTAAATCATGCCCTTGCCCGCTATCTTACAAATCCTGCGGCAAGCAGCTGCAGTGATCCATTGCTGTTTCGCACACTAAAAAAATACGATTTAGATAAAACCTGGGTTTTGGTTGAAGATATACCCATGCATACTGCTTTTGAAATGCAGGACGGAAAAAAATTTATAAAACTCGAAAAGAACCGCACTCGCTATACTTGCAAGGAAGTAGCATCCGGGCGTATTTATTTGGTGCCTGGATTGGCCCAATGCAAACCCGATATTTAGCAGAATTATTTTTCTTCGTGGTATTCCATTTCGGTATTTATTTCCCAAATATTGTTGCGGGATGTAATTCCGTTTTTGATGTTTTCTACTGCAGTAATAGCAGTTAACATACTATGGTCCTGGTTATTGTATTTGTGCATGCCATTGCGCCCAACGAGATATAAGTTTTCAATAGAATCTGTAAAATTGCGAATGGTATCGAATTGTGTGTAAGTGCCAAAATATGCAGGATAGGTTTTAGGCATCCGTACAACGGTTCCATCTAAAAAATCAACTTTATCAATAATCGATATTTTATGCAATTCATCAATGGCAAAATGCAATAATTCAGCATCCGTTTTATTCCAGATTTCATCACCTTCATTGCAAAAATATTCAAGCCCCATCCACGTATATTCGGGGTTTTGTACCATGTACGGACTCCAATTGTTAAATACTTGTAAGCGCCCGATTTTTACATCATTTTCTTGAATATAAATCCAATTATCCTTTATAGCAGAATGATCGGCATCATGTACTTTGAGTTTTTTTACCAGTAAGCCCACCGTAATAAAATCGCGGTATTGCAGTCCAGATGCCAAATTGCGAACTTCTTCTGAAACTTCAGGTTCAATAGATTGTATTAAATCTTTTACAGGCATGGTAGAAAAAAAGTGGTGGCCCTTAAAAATATTACCTGTTGAAGTTGCAACCGAATCTACCCGATTATTTTGTAAAAATATTTTAGAAACCGGAGAATTTAAGTGAATTTCACCACCCTTTTCCTGTACTAGCCTGGCTACTTCTTCCCACAACTGGCCTGGCCCCAGCTTTGGATACAAAAATTTTTCAATTAAACTGGTTTCAATATTTTTTTGGGCAATGGATTTTTCTTTTTTTACAGAAAAAAGCAGTGCGTGTTTGATGGCCTTTGCAATACTTACCCCTTTTATTCGTTGGGCACCCCATTCGGGCGATATTTCGGTGCAGGCAATGCCCCAGACCTTTTCGGTATAATCTTTAAAAAAAGTTTGGTATAATTCTTTTCCAAATCGATTGATAAAAAAATCCTCGAGATTTTTTTCTTTTTTAATTGGAAATAGACGAATATAAATATAAGAAAAACCAATTTTAAAGGTTCGCAATAAACCAAGACTAAGCAAGGTTTTTACGCTAAGGGTTATAGGATAAGGAAAAAATTTGCGCAGGTAAAAAATACGCGACAAACGTTTGCGAACCAGCATCACCCTGTCATCGTCGGGTTGTGCATTATTTCCCCGGGTCTCAACTGTGCGGGTTTGCCGGTGATAGGTGATTGCAAGCGGGCCATTTTCATCGGGCAATACAGGGAACAAATCCAACCACCACTGCATTACCCTGTCGCTTTTAGAAAAAAAACGATGCCCACCGATATCCATGCGGTTTCCTTTGTAATTTACCGTTTTGGAAATACCGCCAATATCGCCGCTGGCTTCGAGAATGATGGGTTTAATATTGGTTTGACGCAAAAACTCTAAAGCCGCAGTAAGCCCTGCCGGACCTGCTCCAATGATGATTGCGGTTTGTTGATTCTGCTCCAATTTGCCTGCAAAAATACGCGGAATCGGCCTCGAAACTGAATAGCCGCATAAAAGTTGTATTTTTGCCCTTTCAAGATGGAATTTAAAAAGCTTTCCATTGTTATACCTGCATATAACGAAGGCAACACTATTCACTTTATTCTGGATAAGGTAAAGGATGTATCGCTGATTAATAATATCAGCAAAGAGGTGATTATTGTAAACGACTGTTCAAAAGACCATACCGAAGAGGCTATACAATCCTATATGCAACAAAATCCGGACCTAAATATCCAGTATTTTAAGCACGAGGTAAACCAAGGGAAAGGTGCTGCTTTGCATACCGGCATTCAGTGTGCCACGGGGCAGTTTATCATTATTCAGGATGCCGATTTGGAGTATGACCCCAGAGAGTACAATTTGCTTTTAAAGCCGGTTGTTGAGGGTTTTGCCGATGTTGTGTACGGAAGCCGATTTATGGGTGGTAATCCCCATCGCATACTTTTTTACTGGCATTCTATAGGCAATAAGTTTCTTACCTCCCTTTCCAATATGCTGTCGAATTTGAATCTGACGGATATGGAAACCTGTTATAAATTATTCAGGGCCGATATGGTGAAAAGCCTGAAATTAAAGGAAAAACGTTTTGGATTTGAACCCGAAGTGACGGCAAAAATTGCACGCATTCCCAATGTAAGGGTATATGAAGTTGGAATTAGCTATTATGGCCGTACCTATGAGGAAGGAAAAAAAATTGGCTGGAGAGATGGTTTCAGGGCTATATATTGTATTATTAAATACAATATTTTTTCTAAAAAATAAGCGATTCTAAAGCGTTATTTCGACGCAGTTATTACGATATAGGGTGAAAATAATTTACTGTCTACAGGAATTATTTTTGTAATCACTTTTCCGGTAAACCACACCGCTTTTTTAAATATCCTAACCCAAGCCGGTTGCTGATTTTCGCGTTCTAGCCAAATGCCAAATTTGCCCAAATACCCTGCGCTGGTATTTTTCAAACCCAATTCATCTAATATATTTTTTAGCATGGTTGGGTTCATGCTTGGGATATAATGTTTGTCGTAATTGGCGCGGTCGAATTTGCGTTGAAACCATCCATTCAATCCGGTGAAATTTGGAAGCAGAATAATTAGATGGGAGTTTTCTGCCATGTATTTGAGGTGAATGGAAATGATTTCTTTGGAGTTTTCAAAATGCTCGATCAGGCCAATGGAAAATACCAGATCGTATTTAATTTGGGGTTCGAAATTAAAAATATCGGCCTCAATTACATTGATATCTGAATCCTTTAATTGATTGGTTTTAAAAAATTCAGATAAAATATCACGCGGAATTACATAATCAACAAGTGTGGCTTCAACGCCGTATTTTTTCTTGAGATAAACCGAAAATGAACCAGGAAAACCACCCAATTCGCAGGCAGATTGGATGGGATATTTTTGAAAATAAGAGTCGTACAAACCGCTGAACAAATTGGAGTTAGCTACAGGTACCATGATTTCGGCACGGTGACTTTCCCAATAATTCAACCAGAATTCGCGATCGGTGAGGGCCATAGCGACAAAATTACAGGTATTGGTGTAAAGTAGCTATTTAAGTGCAATTTTTTTTATCTGAGATTGATTGCCTGCAAGCCAGAGATATTTATTGGAACATGCGCAAACATTGAATCCGTCTGGCGAAAAGCGATGCCATGTTTTTAACTGATCGGTTGAAATATCGGTACCATTGGTGCCTGTGCAGAACCATTTTGAGCCAGAAGCATTGGCACAAACCGAGCTTCGGTAACCGTTTGGCATAGTGTCGCTAAATTGCCAGCTGAGGCCGTTGTTTAAAGAAAAAATACATGTACTATCGTTTTTGTTGGGGTATTTCCAGCATCCTCCTACTGCGCAGATAATGCCCTGATTGTGGTTTTTTGAAGGTGCACTCAAGTGGAAGCTAAAGGCTCCGCAACCGGGACCTTTGAGCATGGGAATGGATACATTTACCAAACCTTCTGTACTTAAAAATCGGGGTTGTAATCCTCCGGTTACAAATCGCACCTGAAAGTTCGGTCCGGTAGTGTCTGTTAATTTTATGATACTTCCGCTGGCTGCAAACATGGCTTCGGTGCTGTCATTTGGAAATACATAATATGAAGGCCAGTTCCATGTTTCTCCCCGGTCTTTTGTTATCAAAAAATAGAACGGTTTTATACTGATATTTTGCTGTTTAAAACTCACATTTACCTTCATAGGATCGCCGATTGCAACACCACAGTTATGCACGAAATCGATGGCATCAAAAAATACACCGGCATTATTATTTGCATATACTTTTTTCCATGTTTTACCCCCATCATAAGTTTTTAAAAACACTGCACTATCACCGGCACTCATCACTATGGCTTCTTTGGCATTCCATGCGTGAATATCTCTGAAATCTTTATTTTTATATCCGGCCGGGTTTATTGATTTCCATTTTTTGCCTCCGTTTTGTGTAATCATCACAGTGCCTTTGCTGCCTGAGGCCCACACAACTTTATCTGATACTACAGATAAACCCCGCAAACTTCCCTGTGCCAAAGCCGATAAATTGCAGAAGAACCCAATGGCAAACCAGAAAATTATTCTAATCATACTTCCGCAATATTAGCTGATTTTCAACTGGATTTTGGTTCAATTTGATAAATAAATACCCCAGTCACTTTGTTTTTCCATTATTTTTACGTAATTCGAAAACAAAAGAGCTATGGATACAACGTATAAAAAAATTCTAGTGGGTTTCGACCACTCTACCGCAAGCACAGTTGCGCTGGAAAAAGCGATTGAAATTGCCCAGAAATACGGATCTGCCATCCATGTTATTTATGCCGAAGGCAGCGGGCATTTTCTGGATTGGGATTCCGTACACGATTACCTGGATGATTTGCGTTCCAAAACAGGCATTGCCTTTCACATTCACCACCAGCATGGCCGAGCCTTTAAGGAGATTGTGCATGTAGAGCGGGAGATCCATGCCGATTTAATTGTAGTAGGTACCCATAGCCACTCAGGATTTATGCCTGCATGGATTGGAAGCACTGCTTTCAGGGTAGTTAGTTCAAGTCGCTGCCCTGTACTAACTGTGCAGGAATCGGCTAAAAACAGTAATTTTAATAACATTATAGTACCCCTCGAAGATTCGCCGGAGAGTAGACAAAAACTGGCGCCCGCAGCGGGTTTTGCCGAGAAATTCGGAAGCACGGTTCACGTAATCAGCCTAAGCCGATCTTCAAGTGCGGATGTGGAGCACCATATGCTGGTGTATGCCAAGCAGGCGGTTGAGTTTTTCAAATCACGCAATATCCCATATACCGTAGATGCCAGGTTGGGTGTGTCTGTAGCCCAAACCGTAATTGACTTTGCCAAGGAAAAAAACGGGGGCTTGATATTTATGATGACCGAAACCGAATCAGCCGGTATGTTTATGGGTACTGTAGCCCAGCAACTCATTAACCAGTCGCCAATCCCCGTTTGGTCTATTCTATGGTAAAAACCATTCAGGACTATATAGCCGCAGGTGAAACCCCCGAAATCTTATTTTGGGTAGGTTGTGCCGGCAGTTTTGATGAAAGAGCCCAAAGAGTTTCGCGCGCTTTTTCTCAAATACTGGATAAAGCAAATGTGAAATATGCCATTCTGGGAACCGAAGAAGGATGTACAGGTGATCCGGCAAAAAGGGCAGGAAACGAATTCTTATTTCAAATGCAAGCCATGCAGAATATTGCAGTTTTAAATGGCTATGAAATTAAAAAAATTGTAACTGCTTGTCCGCATTGTTTTAATACACTAAAAAACGAATATCCTTCGCTGGGAGGAAATTATGAGGTGGTGCACCATACCCAATTTATCAACGAGCTGCTACAGAGCGGCAGATTGGCCATTGAAGGGGGGGCTTTTGCCGGTAAAAAAATTACCTATCACGACAGTTGCTATCTGGGTCGCGCAAATAATGTGTACGAAGCACCGCGCATGGTAATTGAGAAACTGGATGCCGATCTGGTAGAAATGAAACGCTGCCGTACCAACGGACTTTGTTGCGGTGCAGGCGGAGCTCAAATGTTTAAGGAAGCCGAAAAAGGCAATAAAGAAATTAATATTGAAAGAACCGGTGAAGCAATAGAAACCGGTGCGGAAATAATCGCAGTTAATTGCCCTTTTTGTATGACCATGATTAGCGACGGTACCAAACATTTTGAAAAAGAAAATCAAGTGCGTGTAATGGATATTTCTGAATTAATTATCGAATCTGATAAAGCATGATTTTGCAAAATATATCCCCACAGGCAAGGGTTTGGACATTTTTGTGCAACCGTTTTTTGGATGCTGCAGAAATGGAAAACATATCGTTGGAATTGCAAAATTTTGTTGCCAATTGGAAAGCCCATGGCAAAGAATTAAGTGCCACTTTTCAAATTGTTGAGAACTGCCTGGTGCTGGTTGCGGTGGATGAACACTATGAAGCCCCCAGTGGTTGCAGTATAGATAAGGTTTTTAGATTACTTACCGATTGGGGTACACAAAACCAATGCGATTTTTTACAACGCACACTTTTGGCAATTAAAATTGAAGACAAATACCAGATTTTAAATCAAAAACAGGTGGCTGAAATGTGGGAATCGGGTGCCATCTCAGCACAAAGCGAAACGCTGAATACACTGGTTATAAATGTTTTGGATGCCCAAAATAAACTCATTATTCCGTTTGACACCTCATGGCAAGGATTGAAACTTGTAAATAAGCATCCTGTGGCATGAAGGATAAACGTTTAGTTACCCTGTTAATTACCATTTTTATAGACCTACTGGGTTTTGGGATTGTAATTCCGATTATCGCTACCTTGGGAAAAGAGCTGGCCCTGAAAGAAAGCGTGGCTATTAGTCCGGATATTTTAAACGGGTTAACATTAGGGATTTTTTCGTTAATGCAGTTTTTGTTTTCCCCGGTTTGGGGTTCATTAAGTGATCGCATAGGCCGCCGGCCTGTAATACTAGGAAGTATTTTGGCCACAGCTGCAGGGTATGCCATCATGGGATTTGCATCCAGTGTGTGGATTTTGTTATTGGCCCGCACCATTGCAGGTATTGGCAGTGCCAATCTTAGCGCTGCACAGGCTTATATTTCGGATATTTCTGCTCCACAGGACCGTGCAAAAATGATGGGATTAATTGGCGCTGCATTTGGGGTAGGTTTTGCTGTGGGGCCATTTATAGGCGCCATATTATACCAGGCAGGCGGTTTAATGCTGGTAGGTATGATTACCGCCGCCCTCTGTTTGATTAATTTTTTTATGGCATTATTTATTCTCAGTGAATCATTGCATCCCGAAACCCGTGAAGCAAATCGAAATCAACCTACCCAAATCAAAGAAACCTTTACCGGTTTGATTCATATTTGGAGTGTAAAATACATCGGCCATTTATTTTTAATTAATGTAATTTTTGTACTTGCATTTAGTATGATGCAAGGAAATGCCGCTGTGTTGTGGAAAGAGAAATACCTTCTGCCACAAACGGCTGTAAATTACTTGTTTGGAATAATAGGGTTGTTTAGTGCCATTATTCAAGGTGGATTAATCGGATTTTTTCAGAAAAAACTGGGCATTAAAAAAATGCTGGTTTACGGTGCAATATTAGAAATAATTGGACTGGTAATTATTCCATTACCTGGTTTGCAACTATTTTGGACTGTGGCTATAATTTCCATTATTTTTCTGACCACAGGAAATGGTATGATTTTACCTTCTACCAATGCCATGATATCTATTTATTCTGATCAGAATCACCAGGGAAAAATATTTGGATTGTTGCAAAGCATTGGAGCATTGGCCCGGGGTGTGGGGCCAATACTGGCGGGCGCCATCTATATGGTAGATCGATCCATGCCCTATTTTGTGGCGGCTATTTTAATGGCGTTTACCGCTTTCTTTTCTTATAAATTAATCAATCGTTTACCGGGCAGTGACTTTCATCAGGAAGTAAAATGAAAATTCTTCATCTCAATGCATCCTCATCAGGCGGCGCATTTGTAGTGGCCCAAAGACTTTCTGATGCATTGAATGCTATGCCTGGCATAGAGTCTAAACATTTGGTTTATACCGGCATTCCTGGCAATTATAAATTATGGTCTGATACTTATTTCAGAAAAAAATACGCATTTGCAAAGCATGCTTTAGAGAAGCTGGATTTTCTAAGATTTGAAAAGGATGCCAGTGTAAGATTTGCTTTTTCCCATGGTTTAACCGGAATTAATATTGCTTCCAATCCTTTGGTTTTGGAAGCGGATATTATTCATCTCCATTGGATCAACAAAGGCTTTATTTCACTGTCTGGTTTAGAAAAATTACTAAAATTAAATAAGCCTGTCGTTTGGACCTGCCACGATATGTGGCCTTTTTCAGGCGGCTGCTATTATTCCGGTAATTGTGATAATTATTTGCGGGGATGTGGAAATTGCAAAATGCTCAAAAATCCGGGAGAAAATGACTTGTCTTTTAAAATAAAAGCCCGTAAAACCGAAATATTTTCGAAGGCAAATAACCTGTATTTTATTACACCAAGCGAATGGTTGGCCAAAATAGGGAGAGCATCGGGGACGGCCGGAAATAAAGAAATACGCACCATTCCAAATGCGATAGACATTGCCCAATTTACACCAGAGAACAGGGCCGAATCCAGGATAAAAACCGGAATAGATGTAAATAAAAAAGTGTTACTTTTTGCGGCAGTAAATATTGCTGATAAACGCAAAGGGTTCAATGAATTTTTGCAGGTACTAGATTATTTATACAATGCTAAAGTGGAAAATATTGAAGTTGTATATATTGGTGAAAACAAGGGAAATATAAATCAAACAGGGCCTTTCCCACATCGATTTACCGGATTTATAAACAATCCCAATATTATGGCAGATTGGTATCGTTCGGGCGATTTGTATATCACCACATCCAACGATGATAATTTACCCACCACCATAATGGAAAGCCTGGCTTGTGGAACTCCTGTAGCAGCTTTTCGCACAGGTGGTATCCCTGAAATGGTGGAGCAGGGTGAAACCGGTGTATTATCCGGAGTTTATAAATCGGAGGAATTGGGTGAAAATATTGTACAATTATTATCGGGTAAATTTGGCAGCAATGCAGACATTGCCAATCGGTGCAGACTAAAAGCAGAAAAGAATTACAGTGCAGCAGTGGTAAGTGAAAGGCATCTTTCGCTGTATCAAAGTTTATTATAATTTATACATACTTCTAATTTCAGCGCATAATATGCACTGTTCCTCTGAAATCGTATTTTTTGCCCGCCATATCCCATGCTTCTATGTAGTAGGCATACACACCATCTGGAGCAGGTTTTCCATCATAAATTCCATCCCAGGCATTGCGACATTCATCGCTTTCATATAGCTTTTGGCCATAGCGGTTGTAAATGCGCATGGTATATTTATAAATGTAAATTCCGTTAGGGAAAAAGCGGTCATTTAAATTGTTTACATCCGGGGTAAATACATTGGGAATGTACAATTTCATTTCGGGTAAAAATGCTGCATAATTGGATTGCGATTGCACAAAATGCATAGAATCCGGGAAGTTTGTAGGTTGGTTGCGATAGGCTGTAACCCTGTAAATAAAATCTTTTTCACAGAAATGCGGAATGGTTTTGTCGGTAAAAATAGTATCACTGCCTTTTACACGTCCAAGTTCAAAAAATTTACCATCTTTACCTTTGCGTTCTATAGCGTATTCTGCTACACCTTCATTCCATTGTAAATACTGATTCCAGTATAAAACAGGTTCTAAACTAATAGGATCTTGCTTTATTTTTAACAAAATACTTCGACCCGGATTGCTGAAAATACTCTGGGTTTCGCATACATCCGTTGCTTGCACGGCGTATGTATAGTAACTGTTATTTACATCGGTTTTGAAATCATTTTCTGCCATTAAACCATTCCCTGTAATTCGGTCTTTTAATACACTCCAGCTATTTTTATTCCACTTATATAGGGTGTAATAATCAATCGGGAATTTGGTTTTATTAACCATTTTCCACTCAGTATGGGTGTATAGATTTGTATCTACTGTGGTGCGCCAAATTTGCGGAGGTGGCACTGATAATACGTGCAAGGGAATAGCCCGGGCTGTATCACTAAAGCTGTTTTGGTGGTTGCCAAAATATTCTAGTCCCTCAATTTTATAATCATAAATTACATGGCAATACACCGACGTATCGGTATATTTAAACACATTGCCTGGTACCGAATCAATTAAAATGAAATTATTATCGGTCGATTTTTTTCGGTGAATGCGATATTTTTCTACTTTATTCCATCCGCTGTAAGGTGTCCACCAAACCTGGGCTTTATTTGTATCACCCTGTGCTTTGGTTTCAATTGTACAATGCGGAATTACCGCAGTAATATCATTGGTTTTGTCGCAAAAATTGGCCTGAATTATTCTGTGACAGTATGGGTTTGCCAGGGTATTTAATCCGCTAATTTGCATATTGGTATCATTTAAATTGCCTGACTGGGCAGATAATTTCCAGCCCCCATTTTGCCAGCTAAATAGTCGATATTCTTTAAAATCCACCTCTTTGCTCACATTAAATCTCGACTCAGTAGTGTAATCATCTACCACTGTGCTGCGCAGCATTTTCAATGGGTTGGGGGGCAAAGTATCTCCCACTTTCATAAAAGCAGCATCATACAAAGTATCCTCACAGCCCATTGCATCGGATATAATAAATTGCAATGGAATTTTACCTTTTTTTACAGCATTGAATTGAATGGGATTTGAATAAATTATGGGGGCTTTATCTATGAAAACCTGGCGTTTTGTAATGGTCGTATCGCCCGTAGATATATCGTTTAATATTAATTTTTCGCCCAGGCAAATTTCAGTTTTAGGCTTGGAAATGTCGGGTGTTAGACCATATGTATAAAATGGCTTGGTAATACTATCTGCGCAGGCATGGGTGGTTTGGATCCACAGTTCCACATCTTTGCCCCCAGCCTTATTGAAAATTACTGAAAATGTGTCTGTTGTACTTTTAATATTCCCTTTAATTCTCCATTGTACTTTTTGTTGAATTTCACCTGCCAGATTAGATTCATTGGCAATTTTATACAATTTATTATCACAAACTTTTCCATTTGTAAACGCAGCTGTAGGATTGGGATATACATAAATGGTATCGTTAGGCGGAGGAGAAAAACGGCAGCCTGTGGTATCGGTTAAAATCAACCTGGGTATGTAGGCACCAGGACGCTTATAAATGTGCAGCTTGCCAGATGTATCTAACACGGTTCCATCTCCCATATCAAATTCAAACTTTTTAATTACACCTTTGGTAGTGGTATTTAAATTTACAAGCAATGGGGTGCATCCGTATTTTTTATCAAATGTGTAATTGCCTGTAGGCCCGTTTACCACCACCAAATCCGGTATGCGGATAGAATCGGTGCAGCCCTGTGAGTTGGTAACCGTAAGGCTTACAGAGTATCTACCGGAATAAATATACAATTTTCCCGGATTGGTTTTGTCGGAATACGTTCCATCGCCAAAAGTCCAATACCTTTTTACAATCGGGAATTTGCCAGGGGTAGATTTATCGGTAAAAAACACATCCAAAGGCGGGCAGGTAGCTTTGGTGTTGCTGGCTATGAAATTTGCTTTGGGGCTGCTGTTTTGCACATCCACCTGAAAAATATCTTTGCTTTGACAACCGTGATTGTCGGTAACCGTTAGTGAAACTGGAAAACTTTGCCAACCATAAACCTGAAGCGAATCGCGATCGTTATACCCTTTTCTGCGGCCAAAATCCCATACATAACTGTAATTATTTCCGGCTGTGGGTTTATATATAATGGAATAAAAATTTACCACAGATCGAATGCAGGTTTCATCATTCTGGCTGGTATTGATATAAGCTTTCCAGCCCCCAATTTTATAATAAAAAGTATCGACATATTGACAATTATTGGAATCGGTTTTGCGCAAATAAATATTCAGATCTTCCTGATTGTCGGTGTGACTTATGTCAAATATTTTTTGGGTATCTTTAAAACTCACATCGCTGCCTATGCTCCATTTAGCCGATTTCCATTTGTCAAAATAATCGTCATTTAATTTTAATTTTACCGGGTAACAGCTGGTGCGGTCTATAGTTACAGTTGAGGTTCCCGTTTGCTTTTTAAATACTCGCAGGCTAATTTTATAGGGTGGATTACAGGTAAATTTGGGATTAATTACCGATAGTTTAATGCTGTATAATCCAGGAGTATCCAGTGTTTTATTAATATTTTTTTGACGTAGTTTATATTTAATTCCTGTAGTTTGATTTATAATATCCCATATATACATCGAATCGTCTATTCCTATATAATTGTTTCGGGTAATAAACTTTTGGGTAATGCAATCAAAGGTATACGAAAAGCTTACCTGTTGCGGATCGATTTTGGTGGGAAACTCAAGGCTATCTTTACATCCTCCGGTATCGTTAAATGCGTAAATCCATAAATCGCGTGTATTACTGAGTCGGCGGCCCAATTGCATTGGATTGTATTTGATTACTTTGTTATTGCTATCTTTAAATTGCCAATAGGTTTTGGTATAATAGCTGCTTTGATTGAGCCCCATTATAGAGTCTTCCGGGCAAAAGGTTTTGGTATATCCTTTTACTTCTGGCCCTAAAATTAGCACCTTGGGCCATTTATCCGGATCTAAATAAGAAAGGCAACCATAAGAATTTGCAGTAATTTTAAGGGTATCAATATTGCCTGGTTTTCCAAGCATTTTAAACACCGTTTTTAAGCGGTCTTGTTTAATTAATGAATCTCCGGTGGTTTTATTGTGGTTAAACCAATTGTATTCAAATACCACTGTATCTGGGTTGCGCTTGCTGGAGTGATTCCAGATGGTAAATTCCGAATTGCGGCAAACCCGGTTGGTATCATAACTAAAATCAACATTAATTTTAATGCCACCCATTACAGATACTGTTGTGTCGTCTTTACATCCATTTGTATCCGTAACAGCCAAGGTTACTCCCCGCACACCAAAGGTATTGTAATTAAAATCCAGGTATGATTTGCTGCTTTTTTCGCCCTTCGGACCAGTCCAATCGTATTTTGTAATGGGGTCGTCGCTTTGCGAAGTGGAAGTAGCTTTTACATCACGCGGAATACAACCTGTTTTATCTGTAAGGTCCACCATTGCAAAGGGTCCGCGCACTTTTATAATTGCCGAATCAATTAGGGCCCTGCATCCTTTGGCAGTAACCCCTATGGCTTTGATAAAAAAGCTTCCATTGCTTCCGAGTGAAATTTTATGTTTGGATGGAGTGGAAACATTTTCTGCTAAATTGCCATCGTCGTACCAATCAATGGAAGTAATGTTTTTGCCATTGCCATTTAAAGTGAAAAAAGCACCGGGTGTGCGACAAATCTGGGTATCATGGGGCGATATTTTGCCTACAGGTAATTCATTAACTACAATAAATGCTTTTTTTGTTATTTCGTCTTCGCAACCATCCCAAGAATATTTCAGGTAAATATTATACTGGCCTGGTGCTGTAAATACTACATCGGGTTCACGGTCTGTAGAGGTGGTACCATTATCAAAATCCCAATATGAAGTTCCAGTTCCGGTCATGGGTGTGGAGAGATTCTGAAAATGCACTTTTTGACCCGGACAAATGCTTCGTTTATCCGCAGAAAAATCAGCTTTCGGAGGTTGAATGGTGATAAGGTTATTCTTTACTACACTGCGTTTGCAGCCTTTTGCATCAGATACCAGAAGGGTTACATTATAATTCCCATTGGCATTGTAATTATGCGTTGGATTTTCATCGGTAGCGGTACCCCCATCGCCAAATTGCCAGGCAAATTTTAGTGGGGCTTTGCCGCTGGTGGTGCTGGTAAAATTAACTGTAAGCGGGGCTTTGCACTTATTCTTCTCATCAGGCACAAAATCTGCCTTTGGTAACTCATTTACAGTAATGTATTTGGTTTTTTTAATAGAGCTTTGGCATCCATTTATATCTGTTACAATCAGTGTAACATCAAAAGCACCCACAGTGGTAAATACATAGTTAGGTTTGGAAGAAGTAGAAGTACCACCTTCGCCGAAATCCCATTTCCAGCTGCTTATTTTTCCATCGCCCGGGGTACTTTGGTCTTCAAAATTTACGGTTTCACCACTGCATATTTCAGTGGGTGAGCCGGCCAAATCTGCGACGGGAGATTTAAATACGGTAATGTAATCCTTCAATACCAGGGTGTCGGATTTGCCGCTGGCATCAGTGGCTATGAGGGTTACAGAAAATTTACCCGGTGTATTATAAACGGCAGAGGGAGATTTAAGCGTACTTTGATTGCCATTCCCAAAACTCCAGAGCCATGAAGTTGCATTGGTGCTGGTATTGGTAAAATCTACTTTGAGTGGGTTGCAGCCCTGTTTGGGTGAAGCAGTAAATGCAGCCTTTGGCTGTGCCTTTCCAATTTCTGTAAGAAGGAAGAAAGCAAAGAGTATAAATAATCTCAAATACAAAATATAATTCTGCAAAAATAAGACTCACCGATTAAAGTTTCGGTTGCCTGAAATTAAAAAAAAAGGCCTTCCCGCTAGAGAAGACCTTTCTATACTCCGGATGGTAATTTCAGTCCACGTTGTCGTGGAGAAATTTATTTTTTTGGACCTGCATTTCTGTATCTTCTTTCACCTCAGTAATTTGGTGTTTAGATACATTGTTGCTGTCACTCAAAGGCGTTTTTGCAAGTTCTACATTGCGCCTCAGGTATGCAGGTATCGACATATTATCCAGGGCTTTTTCCCGGGATCCTCGCTGATTCTCTCCGTGTGTATTTCTTATAATTTCTTTGAAACTTTCGTCGGCATTTTCCTCTTCTGCATCAAACAAAGGAACTGGGGTAATGCCAATTGGAATTTCATTTTCAACCTCTTCAACCACTGGCAGAGCCACTACTTCGGGCACTTCGGTGCGGTTTACAACCTGATTGGCCACTTCAAATCCGGTAGCTATTACAGTGATGGCAATTTCGTCGCCCAAACGTGCGTCGTGGGTAATCCCCATTTTAAGGTGAGCTGTATGTCCGGCCTCGTTTTGCAGGAATTTTTTCACCTTACTGGTTTCACTCATCAGGGGTTCGGAAGTACCGTAGGTAAAGTTTACCAGCAAGTGCTTGGCGCCTACGATACGGGTATTATCCAGCAGCGGACTGTCGAGGGCCATTTGCACGGCTTGTTCGGCGCGGTCGGTGCCTTTTGAAATTCCGGTACCCATTATGGCGCGGCCACTATTGGTCATGGCAGTCTGTACGTCTTTAAAGTCCACATTCAGCTTGCCGGGTTTGGTTATAATTTCAGCTATACCTTTCGCCGCAGTGCATAAAATATCATCAGCTTTAGAGAAAGCTTCGCTTACAACAAGGTCGCCAAACATATCTACGATACGGTCGTTGCAAATGGTAAGCAGGGCATCCACATGCGGGCGCATATCGTTTAATCCTTGCATAGCCTGGGCAATACGGTCGGGGCTACAACAGGCGCGGCTCCGGTGCCGGTTCCACCACCCATACCTGCGGTAATAAACACCATTTTGGTGTTATGCCGCATGATATCGCTGATTTGCCCAACACTTTCAAGCGCTGCCTTGCGGCCTTGTTCGGGTTCACTGCCGGCACCCAGCCCTTCGGTAAGCTGTATACCCAGTTGTATGCGATTGGGCACCGGGCTATCAATCAGGGCTTGTGCATCGGTATTGCACACATAAAATTCCACCCCTTCGATTCCCTGGCGAAACATGTGGTTTACCGCGTTGCTTCCGCCGCCTCCCACACCAATCACCTTTATGATAGAACCAGTCATTTTAATAACATCAGGTTCAAAATTGTTAGGCATATTCATTTTGTTCGTTTAGTGGTTTAATCTTCGTTAAAGTCTTCTCCGTCTTTCATCCAGTCGCCAATTACCTTGGGTATACCCCATCCTCCCTGGAAGGGGCGTTTCCAGAAACCGCTTTTTTCTTTGGTTTCAGTTGCGACCACTTTTTCTTTTACAGGCTCCTGCACTTTAGGCGCTTCTTTTATCAGCATTTCGTTGCCAGGCAGGTTTTGGCGTTCAGAAATTTCAAATCCTTTCAGTACCAAACCAATACCGGTAGAGAACATGGGGTTTCTTACTTCATCCACCATGCCTTTTCCCAATTTTTGGCTAGGCATGCCTATGTGAATTTCAAGGCCTGTATGGTAAGTAAATAATTGGGCAATATTCTGCATGGCAGATCCACCGCCGGTAAGCACCATTCCACCACCCAGGCGGTTGCGAAGGGCAGAAAGTTCTACTTCATAATCCACTTTTTCAATGATGTCCATCATGCGGGCCTGAATAACCTGGGCGATGCTGAAAAGGCTGATTTCTTTGGGTTTGCGGCCAGGTAAACCCGGTACTACCACTACTTCATTCTTCATAGATTCGGTGGGGTAGCAGCTACCGTAATTTACCTTTACAATTTCGGCCTGCTCCTTCATAATGCCAAAAGCTTCCTGAATATCTTTGGTAATGCGATCACCACCGATGGGGATAATGGCAGTATGGCGGATAAAACCATCCTCAAAAATGCAGATGTCCGTGGTACCACCCCCAATGTCTACCAAGGCAACACCGGCTTCCATTTCGGGTTCAGAAAGTACGGCGGCGGCAGAGGCAAAGGGCTCCACAATCAGGTCGGCTACCTCAAGTCCGGCGCGACGCACTGCCATAATGATATGACGTGCAGCCTGTGTTTGGCCGGTTACAATATGGTAGTTGCATTCAACTCTTACGCCCATTCGACCTACGGGGTCTTTTACACCCTCTTCATCGTCGATGCGGTATTCCTGGGGCAATACGTGAATAATTTCCAATCCGGGTTCCAGGGCCAGATTTTCCATGTCGGACTCCAGGCGGTCCATTTCTTCCTGGGTAATTTCTTCAAACGCGTTTTTGCGTGAAAGTGTACCGCGGTGCTGCATACTTTTGATATGATGACCGGCAATACCCACAAAAACGTGTTTAATATCTACCTGGCTTTGGCGGCGGGCTTCCTCAATGGCGGCACGAATGGCTATTTCTGCACGGCTGATATTGGCTACCATACCCCGCGAAACGCCTCCCTGGCTGGGCGCTTTACCCATACCCAGCACGTTGATTTTGCCGTTTTCTGCCAATTGGCCTACAATGGCACACACTTTTGTTGTACCAATGTCGAGCCCTACAATAATATCGTTCTTTATAGCCATATGTGGATGATTTTGTTCAGTGTTGTGGTTTTTGGACATTCTTCGGTTTAGGTTGTACAGTTTCTTTGACGTCTTTCACTCCTACTACCTGCCCGCGGTACCTAAGGTCGATGGATTTGTATTTATCCCACCCTATGTTTCGCAAGCCCTTTTCGTAGAAGATACGCAGGTTCTCGAACTTTTCCGTCAGATTTTCTGAACTTCCTATAACAATGCTATGCTTGCCAACGCGGGGAACCAATATTAGTTCGTTAAAGTTGTCGACATAGCATTGTTCAAATTGTGCATTCCAAAAATTATCGTATCGAATTTGAACCGCTACTTTTAATAAATCTTTTAAAACAGGTGTGCGAATTTTACCCGAGTCGAGCAGCATTTCCTGAATATTTCCGCTGGCTACCAGCACATCAGGCGCAAAATGACCATGATGCGGAATTTTAATTCCTGCACTGTCTAAAAAATATGTTTCACCGGCGGCATTGTATACTCGCAATACAGGAATGCGTTGAACCAGATTAATTTTTAATTTTCCGTCCATACTCACAAAAACCTGCGAGCTGGCTATGTAGGGTAATTTTTTAAATGCGGTTTCTACTGCAGTTAAATTCAATCCGCTGAGTGTTTTACCTGTGGGATTGCCTGCAATTTTATTTACCAAATTGATGGCATCTTGTGTGTTTATAAAATATACACCGGTATCGGGTTTAATGTTTATATCAATGCCTGTGATTAAACGGTTTTTACCGCTAAAATTCATGGAATACCACACGGCTCCCACAATTAAAACCAGCACTATTAATAATGTAACCAAGCCGGCCCGTGAACGGGTAAAGGATTTAAAACCCATTGTAAACCTCCTTAATTTGCGGCACCAGTTTATCAATATCTCCTGCCCCGAGTATTAGCAGCAATTCGGGTTTTTCAGCTCTCACTTTGGCTAAAATTTCAGCTTCATTTAAGAGCAATTTATTTTGGGCTTGTATCTTTTCTAGCAACCATGCCGATGTAATTCCTTCAATGGGCAGCTCGCGTGCAGGGTAAATATCCATTAAAATAATTTCATCTGGAACAGATAAGCTGTCCGCAAATCCATCGGCAAAATCGCGGGTGCGGGTAAACAAATGGGGTTGGAAAATGGCGGTTAATTTTTTTTGCGGATATAATTCTTTTACTGAAGTTAAAATGGCATTTAATTCTTCGGGGTGATGGGCATAATCGTCAATTACCACATAGTTTGGGTTTTTAACAATAAACTCAAAACGGCGTTTGGCCCCGCGAAAACTGGCCAATCCCTGCTTTAATTCTGCTTCATTGAGCCCTAAAATATCCAGGCAAACGGCAATAGCAGCGGTAGCATTTTCGATGTTATGAAAGCCCGGAAGTCCGCAATAAATATTTTTCAAATCCCAGGCACTTACTTCACCGTTTATTTTGTGCACTCCAATATAGTCAAACAAAAATTCGCCGTTTTGAATTTGCGAAAAATGGCTTTGAAAATTGGGTGCCAATTCAGAATTCAGGCAATAGGTAAATACTTCAAGGTTATCTGGCCAATGGCGTTCCAAGTGGGCATTGGCAATTAAGCTCCCGCCTGGTTTTATTTTAGATGCAAATATTTCAAAAGCTTCATTAAATGCATCTTCAGTTCTATATATATCCAGATGATCGGCGTCGATGGCTGTAATAACGGCAATATCCGGACTTAAACGGTGAAAACTCCGGTCGAATTCATCGGCTTCTAAAACCACGATGGGTTTATCGGGAAATAAATTTTTCCCATCGGTTTTATGGATATAATTGGTATTGTAATTGGCTGAGATTCCACCCAAAAATGCAGTAAAATTGATATTGCAACTGTATAATAAATGCGCGATTAATGTGCTTGTGGTGGTTTTTCCATGAGTACCTGCCACTGCTATGCAATATGCGTCGCGGCTAATGATGCCCAACACTTCGCTGCGTTTATAGAGTGTATAACCCTGGTGGTTTAAATAATTAAATCCCTGGTGATTTTTTGGAATGGCAGGGGTATAAATTAAAAGGGTTTCGTGTGCATTTGTATTTACAAAATCGGGTATAGAACCTATCTCATCGTCAAAATGAACTGCAATCCCTTCTGCCTCTAATTCTGCCGTAAGTGGGGTAGGGGTTTTGTCGTACCCGGCCACAGTAATTCCCTTGTATACAAAATACCGCGCAATGGCACTCATTCCAATTCCACCAATGCCTAAAAAGTATGCGTATTTTATTTTTTCAAGGTTCATTTGGTAATCAGTTTTTCAATTTCACGTGTAATCGATGCAGTGGCATCGGGCTTGGCCAGGCGTTTTAAATTGGTGCGCATTTCTTCCATGCGGGTATTGTTTTGCACCAAAGACAGGGCTTCGTTTACAAGATTCTCGGCCGCATCGGCATCCGAGATTAGCAAGGCCGCATTTTTTTCGGTGAGTTTCAATGCATTTTTGGTTTGGTGATCCTCCGTTACATTTGGGCTGGGTACCAAGACAGAAGCTTTATCCGCCACAGCAATTTCAGATACACTCAGGGCTCCGGCGCGAGAAATTACCAAATCGGCAGCGGCATAGGCATAATTCATTTCACGCAGAAACGACATTGCTTTTACCGTATTTGGATCATGTACAACGGGGTCGAAATTCTTTCCAGTTTGCCAGATTAATTGAATATTTTGTTCGGAGAACTTATGCAAACCTGCCTGTATACAATTGTTAATGGTTCGGGCTCCCAGACTGCCTCCGGTAATGAAAATTACAGGCTTATCCGGGCTGAGTTGGAATTTATTTAAACCATCAGTTTTAGATGGGATATTTAATATTTCGTTTCGCACCGGATTGCCTGTAAACACAATTTTATCTTTGGGAAAGAATTGCTCCATACCCGGAAAACCAGTGCAAATGGTATTTACCCTTTTTGCCAGTATTTTATTGGTTAAACCTGCATATCCGTTGCCTTCCCAAATCAGCGATTTGTATTGGTTTTTCCCTGCTGCATAAAGCACGGCCAGGCTGGCATATCCTCCTGTTCCGATTACACAATCGGGGTTAAAATCTTTGAGTATTTTTTTTGCTTTAAAATAACTTTTTATAAATTTAAATGCCACCGAAAAATTAGCCGGAGATAAGCTTCGCCTTAATCCTGCTACATCAAGACCAATAATTTTATATCCTTCCTGAGGCACTTTTTCCATTTCCATGCGGTTATTGGCGCCAATAAAAAGAATTTCACAATCGGGATATTTTTGCTGCAGACTTTTGGCAATTGCCACTGCAGGGAAAATATGACCACCGGTACCACCGCCTGAAATAATGAATTTATACGGCAACTGGCACCTCCTTTTCTTCTTCCTTATTTTTACTTTCTTCTATAGTACGACTTACACTCAGAATTACCCCAAATGCAATGCTGTTAAACACAATACTGGTACCACCCATACTCACCAAAGGAATGGTAAGCCCGGTAACAGGTAATATACCCACTGCAACGCCCATATTTACAAAGGCCTGAAAACTCATGCTAAAGCAGAGCCCAAGTGCCAGCAGTGCCCCAAATGCCTTGGGGCTTTGTACCACAATCTTTAAACACCTGAATATGAGTAATAAAAATAAGCCCACAATCAGTGCGCCTCCAAACCAGCCATATTCTTCTACAATAATGGCGTAAATGAAGTCGGAGTAGGGATGGGGCAAATAATTTCGCTGTACACTTTTTCCGGGTCCTTTTCCAAAAAAACCACCGGTAGCAACTGCAATTTTGGATTGTAATTGCTGGTAATTCCCTTCACCTCCGTCGTTATTGGTGAATGTTTCAATCCGTTTTTTCCATGTAGGAATACGTGTATTTGTTAAATTATCGGTATTGATATTTAGCAACATTACCACCATTAATGTAATGAGCACAATACCTGCACCTGCAAGTAGCGACAGGTATTTAAAATTGATACGACCGATAAAAAGCAGTAAAAAACAAGTAGTAAATACTACCAGTGCTGTACTTAAGTTTTCGGGTGCAATAAGTGCAACTACAATTAATATTACGAGTAATATATTTCTAAAAACTTTAAAACTATTTATTTCTTCCTGATTTTTACTCAAATACCTGGCTATGTACATAATCAGAAATAATTTTGCCATATCCGAGGTTTGAAACGTAATGCCCAAGCCCGGAATGGGAAGTACCCGTGTGGCATTGTTAATTTCTGAACCCATGGCGAGTGTAACTACCAACAGGCCAATGGAAATCCACAAAAACAATTGCGATAACCTGGAAAAATACATGTAATTAACCAGGTGGCACAGGTATAGAAAAAATAATCCAATGAGCAGAAATCCGGTGTGTTTTAGAAAATAAAATTCCGTATTGCCCCCTTGTTCGCGGAAGGCCAGGTTTACGGTAGAACTGTACACGGCCAGTATTCCTATCAGCGACAGGATAATAACTATGGCCCAGATCCACGGATCTCCTCGGAATACCCGGGATAATTTGCTGCTCATTTTTAATTATTACAGGTTTCTTACAGCGTCTTTAAATTGACGGCCACGGTCT
Source organism: Bacteroidia bacterium (assembly GCA_044224315.1). Classification (GTDB taxonomy): domain Bacteria; phylum Bacteroidota; class Bacteroidia; order NS11-12g; family UBA955; genus JAGXTF01. The sequence continues at coordinate 247,127 of JBGAKR010000001.1, read as the reverse complement.
TCGTAGCTATCAAATAAATCGAAACTTGCACAGGCAGGTGAAAGCAAAACAGCATCACCCGCTTTTGCCAATCGGCTTGCCACGTGTACCGCTTCTTTCGCACTCAATGTATTTACGATCATATCTACACTGGTTTGAAATGCCTGGTGAATTTTGCGATTATCCAGTCCAAGGCAAATAATGAGTTTTACTTTTTCTTTTACAAGGGCTTTTAATTCCTCGTAATTGTTGCCTTTGTCTACACCGCCAGCAATCCAGATTACGGGCTTGTCCATGCTTTCTAAGGCATACCAGGCCGAGTTTACGTTTGTGGCTTTGCTGTCGTTGATGTACTCAATGCCATTGGTTTTTGCCACCACTTCCAGGCGGTGTTCAATGTTTTGAAAATTGAGCAGACTTTCGCGGATGCTTTCTTTCCTTACTTCAAGCAGGCCTGCAACAATGCCGGCGGCCATGGAGTTGTACTGGTTGTGAATTCCGCGGAGGGATAAATCTTGCATAGGTATTTGGGTTTTATTTTTTTCTAGGTTTATGTGCAGCATTCCGTCATTGCAGAATGCCCCGTATTCAAATGTTTGTTTTACTGAAAAGGGTATTTTTTTTGCCTTTATTTCATGAGCATTTATATGCTGCATGGTTATTTCATCGTCGGCACAATAAATAAAGTAATCACTCTCTGTTTGATTCAATGTTAGTCTGAATTTGCTTGCCGCATATTTGTTTACATCGTAATCGTATCGGTCTAAATGATCCGGGGTAATATTGGTTAATACTGAAATATGAGATTTGAATTTGTAATTACCGTCGAGCTGAAAACTGCTTAATTCCAGCACATAATAATCGTAATTATCGTTGGCCACCATTCTGGCAAAACTGTTTCCTATATTGCCTCCAAGCCCCACATTAAATCCTGCATTTTTCAGTAAAAAATATATTAAACTGGTGGTGGTTGTTTTGCCATTTGTACCCGAAATGGAAATGATAGTTGCATTTGTATATCTACCCGCAAATTCAATTTCAGAAATAATGGGAATGCCTTTTTCCCTGGCTGCTTTTACAATGGGAGCTTTATCAGGAATGCCCGGACTTTTTACAATCTCATCGGCATTTAATATTAATTCAGGGGTATGTTGCTCGTCCTCCCATTGGATTTGATGGCTGTCTAATTCTTCGCGATACTTGTCTTTAATGCGCCCCATATCCGAAACAAACACATCCCAGCCCCGGGCTTTGCCCAGCACTGCAGTGCCTGTTCCGCTTTCTCCGGCGCCTAATATGACAAGTCTTTTGCTCAACGTAATTTTAAAAGGGCTACAGTGGCTAATACCAGAATGACAGTGACCAGCCAAAAGCGCAGGGTAATTTTGCTTTCTGGTATATTTTTTTTCTGAAAATGATGGTGCAATGGCGACATTAAAAATATTCTGCGACCCTCGCCATATTTGCGTTTTGTATATTTAAACCAGCTAACCTGCAAAACCACAGAAAAGCTTTCGGCAAAGAAAATTCCGCATAGAATAGGCAGCAATAATTCCATTTTAATTATGATGGCCACTGCTGCCACAGCGCCACCAAGAGCAAGGCTTCCGGTATCACCCATAAATACCTGGGCCGGAAATCCGTTATACCATAAAAATCCCAAACATGCCCCAATTACTGCAGCCAGAAATATTACTACTTCGCCACTGTTTGGAACATAAATGATATTTAAATATTCACTGAATTTTACGTTACCCGCTGCATAGGCCAATATGCCTAAACCTGCTCCCACAATGGCTGTGGTGCCTGCCGCTAAACCGTCAATTCCATCGGTAAGATTTACCGCATTGGTTACGGCCATACAAATAAAAATAATTACCGGTACATAAATAAACCATGCATTGTGTGCACCCGGAATTATATCGGTATAACTAAAACGCAATTTGGTAATAGGCAGGTTTGTTTCAAGTGGCAAATGATTAGAACTATGCGCATAATCTATTGCTACGGCTATAATAATTCCCAATAAAAGCTGACCAATTAATTTGGTGGTAGCCTTCATTCCTTCTTTATTTTTTTTGAATACTTTTATGTAATCATCGATAGCCCCGATGGTGCCTGTCCACAAGGTACTAACCACCATAAGTATTACATAAACATTGTCTAATCGGGCAAATAAAAGTGTTGGAATTATAATGCTAATAATGATGATAATTCCGCCCATGGTTGGGGTGCCTTTTTTTTGCATTTGGCCTTCCAATCCCAATTCGCGAATGCTTTCACCAATTTGTTTTTTCTGTAGCCAACGAATAATTCCTTTCCCTGCAAGCAAAGCAATCAACAAGCTAAGTATGCCTGCCAAAGCTGCACGGAATGAGATGTACTGAAAAACGCCTGCGCCAGACACATTCATTTTTTCGAGATAGTGAAACAGGTGGTAGAGCATTAGCTGATATGGTTAAATGTTTCGTTTACAATTTGTTTGTCGTCAAAAGGATGTTTTACCCCTTTGATTTCCTGGTAGGTTTCGTGGCCTTTGCCGGCAATCAAAATCACATCACCTGCCTCGGCCATCATTACTGCAGCTTTGATAGCTTCTTTTCGGTCTGAAATGCGCAATACTTTTTTGAAATGCTGACCCTCAACACCACCCATCATTTGGTCCAGTATCAATTCCGGGTCTTCATCGCGGGGATTGTCGCTTGTGAGAATGATCCGGTCGCTGAATCGGGCTGCGATTTTGCCCATTTCGGGGCGCTTTTCTGCGTCACGGTTTCCCCCACAGCCCACAATGGTTATAAGTCGCACACTGTTTTTGCGGATGTTGTTAATCGTTACCAATACATTTTCCAAGGCATCGGGTGTATGGGCATAGTCAACTATCGCTGTAATCCGGTTTGGCCCCTGAATGGCTTCAAAACGTCCGTTTACCCTGGGTAAAGCACTCAATAGCACACCCAAATCTTCGGCACCGTGGGTAAGAATAAATGCAGCGCCATACACTGCAGCCAGGTTGTAAGCATTAAACTCACCTACAAGGGTAACCCACAGTTCCTCTCCGTTGATTTGCACCAGGGTGCCCGAAAAATCACTCTCCAAAACCCGGCCTGTAAAATCGGCAGTGTTATGCAAGGCATAGGTATAGCGCACTGCCTTGGTATTTTGCAGCATTACCATTCCATTCCTGTCGTCGCGATTGGTGAGTGCAAAGGCAGTATCACTGAGGTTGTCGAAGAATTTCTTTTTGGCCTTCAGGTAGTTTTCAAAGGTTTTGTGGTAGTCTAAATGGTCGTGGGTGATATTGGTAAAAATGCCACCGGCAAATTCTAGCCCTGCAATCCGATCTTGGTCTATGGCATGGGAACTCACTTCCATAAAGCAATAGCTGCAGCCTTCTGCGGCCATTTTTGCAAGCAAACGGTAAAGTGAAATAATGTCGGGGGTGGTGTGTGTGCTTTGAAAAACTTCTGCCCCAATGCGGTATTCAACGGTTGAAAGCAATCCGCATTTTTTACCCATTTGGCTAAATAGGGTATACAATAAGGTCGAAACAGTGGTTTTGCCATTTGTTCCGGTGGTTCCCACCAGTTTCATTTTCTGGTCGGGGTGATCGTAAAAATTGCCGCAAATGGTGCCAAGTGCTGTTGGTACATGGGGCACTGTAATAATGGTGGCATTGGTTTCAACCTCGGGTGCCTTGCTGCAAAGAATGGCGGTAGCTCCGTTTTGCAAAGCCTGGGCTATAAAATCGTGGCCATCTACGCGGGTGCCGGGCAAAGCGGCATACAACCATCCGGGCTGTATGGAACGACTGTCAATACTCAATCCCCCTATTTGTTGCTCCATACCTCCATCCGCGTAGTGCAGTCCTGCTTCCAATCCTTGTATTAGTTCGTTTAACTGCATGCTTAAAATGGATTGAGGGTTAGGTGAATAGAATTACCCGGACCGATTATGGTTCCGGCTTTTAAACTCTGTTGGGTTACACGCCCATACCCATCAAAGGTTACGGTAAGCTTCCGGTTTTCGAGCAATAAAATAGCATCGCGCAATCCCATTCCGGTTACATCGGGTACAGCGTTTTGTGTTGTTTTTATCGGTGCCAATGCTATGCTGTACTCGTCGGTGCGGGTTTTTACCCAAGGTGAATTGATACCACCCGTATCTGTGTGCGAGCTGATGCCCAGGCTATTCATCACCGTTTTAGACCAGGAAAGATTGCCGTTTAAAACCCCCGGCATATTGGCAGTAGCTGCTATGGGCAAGGTAGGATGCAGTTTTACCGAACTGCTGAAGATATTATCCGCAATCTCTTTAAAAACCGGGCCCGCAACCAAGGCTCCGTAATATTTGCCCTTGCGCGGTTCGTTTATTACCACAATTACGGTGTATTGCGGATTCTCGGCCGGGAAATAGCCTACAAACGAAGCTTTATATGAGCCTTCTTCATATTTTTTGCCTTTGGCAATTTTCGCGGTACCGGTTTTACCCGCTACAGTATAATTTTCGTTTTTAATATTGGTGGCTGTACCATGGTCAACTACACCTTCCATCATGCTGCGCAATGCCTTGAGGGTTTCGTCGCTGCATATTTTTTCTTTCATTACCACCGTTTCGGTTTTTTTCACTAGTAAACCCTCTTTATGTATTTCGCTAACCATATAGGGTTTTACCATTTTGCCATTGTTGGCAACGGCATTATATAGGGTGAGCATTTGCAAGGGCGAAATTTTGGTTTCATATCCTATACTCATCCAGGGCAATACAGTGGGGTACCAATCGGCACTTTTTTTGGTTTTAATTCTAGGGTTGTTTGAGGTTTTAATGTCAAAGTCGGGCTTAATGTTTAAACCTAAATCCAGGGCATGATTGATAAACTTCTGGGGGTCTTTGGTATAGTGTTTTACTACCAATTTGCTTATCCCCACGTTGGATGATTTTTCGAACGATTCCTGCAAATCCAGTATGCGCTTATTGGGTTTGGAGGCGTCTTCCATTACCTCGCCATAGAAAGTGGTTTTACCCCAGTTTACATCCACACTATCTGTTGGTTTGCAATAGCCATCCTCTAGCAGTGCCAGGGTTGAAACCAGCTTGAAGGTAGAACCAGGCTCTGAGAACTCATCTACGGCATAGTTCTGCACTTCACTATAGGTTCCGTCGTTGCCACGTTTTAGGTTGGCTATGGCTTTAATTGCCCCGGTAGAAACTTCCATTACTACTGCACATCCATGCTCGGCTTCGTTCTCTGCCAAAACGCGGCCCAGTGCCGATTGTGCCACATCCTGCAGGTTTACATCCAGGGTAGTAACTATATCATATCCATTCAGTGGGTCGGTAAAGTTGCCTACATGCACAGGGCGCCACACATTGCCAGGCATTCGTTGTTCCATGCGCTTACCATCTACCCCTCTCAAAAGGCTGTCGAAAGCCCCTTCTAAGCCCACAAATACCCCTTGTTTACTATAACCTACGGTGCGTTTGGCAAGCTCACCCATAAAATACAGGCGTTTGCCCTGCTCATCCCACCAAATGCCACTTTTAAAACGACCCAGGTTAATCAGGGGCCATTTTTTCATCACTTTTACCACGTTGTATCCCAGGTCTTTGCGCACCATGGCATAGCGAACTTTGCGTTTGCGCAAATCGGTAAAATAAGCTTTCCAACCTTCGGCTGTTTTTTCCTTAAACTGGGTTGCCATCAATCGGCTCAGACTGTCGACCTTACTTTTGAAAATATCATTGGTCAATCCTTCTGCCCAGGCATCCATTATCATATTATAGCGGGGCACGGAGGTTGCCAGCAAACTGCCATCGGCCGCATATATATTGCCCCTGATAGCGGGTACATCAACCACACGCTGGTTTTTCTCTTTAAGTGTGGCACTGAATTTTGCATCCGAGCCCAATTGCAATCGGGCGGCGGCAATAAGTACCGATACGCCGAAAATCAGCGCAAGACCAAACACCAGGTAGGCCCTGAGCAAAATTGCACGGCGCGTATTTACCTTATTTTTTGTCTTTGCGGTACTCAATTTTAATGGGTGGTTTATTTATTTCTTTTACGCCGGTGCCTTCCAGTCTGCGTGCTACTTCAGATTGTTTTCCGGCATTGGTTACTTCACTTTCCAGGCTTATTTTTTCGCTTCTCAATTCCTTCAGGTCTTTGGTAAGCTGGTCTTTTTTACGCAAGGCTTTATTGGCATGGTGCTGGTTGTATATATAAAAAAGCATGAGGCAGAAGGCCACCAACCCAAACCTCACCCACATCCAGGGGTTATTGGCCTGCGATTCGGCAACGGGCGCCTGTGTTTCAGGGGCTGCCGCGGGTGTGGGTTGAACGGGTTCTTCTACTTCGTTTTCCATTCGTTTTTAACTCCTATGCGCATTTTGGCGCTGCGTGCGCGTTTGTTTCTTTCAATTTCTGCCTCATCGGGCACAATGGCTTTGCTGGGTTTGGCGTCGAAAGGGCGGTGCACATGGCCGTACATATCGCTAACTTTATCGCCTTTCAGGTTGCCACTTTGCAGGTAGTTTTTCACCATGCGGTCTTCCAGGCTATGGTAGCTGATTACCACCAGTTTGCCTTCGGGGGCCAGTATATCCGCACTGTATTGAAGCAGGTTTTGCAGGGCTTTCATTTCCCCGTTTACTTCTATGCGTATGGCCTGGTATACCTGGCTCAGGTATTTGGCCGGTGTACCTTTTGGGGTGCAGATGCTGATAACATCTTTCAGTTGCTCGGTGGTTTTAATCTCGCCCTGCTTGCGACCATTGCAGATTACTGCTGCCAGTTTGCGCGAATTGGGTATTTCGCCATACTGGTAAAACATGGTGGCAAGGGCTTCCTCGGTATAGCCATTGATTACAGTAGCTGCGCTGATTTTGGCATTGCGGTCCATGCGCATATCCAGGGGGCCGTCAAATCGGTGGGCAAAACCACGGGTAGGCTCGTCTATCTGGTGGCTGGATATACCCAGGTCGGCCAATATGCCATGCATGGGGATGGCATGGTAGTAGCGTGCAAATTGTTTAAGCCAGGCAAAGTTGTGATTTACCAGTATAAACCGCGGATCATCGGGTGCATTGCGGGCTGCATCACTATCCCGGTCGAAGGCAATGAGCCTGCCGGTTTTGCTCAGGCGCGAAAGAATCAGCCGGCTATGCCCGCCCCCGCCGAAGGTAACATCCATATAGGTGCCATCCGGGTTCCAGACCAGCGCGTTTACGCTTTCTTCCAGTAATACAGGGTTGTGGTATTCAGACATGTTGCATACGGCGTTTCTCCATTATTCCGCGTTCTTTACACCTTTTTGTTGCTGAAAAAAGTTCTGGGCCAATCTGCTCATTTCGTCGGCGTCGGCAGCCAGTTCTTTTTCATAATTGGCCAAGCTCCAGATTTCTACCTTACTGCCTGAAGCATTGAGGATTACATCATCTTGTAAATCCGCATACTCAAGCAACTTTTTAGGAATCAGGATCCGCTGTGCATTGTCGATTTGAACGAGGTTGGCCCCATTGGTGAATATCCGTTTAAAACGGCGTATCTCCGGGCTCATAAAGTCATCCACATCTCCAAGCTTGGCGGTTTCTTTCAGCCAATCTTCTTTGGTGTACAGAACGAGGCATTTCTCAAATCCACGGTTTACCACGAGCTGGTTGCCCGCACTTTCAGGGAATTGCGCACGCAATCTGGAGGGTAAGGTAAGCCTACCTTTCTCGTCCAGCCTGCAATTGTACTCCCCAATCAATCCGTTCATTTGGTAATGGAATTCCGTCTGCTAAATAAAAACCGAATTTCCCACAATTACCCACATTCTCCCCTTTTTAATCACTTGTTTTCCACACAGGTGGCAAAGTGCTTGTTTTATTGGGGTTTTTTTGGCATATTGTAAGTTGGTTTCTGGCAACAAAGATATCAAAAGTATCAGTAAATACAATGCTTTAGATAAAAGTGGGGAAGAGTGGGGCAAATTTTTGAATCGTTTACGCGTTTTAAGTTCAAAGCAGGTTTTAGGATGAATAGTTCTGCATACTTTGAATTTTTCATCCTAGCCTTGATTAATATTTTTTACAAAACCTGCACAACGTCTTCACAACGTCTTCATATCGGCTTTATATCGGTTATGTATGGCGATTGTAATTAATGGGTATGTCCTCTGTATTCCAGTTACATGCTAGTAACTAAGCAATAGGCCTTTATTAACCCTTGGTTGTATTTGTCAATGAACAACAATTGATAATAAGGGATGTTTTATTTCAATTTTAAAAGATTTAGCTTCTAATTATTTTCCCTAACTTTGTTAATCTGTGAGGGCGGTTTTTTTCATACTGGCAGTTTTTTGCGTTTCCCAATGGGCAGTTGCCCAACCCGATAGGCTCAATATGCCTGGAATAGGCATGAACCGGTATGGATTTGCCTTCAATTACAAATACCAAAAAGCCGATAATCCCAACAGTGTATGGACCCGGGGCGACCTGTTTTTTGAAATGGGCAATATTGTGAACCCACGCGAAATTGCCTTGATCAACAACTCGCTCCAAAATTCGGGCATCTATAAATTTGGCAAAATCAATTACGCCTGGACCCTTCGCAACTATTATATGGTGCGCCGCAACCTTAGCCAGCGGCAAGACCGAAAAAATGTGGCCATGAATGCCATTTTCGGCGCTGGCATTCCATTTTGCTATACATGGCCGGTGTATATCCGCTATTTCGATCCGGGCGCAGGCCCTAATGGCAGTACCGATGTGGTGCGCTACGATCCCGAAATACACCAGCAAGCCCAGATTGCAGGCCGTGCTTCGTTTTCTACCGGCTTTAAAGAAGGTAAAGTAATTCCGGGTATGGGTTTAAATGCCGCACTTGAATTTATCTGGGGCAATTACCGCAGCGATGTAAAAGTGCTCACCCTGGGTACTCGCCTGGAAGGTTATAATCAAAACATTCCCATTCTTTACCGCAACGATTTAAACAAACGTCTTTTTTCTATGTTTTACTTTAATTTTGCATTCGGTTTTGGCAAAAATTAAGGCCTGAATCCTCCTCAATGTTAGAATTACCGGTTACTACCCCTGAAAGAAGAGGCATACAAAAACCCTCCTGGTTAAAAATAGATTTGCCTACCGGCGAAAATTATACCCGGGTTAAAAAAATAGTTACTGAAAACAAGCTGCATACCATTTGCCAGGACGGACGTTGTCCGAATATGGGTGAATGCTGGGGCGCTGGCACAGCTACATTCATGATTCTGGGTAATATCTGTACCCGCAGTTGTTCGTTTTGCGCAGTAGCTACAGGCCGCCCTACCGAATACGACCTGGATGAGCCCTATCGTGTGGCTGAGGCTATTAAACTCATGGGGGTAAAACATGCTGTAATTACCAGCGTAAACCGAGATGAATTGAAGGATAAAGGCGCCACCGTATGGGCCCAAACCATCCGCGAGGTAAAAAAACTAAACCCCGGTACCACCATCGAAACCCTCATTCCCGATTTCAAAGCCCAGTGGGATTTGTTATATATGGTGCTCGACGAAAAGCCCGATGTGGTAAGCCACAATATGGAAACAGTGGAAAGACTGTACCGCATTGTACGTCCACAGGCCAAATACGAACGCAGCCTGGAGCAGATTAAACGCACCAGCGAGTATGGAGCCCGCACCAAAAGCGGAGCCATGCTTGGCTGCGGCGAAACCGATGAAGAAGTTCAAAAACTCATCGACGATTTGCATGCCCACAACTGTGATGTACTTACCTTGGGTCAATACCTGCAGCCTACCAAAATGCACCTGAATATCGACCAGTATGTACATCCCGATAAATTTAAACACTGGGAAACTTATGGTTTGCAAAAAGGTTTCCGCTTTGTAGAAAGTGGTGCCATGGTGCGAAGCAGCTACCACGCTGAAAAGCACGTCCTCTAAAAAAAATAATGCCTTATAATTCTCTCCATTTGGAGAGATGTCAGCGCGGCAGTCCGCCGCATCGCAATCGATGGTGGATGGCGCTGACAGAGAGGTTGGCTGTTAAAAAAACAACTGCTATTTCGAATTTTCGGAAAGATGTCAGCACGGCTGCCCGCCGCATCGCAATCGGTGGGTGGATGGCGCTGACAGAGAGGTTGGCTGTTGATTTCCGAATTTGTTTTTTATGATTTCCGCAGAGATGTCAGCACGGCTGCCCGCCGCATCGCAATCGATGGGTGGATGGCGCTGACAGAGAGGTTGGCTGTTAATTTCCGTATTTTTATTTGTAATATTTAAAGAGATGCAGGCGCGGCTGTTTTCTTGAGCTAGCGCATTGTTATACTTTGGCTTGTGGGCTGCTTTTTAAATCAAACAAATCCCGTTTTAAAAATCACTTCAAAATGAAAAAAATTTAACGATGCCACTTCCAGGATTTCTAAATATTGGCGTATAGAAATTATCCATAATTTGTATATAAGTTAAAACAATATAACAGACAGATAGTCTTTTAATTAACCCTGATTTGTGCCGATTTAGCGTTTAAAACCTTACATTTTTATTACCCTTCTTGGGCATCGTGCCATTTTTTTGACAATCAAAGTAGTTAAGTCGACTAAACTTCTATTAAATTTGCCCGATAAGTACAAAACAGACTATGAGATTGAAGAGTATAATACTTTTAGCCACAACTTCTACGCTGGTTGCTGGCATTGGGTTCTTTGCACGCAATAGTAGCTTTGGGGTCCGACCAGATTTGGATTTTTCGGAAATTGAAGCGAACGAGGAAGAAGAGGATGAAGCGGGAAAAAGCATTCAAGGTGCATTAGAATCCGTGTACTTTATGCGTTTAAATGAAAAAACCCAAACCATTGAGCCCGAGTGGGTAGAGGCTGCCATAGCCAAAGCCAACCGTTTGAAATTAGGCAATCGTGCTTCAACATTAGTATGGGAAAATATGGGTCCGGATAATATCGGAGGTCGTATCCGTGCATTTCTCATTCACCGCGACAGTGCCAACATTATGTTCGCATCTGGCGTTTCTGGAGGTTTGTGGCGTTCAAATACCGCCGGCCAAAGCTGGTATCCCGTAAATGATATGCAGGAAAACCTGAATGTAAACTGCATGGCCCAAACCCCCGATGGTACTATCTACTATGGTACCGGTGAAGGTGGATACACAAACCTGAGCGGAACCCGCAACGGTTCACCCGCATTTTTGGGTAATGGTGTTTACAAAAGCACAGATAACCGTGGTACCAAATTTAATAGATTGTCTACCACTACAGGTTCGGCTTATACCCAGTGCAATATGATGGTTGCACACCCTACCGAAAACAAATTGTTTATTGCCACTGAAAATGGCGTTTTTTCTACAACCAATGGAGGTACCAGCTGGCAGACTTTAAAAACTGGTTCATATAAAGATATTGCCATTGATAAGGATGGTATTGTTTGGATTGCCAGCGGATCGGGCAGTATTTTTAAATCAGACGCAAACGGAACTTTCTCTGGCGCACCTGTTAATACTTCAGGCACTGGTTATGCCCCATCAGGCGGACGCACAGCATTGGCAATTTCGCCCCAAGACCCCAACACCGTATATACATTGGCTGCCGGCCAATATGGCGATGCCAAACTTGTAGGTGTTTACCGTACTACCAACGGCGGTCAAAACTGGGAAAGAATAATCAACCCTAGCACTATTACCGATGTATTTGGTCCTAACAAACAAGGTTGGTATGACAACGTAATCGCTGTAGACCCTGAAAACAAAAACCGCATTTACATGGGCGGCGTAGTATTGGCTACCTGGGATAATATTGATGGTTTCCGTGAAATCGCAAACACAGTAGATCTGCCTTGGAACACTGGTTACATCCACGCCGATAAACACCTTATAACCTTCAATACAAACACCAAACCTGCTACTATGATTGTGGGTACCGATGGAGGTTTGTTCTTTAGCCAGGATCGCAATGTGTGGACCCCACGCAATCGCGGACTTACTACCCTGCAATTATATAATGTAGCTGCCAACAGCCTTGGCTATGTTACTGGTGGTGCGCAGGATAATGGCACAAACCTTATAAATTTTGTGGGTAATGCCCAGAATGGTAAACCCAGCCGCAATGGTATTGAGATTTTAGGTGGTGATGGTTTCGACGCCGAATTCTCTAAAGTATTCCCAGGTACCATATTTACCTCAACTTATTATGGCGCAGTGCGTAGAACTGCCAATTTTGGTCAATCCTCTTCTGCTTTCTGGGATGATCGTATTAAGACAGACGATAAAGCTACCGACCCACCAAATACCGATTTTAATACCACATTTACCCTTTGGGAAGATGCTTCAGATTCTTCATCCCGCCTGTTTTTGGCAAAAAATGCCGATGTATGGGTGGCTATCAACCCTACCGATTTTGCCAATCCGGTTCACTGGTTTAAAGTGGCCACCGGCTTGGGCAACGACCGTATAATAGAAATGGATCATACGCCCGACGCTGATGTACTGTTTATTGCCAAAAGCTCTAACCTGTACCGCATCAGCAATATGAATTCAGCCAATTTCGACATTACCGTTTACCCTGGTGTGAACGATATTCCTTCTCCTATTAATAAAGACGAAATTAGCCCCAATGCAGCCAACGGACGTGTAATAACCTCAGTAAACGTAGATCAGGCCGATAAAAACCACGTAATCATAACCTTGGGTGGTTATGGCAACTCTGATTATGTATACGAAACCAAAAACGCATTGGCCCCGAACCCAACCTGGAAAAATATTACAGGCGATTTGCCTGGCATGCCGGTTTACGATGCTGTAGTGGATATTGATAATGCCAGCCACATAATACTAGCTACCGATTTTGGTATTTACGAAACCACCAACGGTGGTACCACCTGGATTGAGGCAAACAACGGAATGGCACGCGTGCCCGTATTCGAAATCCGTGGTTATGAGTTCAAGCCCTGGGAAGGTATGTCATTATACATTGGTACCCATGGCCGTGGTTTCTATCGCAGCTTCTCGTTAGCCACCAAAACCAAAACCGTTGCCAAGAAAGATACCAAAATCAATGCATATCCTAGTCCTGCCAGCAGTATCGTAAATATTGTATACACTGCGGCAATGAATGCAACTGCACAAGTTGAAATCTATGGTATGAATGGTCAACAATATTTTAGCCAAAAGACGCAATCTACAGCTGGCGAAAACACAATGCCTGTGAGTGTTTCCCAATTGCCCAATGGCTATTACTTTGCCCGTGTAACTGTGAATGGAACTTCAAGTACCATTAAGTTTACCGTAGCTAAGTAATAGAATTTAAAAGCATAAAAAAAGCCCTGCAATTTGCGGGGCTTTTTATTTAAATAAGATTTTTAAATCGTGCCAGAGAAAACAAACTCTGCAGGTCCGCATAGTTTTACCTGGCTAAAGCCTTGTGCGTTCCATTCCGATTTTACTTCAAGGTTTCCGCCTTTGGTGCTTACGTAAACAGAGGGTAAAGCCGTTTTCATTTTTACCTGAAAAGCGAGGGCAGCGGCAGTTACACCGGTTCCACAACTGTATGTTTCATCTTCTACTCCCCTTTCATAAGTGCGCATATACAATTTGTTTGTATCGGTTTGCTGCACCAGGTTTACATTAATGCCGGCAGCATGAAACTCTGTATTGTATCGGATATTGCGGGCAAATGACACCAGGTCGGTAGTATCGGGGTCTTCGGTGCTAAATACCACATAATGCGGCGATCCTGTGTTAAGCACAAATACATCGTATTCGCGGGCATCCCACTGGTTTACATCTATCATCCCCAATTCTACAATGTCATCGTTAATTACAGCTTCATGGGGTCCGTCTATGGCTAAAAAATGCAGGTGGTTGTTATTGCCTATTCCCAGATCGTGGGCGTAGCGGGCTATGCAACGGCCTCCATTCCCACACATACTGCTGGGTTTTCCATCGCTGTTGTAGTACAGCATTTCAAAATCAAAACCCGGCTTGTTTTTTAAAAACATCAACCCATCGGCACCAATGCCAAAACGGCGGTCGCAAAGTTTTAGAATATCCAGTTGGGGAATTTCCTTATCGCGGGCATCTATCAGTATAAAATCGTTGCCGGTACCCTGGTATTTTACAAACTCCATTATTGGTTTAAGACTTTAAGCAAGGCCTGGTCGGTAACTGCGGTTACTTTTCTGGTGCCGTCCTTGGTTATATCAATTTCGTAATATTTATTGCCAGTACGCAGGTACATTTTGTTTTGATAGGTAAACAACAACGGATTGTCGTAGGGAAGGTTGTATACCAATATCTCAGTATTATTGGGGTCTTTGGAATTGGTGGAAACCTGGGGTGTTGCGTCTTTGGTATTGTAGAAATTGAGTTTAAACTTATTGGTTGCCGCCAGTTGGGTTTTTACTTTTTCTACGGCATTGTCGTCAAATGCACTGTCTGAGTCAGATTCAGCAGTTTTTCTCTTTTTAACAGGGAGTTGGCTTCCCGCGCCTTTGGTAGACATATTGGCCCTTTCCATGGGCGAATCAATCCGAATCGGAATTACAGCCATAGAAGCAATGGGCATAAAGGTATTTGAATTTTGAATGTCCTCAGGGGTTGAACTTTCTGCACTGCCATTGGCATCCGATGTGCCTGGTAATGGGGTCATATTGTCCTGCAGATTGTCGGCAATGGTTGGACTTTCAGATTTTTGTTTCACTGAGGATTCGGAAGGGCCGCTGGGGATACCATTTTCCGATGGGGTAGCCTGTATGGTTTCCTGTTTGGAGTTGGCTACTGCATCATGGGCAGGGTTGTTTTGTTTCAGGTTGTAAAATACCACAGTAGATCCAATCAAAATGAGTCCGATGGCAGCTGCTGCATAGTACCAGTTTCTGAAACCCACTTTCAAGCCTCGTTTTTCGGCTGTACGCTGTTTTATAAAGTTCTTTAATTGGGCACCGCCATGCTCCTGTATACCTTGTACCAGTAATTGTCTGAATTCTACTTCTTTTTTAAGCACCTGATCGTTTTCAAGTGTGCGCAAAAAGTCTTCCAACTGCTTCCCTTGCAGTTCACCGCGCAAATAGCGGTCTATCAGGTCGTTTTCGGGATTAAATGCATCCATAAAATATCTCTTTTTTTAGCGCAAAAAGTCTGTCATACTGTACCGTTTTTTCACAATCTCTTCCAACTTTTTAAAACATTGATACTTCTTTGCTTTGGCCGTATCGGAGTTATTAAAACTCATTGCCTTTGCAATGGCATCCATGTCGTAACCGTCGAAATAGAACATCACCAGAATGTTTTTACAGGTATCGCCCAATTCGTCGAGGGCTTCATGCACCTTTTTCAGGTCCATATCCTTGCCTTCGTTGTGCGATTCGCTGTGCATCTGTGGTTTTATCAATTCTTCGCCCATCATTCTTCCAGATTTGCTGAGTTGCTTTAGCCACAGATTTTTACAAACTGCCATGATGTAAGTGCTGATCTTACTCGTAAGTTCAAATCCAGGTTTGCGGCAGTTTTGCCACAGCACCACAAGTGCATCCTGAAGCAGGTCTTCGGCATCTTCAACCACACCGTTATTTTTGGCCACATAGTTTTTAACCATGGGAAAATTGGCGTGGTACAAATCAACCAATGCGTCCTGATCGCCAGATTGCAATCGTTGGAGTAACTTCTGTTCAGAGTCGGATTCAGTTCCAGACATTTCACGGATATTTAATACCTCTTAATCGAAAAAGGTAAATGCTTAGGTTACAAAATAAATGATTGGCATCCTTTTTCCGTTGTAAATTCGGAACAAAATTTGAACAATACCGAATTAACATATGGAAAACAATTGGTTTAAAAGCAAATTCGCATCGCTTTTGCTTGCCGGAGTCGCAGGCGGAGCCATCTCTTTGGGCGGAAGTGCCCTCTTATTTAAAAAATCAGCTAATTCCATTGAGGCGAAACAAGGTGCATCGGCACAGTTGGCAAGATACGCCAGTTTGGTAAGCACACCTGCATTCGATTTTAGTGGAGTGGCAGAAATTGCTCCCGAAGGTGGAGGCGAACGCAACGATCAACCCATAGATCCGTTTGAGTTTTTTAACAACCCCAACTTTCGTATGCCCAACCAGGGCCCAAGATCGGCCAGCGGCTCGGGGGTTATCCTTAGCGATGACGGTTATATTGTTACCAATAACCACGTGGTAGAAGGTGCCAATAAAATAGAAGTGGTACTGAACGACAAACGCACCTATGTGGCAGAAGTAATCGGTACTGACAAAAATACAGATATCGCTGTCATTCGTATCAATGAAACCAACCTGCCCTTTTTAAAACTGGGCAACAGCGATGATGTAAAAGTAGGTAACTGGGTAGTGGCAGTGGGCAACCCGTTTAACCTCAACAGCACTGTTACTATGGGTATTGTGAGTGCCGTAGGCCGCAATATTGACCTCATTCGCAGCAAAGGCAACAAGTACGCCATTGAAAACTTTATTCAAACCGACGCCGCCATAAATCCGGGCAACTCTGGGGGAGCCCTTGTAAATACGGCTGGCGAGCTGGTAGGCATAAATACCGCCATTGCTTCCGAAACAGGTTCCTATGCGGGTTATGCTTTTGCGGTTCCGGTTAACCTGGTAAAAAAAGTGGTAAACGACCTGATGCAATATGGCAAAGTACAACGCGGATTGTTGGGTGTTTCCATTCAGGAAATCAATCAGCAACTGGCCGATGAAAAAGGGCTAAGTGACCTGAAAGGGGTTTACGTGGCCGAAGTAGTGGATGGCAGTGCCGCCGAAAAAGCCGGTATTAAAAAAGGAGACGTAATACTTAAAGTAAATGGTGCTGAAATCAATAGCAGCAGCCGTTTGCAGGAAGAAGTGGGTAAAAATAAACCGGGAGATAAAGTAACCGTTACTGTGCGTCGTAAGGGAGAAGTAAAAGAAATAGAAGCCACCCTGCTGAGCGAGGATGGAAACACCAAGCTGCAGATGGCCGATAAGTCTGGTGCCGAAAGCTACCTGGGCATGTCACTTTCCAACACATCGAGGGAAGAAAGACAAAAAATGAACTTGAAAAATGGGGTGAAAGTAAAAGATATAAGCAGCGGAGTATTTAAGGACGCCGGAGTGCCCAAAGATTTTGTGATTACCCATATCAACAATGAGGCTGTTTACAGCGTTCAAGGTGCTATTGCAGCGCTGAAAGGCCTGAAAGGAGCTATTACGATTGAGGGTAAAACTGCGGCAGGGGTAGAAAAAGTATTAGCCGTAAAACTACCTGCCAACAACGAATAATCTGTAAGTGTTTGATATTCATAAAGGAAGCTTTAGGGCTTCCTTTTTTTTTGACCTGAATTGAACGAATATTAATTCATAAGTGTAGCGACTTAATATATAACTGTCGCAAACATGCTACAAAACAATACTTTACTTTGTGTTGAATTAGGAGAAGCTATACGACTTGAGAGAGAAATTTTAAGATTATTATGCATAATATGTAGCTTAAGTCAAAGATTTTAAAGGAGGTGAAAGCCTCCTTTTTTTATTTATCCAGGTAAATTTTCAGAATTTTCTTTTTACGCACAGAAACTGTTTGTTCTTTTTTATTGCTAAGGGTAATTATTCCCAATACATGGTCGTAATCCACAATATGGTCAAGATTTACAATGGCAGAATGGTGCACCCTTACAAACTGTTCGGGGGGTAAAAACTCTTCAAAATGTCCTATGGGTTTGCTGGCCATGATATTATCGCCTTGCACAAATTCAAAATCCGAATACGAACCTTCGGCTGTGATGCGAACAATATCAGCCAATTTTATTTTGGTATAACCGGTTCTCGACATCAACATCAGGGCCTGGGGTGTTTCGCTTGCATTGTGCTCCAGCAAGTTGCTTATGATGCCATTTTGTTCTATAAGGCTGTTTACCCGTTTTATGGCAGAAACAAATTCATCAACGGCAATGGGTTTTAATAAATAATCCACTGCGGAGTATTTAAACGCTTTGATTGCATATTGATCGTACCCGGTGCATAAAACAACTTTATATTGCATTCCGCGGGTTTGTTCTAAAATATCAAAACCGGTTCCACCATGAATTTCTATATCCAATAAAAGGAGGTCGGGTTTTAATATAGAAATTTTCTCTACTGCATCTTTTACACTGGCAGCAGTTCCCAAAATTTGGCAATTCGGAAAATGATCTTTCAGCAATTGCAAAATGAACTGTAAATTTCTACTTTCGTCTTCAACAACAAATGCTCTCATTCAATTTCAATTAAGGGTAATGTGAGTACAATAACGGTATTCATACCTTCAATCTTTTCTTCCTGCACAGATAATTTACTCAAGGTGTATCCTTTATCCTGAAGCAAGCTTATACGTTCGGTTACAATTTGCATACCCAAGCTCTTGCGGTTTTTGCTTTCAGGGGTTCGTTGCCTTGCGTTTTCTATACCAATACCATTGTCGGCTATAATTACTTTCATATAATTTTCGTCGGTATGGCTCTCAAATCGGATTGAAATTAACCCCGTCTCTGTTTTTTCTTTAAAGGCATGCTTTACGGCATTTTCTACAATGGGTTGCACCAGCATGGATGGAATTCCCCGGTGCTCAATCTCCAATTCTTCGTCTATAGTTATATTATAAGTAAATAAATTATCAAACCGGCTGCTTTCTATTTGCAGGTAATTGTTCAGGTACTGCACTTCATTCGCAATGGTGATGGCCTGGGTTTTGGATATTTGCAAGGTATCCCGCATTAATTGGGAGAAACGCACCAGGTAATCGTTGGCCGATTTAAAATCTTTATTATAAATTAAACCCTGAATGCTATTTAGTGCATTGAAAACAAAATGCGGGTTCATTTGGTTACGCAATGTATTTAAATCGGCTTCACGTGTGCGGATGCGAGCTTCCTGTAGTTGCAGTTTTTCCAGTTGTATTTTTTGTTGCCTGCGGTAAATAATAAATACTACACCTGCAATTAGTGCCAATATGAAAATAATAACAATTGTTTTAAACCATATTGTTTGTGTAAAATGGGGTGAGATGGTTAAAAATATTCGGGCAGTATTTCCCCATTCATTATTAATATTTTGCGCCGCTACTTCAAAAATATATTCCCCCGGATTTAAATTGGTAAATTGAATCTCGTTTAAATCGGTGTAAGACCAGCGGGTGCTGTCGCCCTTGTTGACAAGGCGGTACCTGTAGAAACGGCCACTTAATGGTTTCTCAAAAAATATGGATTTAAAATGCAATACAAAATAATTCTCATTATATTTGAGATTCAACTTTGTATTGAAACCGAATATTGGGAAGCTCTTATCACTTCCTGAAATTGAAACGAATTCAATAAATGTTTTTGGTAAAGATTTAGATTGATTAACTATGGAAGTATTGAAATAATTTAAACCGTTATTCGTTGCTACCCAAATAATCTCATCATTAATTGAAATGTCACTGATAAAAGAACCGGCCAAACCTGTATTTTTGGATAAATTATAGAGACCAAAAGGTTCTGAAACCGAGCTAAGCTTATTGCTGAAATTTATACAGGAAAGCCCTTGATTGGTGGCCAGCCAAACCCGATTTTGAGCATCGATTTCTATTTTATTTACTACGGTACTTGGTAAACCTTCATTCAGGGAAATTGTTCGCGATTGTTTAAAATCTGTAATTACAATGCCCCCGCCTGATGTAGCTAAAATATAGAATGAATTTATTTTTTTTATATCATTGATTCTTAGTGACGAATCCTGTCCGGGTATGGGTAACAATTGAATTTGAGTTGGATTGTCCAAATTTACCTTTAGCATTCCATTTACTGTTCCAAGCAAAAAAGTATTGTTTTCAATGCGGTATGCACAAAGTATTTTACTGGAATTAGCTGATTGATGAAGAATTTTTGTGAAATCCTGATTGTAGATTCTGAACCCTAGGTGACGTATAGAGAGGTATCGACCAGCGCTTAAAGAATAAGCTTTATATCCAAATTCTACAACCCTGTTGGCAGAATTCAAAACGTTAATGGTATTTAATACAAGTTTATTATTCACAATGCGCAACATATGATTGAAAACCATAAATGTATCTGATAGTTGAACAATATCAGTGGGGCTTGCCACTTCGTTTACAGATATCTCATTTATGATTTTTTTGGTTAAATTATCAATTAAGATATACCTGTTTGTGCTGGTTATAATCAGATTGTAATTTCTAAAGTGCTTTACACTTATAATTTTATAGGGTGCGCCTTGTTTTTGAGTGATATTAAGCTCATGAATCTGGTTTTGCGGAATTCTGAACAACCCTTTATTCAGCGTGGTAATCCAAAGATTATTTTGGTAATCAAGTATTAATGATGAAATATTGAGGCTTTTGTATAGTTCATCCGTAATTTCACCCTTGAAATTCATTTTAATTAAACCAGAGCTGGTGCAAATCCATATTGTATTATTTATTACGTGAATATTGTTAATTCTGTAAGTGAAATCATAATGAATTTTCTTCATTAAATTTTTACCTTTAAATAAGTATATGAACCTTGGGATTGGGATATTTGCCGCCCAAAAGTCGGAATTATGATTTTTATTTACCGAGTATCCACCCTCAACATATAGAATATCGGAACTGCTTTTTCTCCGCAACAAATTTGAAATGTTGCCAAAAAATACTTTGGTACTATCATCAATAAACACAGGAGATTGATTGTAATCCCTGGTTGTTTTAGCGCTAGCCTTGAAAGGCCTTCGTTGATCAGACGGTATTAGTATTGCTTCAATCGGATCGTCTTTAAAATTGAGAATATCGAACCAGCCACCGTGTTTGTAGGCTTTCAACAATTTGTTTTCAGCAAATAAATTATATAAGCTATCATTCTTTATTTCATAGATATTGCCGTCGATACAATTGGTAAGCAAACGACCTTGATGCGGTAGCAGGCGAAAGCAGGTTTTGAATGGTTTTAATCGGCTGTGGTGTATTAACTTAAATGTGATTCCATCAAACTTTACAATTCCCCGGTCCGTTGTAAACCAAAGATATCCAAGTGAGTCCTGATAACTGTCGTAAACTTCAGAGGAGGGCAAGTTTTGTTCAATATCGTATTGAAACATACTCCGCTCTAAGTCTTGGGCTTTTAATTTTCCAAAAACCACAATAAACAATAGACCCAAACCAAGGAATAATCGCAAATTAATTTTAAATTTATAAAAATTCATCATATTTTATTCAATCTCCAGAAATGGCAAAGTGATGGTAATTACGGTATTCATGCCATTTATCATTTCTTCCTGCACCGCTATTTTACTTAGGGTGTACCCCTTATCCTGCAATAAACTAATGCGTTCAGTAACAATTTGCATACCCAGGCTCTTGCGGTTTTTGCTTTCAGGGGTTCGCAGCCTTGCGTTTTCTATTCCAATACCATTGTCGGCTATAATTACTTTCATATAATTATCATCGTTATGGCTCTCAAATCGGATTGAAATTAACCCCGTCTCTGTTTTTTCTTTAAAGGCATGCTTTACGGCATTTTCTACAATGGGTTGCACCAGCATGGATGGAATTCCCCGGTGCTCAATCTCCAATTCTTCGTCTACAGTTATATTATAAGTGAATAAATTGTCAAACCGGCTGCTTTCTATTTGCAGGTAATTGTTCAGGTACTGCACTTCATTCGCAATGGTGATGGCCTGGGTTTTGGATATTTGCAGGGTATCCCGCATTAATTGGGAGAAACGCACCAGGTAATCGTTGGCCGATTTAAAATCTTTATTATAAATTAAACCCTGGATGCTGTTTAGTGCATTGAAAACAAAATGCGGGTTCATTTGGTTGCGCAATGTATTTAAATCGGCTTCACGCGTGCGGATGCGTGCTTCCTGAAGCTGCAGTTTTTCCTGTTGTATTTTTTGTTGCCTGCGGTAAATAATAAAAAGTACTCCAACAATACATCCAAGAATAAGGATAATCAGAATCGTTTTGAACCACAAAGTTTGTGAAAAATGCGGGGTAATATGTATGTAAAGCTTAGCTGCAGGGCCCCATTCGTGGTTGTTATTGCGGGCCGCAACTTCAAAAATATACATTCCAGGATTTAGGTTGGTAAACTGCAACTGATTTAAATCTGTATAATTCCATTTTTCTTCAATTCCATTATTCGCAAATCGATAGCGATAAAAGCTGCCATTAATGGGCTGGTTAAAGAATATGGAATTAAAATTGATAACGAAATAGTTTTCCGAATAGGGTAATTCGATTTTTTGATTATTGCTGTTAATAGAAATATTGAGAGAGCTTGTCAGGGAATTCAAACTTTCGATAAAAATTTTTGGGAGAATGGATTTATTATTTACAGTTTTTATTTCGAAAAAATCTAAACCATCATTGGTAGCAATCCAAATAGTGTTTTCTGTTAGTAAAATATCACTGACAAAGCTACCTGACAAGCCTGTATTTCTGGAATAATTTATCAAACTTACTAAGTTTGGCAAACCTTTGGGTTGAAGCGAAAAATGAAGTTCCGAAATACCCTTGTTTGAGCTAATCCAAGCAAAGTTATTTTTTATAGTAATAATTTTATGAATACTAGAACTCGGCAAACCTTCAATTTCTCCTATAATTTTAGCCTGCCTGAAATCCGTAATTACCAATCCCAATCCGGAGGTTGCCAGCAGGTAATATTTGTCTATTAAACTTATATTGTTTACCCTTATAAAACTATCAATTCCGGGTAGCTTAATTAATTGAAGCGTTTTATTGGCAATATCAAAACGGTATAATCCTTTAACTGTACCCATTAGAATCTGATTTTCAGAAGTTTTATTTAAGCACAGTATTTTTTGATTGAAAGCTGAGTTATAGAGTACTGTTGATAAGTTGCGATCTAATACTTGAAATCCCAGGTGGCGCGAGACAACATATCTTCCATTAGAGATGGGCACTACTGCATTCCACAAACTAAAATGGGTAGGAATAGGATGTATAATGATGCGTTTGTTCTTTACAGTTAAAAGGTGTTTAAGTAGAATTAAACTATCGTTATTTTGTACAATATCAAATGGGATGCGGCTCTCATCGAGGTGTTTTATATCCAGTATTTTTTTTGTATTTAAATCGATTAATAGTACGGTATTATTGGCAGTTACAGCTACTAATCCGGCTGAGATTCTTTTTAAGAACAGAACCTTTTCGTGAAATTGTTTATCAATTAGAATGTGACTTATTTTTGTGGCAGGTACCCTGGCTATGCCTTTATTTAAAGAGCAAATCCATAAATTGCCTTCATAATCTGAGATGAGTGCAGATATGTTGAATTTATTAAACGTGGTGTCAATTATCTTTCCATTCTGAGTTGATTTTATTAGCCCGATATTGGTGCAAGTGTAAACTAAATTATCTTTAACATACACATTATGCATTTGAGCTTTTCCGCCCAGTTTAAATTTTGAAACTATTTTTTTGCCTTCAAATACATAAATATATCGGCTTACGGGAAAAAATGCAGCCCAAGTTTCAGACCGGTGTTGAAATTTAATTGAAATATAGTCTTCATATTTATCCGGAATTGGAAGTCTGCGCCATAAAAGGGTGCCTGTATTGCCAAAAAAACCAAATGTACTGTCATCCAGGGCTATTTTCGGCAACGGTGATGGTTGGGTTGAATTTTGTGAAACTTTAACAGGTATTGCGTTTTCATTGGGCACTATTACCATGCTTTGGTCCTCATCCTGGATATCTAATATATCATACCAACTGTGAGAGGTAGTACTTTTAAAACTTTTGTTATTTTTAAAAAAATCGGTGGCTTTGTTGTTTTGAATTTTAAGTATTTTACCATCTATCGAATTGGTATAAACAGCATTGCCAAAAGCCACTAATCTGAAACAGGTACTAAATGTTTTTGATTTTTCGGCCGACTGAATGGCATGGAAAGTTTTCCCATCAAACTTTACAATTCCGCGGTCTGTGGTGAACCATAAATAGCCCAGCGGGTCTTGAAATCCATCGTAGACTTCGGAAGATGGGAGGCCTTGTTCTATATCGTATTGGAAAATGCCCTTTTCTGCCGTTTGTGCTGAAACGAATATCGGATTTGAAATAGAAAATGAAAACAGTATAAAAATGAGAATGCAAAAACGCATGCCCAATAATACAATAATTACTTGTTAAAAAACAAGTGAATCATTTTTCAATCTTCAAAAATATTGGCGCCGGTATTGAAACTGCCCCAGCCTCCAAATCCGTCGTCATCCATGGGGTTGTTATCTGTATTCATACGGCTGGGTAAGGTTTGGGTAGTAAACGCAGGTGCACTTGCGTAATCACTATCCTGGTCGCGGCCCATTAAAGCGCGTTCTTCAGGTTCCAAATCCACAAACTTGGAGTAATGATGTATAAACTTGGTCATGGCACTACCTACAGCCCCATGTCGGTTTTTACCTATAATCACCTCGGTTAATCCGTCAATTCCAAAGTTATTGAAACTATCGGCACCGCCTTCCGACGTAGATTGACCCATTTTAGTATAGTAATCTTCGCGGTATAGGAACATTACCATATCGGCATCCTGCTCAATAGAACCCGATTCGCGAAGGTCACTTAACTGAGGCCGTTTAACCTGGCGTTTTTCAACCTCGCGACTCAATTGTGCCAAGGCTATAATGGGAATATTTAATTCTTTTGCCAACCCTTTTAACGACCGGGAAATAAATGCAATTTCCTGTTCACGGTTATTTTGGCCTTTGCCCTCATGACGCAATAATTGCAGGTAATCCACTACTACCAGATCCAAGCCATGCTGGCTATGCACCCTGCGGCATTTAGCATTGAGGTCGAAAATACTGAGTTGGGGAGTATCATCTATATATATGCGCGATTCGGAAATGGTAGTGGTTTTGGTATGCAAACGCTGCCATTCTTCTTCTGTTAAATCACTTTTACGGATTTTGTCACTCGAAATTTCAGCTTCGCCAGAAATCAACCTGTTTACCAATTGCACATCCGCCATCTCCAGAGAGAACATCATGACAGATTTTTTAAAATCTACCGCCGCATTGCGCAATAATGACAGTGCGAAGGCAGTTTTACCCATTGCAGGGCGGGCTGCGAGAATAATTAAATCACTGCCCTGCCAGCCGCTGGTAATTTTATCCAGGTCGCTAAATCCGCTTGCTACACCGGTAATTCCGTCATTGTCGGTGCTGGTGCGTTCTTCCAGGTCTTTCATGGCGCGGTTTACCAGGGTTCCTATGTCCTGAAAACTGCGTTTTAAGCCTGCATTTTTAATCTCATACAGCATCCGTTCGCTTTCGTCCAGCATTTCAAACGAGTCGTGCTGATCATTATAAGCTTCCTGGGCAATTTCGCCCGATACACGAATGAGCTCACGCTGAACGAATTTTTGGGTTAGAATGCGTGAGTGAAACTCAATATTGGCAGCGCTGCTTACTTTGTTTGTTAATTGAGCCAGATAATAAGCGCCACCGGCCAGTTCAAGCAAACCCTGGTTGCGCAATTCGTTGTTTACTGTAAGCAAATCAACTGCCTGGGATTGCTCATACAAAGTTTTAATTACCCTGAATACCAATTGATTTTCGGGCACATAAAAATGCCTTTCAGAGAGAATATCAATAACAGAGTTGATTTTGTCGCGTTCCAGCATCATGGCACCCAACACGGCTTCCTCCAATTCGCGCGCATGTGGAGGTACGCGGCCCTGCATGTCGTTTGGCAGTACTTGAAAGGGATTTACTCTTTTGGTTTTCTTGTCAGACGTGTTGTTTTCCATGGAGGGGGTTCAAAATAAATACGTATGAGGCATTTTGCCTCGGATATTGCCTGATTAATTTCTTCACAATTTGTGGTGGGTAACTGGTGTATAAAATCATAAAATCCAGCTTGACACTGTTAAACTGTCAGTGTTTGCATTCGGCGCGATTTTGGCATGTAATCCAATGTTGCATTTCCATTCATTAAGACACTGCGAATGGCTGTGTGTTTTTCGCTGGAAAAAAGCAATATTAAAACTTATCTTTGTACATAATAGAAATCTGTGAATGGAAGCCAAATTTTCACCACGCGTTAAAGAAGTCATTCAGTTCAGCAGGGAAGAAGCAATTCGCCTTGGACATGACTATATCGGCTGCGAACACTTGCTGCTGGGTATAGTTCGTGAAGGAGAGGGAAAAGCACTGCAAACTCTTAAGCTGCTTGATATTGATACACTCCGACTCAAAAAAACGGTGGAAGACAGTATTCGCACTACTGCCACCAAAACCTCTAATCTTGGAAATATTCCGCTTACCAAGCAGGCCGAAAAAGCCTTAAAAATCACCTATCTGGAAGCGAAAATATTTAAAACCGACTTAATTGGCACCGAACACTTATTGTTATCCATCCTGCGCGATGAAGACAATGTAGCCAGTCAGGTTTTAGGCCAATACGGGGTAAACTACGATGTATTTAAGGCTGCTTTAGAAGAAGGTGTAGACTCAATCAAAGGCCAGTTGCCCGATGATGACCAGGATACACCGGAAGAATTTTACCGGGAAGAGCAGCGCGTATCTGAAGCCAAGAAAAGCAAAACCAAATCTAAAACCCCAGTACTCGACAATTTTGGCCGCGACCTAACCAAGGCCGCCGAAGAAGGTAAGCTGGATCCCATTGTGGGCCGCGATAAAGAAATTGAACGCGTATCGCAAATTCTAAGCCGACGCAAAAAAAATAACCCTGTATTAATAGGAGAGCCCGGTGTAGGTAAAACAGCCATAGCCGAGGGTTTGGCCTTGCGTATTATCCAGCGTAAAGTAAGCCGTGTTCTGTTTAATAAAAGGGTTGTAAGCCTTGATTTGGCCAGCCTGGTGGCAGGTACTAAATACCGCGGACAGTTTGAAGAACGTATGAAAGCCTTGATGATGGAATTGGAAAAGGCCGATGATGTGATTCTGTTTATTGATGAAATTCATACCATAGTTGGTGCAGGCGGCGCAAGTGGTTCGCTGGATGCCAGCAATATGTTTAAACCCGCCCTGGCCCGTGGAGAAATCCAATGTATAGGTGCTACTACCCTGGACGAATACCGCCAATATATTGAAAAGGATGGAGCTCTGGAACGCCGTTTCCAAATGGTGATGATTGAGCCTGCAAGTCCTTCTGAAACGGTTGAAATCCTGCACAATATCAAAGAAAAATACGAAGATCACCATGGAGTAGTGTATACCGATGATGCTATCAAAGCTTGCGTAGATTTGAGTGTGCGCTATATGAGCGACCGCCATCTGCCAGATAAAGCCATCGATATTTTGGACGAGGCAGGCGCCCGGGTGCATATTTCCAATATCCATGTGCCCACCGAAATTGTGACCCTCGAAAACCAAATTGAGGAAATTAAACACGAGAAAAACAAGGTTGTAAAAAGCCAGAATTTTGAGGAAGCCGCCCGTTTAAGAGATACAGAAAAACGACTGTTGGAAGAACTTGAAACAGCCAAAGCCAAATGGGAAGCCCAAACCCGCGAAGAGAAATTCAACGTTACCGAAGACGATATAGCCGATGTGGTGAGCATGATGACCGGAATTCCGGTTAAACGCATGGCCGAAGACGAAAGCCGCCGATTGTTGCATATGGCCGATACCATTCGCAAACGGGTGGTTGGACAAGACAATGCGGTTGAAAAACTTACCCGTACCATTCAGCGCACCCGCGCCGGATTTAAAGACCCCAATCGTCCTATCGGTTCCTTCATTTTCCTTGGCCCAACCGGTGTAGGTAAAACCGAAATGGCAAAAGCCCTTTCCGAGTTCTTATTCGACTCCGATGATGCCATGATTCGCATAGATATGAGTGAATACATGGAAAAATTTGCTGTAAGCCGACTGGTAGGTGCCCCTCCGGGCTATGTGGGTTATGAAGAAGGTGGATTGCTTACCGAAAAAGTGCGCAGAAAACCCTATTCTGTTATTCTGTTTGATGAGGTAGAAAAGGCCCACCCGGATGTTTTCAACCTATTACTGCAAGCTTTAGATGAAGGCCAGATGACCGACAGCTTAGGTCGCAAAATCGACTTCAGAAATACCGTAATTATCATGACCTCCAATATCGGTAGCCGTCAGGTAAAGGATTTTGGAACCGGAATGGGCTTCGGTACTGTAAATAAAGAGGAAAGCCGCGATAAAGAAACCAAAATGGTGATTGAAAATCAGCTGAAGAAATTCTTTTCTCCTGAATTTTTAAATCGTATTGATGATGTAATTGTATTTAACAACCTGGGCAAAGAGCAAATTATGAATATTCTGGATTTGCGCATGACCAAAATGTTGAAACGAATTGCTGATTTGGGTTATAAAGTAAACCTCACCGCAGCTGCAAAAGAATTTTTGGGAGAAAAAGGCTTTGATCCGGATTATGGTGCAAGGCCTTTGCAACGCGCCTTGCAAAAATTCCTGGAAGAACCACTGGCTGAAGAAATCCTCAAAGGCCAGGTTAAGGAAGGTGCTGAACTAAAGGTGGACCGCAAAAAAGATGCGGAAGAGCTTACCATTACCGCAGCAAAAGTGAAAGCCAGCAAAGAAAAAGAAGCTTCAAAAGAAGAATAATTAATATTTAATTCATAAAAAAAGCGGTCGTTTTAAGACCGCTTTTTTATTTATAGGGTATGCAAATAATATTAAAATATATAGCAACTTTATTCGGGCTGTATTTTTATTTTCCATTACTTTTTTCTCAAACCTATGCCTACCAAATACCGCACAACAATGGTACTTTGGTGTTCAATAAAAAGCATATTTGTTTTACTAAACCATACGAATTTTATAACACCGGGAAATACCATATACCAGCAGATAAAAATGCCGAAGTTTGGAACCCTGTTTTTGCAGATAGTGTTGTATCTGATACGCTAACTGTAAATATAGAAAGTGGAGAATATCGCACAATTATACCTTGTGCGGGATCTTGCAATCACGCTTCTAATTATAATTTCAAAGCTGAATTTGAATTAAATAAATCGGTAGTAATTACCCAGTATTTCGATACCATTTCGCGCAGCGCACATACCTATATGTTTGGACTTAATGGGATGACGGAAAAACGATTACCCATGATGAGTTTTTATGAAAATGGAGCTACCGTTATTTGCGATTACACAACTGATTCGGGCAAGTGGTATGGCGATTTTGGCTTGGAAAAGACCATTTTGCAAACCTATAAAATTAAACAAACCGACAGTCTTTTTGCAGAAGTAAAATTTGGTAATAATTTATTGTTTCCACCCTTTTACCCCGGATATAATATATTGCCTATGGGCACCTGGACCTTTGTTTCTTCGCAGATTCCCTACCATAAATATTTTTATAAAATTACTTACGAATTAGATTCTAAATCGGCTAAAGGAAAAAGAATTTTTAAACTAAAATTAACGCCTTTAAACGGAGGTTAAAATTAATTTAAAATGCGGCGAATGCCCATAAAACGGGCGCTGTAATACCCGGCGCTAAGTACATCATATCTGATTCCACCATGGCTTGCACTATGAATGAAATAAATCTCGGTAGGAGTTACTTCTGTGATAATACCCACATGGCCGATTATTTTTTGATATTGATTATATCCCGTAAAGCAAATAACATCGCCTGGTCTGGCATTTTGCCTGCTCACAGGTTTTCCGTATTTAGGATATTCTGTGGCCGAAGCAGGTAGTTTAATTCCCAAAGTACTTCCATAGCAGTACAGCACAAAACCGCTGCAATCAAAGCCGCCAGGTTGTTTTCCGCCCCAGCGGTATGGAGTACCCAGCTGAGATTCGGCTTTGGCTAAAACTTTGTTGATTTGAACAATATAGGTTTTACTTGTATCAAAAGATGCACTGTCGGTTTTTACCGTATCAGCAGTGCGTGTGGTGTCAGTGCCTGCAGCAAATGCATGGCTTGCGAATACAAATGTTAATATAAATAACAGCTTGCGCATTAAGGTAGTGAATTTCTAAAGGTAATGTAGCGGCTGGTAAATGTTTGTCCGGTTTTTCCGCCCAGTGCAGTCCATTTGTCGGTAATGGCTTGCACTCGGTTATCCGGACTGGGGTGGGTACTAAGAAATTCGGGTTGGCGAGCTCCGCTGCCTTGGTCTATTATTTTTTGGAAAAATCCGGCAGCACCTTTGGCATTGTAGGCGGTTTGATACAGGTAAATAACAGAGGATTCATCGGCCTGTGATTCGTTTTTACGGCTAAATTGCAGGGTTTTTAATCCGGCTGCAATGCGCACCAACTGGCCTTTATTCTGGCCAAAAACAATGTCTATCAGGGTTTGTAATCCATATTGCTGGGTCATGGCCTCGGTACTGTGGCGGTGATCGGCATGCGCCATTTCGTGGCCCATAACACCGGCCAACTGATCTTCACTTTCCAGGTATTTCATAAGTCCGGTGTACACATAAATATAACCTCCGGGAGTGCAGAAGGCATTCAGTATGGTATCCTTAATAATGCGGATGCGCCATTGGAAAGTATTGCCGTATGTGAGTTTACCGGTTTTAAGAATACTATCTCTCAAACCGTATACATATTTATAGATAGCCACATTTGAAGCACTATCCAGAATTACATTGGATGGGTCTTTTTCAAATTCGGCACTTACCTGGGCTCCGAATGCCATATCATCAGAAATGCTGAAAATGTTAATTTTACCATTTTCATCTTTACATGCGGCGAGGAAAACCAAACCGGTAACAACGGCCGCAATACTTCCAATTCTAAAGAAATTCTTCATAGTTTAAATTTGGGAGTGCAAAAATAATACCTAAACTTAAAAAGGATATCCAATCCCAATGGCGAGAGCAGTTTCGCGCTTGGTAAAAGTCCATGGATCGATGATATTGTTTTTGTTCAACAACCACCGGCTGCCAAGGCTTTTACCGGGGTCGTGGAGTGGAATTCCCCAGTCAAGTCTGAACAGGAAAATTTTAAAATCAAATCTGAAACCCAATCCAGTATTCAAGGCCACTTCGTCCATAAAAGTTTTGGGATTGAGTATACTTTCTGATGGGGCCGCCTGGTTTTTGCGATTCAGATTCCAGATATTTCCTGCATCCAGAAAAAGCGCACTTTCTAAAAAGTGGCGAATCAAGCTAAATCGGTATTCAATATTGGCTTCAAACAAAAACTCACCCGAACGGTCAATAATCTGGTTTACACCATCCGAAGTACTACCAGGGCCTAATCGGCGGGGTCGCCATGCGCGCAAACTATTGCTACCACCAATAAAATACCGCTTATCGTAGGGTACTGCCGAACTGTTGCCATAGGGCAGGGCTATGCCACCATGGGCTCTTATTGCAACAGAATTCAATTCATCAAAGGCCCTGCGCAACCGCACCTCACCTTCAACTTTTGAATATTGGAAATACTGCAGGCCAAAAAGTTGGTAGGTTTTTCCGGGGTAATAATTGGGGTCGTTTAGTTTTCGCAGCCATCGGTGCAGATTGCCGCTTGCTTCAAATCCCACCCGGGTAAAAATATAGGTTTCGCCAGGTTTGGTGCGATTATTTGCATAAATGAAACCCAATTTGGCCGCCGTAACAAACTGGTTGGTAAAAACCCTTTGCAAAAACACCAGCTCGTCGGGGGTAAGCTGGGCTGCAAATGCCGGGGTAATAATATTGCGGTTAAAACTCACCTCGGTAGGGGTGTAATACCAGCTAAATTTGGGTTTAACATACTGAAATGTAAGTGAGGCGGGTATAGCACTTCTAAAAAAGTTGGGATTATTTTCGTATTGATACGACAATGAAAGCACTGTATTGCGTTGAGAAAAAGAACCGAAATCGGTTTTTTTAAACAAATGGAAGTGGGGAAGAACCAATGAGGCATTTAAACCCTGCTGCAAACTATAGGCGAGGTCGCTTTTTGAATCGCGTTTAAAAATGGCTTCGTATGAGGTAACGCTGCTCAGGCTCAGGTTTTCGGTATTTTTAGCCATGTTGCGGTTTACAAACGACACAATGCCGGCTACACCAAAACTTCGCTGACTGCCCGAAATCAGGTTCAAACCCGAACTTCCCTGGGGTGAATACAAACCTTGGGGCTCAATGGAAAAAACCATTCGCTGCACCGTTTTTAAATTGGCATAAATCCTGATTTGCCGGCTTTGGGTATCGGCATAAAACCGCATATCCACCACAGAAAACAATCCCATTTGTATCAAAGATTGATAGGTTTGTTCAATCACACTTTGGCTGTACGGTGCGCCCGAATCGATATAAACCAGTTTGCGCAGCAATTCTGGATTTATCGGATATCGGTTCATTTGTATTACCAAACCCGGGAAACGCGCAGTTTCAGGGTTTTTGGTGCGCTGGTAAGCAGGGCTGGTTTCGAAATGAAGGGTCACACTCGAAAAAGTATATTTCTGGTGTTTATCGCCATTTGGCTGGTTGTCTAATTTAAGCGTGAGTTGCACATGCTTCAAGCTTTGAAAAGTATCGGCTTCAAAGTGAAAACTCTCCGGATTGATGGTGTAATAACCCAAATCGCGCATTTTTCGGGATAGATCATTGCGCGAATCGTTGAGTTTGTTCATGTTTAATGGCCACCATAACCGGTAGTAATCCGATTTATCGGTGAATGATTTTAATGTTCTGGTAAGGGAGGAATCTGCAGATTTAACAAAAAATGAATTGATAAGGTAGGCACGGCCAGGGTAAACTGTATAGTATACTTTTGCTTTTCGCTTGTGATATTTCACCTGCGTTTCTACCCGGGCATCAAAAAAGCCGGCATTGAATAAATAGTTTTTAATATTCTCGGCAGATAACTCCACCAGATTTGTATCCAGAATCACAGGGGGTTCTCCATTGTTTCTGAACTTGCGCCGCCAGCGGGTAGAATCACTCAGTTCGGGATTATGCCTTTTGGTGCCCCAATTGTAAAGCCACAGGTATACCGGAAATTTTCCAAACACCACCCTTTTGTTGGCTCTGTGCAAAATCTGGGCGGTAACTTCTGCATTGGTGATTTTACTTTTTTTGCGAATCAGTTTGGCCTTTCTATTTTTAGTCCGGTTCCATTTTCCGGTATCATTCAACAATTGTTTTTTCTTTACAACCTCCAGTTTTACGTAATTCTTTTTAAGCAAATGCTGGTCTGAATTCACAGTTTTGCGAATGCCGCAGGAGGGAATAATTGTGAGGATAAAAAAAATTGCAACCGGCCATAGGTTCAATTGAAGATATTTGCGGTTGAATAATGCCATCACAAGCGGTTTTAAAACGAATTGCCTCCCTGAAAATGTTGAAATACAGGCAAAAATACGGCCAATTCATAGTGGAAGGGCGCAAAAACGTGCATGAATTAATCCACAGCAGCTATGAGGTTGACACTATTTTGGCCACTTCTGCATTTTTAGAAAGAAATCCGGAGCTGGAATACCATGAAATAATTTCGGATGCGGATTATCGCAAACTTAGCGCATTTGATACCCCACCGGGCATTATAGCTATTGCTAAAACTAAAAATTTCGGGCCTGATGATTTGGATACATTAGCCCCCTTAACCATTGCCCTGGATCATATTTCAGACCCCGGAAATTTGGGCACCATTATTCGCACAGCCGATTGGTATGGGATAAACCAGATTGTTTTGTCGGAGGGCTGCACCGATTTTTATAATCCTAAAACCATTAGTGCCACTATGGGTTCGTTTACCCGTTGCAAATTTTTATACACCCATTTGCCCGATTATTTGCAAGGGAAAAACAGTTACGGTTGCTTTTTAAAAGGCGAAAATATTCACAATGTGGTGGTTAATGCTCCGGCAGTACTCATTATTGGGAGCGAATCGCATGGAATTAGCGATGCCGTAGCCTTACATACCCAAAACCACATTACCATACCCGGAGCAGGTAAGGCCGAAAGCCTGAATGCCTCAGTTGCCGCAGCCATCGCAATTGATAATTTTATAAGAATCATGGCATTGTAATTATTAAATCTGATTTATGTAATTCATGCTTTTTAATCAAAATTAAATTTTGTTACACCGCGATTTTCCCCTTATTTTGACTTATTAACAAATATGAAAAATTTATTTTTTACTCTTTTTTCTATTTCATTTTTCACAATAAACGCCCAAAATGTTTCCCCAGACTGGGATTATGGTAAATCGGGGGTTTTAAAAACCCAAATGCCCCAGGCTTCTATCACCGACGGAAGTTGCATGGTTACAGCTTCAGATGGCCGCACCGTTATTTTTGGCACAGCCGGCATTGCGGATAAAGGTACTTATGTTTTTGGTGCTGCATTTTTAGCCAATGGTACTCCTGATATTAATTTTGGGCCAGATGGAAAACGCGCATATAATGCAGCTCCACTGCCAACCGGGTTTAATATGGGCGCCTATTGTTGCACCCAGCTAAGCGATCAATCCTACCTGATTGGAGGATATATAAAAATAAGTGCAAGTGAGTTTGATGCATTTATTATAAAAATAAAATCAAACGGTGAGTTGGATATAAACTTTGGAAAGAATGGATATACCAGTGTAAATTTAGGAGGTAGAGATTATGTAACCAGTATGCTTGCCTGGCCCGATGGATCGATTACTGCTGTTTGCCAGAAATTCCGCGGCGACCACAAAGATTCTTCGGTTTTTATTCAATTAAAATCAAACGGATTGCGCGATAGTTTATATGGAATATACGGAATTAAAACTGTGAAATATCCCAAACCCTTATATATCAATAAAGCTTTGTTGGATGGTGCGGATGCATTCTATACTGCAGGGTATTATACCGATTCTTTTAACAGACCATTTTTAGCGAAATATTTAAAAAATGGCAATCTGGATTCGAATTTTGGTGTAAAAGGATATACCCCGATAGTAACTGCAGGAGGCCAGCTGAATGAACTGATATTTGATTCCGAAAATAGATTACTGGTTGCGGGCAGTCATAATTACAATACCGATAAATATATGGTAGTGTATCGTATTTTTAAAAATGGAGTTATGGATAGTTCTTTTGCATTCAAAGGGTTGCGAAAATTTAGGTTAAATCCAGACAAGCTTGAGTTTGTAACGGCACTTACCACCAATGCCCAACATGAAATATTTATTTTGGGACGCAGTATTTCAAATACAAAGTTTGAATCTAATACGGTTATTTCAAAATTAGATTCCAGTGGTGAAATGGTTTTTAATTTTGCAGATTTTGGATATTGGGAAAATAGTTTTGGTGGAGACAATAGAATGTACGCACTTGGCATAGATACCTTTGGACGGGTGTATATGGGCGGAAGCAGTTATTCCAGCACCAATGCCAGTGTTGCCGTAATATCCAGACTGGCATTTAAGTGGAATTTAAAATCACAAAACATTACACTATCCGGGCGAGTAGAAATTGCTCCAAATCCTGCATCGCATAGGGTAAAGATTGTATCGGATGTGGGATTATCAGGAACCCGCATTTTCAGCCTAAGCAATTCCGCCGGACAAATAGTGTGGCAAAAGAAAACCGACAAGCCGGATATAGAAATAGACTTTCCGGGGTTTTTGCTTCCCGGAGTTTACACGGTTACAGTAATGGCAAATGATAGCGTATGTCATGGGTCATTGTGCATTCTCAATCCTTAGTCGTTCGTAAAATCATAATTGTGTAATTTTCAAAAATCAACGTTTACTTAAAATGTAGAATTGGATATTAAATCCTAAATTTGATATCCTTTGAGACGCAGCAGTAAAATTTATTTATTGGTATGCAGTGGATTACTGCTGTTTTTGGCTCATGCATCCCAGTGTCAACCCCTAAAACTGGATGCGGATTACGGTAATGGCGGGTTGGTAAAAATCAATTTGTTTAAAGGCCGAATTTCAATGGGCAATGCCGTTGTGACGGATAGTAACGGAAATTCTATGATTTTTGGCTCGAGTACAAATCTGGCACATTACAAACGGGTATCGGCATTGGCCCTGAAATTCAACGGGCAACCCGATTCCAGTTTTGGAATCAATGGCACACGTATTTATATGCGGCCCGACGATACGGTGAATGATGCCGAAGTTACCAATATTGTGGCCACTGCTGATGGGGGTTATTTGCTGGGCGGCTGGGCAGTAACTTTCGGCGGAACTGTGGATGCCATGATTATAAAATTAAAAAGTAATGGCGATCCCGACTCTGCATGGGGTAATAATGGTTTTTGTATAGAGAATCTGGGAGGGCGCGATTTTGCGGTTTCAGTGGTGCCGTTTCCAGATGGCACTTGCATTGCACTTTGTCAAATTAAGGGTACGGTTGGGTATGATTCCAGTGGATTTTTGCGATTAAAACCCAATGGCAAGGTAGATAGAAATTATGGAAACCAAGGTTGGGTTGCGGTTGATTATCCTAAATCTCTTTATCTGAATAAAGCATTATTCTGCGATTCTGCCCATTTTTATGCAGCCGGGAACGATTATATTGGAGGAGAACATCCCATTTTGGCCAGGTTTAATTTAAATGGGATGCCCGATTCGAATTTTAATTTTAATGGATTTGCCGAGTTTGCAGGTACAACAGGCGCATTGTATAATCTCAAATCTGCAGATAGTGGTAAAATAATTGCCTGTGGCTATACCTATTTTGGAAAGAAGGCAGATATGGTGGTTTATCGTCTGCTACCCGACGGGCTGCCAGATTTTAATTTCTCGCCCAATGGTCGGAAGGATATTCGAGTCGGATTAGGAACAGACTATGCTTTAGATGTATGTTTGGGCGACTCGGGTGAAATGTATGTTTTAGGCAATTCACAAGCCAGCAATGGTCTCTTCGCCACCGCACTAACAAAACTCAGCTATCGAGGTGATTTTTATTCCGATTTTGGCAACAATGGCAATTGGGTGAGTCATATCAGCAACCGCGATGATGCCTATACAGCCATTCACCGAGACAGGTATGGACGGATTTATGCAGGTGGCAGCTATGCGGAATACAATACGGTTTTTTATTTTTCCATGATAAGGGTGGGGTATAACTGGCCCACATTCAGCCATTTACAGGCTTCTGAAAATAAACCGAGAGTATATCCCAATCCAGCAGTTGGAGCTATCCATATTCAAATCCCACAGGGTATAAACGTCAATTCTCAATTACAGATATGCAGTATGGAAGGGAGGGTTTTGTTTGAGCAAAGGAATCCAATGCACCTGGGCGACGAATGGGTTATAAACCCTGAATTGCCGGCGGGTATGTATATTTTCAATTTGCAAAACAATGGCAGGGTGTATACACATAAAATCATTATTAAGGGTACGAAATAAGGATTTAAATTCAATTTGAAACATTTCGTCGATTATACCGTTTACTTTTAGGATATGGGCTGTATTATTAGCTACAATTTTGTTTAATTTGTAATTCATGCGCAAAGGAGAGATTAGAGAAAAGCTGGATGCATTTATCCGCAAGTACTACCTGAATCAGCTGGTAAAAGGCGCATTGGTAAGCACCACCCTGCTTTTAGGAGTATTTTTATTTTTAAATCTGAGCGAATACTACGGTCATTTCAGCACCGCGGTAAGGGCCTTTTTGTTTTATAGTTTCTGGGCCAGCCTTGCAGGAGTAACCCTGGTGTGGATTATTAAACCCTTATTGGGTTTGTATAAATTGGGCAAAATTATCTCCTATTCCGATGCCGCCACCATCATAGGCAGCCATTTTTCTGAAGTGAAGGACAAACTACTGAATTTGTTGCAGCTCGAAGAAATGGCAGTAGGCCACCCTGATTCTGATTTGTTAACTGCGGGAATCGAGCAAAAAACCAAAGAACTGAGACCTGTTCCGTTTACCGGAGCCATTAATTTGGGTGCCAATAAAAAGTACCTTCGTTTTTTGGCAGTACCCGCAGCCATGCTAGGAGTAATTCTTGTTTTTCAAAGCAGTATAATTACCGATGGGGCTCAGCGAATTATTAATTACAACAAGTTTTACAAGCAAAAAGCCCCTTTCGATTTTGTATTATTAAATAAAAACCTGAACGCAGAAAGAGGCAGTGATATAGAGTTACAGTTGTCTATCCAGGGCCGTTCATTGCCCGATGAGGTATTTTTAAATTACCATGCACAGGAAATAAAAATGGTGCGCAACGAAAAGGGGAATTACACTTTTTTAATGCGCAATCTTACCAATAATGAAAAAATAAGTTTTACTGCAGCCGGTTTCGAATCAGGTGAATACCAGATTCTGGTATCGCCCAAGCCTGCCATTACCGGGGCTGAGGCCATTATTACCTATCCGGCCTACATTGGTCGCCCATCCGAAGTTTTGCCAAATGCCTCAGATTTTTCAATACCTGAAGGTTCGGAAATTGAGTGGAAATTTCAAACCCGGGATGCCGATAAATTGATCTTAGAAAATGGGGGCAAAGAAGAAATTTTTGCAGCCAATAATAGCCAGGGGAAATTCGGGTTTAAACGCCGATTTATGCAAAATGCAGTGTATAAAGTGTTGCTGAAATCGGGTGTCTACAAAGCCAAAGACACCTTGAATTACAGCATCAACGTAATACCCGATAGGGCACCGACCATTTTTGCTGAAAAAACCGATGATAGTTCTAATATCAAGCAATTCTTTTTTATTGGAAATGCAGGTGATGACTATGGTGTAGGTCGTGTTAGCTTTAATTACCGCTATGTAAAAAGTGAAGATAATGCCAAATTGGGATTAAAAATACGCAGTATAAATCTGCCCATTGAGGGTACAAAAAATGATGCATCTTTTTATTATGTTTTAAACATGGATGCATTGGGAATGGCGCCTTCGGATGAAGTAGAATACTATTTTGAAGCCTGGGATAATGATGGAATCCATGGCAGTAAAAGTGCGCGTACCCAGCCACAAACGCTGCGAAGACAAGGACTTGAAGAAGTACGTAAAAGTGCCGAAATTACATCGGGTAATGTAAAAAGCATGATGAGCCAAGCTTTTAAAGAAAGCAAAGAATTGCAGAAACAAAGCCAGGAATTACAGGATCGCCTGAACCGCGAAAAAGGCATGAACTGGGAGGATAAGAATCGTGTGGAAGATTTGCTCAATCAACAGAAAAAATTTCAGGAAAAACTAGACGATATTCAAAAAGAACAGGAAAAATTAAAACAACAAAAAGAAGAATTTCAGCCCAAAGAAAATGAAGCATTGCTTGAGAAAAAACAACAAATGGAAGAGTTGTTTAAGCAAATGCAGGATCCTGAAATAAAAAAATTGATGGAGGATATTCAAAAATTACTGGAGAAACAGGCCAGTAAGGATGAATTAAATGAAAAGCTGGAGCAATTAGAAAAAAAGAATGCAGAATGGAGTAAAACCCTGGACCAGTTAAAAGAGCAGTTTAAGCAGTTGCAGTTGGATGAAAAGTTGCAGGATAATATAGACAGGATGGAAAAACTGGCTGAAAAAGAACAAAAATTAGCCGAGAAAACAGCCAATGCAAAACCACAGCAATCTGAGGAAATAAAAAAGGAACAGCAGGAATTAAAAAAAGAATTGGATCAAATTCAGCAGGATTTAAAAGAGGCGGAGAAAATGAACCAGGAGTTGGAAAAACCCATGGATTTGGATATGGCCAAACCCGAGCAGCAAAATGCCTCTGAACAAATGAATAATGCAGAAGAGAACTTAGACAAAGGCAAAAACAAAAAAGCATCCGAGAACCAAAAAGGTGCGGCAGAAGAATTGAAAAAAGCCGCCGATAAAATGAAAGAAAAGCTGGAGGAGGAACAAAATAAAAGACTTAGTGAAGATTACCAGAAAATACGACAATTATTGGAGAATCTGGTAGATGCATCTTTCAGGCAGGAAGATGTGTTTTCTGAATTGGGAAAAATACGAGAGTATAACCCCAAATATATAGAGCTGAACCGTCGGCAAATGAGTATTAAAGAAGACTGTGCGATGATAGAGGATAGTTTGCGGGCATTGGCAAAAAGACAACCTGCCGTAAGCACATTTATTACCAAAGAAATAAACCGCATAAACTCCAATATGCAGTATGCCTTGGAAAGCTTGAATACGCGCCGTGTAAACGAAGCTGCCATGCGCGAACAATATGTAATGACAGGATTGAATAATTTAGCGGTGATGCTAATGGAAAGCATGGAAAACATGCAACAGCAAATGTCTAAAAAGAAAAAAGGAAACCAATCTTGTAAAAATCCGGGTGGTACTGGCAAAAGCAGCGGCCAATCTAAGCCCAAAAACGGAGATAAATTATCAAAAGGACAGGAGCAACTGGGTAAAATGTTGCAGGAATTGCAGAAAAAATCGCAGCAGCAACAGCAAGGTCAAAAACAAGGACAAGGGAAGCCCGGCAGTAAAGACGGACAGAAAGAAATAAACAAGGAATATGCTCGTATGGCTCTGATGCAGGAAGCGCTGCGCAGAGAACTTGAAAATATGCGCAAAAAACTTGAGCAGGAGGGGGGTAAAGATGGCCTGGCCCTGAGCAAGGAATTGCAAAAAACCCAGGAGATGATGGAACAACAGGAACGTGATTTGGTGAATAAAAAAATTACGCCTGAAATGATCCAAAGGCAGAAGCAAATTGAAACACGGATGCTGGAGCATGAGAAGGCGGATAGAAACCAACGCACGGATGAGCAAAGACAGGCCAACGAACCTCCGAAATACTCAACTACCTTACCTCCCGAGTTGCAGGCCTATGTGAAGCAAAAACAACGCGAACGTGAACAACTGCGTCAGGCGCCTGCCGAATTAAATCCCTATTACCGCGAAAAATCCAAGGCGTATTTGCGCACGGTGAAATGAAAATAATCCTTTTCGACGGGGTTTGTAATTTATGTTCGGGTGCCGTGCAATGGATTATTAAGCACGATAAAAAAAACGCATTTAAATTTGCTTCATTGCAGAGTGATACGGGGATTGCGCTGTCAAAAAAATATGCAATTCCTGAAAATACAGATAGCGTGATTTTAATTGATGAAGAACAAGTTTATGTGAAATCCTCGGCAGCCTTGCTCATAGCTAAATATTGTTCCGGACTATGGCCACTGCTTTATGCATTTATCATTGTTCCGCCTTTTTTACGCAATGCAGTGTACGATTGGGTGGCCCGCAACCGCTATAAATGGTTTGGAAAAAAAGAAAGTTGCTGGATTCCAACGCCTGAGTTAAAACAAAAATTTATTTAGATTCTAAGACCGCAATAGCGGTTTCATATCCAATTTGATAAATCTTTTCCGCTTTTTCTATATCAAACATACCGAACGTAAATAAATCGGGTTCGATAAAAATTTGGCAGCTATTTTTTTTATTTTGAATATCATAATGTGCGGCTACATGAAAGGTTTGGTCTATGATGCGCATTACACTCCATTTTGTAAAATCCGATTCGGTGCTGATTTTATTTACACTGCAACCTATTATGTTTTTACATTTCTCAAGCAATGGTTCAACCGGAAAATTATTGGTTACCCCACCATCCACCCACAATTGATTGTTTATACTTACGGGTTTAAAAACAACCGGAACACAGGCCGAAGCCAGTAACGGTTCGATTAGCGGACCCTCAGATATAATGCGGGATTCGCCGGTAATTAAATTTGTATTGGTTACATACAATGGAATTTTCAGGGACTCAAAATTGGCTGGTAGTGCATTTTCCAGCACCATTCGCATGGCATCCATTTTAAAAAAACCGCTGCTTTTCCAGGCGATGGTTTTCCAGGAAAAGAATTTATTTTTTTGAACAATATTTAAAATTTCTGCTGGTTTATACCCAGCGCTATAAAAGGCGCCTATTAATGCTCCGGCACTGGTACCCGCTATAATCTGTGGTAAAATATTGTGTTCTTCCAATGCCTGTAAAACGCCGGCATGGGCAATACCGCGTGCTCCACCGCCCGATAATACCAATCCATTTTTAAACATTGCGTTTAATTATAAAACCATTTTCTACTTTTTCAAATCCTACCTTAGGGTAATACTCCATGGCTCCCGGTGCCGAAAGCAGCAAAAGCATACACTTTTCGCCAATGGCTTTTTTTGTTCTTTGTATTAATTCATTGCCAATACCCTGTTTTTGAAACTCAGCAGCTACAGCCAGGTCAGAAAGGTAACAACGGTAATTAAAGTCGGTAAGGGATCTTGCTATAACCAATAATTTGGTATTTTGCCAGGCGCTGATTACCAGGTTGCTATGGGCATACATGGCAGCAATACGCGGTGCATCTGCTATGGGTCGGTTGAGGCCCGCATTCTGGTAT
This sequence comes from Bacteroidia bacterium, assembly GCA_044224315.1. Lineage (GTDB taxonomy): Bacteria > Bacteroidota > Bacteroidia > NS11-12g > UBA955 > JAGXTF01. Next base: position 204,931 of record JBGAKR010000001.1, on the reverse strand, counting down.
AATTCTGTTATCAATTCTACCTCAATGGGAATATTGGTTTTGTATTGTATACTCATTTTATTCTTTTATAAATTTACTTGTATATATATTTTGAAGTGATGTGGTTACACGTAAAATATACATACCGGGTGGAAGTGAGGCTGTATTTACGATTCTGATATCGCCTTGCAAGTTTAGTATTTTATTTCCTTCGGGTGTGCAAATATTCAATTCACGGGTAATTTCATTACAGTCAATATTAATTAGATTCCTGGCTGGATTGGGATAAATCCCCAGTTGATTTTTGGTATAAGTATAAATGGTTATTTTGTCGCGGTTTGCACCCCCATTGTTAATTAAATATAGTATATCGCCATTCGTGTTGAATGTTAAATCTCGCAATCGTCCGTTTATGGATTGGTCTTGCTCAAAAAAAGCCAGGGGATTGGGATGATTAAATTGAGTTGGAATAATTTTTCTACCATCCTCCGATAATTGCAGGCATTGCATTTCCTGGTTGGTTGTTTGCCCGTTTTTTAGCGTTACAATTAATAAACTATTGGCAAGCTGGGGAATGGCAGGTTTGTCATAATAATAGCCGTCAGAAGGCGCTACCGTGCACCAGTCGAGGTAGTTAGAGGTAGAAGGCGGTGCGGTTGCACACCAGGCAAAAATGGGCTCGCACAGGCTGTCATTTTTAATACCCGGATAAGGTGTATAATTCGTCACATAATTGGCTTCACCCGGATAATTATCATCGGAATGAAATCCCCTCACATTTTTCCATCCATAATTTTTTCCGGGTTCAAGCAGGTTTATTTCATCATCGGTGCGGTCGCCATGTTCTACGTCATAAATAACGGCAGTGCGCGTATTAAATATCAAACCCTGGGGATTGCGATGCCCCCTTGTATAGAACGAATTTGCTGGCAACGGATTGTCTTCAGGTATACTCCCATCGATGTAAAAGCGATGAATTTTACCATTTTTATAATTGGGATCCTGGGCAAAATTATTAGGGTTTTGGGTCTGGGGGATATAGCATAAAGGCTCACTGTCTTCCGATATACCATTGTCGCCAGCACTGTAATATAAATAGAATTTATCTTTTTGTTTTACGCAAATTAATCGACCTCCAAAATGATCGAAACCAGTGGGTAAAGCTTTTACCAGATCTATCGTATCATCGATTTTATTTAAGGCAGAATTCCAATGCAGCCGTACTATTTTGAACTGGGTTTTTGGGGTATCAGTAGTTCCGTGATTATAGCTATAAACCATGTATAAAAATGCCGTTGCCGTTTTATTAAATTCGGGGTGCAAAGCCAGCCCATGGGTGCCAGCTCCGATTTTTGGTTTAAAACACAGGCGTGAAGATTCCAACGAAGAACCTTGAAAATAATCGGGCGCGGTAAAAACAATTTGTTTATTCCCATTTATTGGATTTACCCTGGATAAAATTCCATTGGCTTCGGTAATCCATAAATAATTGTCCGGTCCATAACAAATTTCCCAAGGGATATTTAGCTTGGTTGGCAACTCACTTCGGGTAAAGGTTTGCGCCTGTATTTGGGCAATACTAATAACAATAAATAATAATATTTTATTTAATTTGGGCATGTATTAATTTTTGTAATGCTCCATGATTTTGCCATAGGCGAATAAAATCCATTTCGTTTTGAGTTCCTTTGGCCAGCATCAAATTGCGCAAATCAGATAACTCTTTGTCGGTCCATTTTTCCCAACCTTTCAATAAATATAGAAGCAAAGAAAAATCTTCAAATCTCTGTTTTTCCCATATTGTCCATTTCCCATATTCCCGGGTATTTATGTTTAAAATAGCGCTGATTTTTTGGGTTGCCTGTGCTTTAGCCTGTGCATGGTTGCCGGCAAATTGCAAATTAATCTTATGTTGTAACCAAGGGCCTACACTATTAGGGTCAAAGAAATTGCCGGGCTGGTTTATTTCAAAACGCATGTAATCTGTAACCAGTTTACCAAGGGTTTTTATGGGTGTTTTATAATTTTTATTTGCAGTTATTTTTTTCCATTCTGCTGCGGCCAATTTATTTAATTGCGGGTTTTCGGGTCTAAAACCGAGCTTGTAGTAAAACCAAAAAACTCCGGATTGAAGTCCATCTTCATTTTCATGGCCCAATTGATAGGGTTCAACCCTAAAGCGTTGAATATTGTACCGAATGTGATACAACCGCATTAATTCATGCAGCATCATTGCCGATTCTCCACCCCTGAATGTTTCATATATGTTTATCCCAATAAGTGCAGTGTTTTCAAAGCACCAGGCCCCTCCATAGGAGTATGGAATTCCGTTTCGGAAGGCCATATATCCTGCATAGATTTCAAGGGGCAATCTGAATTCAGGATTAAGATGAAAAAGTGCTATTTGCAATCCGTTACCCATATCAAATAAATGCGATTCGGGCTCGTGTGCATAGGTAATCGGGTCGGTTTCTTTGTTTAATGATAGCAAGGATAAACGTGCCGTGTTGAGCAATGCCTGGGCATCCATATTTATCCCTTGGGCATTTTTATTTTGATTTAAATCAGTTAAATCAATTTGCTTTTGTAAGGGCATGGTTTGCCAGTAATGACTTTCAATTGGCAGAGCAATCCGGCTTCGGAAATTCATTTTGGAATTAAATAAAACCCGGATAAAAATTTGTGTATTCTCAAAAATATAACTGCGATGCAAATCGTGATCTGCGGCGGTTTGGATGGCATTTATGAGAATAGCCAGACTGCTTGTTTTCGCATATCGGGCCTGTGTTTCCAGCCATTTAACTATGTCTTCAGTATCAGCCGGAATGGTATCTTTTTCAAAATCCGAAACCGAAAACTGTAAAATTTCCTGCAGACGTGAGCCATCCCCTTCAATGGAATATAATGATACATTTTGCGGATAATTTTGAGTCAGATACCGGGTTAATCCCCAGGAAAAATGGGCTACCGTTTCTGTGCCTGCAAGCCCGCTTCCTTCCAAAATACTTAGGTCTTTGGATTTACCTGTTTTAACCAACTGTGCAGCGATGTTATTTATTCTTAGCAATTCTTTTTCTGCCAGTTTTAGCAGTGGTTTACTATCGGGATAAGCCCGAATAAAAAGCAATGCATCATGGTATTGAATTAATACCGATGCGTTTTCGGGCATCATACCCGAAAATTGTTTGAGTTTTGCCAGTTTCGCCTGCTCATGGTTTTCGCCGAATTTGCGAACCAACAAGTGCAATTCTTCGGTATGTGAATTTCGCAACGATGCCATATAGTTTACAAAGGGGTATACAACCTTATATGGCTTATACCTGATTTGCTAAGTTGCAAGCAAATGTAAGTAATCTGTTATATATTTTCGGTGATTTGAAATACCCTTAAAGGGCTAATACCAGGTTTTACAAATCTCTAACAAGCAGCAGTATTTAAAGTGCAATAACGCCCAGATTTTTTTCCGACATAAAATTGCCTCCAGGGTAGCGTGCGGTATAATCCATGTTGAGCCAAATCTGGTTGTTTTCATCAATGTGAAAATGCAATGATTTTCCTCTGCTTTCGTTTATAAATAATTCACGTTTGATGATATAATTAATTTCTTCCATGTTTTGCCGGCTGCCAATTAACATTTCAGGGTAAAGATGGTCTTGTGTATGGATAAGCCGGGCAGTGCCCCCAACCGATTTGATGCAGGCTGCCATAAGTATACTGTAATCGTCACAATCGCCGGCAAGCAGGGCCTGCGATTCGCTGGCTAGGGCGTAGTATTCGCGGCTTTTGGGGTCGCTTACATAAATCCAATTGGCATTTATTTCTTTAAAAATTGCAAAGCACTGAATGGCGGTGCGGTAGCCGGTATTTTTTTGTTCGCGGACAAAATGTTTTGAAACAGCTTTTAATGCAAAATCTCTCACCTCCGGATTGCCATAGTCAATGGCTGCAACAATATCATTTCTGTTTGGAAACAAAACCAGTTTTGAAGCAATAAATTTTTGGGGATCCGGGCTTTCGTACATGCTTACTACCATGGTTTTATAATCTCGCACCATTTCGGTAAATCCGTATTTACCGGTAATACTGCCTACGGTGAGATAGATTATGGCAACGAGCATGCAGATTATTACAAAATTTCGAAATAATTTTATAAGCAATTCTGTAATTCCAAAAACCACAATGAGCAGAATAATCCGGTCAAGATGAAAGGCCCAGTCTGGATTGGGCAGTGATTTATGTGCAAAAATAAATACGGGAATAGCTACTAACCTGCTAAAAATGGTAACCGCACTGGTAAGCAAATCAGTTAGGGTGCGCCTGTCGGTGCTGGTTTCCAAGTCTTCCTGTGGTTTCAATTCCCTGCCGTCCATTTGCTTTATATAGAGAAAAAATCGTGCCTGATTCGCTTCCCTTTTTATATTCCATTTAAGGATTTAAACTCCATCAGAATTTTCCAGGTACGATTCTCTCTGTCCATATCCTCGCGAATTTCGTGGGCATACAGCACAATATTCTGGGGCTCATTACTGATTTTCTGTAGTTGATTTTGAAAATACTCAACCATTATTAATGATTCACCCAGAAAACGTTCCCATTCCTCAAAATACTTTCTGCCCTCAATCCAGGCATAGGCGGGAGGAACCAGGGTGCAGCACAACAGGCCAAATTCATGGGTGAAATGGGTGATATGAAAGGGATCAATTTCTTGCCACTCGCATACTACTGTAAATAAATGGGAAGCAGCTCCCAGGTAAAATACCCAACGCAAGTACTTTAGCCAGGATTCGGCTTTTTTTAATTTATTTTCAAATTTGAGAATTCTTTTAGGCCCTTTGTGGTATTCTATTTGTTGGGTGATTAATTCGGTTAATTCTTCAACCGCAATAGGGATATTCAGTTGCGGATTGTTTAATGCAATTGCCTCCTCCTCAAGGGCTGCAATGCGTGGATCTACACCCTGATAAGAACCCAGAGTATTATTTAATTTTTTTAATGGAATACCGCCCTGAACCAAAGCTTCCATTACCCGCAATTGTTCTGATTCTGTGCGGATGGAAATGCGCTTTAATTTTATTTTATTATTATTTACCTGTAATACAATGATGAATGCAAGCACCAAAAAAATCAACTCGGCAAGGGTAAGAATTAAATTTACAACAGCCGGAAATTTAACGCTGGTGGAGATAGCAAATGTAATTGCGGCAAGCACTGCAAAATTTAAACCCCGACGCCAGTAACTTTCGTATTGGGCTTTTAATTGTAATGCTTCACTGTCTTTTTCAGCCAGTAAAGCACTTATTTTTTCGCTTACTTCAAATATTGTTTTCGATGGCATGGACTTTTCAAGGGTTTCTCACAGCGTAAATTAATTCATCTAAAAACTCACCATTTTTATAAATATTCTGTGCAATTTTCGCTTCGAGTTTAAATCCGTTTTTTTCGAGTACACGCTGCGATGCGTAATTGTTGCTAAAGGGCCTTGCATATAAGCGCGTGATGGGCAGATTTTTAAATGCAAATTCGATTATTTGCGGAATTACAGTAGACATTATTCCCTGGCCCCAATAATCCTCGCCCAGCCAATAACCCAATTCAGCATTTTTTTCCATAATATCAGATTGCGGATGTACACCTATGCCGCCTGCAAGTTTTCCGTTTAGTTCAATGGCAAATATTCTGGTTAGAGGTTCTGAGGTAGCAAATGCAATAAATTTGCGACCATTTTCTTCGGCATACGGAAATGGAAAAGTATTTGTCATATACTTTGAAATATTGATGTTATTGGCCAGTTTTACCAGTTCGGGTAAATCATCTAAATGCCATGGTCGCAATCGAATATTCACCTTTATTTCTGTGTTTTTAGCTGTTTTAATACCATTTCTGTAACCTCATCTGTGGAGGAGCCATAACCAGTTACCAAAATACCTTTCAAGCCGTTATCGGAAATCAGGCCGTAAACGGTGGCTTCATCACCTGGGTCCGAATCGCCTTCATATCTGAAAATTTCTGCGATTGTAAAATGCGCGGGGTTAAATTCACCGGCCGAGCAAATCAAAGTTTGATCTTTAATATTAAAATCAATCGAGTAACCGCGTTGGCGCAGGTCATTTACTGCTTCAGATACAGTTTCGTAATTATAGTGGTGAGGCATATTAATTTTAATTAACCTTTTCAGGTTTTTCAAAAATACAATAAAAGCCTATAATATTAAAGTTGTATGGTATTTCCTTCTGCTGCAATACCAGCTTCAAAAGGAAGGTTTTGGCCGCTTACTGAATCATTGAAAAGCTTTTGCAATTGTTCATCAGAATGAGAAGGATCGTGATGAAAAAACAATATTTTTTTTGCTTTTGTAAGTTTTGCAAATTTCAATGCATCATTGGCCGAACTGTGGCCCCAACCCACACAGGATTTGTATTCTTCTTTCCAATATTGAGCATCGTGCAACAACAAATCGGCTTCAAAGGCAATATTATAGCCACTGGTCCATTCCGGTTCGTGGGGAAAATCGGCCGAACCTAAAGCAGGCTCATGATCGGGCATATAGGCCAGCACTGCATTGCCATCGCTTATGCGATAACCAACCGTAGGACCGGGGTGACAAATATATTCGCTATTAATTTGAAATGGACCAATCTGAAAACTACTTTGGTTAATTTCCAAAATATTGGGTTTGGAAGGCAAATCCTGCAAACGCACCGGAAATAATGGAGGTGAAAGGTACCGTTTAAGGCGTTTTTCCAGGCTCTCGCCCGAACTGGTAGGTCCCCAAATATTTACCTGCACATTGGGGTTGTATAGTTGCTGAAAAAATCCCAAACCCATTATGTGGTCGAGGTGAAGATGGGTAAGTAAAATATCAATGCGCGAAATATTGCGTGGTAAACTGCCCCCCAGTCTTTGTATTCCAGATCCGGCATCCAGAATCAGGAGGGTATCATTGTGCCACACTTCTACGCAGGATGTATTGCCTCCGTAATGGTTATTCTCCGGACCCGGAGAAGGCAATGAACCCCTACAACCCCAGATGGTTACTTTCATGACTCGTTACTTTTCCAGAAAATAGCGACGGCCCCTAAAAATCTGTGCGGACGTCCCATAATCGGATAGGAAGTAACAGAGATTTTATTGAATTCCCCATTCATGCTGTTTATCCAAAACTCGCCGTGTGAGGGATGATGGTTGGTTAAGGTTTTTACCAATGGTAAATCTTCGGGTTTTAAGGCATTCCCTTCTGCATCCTTGGGATGGAAGATGGTAGACCATTGTTCTACAGGCATGCTACCCGTTTCTTCATAGCGCAAACCCAGCAGTTCTTCGGCCGGTTCGTTGTAATACAACAGGTTGCCGTCGGGGTCTGTTAAAAATATGGGTATCGATAGGCAATCTGCCAATTGCCGGCTTAAAATAATTTCTATCTGATGGTTTGACATGGGTAGCGTTGGGTGTTATCCTATAGCGGAATGGGCAAATATATATGTAAATAAATTGAAAATTTGAACATACAGTCTATGAATTATTAAATTTTTAACAAAACGACCTGCAAAATATACAGAATGGATTTCCTGGTGAAATAGGAAATTGGCGTTTGTTGCAACAAGTATTTTATTCTATTTCGATATCATAGGCATCCAACAACCCGGCAATCCCTGCACGCGAAAATCGGGCCTTCTTTAAGCGGTTGGTAATTGGATTGATGGAGTAATTAAAAGCTTCACGCAAATCGGCTTTTTCAAGTATGGTATTGTCAAATTTTGCCATTGCCAAATCGCAGTGGTTAAAAATGGCCTGTGTTAGATCGGTTTGCACCAAATCTACTTCATGCATTTGGCAATTTATAAAATGGGTACCTTTCATTTTTAGTTTAAAAAATGAAGCTAAATTAAGCAAACAATTTTCGAATCTTACCGCGAATAGAAACGTGTCGCAATGGCCAAAATTTAATCCCAACAGCTTGGAATTGCGGAAAAGTACATTTTTAAACGCAGTATTTTGAATGTGTGCCATGCTTAGATTGCAATTTTCAAAAATGCAATCCGTAAATTTAAAATCATTTAAATCAGCTTCCAATAAAACACAATTCTGAAAGGTACATTTTTCGTACTCTCCAAGCGTAAGGTTCTCATTGTTAAAAGTGCTGTTGTAAAACTCTTCCATCAGGCAAATGCCCGGCAAACTTAGCAAAAAAGAGCCAAATAGATTTATGGTTTGTCCAAAATCTGCCGGCAGGTTTTGATAATGTCTGCCTGCATAGGCAATTTGGGGTTTTGATTAAAGAATGAGTATACTTCCGATACCGTTAAATTGCATTCTTTGCATCCGGGGTATGGCAGTGCAGCCAGACCATAAAGTGTATAAAAAATGATTTCAGCTTTATTTTTTTCGATTAATGCGCTGGCAAAATCCGGTTCTGATTGCCAAAAACGAAATTCTTTTTTTAACATTAGATTCAAAATAGGTTCGGTTTTTGAACCGCCAACCTGTGCAAACCGCCATAATAAAAGTGATGCAAGTCTGTTTTCAGAAGCAAAAACCGGGTCTATAGTATCCAACATTAGTTTGATACCAGTGTAAGCATCTGTACCACAATTTGCAAGGGTTTTCAACAGCAAATCCATGGCAGTTGCATGATTTAAAATTTGTGGGCTAGGAAAAAGGGGGATTAGAGAATCTACTTTTATTTTTGAATTTTCTATTTTTTCAATCGCTAGCAATCTGTTTTTTAAATGTATATTTTTTAATATATCCGATTTAAATGAAGTCTCTGTAAAATAACGGATTTGATTTGGATTTTGGGAATAAAATTGAATTTGTGCATTGAGTTCAAGGGGGCCGGGATTCATGTTTTGCGAAAATCCATAAACATTGTCCCTAATTATCCAGGCCATCGATATTTGCATGAATGAACCATATAGCTGATTGCTATTAGTACCCGAATAATATTTCTCCATCGATGAATCAAAAGATGCAGGGACCCATTGGTTATCATTGGTTTTTCTCAAGTATAAAATTACGCGTTCACATTTAATCGAATCGGCTAATCCAGCAGCACTTTGCGTACGATTATTGTCCTTAAACTTAAATGTCTGGTGAATATTTTTAATAAAAGGTAAAGTGATTTTGGTACCAGGCTTTTGGGTACCATTTAAGGTTTCTAAAATTTCAAATTCACCGCTGGTATCATGGGAAAGCTTTGCCACTAATATATCTGAGGCATTCCATGTACAAGCTTGATTATTAAATCCGGGAATTAAATCGGCTTTTATTTTTGATGCCGAAAATGCAATTAGGCTAAAGATAACAAATACAGAAGATTTCATGCGATTAACTTAACCGCAAAAACCTTGCCTTATTATTTTTTATTCGTCATTTCTACAAATTTCAAGGCTGCTGCTGCAAATACAGGCCATTTATCGGCATAGTATCCTGCAACTTGCACCCACTCTTTCATTGGGCGGCCTTTGCCCGATGGGTCGAACTGCTTTGAGCCATCTAAACTCAGGGCTTCGGAATGCATTTCACCACTGAGCTTGAACACCATTTCATTATTGAAAAACGACATAAAAGCTTTCCCATTAATTTTAAAACACGGTTTGCCAAACATCTGGCTTTCTTCAGCGCCGGGCAAGCTTCGCCCAATTTCCAGGTATTGATTGTGTTCAGCAGTCATTTTTTCAATTGAATTTTATTTTCTTTTAAGGCCATTAATATCTTTGAAAATGCATTGGGACCCATTCCATGCCAGCCCATAATTTCATTTTCGGTGAACGAAGCAAAATCGTTTAAGGACTGAATTCCGGCATTTTCCAATGCACGGCGGGCAGGTGCTGCAAGTTTAGGTATGCGGGTATCAGCCATACTTTTACCTGCTTCACAAATAGGACAAACCGGGCAAGTGCTGCTTTTGATATAGCTATGTCCGTTTGGGCAAATACGCTGCGATTTCATTGCACAATTAGAGGTTTATAACATTATAACTGAGCAAAACTGTGCCACTGTTAAACACCCGGGTATGGCTTAATTGCAGTTCAAGGGGTTGATTGAGGTGTTGCAAAAATGATGTCCCTTCGCCTATAGCAATGGGATCTATCATAATTTCAAACTGGTCTATCAGTCCTGTGTTGGCAAGCTGCGTAACAATACTTCCACTGCCCAAAATGGTAATGTTTTTACCGGGTTGTGATTTACGCAATTTAATTTCTTCAATGAAATCGTTTTCCAGGGTTTGGGTATTTTGCCATTCAGGATTTTGAATGCTTTTTGATACCAGCCATTTCTCTGCGCTGTTCATTTTTTCTGCTACAATCGGATCGTTGGCCAAAGCATGTTCACTGCTCCAGTATCCGGCCATCATTTCGTAAGTATGACGCCCAAACAACAAAATATGCCCCAAAGCAAGCATTTCTTCTGAGAATACATTCTCTTCTTCGCCATGCCGGTGCCAGCTGATGTCATTAAAAGGTCCCTTATAAAATCCGTTGAGGGACAGGAAATTAAATACAGTTATTTTGCGCATATTGGCTACAAAAATAGGATTATCCCTATGGTATTTATGTATGTATTATAAATAGTCGTTGTTGTAGTTTAGCGCTTCAAAGCCAAATGCTTTGAGTATGTTACGTTTAACATTGTTGGTTAAATCCAGGTGCAGCTTCATTGCCGCAGCATTATATCCGGATGAATTTTGATACTTTATATATCGCACTGTATCGCTGTTCATGGCATATATTTCGCGGCCAGTTATTACCTTTTGGGGTGATATTTTACATAAATAGGATTGACATTTAATTACGCCGGTATTAAATTCTTTTTCGTTTTTATAGGAAGGAAGGAAATACTGTTTCTCAAGCGAAATTAACAAGTAAGAAAGGGTTTCGAAATTCTTAAATTGTTCTTCCCAATTATATGTATTAAATATATTATTTATACTAATTTCACCTTTCAATACTTTTACAATATTGGAATCAAGCAAAGCATGATGAATGTCGGCTTTTTTCCCCTTTTTTATATAAAGGGTGCGCGTATTCGAAGGTGTCATATCAGATTCGGCCAATGGTTTTTTGCTGCTGTCTTTTTGATAAATGTAGGCCATAATTTCCAATACCTGGTGGCTGATTAAATTATTTACTAACGAATCTTTTGATTCAACACTTGTCAATGAGTCAGTCAGATGCACAATGGTTTGATATTTTTTAAGCAATTCGGCATTGTGTTTTTTATCAGAAAACAACGCTTCTATCTTTTTATTTCTTTCACTCTCAAATTGCTTATAACATCGATGTTTGGCTGCTTCGGATAGTTGAAAAATCAACATTCCCAAAATTATCAATAGCGGAAGAGAAAATGACCAAATCAGGTGTTTTTTACTGTACTGAATTTGTTCCAAACGCATTACTATATCCGATGTAGGTGCATATTGATTAGGGCCCAGTATTGTCCAATCGGAAAGGTTGGAATAAACATCAGGTGAAAATACTTCTGACGGCGCTGAATTTTAAGGCCATGCAAGGCTGATGGGTCAACTCCAATATCCATAGGATCTATGGTTTTTAAGGCATAATTGTTGGTTCCGAAAACTATCATAGTTTATAATTGAGAGGCAATATAGAAAAAATGAGATGCAATACCAAAAACTACAGCAGAAAATAAAAATTCATTTACTTTTGGAGTGCAAACCGCGCCAGCTCTTTTATCTGCGTGCCTGTATAATCTAATACACTTATAGAGTCAATTCTACCTGAAATAACTTCACATTCAGAATTCCATTTGCTTACCATTTCCTCTACTAAAAACAATTCGGTTGCATTGCCAATGGTAATATGTGGTTGATATTTAATATGTTTTAACAATGCGGGCTCTAAGGCACCTTTGTATAAGCAATCGTGCAGGTTTTCAATTTCGCTAAACCCTTTTACAGCAATTAAAAAAGTATGAAATACTGATTTAAAATCATCTTGTTTTACAGTAGCCGCATGCACTGTAAAATCAAAAGCTTTAACCAATGCACTCATGTTTTCTACCTCACTTATTACTGTGTTAATATCAAATTGTTGGGTAGGAAAAAACAGGGTAAAATGTGGATTGATTATGTTGTAATAAAGGAAGTCATATTCAATTCTAAAATTTTGAATCCGCTGAAAATCGCTCTCGGCCAAATTTGGATATGCTACTGCTACAACAGCCACGGGGTTATTTTGGTTTTATTGGAATACAGATTTCCTCTTCAGAATTGGGGTCATTATTGCGGTATTTGGGTCCTAATATTTCAAAATGCGGACGATTATCCAGCGCATAGGCCGATTTTGGCAACCACTCTTGCAATATGTATTCAAAAACACTTGTATCCGTATTCAATCCTTTGTATTCAAATATGGCATACATACCCGCAGGAATTGTTACCAATTCCATATTAGTGGGGATTATGGCAGGTAAATGAATTTCTGCTGCAGCCCATTTTTTAAAGGTATTATGTGGGTTGAAAAGATCAAAAAAACCCTCATTATAGATTTGCATGGAAATTAAATTTTCGTCCTTTCGGCTTTGAATATGGTGGCGTACGGTCATAAAATTCAACCACAGCAAGCCGGTTTTGTTTTCTGCAAAACTCATTTCCATACCCATGGCTGCCAATTGCTTCTCTTCTATAATTTCTATGCGATGTGCGTATTTCATTTAATGTGAATTTATGTTTCAAATATATAAAAATTATATTGCTGTAATATTAAATTGGAATATTATGCTTTTATTTTCGATTAATGTTTTACTTGTATGAACACATTTGTAGCACTATACTACATTGTTGTAGTGTTATTTTGATAGCAATTATTTTGACATAAATTATTATTGAGTTATATGTGTTTAATTAATACAGTTGCTGCATTCCGCACTAGATAATTTATAGCATTCTATCAGTCGTATAAATGTACACCGGCAAAAAATAAATTTTGGCTAAAATAAATTTTGAACAGGGTTCTTATCTTTGCAGGCCGAAATCATGCCGAAAATTACTGTTACCGCTGCTTTGCCATATGCAAATGGACCTGTTCACATTGGCCACGTTGCCGGAGTTTATCTGCCGGCTGATATTTATGTAAGATATCAGCGCAATATGGGCAAAGATGTAATGTTTATTTGTGGCAGCGATGAACATGGAGTACCCATTACCATACGGGCAAAAAAAGAGGGTATTACCCCGCAGGAAGTAGTAGACCGGTACCATAATATTATTGGTAAAAGTTTTAAGGATTTGGGTATTGGCTTTGACATCTATAGCCGCACCAGTAGCGAAACACATAAACAAACTTCGCAAGAGTTTTTTAAAGATTTATTTGATAAAGGTGCTTTCACCGAAGAGGTAACTGAGCAATATTATGATGAAGAGGCCAAACAATTTTTGGCCGACAGATATATAACCGGTACCTGCCCCGTTTGCGGAAATCCCAATGCATATGGCGATCAGTGCGAAAACTGTGGCAGTACCCTAAGTCCGCTGGAACTTAAAAATCCCCGCAGTGCACTCAGTGGCAATGTACCCGTAATGAAACCTACAAAAAACTGGTACCTGCCTTTGGATAAGCTGCAGAAAGAATTTTTAGACGCTTATATCAATGGTCATTCCGATTGGAAATCAAACGTATTAGGTCAATGCAAAAGCTGGTTGAACGACGGCCTGAAACCCCGTGCCATGACCCGCGACCTGGATTGGGGTGTGCCAGTACCATTGCCCGACACCGAGGGAAAAGTGCTTTATGTATGGTTTGAAGCCCCGATTGGATACATCAGTGCCACCCGCGAACTACGCCCCTGGGACTGGGAAGAATGGTGGAAAGGAGATTCTGAACTCATTCATTTCATAGGCAAAGACAATATAGTTTTCCATTGTATCATTTTCCCTGCCATGTTGCATTTGCGCGGCAATGGTTATGTGGTGCCCAAACAGGTTCCTGCCAATGAATTTTTAAACTTAGAAGGCGATAAAATTAGTACCAGCCGAAACTGGGCGGTATGGCTAAACGAATACCTGGAAGAATTTCCTGGAAAGCAAGATGAGTTGCGCTACGTTTTGGGAAGCATTTTGCCAGAAACCAAAGACAGCGAATTTACCTGGAAGGATTACCAAACCCGGGTAAACAGCGAGTTGGTAGCCATTTTAGGCAATTTTGTAAACCGGGTTATGGTACTCACACAAAAGTTTTTCGAAGGCAAAGTGCCGCCGGCTTTAGAAAAAGGCAGGTTTGAAGGGCTCAAATTTGAGGCCCGCCGCGATATGGAACTTACCAGCCAAAAAATGCGCAGCGCAATGGACGAGTACCGATTCAGAGATGGACTGGGTGAGTTTATGAACCTTGCGCGGATTGGCAACAAATTTCTTACCGAAACTGAGCCCTGGAAACTGGTAAAAGAAAACCCCGAAGAAACCGGCGATGTGCTGAACTTCGCTATTGAAATTTGTGCCAACCTGGCTATGGCATCTGAGCCCTTTTTGCCCTTTACACACGATAAACTTTGCCAACAGTTAAATTTAATTCCGTTACTTACCATGGTGCGTTGGTTTTGGCGCGATGGCAAACTGGCTGCAGGATTGCCGGCCGGGCATATTTTATCCGAACCTGTTTTGCTATTTAATAAAGTAGAAGACGAAGCCATGGAGCTGCAATTGCAAAAACTAAACAAAATGAAAGAAATCGCGGCCGCAAATGCCAGTGTAGTAAACGAAACTCCAACAGAACCTGAACCCGAGAGTAAGCCCGAAATCCAATACGATGATTTTGCAAAACTGGACTTGCGAATTGCCACCGTAGAAGCGGCTGAAAAAGTAGAAAAAGCCGATAAATTATTGAAGCTAACACTGAAAGTCGGTAACGAACAGCGCACGGTTGTAAGTGGCATAGCCTTGCACTACACCCCCGATGAGGTTGTAGGAAGGCAGGTAGTATTGTTGGCCAACCTGGCACCCCGAAAAATGCGCGGCATTGAAAGTCAGGGTATGATTTTGATGGCCGAAGACAGCAATGGTAAGTTGGTTTTTGTGAGTCCGGCTGAGGCTGTAGCAGCCGGAAGTGGTGTTAGCTAAAAAACCTTTTCACAGGATAATGGATATATTTTCTATACCTGCTTTGAAAATTAAAATCCGTTTCCTATTTTTGCAGCCCCAAAATTTTAGATAAGACATGACTAAGCGTACGTACCAACCATCCAATACCAAACGCAGAAACCGCCATGGTTTTCGTAAACGTATGAGCTCTGCCAACGGTCGCCGTGTATTGGCCGCCCGTCGTGCCCGTGGTCGCCACAGCCTTACCACCTCTAACGAAAGAGGCCACAAAGGCTAATCAGATGGGGCCGCGTCTGTGAAAAACCAGACAACACAACAACCAGACTTCAGATTTCGCAAAGCAGAAAAGCTTTGTAGTGAAAAGATAATTGCCGGGCTATTTAAGCCCGGTTTTTTCGTTAGTAGCTACCCCTTTCGCATCAATGCGGTTTTTACCCAATTGCCAATTGCCACAGTTCCGGCCCAGGTTATGTTTGTAGTAGGTAAAAAAAGGTTTAAACGCGCCACAGATCGCAATCGGGTGAAAAGGATTATGCGCGAATTATACCGGTTTGAAAAACAATCCATTTACCAAGCCCTGAAAACCGGTGGCAAACAGGCCGCTTTGGCCATTATTTACACAGGCGCCGAATTGCCCGATTTTGTAAGTGTAAAACCCAAATTTAATCAACTCGTAGGCAAACTCAACCATGCGATCAGTCATCAGTAAAATAGCCATCGGACTTATACGGTTTTACCAATACGCCCTATCGCCGCTTTTTCCCAAAAGTTGCCGGTTTACACCCTCCTGCAGCGAGTATGGGGTAGAAGCGTTTAAAAAATATGGATTCTTTAAAGCATTCAGGCTTACTGCGCGCCGCTTTGGACGCTGTCATCCATGGGGTGGAAGTGGGTACGATCCAGTACCCTGATTTACCCCCCCCACCAGATTTGACAACTTTTATAAAGTTGTCAAATCTTGGTGGGACCATCCGATTTTTTTACCCATTCACAGACATTTCAATCTTCACTAAAATATTATACCCATATCTTCGTTTTGTGATTTCAATCCATGAATAAAATTGCAGGCTCACTTACCCTCGTGGGAGCAAGTATTTTCCTGTGGCTGTTTTACGAACAAGCCGCAGGTGTAAACCAATCCATTTTTGCACTCTTTGCTGTTGGGGTTACATATTACCTCAGCGCTTCTGGTAAACGCAGTATGTTGCTCTGGGGAAGCATGGTGGCCGTACTTTTACTTGCCATTGCAGCAGCCTATCACGGCGAATTATGGTCTAGAACCATGCTATTGTTTTCCATGTGGTTTATGGCCGGTGTTGCTTATGCACCCAATTTGGAGCAGGTTTCAGCAGCCTTGCAACACGGAGTAATTGCGCCAGTTGCCTCCACAGGAAAAATGCTTACCAACGGCCCTGTTTTTAGCCGAAAAAAACGCAAAACCAAATTGGTTGACAGGTTTGTGATTTACCTCATTCCCCTGGTTATTATTTTCCTGTTTCTGGTGTTTTATAGCCGCAGCAACCCCTTATTTGAAAAATACCTCGGGCAGATACTCGATCAGATTGGCCATTTTACAAGATTCCTTCGCTTTGGTGCCATTTTTACTTTTATTCTGGGGTTGATTGTTACCGCTTTGTTTGTATTCAGAGCCCCGCTGCAATCCTTGGTAGATAAGTGGAGCCAGGCCAATCCGCGCATCATGCGTCAATTAAAAGGTAGAAAAACAGGTCCACCGCGTTTCAGAGGTATGGGGCAGGCTTTGATGCACGAATACAAGGCTGCTTTTTTTCTGATATTGAGTTTAAATATTTTGCTTTTGTTACTGAATATAGCCGATGTAAATGTGGTATGGATTGGCTTTACCTGGAACGGACAATTGCTGAAAAGTTTTGTGCACGAAGGCACTTGGTATCTCATCATCAGCATACTTATTTCGGTAGGCTTAATTGTGTATTTTTTCAGGGGCAACCTCAACTTTTTTTCAAAATCGCGTACCCTTCGCACCCTGGTGTTCATATGGATAGCCCAGAACGCTTTTTTAGCCATCAGTGTGGCATTGCGCAATTATCATTATGTAGAATATTACGGATTGGCCTATAAGCGCATTGGGGTTTTCTTTTTCCTGGCTGCCATATTTGCGGGCTTGTGGCTGGTGTTTGTAAAAGTACAGAAACAACATACTTACCGCTACTGGATGAATCGCAACCTGGCCTTAGCCTTTGGTACCCTGGCGGCTAGCGGATTGTTTAACTGGAGTGGGATTATTACCTCTTATAACCTGGGCCATTATAAAAACTCGTTTGTGCATATGGAATTTTTACTGGAAATGCCCGACCATACACTTCCTGCATTGTGGGAATACAAGGATAAACTTGCCGAAATTAAAGCATATCAGTTAGAAAAGGGATTTGGCTATAAAGACACCATTGGCAATCAATCGGCGGCCGAAATGATTGAGTCGCGTACACTCAATTTTTTGGAGAGATACAAGGCTAAAACCTGGCAGGAGTGGAGTTTTGCCGAATCTAGGGCTTATGCCACATTGAAAAAAGGGCAGCCTTAAGTGTTATTTGCTTTAAAATTGGCCCTGGGGTATTGTAAAATCAGGGAAAAGCATTAATTTTGCAGCCCCGAAAATAACCGGGGAGAAAAAACAATGAGCCACAACCAATATGAAACCGTGATCATATTAACACCCGTGCTCTCTGAACAGCAGATGAAAGACGCTGTTAAAAGCTACAGAGAGTTGATCACAGGTAATGGAGGAGTAATGGTCCACGAAGAAAACTGGGGACTAACCAAATTAGCTTATCCGATCCAAAAGAAAGGCACGGGATTTTATCATTTATTCGAATACCAGGCTGGTCCTGAATTCGTGAAAGTCATGGAAATTGCATTTCGCCGCGACGAACGCGTACTGCGTTACCTCACAGTGAAACTCGACAAAAACGGTGTTATCTACAACGACAAACGCCGCCGTGGTGAAGTTAGCGCACCAAAACCTGAGAAAACTCCGGAGATTGTTGCAGAAATTAAAGCCATTAAGGAGGAAATCGAAGCATGAGCAAGGAAGTAAATTTCATTTTCAACCAAACCCCGCAGGTAATTCAAAAGAAAAAATACTGCAGGTTTAAAAAACACCACATCAAGTATATTGATTACAAAGACAAGGAGTTTTTGTTGAAATTTGTGAATGAGCAAGGTAAAATCCTTCCTCGTCGTATCACTGGTACCTCACTGAAATATCAACGCAAAGTTACCCAGGCCGTTAAACGCGCCCGTCACATTGCCTTGATGCCTTTCGTAGCCGACGGTTTAAAATAAGACAGGAGACAGAGCAATGAAAATTATTTTAACACAAGACGTAAAAAACCTGGGCCATAAAGACGATGTGGTTGAAGTAAAAAGTGGCTATGGCCGCAATTACTTAGTACCACAAGGAAAAGCCAAACTGGCTACTGAAAGTGCCCTTAAAATGCTGGCCGAAGATATTCGCCAACGTGGTTTTAAAATGGATAAACTGCGCAAAGATGCAGATACCATTGCCGAAAAATTAAACGGAATGTCAGTTACCATCGCCGCTAAAGCAGGTACTTCTGGTAAAATTTTCGGTTCTGTTACAGGTTTGCAGGTTGCCAATGCACTGAAAGATAAAGGTGTTGAGGTAGATCGCCGCAAAATTGTAGTGGATGATATCAAAATGCTGGGCAGCTATCAGGCAGTTATTAACCTCTTTAAAGAAGTTAACGCTACTGTTAACATCGAAGTTGTTGCCGAGTAATTAAACTCAAAATCAATCAAACAGCCTTGCCCTCAAAGCAAGGCTGTTTTGTTTTATATACCCGCCAAAACCCAATACCCATACAACAATTTGCTTATCTTTGCCCCCTTCAAACATGTGGGATCGCATAGCAACGTTTATTCTTAAACAACGCGTATTTTTTAGTGTAGTTCTGCTCCTTTTCAGCGGAGTTTCAGTATTCTACGCCACCAAAGCAGAATTAGGATACGAACTTTCCAAACTGGTGCCCGATGATGATCCGGATTTTCAGGCCTATCAGGCATTCAAAAAAACCTTTGGCGAAGACGGAAATAAATTGGTGATAGCATTCAAAAGCGATGACCTCTTCCGGCTTAAAATATTTAATGAGTACCGCCAACTTTGCGATGATATTTCCAAGATCCCCGGGGTATTAGAACTGGCCAGCCCAGCCCGTATTTTTAACCTAAAAATTGATACTTCCGATAAATTCGGACTGGTGCCCTTTGCCCCGCATCCTGTTAAAGATCAGGCCGCGCTGGATAGTATGTCGGAGGTTTTTCATGGCCTTAAATTTTACGATGCCTTGCTGTATAACGACACCAGTCATGTGGCTCTGTGCGTTATTGGCGTAAAAGACAGTTTACTCAACAGCCCCGGCCGGGTAAAGCTGATACGCGGAATTCAAAGCAAATTCGATGAATTCGGAAATCGCAACAAGCTGGAAATGCACTATACTGGATTGCCTTTTATCCGCACTGAAAATGTAACCAGTGTGCGCCGCGAAATAGTGCTGTTTACCGTAATTGCCTTTGCTGTTACTGCATTACTTATACTGGTTTTTTTCCGCAGCATCAGTACCCTGCTCATCTCCCTCATTTTTATTGCCCTGGGTGTGGTAATTATGCTGGCGGTGAATGCATTTCTGGGTTATAAACTCAATATTCTTACCGGTACTTTACCACCTGTGCTCGTTGTCGTCGGGGTGCAGAATACCATCTACCTTATTAATAAGTACCACGAGGAGTATCGCCGGCACAGAAACAAAGCCCTGGGTCTGGCCCGCATTATTTCTCGCATTGGGGTGGCTACCTTCCTTATCAACTTTACCACGGCTATTGGTTTCGGTACTTTTTACTTTACCAAAACCGTAGTGCTGGAGCAATTTGGGATCGTATCCTTCATAACCATTAACATCATCTATTTTGTAAACATCATTGGAATACCAGTGTTGTATAGCTTTTTGCCGGTTCCAAGTGATAAACAAACCGAACATTTAGAAAATAAAAACGTAAACAATTTCCTGAGTTGGGTAAAATTCAACGCATTTAACCGCAAACGCCGCATTTATTTCTGGTGCGTAGCGGTTACGGCGCTAAGCAGTGTTTATATGCTGCGCTTAAAACCCCTGGCATTTATGGTGGATGATATTCCGCATAAAAGCAAAATTTACCGCGACCTGGAGTTTGTGCAGCGCAATTTCCGCGGGGCTATGCCTTTTGAAGTGGTGGTTAAAACCGATTCGGTGGGTTATGCGGCCGAGCCTGAAGCGATAATTAAGGTAAATCAGTTTCAGAAAGCCATGCGCAGGTTTAGTGAATTTAGCAAGCCTATGTCACTGGCCGAAGTAGTGTCGTTTGCCAACTATGCCTATAAACGCGATATTGACTCGGACGACAATGTGCTGAACTACAGGGTACCTAAAGTTACCGATATGTCTATTTTGCAGGGTTACTTCCCCGATCGCAAACCAGGCGATAGAAGAACCATTATAGATGGTATGATAGACAGCACCAAAACCATGCTGCGCATTAGCTACCAAATGAAGGATGTAGGCAGCCGGCGCATGGACAGCGTAATGACCGAGGTGCGCCAGATTGCCGATAAGATTTTCCCCAACGAAAAATACGAGGTGTCGATTACCGGCACCAGCGCCATATTCCTGAAAGGTAACGGATACCTGTATAGTAGCCTTGTGCAGAGTACTTTATGGGCCCTGCTCATTATCTCGCTTACTATGGGACTCATGTTCCCGTCCATTAAAATGATTATCATTTCCATTATCCCCAATATTTTGCCGCTGTTTATTACTGCCGGGATTATGGGTTTCCTTAATATTCCGCTAAAACCCAGCACCATTCTGGTATTTAGTATAGCCTTCGGGATAACGATAGACGCCACCATTCACTTTATGTCCACGTTCCGCCGGCATTTGCTGCATGGCAATATGACGCTGCGGGAAGCCTTAAGTGTTACCATTATGGAAGTAGGTTTAAGCATGATTTACACCGTGGTAGCGCTATTTGCCGGATTCCTTATTTTTATCTTCAGCGGTTTTGGGGGCACCCAGGCTTTAGGCTGGCTCACAGCTGTGACACTGTTTACCGGTTTGGCTGCCAACCTGTTCCTGCTTCCTGCATTGATTCTGAGTTTCGAAAAAGGCCTCAACCCAAAAGAGGAGCTCAAAGAAACCGTGCTGGAATTGCCGGAGGAGGATTGATTTAGATTTTTCTGGCTTTTACAACACAATTGAAGCAAATCCATTACTTTGGATAGATGATATAGGCCCCAATAATGAACCAATAAAAGTTTTTATTTTTACCCCACTCATGACAACGAAATGTACTATGAATTATATTATTTCGTTAATAAATCTAAAAAGTAAGTTCCTTGTATTTTGTCTAGTTGTTTGCCAGTCATTATTTTCAGGTAATTATATTGGATTTTACACGGGTGTGGTTGGTACTTCCTATGGTTATCATCAAAGATTTCAACTAAGTCCTGATTTTGTTTATCAGTACAATAGATATTCAACTACTCTCAGGCCATTATCAAAGTCAACAATGTCTTATGAATTGGCTGTAAAACACGAATTCAAGAAGTCAAGAGTATCTTTGGATTTTACTCTCAACTACAGATATGTGAATTTGTATTTGGCAGTCAATAATTTCCAAAAAAATGGATTAATAGGTTATTCATATAAATTCAGATGGCTGACGGAAAATATATTTTTAAATTATAGAATTTGGAAAAACGAGGTATCCGAGATTGATTTAGCTTGTGGAATTGGATTGGTAAAGAACATAAATTTTAACAAATCCTTGCAGTCAGTCCGAAAATATTGGAATCCACCTTCTGGATTGACTATTGAGGAGGATGGTAAAAAAGCAAATATGACATTTGAAGAAGGTTATCCAGTCTCACCGGTTTTGAATTTTGGTTGTAAACTCCATCGAAACATTTCAAAAGAAATTAAGCTCTTTGCTGGATTTAACTGGCAATTGGTTGGGTATACTTATCGTTTTAAAATGACCTGGCCAGACCAAAATACAAATGTAATCAGCGGGGATTTATACAGCAGAAACAAATCTTTATTATTCGGTTGTCAATTTAAATTATAGCCTTACCCCACCATCAAATTACACCCCCGGGTGTCGCTGAAGTCCATGCGGCCCAATACTTCAAAGCTGCCATCGGGGTATACTTTCCCCAAATCATCGGTAGCTATAAAGCTGCAGCTATACAAATTGCCCAAATCGGTAATGCATATGCGCCCGGTTATGCCAAAATCCAATCGGGTGCCGGGGTCGTTTACATCTTCAACATGCACCTGCATCCAGGGCGGGCATTCGAAAATACCGTTGCCTTTGCTGTAAGCCTGGCTCATCAGCTCGGTCATGCCATATTCGCTATGGATTTCTGCTAATCCAAAGGCTTTGCATAGGGTTGTATGCAATTCTTCTCGGGTTAACTCCTTGCGGCGCCCTTTCATCCCCCCGGTTTCCATGATTATAGTGTGTTGCAAAGGTTTGCCGGTGTATACTTCGGCCACATCAAGTAAGGCAAAGCTCACACCCAAAAGCAGTGTTTTTTGGCCATGGGCCTCGTTATGGGCCAGCTGAACCAACAAGTCGGTATGGTTATTTAAGTAAAATCCGCTGCCCGTGGCAGCCTGTTGTATCAGTTTGTCGGCCATGTATACCAGCGAACTTCCGGTTCTTTCGAGGTAAGCAGGTAGTAAGGCCAAAATACAATAATCTTTCGGGTTGCCATAAAATTGTCGGAAGGCCGCCATAAAATTGGCTTCATAAAAATCGGCAAAAGGTACATGATGGCTTGATACTCCGGTGCCACTGGTGCTGCTGCTTTCAAACACAACTTCGGAATCGAGCAAGGCATTTTTTACCTGATATTGTTTAAAGAAGCCAATGGGCAAATAGGGAATTTTACCTTCTCTGCCTGGGTATACGGCGTTCCACTGGGCAAAAACCGGGGTGTTATTACATTGGTATGAGAATATTTTTGCAGACAGTTCGTTAAATTTGTCCTTCGTTACATTGAATATCTCATTTTCAAGCCGGTTTTCTCTCATATTCGCCATTTTGAGCATGGGCTTTGCCATGTCGTGTAAGACCGACAAAAATAAGTTCTCCAACACACCTTTCCTTGCATTAAATTGGTTTACCAAGTATGACAATGGATTTGGCTTGGATTCTTTTATTCTGGTAAATATGCATTATACCGATGGAGATGGGGATATTGGCCTGGAACCTGGCGATACCCTGGGCGATTTTGCCAATGGCAAACCCTTTTTTTACAACCTGAAAGTATGGATGCTGGAAAAGAAAAACGGCAAGTGGCAAAAATTACAAAACCCTTTTTCACCGGGCGATTCGCTTAATTTCCACGAACGGATCCCCACAATTACCCCAAAAGGACGATACAAATGGATAGAAGGCGACCTTGAGCTGAAAATACCAGCCAAACCCCTGGGCCTGAAACCGGATACTGTAAAGGTGCAGGCACAAATTATTGATAGGGCTAAACAGCTAAGCCAGTGGATAGAAACCGAAGAATTTATATTAAAACATTAGTAACCTATTTGGTCGAAATCCGTAATATTTTCCTATTCCTGTTTACCTTTGGCACGTAGTTTGGAATTAATTATTAGAACACCATGATAAAGAACATCGCAATTGCTTTAATAGCAATGGTTACAGCCCCGTTGGCGGCTCAAAAAATCGGGTATATCGACTCGGATTTGATTTTGGGAAAAATGCCTGAATACAAATCTGCCCAGAAACAACTGGATGATTTGGCAGCTGAATGGCAAGCAAAAGCCGATGCAATGCAGGTAGAAATAGACCAGATGTATAAAGACTACCGTGCAGAGGAAGTGTTGTTGAACCGCGATCAGAAGAAAGCCAAAGAAGATGCAATCGTGGCCAAAGAGAATGAACTATTTAAATTTCGCGAGGAAAAATTTGGCCAAAACGGTGAATTATTCAAAAAACGCGAAGAATTGGTAAAGCCCATTCAGGATAAAATTTATGAAGCCGTGCAAAAAGTGGCTAAAAAAGAGGGCTTAGCCTTTATTTTTGATAAAGCAGGTGGGGTAGTCATGCTATATGCCGATCCTAAATATGATAAAACATACGAGGTAATGGAAGAACTGGGTATACCCGTAGACCAGAAACCTGAAGACAAAAAATAACAAATATTAATTGAAACAAGATAAAATGAAAAAATGGTTCCTTGCAACGGCATTCGTGCTGGCTGCTTTCACAACAGTTATGGCTCAGCCAGGCAAAGTAGTTGCCCAAAAAATCGGATTCATCAATCAACGCAATGTGTTAGACTCTCTTCCTATGAAAGACTCTGCCATTGCCCAGTTAAAAGTGCTGAATGATTATTTTAATGAAGATTTAGCCACCATGAAAAAAGAATACGACGCCAAACTAGCCGAGTATGATGCTTATACCAAAGGGGTGAGTGTAGATCCTATCATTAAAGAAATGATGGAAAATACTTTGAAAACCCTGGATGAAAATATTTACAATAAAAATCAGAAGTACCAGGAGTTGATTCAGCGCAAGCAAAATGAGCTGCTGATGCCGATTTTGGATAGTATCAAGGCTTCTGCCAAAATCATTGCCAAACAAAGAGGTTATACCCAGGTGTTGGATATTTCTAATGAGCTAATGATTTACAATGGCAATACCTCCGATGATTTGTCGGATGCAGTTATTAAGTACATGCGCGCTGAAGCCAAGAAACCCAAAACCCCAAAACCAGCCGGAAGTGCTGTTGCACCCAAGTAATTATTTAAATTAAATAACAAAAAAAGGCCCAACTGGGCCTTTTTTTTATTCCTTTGCATATAAATGGAACAGTTTCCGATTGGGGTATTCGATTCGGGTATTGGTGGGTTAACCATATTGCGCGATTTCAGAAAAGAAATGCCCCAATACGACTATCTGTACTTAGGCGACAATGCCCGTGCACCCTATGGCACACGCAGTTTTGATTCGGTTTATAAATATACCCTGGAGTGTGTAGAATGGCTTTTTAACAGAGGGTGTAAATTGGTAATTTTAGCTTGCAACACGGCATCGGCAAAAGCTTTACGCAATATTCAGCAAAATGATTTACAGCGCTGGCCTGGACATAGAGTATTGGGCGTACTGCGCCCAACTACCGAAACCATTGGATTGCATTCAAAAACGGGGCATATTGGGATTGTAGCTACACGTGGTACCGTGTTATCAAACTCATATCCGGTAGAAATTGCCAGGTTTTTTCCCAAAGTTAATGTGTACCAGGAAGCTTGCCCTATGTGGGTGCCATTGGTAGAAAACCGCGAACATGAAGGCCCGGGTGCCGATTATTTTGTTCAAAAACATATACAAAATATACTCAAACACGATTCGCAGATCGATACCATTTTGCTGGGTTGCACCCATTATCCACTGCTGATTCCAAAAATCAAACAATACCTGCCAGCCGAGGTTGAAGTGGTTTCGCAAGGGGCCATAGTGGCGGCGAGTCTTAAAGATTACCTAGGCAGGCACAGTGAATTTGAAACCCGGATTTCAACAAACGGCCATTGCAGTTTTTATACCACAGACTCAACCGAGGATTTTGATGCCCTTGGTAACTTGTTTTTTGGCGAAAAGGTAATTTCAAAACATGCCGAACTATAGACCAGCCCGATTGTAGAAAAATGCCAAAATCTTTTTTCAACCCCAAAAGCTTGCTGTAAATTTGCTTTGAATTGGCACCCGAAAATTTAAAAAAAACACTGTCCTTGTTGCCCGATTTACCCGGGGTGTATAAGTATTTCGATGCTGAAAAAAATATAATTTATGTAGGGAAAGCTAAAAATTTAAAGAAACGGGTAAGCAGCTATTTTAATAAACTCCAACACGAAAATCGCAAAACAGCAGTGTTGGTTTCCAAAATAGAGCATATAGATTTTACAGTAGTAGACACCGAAATGGATGCCCTGCTGCTGGAAAATAGCCTGATAAAAGAGTTTCAACCCCGGTATAATATCAACCTGAAGGATGATAAAAGTTACCCCTTTATAAAAATCACAAACGACCGTTTTCCAAAAGTTTTTGCCATGCGCAACCCACTCAAAGATGGCTCGGAATACTTCGGTCCGTATGCATCTCCACGTATTATGCACACCGTTTTGGATTTGGTAAAAAAATTATATCCAACCCGAAATTGCAACCTGGTTTTATCCGATGAAAATATAAAAGCTGGAAAATTTCGCATCTGCCTTGAATATCAGATAGGCAATTGCAAAGGGCCATGCGAAGGCAAACAAACCGAAGAGGAATACAACGAAAGTATAAAAAGTATAAAGCATTTATTAAAAGGAAATCTGGCCGAAGTGCGCAGGCATTTGAAAGAAAATATGCAGCAAGCTGCGGCTGATTTACAATTTGAAAGGGCCCATGAATTTAAGGAAAAGTTAGATGTACTGGACCGCTACCAGCATAAGAGTGCAGTAGTAAGTATGCACACTGGCAACCTGGATGTTTACACAATTTCGAGTACAGAAAAAATTGCGTTTATTAATTTTTTAAGGGTTGGAAATGGATTAATAATAATCTCAAGAAACCTTGAATTTAAGAAAAAACTCGACGAAACCGATGCGGAAATGCTGATGCTGGCATTCGGTGAAATGCAGGCAGCTTATGGCTCAGGGCTGAGTACTGAGGTTATTTTGCCATTTGAGTTGGAGTTGGAAGAAAACCAAATCACTTTTACCGTGCCGAAGGCAGGCGAAAAACGAAAACTGCTTGAATTAAGCCTTAAAAATGCATTGCTTTATAAAAAAGAGAAACTGGCGCAGTACGAAAAATTAAACCCCGATGTACGTATAGATAGGGTTATGGAACAAATGCGCGAGGATTTAAAACTAACCGAGCAACCGCGGCGCATGGAATGTTTTGACAACAGTAATTTTCAGGGCGCATATCCGGTTTCGGCCTGTGTGGTATTTATCAATGGAAAACCTGCAAAAAACGAGTACCGCCATTTTAATGTAAAAACAGTGGAGGGTCCGGATGATTTTGCTACAATGCACGAAGTAATTACCCGAAGATATTCCAGGCAATTGGAAGAAGGTAAAGAATTGCCGCAGCTGATTGTAATTGACGGGGGCAAAGGGCAATTGGGTGCAGCTGTAGATGCCCTGAAAGCCCTGGGTTTGTATGGAACAATAGCCATTGTAGGCATAGCAAAACGATTGGAAGAAATCTATTACCCCGAAGATCCACTGCCACTGTATATCGATAAAAAATCGGAGAGCCTGAAAATTATTCAGCAAATGCGCGATGAAGCCCACCGGTTTGGAATTACCCACCACCGGGGTCGCAGAGATAAAGGTACGCTAAAAACCGAACTTACTGAAATACCGGGGATAGGAGAGGAAATGGCACGCAGTTTATTGCGCGTTTTTAAGTCCGTAAAACGGGTAGCTGCCGCCTCTAAAGACGAAATAGCCGAAGTGGTAGGTTTCTCCAGAGCCGAAAAAATACTGGAATATTTTAATCAAAAAAATTCGAAGTAATTGTGGAAAGTAGTTTTGATTTTCAAGCCCGATTACCCGAACTTTTATTACATGCCCAAAATTTTGAAGTGGCCTGTATATTGGTTTCCAATAACTTTACCGACCCTTACGGAAGATTTCAATTGGTTGCCGGATTTGGGGAAAAAGAGGCATATTATAACCCCGATGCATTAGAAAAATCCAATGATTTAAAATTGGGATTTATTGGCTATGATTATAAAAATAAAATTGAAGTACTTAGTAGCAATAACCCAGCTGCCGTGCCTATTCCGGATTTTTATTTTTTTTCACCCACCGAATTATTGGTGGTAAACCGCTGTTTGGAAATAGAGCAAAATACACTACATTTAATTTCTGAAAATAAAACCGAATTAAATTCGGATTATAGCGCAGAGCTTGATTGGAAATGCCGCACCCCTGCAGAAGATTATTACAAAAATATCGAATCAATTAAGAAGCAAATTGAAAACGGAGATTTTTATGAACTGAATTATTGCATTGAATGGACTGCAGACGAGGTGAATGATTTCGATCCCTATGCCGCGTTTTATAAACTCAATAAAACGGCACCTGCGCCTTTTGCTGTATTTTTTAAGCTGGGTTCCAAATATTTATTGTGCAGCAGCCCCGAACGTTTTTTGCGCAAACATGGAAGCAATCTTATTTCTCAACCCATTAAAGGAACCCGAAAAAGGTTACCAGACAAAGAAGCCGATAGCCTGATAGCAGCCGAGCTGGAAAATTCAGAAAAAGACCGTGCAGAAAATATTATGATTACCGATTTGGTGCGCAATGATTTGTCGGTAGTATGCAAAAACGGTACAGTGCAGGTAAAAGAGTTGTGTAAAATATATTCATACAGCCACGTGCATCAAATGGTTTCTCTAATTACCGGTGAAACCAGAGGTGATGTGGAATTTAATCAGATTGTAAAGGCCACATTTCCTATGGGCAGCATGACCGGGGCTCCGAAAATTATGGTAATGAATGAGATTGAACGCTACGAAAACTTTAAACGTGGGTGGTATAGCGGTGCAGTGGGATGGTATCAAAATGGAGACTTTGATACCAATGTGGTTATTCGTAGTTTACAGTTTGACAGGGATACCGAAACATTGATTTACAATGTAGGCGGAGCCATTGTATATGAAAGCGATGCAGAAAAGGAATACGAAGAGTGTGCAGTAAAAGCGGCCGGGATTTTATCGGCCTTAAAACCTCGTTAAGCCTTATTCCAGCTCGAATTTATAACCTACACCTTTTACAGTGTAAATAAATTTCTCATCCAGTTTTTCGCGGATTTTGCGCACATGCACATCAATGGTACGGTCTACAACCAAAACCTCATTGCCCCACACATTTTCTAAAATTTCATCGCGGCTGAATACCCGTCCCGGGCGGCTTGCAAGAAAAGATAGCAGTTCAAATTCTTTGCGCGGAAACTGCAATTTTTTTCCGTTGTATTCCACTAAAAATCTTTCACGGTCGATTTTTAAATTTCCAAAATCCTGGCTTTCCGGATTTGAATTTTCAATCACATTACGTCGGCGTAAAATGGCTTTTAAACGGCTCAATAATACCCGGGGTCTGATAGGCTTGGCAATATAGTCATCTGCACCTGCCTCAAAACCTGCCAGCTCAGCAAATTCTTCACTGCGTGCGGTAAGAAATACAATGGCTATACCGGATGTATCGGAATCTTCCTTTAATTGACGGCATGCTTCCATCCCATCCATTACAGGCATCATTACATCCATTAATATCAAATCGGGTTTTACTTTTTTTGCTTGCTCAATGGCCTGAAAACCATTGGCAGCCACATGTACCTCGAATCCCTCTTTGTTTAAAGTATGACGGATAATTTCGAGAATATCCTGCTCATCGTCTACAACTAAAATCCGGGGTGTTTGCTTAATCATTCCGTTACAAAGAAATAACGCAAGTGTTATTGCTGTTTAAATGCAATATTAACATAATATTATTCCTTTGATGACTTTGCAGTCAATTATTCTGCATTGCCGAAAATTTCGGTCAACTTCGCATTCAATTCTTCGCCACGCAAACCTTTGGCAATAATCTTGCCTTGTTTATCGAGCAAAACGGTGCTTGGTATGCTGCTAATCTGATACATACGATTGATTTTGCCTTCCCAGCCGCGCAATTCGCTTACGTGTTTCCATACCAAACTATCAGCCGCAATGGCTCCTTTCCAGCGGCTGGCATTGTCATCCAATGACACTCCCAAAATCTCAAAACCTTTGTCTTTAAAACGCTTATACATTTTGGTATTGTATGGATTTTCGCGACGACAGGGGCCACACCAGGAAGCCCAAAAGTCAATTAATACCACTTTCCCGCGCAGTGAGCTCAAAGAAAGGGTATCGCCATTAACTTGCGGAAGCCTGAAATCGGGAGCTACAGCGCCAATGGCAAACATACTTTCTGCCTTGAATCGCTCCTCCATTTCTACGGTATATTTGGAAGTTGGATTTACAGCCCTACACTGTTTTAAGGCATGGTCCAGCAGTTTAAAACTGGGTGCTTCCAACACTTTGAATTTGACAACAAAATAGGGCAGGAATGATTTCTTTTTGCTCAAGGCAAACGCTTCTATATCTTCATTGCGTTTTTTAATCAGCATTCTAAATTGGTTTTGCAACGCCACGCCTTGCCCATAGGCTTCGGGGGTATTGCCCAATTTATTGATTTGGTTTTCAATATTGCCAAATTGTATGTTAAAGCTATTGTTTAAAGATATCAGATCTTTCAGTTCCATGGTACCTTCTATTCCCTTTCCCTGAATGGAATAGTTGGCAGGATCATCGGGGTTTATTTCAAGCGTAGCATTGGTTTTATTGTCGATATACAAATAAATATTGCTGTTTTCACCCCATTGCAACATGCAATAAACGGGTTCTTTGATATTGCCTTTGAATTTGAAATTTCCTGCAGCATCCGTGCGGGTACTGTCTATTAATACCAGATTTTCACCCATTTCCCATAAAATTACCAGGTTGTTGGGTTTGTTTTTTAAGCTGGATTTGAGTTCATATCCGGTCTCAGCTTTTTCAAGGGTGGTATTACTTGGGGTTAAAATATCACTGATCCATGCCTCTACATTTTGACGCATTTGTCCAGCCTTGGCATTGGTGCAGCTATGCAATGCTGTTGCCAGCATTAATCCTGAAAGAAGGTAAACCAGGGTTTTGAGTTTCATCTATTGTTCAAATTTACAAAAACCTCGCCAAAACTACATCATTCGGTTTTGGCAATGTCAGTTGCAGGTAAGACGTTGTTTTCCAAACTTGCGTTGCCCAACTTTATTTCTTGTTCCATTTCGGCAGGCGTTTTGGCATTTTCTAAGCGAAAAGGGCCAATCCGGGTGCGAACCAATTCTGTTAAGTACCCACCACTGCCCAGGGCTAAACCTATATCATGCGCCAATGAACGTATGTAAGTGCCTTTGCTGCATACTACCCTAAATTTGAGTTCGGGCAATTGAAGGCTTTGTACCTCCAATTCTTTAATAATAACCGGCCTTTTTTTCATTTCATGTTCTACTCCTCCGCGCGCCATATTGTAAGCCCTTTGCCCATCTACTTTTATGGCCGAATATAGCGGTGGTGCCTGCAGAATTTCGCCCCTGAAGCTGGCAAGTACTGTCTCTACCAATGCCGCATCGATATGCGAAGTAGGGTAGGTGCCATTTACCTCGGTTTCAAGATCATAACTGGGAGTAGTGGCACCCAAAACTATGGTACCTGTGTACTCCTTTTCAGCATCCTGTATGGATTGGATTGTTTTGGTTTGTTTTTCAGTACAAATAATCAACAAGCCACTGGCCAAAGGATCTAGCGTGCCTGCGTGGCCTGCCTTTTTGGCACGTAATAACCATTTTACTTTTTTTACCGCCTGAAATGAGGTCCACCCCACCGGTTTGTTTACCAGCACTACCTGGCCGGGTTTTCCTTCCTGTGTCACTGGGTAAGTATCTGTTGTGAATGAATGCTCTTCCCATCGGGCCCCAGTATTTTAATAGTGTAAATACCTGGAGCCACATCGGCTACATGGTTTATTTGCAGCAAATGGGTGCCCGCATCAAGATCTTGTAATTTTTGTTCGCGCAGTTTTTGTCCCAAAGCATTGTACAATACCGCACTATACATACCCTCTTGGGTTACGCGCAATTCTACTGTTAAGTTGTCGGAAACCGGTACCGGAAAAACCCGCACATCTGCAACCGGATTTTCCCAAACACTGTCGCGTATTTTCACCCTGGCCACGTAGGCATTCATGTTCAGGCCTTTGCCATACGAACCTACCATGTAAAACACATTTTTTTCGTTGTATTTGCTTTGAATACATTCATAGTCGCCCCAGCGTTGCTCTCCTTTCGGGATATAATTGTAATAAATGAGCGATTGACCTGTTTTTAATTTTTTAATTTTGGAATACTCACCATACCGGTTTTGATAGAGCATACCGAAACCCGGATAATGCCAGGGGCTGCTATATACAAAAGTGATAACACAGCTCGGATCTCCATCGGTATTGCCCGCACTTGCAATTGCCGGATAACCCAGATCTAGGGTATCATCGGTAATCATGCGTGCCCGCACAAAAGGCTGGTTATTAATATTGTAAATGGTGCCATGGGCCAAATGGGCTTGCATGGAATTAAAATTCATACAGTTTTGCAAGTACTGGATGGTATTGCCTACCCGCATTCCACTTAGCACCCGTACATCATTCGTACGCAGCTTATAAGCAGTATCGGGTTGCAGGGCACTGGGCGGAAAACCATAAGGGATATCGGTTTTCATAAGGCTTAGTTCTAGTTTAGCCTTGCCACTGCTTTGCGTATTGGTAATGTGTAGCATAAACAGGGTATCATTAACCTTGTCTATGGGTTTTACGCTTACAAAATAATTATCGTTGCCATCGGGCATCCAGCCATTTTGTATGGCACATATGCTGCGCAAAGCTTTGCCATTGTGTTTTATACCGGTATAAACGGTTTTGTGCAAGCTGTCGCCTTTGTAACCATCGGCTTTGTTTAATTGCCATATTACGGCCTCGGTAAATCCCTCTTCCCAGCTGGCATTATTGCCGATGAGGTTTACCGTAAAAAACAAATCGTGGCGATTATGTGCTACAATCGGGTAATCACTCCATATACTATCCTTTGTGGGTTTACCCGGAACCATGTACATATTCCATGGGTCAAGCGGATTATTGGTGGTACTGAAACCCACAATTATTTTGCTGTTTATATCCAGGGTTCCCTCCATAAACAGAACAATAAACCGGTCGGCAATGGGGTCGTACAGCACCCTTGGGTCAAACACCCGGTTCAGGTTGGGAATGGGGTCTATTTTAATATTGGGAGTTTTGATGAAGTTAACCAAACTCCAGGTTTTCAAAAATTTACCAGTATCGTTGTATACCCTTATAACGGTATTAAGCACATTTATTACCTTACCATCATTGCCAACCGCTACATGGTTATCGTTTGGGGTTCCGGAGCCTATGCTGCCCTCAATCCCTTTTTCAAAATCGGCATCCAGTGCGGCTTTGGGCGTGGGCGACTTGTAATTATTTCTTGTATTTACTCCATAAAGTTTGCGATGGCGTGCGGCATCAACTTCTTTGCGCACTTTTTCGCTCATTCCTCCTGGCAGAGGCATTTCATTTTCAGTGTCAACCACCGTAACCAAATCATCATCTACTTTCATAGGGTCGAAAACCCAAACCTTTGGTGAAACCAGGTCGGTTTTTACGGGTACATCAAAACCCTGCTGGGCATTGGTAAGCCCTGTTTGTAGTATCAAATAAAAAAATGCTGCGGTATGTATTGGCTTCATTCCATTGCAAAGTAAGTAAAAAACCGCTGCCTTCGATGCATTTAAGACGTGGTTAAAATATTTTTTACATTCATTAAACCTTCATAAGTTTATAATATCTAATCTTGTAGTTAAATATCCTGAACAATGAAAAAGCAAATCTTCGCCAAAACCACCCTTGCCGCATTCCTTTTCATGGGATTATGCGCATTTGGTTTGAAAGGCCCAAAGTGGGACCTGTTAGGCACACGCACAGTAAAGTGGACCGTTGACCACGATGAAATTGTGGTAACGGGTTTTGAAGGCAAATTTGATGCACTGAAAGTAAAGGTCCTTCATGGTGCTTTGAATATGCACAAAATGGTGGTTCATTTTGGCAATGGCGGCAGTCAGGAAGTGGAACTGAGAAACAATTTCAAAGCGGGTTCTGAAAGTCGGGTAATTGACCTTACCGGAGACGACCGGGTAATTAAAAAGGTTGATTTTTGGTACGATACCAAAAACCGAAGTAAAAAATCTGTGGTTCAGCTTTGGGGCAAGCACTAGGCCTACCGCATATTCACTTCCATTTCCAGCATTACCCCAAATTTTTCAAAAACATCTTTCTGTATTGTATATGCAAGGTTCCGAATTTCGGAACCTTTTGCATTTCCGTAATTTACCAAAACCAGGGCCTGCCTTGTGTGCACGCCTGCATCACCAGCGCGGTAGCCTTTCCAGCCGCTTTTCTCAATTAACCAGGCTGCCGGTATTTTTACATATCCGTCGCTTGCCGCAAACGAACGAACATCGATGTACTGGGTCTTTATTTTCTCAAAAATGGATATAGGAATTACAGGATTTTTAAAAAAACTACCACAATTTCCTATCTCTTTCGGATCGGGGAGTTTACTGCTGCGTATGGCAATTACTGCCTTTGAAACATCTGCAATCCCAGGATGTTTTATCCCTTGCTGCTCCAGGGTTTGGGCTATGTCGCCGTAGCTAAGGTTTAATTGCGGATTTTTATTCAACCTCAAAACAACCGCACATATAAAATACCGGCCTTTTGCCTCATTTTTAAAGATACTGTCACGGTATCCAAATTTACATTCTGCATGTTGAATTATTACCAATTTTCCTTCCAATAAATCAAATGCTTCAAGATACTCAAATATTTGTTCCACTTCCACACCATATGCCCCTATATTTTGTATAGGTGCTGCACCCATGGTACCCGGTATTAAGCTTAGGTTTTCCATGCCTCCCCACCCATTTTCTACAGCCCACATCACACAGTTGTGCCATATTTCACCCCCACCAAATTTCACCCATATTTGCGCATCCGTTTCTTTTATTATTTCACGGCCCGAAATTTCGTTTTTCAGAATCAAACCCGCATAATTATCGGTAAAAAGAATATTACTTCCACCGCCCAGTATTAATGGATTACTTTGGGGAATCAGGGTGGTTTTCCAAATCGATTTCAATTCATCTGCGCTTTGTATCTGGCAGAATAAACTGCAATTAATGTCAAATCCAAAAGTATTAAAATTACGCAGCGAAATTGATTTTTGAATCATATATTAATTGTTATTGAATAAAAACCCCGGTTAGTATAGCGCTGTCTAAAAGGGCATTTTGCATGTCGTTGCGCACTTCAGTCACAGTGGCACCGCTCTTTAAATTCAGTAATTTATTTAAAGCAAAAAGCTTGAAATTGTAATGGTGCAATTGTCCGGAAGGTGGGCAGGGTCCTCCGCCCAAAGTATCGCCAAAACTGGTTTTTCCACGCAATGTACTTCCGCCGTATGTCATGTTTTTTAAGCCCTCGGGCAAATTATTGGTATTTGCAGGAATATTAAAAACCACCCGGTGTATCCAGGTATAACCCGCAACTGGTATGGCATCGGGGTCCTCAACAATTAATACAAAACTTTTAGATGAATTAGGCGCATTTACCCAGGTAAGGGCCGGCATTTTTTCGGTAGAACCAGCTTTGCAAGAATAGGTGTCGGCTATTGTATCGTTATTTTTAAATGCCTGGGAGGTTAAGGCAAATCCCTTTTTAGAATCGGGCTTTGGTGGCGATTCATGGCATGCAGCAAGGTTTATCAATGCTGCACTTAACGTTAATTTGAGGATGTGGTTTACCATATTTTTTTATCCAAAAACCCAGCTAAAAACATCATCTATTCGCCCAAAAGTTTTGATTCGGATATTGTGTTTTCCTGCAGGTATTTTATTGTATTTACTTAAAACAATTTCTTCAAAGCCCAGTTTTTCGGCTTCGCTTATGCGTTGTTCAACCCGCTGCACTGCGCGTATTTCACCACTAAGTCCTACTTCGGCACAAAATACAGTTTTGGGTGAAAGTGGTATTCCCTGAAAACTGCTCATGACCGCAGCAGCGATACTTAAATCAATAGCAGGATCTTCGAGGCGCAAGCCTCCTGCAATATTTATAAAAACATCCTGTTGTCCCAATCTGAATCCACAGCGTTTTTCCAATACAGCAAGCAACATATTCAGCCTGCGCAAATCAAAACCGGTAGATGACCTTTGCGGTGTGCCATAAACGGCTGTGCTCACTAGCGATTGGGCTTCCAGTAAAAGTGGCCTTATCCCTTCCAGTGCACATCCTATGGCTACTCCACTCAATTGTTCATCGCGCTGAGCCAGTAAAATTTCACTGGGATTTTTTACACCTTCCAATCCGGCTGCTCCCATTTCATATATGCCCATTTCGTTGGTACTACCAAAACGATTTTTAAGGGTGCGTAATATACGGTAAGCATGCTGCCGGTCGCCCTCAAATTGCAGCACCGTATCTACCATATGCTCCAGCAATTTGGGGCCTGCAATGGTTCCGTCCTTTGTAATATGACCAATTAAAAAAACCGGAACATCACTCTCTTTGGCATATTGAAGCAACTTGCCAGTGCATTCGCGAATTTGTGAAACACTCCCCGGGGTGCTTTCCATTGTGTCGGTATACATGGTTTGAATCGAGTCTACAATCACCATGTCGGGGCGCGTTTCGTTTAAAACCGACAATACATTTTCCAGCAAAGTTTCGGTAAGTATTGCACATTCGGGGTTTTGAATACCAATGCGTTCGGCGCGTACTTTTATCTGTTCTTCACTTTCTTCACCACTTACATAGTGGGCAGCAATTTTACTTTGCAAGGCTACCTGCAGCAGCAGGGTACTCTTGCCTATTCCAGGTTCTCCGCCAAGCAAGATTACAGAACCTGGCACAATTCCACCGCCCAAAACCAGGTTTAATTCTTCGTCGGAAAGTGGTATGCGCGGATTTTTGCCCGCCTCAATTTCATTGATTTTGCGAGGTACACTTTTTTCCTTGCGGCTGCTTTTACTCCATGCACCGCTGGTTTTGGTTTGTACTACTACCTCTTCGGTAAATGTGTTCCATTCATTGCATGAAGGGCATTTGCCAATCCATTTAGAACTTTCAAAGCCACAACTGCTGCAGAAATACGATGTTTTGGATTTTGCCATAACTGCGTTTGCAAATGTAATTGCCGGAATTGAACTATGCAGGTTAGTTCTTTACACACTGCACATTTGTTGCAACAAAAATAATTTAGATTGATTATAAATAATGCGAGAAATGTATATTAACTTTGCCATGGGAAATATGGAAAAGAGTTTGCAGGATATCGTAACCGTGTATGCCGAGGCTACACCAAATCCTGGCAGCATGAAGTTTGTTGCCAACAAAATGTTATTGGCCAATGACAGTGCCGATTTCAGAACTGCAGCCAGCGCAGCGGAAAGTCCACTGGCTACAGCCTTGTTCGAAATGCCCTTTGTTAATGGGGTGTTTATTATGAACAACTTTGTTTCGATTACCAAAAACGACGATTACGAGTGGTTTGATTTAATTCCGGATCTGCGCAATTTTTTTACTGAGTGGATTGAGGAAGGCAAGGCCATTGTGAATCCTAAAAAGACACTGTCCACAGAAGAGGAGTCGGAAATAGAACGAAAAATACGCCAACTGCTTGAAGACCATGTAAAACCAGCGGTAGAAATGGATGGCGGAGCCATTGATTTCAAAAGTTTTCACGATGGAGTTGTTACCGTTCAAATGAAAGGAAGTTGCAGCGGATGTCCCTCCAGCACAATGACTTTGAAGGCTGGCATTGAAAACCTTCTGAAAAGAATGGTTCCGGAAGTGCAAGCAGTTGAAGCCGAAGCCGTTTAAGGTTTTCAACATAGTGTGAAAGTAATTTTAAAAAAATACTTAAAAAGTTTTTCATTTTCGTGCGGATGTTATACTTTCGAACATCCGGAGCATGAATCTTAATTTCATTAAGATATTTATAATTAGTGCCCTCGGTTTGTATAGCAGTCTGGCAGCTGCAAATACTTACTACATCGATGGGGACTTTGGGGATGATACGTGGAATGGTAGTTCCGATGTCCCCGGCGCCCCTAATGGGCCCAAGAAATCTATTAATGCAGCTTTAAAAATACCTGGCCTCATTGATGGTGATATCCTTATTATTACAGGTGGTGCCTATAACGACCGTATTGTTGTAAAAAAACGGCTCATCTTTAATCTGGTCGACAATATTTCAATTAAATCCCTTACCATGAACGGGCTTGGCATAAAAGTTTCATTGCTGGGTGGCCGCGAAATGGTAGTGAGTGATACTTTAAATCTGATTCAGGGCAATGTAGACGCATCGGTTGTAAACTGCAACCTTGTAGCCGGTCCATCTTGCAAAATTTTGGGTGGCGGACGCGGAAGTTTTGTCGAAGGGCGCCTATATCGGGTAAATACTTTAACCAGCGTTTCCGACCTCTATTTTCCTATGGGCACGGTGGGCGATTTTCGACCTGTGTATATGACCTTTACCCAAAGTTCATCCTCAAGCAACCGCTATATTGCCCAGGTATTTCAATTGCCAGCCCCTCCGGGTGGTATGCCGGGTGGCATTAAATTTATTTCCCGTGTGCATTATTGGAATGTGCGATACACGGGTCCGGCGGCGCCTTCTGCCTTTCAATTCCGCGTATTTTACGATTCGGGCAAACTGGATGACGAAATTTTTGACCCGGGTAAATTACGCCTGGCTATTTTGCAACCCTCGCAATCAAATTATTTAAATTTAGGCGGAACCGGCACTGCGCCCCGCAAAGGATTTATTACCGGAACCGTTAAAACCGATACCATGGGTATCCTTGCTTTTGGCAATGTATTTGGCGGAACCAATACCCTGGGCTTAAAAATTCCTCTTGCCAAATTTTCATACCAGGGTCAATGCGTAAACTCACCTGTGCAGTTTCGCGACTCCTCATTCAGTCATAAATCTAATATTACCCGGCGTTTCTGGGATTTTGGAACCGGAAAACCCGGAGACACATCCAACCTTTTACAACCTAAATTCACCTTCACTTCAGTAGGCCCGTTCACCGTTTCACTTAGGGTATGGAATAACCTTGGATTTGACGATACATTCAAATTACAGGTGTCGCTTAAAAACGGACCTAAAAGTTATTTCCCCAATGGAGATGGATGTTTCGGACAAATTATCAATTTCCAGGACAGCACAAAAATCGATCCGCCCGATACGGTTAAAACGCGTAAATGGGATTTGGGAGATGGCAATTTCCCTACCACTAAAACCTTTACCCATAAGTATGGTTTCCCGGGTAAATACACCGTAAAACTCATTACGATATCTAACTCGGGTTGCGTAGATACCTTTAAAAAAGATATTGTAATTAATAAAAAACCATCTCCAAATTTCACAGCAAGTAAGGTTTGTTTTGATGAGTTTACCAAGCTTAGCGGTACCGGTGGCAATGTTGGCGATACCATTTCATCCTGGAAATGGATTGTAGATGGCAATTTCGAAGCAACCGGAAAAGATCTCATAAAACAGTTTCCTACGGCCAAGTTGTACAATATAGAGTTGGCGGTAATGAGCCAAACAGGTTGTTTGGATACCATAAAAAAACCTGTTACTATATTTAAAAAGCCTACTGCGCGTTTCTACCTCGATCCTACCGTACCGGGCAATGATTCGTTGCAATGCTATGCCGGCAATAACTTCAAAATGCGGGATGCCAGCATTACCTATCAGGGCCAGGTATTAACACCGGTTTATAAGTGGGGTACCCCTCCATCCAGTTCGGGTAATGCATTTACCATGAATACTGCCGGGGTATTTCCGGTAAAGCTTATCGTTACTTCCGATAAAGGCTGCAAAGACAGTGTAGAGCAAAGTTATAAAGTTTTCGACCCTATCAAAATCAAATTCAGCGTTTACACATATTGCTTGCCCAAAGCTGCCGATTTTAAAGATTCAAGTGCTGCAGGCTCTGCTACCATTACCAATGTGAGTTGGAATTTTGGTAACTCATACACAGGCAGCGGCAGTAACACCAACCATACCTATAGTTTTGGTGGATTCTACGATGTGTGGGATATTATCACTACCTCTGATGGGTGCAAGGACAGCCTGAAACAGCAGATTGAAATCACGAACAAACCTACCATTAATTTATCCACCAGCACCAATAATCCTTTCTGCACGTATGACTCATTAAGAGCCTCTGTAACCGGTGGTAAATATGTAAAATGGAATAATGGAGATACCAGTCGTCTGCGGTACCTGAAGCTTGCCGGTGTGTACAAAGTAACGGCTTACACCAGCCCGTTCTGCTTTGTTACAGACAGTGTTACCGCTAAGGTATTGCCACCTGTTTTTCCCGATGCCGGAGCCGATACTTCTCTGGTAAAAGGCCGTTACATTATACTCAAAGGGGATGGGGGGGTAAAATACCAGTGGACACCTAAAACACTGGCCGAGACACCAGACTCAGTGCGCACCCGGGTGCGTCCTTTGGTTACCCAAATGTATTATTTAAAAGTCACCGATGGAAATAACTGCGTAGGCGTGGATAGTGTTTTGGTAAAAGTGATAGAGCCCCTGTACATTCGCATACCCAATATGATTACTCCAAACGGTGATGGCAAAAATGATGCATGGGATTTACGTGAAGTGCCCAACGTTGAAAATGGTAAAGTAAGCATATATAACAGCCTGGGAGCTCTGGTTTACGAGAAAAACGGGGGTTATGACCATACATGGAACGGAGTTTCACAATCGGGCACAAATCTGCCGGTAGGAAACTACATGTATGTGATTGAAATACCTACAGAAAAAGAACCCTTTAAAGGATACCTGCATATAGCACGCTGATGAGAAAATACCTGGTTTTAACACTATTAAGCGGTCTGGCATTGAATGCCATGGCACAGCTTGCCACCCGTGTTGACCAATATTTTCAGGATTTTAGCATATTAAATCCATCCACCATCAACGCCAGCAACAAAACTTCACTTTGCCTGTTCTATAACCGGTTGTATACCGATATTAAAGGGAGTCCAACCAACCTTATGGCCAGTGCGGTATTTCCAAATCCGGATAAGCACGTGGGTTTTGGATTTAATTTTTCCCAGGAAAAAATAGGATTCAGCACGCTGTACAATGGTTATGTTTCTTATGTATACTCGTTAAAACTGGGTAAAAAATCTAAGTTGCATACCGGCGCTTCTTTTGGGTTGTTGTCCCAGCGCTTTAATCCCAATGCCATTGATGTAATTAACCAGGACGATCCGTATTACCTGAGTTTGCAACAAGGTAAACCCGACAACCGATTTGATTTTAAAGTTTCTACATCCTACCAAACAGCTGGCTTGCTAATTGGTTTCAGCACGGGGCGGGTTACCCATCCTCGCTTTTCATACGATTACTACAATTACAAAGCGCAGTATACATTGGCCAACCTCAGCAATGCATTTTTCTCTGCACGCATCAAGGTTTCCAAGGATATAATTATGCAGCCTGTAGCGAGTTTAAATATTTTTGATTACAAATCGGTATTGCTCAATTACGGAATGAATTTTATTGCCGGTGAAAATATTTGGGCCGGTATTCACAATGCGGGCAACAAAAACATAGCCTTACAGGTAGGTGGCATGCTGCGCAATTCCATACGCATAGGTTACAGCTACTCTATGCCTTATAGCAGTACCTCCAAGGTGCTGGGTTCGGGGCATGAGTTTTTTACATCTATTTTGCTGGGTAAAACATCAGATTTGGTAAAAGATCTTGATTATGATGCGATAACCGTAAATACCGATAAAATAGATACAGCTTCAAATCCACAGCAGGATAACACTGGCAGTGTACCTAAAGAAACCAAAACTGCCACCAGCGGGAATGTAGTATCGGTGGAAAAAATCAAAATGCACAATGACACCATTGTGATTAGCTCTTTTGAGGATATCAAATTCCTGAAATCGGGGTATGATACATCTAAGATTTTGCTTAAAAATCTAAAACCCGAGTTTCCTGCCGATGGATACTATGTAACCATTGGTACTTTCCGTAGCGAAGAAAATGCCAACCGATACATAAAAATGATGTATACGGTGGGTTATACCTCATACAAATTCTATCATCCCGAAACCAAATACTTCTATGTTTACATTCTGCATGCTGAAAATAATGAAGAAGCAGATCAGGTTAAATGGCAGGAACAACTGGAGTTCCCCGACATTTGGGTTAAGCGGGTATTTAAAAAATAGTTGGGTTTATAACTCCCTCAATTTCACCAAAGTTTGGTTTGGTGGACTTTTTCTTACATTTTTGTCACGATTTAACTATCATGTCTGCAGTAGAAAACGTTCAACACAAAGATCCCGGATACAAGTCTATTCACCAATTATTTCTTAACTCAGCCTACAATATTCATAATCCAGCCCATACTTATCTCATTAGAAAAGAAAAAGGAGAATGGCGTGAGTATAGTTATGGAGAGTTAATTGAAACCATTAATGCCTTGGCTGCATGGTTTATGGAAATGGGTTTGGAAAAAGGCGATCGTGTAGCAATTTTACTTGAAAACAGCCCCGAATTTTATTGCATCGATCAGGCTTTACAAAAACTGGGATTGATAAATGTGGGTATTTATTCAACCCTTACTGCCGAAGAAACCCGTTTTATTCTCAACGACAGCGGCGCCCGCATACTGTTTTTGGGCAACCATTTTTCTTTAAAAAAATTCAAAAAAGTAGAAGCCGATTGTCCGCAGGTAAAGTGCGTAGTTGCTTTTCCAGACGATATTGAAAAAACCGAAAAATTCAGAGTATACGATGAAGTTGTAGGTGAGGGCGCACAGTTGCAATCCAAATGGGCAGAAGCAGTAGAAAAAAGGTTTAGTGAGGTGGTGCCGGAAGATGTATCTACTTTTATTTATACCAGTGGTACTACGGGTGTGCCCAAAGGAGCCATGCTTACCCACAGCAATTTTTTAACCAATTGCTACGATGCATGGGAACTGGTGCCCGATATTAATAAAGACGACCGCTATCTGAGTTTTCTTCCCCTTTGCCATGTTTACGAACGTATGGCAACCTATTACCTTGGCACCTATATCGGAGCCCAGGTGGCATTTGCCGAAAATATAGATAAGGTAGCCCAAAACATTGGAGAAATAAGGCCAACCATTATGGCTTGTGTGCCGCGTTTGCTTGAAAAAATTCACGACAAAGTGGTGAAAAACGCATCAGACGCAGGTGGAATTAAGAAAAAAATATTTTTCTGGGCATTGAATGTGGGAGAGAAAGCCCGCGTTTTGCGCGAAAACGGTAAAAATCCGGGCATGATTTTAGGCATGCAATACGCATTGGCCGAAAAATTGGTGTACTCAAAACTCAAAGCCCGTATGGGTGGACGAATGAAACTGTTTGTATCGGGAGGAGGTGCTTTGCCTAAGCATGTGGGTGAGTTTTTTGGAAACCTGGGATTAAAAGTGCAGGAAGGATATGGGCTTACTGAAACTTCGCCGTTTATAACCGTAAACGAATACAATCGCCAGGTATTTGGCACGGTAGGTCGCATAGCACCCCGGCAGCGGGTGGCAATCCAGGATATCGAATCTGGTAAAATTATTGCCGAACAAAGCCATTACACATTCGATCCGGAGTTTGCTTCGGGCGAAGGTGAGATTTTAGCCAAAGGACCCAATATTATGAAAGGGTATTGGAATAATAAGGCTGAAACCGACAAAGTGTTTGATGCCGATGGTTGGTTTCATACCGGCGATATTGGGAAATTTGAACAAGGGTACCTCAAAATCACAGACCGACTTAAAAATATGTTGGTAACCAGCCTGGGCAAAAATATTTACCCTACCCAAATTGAAAATGTGTACCTGAAGAGTTCCAAAATAGAGCAGATATTTATCATCGGAGATAAACGCGAGTTTGTTACGGCAATTGTAGTTCCAAACCCCGATGAGTTGATGCAGCATTTTGGCATGGGCAAGGATTTTTTTGAAAGTCAAGAGGCATTTATTCAGGATGAAAAAATAAAAGAGTGGTTGCACAGTGATATTAAAAAATTATCCGAACATTTAGCCAAATTTGAACGCATCAAAGACTTTGTTGTAAAACGCAATCCCTTTACCATAGAGGATGGGGAGGTTACTATTACGCTTAAAATAAAACGCAAAGTGGTAATGGATAAATATGCCGAAACCATAGAGGCGATGTATGCTTAACAGGGTACTGTCTTAAATAAGCTACGCACCGAAAAATAAAGTATTTAGATTTTTTGGGTTAAGGTAATTACCTTTGCGAGGCACAAAAAAGGGAATTGAACTTGACTCTAC
The DNA here is from genome assembly GCA_044224315.1 of Bacteroidia bacterium. Lineage (GTDB taxonomy): Bacteria > Bacteroidota > Bacteroidia > NS11-12g > UBA955 > JAGXTF01. The sequence goes on along the minus strand of JBGAKR010000001.1, from coordinate 160,730 downwards.
CTATTGTCTTAAGTACCCTATCAGGATGCAGCCTGGGCGCAATTGTTTTTATGCGGTTGGCCCATCGTTTCGGATTGCACGATCATCCGAACGGCCGTAGCAGCCATCGCCAGCCCACAGTTACGGGTATGGGTATCATATTAGTATTGGCATTTATTATCTATTTATTTTTTGAGCCATATGAGTTGCCGGGCAATTTTGTGCTGGGATTCTTTTTGCTAACCATTATTTCATTTATCGATGATCTTTACTTCCTGAAACATTCTTTCAGGTTGGTATTTCAGATATTTTCTGTGGCCATAATGGTGTATCAGTTGCCCTTTCACAGCGCGGGGGGCAGTGTTTTGGCCCTGTATCTGGCAGCTGTAATTTTTGGGGTAGGGGTGCTCAATGCCTACAATTTTATGGATGGTATAAACGGTATGTTTACCCTGCATTGCTTGCTGGTGCTGGGCTGTATGGTGTATTTAAATGAAACACTTACCGATTTAAGCGGGCATCATTTGCATTTTACCAATACCCATTTTATTCTCAGTATCATGGTACCACTGGCCGTTTTCGGTTTCTTTAATATCCGGCACCAGGCCCTGGCGTTTATTGGCGATGTGGGCAGTATTGGTGCTGCGTTTATTATCCTTTACCTCATGTACAGTTTGCTGCTTGTATCGGGCAATTACATATACCTGCTGCTATTCAGTATTTTTGGCGCCGATGCGGGTTTAACCGTGGTGTATAAGCTTATACTTAGGGAAAACATATTTGTACCCCACCGCGATTTCCTTTTCAAAAAACTGGTACATCTGGCTAAATTGCCCCATTTAAAAATAAGCGTATATTACTTTTTGGCGCAGCTGGTCATTAATGTTTCTATCATTGTAATGTTTCCCCGGGCGCCTAAACTCAGTGCGCAACTTTCAGTACTGTTTATTGCGGTTATATGTCTGATTGGGGGGTATATTTATATCCAAACCCTTATTGCGGGCGGAAGGTCGCGTCAGGAAAAGTCCAACTGATTAATTTTATCGAAGGTTTCTGCACATTAGCGGCTTGTACCGCTTGGATTCCATTTTTTAGTTGTAAATTTGCCAGCAGAAAAATCACCTTAATCCACATAGGGTTGTGCAAAACTGGAGATTTTTACGCCAACAGGCTTGCAAGTCAGGTGGGCCTAGGGGTATAGAATGTTTGTCCGGTATTTTTAGAAACTTTTAAAAGCTTAGGGGAAGGTTTTTTATAAAAAAAATTAAATTTTTCTTGCATTTCTATTTTACGGTTGTATTTTTGCGCCACATTTAATCAGGAAGAAAAAAAATGAAAAAGATCTATTTCGCTATCGCTGCTTGCGCTATGTTCGCATTCACAGCTTGCAACAACAGCACCGAAACTAAAGGTGAAGACACTACCAAAAAAGATACAGCTGCTGCTCCTGCTGTTGAACCTGCTGCTCCTGCTACTAACGACAGCAACGCCAACATGAAAGATTCTGGCAAAGCTGAAGCTGGTAAAAAAGAAGAAGCTAAAGGCGAGAAAAAATAATTCTCACCCAAAATTTTAAAAAAGGCACTTGCAAAAGTGCCTTTTTTGTTTTAGTTTCGCATGGGAGAGGAAAATCTTGAAAAAAATCTTTACTGTATTACTAGTCTTACTGCCACTATTCATTACTGTTCAAGCAGATAACAATGGTCCAGTGGCAAACGGACCCGGGTTCACGTTGAATCCAAATCCGGTAAACGGAAACTTCTTTGATATCAATCTGGATTTCACAGAAGCCGAATACCCCAATACCCTAATTAATATTACCAATGTTTTGGGTCAGGTTGTGTATGCTTACCAACTGAAGCATGTTGATTTTGCCAATGCAAAAGTGCGCATCGACCTGGCAGAGGCTAAGCTTGACAGAGGCGTTTACTTTGTTCAGCTAAAAAGTGGTGAATATACCAAAACCCTGAAACTGGCGGTTCGTTAATGAATCCGCGGTTTACTGTCAGGCCCGCCGCAGCCGACGATTCCTCCCAAATTCTTAACCTTATCCAACTTCTGGCCGATTTTGAACGCGCGCCGCAAGAAGTAATTAACTCAGCCGCTAAAATTGCCGAACATGGCTTTGGACCCAATCCCATTTTTAAATGCTGGGTAGCTACCGATGCCGAAATCAATAAACCTGATAATATAATTGCCATAGCGGTTTGTTATACCCGCTATTCCACATGGAAAGGCCCCGTGCTTTACCTCGAGGATATAGTTGTGGCCGATGATTATCGCCGACTGGGCATAGGCTCCATGCTGTTTAATAACTGCCTCGACTTTGCCCGCAACAACGGATTTTCTCGCATGAGCTGGCAAGTACTGGAATGGAACGAACCTGCCATAAAGTTCTATGAAAAATACGGTGCAACTTTTGACAGTGAATGGGTGAATTGCAGCATTGACTTCGGGTACAAATCTCTGGAATGAAATTTTTTCTAAACTGGTAAAACCTTTTTTGGTGATACTGGTGGTGGCGATATGCTACAATTTACAGGTGCGCTGGGATATCAATCCCTCCATCTGGGGTTTGCACCCGGGCGATTACCAGCAATGGTGGGGCATTTTAACTTCGCCCCTGGTACATGGCAATACCAGTCATCTTTTCTCCAATCTTACCGCTTTGGCGGGCTTGCTTACCCTTTTGTTTATCTTTTACGACAAACTGGCAGGCTGGATTTTAACAGGACTTTGGGTACTTACCGGTATTATTATGTTCTACATAGCCCGGCCTGGGGTTTACCACATTGGGGCCAGCGGGGTGGCTTATGCAGTTTCGTTTTATCTTTTAGCGGGTGGTATTTTGTCTAACGACCGTGGCCTGCGCATCATTGCCATCATTGTGGCCCTGTATTACGGCAGCATGGTATGGGGCCTTTTTCCGCTAGATCCAACTGTATCCTGGGATGGCCATGTTTCTGGTGCGATATCAGGCGTGCTCATGGCACTGTTAACCTATAAAAAATTCAGAAAACCCACTGCAGAACCCTACGATTGGGGCAATGAGGAAGAGGATGGCTGGGAAGACAAATACGAGCAGTTCGGGAACTGAAATCAGTCCATTTTCGATTCGATATAATCAATCAGGGCATGGATAATCTTGATATGGATTTCCTGTATGCGGTCGGCATAGCCATGGTATGGAACCCTGATTTCTACATTGGCAATGGCAGCAAGGTTTCCTCCGTCGTTTCCGGTAAGTGCCACTACATGCATGCCCAGGTTTCGGGCAGCTTTGGCAGCCGCTATCACATTTTCGCTATTTCCGCTGGTAGATATGGCCAATAGCACATCTCCTTCTCGGCCAAGTCCATCTATAAATCGGCTATATACCTGCTCAAATCCATAATCGTTTCCCACACAGGTAATATGGCTGGAGTCGCTGATGGCAAGGGCGGCAAAGGGTTTGCGGTCATCGCGGTACCGACCGGTAAGCTCTTCGGCAAAGTGCATGGCATCGCAATGGCTGCCACCGTTTCCGCAGGCCAAAATTTTGCCACCCGCTTCCAGGGTTTTTACCATCAAATCGCCGGCATATTCAATTTTTACAAAATTGGCAGGGTCAGCATTAAAGCGATGCAAAACATCGGCAGCTTCGGTAAAGTGGCTATTGATGCGGGGTTGCAAACTCATTTTTTAAAGTTTTTAAATTCCTTAAGTCCGTTTCTGAGAAACTCGGCAAATTTCACAGGCTGGTAGTCGAAGGTTTGCGCGCTGCCCGGGTTTTGCAGAAGGATTTGATCACTATTCATCAGCACATACATGGGCTGGCTGTTGCTATTAAAATAGCAGGCCTGTATTTCGGAATTTTTATCGCCCAGCATAGTAATTTTGCTTCCGCTGCTTTTACCCAGAAAGTGCTCAGACTCGGGTAATTTTAATTGTTTGTCGTCTACATAGAGTGAAACTACAACATAGTCGTTTTTAAGTATTTGAAGCACAGTAGGGTCACTCCATACTTTTTCTTCCATGCGGCGGCAGTTCACACATCCATGCCCGGTAAAGTCAATAAATACCGGTTTATTTTGTTCCTTGGCGCATGCCAGGGCTTGCTCATAATCGAAATACCCTTTGAGTCCATGGGGCATGTGCAAAGCTTCGGAGTATTTAGCTTCACCGCATGTAACGGGCGCCTTACCATTGGCATCCAAAACAATGCGATTCATATCAAAATCCTGGGTAGACATGGGAGGCATGTAACCTGCCAAAAATTTAAGAGGGGCACCCCACATGCCGGGTAACATATAAATCACAAAACTGAAGGTAAAAATGGCAAGTACCAGACGTCCAAAACCCAGATACGGGAGGTCGCTATCATGGGCAAACTTGATTTTACCTAATAAATATACACCCAGCAGGGCAAAAATCACAATCCACAAGGCCAGGTAAACCTCCCGGTCTAAAATATGCCAGTGGTAGGTTTGGTCGGCGGTGCTTAAAAATTTTAGGGCAAATGCCAATTCTATAAAGCCCAGCACTACTTTCACAGAGTTTAACCAACCCCCGCTTTTGGGCAAGCTGCTGAGGTAGCTTGGGAAGATTACGAGTAAACCGAAAGGAAGGGCAAATGCCAGCGAAAAGCCTAACATGGCAATTATTGGCATCACAATTCCTCCTTTGGCCGATTCTACCAATACGGTTCCCACAATGGGCCCTGTACAGCTAAATGAAACCAGGGCAATGGTAAAGGCCATAAAAATAGGGCCTGTAAATCCACCTCTGTCGGCGCGTTTATCCATTGCATTTACCCAACTGCTGGGCAGTACAATTTCAAAAGCACCAAAAAAACTTGCGGCAAAAACCACAAAAATGAGAAAGAAGAAAATATTGGGTAACCAATGGGTACTGAAAAAGTTTGCAGCACTGGCACCAAATGTAAAGGCTACAAGCGTGCCGAGTATCACATAGATGACGATGATGGACAATGCGAAAACCAATCCATCACGCAATGCTTTTTTACGGTCCTTATTTTTGATAAAAAAGCTCACCGTCATGGGAATCATGGGGAATACGCATGGGGTAAGCAATGCAATTAAACCCGAACTTAGTGCAAGCCAGAATACAATCCAAAGTCCGCGGTCTTTTTGTTCGGCCTTTTCGCCCAGTGAGCCATTGTATGTAAGTTGGCTGCATTTGCCCACTTCTGCCTGGGAGGCTGCTTTATATGATGGGGTACCTCCGTTTTTCGAAGGAACAACCTGGGCCTGGGTATCTTTTGTGGGTTGAGAACTGCTGGTATCCACTAAAGGTTCAGTTTCGGTGGGGGTGGACTCACCAGAAAAATTGAGAACCGATTGAAGTTTAATATCTGGTTTAAGTATGCGAACACATCTTTCATCGCTGCACATCTGGCCTAAGAAATTGCAACTGATATTGGAGGGTTTTCCCAGAATTTTTATCCTCTGTTTAAAAACGCCGTTTACTGGAAATACCGCTACCTGACAATCGATTTTGTCGAATTCGGCCAAGTCATCTTTGCGCATTTCGAAACCCACTGCATAGGGTTTACCTACCATCTCAATATTCTGGCCTGAGAATGAAATTTCGGCGGTAGGTTGTCCCACATCCACAGGGCAGGTGGTTTTGAGCCCATATACATGGAAATGATCCATGGGCACAATGGTCAGGGTTAATTCAATAATATCTCCCTGTTTTATATCGGTTTTGGAAGCTGTGAGAATTATGGATTTAGGTACATCCAGCGCGTAACTGCCGGAAATCAGCAATGCAGATGCCAGTAAAAGCAGAAATTTCTTCATCCGTAACGGCAAAAATCGCATTAAATCCTCAAATTATTATGGTAAATCCGTTTAAGTTGGGTCAAAAACAGATTTATTTTTTTATCGGCGGTTGTGCGGGATTAAAAGGGCGTGAATGGGTGACTTTCAATGGAATGGAAATTACTTCTTTCACCATCAGGCACATGCCATCCGCATCGCTGCATTTTTGCCCGTAAAAATGGGCAGTGAGCCCACCAAAAGACCCGGTAACCAGTATTTTAACCCTGAATTCGCATTCCCCACTAAACTCGGTGGTGGTGCATTTCCATACCTCATCGTCCTTTACTGCATGGCCGCCTACTTCGGTAACAGGCCCCAGTATTTTAAAACTGCTAGAGTCCAGGGTAATTTCGGCTCGCAGCGGACCATCATCGGCCGGGCAGTCACTTTTTACCCCATATACATGCCATCCTTTGGGAACTTGGGCTTTGAATATCACCTCTACTGTGTCGCCCAAATCCACGTCATTCTTGCTGAAAGTTACTTCAAAATTCAGTGGATTTGAATTCTGGGCTTTGGCTTTTTGGGAAGATCCAAACAGAAATAGAGTGGTAAAAGCACAGGCTGTGAAAAAATGGAATGTATATTTCATTCGTTATGTATATAGGTTTGTTGTTCTTTATGTTCCGGAGTAATACATACAAGACGGTATTGAGCCTGTTTGGCGTTGTCTGCAGTTTCACTTTTTTGCATGCCCAGGTTATGAGCACGCAGGAATACATCAATGCATACAAATATGCTGCCATGCAGGAGATGAAGGTATATAAAATTCCGGCCAGCATTACTTTGGGGCAGGGAATTTTGGAAAGTGCCAGCGGAAACAGCAAACTTTCGCGCGAGTGCAACAACCATTTTGGCATAAAGTGTAGAAAGAACTGGACAGGCACATTTTGCCTGGCCGATGATGATGCGCCCAATGAGTGTTTCAGGGGGTATCCATCGGTGATTGAAAGCTACCGCGATCATAGTATGTTCTTGGCTGGCAGCTCTCGCTATGCCACATTGTTTACCTTACCGGTAACTGATTATAAAGCCTGGGCCGAAGGACTGCGTACTGCGGGATATGCTACGAATCCAAGTTATGGTAGCATATTAATTGGCATTATTCAAAAATACCGTTTGGGCATGTATGATTCTATGGTATTGCTGGGGGCCGATTACGTATCAGAGGATACGGCAGCCCAAAGGGCAGTAGCGGTAAATGGACTGCTGGCAGTGTATGCAAAAAGCGGCCAAACCCCTGCAGATATTGCCAAAGAGCATGATATGGGCACCTGGCAGATTTACAAATACAATGATTTGAAACGGGGCGAAAACCTGGATCCGGGTGAGATTGTGTACCTGAAACCCAAGCGCCGCAAGGGTAGTGTAGAAACCGCCATTGTAGGACCCGGGCAGGATATGCGCGAAATTTCGCAGCAATATGGCATAAAACTTAAACACCTTTACAAGAAAAATCACCTGAAACCCGGGCAGCAGGTAAAAGCAGGTGAGGTTTTAACCCTGCAAAAGAAAAACGACAAAACACCCCTGCTGATGCAGCCTGGTGAAACTCCGGTAAAACCCGATCCGGTAAAGCCAAAACCAGCAGACCCGGCACCGGTGAAACCCCAGCCCAAGGTAAACCTGAATGCAGAGTACCATGAGGTTCAGCCCGGCGAAACCCTATATGCCATTGCGCAGAAATATGGTTTGTTGGTGGAGGATTTAATTAAATGGAATAAACTTGAAAACAGCACCCTAAAAACCGGCCAGTTGCTGGTACTAAGGCAAAATTTGAAGTCGAGCAGTGCCGATACCACCCGGGCTTCTGCCAGCAAATCGCAGTTGGATAAATCTACCAAATACCATACGGTAATTGCGGGCGAAACCCTGTATTCCATTGCCAAATTATACAACCAGCCTGTTGATTCCATTATGGCCTGGAACAATTTAAAGAATAGTGTATTAAAACCCGGTATGGAATTAAAAGTATCGGGTTTGCAAATCAAAGCCAATGAAACACCGCGGACTTACACGGTTCAGCAGGGCGATACGCTGTATTCTATTTCGCGCAAGTTTGGGGTAAGTGTAGCGGATTTAAAAAAATGGAATAAGTTGGTAAACGATAGCATTGCCCCGGGCAATACCCTGTTGTTGCAATAAAATCAGGCGCCCAGCACGTAATGCACAGTATTACCGATATGCTGTTCCATTTCTACCTTTTTACCTGCAATAATTTCATCTACCCGGGCGGTGGCACCGTGGTAAACAGTGAGCATTTCCAGACCTGAAATGGCATTCACATTCAAGCCGAGATTGCGGAAAATGTCGGTAATTTTCACCATGCGATCCTCATTATGGTCGGCTACAAAACTGAAGCTGATGGCTGAATTCTGCATTAGGTTGCAACGCACTTTTTGTTCGGCCAGAATGGTAAATATTTCCTTGAGTGTATCTTCCACAATAAAGGTAAAATCGCGGGTGCTGAGTTCCAGCATCATTTGGTTGGTTTTGTGGATATAGCAAGGGGTTTGCAAATCGGCCGATTGCCCAGAAACCATAGTTCCTTCGTCGGCGGTATTGATAAACGATTTTACATACAAAGGAATATTGCGAGCTTTCAGGGGCTGCATGGTTTTGGGGTGAATAACAGAGGCGCCGTAATAGGCCAGCTCTATCGTATCGTTATAGCTAAGTGTGGGCAGCAAGGTTGCAAATGAGAATTTTTTAGGGTCGGCATTCATCACCCCGGCCACATCTTTCCAAATTGTAACGGACTCGGCATGCAGGCTATAGGCAAAAATGGCGGCACTGTAGTCACTGCCCTCGCGCCCCAGGGTTGTGGTTGCATTTAAGCTGTCGCGGCCAATAAACCCTTGTGTTATTACCAGGCTTTTTTCTGCCAAGGGTTTTAGGCGATTGGCAATCAGGTGCTCGGTTTTTTCCCAATCTACTTTTCCATCGCGGTAACGGTTGTTGGTAATGATAAAGTTGCGTGCATCAATCCACTGGTTGCGGGTTTGCAGGGTAATGAGGTAGTTGCTTACAATGCGTGTGCTTAGCAGTTCGCCAAAGCATACAATCTGATCGTACACAAAATCATAATCGGTAAGATTATTTGGATTCTCAATCATACATTCCAGTTCCAGCAGCAGATTATCTACATCGTTAAAAAGGCTGATGTTCGAATTCTCGTCGAGCTCTTTGAGAATATTGTAATGAAAATCTTTTACCTCCTGCAGTATTAATTTGGCCTGGCCTGTGTTGTGAAAATAGCTGTGTACGAGGTCTTCAAGCTTATTGGTTATCTTACCCATGGCACTGATTACAACCAATACTTTTTCGCCCGCGAATGTGTTTAAAATACCCGCTACATTTCTTACACCTGCAGCATCTTTTACCGATGCACCACCAAATTTGAATATCCGCATTCTTTAAAATTGAGGGTGCAAATTAAATACATATTGCCTGTTTTATGGGTAAAAACCACAGATTGGGGCTGCATTTCGGGTATATCGGCTTAGATTTCTTAATTTTGCAGCCCCAAAAACGATAAAACCTTATGTCATTAACCACCCTCGACCAGTTTATTGCAGACCAGCAAGCCATGCACCAAGGTGCCACCGGAGCATTCAGCCGCATTTTCAGGGCCATGGAGCTCGGTGCTAAAATTGTAAACCGCGATGTGCGCAAAGCCGGTTTGGTAGATATTCTGGGCGAAATGGGATCGACCAACGTGCAGGGAGAAGACCAGAAAAAACTGGATGTAATTGCCGATGAAACTTTCATCCAAGCCCTGAGTCGTTGCGGTGAGGTTTGTGCCATCATCAGCGAAGAGCAGGATACAGCCTATTTTGTACCCGGTGGTGAAAAATGCGAGTACATTATAAGTATCGATCCTTTGGATGGCAGCTCAAACATTGATGTGAATGCCAGCATTGGTACTATTTTCTCTATTTTCAAAAGAAAAGATACCTCTCGCCCTCCAGTAACAGAGGACTGCTTGCAAACCGGCACTGAGCAGTTGGCCGCAGGCTATTTTATTTATGGCAGCAGCACCATGCTTGTGTATACCACAGGCAATGGTGTAAACGGATTTACCCTGGATGACGGATTGCAGGAGTTTTGCCTTTCACACCCCAATATGCGCATTCCGGAAAATGGCAAAATATTTAGTATTAACGAAGGCAATTCTGCCGATTTCCCTGCCGGTGTATCGCAATATATTGCATGGTGCAAGGAGAAAGACAAAGAAACCAATCGTCCGTATGGCGCGCGTTATATCGGTTCATTGATTGCCGATTTTCATCGCAACCTGCTGAAAGGCGGAATTTTTATTTACCCACCCACTGAAAAAACGCCCAATGGAAAACTGCGCCTGATGTATGAGTGCAATACGATGGCCTTTATAGTAGAACAAGCAGGCGGAATGGCTTCAACGGGTAAACAAAGAGTAATGGAAGTAGTTCCTACCGAGCTACACCAGCGTGTGCCCCTGTTTATTGGCAGCACCAATATGGTAAAACAAGCTGTAGCTTTGCTGCAAAGTCAACCTGCCTGAGAAATAAAACGGCGCAGGAAGCAAAAGTATGCGCATTTGGATTTACGCCTTAATTTTAATGGTTGCGGTAGCTTGTAAAAGTTATAAATCGGCGCGACCAATAAGTTACGGAGGCAACTGGGGCAAGGGTTTCAGCGCAAAAGAACAACCAGGAACGGTGACGAAAAATGCTACTTTTATTTCAATAAAAGAATTTCAAAATGAACCAAATTCAGTTTCAAAAACCGAAGCCGTTGTTAAGAATTCCCAATCAATAAAAATTGCAGGTAGAGTTGTTTCGGCCGGCGCGGATACAACGTATAAACAACGCTTCGAATTATTTAACAAATACATTCAAAAAAATAAAAAAAACCGGCAATTATCCGGACCCCTTTTTGGTGGATTGCTTACATTATCGGGTATATTTTTAGTATTGTCTGTTGCAGCACTGGCAGGGGTTTTGGCTGCTAATTTTCTAGTCTTCGCTGCAGGATTTATATTATTTGGGGTTTTGGCTTTTTTAATACGAAAATCTGCGAAAAAAAAGAAATTTATTATGCATCAGAATGCCATGTATCAAATGCACAAACTGATGATGGAAATGCTTATTAAACCCAATGTGGAAGGGGTGGAAATGCTTACGGAAATGATGTTGCAAATTCTGAAAATAAATAAACCCTCCACCGAGGCATTTAAATATGTGGCAAAGTGGTATGAGGGCAGTAAATATATTTTTAATGCATCACAAAAAGCCCGGTTGGATAAAGCGTTGGCCCAATAATTCAGCCCAACACTTCCATTAAAATGGGGAAGCTTTTTAAATCCGAATCTGGGAATAAATGAACTTTAAAATAGTACAATAATTTTTCGGTAAGTAAGCGGCGGTCGTTTAAATTCATTTCAGGGATGAGGGCATTTTGAAGGTGCCGGCAAACCCTAATTTCTTCTTTATCGAGGTATTGCAGCGGATTAAGGCCAGTATGCCTGAAAAGGGTGCCAGTAGTTTCCAGGTGCATTTCTGCGGCATCGCCTTCGGGTAATTGCAATCCAAGCCCGCAGATTTGGGCCAGGTGGATTAGAAATTGCAGCGGAAACCAGGTTAAATGCGTTGTTTCTGCCAAATCCAGAAACTGGGTTTTCAGAAAGTCAAAAGTGGCAGGATCTTCTTGTTCATCGGGCAGGCATTTGCTGCTGAGCTCGGTGCAGAAAAGCAAAACCTGTAATCTCACAGGTTCTTGCCCATAACCCCGAAAACCGCTTAAAAGTTGCATCTCTTTGATCCGTTTCAGATTTTTATTAGCCTGAAAATAGAAAACCAACTCCAGTAAATTTCCGGGTTGTAAAAAAGCGGCCTTGCCCGAACGCCCGTGAAGTCCTTGCACGATAAAAGCCTGAACCCCATGGCTACGGGTAAAAATGTGCAGAATGGCAGAGTTATCGGAGTAGGGAGTCTTTTTTAAAAGTATGGCCTCCGATTTTACCAGCATGGGCCTGCAATTTAGTCAATCCATTCTGCAATAAACAGGTTGGTGGCATGTGTGCCCCCGTTGTTGCGGTTGCTTGAGAAAATGAGGTATTTCCCATCAGGCGAAAACATAGGGAATGAGTTAAATACACTCTCCGTAGTGATCTGCTCCAATCCACTGCCATCGGTATTAACCATGTATAACTGAAAATCGTAGCCTTTTTTAGAGGCGTGGTTAGAACTGAAAATAATTTTTTGACCATTGTGGGTATAGAAAGGCGCCCAGTTGGCTTTGCCCAGTTTGGTTATTTGTTTCAAGCCACTGCCATCGGCATTGATAGTATAAAGTTCCATGGCGGTAGGTTCTACCAGGCCAGCAGCAAGCAGGTCTTTATAATGCTTTATTTCTTCGGGTGTTTTGGGGCGTGATGAACGGAAAACCAGACTTTTGCTATCAGGCGAGAAAAACGCACCGCCATCATATCCCAGGTCGTGGGTAAGCTGACGTTTGTTTTTACCATCGATGTCCATAATCCATAATTCCAGATCACCGCTTCGGGTGCTGGTAAAAACTATGCTTTTTCCATCGGGCGATACGGTTGCTTCTGCATCATATCCTTTTTCATCCGTTAGTTGGCCGGTAATGTTGCCTTTCAGGTCAGATATATAAATATCGTAGGTATCATAAATGGGCCATACGTAGCCTTTGCTGTGATCGGGCACTGCGGGGCAGGCTTTTCCGCCTTTATGTGTGCTTGCAAACAGAATATGCTGGTTATCGGGCAAAAAGTAGCTGCAGGTGGTGCGGCCGTTGCCGGTACTGATGAGTGTAGGGCGGAAAGTGCTGTCCTTAAATGCATCCACTGCGGCGGTAAAAATCTGGTCGCATTGCAGGCCCCATGCAGGATTATTGCTTTGGAAGGTAATGCTTTTACCATCAAAACTCCAATAGGCTTCGGCATTGTCGCCGCCCCAGGTTAGCTGTTTCAGGTTTTTAAAGTGCTTTTCAGATTTACCGGGAGCCAGGGTTGCGGTAGAATCTTTTTTTTCTTCGGTGGTATTTACAGAAGGGTTGCAGGCAAAGAGAAGAATAGAGGCTGCAAGGGCAGCTGCGTAGGTGCGCTTTAAATACATGTTGAAACGGGTTGCAAAATTAGGGTTTTAAGCCCAAACGACTGTTATTTTAATAGTTCCCAAGCCATTTTAGGATAGCCTTTTTTACCATTATCGTCGTAAAAGTCTACAAATTTCAATTTGAAATAATTGTCTTTTACATCCTTAACAACAAATATCTTGTTTGCCATGGTATATTTATTGGCAGACATATTCCAGATTTTCCAATCGTATCCTATTTCGTCGTAAAACGGACTATAAACAATGCCTTTTGCATAGTTTAAATCAATCTGGTTCCAGGTATTCAGCCCCACATTGGGCACATCGTAAACCTTTACTCCATTATGGTTTGAGAGCACTCCGCGCAAAGTGTATGGATAGGGTTTATTGCCATTGGTTGGATCGGGTATGTATTTGCGGTAGGTAGTAAACACAATATCCCACTCGGTATTGGTTGTAGGTTCGTTATTTACAATGCTTTCTGAACCGAAATTGTAATAGGTATAGTTATAATCCGGATTGGTAGGAATATACACATCGTGCAGTTGCGCAGTGGCATTAAACATATATTTCCATTTAATGTGGTACACACCGCCAACCCTGGAAACAAGTTGAATATACAGGTATTGCTGTGGCGCCATGGATGCGGGTCCGCGGCGTATTACATACACAAGATCCCGTCCACTGTCGCTGCCTAAAGTTTTTCTTACAAACCAGCCATTGAATACTTGTGAATCGGCCTCACCGCTGGGATTGTCAACATGCCAGGCACTATCGGGCAGTGAATTCAAATAATCGGCAGTAATTGAGGCGAGTTTGTTGGGCTCAATTTTGGTGGCAGCTACATCGCCATTTATCCCGCAATTGAGTTGCACATTGCTTCCTGCATCACTGCCAAAGGCTATTTCCCAGCACTCGTGACTGTTTACCCAGGTTTTTTGGTTGGCAATGCTAAACCAGATTTGATTTTCGTAATTATCACCCAGCGAAAATATTTGGGTTTGTATCCCTGCAGGCAAGGGAGGTAACACGTACTTTTTTTCGGGCTTTTCACATGAAGCCAGTAAAAGAAGAACCAGGGAGGCTAAAAAGAGACTATATTTTTTCACTTTAACGCACTAAGATTATAGGTTAATTGCAGAAAAACCGTTCTGCCGGGGGTAATGAATATGTTAAACCCATCCTGAGAATGTGGATTTGAACTGGTGGAACGGGTGCTGTTTACTGTAGTAACACCCAATATATTTTTAACCCCTGCATTGATGTTCAGGGGGAGTTTTCTGAATCGTTTTTGAACGGTTAAATCCATCAGGTAGTAACCCTGGATTACATAGCGTTCTTTGTTTTCGGTATAGCCATTGGTGGGGCTGGTGTAGCGGCTAAACAAACTTACATTCATCAGGCGGCGGGGCAACTTATAGCTAAAGTTCATGGTTACCTGCCCGTTGAGGTAGTATTTTTGGTTAAAGGTATCGGCTTGCTGCAGCAAGTCCATTACGTTTAGGAAAGTACTGTTGAAATTCCAGGTAAATTTGGGGGTAAAGAATTCAAAATTTATGTTCAAACCTTGTGAACGGAACCTACCTACATTGATGTATGTATATAGGTTGGTTTTCGCGTCGGACAAGGCCAGGCTGATTTTGTTCTTTATCATGTTGTTGTACAACGAGAATCCAAATACCGTGCCCATTCCTTTGGGCAATTTGTGGCGGTAATCGAATGACAGGATATAATTATCTGCCGTTTCGGCTTTGAGGTTTTCATTGCCGTGTACATTATGGTTTACATCTACAAAGTAGAAAAACAACTCTTTCAGGCTGGGGGCTCTGAAACCCTTGGAGTAAGATCCACGGAAAGAAAGGTGTTCAGATAAATTGTATTTTACCTGCATACTGGGAATCAGCGGGGCAATTTTGAGGTGATTGCCAAAAAGGCTTTCAAAAGTGGGGTCGCCAAAGCGGCTGTTGTAAAGCATACGCAGGCTGGGACGCAATTCCCAGGTTTTGTTGGGGGCATATTCAAACGAGCCAAACATGGCTACATCGGTAATGCCGGGATTGTTTACCGGAATGCGTTTGCCTAAGCCGTGTTCTTGTGCAAAGTCGTACCCCGCTATCCAATTGATTTTGGCAGCATCGAGGTATTTGCTGTAAATACCCCTGGAGTTGAAAAAACTAAAGGTAGTGGTATCCTGGTCTTCGGGGCGATAGGGTTTTTCATCGCCGGTAACCAGATTGCGTTTAATGGTAGACTTGGCTCTCACATACTGGTTGTATGCGTTTTGCCATTCAAAGCGGCTGGATTTGTTTATTTTAAAAACGCTGTGTGCGCTGTTGTCCCAACGCGTGGTATAGTAATAGCTGTTGTAGCCTACAATTGTGCTGAGGTTATATTCCGCATCGCTTCGATCGGTAAGTTTTTCGTGAAAAAAAGAAGACGTAATGCGGTGGCTTGATTTTTCGTGCTTAAAAAAGATGGAGGCATCACCAAAATACTTGGTTTTGGGTTTCCAGTCTATCACACGGGTATTGGTATCAAAATCAACTCCGGTAAAAAAGTTGCGGCCAAAGTTGAAAGTTAACGGAGTATGTTTATTGATGCGGGTATTGAGGTTGGCATCAAAATTATAGTTGGACAGGTTGTCTACATAAGTAGTAGCGCGGCCCGAAAGCTTGCGTCCGGTAGGGTTTTTGGTAATGATATTGATTACTCCGCCCAATGCATCGGTGCCGTAAATTACACTCATCGGCCCTTGGATAATCTCAATTTGCTCGATATTTGAAACAGGTACCTGCGACACATCAATATTGCCATTTACCCTGCCAATCAGTGGAATTCCGTTTACCAGTATTTTTATATCCTGGCCACCTATTCCCTGCATTACGGCGCTTGCTCCCAACACCTGGTCTTGCCCTAATTGAATGCTGGTTTCATTTTGCAGCACTTCGCTCAGGTTTTGGGCTCCCATTCGTTCTATTTTCTCGCGGGTAATAACCTGCACATTATAGGGGCTTTTGGTTATGGGGCGCGGTCCGCCGGGCACAGTGATCGTTACCGGATTTACATGGCCATCGCGGGTTTTTACCTCTATGTGGATGTCAATATCCATAGCGGTATAGAGTTTTTCGGTGCCGAAATAATTAAAATTTTCGCCGGCAGGAATTACCAGCTTAAAGGCACCATTATGATTAAACCGGAAGACCCCGTTACTATCGGTAAAGCCGGTAATAACAGGGCCATCCGGACTGAAATCAGCGGTTACTTCCGCCCCGGTTACGGGTTTATGATAATCCTCGTCTGTAATGGTAACCGTACGCGGCTGGGTTTGAGCCAAAAGGCCCGACCATGCGCACAAGGCTGCAATCAGGAAGAAATATAGACGAGAATTGCTCAATGCGGAGACCGGTTAATTTTATTGGATAATTACTTTTTGGGAAACTGCATTGTCTCCGGATTGTATGGAAATCAGATATACACCAGGAGCAATGCCAGTAAGTGGCATATTCAGGGCATTAAAATCTGAAAGTCCATTTACATTCATGGTGCGCAGGGTGGCGCCATTGAGGGTGTTTAGGCTTACAGTAGCTTTGGTTATTTGGGTATTTTCAAGGCTAATGTAAAGCATTTGGCTGGCCGGATTTGGGAACACATTCAACGAACCGATTTGGGCATTTTTTACAGACACATTGTTGCCGCGCAGTTGAAGCAAATTAAATAGGGTTTTACCCTGAGAACCGCCGGTAAAACCGGTGAAATGGATGAGCCAGTAGCTGGTATCAGAGCTGCGAACACTTTTAATGATGTAGCTTTGGGTATCCTTCATCAGGTATTTATTGTTCGGCTGGTCATATTTTTTCCAGTTGCTTCCAATGGCGGTAAGGTCTACTTTAAAGTTGGTGGGGTAGTTTTTGCGGGCCAAATCGTGAGAATCTGCCAGAACAGTGGCAAAAGAAGGACCTATAAGGCGTGCAATGCGGGTACCGTTGGTGCCGTTATTGCTTTCAACACCCATGGTGGGGTAAGGGATAACTTTGCCAGAACCCGGATCGTATTGGGGCTCGTAGTAGCGGTTAAAGGTAATGTCCCAGGTATTTTTGGCAGGTTCGCGCACAGGTTTTGCTTTGGTGGCGAAGCTGTAGTATTTGTAGTTTTGGTTATTGGCTGCACTTTGGTAAAGGGTATCGGTTACCTCGTTGCTACCATCCACATTGGCGTATTTGAAAATCAAATCGGTGGTGGTAGGTTGTTTAACCGGCCAGAATTTCAGAAATTTGGTATATCCGCCCATACCGTTGCTCCAGGCAATTAAGTACAAAGAATCGCCATTTAAAACATGGGTGTTTGCATCATAGGTTGCCCAATCATATTTAGGATGGTTTGAAACTTGCGAAAAAGCACCAAAATCATGAATATGCAAGTCATTGAAGCGTTTGCGCCAGGTTTTCCAACCGGTAGTATCAAAAGAAGCCCAGCCGGCTGTGCCATTTTTTGGATAAGCCATGATTTCAATACCATTCATGTGATTGGCACGAATACAGGCACTTCGGGGGTCGGTGGTATGTGCAATGTCCCAATTTGAAACGAGGGCCGATCCAACATTCCCGTTTTTCATGTCGTAGAAAATCTGGTTGGCATAACCTGCGCCCATAGTGGCGGAGTCTAATTTAAGAGTCTGTGCTGTAACAGCTGGGGCGCTGATCAGTGCTGCAGACATTAGGAGGAAGTATATTTTTTTCATTTCGGGTGTTTTGAGTGTGCAAAATTAGGCCTGCACCATGGCAATTTACCTATAGACCTGGGTTTTGTATGTCAAAATTAAGTAAGGTTTGACGAAATGTCCAATCCGTTGGAAAATTAAGGCAGACGGAATGTGCGGCGTATTGGGTAATTTTGCAACCGTAGCGGCTAAAACCGCACAGCAGGAGTAGGGTTTCATGGCAAAAATAGCAATCAATATTAAATCGGGGGTACTGGAAGAAAGCGGCAACCCGCCAAATGCGGAAATTGTAGTGGGGATAGATTTGGGCACCACCAACAGTTTGGTAGCCCGTGTAAACCCGCAAACTGGCAAGCCCGAAACCTTGGGCAAAGCCGGATCGGTGATTGTTCCCAGCATCATCCATATAGATGCCCAAGGCATGCCCAGGGTTGGTGAAATAGCCAAAAACGCCCTGATTACCCAACCCGAAACCACCATCTTTAGCGTAAAACGCTTGCTGGGCCGAAGCTATAAGGACGTAGCTCCCCATGCCGAATTTCTTACCTACCGCATTGTGGATGAGCAAAACGAGCAATTGGTGCGCGTAGAGGTAAATGGCAAATATTACACCCCAATTGAACTGAGTGCCTATATATTGGCAGAACTTAAGCGCCAGGCTGAAGCTGAAATCGGCCAAACCATTACAAAAGCGGTGATTACAGTGCCGGCCTATTTCAACGACAACCAGCGTCAGGCCACCCGCGATGCGGGTAAAATAGCTGGATTGGAAGTACTGCGTATAGTGAATGAACCAACCGCCGCCAGTCTGGCGTATGGAATAGGCCTCAATCCCGATGAAAAACGCACCATAGCGGTGTACGATCTTGGGGGAGGCACATTTGATGTATCCATACTTCAGATTGAGAATGGAATATTTGATGTACTCTCTACCCACGGTGATACCTACCTGGGTGGGGATGATTTCGACCGGGCCATTGCCCTGTATTGGCTGGCGCAGGCAGGTTTGGAGGCGTCGGGTTTGGGTTTATCCCAAAATCAGGCATTGCGTTTAATGGCCGAAAAAGCTAAAAAATCGGTGTGCTCAGCGGTTGGGACTTTTTCAGAAACACTGGAATTGCCGCAAGCCACACTTACTTGCAACCTTGATTATGAAACTTTTTGTGAATTAATCGACCCGATACTAAACCGTACAATAAATAGCATACAAAGTGCATTGAAGGATGCCGAAAAAACGGCCTTGGATATAGACGAAGTAGTGCTGGTGGGCGGAAGTACCCGCATTCCGCTGGTTAAAACCCGCCTGGCTGAAATATTTCCCGGCGTAAAACTCGACGATTCCTTGAATCCGGATGAGGTGGTAGCTCTGGGTGCTGCGGTAGAGGCGGATATACTAGCCGGTAACCGCCGCGATATTTTGCTTATGGATGTTACCCCATTGAGTTTGGGAATTGAAACTGTAGGCGGACTTATGGATACCATTATTACCCGCAACAGCCGCATACCTGTTAGGGCAGCCAGGCAGTATACAACCTCGGTAGACGGGCAGGTAAATCTGAAAGTGAATGTATTTCAGGGCGAACGTGAGTTGGTAGCAGAAAACCGCAAGTTGGCCGAATTTATTCTGCGCGGAATACCGGCCATGCCTGCGGGTTTGCCCAAAATTGAGATTGGTTTTATGCTCGATGCCGATGGCATTTTAAAAGTAAGTGCCTCTGAATTGCGCAGCGGGGTAAAACAGGAAATAGAGGTAAAACCACAGTATGGACTTACAGACAATATGGTAGAGGCTATGCTGTTGGAGAGCCTGCAACATGCCAAACAGGATTTGGAGGCGCGCATGTTGGTAGAGGCCAAAACCGAAGGCGAACAGCTTGCATATACAGCAGAAAGGTTTATAGAGAAAAACCAAAATTTGTTAAGCGAGGCTGAAATTACTGAAACAGGCAACCGAATTGCCCTTTTGCGTGTCAAAATAGCTGAAGGAAACCGCAATGAAATATTATCGGCCCTGGATGCGTTAAATGATTATACACGTCCGTTTGCAGAACGATTAATGGACATTGCAATTGGAACTGCGCTAAAAGGAACCAATATAAACGAATGAGAAGACTGTTTATTATAGTGCTATTTGCAGGCTTAGTGGGAGCACCCCTTAGGGCCCAGCAATGGTCGGAAGATGAGGTGAAAGACCGCTTAAATCTGGGCCTGAAACTGGGATTGGGAATGGGCAGCATGTATGGTGGCGAATTAAAAAATCCCCGTCCCTTAATGGGTTTTAATGCAGGATTGTTTTTTCATGGCAAAGACACCAATGCACGGTTAAACTGGCAAACCGGACTAGAGGCCCGTTTTCGCGGAAGTAATTTCAATAACAGCGACAGTGGCAATACAGCTTACACTAAAATTGGCCTGATAACCACCGATATTCCATTGCTTTTAAATATTCGTTTGGGTAGGCTCAAACCCGGTTTTTATAAAACCCTGCAGGTTGGAGCAACAGGCAGCTATATACTCAGATCCATTGTATATATTGGTGAAGATAAAATTCCGGCGCAGCGCGAAAATTATTTGCAAACCTGGAAAAAATTACCCTTACATCCCATCGATTTACAGGGCATAATAGGCTACCAGAAACGGGGTCCGATTGCGGGTTGGCAGGTGCTTTTTCGCATGTCGTTACTAAATATGAATAACAATTTTTATTTACCCGATAATTTACCCAAAACCGGAACCGGAAAATACATTGGCGCTTGGAATTTGGATTTTGCGTTTTTGTTTTAATTTATTTCAGGTATTTTTCTAAGATACTGGCAGAAGGTAAATAAGCACCTAAATTGTAATTGGCATAGGTTATTTTTCCCTCTTTATTTACTATAATCAGGCTGCGATAATTATATCCATTCTTATAATCAAAGCTGCCATAATTTCTCGAAGTATAGTTGTTTGGATCATTGCTGTAAATAATTTTTTTAGTACCAAGGTATTTTTCCCAATTATTTAATATTTCTGAGGAGGATGCTGAAATATAAATAAATACAGCATTGGTATCACCCACAATTTGATCGGCCGAGTAGGTTGTTCCCAAGCCAAATGCCAGATTTTCGAAATATATGGCTTGCCCGCCACATCCGCCCATTAAAGCCTTGCCCGGTGATTTTTTTACTTTAATATCGTCTTTATTATTATCTGTTTTGACAGTTTGACTATTCGCATCGCTTATGTATTTTGGTTCTACCACATTCCTATACAAATTGCCGGTAAAGGGAGCTGGGTAGAAAGAAATAATGATGCTTTTTTTGCCAATTAAATCGCTGATTTTTTTATTCTTTTGGTAGTAAAAATCGGGTGCAGTACTCCCTATTTCAGGGCGTGCAGCATTATTTTCAGCGGTATAATGTACCGATGCAATAGTGTCGCCAAAGAGGCCTTTAATCTGCCGTTCCATGGGCCTGAGCTGCTCACCAACGCCTTTGTAATTTAGAAATTTGTAAATGATTTCACTGTTTTGATTTACCAAAATAATATCTGCAGTGGTTTGTCCCCTATCGGTAATAATTCTAATTGGATTTTGAATTTTATTGCTGTCGATTATCACCTGTAGCCCTTCATAAATTGGTGTATTGAATTCTTGTTTTTGTAAAACCAGTGCAGTTGGAATTTGTTGAATTTTGGCGTCTGGGCTAAATGCATAGCCTTTTGAAAAATAGTTCGAAATCCCCTTAATAATCATATCTGCCTGGTCGTTTTTAAGAATCGGTTGGGTAAACCTTATCAGCAGCGTATATGGATGGTTTGCACAAAATTTGCCAATGATGGGAGAAGATTTCACCCAGGTAGAATCTACATTTTGGGGTATGGGAATAGATTGTCTGTAACGTGCTTCTGCTCTTGGTCCGGGTTGGGCCTGGGTTTGAAAACAACGAAAAAGACCAATCAGGGGCAGTAAATAAATGAGTTTGCGCATATTCAAACTTATTTGAAACCGCACAGGAATATTACAAGGATGGGTGAATGCACCGCTATTTTGTGTAAACGCACCCTTTTAGAAAGTGAAAGGGTTACGCCGGCCTTTTGTATCTTTGCAGCCCCATGTCTCAAACCGTTGCCTTTTACACCCTGGGTTGTAAACTCAACTTTGCCGAAACCAGCACCATAGGCCGGCAAATGAAGGAGCATGGATTTGAGGTATCTGATTTCAGAGAGGGCGCCGATTTGTATGTGATTAACACCTGCAGTGTTACCGACCATGCCGACCGCAAATGCAAAAAAGTGGTAAACGAGGCCCTGCGTTATAATCCCAATGCATACGTTGTAGTAGTGGGGTGCTATGCCCAACTTAAACCCCAGGAGATTGCCAGCATTCCGGGGGTGGATATGGTTTTGGGTGCTGCCGAGAAATTCAATCTTCCCGGGCATTTGTCTAACCTTGTAAAGCAGGAAAAAGCCACCGTACTGAATGCCCCAATTAAAGAAACCAATATTTTTATTCCCGGTTTCAGCGAGGGCGACAGAACCCGTACTTTTATGAAAGTGCAGGATGGCTGCGATTACTTCTGCACGTTTTGCACCATTCCACTGGCCCGTGGAAAAAGCCGCAGCGCCAACATTGCCGATACCCTGGAAAAGGTAAAAATTGCCGCTGCCGGCGAATCCAAAGAAATTGTTTTAACCGGGGTAAATCTGGGAGATTTTGGCGTTACCCATGGCGAAACATTTTTTGATTTAATTAAACAACTCGACGAAGTGGAAGGGGTAGACCGTTTTCGCATTAGCAGTATAGAGCCCAATTTACTTTCGGATGAAATTATAGAATTTGTTGCTGGTAGCAAAAAATTTGTACCCCATTTTCACATTCCCCTGCAAAGTGGCAGCGATGAATTATTGAAACGCATGCGCCGCAGATACTTGTCGGACCTATACAAAAGCCGCATAGAAAATATTAAAAAGTTAATGCCGCATTGTGCCATTGGGGTAGATGTAATTGTAGGTTTTCCGGGTGAAACGGAAGAGGAATTTTTAAAAACCTATAATTTCATTAACGACCTGCCAGTGAGTTATCTGCATGTATTTCCATACAGCGAAAGAGGCAATACCACTGCGGCTAAAATGAAAGAAGTGGTGCCTGTAAAAGTGCGCGGAGAACGGGTAGAAATGTTGCGCATTTTAAGCGAAAAAAAGAAACAGGCTTTTTACCGCGAACATTTAAAAACCGAACGCGAGGTGCTGTTTGAAGCGGAAGAGAAAGGAAATAAAATGCACGGATTTACCGATAATTATATTAAAGTGAGTACCGATTACGATCCTTTATTGGTAAATGAAATTGTGCGTGTACATATGGACGAAATTTTACCCGACGGCAATATGGCAGTTTCCATTCCGGTTGAGGTGCTTAAGCACTAACACCAATGTTGGCCTGATTCGCATAAACAATCATCGAAATTTAAGTACAATATCACACAGGGCTAAATTTTTATAACCTAAATTGCACCCGTGTATCCAACCCTTTTTCATTTTTTTAACTACAATTTCGGCATTTCCATTGGATTTCTGCAAATTGTAAACACTTTCGGGTTTTTTGTAGCCCTGTCCATTGCCTTTGCTTTCAGAATAATGCAGGTAGAAATGGCCCGCAAAACCAAACTGGGGTTGTTTTCTGAGGTACAAGTGGTGACTGTTTCAGGCAAGCCATTTCCCATTAGTGATTATATTACCAATGGTTTGCTGGCCTTTATTTTTGGGTACAAAATTCTGTATCTGGCAGTGAGTGCCGGCGATGGTTTTTTACCCCAGGAGCATATTTTTAACTCGGATGGAAATCTGTGGTTGGGAATCGCAGCTGCCCTTGCGGTTGTAGGTCTGCGCTACAGGGCCGATATGAAACAACGTTTGCCCGAACCGAAAACCGAAACGGTAAAACAGGATGCAAGTTGGCATATGGGCACCATTACCACCATTGCCCTTATCAGCGGATTTTTGGGTGCCAAAGTGTTTCATATTCTGGAGGACCCTGCCAATTTAAAAATAAGTACCATTGTTGCAGAACTTTTTAGCAGTGGCGGCTGGACATTTTTTGGCGGATTGATTTGCGGTGCCGCAGGGGTTTTAATCTATTGTTACCGAAAAAAGCTCAATTTGCTTCATATTCTTGATTCGGGTGGCCCGGCCATGATGCTGGCTTATGGCATTGGCCGATTTGGTTGCCATTTTAGCGGTGATGGAGACTGGGGTTTGCCCAATACGCATCCGAAACCCTTTGCCGCTATGCCCGATTGGGCTTGGGCTTATACCTATCCCCACAATGTGTTAGGCACCGGAAATACGGTACCCGCCGAAATGGTACAAATACCGGGCTATACCGGCGATTATTCTTACCAACTGCTGGTTCCGGTTTATCCCACTCCCTTGTACGAAGCACTGATGGGCCTGGCCCTGTTTTTTGTGCTTTGGAAAGTGCTGCGCAAAAGAAATTTACCGGCAGGCAGCATGTTTGCCTGGTATCTGGTGTTTGCCGGTATAGAAAGGTTTTTAATCGAAGGCATCCGCGAACACGGTAGCAGCATGTATCACACTTTTGGACTTGTGTTTTCTCAAGCTCAAATGATTAGTTTAATTTTACTGGGTATTGGCGGAGCATGGCTTCTGTTCCTTGGGAATAAGGTTCGGCAATTGTTTAAAATAAACTCCACCCAGGCATGATTTATGGATTGGCATACGTTTTGAATTAGTTAGAGTATGAAAAAGGCAGTCCTTTTTGCAATGTTTACCATGGCATGTATCGCAGCCAGTGCACAAACCGATACAGGTAAGCTACAGGTGGTAAACGGCGACACGGTGCGGGTTGTAACATTCGACCCCATCCTGATTAGTGCAGGAATGGATGAGCAAAAAATTGCCGAATACAAGAAACTCAAAGCCCGGGTGCGCAAAGTAATGCCTTATGCGAAAATGGCGGCATACAAAATGCGGGTTATGGAAGACAACCTGGCCCTGAAAAAAACCAAAAAAGAGAAGAAAAAGTATATCAAACAGTGCGAAGAAAGCCTCAAAGAATTGTACATGGCCCAGCTAAAGGACATGACCATTGAGGAAGGTAAAGTGCTGATAAAACTCATCCATCGCGAAACGGGGAGTACCACCTGGCAGATAATGAAAAACTACCGGGGTGGGGCCGAAGCGTTGTTTTGGCAATCATTTGGCAGTATTTATGGCCACGATATGAAGGCGGAGTATGATCCGGCGCTGGATTACCAGATTGAAAACATTATTAAAGTAGAAAAGTTGGAGTGAGAAGGTTACTGTGCATTGCGGTAACGCTTGCCCAACACCACTGCCAGCACTACAGGCGCCCCGATAATGGCGCAAATGGCATTCACATTTAAAGTTAAATCGCCAAATGCATTATGGGCCACAATATCGGCCAGCAGGCATAGGTTTGCTCCCCAAAACGCGGCCGGGATAAGAATTCGGCCATGGTTATGCGTTTTGTACATCATACGTGCCAGGTGGGGTGCGGCAAGGCCAACAAAACCTATAGGTCCGCAGATGGCGGTGGTTGCCCCGGCCAGCATACCGGTAATGAGTATTACTGTTACCCTTAGCTTTCTGGTATTTACCCCGGCATTGCGGGCATACAATTCGCCCGGCATCCAGGCATCGAGTCTGAAACGCTGCAATAGTATCCAAATGAGCCCCAGCAAACTAACCGGAATAAACCAATACAGCTGCGAAATTTGCACCCTGTCGAAATTACCCATGCCCCACATTACAAAACTGCGCACTTGTTCGGCACCGGCTATGTTTTGCATAATTTCCACAGCAGCCCCCAGCATGTAACTGAGCAAAACCCCTGTAAGCAACAAGGTAAAAATACCATTGTTGCGCCTGCTTATAAGCAATTGAAGCAATAGAACCAGGGTACCACCCAGCATTCCGGCGCCTGTGAGGCCAATTTGTTGCCAAAACGGATCGGCAATGCCAGCGGGGAAAGCCAATAGCAAAAGGCCAATGGCAAAGGAAGCACCTGGGGTAATGCCGGTTAAAAACGGACCTGCCAGAGGGTTGCGAAACAGGGTTTGCAAGGCCATACCCGAGGCTGAAAGGGCAATTCCGGCAAATATAGCCGCTAATACCCGGGGCAATCTGAAATCGTGAAACCAATCGGGTAGGTGGCTGGCACTGGTAAAACCGGTTTGCCGGCTCCAGAATAAATCCAGGCAGGTTAGCAGCAAGCAAATTAGCAGGGGCAATATGTTTCGCAGGGCGGCTTTCATCAGGGATTCAGTTTTTCAAAGAAAATAAGGGGTTGTTCGTAGCTGATTTCGGGGTGCATAATTTGCACCAGGTCCTGCAAAACCAAGTCGGGGCGCACTACCCCATATTCCCAATACTGGTTGGCGCCTTTGGCATTCAGGGTTTTGGTACTATTGTAAATATTGCCGGTTTTAAATGCTGCAAATTTTTCAAGACGTGGGTCTATGCTTTTGAGGCAGGGCAAGTCTTCGCAAGCACCGGGGTTTATCCATAATTCTGCATTTTGGGCATGGCTAAACACCTTTTCAATATCCATAGGAATGCGCCCGGCTCCGGGCTCGGATTTCCATAGGTATTGCCCTCCGGCATCGGAAATTAGTTTAGACATATAACTGTCGCCCGAAGGGATGTCCCAGGTGCCGGTAAACGGGGCATTGATGAGCACTGTGGGGTGGGTTTTGGCTTGGGCCCCGGTAGCCGCGGTGCTCAGGTAATGTTCTTTTATCTCTTCAAACTGCTGTACGGCCTGGGCTGCGGTGCCTGTGAGGTAGCCAAATACCTTAATCCATTCTGCCCTCCCCAAGGGGTGTTTTTCTAAAAAGTTCTGAAAGAAAAGCACAGCGGTATTGTTGCGCCGGGCATGTAGCAGATTTTCTTTGCCTTTGGGTTCTATGTAATAGCCAATGAGCAAATCTGGTTTTAAACGGGCCACCGCTTCCTGCGACAATTCGCCCGATTTGGCTACCGAGGCAATTTGCCCCGATTGAATGGCTTTAAGGGTTTTGGGAGAGGTAATATAATCGCCATTGTCTACCCCGATAATCAGATTTTGCCTGTGTAAAGCCTCAACCATACCTACAAAAACTGCGGTGGTAAGTACCATTTTGCGGCCTGCACCCAGGCGGGTAAAATGCGGGTATTGGGCCTGTCCTTTACCCCAAACAAAACAACCAAGGGTTTTAGCCGTATCGGCCGGATCTTTTAAAATCAAAAAGGTATCTTCCGCGGTGGCAGCCAGGGTAAACAGGGATGAAAATTCGGGTTTTATCCAGCTTGCCATGGCAGGTATTTCCGCCTCGGGTTTGTGCGACAAAGGGTTGCGGCAAGACTGCCAGCAGCAGCCAAACAGAAGTAAAAGCAAAGGGATGCGCAAGAATTTCATCGGGGGTTCAAAAATAGACCAAAATGCTGCACAGCCTTAAAATTTGTGGTTAAAAGCCATGCAGGGGTTTATAAATTTGTGGGGCAATGTTTGATAAAGTAATTCGTTACCGCTACTGGATTTTGTTTGGGGCTTTTGCACTGTGGATGCTGTTTTTTGATAGCAACAATGTGTTTTACCGCATTTCCATCAGCAACGATATTTCGGAATTAGAGGAGATGAAAGCCCTGCATGAAAAGAGCATAGCCGAGTTGCAGCGTCAGAAAACCGAATTATTTGGCAACATTCGCAACGTAGAAAAATTTGCCCGCGAAAAGTACCTCATGAAAAAAGACAATGAGGATTTATTTATTCTGGTGCGCGATTCGTCGGAAAGAGAAAAGTAAGGCGGCCTTAGGGCAGCATGTTTTCAAAAACGCGGTTTAATTCAATATTTAGGAAAGGAAATAAGGGGCTTTGGATGGTCATGTCCGTCCCAAATGGTGGCAGACTTTGGTATTGGCCGTTTTTGAGGGTGTAAACCAAAATGAGTTTTTCGGAGGGCTGCACTACCCAAAATTCTTTCACGCCGCTTTCTTCGTATAGCTTGTATTTAACCACCAGATCGTGGTTGGCATTGCCGGGAGAAATGATTTCCACTACCAAATCGGGGCTGCCCTTGCAACCCTGTGCATCGAGTATTGCGGGGTTGCAAACCACAACAATATCGGGCTGCACTACGGTGCTATCTTTAACTCCCGTTGGAACTGGCAATACCACATCAAAAGGGGCGCAATAAATGCGGCATTGGGGCTGGTTAAACTGGCTGGCAAACTGGTAGTATAAATCGCCGGATACGCGCTGGTGTTTTTCGCTGGGTGCCGGTGCCATGGGTACCACCCTGCCGCGTATGAGTTCTACCCTTTCGGTAAATGTCCATTTGATATAATCCCAATAGGTGTAAAGTTTATTAAGGGAGAAATACTCAGCCATGGGTTCTTTGGCAATATTGTCATTTTCCTTATCAACCATTCCTCTCCAAACTTAACATTGCGCAATTGTATTTCAAATAGAGCCCTTCAATTTTTTATGGGTCCTCCTGTATAGGCCCGTTTTAGTCCAATGTTTATAAAACCGCAAAAGTTGTGTATTTCTATTGACAAAGCGGAGATAGGTTTGCGAAAATTAAGATAACGAGCACCTAGCATATGAAGTTTATAGCTCCCTCAAACGAACTGTTACAACACCTGATGACCGTGAACGGTGCCATCATGTCCAAACCCCTCATCCCGATACTCGAAAATTTCCTTTTTGATATTAGCGGCGGAAAGCTGACCATTTATAGTACCGACCTCGAAACCAGTATGACTACCGACATGCAGGTAGAAGCCAAAGAAGATATCCGCGTTGCGGTGCCTTCAAAAATGGCCATAGAAACTCTGCGTGCATTGCCCGATCAGCCAGTTACTTTTAATGTAGATAAAGACAATTTCTCCATTGAAGTAGTAAGCAACAAAGGGCATTACAAAATGGCAGGTTTGGACGGTGTGGATTTCCCCAATCTGCCCGAAAAAACAGGCGATGGTAGTTTTACGGTTCCATCAAATGTGCTGCTCCGCGCCATTTCAAAAACCATCTTTGCCGCGGGTAACGATGAGTTGCGCCTGAACCTCACTGGTTTGTACGTAGAAATGCTCGAAGATTCGGTAAACTTTGTGGCCACCGATGCCAATAAGCTGGTGCGTTTTACCCGCAAAGATCTGAAACCCGGTGTTGAGCACAGTTTCATCATACCCAAAAAACCGTTGAACCTGCTTAAAACCAGCTTGCCCAACGATGATACCCCGGTAACTGTAGATTACAACAAAACCAATGTATTCTTCACTTTCGGCGAAACCCAGTTGATTTGCCGTTTGCTGGATGAAAAATACCCCGATTACAAAGCTGTAATTCCGGCTGAGAATCCCAATACCCTTACCATTTCTCGCAGTGATTTCTTAAGCTCTATCAACCGTATCAGCATTTTCGCCAGCCGCACTACCCACCAGGTAAGATTAAAAATTACCGGCAGTGAGTTGCAAATCAGCGCCGAAGATATTGAAATGGCAAACGAAGCCCAGGAAAGACTCAATTGCGAGTTTGAAGGCGAGGATATGGAAATCGGTTTCAATGCCCGTTTCCTGAAAGATATGCTGGCTACTATTGATGGTGAACAAGTGCAATTGCGCCTTTCGGCCCCAAACCGTGCCGGTTTATTGGTGCCCGTTGAAAATGAAAAAGATGAGGATATCACCATGCTCATTATGCCCATGATGCTTAATAATTATTAAGCTCAACAAGGTTTAATAATCTTTAAAAAACCGCTGCAAGGCGGTTTTTTTTATGGCCAAATTTAATTTACGCCCATGGAATACATAATTAACTTAGTATTGAATCGCTGCATTTATGAGTATAAATGCAGTACTTAAGGATTTGTAAAAACAGGAGTATCTACTTATAAGGCCTGTAGATATTCAGCAATGTCTTCTCGACTCGTTAATCTGATGTTTTGAACTTGAGGTTTAGTTCTCTCAATTTTCACCTGTGTTCTTTCAACCGCATTAAGTACTTCTATAATCTCTTTAGACGCATTTAGTATAACCAATTTGAACGGCGAATGCTCATTTAGGTTATTTAATTGTTTTATTAATTGATCTGCAAATGATCGAGATACAAAATCTATTTTTGAAAAGTCTAATTCAAGGATATCAAAATGCATAAGTTTTACATCGTTAAACAGATTGTCGACAGCCTCGCGAGTACTTAGTGAGTTGCCAAAGTTATTTGAAAACGATATTTTGTGAATCAAGTTCATCAATCTAAGTTTTTAGTATGCTATCACAAATTTAGTCAAAGTTAATTATAATTAACAATTCTTATACCATTTATTCAAGAAAGTCATAAAAATGAAAATTTTTAACGTTCAATGTTGGAATTCGCAGTGCTATGTAACAACCGTTCCAAATATTGCCTATGCTATGTACGATTTCTTCACGTTCTAGATCGCGGTAGTAGAAAGCATCGCCGGACCAAATAAATATTTTACCCTTCAGACCTTCCACAAGCATTTTTCGTGAAGTTGAAATTCCAAATCCGCGTGTAATAGCATTATCCTTTGTAGACTCTCCCATTAAAGCAAGGTTTAAGGCGTCCAAATGATTATCTGGACGAAGCCTTCCATTCTCCAAAAATGATTTAAAAAATCCTTTACCGGAATCCACAATACATAAATCCAAATAATTCTTAGAAGGGTAAAATTGGGCCATGATTTTCCCGAATTTCGCACCTGAGTGGTCTGAAACATTTTGACTAAGTTCACTTACTAAATAAAATATTGCGTTTTGGATGTCGCCTGATAGATTTAATTGAGCTTTTAATATTTGATTGATGGAAGATAGGGTTTTTTCTCGAATTTGTATATTAGTGGGATTAGTTGACACAGGAAAAATGGTGATGGGTAAATATGTTTTGTTATGAAATGATTTAAGCTTATCATCGAGCTCAGTAAGACTGAAATTGTGCGGATTTAATCCAGCGTAGAAACAAATTGTCTCAAGGTAGTCGCTAATCCCTTCGCCACTATTTATTTTTACTTCTGTGCCTGTTTCAATAATTTGGTCGCACAGAGCTGAAATCCCACAAAGTAAAAGTGGGCTGATGAACTTAACCCTAGATAAATCAAAAAATGCGGGTTCATTGGTCCCATCGTGGTGAAATTGAAATGCAAACTGCGATAGGATATTCAAAGGTGAACCAAAATTATCATAGGTCCTGTCGGGCAGCTGGTAAATCATTTGCGCGTTACAAATTATGGGTTTCACAAATTTACGGTATAGATTTCAATAAAGTGATTAGCCCTAGAAGGCTTATGCTAAATATTAGACTTTAATTTAGTAAAAAAATAGTTTACAAATGCAGATGTAGATGAAGTCAGGCTCTCTTCAAAATGGCTTGTTTGGGAAATGCAGAGAATTAGGAGGAATTTGGGTGTTATATTCTTTAAATATATTGCCAGTCATAACAGTTGAATTTATCCGGTTTGTTTTTAATCATAATAACTTAATACTTAAAAACAGGTTGTTATTTTTAAGGTAAATGAATTTAATACCCAGTATACCATTTTTTTTAGCGAAATTTGACTCATCAAATCCATGAAAGCAAGAATTAAAACCCTGGTATTATCAACCGCAGTTATTCTATGCGGAAGTATAGCCGCCCAACCTGGAAATGGCGGAAAAGGCAACGCTAAAGGAAACAGAAAATCTAGCGACAGCGCCCGCATGGCGGGTATGGCAGCCTTTATGCGCAGCTCATGCACGGCAAAACCCGAGTATAAATTTAGCAGCAACCTGCTTGTAACCATGGTATCTGTGAGAACCGGTAGAGATACTACCCGAATGAAAAACCGCTATTTGTTTGACGATAGTGGCAATTATGTAGGTTTTGAAATGCTGGAAAACAGCCACCAAAAAAATGAGGGAAATCAAAGTTTTGGCATTCGCAATATTGCCGACTCTACGATGGTTATGTTGTTTACAAACGGGGAAAAAAAGAATGGCATGTGTAACAGTTTTAAAGACAAGGATATACCTGCTTTCGTAAAAAAGATGCAAGCCAAAGACACCGCCAAAAACACATTTAAAAAGATGGTAAAAACCGGTAAAACCAAAACCATTTGCGGCTTTGTTTGCGAGGAATACACCAGCGAAACTGACAAAGCAAATTATACTTTCTGGTTTACCCAGGATGCGGGTGCTATGGTAAGTAAGTTTAACAGAGGCATACGCGCCCAGGAACAAAACGTTGCCTGGCCTTCAGTGTATAAAGGCATGATGATGGAAATGACCTCCGTGCAGAAAGACAATTCCATGGTGATGGACTGGAAGGTAGTGGAGGTGAATAAAAATGCACCCCGCACCGTTTCCACGGCAGGGTATTTTACCCACTGATTTGGTTCAAAAAATGCATGAATCGCTTTGTTATTTAGACCATTTTTTGTACCTTGGTATTAGATAACAGTCCAGTAAATAATTTGTATTTTCTGACAAAGTCTATGGATCAAGTTCATATCGGTTTTATATCGGCTTTGTAACAAATAACTATTACCGCATCTATACTTTTAAATAACCTTTACATACCTTTACATACCAGCTAGTAGCCAGGCAGGTAAATTTTTGTATTTGCCATGGATAGATGCATCTGGGATTTTAAGCCTCGGATTTGGGTTGTATATTTGCCCCATATGGCAAAAATTCTGGATGGCCGCGAAGTTTCAGCGGCAATAAAAGATACACTTAAGCGCGAAGTAGATGCAATGGTTTCCGGCGGTCAGCGTCCACCGCACCTTGTGGCTATTTTGGTTGGCAACGATGGTGGAAGTCAAACCTATGTTGGGGCCAAAGAAAAAGCCTCGCACGAAGTAGGATTTCTGGGCTCTGTAATTCGTTATCCGGATACCATTACCGAGGCTGAATTGTTGGCCAAAGTTGAAGAAATCAACAACGATCCCCAAATCGATGGGCTGATAGTGCAATTGCCATTGCCCAAACATATTGATGAAAACCGCGTAACCCTGGCCATTGCCCCCAATAAGGATGTGGATGGGTTTCACGATGTAAATATTGGTAAACTTACCAAAGGCGCTGATGGGGTTAAACCCGCCACACCATATGGCATTACCCTGATTCTGGAACATTACGGAATCGAAACTTCCGGCAAACATGTGGTAGTGGTAGGTCGCAGTAACATAGTGGGCCGCCCCATGAGCATTATGCTTTCCAATCCTGGACCTACAGGCAATGCTACTGTAACTGTGGTGCATAGCAAAACCGTGGATCTGCCTTCATACACCCGCCAGGCCGATATTTTGGTAGCTGCCATAGGCAAGCCCGGCTTTATTACCGGTGATATGATAAAACCCGGTGCTGTGGTGATTGATGTAGGAACCACCCGTGTAGATGATGCGAGCAAGAAAGCAGGTTGGCGCTTATGTGGCGATGTAGATTTTGCCACCGTTGAGCCGGTTGCAGGTGCCATTACTCCGGTACCAGGTGGTGTTGGCCCTATGACCATTGCCGGCCTATTGGTAAATACCCTGAAAGCCCGCAAAGCCATGCTGGCTGCTCAAACTGCATAAAATGAACGGGCTGCTGCTCCCCGTGATGGAGCAATTCTATACCATACAGGGCGAAGGTGCTTTTGCCGGTGTACCTGCATATTTCATCCGTCTGGCTGGCTGCGATGTGGGCTGTGTGTGGTGCGATGTGAAAGAGAGTTGGGACGCCACTGCCTATCCTTCCATTTCGGTAGATGAGCTGGCCCGCAATGCCGCTGAGTCGGGCTGCGGACTGGCCGTAATTACCGGAGGGGAGCCGGCCATGTACGATTTAACTGCACTAACCCAGGCCATGCATGCCCTTAATCTAAGGGTACATATCGAAACCTCGGCCGCTTATCCGGTAGTGGGTGATTTTGACTGGATCACCCTTTCGCCAAAGAAATTCAAATTTCCGGTACCAAGCGAGTTGATTAAAGCCGACGAATTGAAGGTGGTGGTGTTTAATAAATCGGATTTTGAGTGGGCCGAATCTTTTTTAACACAGGTAAAGCCGGGCTGTAAACTTTTGTTACAACCCGAGTGGGACAAGCGCGATAAAATTATGCCCCTGATTATTGACTACGTTAAAGCCCATCCACAATGGCATATTTCCCTGCAAACCCATAAGTATATTGGGGTACCTTAGTAAAGCCAATTTTTAATTTTAAAACCGGCATTAAGTCTGGATTTTGAGGTATGCCCTAAATCGGACACATGTTTTTTCTGTGGGCAAAATGCAAGACGGGTATGATTTTGGCGTTATAAAGTTAGACTAAATTTGCATGGTGCGGCATTTTCGTATTTTTTGTGTATTCATTTTTTTCACCCAGTCAGCCTTGGCATGGCCGCCAAACCGGCATTATGATTTAAAAAAATACAAGCGATTCAGTGATAGTACCGAGTGTAAAATTCAGCTGTATTTCGAACGCAATTTTAAGAGTGGGATTTTTAATGGCAGTTTTTTGTTTTTTAAAAACGACAGCCTGTTTCAGGGTTCCATGGGTATGGCCTCGTTTGAAAAAGGCGATACGCTGATTGATGATGATTTGTTTCAACTGGCATCGGTAAGTAAAACCATTACGGGCATTGCTGTTTTGCAATTGCACCAGGATGGATTGCTGAATATCGACGATTCGGTGCATTGGTATATTCCCAATTTAGACCGGCGAAACCTTACCATACGCAACCTGCTGTGCCATATGAGTGGATTGCCCGATTATTTTTATTTTCCGGCCTCCTATTGGCCCTTGCCCGGCACCCACATGAAAAACAGCGATGTGGTAAATCAATTAAATCTACAGCCGTATAATGCTTTTGGCCAACCCGGTAAATACCATGAGTATTCCAATACCAATTTTGCCTTACTGGCATTAATTGTAGAGAACATTACCTGCCTGGATTTCAGGAAATACGCCGAGCTAAATATTTTCCAACCCGCGGGTATGAAATACACCCATATTTGCAATTATGACAGCATTCCGCTGAAGGATTATCCGGTGGGCGGATATGACAATCGTCGGATTTTTGGCGACATTCCGCACAATGGCACCACCGGCGATAAGGGTGTGTATTCCAATACCGTAGAAATGTTTTTGCTGGATCGGATTTTGCGCACCAACGATATTTTGCACCAGGGCACCAAAGACCTCATGTGGAGCCCCCAGGTAGCCACCAATATGGACGGTGGATTTTACGGATTGGGTTGGCGTATGAAATGGATTGACGGTAAAAAATGGGTATTTCACAACGGCTGGTGGAAGGGTTTCCGCACCTATTACTGGCGTTGTTTAGACGAAGATAAATGCTATGTGGTGCTTACCAATAATGTGTATGGGCCATTTTTGAGCACCAGGGAAATGGTGGAGATGTTGAAATAGCTTATAGGGAATGGGGAATGGGGAATAGCAACAGCCGTCAATAGGGAGCAGGGTGCAGGGAGCAGGCTTGCCTTTACCCGAATGGCATTGCCAGGCGGGCGACTGCTTCTGAGGCGGGGGAGGCGACAGTTGAACTGCCAATCATACGTATTCATGTCCCGCAGCGACTAATTATTCAATAGACAAATTATTCAACGGAAAAAGAATGCCAAAATTAGTGCGCATTTTAACAGCCCAAAACACATAGTGCGCATAGTAAACAGCGGCATAGTACACATAGTTTTTTTTGATTAATTAAATTATTTCATTATAAAATATTTAAGTATAAAAATAGCTGCTCTCCGCCCCATTCTGGTTCGGGCAAGCATTCACAATTTATAATTCACAATTCACAATTATAAAAGCGCAGCCTTTAGTATCCTATGTTTTCTTTGTTTTAAAACTACTGTGAACTATGTGGTTATTAGCAGTTAAGAGATTGACAGACTTTTATAGTTTACAGAATAAAGAGCCGGAACTACCAAGTATGAATAATGTCAGAAGTTCTCTTAATGTTTCAATATCATGTATACATCATTTGGTGATTTTAATAGATGCACAGGATTTACGTATTCAAAGGTCAATGTTCTGTTAGAAATTTGTTGCACAAGTGCAGGGTTTTTTTCGAATCCCTCGAATTCCAAAAATGCACTATCCCACCATGCGCCTTCAAAATTTCCATCAAAATATTTGGAAGTAATAATTCCAATATAACTAGAATACAATAGGAATTGGTTATGTCTAGATTTATATATTTTTGTATATATATTGAGTGCCGCCTTATACTGATGCAGCAATAAAAGAATATTGGCTTTCCAATAAAGCAAATTCATATTTAGGGTGTCTTTTATAACCAGTTTATTAATTTCTGTTAAGGCGGAATCAAATTTATTTAATTTCAAACACACAAAATATTTACAAATTCTTATCGAATCATTGTTAGGATTCCGACTTAAATAAAAATTTAATTCCTTTAAGGCTGAAGGCATCAATTTGTTATACCCGTTAAATGTAAGGCAAGTTGCCAATAATTTGCTGGTATTCAGGTCCTCAGGTTGATGCTCCTTAAGTTCAATTAAATATGGAATTGCCGATTTATAATCTTCTTTTTTAATAGCCTCTTTCGCAAACGTCTCTAATTCTTTGACATGTTCATCACCCTTTACTAGGAATATTACAATAATAATTACCGCAATCAGGAAAAATATAAAGATTGGGATTCTCTTATTCATGTATTTAGTTTTGGTCGTTTACAACTCCCAATATCGTTCTCTCATCACATTCAAATGATGCATGGCGTGTCCTACCAGAAAGAAGCCCAGGGCCAATACAGAGTTTTCGGTGTTGTTGGCCGTGCCTATTTTTTGCAGCATTTCGGGGGTAAAGCTCTTAAATAAACTTATGCTGGCGTTGCGCACGGTAAT
Source organism: Bacteroidia bacterium (assembly GCA_044224315.1). Lineage (GTDB taxonomy): Bacteria > Bacteroidota > Bacteroidia > NS11-12g > UBA955 > JAGXTF01. Next base: position 124,239 of record JBGAKR010000001.1, on the reverse strand, counting down.
CATTTCAGAAACGATATCATCGATACTGCGCTGTGAGGCTCCGCTGTTGGCGCTATAGGCGTTTTCATCCATCGGGGGCAGGTTGGCTGCTTCGCCGCGGGCAAAGGCAAGGGCGCGGTAATTAAAAATGCGTTCGGTATCAATTATATGTTGCAGCAATTCATGCACGGTCCATTTGCCGGGGGCATATACATTATGGCCAATGCTTTTTATCTTTTCCAAATCAAGCTGCTTAATCTGGTTTAAGGAGGCGTACATAGCATCCAGCAGGTTGTCTTCGGGCACCAAAGGAAGGTATTTGGCGTAGTAAGGGGGCATTAAGGGTATGGCAGCTTTGTTCATATCACAAATATAAGTTTTAATTTCAGGTTGTGTTTTCCGCAGTAGTTTTAAATCAACCCGGAAAAAGTTCTTCCATTTTTTTGAATCTGAATGCAAAAATATTTTGCAATTTATTTTTAATAAAAAGCGCATTTACAATATCGCCCATAAATCCCAATGGAATTTTATAATGCACAATATCGGTCATTAAAACGCCCCCCTCTTTTTGTTCCAAAATATGCTCGTGGTGCCATATGGAGTAAGGGCCCATGCGCTGCTCATCTACAAAATACTGCAGGTCTTTTACCTGGGTAATTTCAGTTACCCATCCCATTTTTATGCCCGCAAATGGCGATACTTTGTAGCAAATAATCATGCCTGCATACATTTTTTCGGGCAGATTTTCGGTAAGGATATTAAATTTCATATCCGGCGGGGTTATCTTGTTCAGATTGGCCGGAGTGGCTATAAAATCCCAGAGGGTTTGCAGGTCGGTTTTAATAAATTGTTGCTTGTAAATTTTATGTATTCCCATTATCTCAGTGCGTTTAATCCTCCATCCACATGCATAATTTGTCCGGTAATCCAGGTGGATTTTTCGCTTAACAAAAAGGCCGCCATACTGGCAATATCCTCGGGGGTGCCGGTTTTTTTCAATGGATGGCGATTGGCTCCGTTTGCGCGTTTTTCTTCGGTATTTAATAATTTCTCGGCCAATGGAGTATCTGTTAGCGACGGAGCAATACAGTTAAACCTGATTTTAGGCGCAAACTCAGCCGCCAGTGAACGGGTTAAACCCTCTACTGCGCCTTTGGCTGCAGCAATGGATGCATGAAACGCCATGCCCGATTGTACAGCCACGGTGCTGAATAAAACCACCGATGCATTTTCGGCCTGTTTTAAATTGGGCAATGCATGCTGAATGGCTTTAATTGCACCAAATAAATTAATTTCCATTTCTGCCAAAAAATCATTTTTATTTATGCGCCCAAATGGTTTTAAATTAATACTTCCGGGGCAATACACCAGTCCATCTAAAGCCCCGTCAATGGCTGGCAATGGGGCATCGGAAGTAATATCTACCTGCGAATATTGTATGCCAGCTCCTTCTATTTCACTGCGATTCCAGGCTAATATTTCGCAATTTTCTTTTTGTAATTCTTTTAATAATGCGCCGCCTATTCCATGGCTTGCGCCAATGATTAATATTTTTTTTGTCATGTATTTTCAGTCAAAAAATTCTTCCAAAGAACCAAAATATGCATCGTCCCAACCCTCTGTAATGTCGATAAAGGCCTCGTCGGGGATATTGCTATGCTTAAGTTCTACACTGGTTCCATGCTTGTGGTCGTGCAGTTTGATGGTAACAATAGAGGGTTCTTCCTGCTCGCCAAAATACCATTGCTGCACTATTTTTTTATTCTCTTCAAACTCCAGGTTTTTACCCATTATACTGCCTTCCCATAAACTAAATTCCGAACCTGCTTCGGTGCTCATGGTTGCATTTTCGCCGGTCCAAAGTTTTATGCTTATAGGGTTGGTAAGGGCAGCGTAAACCTCTTCCGGTTCGGCCGGAATGATATAGTATTTTTTAAAGTCTTTCATGGATTAAAGCCTGAAACGGAGGCCCAAAGGTAAAACAGAATACTGCATATAGTAGCCGTACCCGCTAAAAGAAGTTCGGTAAGCTTTGGGTCCATAAACATAAACATCGGAGGCAAATGGAATAAACAGCGCAGGAGCCGTTTCCAAATAAATGGTAGGGCTTATTCTAAAGCCGATATATCCACCCAAATGCAATCCACTTAGCAGGTAATGCTCCGTGTCGGTATGCGCATAAGCCGCACTCGGGCCAATACCAAAATCCCACATTATGCGGTTTTTCCAAATGTATTGGTGGTAATGAAAATTGGCGCTTAAATTTTGGGTAAATAATTCAGGCGGATTATAAATATCCGTTGCAGGGCGAAACAGCGCAGTGCGGGTTTCATACCCCACTCCCCAGTAAAATTTCCGCAATTTATCAGGCAATTGCCGCTGGTATTCAAAAAATAGGCGAGGCCCTCCACTGTTGTAATTGTCAAACATGAGCCCCGTATGAATGCGTATGGATTGTGCAGGTTTAAATTTATATCGGTTAGGTGGTGCAATGGCTTTCGCATTTGCATTCCAAGGATATTGCGTTTCTGACCTTAAAAAAATGGTTAAGAAAAATGCCAGACTGAAGATTAAATATTTTTTCATAATTGTTTAAAATCGTCTTTTTGTATCAGTCGTTTCCACAAGGCTGTGGCCGAATCCAGAAAAACACGGGGTTGATTTTTAAAATCGTTGGCATTTTCATATCGGCCCATTAATCGCAAATAATCATCGGATTTGGTAGCCGGTATTTTGCTTAAATCCGGTTCAAAATGATTGGGGTTAAAGGCGCTATCCAGGGGTGTTAACAGCATATTTCCGCGCAGGGCCATTTTGGTTTTCCCCTGGTGCATAATGAGTTTTAATTGTGCCGGAGAAACATCACTGCGGCAGGTTTTTTTGTAAGCCAAAATGCTTTCGGCAATGCCATTGCTGTCCAGGTCGGTCACCCATATTCCATTGCCCACTGTGCCCATCCATAAATCAAACGGGCAGTCTTTTTCAAAATCGGTAATCTCCCACAATTTATCTATTCGGTTGCCATTTTGCACATATTGTATGGCATACATTTCTACCGATTGGGTGTTTTGGTCAAACTCATCACTGCCCTTGAATACCTTGGATCGCGATACAATTAAATAATTCTCGCCCAGGCTATCGGTCCATTTTTGGGCATCCAAAAAATCGCCCTTAAATGCCATGGATTTTGGAATATTCTGTGCCCCGATTTTTGCCACATTTTGGGGGTAAATTACCTTTACTTTTACTACTTCGTTTTTGGGTTGCTGGTTGCAATTTTGTAAAAGCACAGTAAGTGAGAATGATATTAGTATAAGCTTAAGTAATGATTTCATAAAAGTAGGGTTAGTTTACGTAAATTTTCTGGGTTTGGCTATATTGCCCGTTTGCCGCGGTGAATCGAGCTAAATACATACCCGGTGGTAGGGAAATGGGCCAGGTGTTTTGTCCTTTTTGTATAGAAAAATTGGCAATTTTACTGCCCGAAATTGTGTACAAAACCATTTCAAATTCTTCCTCTGCCTGGACATTGATAACAGAATTGTGTACAGGATTGGGCGCTATTTTTATAGACGATTCAACGCTGTAATTGTTTGATTTTGCCGACAAATTTTGATGAATTACCCCCACTGCATCCAGGTCGAAACCGCTGGAGGGGAAAGGCGTGGGCCAGGGGTCATTTATCTTGCGGCCCTTGCTGTCGTAGCTGGCATAGGCGGGATTTAAACTACCTACTACATCGATAATTTTAACAAAATTTATATTGTTAACATCAATGCCTGCCGAGTCTATTAATTCTTCCAAATCAAACGGGGTTCCATAGCCAACCACATATTTACCCGCCAGGTTGTTTATTTTTTCGGGGTAGGTATATCCGAAGGCTCCGGTTTGTTTGATGGTATCGGTAAGGCTTTCGTTTGCAAAACGCACATATTTTTTTCCATCGGTGCTTACTTCCACAAAAGCCAGCTCTAAAAAGGTATCTAAAAAAGTGTTTTCAAAAACGGCAAAATCCCAACCCTGTCCGTTTCGGATGGGGTTTTTAAATTGCAATATGGCATAGCCTCCGTCGCCTAAGCTAATTACACCGTTTTCTTTCACCGCACCGGTTGCCGAAATGCTATCCCCCACGGTTACAAATCCACTATCTGGGTGCGAAATATCGCGCAGTCCGCGGTGAATTTTGGAGCTGCTAGCCCATTCTACAAAGCAGCTGCTGTCACCGTTTAGCGCTGTGCTGCCGGCTTTCCCTACCGCAGGGGCAAATTGGGCCATCGTAAATTGAATACTGAATCCCAGGATAAGGGTGCAAAAAAGTTTTGAGAGTAGGTTTGAATGTGTCACGGGAAATTGCACAAATTTATGCAGTTTCTGCCCAGTCCGCTTCTGCTAAAATTGAAAATAAATACAGATTCAAATCGCTACCCAACCAGAAATAGTGCTTGCGTCAGGGCACTACTACGGTGATTGTTTGACTCAATCCGCTGCTACCCCCATCTTTGTAAATGGCGGTAACCGCATACGTATAGGTTCCTGGGCCAAGCAAATCCCAATCGCTAAAGGTATTTTCGGTGCCTTTGGCCGATTTAAATGCACGAAAACTGCTGCCATTATACGAACGATAAATTACAAAATGGTAAGCATCAGATGGGGGGTAATTCCAGGTTATAATATTGGTTTTTTTATCCTTGTCCCAGCGTCCGCTTACATTGTTTATGGGTTTGCGTTTACCCACATCATATATTTTACCACTTACTTCCATCGGAAATCCAGAACTGAGCTCGGCATCGTCAATTGCCTCTATGCGATAGGTATAAATTTGACCTATAGTTACCTGATTGTCGGTAATACTTTTAATGGATTTATCGGTAATGGTTTTCCATAATTCAAATTGATTATCGCCCACCTTGCGGTAAATATTGTGTTTTATTACATCCTTACTATCACTGGGAATCCATGAAATATAAACAGCTGTATCAGTTACCAGAATATTTTTAAACATAGGTTTTACCGGTTTAACTGTATCTGGCAATTGCACTTTAATAATTGCCGAACGGACAGAGTGATTGTAATGGCGATCTGCTGCTGCAATCTGATAATAAATCTGTTCAGTTAACCTGTTAATATTTACAGTATCAATAAACACAGTATCCTGGTATAAATCTCCGGTAAGAATGGTAAATTCATGATCAATTTGGTTTGCATAGTAAATTCTGTAGCCTTTAATATCCTGTTCGGGGCCCAGATTCCAGCGCAGGGTAATTACGCCGTTGCTATCCGATTTACCGGTGAGGCCTGTGGGTTTTGAGGGAGGTATGCTGTCTTTTAGAAAGCCCATCATACCTAGCGACCAATTGCGGTTTCCAGCGGTATCTACAGTCTCAATCCGGTAAAAACTACCATTCATTTCATCGGGGTTTTTATCCAGAAAACTGAGTTCGTTTTTATTTAATATTTTTTCATTTATGGGGTAATACGGCCCTTCCTGTTTATCGGCGCGCATTACATTAAAACCTGCAAAATCGGGTTCAAAAAAATCTTTTTTCCATTTTAAATGCAGGTATTTTTGGTTTACATCCGAAATATCTAAACTATGCGCAATGGCAGGCGGAGTACGGTCTCGGCCATAGCTCACAATTGCAGGTCCGGGTTTTGAATATTCGGCAAATGGGGTAATTCCGATTAATCTGTATGTGTATTTTACATAATCTTTTGGTACACTATCAATATAAGTCATTTGCATTTTTAATTCTGCAACGGATTTGTTGGATGCAGCAATTAATGGGTATTGGGTAATGCGCTTAAAGTTATTTCCATTCGCATCTCCTTTTTCTAAAATATAAGCCGAATAAAAACGACTATAATTTTGGTGATACCAATCCAGTCTAATGTGATTTTCGGCGCCAAATTCGTATAAAGTAGGAGGTGGTGGAATGGTGTCCAGGCGGGCATCTACAAACAATTCGCTGCCAGTGGTATTTAATTCGGTTTGGGGTATCAGCGCAGTAATTACGTACAAATAGGTGCTATTGGGTTTTACATCGGTATCCACATATCGCATTCCCAGCAAATTGGCTGCAGTGGTATCAAAATCGGCCGCCATTGTGGCAAAACCATGCAGGTTGCTTTCCTCATTGTAGCGCTTCATCAATTCGCCAAAATTGGGATTTGCCGGCAGGGGGGCATAAATTTTTGAAAGTGCACAATGGGCGGCAATTACCTGGTAATTATTGGTTTTATCTACCCGTTTACTCCAGGTAATACTATCGGCGGGTTTAAACACCCCAATAGTCGAAAATACAGCTTTGCTGCGTATGGGTTTCCCATCAACCGCTGTGACAGCTCTTTCTAATTTATATCCATATTTTTTTGCAAGAAAAAATGTGGCATTATCTGAAGGTGCCCAGCGTAAAATGATATTTTTTCCATTGTATTTGCCAATAATACCTATATAGCTTTTGGAAGCAGTATCAGTCTGAGCCTGTATGGCTTTCAGGGAGGTAAAAAGGGCCATAAATATGGCAATTTTCCGAATCATTTTCTTCATTTTTTTCCCTTATCTAAATGGTAAAACAACATTAAAACGTAAGCTCCGGTATTCATCCGGATCCATGCCACAGGTAGGTGTAATGTAGGCCAGGTCTACCGGGTAATTGCCAAATTGCAATCTTGCATAAGGCTCATAGGCCACATTTTCCAGGTATTGTTGCTGTTCGGGGCTTAAAAATTCACAACAATAATAGGAAAGCAGCAGGCGGGCCCAGTTGCGGGTTTCTATGCGGTGCAATACTGTAACTACTGGTATTCCATAATAAATACGTGTATCTCGATTTGTCAGCGAAAAACCGCCATAAGCCCCTAGTGGACCGCCACTATTTATGGGGCGAATATTGTTCAATCTGGCTAAAATACTGCTGCCGGCAGGAGGGGATGTAGCTTTTTCCCATTCCTGCAGCAAGGATGCCTGGTAACTTTCTTCCGAGAAATTTACCGGGGCAAATGGAGGTATGCCATTTGTACGATTGTTAAATTCAAAGTTGCGGCCTGTGCGTGGATTGTTAAAACGGTTAGAGAATAACCAGGTTTTAAAATCATAGATGTAATACATCTGGCTATACATCCAGATATTGGATGAGGGGGTCCAGGCGGCACTGAAATTTACCAGGGGTGCCACATTAATGGTGCGTCCTTGCTGCACATAACTATGCCTTTGCATATCGTATTCGTCAAAGCCTTCTCCGTCTGCCACATAGGTAATGGATTCAAGATCGCCCCAGCCTATTTTTTCGGCAGGTTTTGGGCGCATGGCGGTCCATTTGTCGTTAATGCTGTTGTATTGGCTGGTTTTAAAATGGTAGGTATAAAGAATGATTAAATCCTCGCTGGTTTTGCTGCCAGCAATCGCAGTTTTTTCTCTAACCACCAAGCTACTGCCCCCAAAACGGGCTTCTGAAACCCGATCGCGAATGGTAGCCTTGGTAGCCCAGATGGAATTGTTTCTGCCGGCAGCCGCCAATGCTGCTCTTGCGCGACCTGCGGCAGTAAGTCCTTTTGAGGCAATAATGTCAACCTGGTAAACTTTATTGTTTTGTAAGGCAGGAATATCAAATGTTATGTTTAAGCTGGTGATGTTTCGCAAATCGCTGTACAGGGGTTCGCCACCTTCAACAGGGGTAAAGCGTGCTTTGTAAGTCCAGGCATAATCCTCAGAAGCACTGCGGGTAAACAGATAAGCCATGCTTCTTTTTAAAGCCAGCAAACCGCTGCGGCATTCCTGCTGCAACAAAAAGCGCTGGTCGTGGAAGGGGTAGCTGTACAGCACATCCTGCGGCCTGATTCTGTCGGGTCGGGCTGCGGTGGTAAAAATGTGGGTGTATTTCTTGCGCACTTCGCGGTTTTCCAAATCCCTGGCTGTAGCCCAGCTCCCGTTTCTGAGTTCTTCGCAATAGGCAGTTGTGGTCCAAAAATGAAGGGTGTTGCCCGCCAGGAATGAATCGGAATAAAAGGTAATCAGTTGGTCACTTTCGCTTAGCGCTACTGTTCCTCCAATTACATTTGATACAGTGCGCCCCATCAGTTTTGTATCTCTCTCTTTTACGCGGAAAGTGCGCACTATATCGCGGTTATTGATGTCTTTCACGGTAAGATTAAACTGTCGGTTTAATGCATAATTGTACATGGCAGTGGGTTCTACACCACAGTCTACGCCGGTAGCTCCCTGTTCAGGACTCAGGTTGGCAACCAGTTCCATACCCGCCATGGGGTTTTCAACCGGGGGTACACATTTTTGTCCTTCCTTAAATTCAAATTGGCAGGTACCACTAATGGCTCCGCCCAATATTTCATACCGTCCGGTTACAGCCCCCTCTACCCAGTTGGGGTTGGGGAATCCACCCTGCAGGTAGGCAGCCAGTTGGGCGTTGAATATTGAAAAGCGGCCTTTTACAAAAAACAGGTCTACAAACAAACCCATGTCGGCCTGTATATAGCCATAGATCTGTCCGCGGGCATACCAGCCATTGGCGCCAATGGTAGCGCTGGGTGGCATACCTTCGCAGCGGGAGGTCATTTTTTTTACCGATAAATCAAACCCGAATCCGACGGCAATGTTTGCATAAAACGGCATTACCTCAAACCCTATGGGGCCAATATTTACAAATGTACCCATGGCAAACCCGTCGCCACGTTCAATATTGGTTACATCCCTTTCCGGGGTTACATGCAGCCGCGATGCGATTTCGGGCGGCAGGGGTGGCATGGGGGGCAGATTCATACCCGCCATAAAGTAGAATTCGGCCCTGGCCAGTTCGGTTCGGCCCAGCACCAGGCGCAGCCCTATGGGGCCATAACGGTCGTCGCCAGGCACCCGCGGTGTTCCTACATAAATATGCCAGTCGTCGCGTTCACCGGGGTTTACCACCCGGGCATAAATTTCCATATATCCGGCCCGGTTATCGGGTCCTACGCCTTGTAATACGCCGGCCACATTTACATAAACATTGAAACTGGCCAAAAACTCGTTGCGCACAAAGTTGTAATTTACCAAAAAGTCGGCCGAAGCGCTGGCTTCACGTCGGTTGGTACTTTCGGTCATAAATATAAAATCGCCTTGCAGGAAAATGCGTTGAATACCGCCTGTACTTTCAATAAACTCAGCACCCAGGGTAATTAATCCATGGTATGCCGAGCTGCCTCCGGTGGCTCCGATTTTAATACGGGCTTCAAAACCCAGGCCTATACTGCCATCGGGGGTATAGGCTGTTCCGGTAGAGGTGGTACCTGCGGCATTGCTCACCGGAGCAGATCCGGCTACAATGCGACTAAATGCAACGGGTTCGGGTTTGCGCATGTGGTACCAGGCCCCACCGCCAATGCCGCGCAAATCAACGCCGGCAAAAAGGGTAACACCCGGGCTCCAGGTGGCCATCGCATCCACATACCAGTATCTAAAGCCCCTAACTTCGCCAAATTGCACAGTGGCTTCTACCGTAATGGTGGGTCTGAATTCTACGCGCAAATAGCCCCTGATGCCTTTGCCATAGGTAGGGTGAGAGTTGTAGAATACCAGTGATCCGTCAATCGAAACGCAACCCACTGTTCCGCCAACGGCAATAGAATCCAGGTTTACCCCGCTAAAACTCCAGCCCTGTCTTTCTCCGGTGAGGGATAGTTTGCCCAGGAATGCAATTTTGGTAGCGGCATGGAAACCACTGGACTCGCCGGTTAGCGAGAGGGAGATAACAAATTCAATCCCAAACCGGGGACCGGGAGATTGGTCAAATTCCATTAAGCTTGGGCCTTCTCGGCTTGTAATATTTATGGCATCAATACTCAGCGGAAAACCGCCACTGCTGTGTTGTTCGCTGGCAAAGGCAAACGAACCAACAGAAACGTAGCGAGGCCCGCGGCTGCTGAGTACAAAATGTTCAAACCGGATACCCCTAAGCCCAATGCCATCCAGGCGCATGCCACTGCCACCTTCGGGGGCACCGCGGCTGCCTGCAATGGTAAGCATACCACTGAAGTCGGTTCCGGCGGCAAATCCACGGCCATCGATGGTAACGGTGATGCGTGATGAGGGCAATAATTGCAGCTGGCATTCCCAGATCTGGGCGGTAAAAGTATCGGTGGGTTGTATGCGGAATTCGAATGCGAATTCGCCTGCACTGCTGCGGTTCAAAGATGCGTCGTACTTTAGCGGTGTTCGCGAAATGGGGAGTTTTATCTGCCCGTTCAAACCTGCATTTCTAAAATCATTGCTCACCATCGACAGGTAAACCGTATCCAGCGAATACGACCATCCATCCAGGTTTCCATCATCTACATGCACCAGATTTTCGATGGCAAAACGGGCGCTGAAACCCGTTCCGTCTATTAATACATTATTTACCGACCCTGTAAGTCTGCGACCAGGCGCCGAGTAGGTTTTAAACTCATTGGGCAACCGAACCGCCAGACGTTTCAAGTAAAATCCTTTCCAGCGTATGGTTCTATCTCCGCCATAGCCTTCGGGATATTGCATAGAGCCGGCATTTTGCAGATCCGAAAAATCGAGGTATGCTTCAGAAGCTTCAAAGCCCCATTCTGGCAGACCTGCAACTTGAAAACGATCCATATCCAGGCGAGCTACCCAGTTACCGCTGCGTTGTACTTTAAAATTAAATCTGCCTTCTACTTGTCCGGGACCTGCACTGCCATCATCGGCATCGGGTACCAGCAGATTTCTGCCAAAAACCACGGCTCCGCTTACCGAAAGTTCTTTAAAACCCTGGCAATCCCAACTTACGTAAGTACCCGAATCCCGGGGCAGGGAGGGTGATTTCAGGGCAAATGTGATGTCTGATGTATATACCAGGTTCAAATCACGTGGCAGATATAATTTACCCTGGTTAAAATTAATACCTCCGGGATGAAAACAAATATCGTTGGCACCCAGTGAAATCCAACTGCCCATTTCGGGGATATCCACACCGGCCATGGCGTTGAGGGTAGCCATAGTGGGGGTGAATTTGCAACCCAAAACGGCAATAATCATGCGCTGCCCGTCAATCGTATTGTCAATACCCAGGGGCATACCTACCGGTGCACTGCCGGCCAACTGACTGCTTAGTCGGGCGGTAGTGGTTATCCATTGGTTTATTTCTTCGGCCTGCTCCTGGCCCATGCCGGTAAAAGTTCCGGTGGCCCGGGCAATTGCATCCGGAATGAGGGTGGTATTATCGGTTTCGGTGAGCACATCACCGCTAATCATTTTGTTGGCTGCGTTTATTTGAATAGCGCTGAAACTCACCTTTACGGGTGCACCCATAAAGGGTACCCGGATATGGCCCCGACCGTGGGCGGTGGTTCCAGACCAGGCAATCTCGGTCAGGGTCATGCTAAATTTACCCACGGTAACCACTGTGCCCACTGCTGCGGTCGATACCGGCACGCGGTCGGTAATGTCGGGTGCTACACAATCGGCAAGGCAGCCGGGAGGTGTGCGTCGGGCTGAATCTGGCCTAATTTCCGGTGCACGTCCGCCGATTCTGAATTGCCAGACCGGCCCTGTTATATAGGCCGCGCTTGCCGGATTTGCGTCTTCCAGCAACCATTTTACGCGCCAGTAATAAGTGCCTGTATCAGATACCCGCAGGCTCAGGTTTAAATCCCGGTATATCGAATCGGTGAGCAAAGCCCGGTTGGCTATACAATTGTTTAGGGTAACATTGGGTTCAAACTTATTGGAAGCGCTGCGGTAAATGGTGCTGAAATCACGGTTTTTGCTTACTTCCAACAGGTATCTTTCTATTACCTTTTCGTCAAAAAAGTTGGATGTAGGTCCCCTGCCACTTGCCGAGGTTACAATGGAAAATGCCGGCAAGGGATTGGCAGGCACTTGTGCAGTTTGAAATCTGAATGCGATAAGCCCCGAATCTTGGGTAGACTCATTTTCGGGCTGTTTGTTGATGGGCACACCCATACCTGAAATAAACTCATCCGTAGCTGAAATGCTTAGCGGGGCGCGGTCACCGGTGGTGCGATGCAGAAAATAGCCACCCACATTGTATCGGTAATGGGCACCCCGGTTAAACTCCTGGGCTACGGTTGAATTGGGTTCGTTTACGGCAATATGTTGCGAAGCACTTTCGCTGATGCTGATACCTGTGGCCCTTTCCTGTGACTCCCGGGGGCCATAAGGCCAGCGCAGATCGTTGTTGCGGGTGGTTGCAGTGGTACCATTTTCGAGCAGCTGAAAATTGTAATTAAAACGGTAAAGTTGGTTGTCGTAGGGTTGAAACTTTACAATAATGGGGCAGTACCTCCAGGGCACATACTCGTTGTCGCTTGGGTAATGGGGATTAAGGGTAACCCGGTCATTCACTGCATTTCCATAGCGTATTACACAAGGTGTGCTATAGCCACGGTTGGCAAATCGCAGTCCGCCAGTGGGGTCAGTGGCTTTTACCCTTATGGCATAGGTTCGGCCTGCCTCCATTAATGGGTTGGCGATGGAATAAAAATAATTGTTCTGATTTTCAACGCTATCGGTAAAGAATATGGGTGATGTACCCGATTCAAATGCATCATAGGGGTTTCGGCCTTCGGGATATAATTCTATCATTTCCAGAATATACCTTGTGTTTACAGGCGATTCGGGCGGGATGGTCCATTGAATTAAAAAACTCTGCAAATCCGAATAGCTGAGTTGTTCACCGCAGCTTACTCCGCCGAATGACAGCATTTCAGGGGCATTGATTAGTCCTACGCGGAATGGTGCCGAGCAACCAGAAGGTATTGCAGGACTCAGGGGATTCGTATATCCGCTGGAGTTGTAATCATAGGCAGTTATGCAAAGCTGGTAAGTGGCTGCGGGCAAACGGCGGGTGCGCAGCAGTTCCTCGCGGCTAATCCCCACTGCTGTGATGCTTTCTTCTGAAGGGAAAATATTATACAAATCCGTTGCGGTTAACATTCGCATTTCACCCGGATTTAAGGTTATTGCTGAAGGCGGTTGATAATCGGGATTGGTTGAAACTCTGATGCGGTCGTCTATACTTTTGAAAACCCCGCCCAACTTGATGTTTTGAACGTTTGATGAAACATTGGTAACGGAAATTAAAACTTTATTTTCATCCTCGGTATAAGTAAATAAATTGGGGTCGTATGGGGGTAGAATGGTTACAGAAACAGTGATGGGTTGTGCCTGTGCTAAGTGCATTTTTCCTGCTCCCAAAACAGCAATCAGTAAAACGAGACGTGCAAACCAGTTTATTTTCATATCGGATGCTTTAAAGCGTATAGGTGTATCGTAAACTCAACCGCTGTTCGTTAAACGTGTAAATTGAGTTTATGGTGGTTGTATTTCTCACAACATTCAGCAATAAACCGAAGTTGTGTTTTTTGTGGGGTTGCCAGCTTAATCCTCCACCCAAATTCATTATGGTACCGTCGAGCTTGGATGATTTTAATTTTACCAGCACACCCACATTGGTGTTTACATTCAATTTCGCTTTTTTAATTTGTTTGCGATAGCTAAATGATGGGCCCGCAATTTCGAATTGTGAACTGTAACTTTTAACATTCGAATAATTGGCATTTAACGATGCATTTATTCCCTTTTTCCCCCTGCCAAAAACATAGCCAATATTGGCGGTATAACTGCGGCTCTGTGTATAAGCCCGGGTTACAATGTTATTGTCGTTCAGGTTTTGATACTGGGCATTGATTAATATGCTGCGGCTAATATCTGCATGGGTTTTTGTAAACCTTATATTACCACCCGCACTTTGATTTACAATGCTGAAAATAATAGAGTCATTAAGAAGGGTTTGCCCACTATTTACATTGGTTCCGTAGTTGCTGTAATTCAGGCCCAGCCCAAATTTTCGACTTGGGTTTAGTGTAATAAATGCCGAACCTATCCGATTAGTGGTTGTATTTATCTGGTCGTTTAATAAATTGTTTTTGCGAATTCCGTAACTGGTATTGAGCATCAGTTTTCCCTTAAAAAGGGTAATGGATGGTGATAGCGTATATAGGATTAAATCATTGTTTACGTAATAACTTCCCAGGGTTTGATATTCAGGGTCTACACGGCGGTATTCCCCTTTAATCCTAAAGTTTTTTATAGAATAACCCAGTGAAAAAGTACCTGCAAAATAGGGCACTGTACTGCGGTTTATGGTGAGAAAATTGCCTGCTGTTTTTAATGTTGGATCTGAGGAAACCTCGTCTTTCAATCGTGTATCAAGGGTTACTGCACTCAGGGCTGCATCGGCATTTACATCAAAATGCTTAAATAAAATATAATTGCTTTTTATTCCAATGGCTACATTTTCCATAGGTTTTACTCCCACCGAATCTGCATTGCGGGCCACCAGGCTATCGGTTTTATCCCAGGCTTTGAATACAATAAAATCGGTGTAATTGGGTCCTTTTCCGAATCCGATTTTAGCCGCCAGCCCCATTCTTTCGTAGCTTGGAAGTGCGTAGCTAAACCTGCTGGTAAAGCTTTCATCAACCACAGTGCGGTTTCTGAACCGGCCATACACAGCACCCACACGCAATTTACCGGGATTTAAATCAAAGCCGCCACCCAAAAATGTGGCCCCGCCCAGGGTGTAATCGCTGTAATGGATATTGCGCCAGCCGGCGTGCAGGGTTATCCATTTGTAGTAAGGGCTTACCCCGTATTTATTAAACGGCTGGGTAAAACTGCGTTCCTGTTCGCTGTAAACAAATGTAAACGGAAAGGTAACATCGTAGATTTTAAGGGTGGGCGAGCCAGATAAATACCAGGTAAAAGGAACCCTGCGCGCATTGATTCCCTGTTGTTGGGTAAACATACAGCCTACCCCCAAACTACCACCTTTGTCAAATACCTTTCCCTTGCCAATGTTGCCAATGTCTTGCGCCCCAAGTGGTTTTCCGCAAATCCAAAGAACCAGCAACAGGCAATATCGTTGTAGATTTAAATGTTTCAAAGGCATAACAAAAATATACAATTGCCGCTTTAAAACAAGCCCTTTGTTTAGATAATGAATCTAAATTAAACCATTTGTTTCAACAACAATTTTTTAATTACCAAAATGTTTCGGTAATATGAATTCACAGTAATTATTCATTTTCAGGATATTGGGGTTCATTTTGCAGACCTTCTATATCGGCAAATTGAGAATATCCCAAATATGAAATATGGCACAATAAGCAAGTTGTATTTTGGACGCATCTCCGCTTACAAATTGAAAAGTTTCGGGGTAGTGGACTTAAATTCTTAGAGCATTAAGCCTTCTGTGAATGAAAGAATCGTTACCTGAATTCAAAAAAAAAGTTAAAGAATTAAAACTTCCAGGGTATCTGTAAGCGAACTTTGGCATGAACTTTTATTCAGAATTTCACCAAACATCAAGGTATCATTGCCCCGAATTCTTTTAAAATAATAGGGCGTATTTAGTATCCAATTTTGGGTTACAGGATCTTTTTCTAAATAGTTCCATTTATACCAGAGTTTGGTTTGATAATTCCAGAATTTTCCGGGTTTTCCGCGAATTGTATCCCGATGGTCTTCGTAGGGTGGATTTAAATCATAGAGTATGATAATATCGCCTGACTTGAAGCTACTATCGCAAATAAATCGAAGGTTGCTTGTAACAGAAATTCCATAAAAATAAATTTGGTTAAGGGAAAATACCCCATTCAAAAAGTGATTTTCAGTGACCGGTCCGCTAACAAGGAAACGAGATTTTTTATTATAGAAACCATTGATCACACATTTGTTTGGCAGATAATTAAAATTTACCGAAAAATAGCCTGCTTTCTGGGTTTTGCATTGGATTGTTTCCTGCAGGATTGAGTCCTTTCCCTGAAATTTTACAGTTCGGTATAGGGTTATAAATACTTGCGCGTCTTCTATCGGATTTCCATCGCAAGAATCAACAAGCGTTCCTTGAATTTTGTAAGCAGAGGCGGTTTTTAAATCTGTTCTTTTTTTGCATCCCAAAATAGCCAGGCAGAGCATGGTTGAAAGCAACATAAAAACTCTAAACATTTTCGTAAATCTTATGAATAAATTCAATGTGATTTTCGTGAAATATATTCATCAAAAATAATTCTCCTTGATTTCTTTTTAGGGCGATCCTTAAATCCCGGATAAAGCCGTTCAATATCCTTATACAGCTGCATCAGTCGTTCAATAGGACTCATTGCCCTGAAAGCGGCTTGCGTTAATTCCGCCTGTTCTTCGGGGCTGCTGAATATGATGCGTTTCTTTTTCAGAACTGCAATTTAAACAAAATTTTCTTACCCCTTCAACCGGCTTTCTACCTGTTGCAAAATGCTATTGCAGGCTGTGCGGCCTTCGGTTATCAGTTTTTCGGCTTTGGCGGTTATTTCATGGGCCCAGGCCTTGTCATCCAGGCTTTGTGCATTGATCAGTACATTCATCCAGGCACCTTGCATGGCGGTAAGCAGGCAGGCAGCCCCTACACCCCCGTCGCTGAGGGAGTTTGGATTGCCTTTTTCGGTCATTTCGGCTATCAACTGAATGGCAGATACAGCCACTTCCAGGGTGCGGTAAGGCACCTCGGTGGCGTATTTGCTGGCGGTTTGAATGGCGGCTTTGCGTTCGGCCTTCTGGTGGTCGTTGTCTTTGGGCAGGCCAAAGGCTTCCATAATGGCGTTAAATGCACGGGTATCCTCGTCTACCAAGGCCAGCAGGGTGTCTTTGATATGCTGACCCTTTTCAGCCCACGGACTAAAAAAAGCGGTTTTGTCTTCCCAGCCTCGCTTGGAGGCCGATAAATTGGCCACCATAATGCCCAGCGATACTCCAAAAGCACCCACCGCTGCGGCTACCGAACCCCCGCCAGGGGCAGGACTATCCGCCGCAGTTTCATTGGCAAAGCCTTTCACGGTAAGGTTTATAAGTTTTTCATGGGCGGCATCTTTCAGCAGGTATTCAATAATTTTTTTGTTGGGGTCAAAGGGTCCCAGTTCGTCCAGCCCCATGCTTTTTACGGCGGTCCATACCAGTTCGGCTTCGCTTACCCCTACACTCAGTCCCTGTTTTTCCAGAAAATAGCGGCCGGCCTGCAGCATGGGTTCCAGGGGCACCAGGCCCACCAGTTCGCTGCCTGTAACGCGGGCTCCACGGTCGTCGGCACTTTTGCGGCATTCTTCAAATACCGTGTGCAGTGGGGTTTCTTTGTAGTTGGTAAGGTTTATCGATATCTGGGCCATCTGATATTCTTCAATATACCAGCCTATGGCTTTTACGTTTTTCAGTTTGCCCGGAATTCTTACAGGTTCTCCGTTTTCATCCAGCTTTATTTTGCCTGAGTAAGGATTGCCTTCGCGCACTACCCGGCCTGCTTCGCGCACGTCAAAGGCTATGCGATTGGCTATGCGGGTGCTTTTGGTATTGAGGTTTACGTTGTAAGCAATCAAAAAATCGCGGGCCCCGATTACGGTTCCACCGGCGGTGGGGTTAAAGGTATCCGGACCAAAATCGGGTTTCCACTGGGGCAGTTTTATTTTATCGAAAAAGCCCTCATACTCCCCGGCGCGGATAATGCTAAGGTTGCTGCGGCTTTTATCGGGTTGTGCATATTCGTACAAATAGGCAGGAATGGCAAGTTCGGTACCCACACGATGGGCCAGGATTTTGGCATATTCGGCCGTTTCTTCCATACTGATACCGCTAACCGGTATAAGCGGACAAACATCGGTGGCGCCCATGCGCGGATGCTCGCCTTTGTGGTTGCGCATATCAATCAACTCTGCGGCTTTTTTAATGCCCTGAAATGCCGCTTCAATCACATGCTCGGGTTCGCCTACAAAAGTTACTACAGTGCGGTTTGTGGCCTTGCCGGGGTCTACATCCAGCAGCCTTACACCTTCCACTGCTTCTATGGCATCAGTAATTTGTTTGATGATATGGATATCGCGTCCTTCGCTAAAATTGGGTACACATTCAATCAGCCGTTTTTGCATGGGGCAAAAATACTTCCTATCCCGCGCATTGGCGAATATTTTGTGAATTTGGCTGCCTACAATTAACTTGCCGCAAAAATTCCATACAATCGGTAATCCATGCGCTTTTGCCTTTCTTTTCTCATCTTTTTTTGCATTTCGGTTGCTGTAAATCAATTAAGTGCCCAAAGAGCTGTGCAGGTATTCCCTGATTCGGCCACCCTGCAGGTAGATTCGGCCAAAAGTTCGCCCCATGCCTTGCCATTTTTGCATTTGTATGCACCCATCGCCACCATCGACCGCAAAAACTTTTTGGTAAGTACCCACCTCGATTTATTTTGGGATAGTATAGGTTCGCTTGAAATTGAGCATGATTTCTGGGGTATTTATTTGCCCCAAATGCGCAGTGATCTCAGTCGCAAACGCAGCCAGGCAGGGTTGAATATTATTTTATTGCGACGCGAAAAATTAAAGGAAGAAAAATTTTATTTACACAAATACCATTCAAAAATTACCGCCATGGAATATTACACTGTACCGGTGCGGGTGCAGCATGCCTGGGATGTGCGCATAGGGGCTTTGCAACTGCGAAATCCGATGGTAAATATTAAATATAAATTCAATAATGCAGGGCAGGGAGGCATACCGCAAACCACGCAGTATATCGATTCTTCAGCTCCGCCTGTAAACTTTTTTTATATGGGAATAGGGCGGGTGCGCAAATGCATTTTAAGTGCCAAATTGCAAACCGAAAATTGCATTCAACCCCATATTTCGCGCTACACATTTTATTACCTCGATTTTTTTATAGCCCAAAAACCACCCGCTGTAGCCTCGGTTTTACCCTATACCGAAGATCCGCAGGATAAGCCCGTTTTGGCCGGCGTATCACCCACCGACAAGCTGCCCCGGGCCGGTATGCGCCTGGGTGTTTATGGGCTGGTAGCCAAAAGCAATTATCCGCCTGTATTTTATGCGGCCGAGTTTGGCACCTACCCTGGTTATGCTTTGGGTACCGGGTATTATTTGCGGGTAAGTTTGGGCTTAAGGTTGTTGAAATGGGGGAGATGAGGAGTTGGGATTTCTATAAAAATTTAATATATTTGAGTAAAATTTATTTTCAATAATTTGTTAATTTCTTATGAAAACACACCCACTTCCCTATGCCATACTGGGCTTCAAACCCGACCCCAACCTCCAAAAAGTTGTAACCATTCGTGGTTTAATAAAAACATGCCGCTGGCTGGGATATCCTATTTTTGAAACCATATAAATGCTGAATGAAAGCCTGCTGGCTGAGGATAAAATTTATGTGAATTCTAATGCAGTACCGGGTTTCAATCGATACACTTCGCTTACGAATAAACCGATTGTAGAGTTTTTAGCAGGTGTTTATCAAATCAGTTTCGACACAATGAAAGGAATTATTAAATTTCCAATAAACGATTAAATAAATGGCAAACGAAACACAAATAAATTATGAAGGCAGAGGTTTTTGGCTTTTGGAAAACAATCTGCTGCTATTAATGTTTTTTTTATATGAGGCAGCAGAAGAGAAGGGAATATCCTCCTTTAATCCGCATTTTAAGACTGAGTACATTGAAGATATGGAAATGTTTCGGAGTGGAGAGTGTTATGGTATGGTGCACCTGCAACTAATGGATATTGTCACCAGTGAAGCGCAGCGGTCCGAGTTTATCTCAATTTTAAACGATGCAAAAACCAGAATCAACAATAAATATCCAGATATAATACCACCAGCGGACTTGCTTCGTTTTGAAAATATTCAGACAACCGCTGAAAAAGAAGGTTGGGTATTTCCTGTCCATAAGAGTAGTATTTTAAATTTGATTGATTTAATAATTCTGCTTTTGGATGAATCTAAGGAATTCCCGCATCAAGGCAAAGATATTCGGTTTAAAGATTGGCCTTCTTGGGAAGGGCAAGTGGTTATATAAGGGAATTTATAATATTAAATGCCCGTTCTAATTTATAGTCCCATCCCTTCCCTGCGAAATATATGATAGTTAAAAAGTTAATAGGAGTTTCGGATTACTCAACCTATGCTTCAACAATTATTACAAATGCTGGCACTAGAGGGGAATCCAGTAAGGTTAATTTCTTGCAAACTTTAAAAGCCTTACTTGATGCCTTATAATCGCAGCAATAATAAGTACCTGTACAAACCCTGGCATGCAAAATACAACGACTGGGTGCTGCCCTACGACCGGCCCGAGTGCACCTTCTATCCCGGCAAAAACCGCCGCCAGGAACGCCGCAACGAAAGCCGTCACTGGACCGCCATGCAACTTATGGCCCGGCAATCCCTGATAGGGATGATGCTGGGGTATTGATTATAAAAAAAACGGCAACCCAAAGGCTGCCGTTTTTAATTTTGCAATGAATAAAATTATACCGTTTGCATATGCAATTTTTTGGCCACCATTTTATTGATAATGTACATCATTACAATGGTAAATGCCATGCTGCCTATGGTTACATAACCTACTATGTTGAAATTTTCAAGTGGGGCTGTTTCGCTGGCCTGGTGTACAATCAATCCGCTGATGAAGGCGGCAAAACCACCCGAGATTTGCTGCAACGAAGAGTTTACACCCATATAGGCTCCGCGGTCTTTCATCTCCGGAACGCCCGAAATAAGCGCAGAAGAGGAAATAATCCGGGAGGAAATTCCCACCCACATTATGGAGTTAATGGCCACTACGGTGGTCATGGAACTTTCGCCCAGGTTGGTGTAAATTACAATCATTATTACCGACAAAATACTGCCGCCTAAAAACAAATTAAATTTACCCAATTTATCGCTAAGTATGCCCACAATGGGGCCGGTGATTAACGAAAACACACCGGTAATTAAAAATAAAGTTGTGAGATCGGCTTTGGGAATATGAATATTATTTACCAAAAAAGCAGAGCTAAATGGCATTATCATCCAACCCCCGGTTGCCAGCAGTACAGTGGCTAAAAAGCCGCGCAAATAGTAGGGATTTGAGGCGGTGTGCCACAAATGCAGCCAGGCATTTTTATCGTTTTTAATTTTTAAATGTGCATCGATGGGTTTTAATTTAAAAAACATTACAATTCCTACCACGGTAGAAACAATTACAATCATTAAAAAAGTCCAGTGCCAATCAATTTTTTCGGCCAGGTAAATACCCACAGGAATGCCCAGAACTTGTGAGGCAGAGAAGGCCATTTGTACAAATCCCATAACGCGGCCGCGGGCTTCCATTTTAAAAATATCGGCAATAATGGCCATGCCAATGGAGCCAATTACACCGCCAAAAATGCCGGTAAATATACGCGCTGCAAGCAGCATGGGATAAGTGTTTGCAAGTCCGCATAGCAGTGTGCCAACCACAAAACCGGTGTAAAAAAACAGCAGCATTTTTTTGCGGTCGAACTTATCGGCAAAACCCGCCGAAAGTATGCCCGAAATACCGGCACTAATGGCGTAGGCCGATACCACAAGCCCAAATTGGCTGGTATTGATTTTCATAATGGGCATCAAAAATGCACCCAATGGAGAAAGTACCATAAAATCCAGAATCACCGTAAATTGGATAAATGCAATGATGGCAATTACAAAGATTTCGTAAGGGGTAAAAGTAATGGAAGGTTTTTTTTGTTTGGTATTCATTGTGTAGTTTTAGGGTTTAAGTGCTTTAAGAACCAGCTGCAAAGTGTGCATCATGGTTTTGTGGTTAAATACAAATCGTTCGCCGTTTTTGGAGTGTCCGGTAAAATGAAATTTAATTAAATTATACAAAGGGGCAAATGCGATAGACCAATAAACTTCGAATGGGATTTTTACAATTTCTTTATTGGCAATGGCATTTTGAATAAATTTTTTCATGGTTTCCTGAAAATAGGGTTGCGCGCATTGCAATGATTTTTCGTACAAAGGCGAGTATTTGATTTGCTCCATCAAATGCATTTCCTGCGGATTTTCCAGGCAATAATTGGCGCGGTTGATCCACTGTATTTTAAGGCCTTCTTCCAACGACATTTCCGGGTTAAAACCCACCAAAGTTGCATCGGCCATTTTTTTCCAGATTTCGGTATATATCTGCAGAATTAAATCTTCCCGGTCTTTGAAATAAATATACAAAGTGGCCGGAGATACATCGGCGGCTTTGGCCAGTTTTTGCATGCTAAACCCGTCAAAACCTTCGTCCATAAACATTTGCAGGGCCTTTTCCCTGATTATAGCTTCCTTTTTTGTGTCTCGAATCCGCATTTAAAGCTGCAAAGATAAATGAATGTTCGTTTACTTATGAAATAACTTTTCACAAATTCAGGTTTGCAATTCACAAATCGGGGAGTGGAGATTGAAAGTCAATGTGTTAATATTGGAACGTGAAAAAATATTTCTTTCTGTTGTTGCTGGGCCTTGTTGCATTTAGCAGCAATGCCGCGCCCCAGGTGGTAAAAACCGGTATTTTTCTGATGAGTGTTACCAAGTTCAACATATCCGACGGGCATTACCAGGTAGATTTTTACCTCACCCTCTCCAGCGATTCGGTGGTAGACGACAATTTTGATTTGATGAACGGGCAGATTACCGCTAAACAGATTGAGGAAAACACGCCGCACATGAAGGTTTTCAGGGTAAAAGCTCTGTGCTATGAAAACCTCAATTTCCGCACATTTCCGTTTGAAAACCACGCATTGAGCATACAGCTTGAACACAAACTAAAACCCAAAGAGCAACTGGTATATGTTGCCGATGAGCCCCGCAGTGGTGTGGATCCACAGGTGGGGGTGATTGGTTGGAAACTGAATGCCAACAAGGTGCGCTACAATACCAGTGACCATTTTTACCGTACATTTAACCAAACTTATTCGCGATTTAATTACGTTTTTACCCTGGAAAAGCCGCTGATGGCCAGTTTGTTTAAGGGTTTGATACCGCCCTTGCTCATTGTATCGGCCACTTTTTTGTTGTTTTTTATGAATCCAAACGAGCCCAAAGATCGGGTAAATGCCACTGCCAGTATGTTGATAGCCAATGTGGTACTGCATATCAATTCAACCTCGGCTTTACCTCCACTGGGCTATGCAACTTTTCAAGACAAACTGATGATTACAAATTATGTAGCCATAGGCTGCAGTTTAATGGTAATCATGATGCTGGTAAACCGGCAGAAAAAAGGCCGTACAGAAACCCTGGAGAAATTTAACCGAAACGCGCGCTGGATAGTACTTGGCGGCTATACGGCAACTATAATTACAGAGTTTTTGGTACGTTAATTTAATCCCTTGTTTTTTAATAACGGAATTCCGTATAAAATTCCGTAATTTTGCGCCCCCGTTTATGACCCTTATAAAATCTATCTCAGGCATTCGTGGCACCATTGGCGGCGCTATGGGAGACAATCTTACCCCTATTGACATTGTAAATTTTTCTGCCGCATTTGGTTACTGGTTGCAACAAAAAAATGAAGGCAACCGGGTAGTAATTGGTCGCGATGCCCGCCTGAGTGGTCCTATGGTACAGGCCCTCATTTCCAACACCCTCACCGGTATGGGATTTGACGTGGTAGACCTGGGGTTGGCCACCACGCCTACCGTGGAAATGGCTGTCCCTGCCGAAAAAGCTGCCGGGGGGATTATCATCACTGCCAGCCACAATCCCAAACAGTGGAATGCCCTGAAACTGCTGAACAGCAAGGGTGAATTTATCAGTGAAGAAGACGGAAAAAAATTGATGGAGGCTCTGGAATCGGGCAACATACAATTTGCACAGGTAGATGCCCTGGGCAGCGTTAGCCAAAAAGACTATTTAGATTATCATATCGAAAAAATATTGGCCCTGGATATGGTGGATGTTGCCGCCATTAAAGCCAAGGATTTTCATATTGCCGTAGATGCAGTAAACAGTGTGGGGGGCTTTGCCGTGCCGCGTTTGTTGGAAGCATTGGGCGTGCAAAAAATCGAAAAACTCAATTGCGAACCTACCGGGCATTTTGCCCATAACCCCGAGCCCTTGCCCGAACATTTGGGCGCTATAGCTGCTGTGGTAAAAGATAAAAAATGCCATTTGGGCATAGTGGTAGACCCCGACGTGGATCGGCTTGCTTTGGTTTGCGAGGATGGCGAAATGTTTGGCGAAGAGTATACTTTGGTTGCTGTATCGGATTATGTGCTGAAAAACAAACCCGGCAACACGGTTAGCAACCTAAGCAGCACCCGCGCCCTGCGTGAAATTACCGAGAAAGCCGGACAAAAATATTTTGCCAGCGCAGTGGGAGAGGTGAATGTGGTAGAAAAAATGAAAGCCAACAAAGCGGTAATAGGTGGCGAAGGCAACGGGGGCGTGATATTACCCGAGCTGCACTACGGCCGCGATGCTTTGGTGGGCATAGCCTTGTTTCTTACCCATCTGGCCAAATCCAATCTGCGTGCAAGTGCATTGAGAAGCGCATATCCCAACTATTTCATTTCTAAAAACAAAGCCGAATTACAACCCGGCACCGATGTGGATGCGGTACTCACGTCGATAAAGGATAAATACAAAAAACAACCCGTAAACACCATCGATGGCGTGCGCATAGAATTCGACACCGATTGGGTGCACCTCCGCAAAAGTAACACCGAACCCATTATCCGCATCTACGCCGAAAGCAACACGCTAAACACAGCAGACGCACTGGCGAAGAAAATAATTCAGGATATAGGGGACCTGATTTGATAGTTTACAGTTTATAGTTTAAAGTTGACAGTTGGGAATTTCGGTTAAAATAAAAATTGTATAATAGAAGTAATAAAAGGTATAATAAATTAGAAATTTAAATATTATGGGAAATAGAGATAATAGTATTGTATTAAAAAAATCATTCGACTTTGGAGTGAAAATTGTGAAATTGCACGAACAACTTGCGCAGGGAAAACATTTTGTACTGGGCAAACAACTATTGCGAAGCGGAACTTCAATAGGTGCTAATATCAATGAGGCTTTGGCTGGTTACAGTAAAAAGGAATTTGTTTTTAAATTAACCATTTCACTAAAAGAAGCCCAAGAATCCGAATATTGGATTAAGTTGATTCAAGCCGCTGGAATTGCACACGAAATAGATTATAAACCCTATTTAAATGAAGTGGTGGAATTACAAAGAATATTGACAGCAATCATTAAAACCACCCGAAAAAATGAACTCAATTAATCCTGTAAAATTTAGAAAAGCTAAATCAACCAAATTGGATTCATTCAAACCCTTCTGCAACTACATTGGACGTCAACGAACCATTAACATCAGTCGAGTTTCTGAAAACTATAAACCATCGGCTATAAACTCTCGTCGAGTTACTAAAAACTATAAACTGTCAACTTTAAACTCACCGAGAGTTACTGTCAACTATAAACTGTCAACTGTCAACTCACCAAGAGTTACTTTAAACTACAAACCGTCAACTATAAACACTCGTCGAGTTACTGTAAACTGTAAACTGTCAACTGTAAACTAAAAAAACTAACTCCTAACTCTAAACTCCTAACTATAAACTGATAAGTATGTCTTTGCAATGTGGAATCGTGGGTTTACCCAATGTAGGAAAATCTACACTATTTAATGCGGTAAGTAGCGCAAAAGCGCAGGCGGCAAATTTTCCTTTTTGCACCATAGAGCCCAACGTAGGAACCATTACCGTGCCCGATGAACGCATGACCCGACTGGCCGAATTGGTGAATCCGCAAAACCTAGTACCCACAACCATCGAGATTGTGGACATTGCCGGACTCGTAAAAGGCGCCAGCAAAGGTGATGGATTGGGCAATCAGTTTTTGGGCAATATCCGCAATACCCATGCTATTTTGCATGTACTGCGTTGTTTTGAAGACCCCAATGTAATCCACGTGGATGGAAGTGTAGATCCGGTGCGCGATAAAGAAATTATCGATACCGAATTGCAATTAAAAGATCTGGAAACCCTGGATACAAAAATTAAAAAAATATACAAACAAGCCCAAACCGGAGACAAAGAAGCAGCCCGCACCCTGGAGGTTTGTGAGGCATTTAAAGCGCATCTGGAAAAAGGCAAAAACGGACGCACCCTGCAGATTGAAATTGAAAAGCGCGGCTTAATTAAAGAGCTCAATCTGCTTACCGATAAACCCGTTTTGTATGTATGTAATGTTGACCCCGATTCAGTGGTAAATGGCAATGCATTTGTAGATAAAGTGCGCACTGCCATTGCCGAAGAAAATGCCGATATTTTGATTATTTCTGCTGCTATCGAAGCCGAAATTGCCGAGCTGGAAAGTTATGACGACCGCAAGGTATTTTTAGAAGAAATGGGCCTGCATGAAAGCGGTGTAGAAAAATTAATTAAGGCCGCCTATAAATTATTAAATTACATCACCTATTTCACCGTAGGGGTAAAAGAAGTGCGCGCCTGGACCATTACCGAAGGTATGAAAGCACCCCAGGCTGCCGGCGAAATTCACTCTGATTTTGAAAAAGGTTTTATCCGCGCAGAGGTAATTGCCTACAACGATTTTATTGAACACAAATCAGAAGCGGCGTGCCGTGCAGTAGGAAAGCTGCGGGTAGAAGGAAAAGAATACATTGTAAAAGACGGGGATTGCATGCATTTCCTGTTTAATGTATAATTCAATTTAATCGTAATTTCTTACAATAATTCTATTAGTGTGGCACCATCGCCACCCTGCTCTTCATGCTCGCTTTTATAGCTTTTCCTGTAATTGAGGGTTTTAAAATATTCGCGCAATATTTTACGCAAAATACCATCGCCACGGCCATGGATAATTTTTAATTGATTCTGCCCCAATGAATAGGCTTCATCCAGCCAATTGCGCACTTTATTCAGCGCATCATCGGCGTTCAGGCCCCGCACATCCAGGGTAGGACTAAAGCCCGCTTGCCTTTCCACCCAATTAAATCCGGAAACTGGTTTGCGTTCCTGCAATATTTTTTGCCCTTCAATGGGTTCTATTTCCAATTCGGTTACCCACATTTTCAGCAGGCCAAATGCTACCAAAATCTTGCCTTTTTTTACCTCCAGAATTTCGCCTTTCCCGCTGTTTAATTTATTGCGAACCAGCATACCCGGCACCCAATTTATTTTTTCTTTTACAGCAGGTGGCACTTCGGTTTGTGGTGCATTTTTGTTTTTATGCGAAGGTGTTTTTTCAACTTCTTTCGGGTTGATTTTCTCCGCTTCAAATGCTTTTAATTTACTGCGGGCTTTTACGGTTTTTTCTTTGTTTGCGCCGTGTTCGCGTATGGTGCGAATGGTAAGTTCAATCTGTTTATTCGCCTCCTGTATCAGGCCACTGGCTTTATTTTTGGCCGCATCAATAATTTCTTTTTTCTTGCCCTCAATTTTCTCTTTTAATGCGGCATACTCCTGGGTTAAATGGTCGAGTTGCGATTGTTTTATTTTATTTTCTGCCAGAGTATCATACAATTCTCTTTGCTTTTCTTCCAGGTCTAAAAGCAATTCTTCGGTACGCTGACTCTCTTCTCCGCTAAGGCTTTCCACCCTGCTAATGGTTTCCGCATCAAAGCCGGTTTTACGCAATAATTCCAATGCAAAACTGCTGCCGGGTTTGCCTGTAACCAAACGATATAAGGGTTGCAATTTATGGGTATTATAGGCCATACTCGCATTTAAAATACCCGGTGTATGCCCTGCCCATTCTTTTAATCGGCTATAGTGGGTGGTTACAATTCCGTATGAACCTTTTTGCAAAAAATCTTCGAGTACAGCCTGTGCAATGGGGCCTCCAAAGCGGGGATCCGTGCCATCGCCCAATTCGTCTACCGCAAAAAAACTTTGTGCACCTGCCATGGAGGTCATTTTTTTCAAATGCTGCAAATGCGCGCTGAATGTGCTCAAACCCTCGTCAATGCTCTGTCCGTCGCCACAATCCACGGCCATGTTTTTAAAAATCCCCAGGGTACTTTCCGGGTCGGCGGTAATAAACAATCCGCATTGGGCCATGTATTGCAGCAGCAAGGTGGTTTTTAGGGTAATACTTTTTCCGCCTGCATTGGGACCGCTAATTACCACTATTCTCTCTTTCTCATCCAGCTTTAGCCACATGGGTACGGTTTCTTTTTTGGCCGATTTATTTTTCAACCACAAAATTGGATTTACCGCATTTTTTAATTCCAAAAAGGGTTTTGAAATTAATTGGGGTCTTTGGGCATTTAATTTTTTTGCCAGGCTGCAACGAGAGGCGATAAAATCCAACCGCGACAAGCTATGCATGGTTTGCTCCAGCGATGCCTGAAACGGACGCAATTTGGCCGTGGTGAGGCGCAAAATACGTTCACGTTCTCTCCGGCTTTCGGCATACAATTCTTTGAGCCGGTTGTTCAGCTCCAGGCTGTCCATAGGCTCTATGTAAATAACGCGGCCGGTGGCCGATACGTCTTTTACAAAACCTTTTACATGCCGTTTATGCTCGGATTGTACCGGAATTACCAACCGTTCATCGCGCACCGTAATGTCGGTTTCGGCAGTATAACCCGCTTCGCGCCATTGCCTGAAAATACTGCGCACCAATTGGCGTGCATCTTTTTCTAGCTTCTCTATTTCGTTGTTTATTTTGCCGTATTCCGGACTTGCATAGGGCAGTAATTTTCCTTTGGGATCTATAGCAGAACGAATTATTTCGGCCGTTTTTTCAAGGTTCTCAGTATTGCCACAAATGGCATTCAGCAGCGGAAATAATTCGGCTTTTTTGCGCAAAAAACCTGCAATTTTATTGTAGGTTTCAATATTGGTTTTAATGGTAAAAAGCGCATCTTCCTCGAAATAATAATTTTCGATGGATAATGACTTCAGCCATTCAGAAATATCCTCCGTCCCCGACAAATCCAGCGCAGCGGGCTGCATGGCGTGCAAATTATTCCA
The DNA here is from genome assembly GCA_044224315.1 of Bacteroidia bacterium. Classification (GTDB taxonomy): domain Bacteria; phylum Bacteroidota; class Bacteroidia; order NS11-12g; family UBA955; genus JAGXTF01. The sequence goes on along the minus strand of JBGAKR010000001.1, from coordinate 95,403 downwards.
CTCGTCGGTTTCGTTGTACAGTTGATTTAAAGCGTTTATATCGCTGTTAAATTGCAAATTGGAAACCATGGTCGCAGAGGATTCGTACCGGCAAAATGCCAGCAACCATTCGCGGATTTGGGAGAATCCGGTTACTGTTTCAAAATCGGCCGGGTAAATCACGGGTTGGCTTTCTGGGGTTCCAATTGCCGGCGCTGCAAACGGCTAATCACTTGTTCCATAATTTTCGAAAACTGCTCTGGATGATCGCTATACCAATTCATGGCAGTTTTAAAGGTAGTAGTATCCATTTTGTATTTGGTACATACCTGCTGGTAATCGCGTTTCCACACCCGATTGGGGATGGTACCAAAATTATATTGCACCTGGTTGCCCGCTTCCAAAATCATGATATCGGTAAGCACATCGGTCATTACCGCACTGTCTGCCGGCGCTTTCTGGCTGCAGCTAAAAAAGATGATGCCAATTGCAGTGAGTATGGTAATTTTGCGTTTCAACCCCACAAAATTAAGTTAAATGAGCCGAATAGCAGAAAATCTCGACAGAATCTCTCAGAAGTTAGGAGAAAAGGCCCGTTTAATCGTGGTAAGTAAATACAGGGAAATTGCTGAAATACAGGCCGTATACCAGCAGGGGCAAAGGGTTTTTGCCGAAAATAGGGTGCAAGCCCTCATGGAACGCTACGAGGCTTTGCCCAAAGATATCCAATGGCATTTAATCGGCCATTTGCAAACCAATAAGGTGAAATACATTGCCCCATTCATTGCCTTCATCCACAGTGTAGACAGTTTTAAATTGCTGCTTGAAATTAATAAGCAGGCCGAAAAAAACAACCGGATTATTGATTGTTTATTGCAAATTTATGTAGCAACCGAAGATACCAAATTCGGGCTTGAAAAAACAGAATTACTGCAATTATTGGAACAAGAACCCTGGCGTGAATTAAAAAATATCCGCATCTGCGGCCTTTTGGCCATGGCCAGCAATACCGATGATTTGCAGCAGGTTGAAGGCGAATTTGCAGAAGCCAATCGAATCTTTTTGGAGGTAAAAAAACGCTTTTTCGATGAAGCCGAATATTTCAAAGAATTATCCATCGGTATGAGCTCTGATTACGAAATTGCCCTTCTCCATGGAAGCACCATGGTGCGCATAGGTTCTGCTGTTTTTGCATAAAAAAAGGGAAACATTGCTGTCTCCCTTTTCGATATTTAATTCAAATTATTTTACCAGATTTTAACGCGCAAACTATCGGGTTTGAACATTTTATTGCCCTCTTTTACCCCAAAGGCTTCGTAGAATCCATCGTGATTTTGTAAGGGTCCAATAGCGCGGAAATACCCTGGAGAATGTGGGTCGGTTTTTAAACGCAGACTTAATTCTTCATCGCGGATTTTGTTTCTCCAAATGGTGGCCCAACTTAAAAAGAAACGCTGCTGGGGTGTAAATCCGTCAATTTTACCACTTTCGCCGGTGCGTTTCAGGTGAATCAATAGGCCATCATAGGCGCTGTTGATACCGCCCAAATCACCGATGTTTTCACCCATGGTAAATTCGCCATTTACAAACTGTCCGGGCAGTGCTTCAAAACCATTGAATTGGGTAGCCAGTTTTTTACCGCGTTCTTCAAATTGTTTTAAATCTTCTTCAGTCCACCAGTTAATCAGGTTTCCGTTTTCGTCAAACTGTGCACCCTGGTCATCAAAACCATGAGAAATTTCGTGGCCAATTACTGCACCAATACCCCCAAAATTCACAGCCGCATCGGCGCGTGCATCAAAGAATGGGGCTTGCAAAATGGCAGCAGGGAACACGATTTCATTATAGGATGGATTGTAATAGGCATTCACTGTTTGTGGACTCATCAACCATTCAGCTTTGTCTACGGGTTTGCCAAATTTGGCAGCGTTGCGGGCCACTTCAAATTTGCCGGCATTCATCATATTCATAAAATAGCTGCCACCTTTGCTATAGCTTTTTACTTGCAATTTGCTGTAATCTTTCCATTTGTCGGGATACCCGATTTTAATCATCAGTTTATCCAGTTTTTTCTGTGCCATGGCTTTGGTAGATGCACTCATCCAATCCAGGTTGTTGATGCGAATGCGGTAAGCAGCAATCAAATCATCCACCAATTGTTTGGCTTTTTTCTTAGAGTCTTCAGAGAAATATTTATCTACATACAATTTACCCAAGGCCTCGCCCACAGTGCCATTTACAACACCCAATGCGCGTTCATTTAATGCCCTTTGGGCTGGGGTTCCGCGCAAATATTTGCCGTAGAAACCAAAGCTCAAACGTTCGAGTTTGGTGTGCAACATGCCGGCTGCACCGCGTATGCTGCTCCAACGGAACAACAGTTTAATATCCTCAATTTTACCTGCATTCATCAAACCATTTAATGCGGCAAAATATTTGGGCTCAGAAATAATTACCGAATCGGTTTTAAACGAAAGGGCATTTAAAAAACCGGGCAGATTAAAATTAGAAAGAAGGGCCGAAGCATCTTTCACACTGTAAGGATTGTATTGGGCTACAGGATCGCGGCGTTCTTCTTTGGTCATCATCGATTCGGCCATGGTTTTTTCCAATTCATAAATGCGACTGGCATTGCCCAGGGCCTGGCTTGGATTATCGCCAAATTCAACCAAAAGTGAAGCAATAAACGCTTTGTATTTTTCCTGTTTTTCTTTCGATTTTTCGTCGGTTTTTACATAATAATCACGGTCGGGTAAACCCAGTCCCGGACGGCCTAAGTATACCACATTTTTGTTGCTGTTTTTTGCATCGGCATCTACCCCAATTCCCAGCAATGTAGATTCACCCCAGGGCAGGTATTTGATGATGTATTTATTTAGCGCAGCCACATTTTTTATTTTGGTTATTTCTTTCAAATAGGGCACCAGGGGTTTAATGCCCTGTTTGTTGCGGCTGACGGTATCCATTACGCTTGAATAAATGGTTACTGCTTTTCCCTGATCGGTTTCGGGTGCATATTTGTTGGTTTTCAGCGCTTCATCCAATACAGCCAGGGATTGCGAATCGGCCATTTTGTTTAAGATTTCAAAAGAACCCCAGCGTCCGCGGTCGGCGGGGATTACTGCGGTTTGCATCCATTTCCCGTTCACATAATTGTAAAAGTCGTCGGCTGGATTTTGACTCAAATCCATGTAGTCCAGTCGGATGGCCTGGTATTCTCCATGGTGGTTACTGGGGGCAAATGCTGCCAGTCCTATCACCGAAGTAGCCAGAATGATGGTACGTTTCATTCCGCAAAGAAGCTACCCATTTATGACTTCTGCAAAAAATCCAGTCCAAAATTCGCTGTATTTTCGATAAATCGCCCCCGGTTTATTGGTGGCTTACACTTCCCGAGCCCGTAATACGTGTGGTTACATTGGGGTTGCCTTTGTAATACACCCGGCCGCTGCCACTGATGTCCACATCCAGGTTTTTACTGCAACTTACATAAGCTTTGCCGCTGCCGGTTACATCCACATTTACGTTTTCGGTATCAAAACCAAAGGCCTCAATTTTGCCCGAACCGGTAATGCTGATATTGTGGGTTACACAGGTACCCGATATCTGCAGATTGCCAGAACCACTGATGCTGGATTGGGCCCCGCTGCATTTTGCATCTACATTTATCTTACCACTGCCAGTAATGGTGTTTCGCAGATTATCTGCCAAAATGGTATTGCCGCCGGTAATATTGCCCGAACCCGATATGCGCAATTTTACTTCATTCAATTTTTTTGTGCCCGGATAATAATTTACCGATCCACTTCCAGCCAAATCTATATCATCAATAGAAGGTGCATGAATGTCGATGGTTAAGTTGCTGCTTCCTGCCACGCAATGGGCATTGCGAATGATTAGGGTATTGGAAGATACATTCAGATTTAAATTGTCTACAATATTTTGCTGCCCGTTAATACTGATAGAAAATGCAGTGTCGAAATAAATATTTACGATGGCATCGGTTTCAACTTTTACTGCGGTAAAATTTTTGGCACTGTGGGTTTGTGTAATTACCGGTCCCTGGCCGCGGATGCAGCGAAAACTATCAAGACCACAGGCACTTATTGAGAGCAGCAATACGGCTGCTGAGGCGAAGAGAATGGATGAAATATTTTTCATGATTGTATGTTTATTTTTTTTGTTTAAAATTCGATTTTGTAACTGAGTATAGGTAGCAGGGGAGTTTGGTAAGAATAGCGCAGGGTTTGGGTTTTAACATCATAAAACCTTCCATACACATTTTTGCGGTTGGTGGTATTTTGAAAATCAAGGCTCCAGGTACTGGTGTGTTTTTTGCGATTTATTTTATAACTGATTTTGCTGTCAATTCGCAAATAATCCGGATTTTGCCAGGTGAAGGCATGGGCTTCGTCCATTACAATTTCACCGCGGGCATTGCTGGCATCGATATTTACCGGGGTTTGGCGCATGCCACCTACCCACAGTATTTTGAAATTAATTCCCAACCGGTTTTTGCCAAAATACCATTCTTTTCCGGCCAATAATGAGAGGGTATGGTTTACATTATAGCGGGTGCTGAATTCACGTCCGGCATAGTCTTTATACTTGCTGTCAGACAATGATGTGGTGAATAAAACATAGGTGTTTTTTGCAAAAAATTTCTCAATGGTAAGTTCTGCACCCATATTTTTTCCGGTACCACGGCTCACCAATGTATCACTGAAAAAACCATCGGCAGTATTGATTAAGCAAAAGCTGCTGCCGGCCTGGGTGGCTACAGGCAATTGGGATAATTGCTGGTAATACACTTCGGTTTTTAAATGCCAGTATTGCGACAACATTTTATCATATCCCACCACAAAATGTTTGGCTTTTGAAAAATTCAGGGTTTTGTTGGGCAGCTGTCCGGCGGCTGTTTCATAGAAATAAGTGCCTATAGGAAGTATCTGATTGTGTACCCCAAATCCGGCCGAAACCCAACTGCGTTTTCCGGTGTTGTATTTCAATCCAAAACGGGGTTCTATGGCCGATTTTCCATTCAGTTGCAGATGGAGGGTATGAAAGCCTGCATTGAGTGTAAGCGCAGCACTGGGGCGGTATTGAGCCTGAGAAAAAGTTTCAAAATAATTGGTATTTCCCGATATATTCATGAATGTTTTCATCTCATTTTCTACCGGTATTTGCTTGGTTAATTGATAGCTCAAATGATTGCCACTGCCACCACTTCTGAGGGTAAGTCTGCGGTTGATTTTATAATTACTTTGTATGGCAAAATTCAATCGTTGTTGGTTGTACATTTCATTGTAACGTTTGTATAATTTGTAATTGCTGTCCAGCGCCGATTCTTTGTATCCGTTATCATAGTAACTATATCCGGCTTTGATATCCAGCAAATGATTTTTACTGGTTTGCCACGAATATTTGGTGCCACTAAAAACCGTATTGCTTAAAAATATCCAATCTGTATTTTTATAAGGTTCTTTTTTCCAAACTGCACTGTCTTTTACGGCATGCTCATATTGGTTGCTAAGGCCGCCAAAGCCAAAAAACGACCAGGTAGCTTTTTTATTTACAGGAATTGAAATATTGTAAGATAAATCCTGAAAATTAGTAATGGCAGTTGTCATATCGGGCACAATTTTGGCCAACAGGGATAGGGTTGAAAAACGATAATTTACCAGGTACGAACCTTTTTGGGTTTTACCCAGCGGACCCTCTGAGGCCAGATCAATACCCAGCACCCCGATTTGAAAAGTATGCTCGCGTTTTTCGTTATTTCCTTTGCGTAATTTTAAATCAAAAACACCCGAAACTCCATTGCCATATTCTGCGGGAAAGGCACCGGTTAAAAAGTCTGAATTGGCCAGTAATTGTGCACTGAGAATGGTAATTCCACCGCCTGCCGAACCTACATTGGAAAAGTGATTGGGATTGGGAATATCCATGCCCTCCATGCGCCATATTAATCCATTGGGTGCATTGCCCCGCACAATAATTAAATTGTTTCCATCATCGGGTGTAGTTACCCCGGAAAAGCCCAAAGCCATGCGGGCAGGATCGTTTACCGCCGCTGCATACCGCTGGGTTTCTTCTACGCTAAACTGCCGTCCGCTTACCGATGTCATGGTATTAATGGGGTTCTCTTTGGGGCTGCGTTTGGCAGTAATTACCGCCTCATTCAGTACTTTTATCGATTCTTCCAATTTGATATTTAATACCAATTCTTTTCCGGAAACAACATCAAGATTTTGCATAAAAACATCGTTAAAACCGGCCTTTTTTATAAGTATGGAATGCCTGCCTACATTTACTGTAAATTTAAAATATCCGTTAGAATCGGTACTGCATTTTTGCTCACCTGTGGCACTGATGCAAACCACTTCAGCCTGGGTTACAGGGGCAAATGTGATGGATTCGGTTACCGTTCCACGTAATATTTGTGTATTGGATTGGGCATTTATTTTGTACCCAAACAGAAGTAATAAAGTGGTGAAAAGAAATGTGCGTAGCATTTTTTTATTTCTATGACGCACTTAGATTATTTAACCCCTATACATGCAAAAAAAAAGCAGGAAATAATCCTGCTTTTTTATGAAAATAAATATTTTAATTTAAGGCAATTCCCACATGGAAACCCAGCCAGGCATCACCTGTTCGGCCATTATTGAAGTTGAATGAATACAAGGGGCCGATATTGCTGATGGGATCTTTATAACCACTGCCTGCGCCAAACATATTATTGCGGTAATACAGGTTGGCTGTGGGTCCGGCAATTACACCAATTTGTTTGAAAAGACGGAATTCATATAAAATTGAAAATTTATACAAGGATGGAATATCATCCCACTGTCCCAGGTAAAACGATGTGGTACTTGCATTCAGATGCAAATAATTTTTGCGATTTAATTTAAACCGGCTCCCAATTCCATAAGTAACACCATACGCCATTTTGGGAAATGTGTTATACGATGCGCCAATAATATTATAAAATTTGGGACTACCGGTGCGAATGGCTACATTATAGCGGCAAGCTTCGTTGGTATAAAACTCCAACTGGTGTACACCGGTTCTTGAAAAGGATAGAAATCCGATTTGCACACCTGTAACAGAATCTGCCAGATTTAAAAATCCGATTTGAGTGCCATACACTTTGCGGGCTGTATTCAATACACCACTGATTTGGGTGCCTTTTACATACCCGGCCGCGTTGATAACTCCGGCTATCTGCGCGCCTTCTATCGAATCGGAATAATTAATTACTCCCCCGGCCTGTACCCCTTTCAGATTTTTGCGGTTGGCATTTATCACACCTGCAGCCTGAAATCCTTCAAATCCGCCCGATGTAGTATTCATTACTCCGGCAAATTGGCCACCCTTAAATTTATTAAAATGTGTATTGGCAACCCCTCCGAACTGCCCTCCTGTAAAGGGCCCGGCGGTGAGGTTATACACTCCGCCAAATTGAGCCCCGGTGCAAGTGTCGCGATCAATGTTAAAAATACCTCCAAATTCTGCGCCCCTGAAACCTCCATTATATCCGCCCAACATATTAAATGAAACATGGTTGGATACTTTACCCGACATGGTACCATGGGTGCCCAGGTAGGGCAGGAAAGATACCTGCCAGCCGCGGGTTAGGGTGCTTTGGATATTGGAGTTTTGCATGCGCTGCTTGTACGAGGTAAGGGTTTTTACCAATGCATTTTTATCTAAAAATATTTTTCCCGAATCCTGTACATTTTTTATTTTTACGGTATCCTCAATTTTCTTTAATTGTATGGAAAGTGAACGGGTGTCAATGGGTTTGATAATGATAACGGTATCGCGGTAGTTTTGTTTGCTGATACCAATATTGCGTACTTCTGTAGGATTTTGTTCTACTTTTATTTCGTAAAAACCATTGGCATCGCTAAGTGTACTGCGCAATGTGGCCGAGTCGTAAATACTGGCGAAGGGTATGATTTCACCGGTTTGGGCATCGTGAATATAGCCCGAAATGGTGTAAATAAATTTCTCGTTTTTGGCAATAATCTCACCCGTACTTTTAATAATTACATATTTCCCTTTTTCTCTATAAGCATATTTTTTTCCCAGGGTTCCATCCAGTATAGTAATGAGCTCAGTTTGGGTATAATTGGCACTGTAGGTAGAGTCGCCAGAGAATATTTCAGTGTTGTAGGCAAACGATACTCCGCTTTGCTGTTCCAGCACCTTCAAGGCTTTTTCTATGGGTAAATGGCTGAATGTTACATCTATTTTTTTACTGAGAATGCTTTGCGCTTTCAGATTAAAAGTTGCAAAAAACAGGATTGTAATCAGGGATAATACTATTTTATTGTTCATTATTGACAACCCTTTCCTTCTAGGTAGATAATATTTCCATCACGTCTGATTTCAAGATTCAATGTTTCGCGCAAAACATCCAAAATGGTTTCAAGTTTTTCGTTTTCAAATTTGGCGGCAAATAGGCAGTTGGCAATTTTATCGCTGCCCAGTCTTATATCAGCCTGATAGCTGTAGTTAAGGGTTTCAACCACTTTTGAAAGGGCTGTTTTCTCAAATATCAGTTTTTTATCCTTGGTTTCTTTTTTGTTTTCGGTATGGGTATTTTTGGCATTAATAATTTGCAATGTATGGCTTTCGTTATTCACCACTACACTGTCATTTTTAACCAATAATTGCGAATCTGAATGGCTTTTTACTTTTACACTTCCTTCCGAAACCCATACCAGTGGGCGGTTATTGCGCATTTGTACATAAAACGCTGTGCCAATATCCTCTACCACCATTTGGGCAGTTTTAACTGTAAATATATGTTTTTTGCCATGTACAGTTCTGAAATAAGCATCACCTTTTAATTGCACCAATCTATGTGTTTTACCAAAATTGGTATCTGCCTCCAGCACTGCATGGGGCTGCAAAATCACCAGAGTATTATCGGGTAGGGTAGCGGTAATTTCTTTATTTCCAGCTTCTATATGCAGGGCTTTTGCCGTTGTATTTTCAATGTTTGGGTTTGTATTTTTCCCGGGCATTAAAAACCACACAACTGCAATAATGGCAACACTGGCAGCTATGGCCAATGCGGCCCGGAAGCTGATTTGCAAACGCGGCGCAGGTTTATTTTGAATTTGATTTTGTACCTGCATCCAGGCCCCTTGCGTTTTATTTTCAAATAAAGACGTGTCGGCAGACAGGTCCCATAATTTTTCAAATTGTGCAAGATAAGTGGCATTTGTTTCCGACATGGATTTCCACTCGGCAAGCACGCTTAATTCCTGCGCTGTAGCTTCACCGGCCAATCTTTTAGCTATGAGCTCGTCTATATATTCTTGTGTGTAATTGGTTTCCATGTTGTTAATTTTGAATGAGCCAGAGCAATAAAAAGGTTAAAAAATCTGCCAGTTTTAATCGCATTAAACCCAGTGCTTTTCCCATATGATTTTCTACGGTTTTTACCGAAATTCCCATTACCTGGGCTATCTCCTGATAGGTGAGTTTGTGAAATCGGCTTAGCTTAAAAGTTTTTCCACATTGTTCGGGCAATTCTTCTATGGCAGCCAAAATTTTTTGCTCCAATTCTTTTGCCTCGGCGTGCTCGTGCGCATAACCGGCACCGCTTTCCAATTCCCGCTGATTGTATTCCATGTATTCATTTTTTACTTTTTTATGGCGGCTATTGCTTACACAGGCATGGTATACTGCCTTGTACAAATAGCTCTTTGGCGAGGTTTGCAATTGAATTTGTGTGCGTTTTTCCCAGGTTTGGATAAACACTTTTTGTACTACATCTTCAGATTCATCCGGGTCGTGCAGATAGGCCATAGCATACCTGCACAGCGGGGCATACAATACCTTAAACTGAGCTTCAAACTCGGCTTCGGTTTGGTACAATGCTGTGTGGTGCGTTTGGGCCTGCATTTGTTCAGGTATGGCAGTTGCAAAGGTCGTCACTGTTTGTATGACGTGCAACCTCTACCATACCCCTAGCCTAATTGTAAAATATTTTGAATTTTGGCGAAAACCTACATTTTCTCGCAGTCTTCCGAGCCCTCTTTCACTTTCTTGTTTTCGTGTTTTTTAAACCAACGCATTTTCCAGCCACCGGGCAAATCGCCAAAGGCAATGCCAATAAAAAAATCAGCATCGCGCAGCCTGCGGGTATAGAGCATAGACATTACACTGTTGGATCCGATATACAAAGGCCCAGCCCTGAAAGCGGCCCCCATGCGAAAAGCCCTGTAATCGTATTCAAGGTACATTGGAATTGAAACCTCAAAGAAATCAGATTCCCAACGCGGCGCCACCATTATGTAGGACTGATGACGGGCATGCTTGCTATACCTTCCACGAAGGCTTTGCACCACCTGGGTATTGATATAAATATCGGGCATTAACTGATAATCGGCGCTGAGGGCCATTCGAGTGGGTAATCCAATGCGTATATCCTGGGTGCTATGCCTTACACTGCCCATGGCGCTGAGTACAGTATCTATTAAACCTATACCCGGACTTACAGTATTAAAATTGTTATTGCCATTTACCGTATTCCATCCTGTAACCCGGTTATTGGTAATGCTGGTTACATCGGCATTTTTGTATTTGATACTACCTATATCAAGCAGGCTAAAACCAAACTTAAACATATAAAGTGTATGCCTTTTGGAATAGCCACCCGGCTGCCTGTACTCAGGTTTGTGGTACACATAGCCAACACCCAGGTCTACACCCATTCCACGCCCCAGGCCGCTGTAGCCGGCATAGTGTATGTTGGTGCGATTGAGTGTTACCGAGTCGCTGCGCACATTGTTTACAATCATCTGCCCAGAGTTAAAGTAAGCACCTCCAAAGCCCCAGGCTTTTTTTAGCGTAATGCCCAATAGCAGGTGCTGTTTCCATTCCAGGGGTATGTCTTTACTTACGTTAATTCCGGCCGTGGCCCATGCATTGGCCGAGAATGCCATGCGATGTATGGTGTTTTTGGCTCCGGGCTGCACATTAAACTCAGAGAATGCATTTTTTGCGGTATCCAACTCCTTATATAAGGCATGGGCCAGATTTTCACCCACTCCACTAATCCGGGCCAAGCCGGTAGCATCGGTAAGCAAACCAATATGCCAGTTATTTTTAAAACGTATGGTAAAAGAGGGGGCATAAAGCATGGCTCCGGCTGCGGCGTGTTTGGGCCGGCCATTCATATGTTCGCGCAGGTAGCTGCTATCCCAACGCGGGTTGCCTGCGTCGGTTTTATACTGGGCCGGCATGCTGTTGTTTATAAAACGGTAAGCCGAGTAGGGTAGGCGCAGACTCAGGTAATTATTATTCACATTGCCCCATACCCCGATAACGTTTACATGCCAGCGATAATTTGAGAATGCGGTAAGCGCCGGATTGATTTTTGCCGCATGCACCCCCGCATACTGCCCGTTTGCAATGGGAACAAAATTCTGCCCCACAGCGATATACGCAGGTAGAATAAGGCCAAAGAGCAGCAATTTCCTCATAGCAATTTAATTAGGTAACGTATTTAAACCTGCTTTTATTTTTGGGGTCTGCCAACCAAAAAACAGATTTCACCTCCGGTAAGAGATATTCAAAATTACTTCATAAGCTTCATATTAAAAAGAATTGCAGCCATTTACATGCTCACTTCGCTATCTATCGGGTCTGTTTGTTGGCAGACAAAGATTGATTTCTGAGGGTTTTCAGGGGTAAGGCAAGGCGTATTTCAGAAATTTGACATTAAACTGGCTTTATCTGGAAAGATTCTGAATTTTATTTTAGGCTTTTGGCGATTTTGCTTGGAAATATGGGCTTTTTTTATTACTTTGTCCTCTCAGACAGGCTGTGTGGATTACTCATAAAAACACTTGTTAGTTTAACGAAAACCCTTGAAAAATAAAGGGATAGCGCATTTTTTACCAGGGTTGGTTTTTGACTTGTGTGACCTGTAACACGTCCAATTAAGAAATTAAAGTCTTACCTTTGCGTGATTTTAAAATAAACCGATGACCAAAGTTACATTCGCCAGAACGCAGGACCAATTCTCCACTGCACTGCGTAAAGAGATAGACGAATATTTCAAAAGCAACAACATAGCAAAAACAGGAAACTGGAGGCTTTATTCGAAAGCCATTGTCATAATCACTTCAATCCTTGTACTTTATTATGTACTGGTTTTCCAGACTCCTGTTTGGTATATCAGCATTCCCCTTTGTATGCTGGCCGGCGTTAACCTGGCAGCCATTGGTTTTAACATTATGCACGATGGAAACCATGGTTCATTCAGTAAAAAGGCCTGGGTAAACCGCCTTATGGGTTATACCCTGGATGTAATGGGTGGTAGCTCCAATTTCTGGCGCATTAAGCACAATGTTGCGCACCATACCTATACCAATATTGAAGGGCATGATGAGGATATCGACATCCGTCCCTTTATCCGTTTAAATACCCAACAGAAAAAAAGCTGGTACCACAAGTATCAGGTATTCTATTGGCCGTTTTTATATGCCCTTACCTATGTGTGGTGGGTTTGTATCCGCGATTTCAAAAAATATTTCGAAGGCAAAGTAGCTACGACCCCTATTCCAAAAATGACCTTCCGCGATCATTTTGAATTTTGGTTTGGCAAACTGGTATATGCATTCATCTTTGTTTATGTGCCATTGCAACACATGTCTGTTTCCACTTACCTTATTGGGTACGGCATAGCATTGGGTACTACCGGTATTACCCTGGGTTTGGTGTTTCAGATGGCACATGCCATACAAGGCCTCGATTTCCCCGAGCCTGATCCCGAAACCCTGAAAATGGAAAATGTATGGTTCATTCACCAATTGCATACCACTGCCAACTTTGCAACCAAAAGCAAATTCTGGAACTGGTTTACAGGTGGACTGAACTTTCAGGTAGAACACCATTTGTTTGCCCATATCAGCCATATCCACTATCCGGCCCTGAGTCAGATTGTGAAAAAACTGGCCAAGCAATACAATATCCGCTACAACGAACAGCCCTCATTCCGTTCGGCTTTCATGTCGCACATGAGGCATCTTAATGCCATCGGCCACGCCGGGTAATCAGACTTTTACTTTTCTCTTTCCCTTTTTCAATACGGGTTTATCCTGTGGTTGTATATTTGTGCCCCCAATGTATCAAGGGTTTAGTAATAGCATCCATGCCCAAAAGCCTGTAAAATCTATAGGCTTCCCCCCCCCTGAAATGTTTTTCAAAAATTTTCTGAATTTTTTTGCAACCATTTTCTTTTGGTGCGTCATTAATACGAAGTGACTTGCTCGAAGATGAAAACATCATACAAGGTTGCAGGAAAAATGACCGGCGCGCACAACAGGAACTTTTCCTGAAGTATGGCCGTAAAATGCTGGGCTATTGCCTGCGTTATTCTTCCAACCCCGATGATGCAAACGACTTACTGCAAGATGGCTTCCTAAAGGTCTTTGACAATATTGGCAGTTACAAGGGAGATAGCCCACTGCATTCATGGATGGCCCGTATTTTTATTAATATGGCCATTTCCAAATTCAGAAAAGCTTCTGCAGGTCCCAAGTTTACAGACGTGGAAGATGCAGCAATCGTTTCGGAAGAGGAAGATGATAACCAGGTAGAAAAACATGATTTAGATACCGTTATCAGCGCCATCCAAAGTTTGCCCGAACGCTACCGGCTTGTGCTCAACATGTATGCAATTGACAAAATGTCGCACCGCGATATCGCCGACCAACTCGGAATATCAGAAGGTACCAGCAAAAGTCAACTCAGCCGTGCCCGCCAATTGTTAAAAGACTTATTAGAAAACAAAACAAAAAAGAATTGAACAACGAAACCCTCCATATCGACGAATTGCTTAGCAGCACTTTTGCCGGTTTTGAGCCAACTATGCCAGCCATGGCCTGGGAGGGGATTGCCAATAAACTCGACGAGAAAAAACGCCGCGGCGGATTCGCCTGGTGGAAAGCTGCTGCCGTTGCACTGATTGTAGCCGGCGCCTGGGGTACTTATAACTACGCCCTTAAATCCAATAAACCCGCTGCCGATACCCAAATTGCTGCACCCGCAAAAGATTTGCAGGGTGGCAATAATGGCAATGCACAACTGCCAGGTGCTAAAAGCGAAAATAATGCCACTACCGGCAGCAATGCAGGCACCTTAAAAGAGGGTAGCGAAACCCAATCGGATTTCAAACCAGCTCAACCAAAGCAAAATCAAGTTCAGAACATTCAACCTGAACTTCAAATTCAAAATAATACCCAGGGTAACACTGTCAATCCTCCACAATCTGAGATTGATGCAATCAACTGGACCAATATTGCCGAAAATGAGGCCCAAGGCATAGAAAGTGCCGATGTTACCTCTGAAGAATGGGCAACATTAGCGCAAGCTCTCAACCAAACTGCCAAAGCCAAAGAAGTGGGCAGGGAAAAACCTTTTGCCAATCGTGTTAGTCCGCTTATGTTTGGATTTGGTGTTGGTCAGGTAGTATCCAATACCAGTTACAACATTGCAAGCGGCAAGTCTGCATATGTACACCCTGATTTTAAAAGTGTAATGGCAAAAAGTGAGGGAATACTTTCTTCAATGAGTTTTAATGCCTCAGTGTATTTCAAATTGAATAAAGAATTGCCGTTATATCTAACTGCTGGTGCAAGCTTCTATCAGCGTAAGAATTCCCTGAATTTTGATTTTGATAAATATACTTTCTTAGAAAATTCTACTGGAAATATTCCTAAAGATAAGTTTGGCAACGATCCATTTGGTGAGTTTGATAATGGAATATATGCAGGTCGATTGCAGTTTAAGGGTTCAAATTCTTTCACTCAGTTCGAAATTCCTGTAGGTATTACCTTAGATAAATCGCTGGGCAAATCAGGCTGGTCTTTAATGCCAACTGTTTCTGGAAACCTGGGCTTTATTACTCAAAAATCAGGATACACACTGGATTACCATGAAATGGATGTGATTTCTTTAAACCCTACCTGGTACCGCAATCATTATTTCACCCTAAACTCATCACTGGGCATTTACAAAAACCTGTTGAACGACAAATTCAAATTAGGTGTAAGTGCAAGTGGAAGTTATATGTTAAACTCCATGTATGTGCCTGGCGCTTCAGTTAAGCCCAAAGCATTTACAGGGGGATTGTCAACCCAACTAATATGGAGGATTGACTGATAGATGACAAGTAATTGTTTCATATGGTATAAATTGCACAGTATGCGAAAACTGCTGGTTACAGTTTTAATGCTACTGTGCTTTCCTTTGATGGCACAGGTGCTACAGCCCCTTGGGAGTGGTTTGCCCGCGCGGGTTGTAGCGTCCTATGCCGCTGGAAATGAGTATTTAGCCTTATTTGAACAAGCACCCCAATCAGGGGATAAAATTTACACCGTTGCCCGCTGGAATGGTACGTACTGGACCTACTACACCGGCGGATTAAAAATGCCTTTAGAACTCCCCAAAGGGAGCAGCTATAACTACCATTCGGTGGTTTTATATCACGATACCATGTATGTTGGGGCTAACATCCCCAGCGCCGAAGCATCTTCCAACGTAACTCACCTGTACAAATGGGATGGCAGCATCTGGCAGCCAGTTCAAAACTCCGTAAGCTCTACAACGGATGGGATTTTAGCCATGACAGTTTTCAAAGACCGCCTTATTGTAGCAGGTCGTTTCCAAAGTTCTGTCGCCGGTAAAACCAGCCAGAACATTGTAGCTTATGATGGAAAGAAATGGGAATACCTGGGCGACAATTCAGGCAAAGAAGGCACCGATGGCTCAATCAAAACCCTGGTTACCGGAGGCAATCGCCTGTATATCGGGGGTAAATTCCGCAACTTTAACGGGGATTATACCGGTAACATAGCATTCTACTCCGATGCCAATGGCGGCTGGGGTGGCAATGGTAGTCCGTTTTATGGCGGCAATGCCGAAATATTGGAATTGGCCAGCTTTAATAACAGTATTGCTGCTCTGGGTTTAAATGCCGCGGGAAATAGAGAAATCAGAATTTTCAGTAACGGTACCTGGTCTGCTCCCCTGGAGTTTGATACCTTTAGCCTTGCTGAGCCTACTACCATTGCTGGTGCAGGCGGATATCTGCTTATAGGCGGAAAATTCGAAAAAGGGGGGAATGCATCTTCTTTACTGCGCCTGGATAACGGGGGGTTGTACATGACCGGTGCACGGATTAATGGCGATTTTAGCCTTGGTCAGCGCGGCAGTGAAGCCTTTGTTTGGGGTGAGTTTAGTGAACAGAATACAGGAATCCACAATATTTCTAAAATTGAAACCTCATACGGCGATGTAGTGGGTAACCTGTTTTTTGATAAAAACCAAGACTGCGTTAAAAACGGTATTGAGTTCGGACTGAAATCCACCATGCTGCGTTTTGAGGATGAAGGAGATAATTTCTGGTTTGCTGTTACCGACTCAACAGGTCACTTTGCCATCGCATTGCCCGAAGGAAACTATTCTATAGAAGCTATGACAGGTCGCCATTGGCTTAATTACTGTCCTACCAACTATGCCGTAAACGTGCGTAAAGGCATGTACAGCTCAGTATCTTTAGGTATGTTTATACCGGCCAATCTGGATGATGCAGAGGTAAAACTTACCGATGTAACACCCTCAGTTGTTAAACCCGGCGACCAGGTGCATCTGCAGGTTTTGGTTAAAAATCAGGGCTCTAATACATTGAATGGTCCAACTGTTCAACTGAAACACGATACCCGTTTGCTTAACTTTAAATCAACCCCCGCTGCCGACAATTACAATGCCGCCACGGGTGAGGTTACCTATACCCTGGTTGATTTACCCATGGGTGAAGAAAGGTTGTTTGATATCATTCTTACAATCCCAAACAACGCCCTTCCAACCGATTTTTATAAAAATACGCTTACCACAGGTACCCTTTTTACAGGATCGGATGTATATGCTTTAGATAATTTCGATACTGCATTTGTAAACTTACAAGATAAGGAAATCGGAAGTGTGGTTAAAACATCAGACCTTGGAGGTGATGTAAACTACAAAATTATATCATTAGGCTACAAAGTTAAATTCACCAACCTAAGTCAATCTTTGGTTCAGCGTGTTGTGGTTTTAGATACCTTGGATAAGAATGTAATTATAAAAAAGGTGCAGGTAACAGGTTTATCACCCAAGGGAACATTCCGCCTCGAGAATGGTATTCTGGTTGCTGAATTCCCCGATGCAAACCTTACCAACCTCGAAAGTGACCCATCTGCCTCCAGCGGTTATATTACCTACAATGTTGTTCTGAAATATCAGCTGCAACATGGCGATATGGTTTACAACCGCGCTACTGCCGACTTTGACAGCAAATGGAAAGGTTCTTCCAACACCGTTGCTGTACGCATGGTAGACCCGAATAAGATTGGGATTAAGAATGTAAAAGGCAATATTGGTAATGTATACCCAAATCCTGCAAACACTTACCTGAAGCTCGATTTCAAACTTATACAAACTGGTATGTTAGAGGTTTTTGACAATACCGGAAGGCTGGTTTTGACCCAAAAACTGCAAGGTTACAATGCAGAGGTGAATGTAGCCGGTTTAAATCCAGGTTTGTATCTGGTAAAAACTGCCGATGGCAGCGCCCTGGTAAATATCAGCCGGTAAGTCCGGGTTTGATTTTCTTTAGCAATTCCAGGTTGTAACTCACAAATTTTTCCAATCCTGCATCGTATTCAGCATTGCCCAGGCTGTTTCCATCTGTGTCCAGTACCTTCGGGGTAAACTGGCTTTCAAATACCTTGGGTGAAACAATGCTATGCAAGTCCATTACATTGATGAGTTTGTTGATTACATAAGTGAGTTGCACGGCTGGGATTCTTCCCCCACGGCCTGAGCTGATGCCGCAGGTGGCAAACAGTTTCCCATCCCAACACTCGGCAAATTCCTTGCTCCCATACTGGTTGATAAGGTTAATGATTTCGGCACTGGGAAACCAGTTGTATTCAGGCGTAAGAATAAAAATCAGGTCCGATTTGGCCATAGATTCATATACCGAATGCTGAAAAGGGGTGAGCTTGTCTTTGCCAAAATGATGTCCGTTTGAAAATGGGATATCAAACTGGGTAAAATCGGGCATAATGATTTGGTCTTCATTTACCCCCATTTGCAGGGCAATGCGTTTTACGGCTTTTCCTACCCTGGCTGTATTTGCGTTTACGCGAGAGGATCCCGCTAGTATTCCGATCATGATTGAAAGTATTGTTTGGCGAAGTTGTAAAGGTTAAATCCGGGTTTATGGGTTAGGGATTTCAACTCTTGTGCCACCCTGTTTAAATCAAAATCCTGCATCCTTCGCCTGATTACCAGAGACTCAACTTTTTCGGCCAGCAGTAAGTATTTGCGGTCTGAAATCTGGTGGTTTTGGTTGTGTGCTATAATGGCAGCATCGAGGGCATCTATACCGGTATTGTCAGTTGCAACAGTTTGAATGACAGGGATTTTCCAGCCCTGGCTGCGGGCATGTGATATTTCTTCGAGGTAACGGGCAAACTGGTGTGCCCCATCGCGATCGCTTTTATTCACCACAAAAATGTCGGCTATCTCCATAATTCCGCTTTTCATGGCCTGAACCTCATCGCCCCCTTCGGGTACAGTTACTACTATGGTGGTATCGGCAATGCCAGCTACTTCTACTTCACTTTGGCCCACACCCACTGTTTCGATGATAATGCGGTCGAAGCCTGCATTGCGCAGCAGTTCGGTAAGCTCTATGATAGAAGCAGATAAGCCACCCAAACTACCCCGGGTAGAAACACTGCGAATAAAGATATTGGGGTTCATAAACAAGCCGGCCAGCCTTAGGCGGTCGCCTAAAATGGAGCCAAAATTAAAAGGGGATGCAGGATCCACGGCTAGCACTGCAACTTTTAATCCCTGATTCAGCCAGCGTTCGGCCAACGCGTTTACCAGGCTGCTTTTACCTGCACCCGGAGCTCCTGTGAGTCCGATTACCGGTACCGATAGCGACATATCCAATTGCTCAAGCAAAGTATCGCATCCGGTAAGCGAATTTTCAATAATGGTAAGTGCCCTGGCTATGGCCCTGGGATTTCCGTTTCGAATTTCAGCAATGGATGGAATGGCAGACAAGGGTCACAAATTTAGGGCTTCATGCGCACAAACGGCACTGCATTTACCGGGGTAATTTGGCCTGCTTCAAGCAAATAATGGCCGGCCGCTACAATCATGGCTGCGTTGTCGGTACAATATTCAAAATCGGGAATCAGCATTTCCAGTCCGGTTTCCTGGCCCAAATCGAGCATACTTTTCCGCAGTTGGCTATTGGCCGAAACACCACCTGCCAGGCCCAGGGTAGCAGGCTTATGTGCGTCTATGGCTAGGCGGGTTTTCTTTATCAGGTAATGCACCACTGCATGCTGGTAAGAGGCGCAGATATCCGCCAGATTTTCAGCCCCAAATTGGGGATTTTCTTTTGCATGGTCGCGCAGAAAATACAGCAATGAGGTTTTAATGCCCGAAAAACTCATATCCAATCCCGGTACCCTGGCTTCGGGGAAAGCAAAGCGGTTTGGATTGCCCTGCGCGGCCAGTTTATCAATATGTGGGCCGCCGGGATAGGGAAGCCCCAGCAATTTGGCAGCCTTGTCAAAAGCCTCACCGGCTGCGTCGTCAATGGTACTGCCCACAATTTCCATATCCATATAGTCGCGTACCAGTAATATCTGGGTATGGCCTCCACTCACCAGCAGGCAAAGTATGGGAAATAGCGGTTGGGGTTTTTGGATGTAAAGCGCAGCAACATGGGCCTGCAGGTGGTTAACCCCAATTAAGGGAAGTTGTTTGCCCAGGGCAAAACCTTTGGCAAAATTGGCCCCTACATGCAACGAACCCATCAATCCGGGCCCGAGGGTAAAAGCAACAGCCTCAACTTCATTTATGCCAATTCCAGCCGTTTTAAGGGCCAAATCTACCACGGGTACTATATTTTCCTGGTGGGCCCGGCTGGCCAATTCGGGCACAACCCCACCATAGGCTTCGTGTACTTTTTGCCCTGCGGTTATGTTGGCAAGGATTTTGCCATTTTGCCATATAGCAGCGGCAGTATCGTCGCAACTGCTTTCTATGCCCAAAATAGTGGAATAACGCATGGTGAGTGGATGGGGGCGCCGCTGTTGTATCTAACTTTGAAGTTTTGAAAAAGCGGCGCACAAAATTACGCAAGTTTCTGCTCAGAACCTTGTTGTTCCTGTTATTGGTAACAGGGCTCACCGCTGTATTGCTGCGAAGTCGCACGGTTCAAACCCTTTTGGCTAAAAAAGCCGCCACCTGGCTGAGCAAAGAAATCGGCGCTACTGTGACCGTTGATGCCATTGATTTTGATTTTTTTCAAAACCTGCACGTAGAAGGCCTCTACATTTCCGACCAAAAAGGCGATACCATGATTGCCACCAAAGTGCTGGATGTGCAATACCGCAAATATGATGGTACCAATCACCGTATTGATTTTTATTCGGCTGAGTTTAACCAGGCCAATGTGCATATTGGTTTTCATAAAGGGGCAAAAAAGCAAAACATTCAGTTTTTAATTGATTACATAAACGGGCCCAAAAAACCGCGTAAAGGTCCACCCAAAATCTGGACCCTTTATTTTGATAAAGCCAGTTTTAAAAATACCCGTTTTGTGGATTTTGACGAGGCCAAAATGAAGACCGAAGTTGGACTGCTGGATGAACGAAATCTGCAATTCAATAACATCAATGCCGAATTGCGCAAACTTTGGGTAGTAGATGATTCGTTTCATTTTGAAATGAAAAAATTTAATGCCAAAGAACGCAGTGGTTTGGAAATTAAAAATATGAAATCGATTTGCAATGTGCATTTCAAAGGCATTGATCTCGATAAATTAGAAATAACAACAGCCTGCTCGCACCTCACCGGCGATCTGCATTTCAAATACCCGGGCTATAAATATCTGGATGAATTTATAAGTAATACTGACTGGAAGGGACAATTAAATCAATCAGAAATTTGCCTGGCAGATTTGGCCATTTTCGACCGCACTTTTGTAGGACATCCCGAGAAACTTGATATCAGGCACCTCAATATTGGCGGCACTTTCGACCATTTGCGATTGTATAATGCCGATGTAAGAATGGGCCGAGAAACCCATATCCGCGGTGATTTTTATATGGAAGGATTGCCCGATTGGCGCACTACTTTCTGCGATTTTAATATTGTAGAATTAAATACCAATGCCGAAGAATTAAAACGATTGTTGTATGGTACAGAATTACCACAAATGCTGTACGATGCTGGAAAAATGGAGGCCAGCGGCCATTTTACAGGTCAATTCCTGGATTTCAACTGGAATGGAAATCTGAATTCTGCTTTTGGAAATCTGCAAACCGACATTGTTTTAAATATTAAAAAAGGATTAAAAAACGGCGAAATTTCAGGCCATTTAAGTTCACCTTCTTTCGATCTGGGAATTATCAATGAAAATCTGGGAGTATCGGGTTTCGATTTGGATTTGGATGGCGCTGGCCTTGATGCAGAAACCTTTTCCATGAATTTAAAAACCACCATCCCCGAATTTATTATACGTGGAAAAGAATTTGCAAATGCAGATATAGATGGGGTTTTAACAGCAAAAAATTTTAGCGGAAAAGCGGTATTTAACGACCCCCGATTGAATACCCATTTTGATGGAATTATTGATTTTACCGGCACTAAACCTGTATTTGATTTTACGGCAGATTTGCGGGGATTGGATTTAATGGCATTGAACCTGGATACCACCCATACCCTAGTTTGGGGTAATTATAAAGTAAATGCCGAAGGTATAAATGCCGATGATATTTTGGGGGAAATAGAAATGCGCAATGTAGCAATACAGCGCAATAAAAAAGTATATCAATTTGCCTACCAGAAAGCCAAAAAAACAGGATTAAAAGAGCAAATGGCCATTCAATTAAATGGCGATTTTGTAACGGGTAGCATCGCTGGGCGCCTTTCCCTGCAGAACATTGACGCAGTAGCTATAAATTCTTTTGCCAATATTTTCCCCGACCGGATTAAAACAATTCCATACGAAGGAAATGATTCTTTTTCGTTCGATTTACGTATTCCTGAAACCGATTTAATTACTGCATTTATTGATCCGGCTTTGAAAACCGGGGTATTAAATTTTAACGGGAAATACCAAAAAAGCAATGGTACCGGATTGTTTAATTTATTGCCAACCAGCATTACTTATGGCAATTATAAATTTACCGACCTGGATGTAAATACAAAGCTACACCCCGATTCAGGGCTCGATTTCAGAATCTCTGCTTCTGGCATGCTCAATGAAAACCGGCCGCAATTTTTGAATTTAAACGCACAGGGAAGGGCATTGGATGGTACGGCAGATTATCACCTGGATTTAACCGACCGTACCGGCGATTACATTGTAAATCTTATTGCGAGATCTGAAGTTTTCAAAGACTCGATAACGCTTCTGCCAGCCAATTCTAAACTCACTTTGGCCAATGAGATTTGGTATGTTACCGATGAATCGCAGCTTACCATTTTAAATAACGGACGTATACTTTGTAATGACCTCTATTTGGACGGGAAAGACCACTTTGTGCAAGCCGTTGGTGTAATATCCGACCGTAAAAGCGATACATTAAGTGTGGATTTTGGTAACTTCAGGTTTGATAATATCCGGCCATTTTTAGCAGGCTCGGCATTGGATAGCATGGAGGGCAAAATGAACGGCAATGTGCGCATTAGTTCTATACTGGGATCGCCCCATTTTATGGGTGAAATTGCGGGTAGAGATTTGCGCTATTCCGGGCAGGATTTTGGCGATGCAAACCTGGCGTTAATCGACCAGAATTCATCGGGCCGCCTGAGTGCCAATTGCGAATTTGTAAGGGGCTTGCTTGCCGGAGTTACGGTAGAGGGCAGTATAGGCTACACAGTAAAACCGGGCATGGAGCAGCTTGCATTGCTCATAGATATACCCGATAACACATCCCTAAAGGCAATTCAACCCTTTTTACAGGGAATTTTAACCATCAGGCAAGGTTATGTAAAAGGGTCTTTTAATATTAAAGGCAACCTCGATGATCCCAGGGTAGAGGGGATGTCGGAAATTACGAACGGAAAAATAACCGTAGATTATTTAAATACCACCTATTATATAAATGGAAGATTTGCATCAGGCAAAAAGGGATTTTACACCCCCGAAAATATGGTGGTGCGCGATGAGTCAGGGCCTGGAAAGGCTGTATTGAGCATGCTGATTACCCATAAAAAATTCGATAAATTTTATATGGATTTAAAATTAGATAGTGCCAATAATTTGAAAGTATTAAATACCACCCGCCGCAATAACGACCTGTATTATGGCTCTACCTGGGCCGATGGAAACTGCCATATTTTTGGTCCATTTGATGCCATATCGATGGATATAAATTTAAAAAACCGCAAGAATAGTAAAATCAGCCTGCTGTATACCGATGTAGAGCAGAATGATATAATGGGTTTTGTAAAATTTGTAAAATCCAGTGATTCGGTAGTAAAAGAAAAGAAAGTAACCAATAGTGTAATCAATCGCATAGATATAGGTTTGGTGGTAGACCAGGATTTAGAGGCCGAATTTGTGATTGATAAACAACTGGGCGACATTATAAAAGGGCGCGGGAATGGAGTACTGCGCATGGCTTATGATGAGGGTGGTAATTTCTTTCTGTACGGTACTTATGTAATTAATAGTGGCGATTATGTATTTTCATTGCCTGGTATCAATGTGCTTACCCGAAAGATTGAATTAAAACAGGGGGGAACCATTACCTGGGCGGGAGATCCATTTGATGCTATACTGAATATTACCGGTAGTTTTGAAAAGAAAATATCACCCGCTGCATTAATGGCAAGTACCACTACAGGTACGCAAAAAACATATGCCCCGATTAAAATAGAGAGCAATTTATATATGCGGGGTAATTTATTCAGTCCAGATATTTCGTTTGATATACAGGCACCAGACCTTGAAAGCTCGGGCGGTGGCGCCATGAACGATGTTTACAGGGTTATACAGCGCATCCGTGCCGATAAGGATGAAACCATGCGACAGGCGGTGGCACTGTTGCTTTTTGGCAATTTTATTTCACCCTCGTTTGCCCAAAGTACCAGCACCAACTCGGTAATCAGCGGATCAGGGGTGGCTGGTAACAGTTTGTCGGTTATAGCCAGCAGTGTGGTAAATGATATTTTTGCCCGTCTGGGGATTCCAACCCGCATACAGGTAAATATCGACAATGTGGGCAATGCTACCGGCAATACCGCTACCAAAGTATTTATTAATAGCGAATGGTTTTTAAGTGAAAGAATACGCCTCGATTTAAACTACGACCCAACCTTTGGCGTAGCGCTGAGCAACGGTTCATCGGCCACAATATTACCCTTGAATTTTAATCTGGAATACATGACCCGCAATGAAAACTGGCGATTAAAAGCATTTTCCAGAAGTAATAATTTACTGTCGCAGGGAACCAATATTACCCAAACCGTTTCGGGTTATACGCTGGGTGTGGGTGTAATTTATCGTCGCGAATTTGACACCTTCCATCCCCAGAAAAAAACTGCCGATACTGCAAAAGCGCCACCACCGCCTCCGGTAAAAATCATGCCCAAGGATTCGGTTTTATAATTTTTTTAATTCAGCGAAAACCGCAAACCCAACATCCAGCGGCGACCTTGCAATGGCGCGTAGTTGTATGTGGTGTCGAAGGTATACCCATTAGGGTTATTCACGGGGTCGTTGGCCGTTTTGTCAAATGGATCGAAAGGCCGCATAATGGGATTTTTTGGAATAAAATTCAACAGGTTTTTTATGCCCAGATAGTACTCCAGATTATGTTTGGTTTTTTTGGAAATCTGGGTATTGAGCAAAGCAAACCAGGGCGATTTAGGGGCCCTGAAATCCTTTTCCAGCACAGGTAAATGCATAGGACTATAAAATTGCATAGATAAATCCCAAACCAGTGCAGGTTTGATAAAAGTATACCCCCCGTTTATTGTACCCGAAAAACGCGGAGACAAGGGTTGAATTATTTTATTTTTTAATGAATTTATACTGTAAATATCATTAAAAGTAGCCCCTGCACTTAACCTGAAAGGAATTGAAAATACAAAATCAGACTGAATGGAAGTGCCCCTGCAAACCCCGTATCCGCTGAGATTTGAAAATCGAATCTCGTTTGGATTGCTTAAATAATCGGCCAATATTTTATTGGTAAAATGCGTATAAAAAGCGGCATAATCCATTTTAATAAATACATTTTTCCTGTTTTTTTTATGCGTAAAATTTACATTGAATGAGGCGGATTTTTCGGGTTTAAGTGCCTCGGTAATTACCACATTGCGGGCCCCTGTAAGTGCGGCATGCTCTTCGGTAAATAAGTTTACTACCCTAAATCCGGTACCTGCCATAATGCGCAATAAATTGCCATGCACACCCAGCATTTTAAATGCAATCCGCGGTGAATGTATAAATCCATGATTGGGATGATAATCCAACCTGTAGCCGCCTAATAGGGTATGCCTGCTGCTAAGGCTCAATTCGTCCTGCACAAATACACCGGGTAAAAAAGTGCGGGTGGTAAGTAACTCATCATGCTGGGCCAGGCGCACCTTACTGTTATCGGTATATATCTGCAGTCTGCTGCCAGCCCCCCACAACCATTGGTGCAATCCTTGGGTTTTTGTATAAATCAGCTGGGCAAAGCCAATTTGTTGATTTGCTACCAGGCTGGTTTGGCCATAAGCGGCATTTTGATTGTGCGAATTATAGGCAAACTGCAGGTTAATATCCGGTTTAAAGGGCAATCTCCATTTTCCTACAGCTTCATAGCGGGTGGTGTAAATACTTTCGCCATAAATACTGTCTGTGCCTCGCCATTGCGGAGCCCAGCGGGTTTCTCCGCCCCAGCGGTCTTCGTATACATAGCGAAGTCCAAGGTTAAAACTACCCCATTTTTTACCATCCATTCCTATTTTTTGAAAAACCGAAAACCGGCTCTGGTTGGCTATATCGGTAAATCCGTCTTTGTTTCGATCGATACTGACTTGGTAATGGAAATAATTAATTCCGGTAAGGGCATAAAATCTTCTCCTGTTGAATTTAAAACCCAGGTCGGTATTGGATTCACCCCAGGCGGAGAGATTCGATTCTGCACTGAGTTTTGGGGCCGAGGCTGCTGTTTTGGTAATGATATTGATCAACCCGGCCATGGCTTCAGAGCCGTAAATGGAGGACGCAGGGCCTTTTACCACCTCTATTTTTTCTACCATCGACTGGGGTATACCCACCAAGCCATATACGCTGCCCAGGCTGCTCATAATTGGCATTCCATCTATAAGCACCATGGTATACGGGCCTTCCATGCCATTGATATGGATGTCGCCGGTGTTGCACACGTTGCAATTGAGCTGGGGTCGCACCCCGTTTATCATTCCCACCGACTCGAAAAGGGTGGCACTCACATTTTTTCTGAAGAAAGAAGCCCTGAATGACTCAACAAATATGGGACTGCGGCTGGTTTGCACCGGATTTAATGTGCCGCTTACAACAACATCATCCAATAGCAGACTGCTGTCTTTGCTTCTCAATGTATCAGAGGGTTGGGCACATGCATTGGAAAGCACTAAAACGAAGGGTAAGAAAGCATATTTGCCTAATCTCATGGAATGGCAAAGCTAATAAAAAAATTAGGCTTGCCTAACAAAATGACAAAATATTTTTTTTACCTACCTTTGAAGCCTATGCTCAGCCCTGCAGAAGAGAATTATCTGAAAATGATTTACAAGCTCGAAGGACATTCGGGCAATGCTGTACCTACGGGTGCAGTTGCGGCAGCCTTTGGTATACAAGCCCCTTCGGTTACAGACATGATTAAGAAAATGGCCGAGAAAAAATTGTTGGTTTACGAAAAATCTAAAGGAGTAAAGCTGAGTGCAAGTGGCAAAAAGACGGCCGTTTTTATTGTTCGCAAACACCGCATTTGGGAAACTTTTTTAGTTCAAACCCTGGATTTTGGATGGGAGGAGGTTCATGACCTTGCCGAGCAATTGGAGCATGTGCACTCCGAAGATTTGATTAATCGGCTGGATGCTTTTTTAGGTTTCCCTAAATACGATCCGCATGGTGATCCTATACCGGATATCAATGGCAAAATCACACATTCTAAGGCCATTATGCTAAACCAGGGCGATGAGGGCGTGGTGTATAAGCTTTTGGGAATACGCGAAGACTCGCACGAATTTTTGCAATACCTGGATAAGCTGGGTCTGGGACTGGGTTCACTGATTGAAATTAAGGCCAAGGAACCTTTCGACCAGAGTTTGCAGGTACGCATTAATAAAAAATCGGTACATACTTTTACCTCAAAAGTGGCGGCTTTGCTCAATGTAGTAAAGATTTAAGTCTATCTTTATAATTCAGGTACCAGTCGAAAAAGCAAATTTCTCACCCAAGGTAGCCTAAATTCGCGCCATTGCGTATAACTGATTTAATAAGGGAAGGGCTTCGAATGTCGCTGGCATCGCTGGTGGCCAATAAGTTGCGTTCTATACTTTCGGTATTGGGGATTACCATTGGAATTTTCAGTATTGTGGTGGTTTACGCGCTGGTTCATAGCCTTGAAAAAAATCTCAATAACAGTTTTACCAGCCTTGGCAAAGATGTGGTATTTGTGCAAAAATGGCCCTGGGATGAATTTGGCGGAAGCTATCCATGGTGGAAATACCTGAGCCGGCCTCAAACCACACCAGAGGAGGGTGTATTTTTGGAAGAAAACTTGTCCGATCGTTTTAAATCGGGGGTGGCTTATTCATTTCAAGACAATTCAAAAGTAGAATACAAATCTGTTTCGCTTACCAATACCAGCATGCGCGCAATTTCTTACGGTTATAATGTGGTGCAAAAGGTAGACATAGAGAAGGGCAGGTATTTTTCAATCCAGGAGGCCGAATCGGGCAGGGGAGTGGTGATTATCGGTTCTACCGTAGCCGAGCAATTGTTTGGCAATGCCGATCCGATTGGCAAACAGATACGAATAAAAAACCGCCCGGCCACTGTAATAGGTGTATGTGCCAAAGAAGGGCAAAGCCTGATTAATTTTAGCTCGGATGAAATTGTATTTGTACCAGTGAAGTTTGCCATGGGTTTTACCAACTACCGCGAGGGGGAGAAAAACTGCCAGATACTGATAAAAGCGGCCGAAGATATTTCGC
Source organism: Bacteroidia bacterium (assembly GCA_044224315.1). Lineage (GTDB taxonomy): Bacteria > Bacteroidota > Bacteroidia > NS11-12g > UBA955 > JAGXTF01. The sequence continues at coordinate 67,119 of JBGAKR010000001.1, read as the reverse complement.
TCGATGACCTCAGTTTTGAGGTAGCCCAGCTCATGCGCAGGTATCGACGTTTGAAACCTACCCTGGCCGAAAATTTTGCGGTAAACCGAATGAGTATGATTACCACGGCAATTAGTGGGTTTTTCTTGTCGGTTAAAGCCATAGGCCTTATCATTGGCGGGTTTGCCATTGTTGTGGGTTGCTTTGGGGTGGCCAATATCATGTTTGTTTCGGTAAAAGAACGAACCCAGGAAATAGGGATACAAAAAGCCTTGGGGGCCCAACGAATTTTTGTGCTCATGCAATTTATGCTTGAGTCGGTAATACTCTGCCTCATCGGCGGTTTGATAGGCCTGGGGTTGGTGTGGCTTGTACTGCAGGGCGGCAATTTTATCCTGTCGCACGGTATGGATAGCTCGCTTACCCTGTACCTTAGCAAAGAAGATATAGTGCTAGGGGTAGCTGTTTCGGTGATTGTGGGCCTTATTGCGGGTTTTATGCCCGCCTCCTCTGCCGCCCGCCTGAATCCGGTGGATGCTATAAGGTACAAATAATTCCCCAAAAAGAGCCTTTACTTCTCTGTCACACTGCCTGTTGTGAATAATATTCAGGACAATTTGAATTATGTGGTTTATCTTGATTTTTTAATTGCTTAATATTGAATTCTGAAAATAACTGATGAAGGCATTGATAAAGCATTTTTCCGTCGGGTACAAGTTCTTTCTTTTACTCATTCTCATTTTCTCAAGTCATTATTCTACTGCCGTTACCTGGTACGTGAGTAAGCTTGGAAATGACACGTTAAATGGGTTGTATCCTACATTTACCGCAGGCTATGACGGTCCAAAAGCCACTATTTCCAGTGCATTGGCCTTGGCCAATTCCGGCGATACCATTCACATTTCCAAAGGGATTTATATAGAAAATGTAGTAGTTGCCAAGGATATTTACTTGGATGCAGATTCAGTTACCTTGTCAGACCTGAAAATGAACAGTCCGGCTATTTACTGTTTGCTTATGGGTTCTTACCTCGACATTGCAGATACCCTGAATTTATCGAATGGGATTTTGTACATCAATTCTTCCAAATTTATGCTGCGCACACTGGTGGGTTCTACACTATTGGGTGGCAGCAAACAAAGCTATATAGAGGGTGGGCGTTTTTACCGTCAGCTGGATGGAGGAACAGGCCGTTTTCTTTATCCCCTGGGCGCCAGTGGCGAATACAGACCGGCGTATATGAGCTACCACCAGCAACCCGGCGACGACCGTTTTCACTACATGCAAATGTTCGACAAACCCGCGCCTTACGCCAATCAATTGCCCTCTGGCATCCGCAATATATCAGCTACCCGCTACTGGGATTTTGGCAGGGTAGGTACGGGTTTGCCAACGGATTATGTGCTTGAAATCGGGTATGATTCTTCTCTGGTAGACGACCATGTTTACGACGAATCCAATCTGCGCCTCATGTTTAACTATGATGTACTTAAGGGTTGGAAAGATATGTCGGGCAATGGCGACCAACCCCGTTTGGGATTGTTAAAAGCCGGTTTGGCAACAGATACCGTTGGGTTGCTTACCTACGGAAATGTGGATGGCGGATTTAACCCCATTGGCACAGATTTGCCTTTTGCCCGATTTGCCTATACCGGGGCTTGCGTAAAAAGCACATTCAATTTTTTAGATCGTTCTAAGAACTTGCCTAACCCTAAGATTGTAAAATGGAACTGGAATTTCGGAGTAGCAGATTCCACCACCGATACTTCATCTCTCAAAAATCCAACCTACAAATACGCATCCCCGGGAAATTACACTGTAAAACTGGTAATCACCAATGACTCTGGGGATGTGGATAGCTTCGAAAATAAAATTGCGGTATGGGAGCTTCCCAAAGTGAAGTTTTCGGTTTCTACCGAATGCTTGAATGACTTTACCAAGTTTGTGGATTCATCGAAAGTTACTGCACCCGACAGTATTTTCACCCGTGCCTGGAAATTGGGGGATGGATTTACCGCCAGTACTAAAAAGTTCCAGCATACATTTGGCAACTTTGGTACCTTTTCGGTGAAACTGGTAGCCACAACGGCCAAGGGTTGCCGCGATTCGGCTACTGGTATTGCCACGGTGCGCAATCTGCCTAAGCTTAATTTTACTACCAAAAATGTATGCAGCAACGATACTGCCGTTTATAAACGCATTAAGGGTTTAGATCCAAACGACGCCAATTTTTCTTACAGTTGGAATATTGACAATGCCACAGTAGGTGGCGATACCGTTCAAAAATTCAGGTATAACAATGCCGGAGTGCACAAGGTAGTACTCATAGCCAGCGACCAGTATGGATGTATTGATTTGGTGCTGAAAAACGACACCTCATTCGGCCTGCCAAAAATTTCGTTTTACCTCGATAAATCCATTGCCGGCAACGATTCTTTGCAATGCAAAACCACCAATAAATTCACTTTTAAAAATAAAATCACCACTACCCAGGGACAAACCTTTGTGGGAGGCTGGAAATTTGGCGATGGTGCCACCGGATTGCAGAAAGACAGTTTTCACAGCTACGCCGATACCGGCAAATACAAGGTAAAATTGTTGGCACAAACCAACCGCGGTTGCCGCGATTCGGTTACCAAAACCTATGTAGTTCGCGGTTTAATCAGGCCTGTCATTGCCAAAATCGGCATTTGCGCCCCGGATAGTGTTACCCTTTACGATTCTGCTACCGTCACTACCAGCCCGGTAACCCAGTGGAACTGGACCCTGCCAGGTGGCGTAACTGCTACAGGCAAAAACATAAGGGTATGGAACAAATTCCCCACTCCAGGCTTGGTAAAGCTGGTGGTTACAAACTCAGAGGGTTGTATGGATTCGGTGAGTAAGGCATTCAGTTATACCTTGTATCCGATTATTACCATGATTACGAGTGGCAGCATTCCATTCTGCCCCGGAGATAGTTTGGTGGTTACCAGTTTATTTGGTGGTACAAATTATAAATGGTTAAAAGATGGCGATACAGCCAGTACCAATAAATCGTTTAAAACGGCAGGTCTGTATCCTGTGCAGGCATTCAACGGACCATTTTGCTCAAAAATAGATTCAACCCTCATCATAACCGTAAAGGCTGCGGCTAATATTGTGGCCTACAGCGATACTTCGGTGCAACGCGGCAACTCGGCGATTTTACGCGCTTCGGGCGGCAGCTCTTATACCTGGACTCCGAATACTTACCTCAACAAGAATACCGGAAGTACTGTAATTTCTACCCCAACCAATACCCAGAAATATGTGGTAACCGGCACCAATGCCAGCGGCTGTAAAGGAACAGATACCGTAACCGTAACGCTTATAGAGCCTCTGTATGTGCGAATCCCTAATATTATTACTCCAAATGGAGACGGGGAGAACGATGCATGGGTGCTGTCGGATATTAAAAACCTTGATTTATTTGAGGTAACGATAACAGACTATGCGGGTAAAATTGTTTACACCAGCACGGCTTATAAAAACGATTGGAATGCGACCAAAGATGGCAAAGAATTGCCGGAAGGAATCTTCTATTACAAACTAAAAAATCGCAATACAGGCGAAACCATAAAAGGATTTATACAGGTAATCAGATAAGGTAGTGAAAACAAACAAAATAGTAATTGCAGCACTGTTTGCCATAACAGGTTCTGCCTCGGCACAAATTAGTTCAAGGGTAGATCAGTTTTACCTCGATCCAACGGTGGTGAATCCGGCCGGTATAGCGTTGCAGAAATCGAGCAGTATAAACCTGTTTTATAATAAAACCTTTGCTGGTGTTACGGGTGCACCAGAAAATGTAATTGCAAACCTGGTAATGCCCTTGAAAAATCAGCGCACTGGTTTTGGGGTGATGTACCTGCGCGAGAAATCGGGTTTTCAGCAGCTGCACAACGCCTATGCTACTTACTCCTATGCATTTCCGTTGGGGGATGAATCCAAACTTAGTTTTGGGGCCTCATTGGGAGTGCTAAGCCAAAGTTTTGATCCCAGCAAGGCCGTTTATATCCAGCAAAACGACCCACTTATTCGAACTCTGGCTTTTAGCCCCAATGCCACCCGGGCCGATTTCAGGGCTTCGGCCATGATTCAGGCAGGCGGATTTATCGGTGGATTTGGAATGTCGCGCCTGGCTAAACCCCGTTTTGATTACACCTATTACAACTACAAAGCCTCATACAGCCTGCAGAGCCTAAGCAATCTGCTGCTGGGTTATAATATTGAAATCAGCGATGATTTGGCTGTAAAACCTATGTTGCTATTTAATTTTTACGATTTCAAATACGCGAGCTTTAAAGGAAACGTATCGGCCTATTACCAGGATAAATTTTGGGTAGGTGTAAATACGGATGCCAGCTCTCAGATTGGGTTTAACGTAGGATTTAAAGCTGGTAGCGCCGTAACCTGTGGTTATTCGGTAAATATGTTGGCGGGCAAACTCAAAGGAGTTTTAGGCCCTGTGCATGAGTTTTATACCAGTATTCCATTTGGGGGTTCCGGTCGCAAAGCCATTGCAAGCACCGAGAATACTTCAGAAACCAAAGCCGAGCCCGAAGCAGAAGAGGAAGAAGAGCAGGCTCCGGCTACATCGGCCCGCCGCAAATTGGATATTACGTTCAGCAATATGTCTGAGTTGCAGGCTGCCGGCCTTGATTTAGATACCTCAGGCATGCACTTTAATCCGGTTCCAAAAGAAAACAAAGAACCCGGTATTTACCTGGTTGTAGGTATGCACTCGTCAGAAGCCAAAGCCGATAATCAAATCAAAGAATTGTACATAAAAGGGATTATAACCTATAAATTTTACGATCCTGTAAACCACAATTACTATGTGTGGATGAAGCAATTTAAATCAATTTCAGAGGCCAGCAAATTTGTGCAGAACACCGATAATGCACATCTCCCCGAATCGTGGATACGGGTAGTAAAATAAAAGAGGATAAATGGGGTATAAATCCCCTGCCGGGAAATTGATAGGTTCCATATTTACACTTAGATTTGCCGCAATATGGATATCAGCGGTAAAATCATTCAGCTACTGCCTAAGCAAACCGGACAAGGCAAAAACGGAACCTGGGAAAAACAGGAATATGTATTGGAAACCGAAGGGCAATACCCTAAAAAAGTATGTTTCAACCTGTGGGGCGATCGTATTTCTAAATTTTCTTTGAAAGAAGGCGATCAGGTAACCGTTAGTTTTGACCTTGAAAGTCGCGAATATAGTGGCCGTTGGTATACCGATGTGCGCGCCTGGAACGTGGCCCGCAAATCTGGCGCAACTGCCGATACCCCAGCCGCATCGGCCGGTGGCGAAAACCTCGATTTCAATCCATTCGACGACGGGAACGATCCGTTTGCCTCATCAGGGGGCGATGGCGATTTGCCATTCTAACCCATAGCCATGCTAGTTACTTTAAGGCAATTACAATACGCCATAGCCGTGGCCGAAACCGGTAGTTTTAGCAAAGCTGCCGATTTGGTGCATGCCGAACAAAGCACCGTAAGCCAGCAAATCAGGGTTATGGAAGACCGGCTGGGAATTAATATTTTCGACCGAAGTACTTTGCCTGTTACCGTTACTCCCGATGGGGAATCTGTAATTGAACAAGCCCGATATATTATCGAGAAAGTAGAAGAATTATTAAAACCGTTTAAATCAAATCCCAACCGATTTGGGTAATTAAAAACGGATATTTTTTCTTCGAAATAATTGCATTTTTAATATAAAATCCGAACGCTGCCCAAGGTGAATAAACCCGGCAGCATTGCGGAATCAGGAAGAAATAAAGTACAGTACCTGTACCATTTTTGTTGCAATTTCAGTGTGTCGTTATTTGCTTGTTGAAACTGCAATTTATACTAGCTATAACGCAAACGGTGTACCAAATATTTTAATGTAAAATGCAGAATGTGTGCCCGCCCCTGAAACTGACTGGAACTGCCAAAGCGATGTACGATCATTCTTCAGTACAACAGTAGGTCTCCACCTCTTAAAATCCGGCACTATAGCAGCCGCAAAGTGCTGCAAGGTGCGGGTTTTGGGTGCGTGCCCACAGGCCGGTTATTTTACCAGTAAGCTGATCGCCACTGCCGCCCTGCGCCAGCCAGGGTCCGCCTGAGCCGTTGTGATACATATACCCTTCGGGTGTAAATAGGGTAGAATAGGTATTTTTTGCCAGTATATAAATCTGCTTTTGTTGTGCAGTTTCGGTAGCGATTTTTTGCATTTCTAATCCGTTTTGAAATGTTCCAAACAGCCTTTTAAATTCCCCCACATGCGGCGTTAGCACACTGCCTGGTTTTACCCATTCCCACATATGCGGATACTGGGCAAGAATGTTTAGTGCATCGGCATCCAGCACGCAGGGTTTATTCCATTTTTCGAGCAAACCCTGTAAAAAATCTGCGGCTTTGGGTGTATTCCCCATGCCCGGCCCTGCAGCCAATACGGTGTATTTTTCAAGCTCCAAATCATGCAGGGTTTCGGTGTTAAACGGTTTGGCAAGGTGCATCACTTTTGGCAGCTGAGCCAGGTACAGTTTACTGCCCGCTGGTGCCAATACGGTAGTGAGTCCGGCGCCTTCCTTCAGGCATTGCTCAGCGGCCAATGCTATGGCACCATGCATGCCATTATTGCCCCCCACAAGCAATGCATGGCCGTAATTTCCTTTGTAACCAAATTTGTCTTTTTCTGGTATTAAGGCATTAATTTTACAGCGCCAGGGCTCTTCCGCACTTAAATAAAATTGTGTACTTTGATGTAGTTTTATACCTGCATTTACAAGTTGGAAATCTATTTTATTTTCTGCAAAAAAGAATGATTTTTTTGGGCATTGTATGGCAATGGTTTTGTGCGAAAATACACGTGTAGCATTGCCTTGCGGATTTTCGGTAAACAAACCGCTGGGCACATCTACCGATACAATGGTGTTATCTGAAGCATTTATTTTTTCAATAATTTTGATAAATTTTCCAGAAATTTCTGTGTTTATTCCGGTACCGAAAATACAGTCAATGAGCAATTCGTCAGTTCCAAAATTAAGGTCTTCTTCGCGGGTAATGGTAGATAAAATATGAGGAGAAAATCCAGAAAGAATACGTGAATAAAATGCATTTTCATTACTTTGTTTTTTGTCAAAAATACACAAACTTACCTTTACGCTATGGCTGGACAGTGCCATAAGAGCCATGCACAATCCATCGCCACCATTGTTTCCCGGACCGCAAATAAAATGTAGTTTTTTATGCGGAAAAAGTTCAATTAATCGATTAAAAACCGCCCTGCTGGCGCGTTCCATCAGGTCTGTACCGCTAATGGGTTCGGTATTTATTGTGTGCTGATCACATTGTTTTATTTCAGCGGCATCCAGCACTGGAATGCAGGCATTGGCAATGGTATCAGTCAGGCGGGTGTCCATATTTTAAGGCTGGAAGGCAACACTCTTACCTCCACAAGGTCTTTGGCCACTGCAATGGGTTCACCATCGGCATGGATGGGCAATTCACCATTAAACTGCATATTAAATGCACCTCCGGTAAATGAATATACATCGGCACTTTCGGGCACCGAATTGGTGGCAAACCTAAAACCGAGTACCGGCACTTTGGCCACACTCATTTTTTTAAATACCACGGCGCTAAAAGCTCCATCGTCATCGCGTGCACCGGGTTCAATTCTAAAATTGTTTCCCCACTGGCTGCCGTTGCAAAAATCTACCATCCAGGCTTCGCCACGCCAATTGCCATTTTCATTGCTTACAATGGTTTCAAATGGCTCCATATTCAGGTTTTTGATTACAGTGCGGGCATAGCCCAGCAGACCACGTTTGGTTTGCCCTTTAAATGCATGGCTGATTTTAGCTGCATAACCTACTCCTGCGATATTTAAAAAATGAATTCCGTTGATAGTGCCGGTATCCACCACGCGTATTTTAGGTTTATCTGCAACCGAAATAGCTTTTTTCCATTGCAGCGGAATACCCTGGTGGCGGGTAAATCCATTGCCCGATCCCAATCCTATCATTCCCAGGGCGGTATCACTGCCAAGCAGATTTTTACTTACAAGATTCAGGGTACCATCGCCACCGCAACCAAATACTGCCTGGTAATTTTTCTGGGCCAGCTGACGGGCAGTTTCGGCCATATCCTCGGGGTTATTCAGTTCGTATAATTCGTATTCGGGGTGTTCTTTTACAAATGAAACCAACTCCTTGGCCTGTTTTTTACTGGCGGCTGTACCCGAGGCAGGGTTAATTAAGAATGCAATTTTGTCGGCTTTCATCAATGGTTAAATGAGAAATGGAGCAAGTTTGTGCCCATTTGCAGGGCTTTGGTGCGCACAGGTTCGGGATCGTTATACACTTCGGCATCTTCCCATCCGTTGCCAAGGTCGCATTCATAATCGTAAAAGCATACAAGCCTACCCTCATAAATAAGTCCGAATCCCTGAGGTGATTTTCCGTCATGCTCATGCACTTTTACAAGGCCGTTTGGAAAATCGTATACTTCATGGTAAATCGGATGGCTATGGGGTAGTTCCACAAATTCAAGTTCTGGAAATACCTTTTTCATGGCCGGACGTATGTATTTATCCAATCCATAGTTGTCGCAAATATGCAAAAACCCGCCACCCTGTAAATAAGTGCGCAGGTTCTGTGCCTCGGCATCACTGAAAACGATGTTTCCATGGCCTGTAAGGAAAACAAATGGGAAGTTGAACAAATCGGGCGAGCCAACTTCGGCAAGTCCTTCATTGGGGTCTATACTGGTTTGTATATGGCTATTTGCATACTTGGCCAGGTTACCCAAAGCGCCGCGGCTGCTGTACCAATCGCCGCCCCCGTTATATTTAAGCCTGGCAATGCGCACACTATAATCGCCTTGTTGCATGCGCAAAGAGGTAAGGCTTACTGCCACCAGAAGGAATAAAATTATTTGCACCCAATAAATCCGATTGCGCATAAGAATGCGAAGTTAGGAAAATTAAAGGCAAAATGTATCACCGTGGTAGGGAGCAGGGAGCAGGGGGCGGGGGACAGTTTTTATAGGATAAATGGTTAAATGTAAAATGCTTGCCCGAACCTGAAAGGGGCGGGGAAAATGTAAAATGTAGAATGGAACAGCCGGTTAAATGTAGAATGTAGAATGTAGAATGTAGAATGGAACAGCCGGGCTCCACCGACATTGATGATATGTTGATTTGCCAGTATCCCAATTTCGCGCATTTTTATATTTACGATTTATTAGTCCTGTAGGGACTAAATATTTGATAGAAAACAAATGCCAATAAATTATAAAATCCCGTAGGGATGAAACAGGGAGTGCAAAGTGCATGGTGCAACGAACAGCCAGTTTAATGTTAAATGTTAAATGTTAAATGTAGAATGTAGAATGTAGAATGGAACAGCCGGGGTTGGTGGATATGGAGGACAATTTGGTTTTGGGTGTACCAAATTCCCGCAATATTATTTTGTGCAATTTATTAGCCCTGTATGGACGAAATATTGGATAAAAAACGAATGCAAAAAGTTTAATAAATCAATACAAAAAAAACGCCCGACATCGCTGCCAGGCGTTTTTTGATGAATGAAAATAATATTATTCCACTACTATTTTTTGTGAATAGGAACCTGCGGCTGAGCTGATTTTGACAGTATAAATGCCAGGTTTCAAAGCTGAAATATCCAGGATTTCCGATTCTTTGGTCATTTGTTTTTGCAAAATCGTTGCGCCCAAAATATTCGAAATTTCGATGCTGTTATTGTCAAATATACCCAATACAGATATAGTTAAATGGCTGCTCGCCGGGTTTGGAAATATGCGATAAGGATTGCTGTTTCCAAATTGTTTTGTTGAAACAAAATTACCAGTTGCCGAAATAGCAAACGTGTAATTGGATTCGTTGCAATCATCATTCAAAATACTAATGGTAGCATCCCTTTGGCCGGTAGCGGTAGGATTGAATTTTACATTAAAATTAGCAGAAGATGCAGGTAAAACATAGGTAGGAATATTGGATAAACTAAAATCTCCGGCATGGGCTCCACTCAGGCTCACAGCTGCAATCCAAAGGGTATCGGTACCACTGTTTTGGATAGAATATTTGCGCGAAGTACCTACAACCACAGAACCAAAATCGGTACTGTCTGCCACACTTGGGGTTAAATCCTGGCTGGTTATTTCGGTAGCATTTCCCTTCACCGAAACCTCGGTATATACATAGCTTTCATTTGATTCTACGGCGCCATTTTGTACCCAGTTTGAAGTATCGCTGCTGAGTGTGAAGTTTTGCAAGGTTCCATGGTTGTTGTTGCCACTAGCATCGGTCAAAGTAGTGGTTGTATTGCTGCCATTGGCATCACCCTGGTTAAAGTGGAAATTGGCCAATAATCCGGAGGCAGTGGTTGGAATTTCGCCAAACATTTTAGTGCGGATATCACAGCTGTCTAATGCAAAATTCCAAATACGCAATTCATCCATTTTGCCATTAAACATATTACACCTGCAGGGTCCGAAATTAAATGCACCAGAGGGTTGCTGACGGCCAATATTCACATCGCCATCATCCTGTCCGCCATTGGCAGCGCCAGTATGTTCGCTTAATACTTTTCCATTTAAGTAAAATATAATTTTACCGGTAACAGTGCTGAAAGTAACAGCCACATGGCACCATTCTTTAATGGGTACACGGCCCGGAGATAATACCCAGTTGCCACTGATGTTTTGGTTGTAAAAACCCAGGCCTTTGCCAGGTGCAGGGTGGGTTTGAAACAGGTAGCGGTAATCCCCTTTATCGATAATGGTATTATTTACCGAATCATCGAGGTAAACCCAGGATTCAATGGTGAAAGTATTGCCCAAATCAAGGCTGCCATTATTCGGAATGCTCACATAATCATAGGATGTATTTTGTCCGAATCCGCCCGAAAAATGCAGGGCTTCACCCTCTTGCCCGCGGGTTAGTCTGAAATTGTAAATATTTTCGTCGCAATCATTGTTATAAATATTAAGTATGGCGGTTTTTTTACCTTTTGTAGAAGGGGTAAATACTACCGTAAAAGTAGCACTGCTGCCACTTGCAATGGAACTAGGTGCATTTTGAATACTAAAATTAGCCGCATCACTGCCTTTAAATTCCATTTTACTAATTACCAAAGTACCGCTGCCCGTATTTTCGATTGTGAATCTTCTTTTTATTACGCCTGCAATTGCACCCAGGCTGGTACTATCCGTTATGGATGAAATACTATCATTATTGTTAATATCAGTTGCATTTCCTTTTACATTGATTTCGGGCAAACTGCTGCTTACACCAGTCAGGGATTTCCCGGTTACCCAATTGGCTGTGCTGCCGGAGGCAAGGCCACTGAAACCTTTTAGCACACCATTATTGCCATTTGTGGTAAGGTCGCAAACTTTTGTAAGGCCGGTATTATTGCCTGAAGCTGTTCCCTGGTTGAATTTATAATATAAAACCAAACCACTTTCATTTCCAGTCAATTCGGTATTCATATTGTTACTGATTTCTGATGCCGTGCGCACTACATTCCAAATGCGGAATTCATCCATTGTGCCCCTGAAATAATTGTCGTGCGGACCTTGTTTTCCTATTATCAGATCTTTGGTACCGTTTACAATTTTGGCAGATGAAAATGAACCCATATCGGTGCCTACAAGGGTTCCATTGATATAAAATAAAAGTGAACCGCCGTCTTTAATGGTTACTGCTATATGGGTCCAGGTGTTTTTAGAAATGGCAGTGCCAGTTGAAAACGGACCAAGACCTCCGTTGTAATCCTGCCACCATTTTAAATATCCACTGCCTGTAATTGCAACTCCATATCCATAGTCGCCTATACCGCTGTTTCCTGTTTTCATAAACAGGTTGCTTAGTCCGCTACCAGTCCAGTAAACCCAGGTTTCAAAGGTCATTTCTGTAAGATCCAGGGATGAATGATGCGAAACAGCTACATGGTCATCGGTAAAACTGCTTCCGCTGCCATTAAAATTTAAACCATTTTGGGCAGTTGCTCCGGTTATGGCCAAGCATCCAATGGCAAGTGAGGAAATAATGCGCCTTAAATAGGGGGCATTTTTAATTCGTTGAAAAGCTTTCATTTTGTTGGTTCTCTATTTATTGCCAACAAAATAATAGCGAAAAAAAATCAAAAATTTCAGAATGTTGAGATTGACACAGATATGTAGGAGTTTGACTTTGGAATGCAAAATGTAGAATGTAAAATGTAGAATCCGACAGCCATGCCTTTATTCTCTGCTTCTTCAGAATCTCACAGGTCGTGTCTCGGCTGAGCCGAGACCGACCTGGGTTGGCGGTGAAGTGCAATCCGCCGCATTTCCAATGGGCGGAGCATCGAACAGCCAATTAAATGTAGAATGTAGAATGTAGAATTTAGAATGGAACAGCCGGACGCCACCGACATTAATGATATGTTGATTTGACAGTATCCCAATTTCGCGCATTTTTATATTTACGATTTATTAGTCCTGTAGGGACGGAATATTTGATAGAAAACAAATGCCAATTAATAAAATCCTGTAGGGATGAAACAGGGAGTGCAATCCGCCACATTTCCAATAGGCGGAGCATGGTGCAATCCGCCACATTTTCAATGGGCGGAGCATCGAACAGCCAGTTAAATGTAAAATGCAGAATCCGACGGACATGCCCTTTATTCTCTGATTCTTTAGAATCTCACAGGTCGTGTCTCGGCTGAGCCGAGACCGACCTGGGGTTGGCGGGGAAGTGCAATCCACCGCATTTTCAATAGACGGACAGCTATGCCAGGTTTTAAAACAAAACTAAATTCAATAAAAAGTGGTACGGAGATTTGGAGTGGTTTTTAATCTTCTAAATCTGTCCAAAAGTTTGTGGTTAAATAAAAAACAGTATCAATAAAATATAACAATCCATCTTGTGTTAAAACATTCTCGTCATGTAAATCTTCCAGTATAATTCCGAGACTGGTACTTTGATAGTCATGATTTTTGGTGTTTTCAAATCCATTTGTTTTCAAAAAATAATTAACTCTACCCAAATCAGTAGGCTCATTGCTTATTACGAATGACTACTCAACAACAGCGAGAAGTTTATTTGATTCTTTTACAAAGCCTTTTAATTGATAAGCAGTATCCGGAAAGAAATAATTGTGAAGGAGTAAATTTATGAAATAATCTTTCCAGGATTTATAATATATAGCATCATTGAGCTTTAGAACGTGATCGGTTCCATTCAAATAAACTTTTTGTTCTGCACCTTCACTTACATAGAGCGAAAAATCGATTTGTTTAATCCAAAGCGAATTTTCAGTAATGTAAAACTCTAAGACCTCTTTTTCTTTTTATCGGTCTTGCTTTGAGTTTTCAGCCTTTGGGCCTGTGCGCGTGCTTGTTCCAAGGTAGTTGGTAATTGCTTGGATAGTTTCTCCATACCTAACTTTGCCCTTTCCTGAAATGATATTGTATAGTTCATCTTTTATAGGATTTTGCACCTATGCAAATTTAATAAAAAATGGGGAGTTGTGCAATAGCGAAGAAGCGGGGCGCTGGGTATAACCTAAGGCCAAGTCCGACACATATTCAATAGGCGGAGAACATCGAACAGCCGATTTAATGCAAAATGCTTGCCCGAACCTGAAAGGGGCGGGGAAAATGTAAAATGCAAAATCGCAACAGCCAGGGGGCTGCGTCTACACTTCATTTTAAGTAATAAGCACAAAGGTTATGCGCAACCCAAATAAGTCCTGTAGGGACGGTAAATTATTAAAACGAAAATCAAAAAAAATGAAATCCTGTAGGGATGAAACATTGGAGTGCAGGGTGCAATACGCCACATTTCCAATGGGCGGAGCATCGAACAGCCAATTAAATGTAAAGCTTGCCCGACTGCTTCTGAGGCGGGCAAATTGTAGAATGCAGAATCAGACAGCCATGCCCTTTATCCTCTGCTTCTTTAGAATCTCACAGGTAGTGTCTCGGCTGAGCCGAGACCGACCTGGGGTTGGCAGAGAAGTGCGCATTATATCCGCTACATTTTAAATGGAGTAGAATAACAAAAGCCAGGTTTCGACAATATCGACAATCCCTTACTTAGCTTGGAAATTTACCCTAACACGGGTTGTAATGAATTGAGGGATTTTAAAAAGAAAAAGGATGCCTTCACAGAGTTGAAAATCTCGTCATGAAAGCAGAAATCTGAATTATTTAATAAAAACAGGTTTTAATTTATTGATAGAATTTGATACAAAACTACTTTCACTTGCATACCTGAAAGCTTCATACATTTTGCCGTAATCTGTGGCCTTAAGATTTCTTATCGCATCCGGCAAATCCTCCAGATTCAATTCTGCTCTGTACAAGTTAAATAGCATTGCATCACGATCCAGGCTGGATATTAAAGCATTCGAATTTTGTTCTGCATTTGAGTTTTTTGAAATTACCGATACTATAGTGTCATTTGAATCTGTAAAATTTCTCAATGTAAATTCCGGAACAATTCTCGCCCAATCCAAAATATTGATTCTTTTAGGTACTTTTCCAGCAATTTCTTTACCGACAGTACCAGCAGATATGATAACCAACTGTTCGGTATTCATATTCCAATTCACTGTTTTTTTCTCGGATTCAATAAAAAGCGCGGTGCTCAGGGTTGCGTTTTTTGAAACTCCCATGCTCCCATCCACGTGCCGTTGGGCCCCATGCTCTAACTCTAAATAAACTGGTCGATGATAGGACGGTATAGATGACGAGGCTAAAATTATATCTTTAAGCAGAATTTTCTCTCCGAATTGTTCCAGTTTTGGAGTTCTGAAATTAGAAAAAGCACATACTTGCTGATGGTCAATATTATAAGTGTAAATTATAAATTTGGTTTTATATACTGGATCAAATAATTTTATATCCTTAAATGTATTATCCAGTATTTTAGCTGCCTTGTGGGCTATTGGTGACTGAATCAATGGTGCAAATATGGATGTATTCGTGCCAAATAAACCCTCAATGTAACGTGAGTAATAATCGATGATATAATCTACGCCGTTTCCCAGGGCCAAAAGGCCAACAATAAAGGACGAAGGACCCGTTGAAGCTATTAAATCAAAATAGTCAGAAAGAGGTTTGTTGGTTCCATTTTCTTCATTTAAACTTTTTTCAAGTTGATTCAGCATGCCCAAAACTAAACTCCCGTTCACCGAACACTCATCAATAATTAACACTTTTTTTGGAGGCTCTGAATCTCTAATCCATCGGTCAATCTCATCACATAATTTATCCATTTCAAAATCAAAATTCTTTAATGTTATTCTGCATCCGTTTTTCAAATAAAGTTCTCTGATTTCTTCGGGTAAATCAGTTTGGGATGGCATCACCGTGTCATCAATTAAAATCGGAATTATACATTTGTTTTCTTCCAGCGCCACTTTTATTTCAAGCATTACATAATCAATTTCTTCGCGCGATCTGCTTTGTAAAATGTTGAGCCAGCTTTTATTAATGATAGATAAAAATACTTTACATTCATGTAGTTCGTTTTGAATTCGTTTTTCAAAATCCTCCCCGCTTGCAATGTAAAGGTCTTTAAAAACCAAGTATTCATACCTTTCGTTTAATTTATTATAGATCATTTGTGCCGGCCAATTGCTGTCACTCCGTCTATAATTAATGAATATTTTATTTGCCATTTTTAAACAGTTTATAAATTGTATTTAAGCCCCCTCTGCACTCTTTCAATGTTCCGCAATCCACAAGCACTGAGCTTTGCACTCATATAAGGGCTCTTCAAACTTCAACCCCTCACTTCTCAAAATCCAGATTCACGGGCTCTGTATTTTCGGTTTTCTTTTCGCGCTTCGGAGCTGAGGCACTGGTTAAGGGTACACTGCTGTCTACCACTTCGAATTTCATGTCGTCAAACCAAACCTGGCCTGTGCCTGATAAAAGGGCGCCAAAATCCAGTTGCGAGGCAGTGTTGGATACCTCCAGTACAATTTCGTATTGCTTCCATTCTGTGGTGCCGGTTATTTTTCGGTCGTGCATATTGTCGAAGGCATAGGGCTCGCCGCAGTCTTTTTCATCTACCCGCAACCACAGTCCGCACCATTCTTTCACATCCCTGGTTTTTACCCAACCCGTCATGCGCACCCTTTTGCCCAAAAAGCTGTCGGCCATGCATAGCTGCATTAAGGTACCAAATCCCTTTATTTTTTTTGCTTTCGATTGAATGGTTCCGGCATTTTTCCCATCCCTACCCGCACCTTTGTCTATGCCCATATCATAGCTTTCGGGTTTGCTGCCCCCAACTATCCAGCCCGAGGGTATATCAAATGAAAACAGCATGCCTGCCAAAATCGCCATTATTGCACTTTTATAAAATGTATTTTTTTTCATGAATGATTATTTTTTTTCAGACCCAAAGCCTGTATGATCTGAGACTGTCATTATTCAGCGCAAGTTACAGATTTTTATGCCTTTTCGCCAGCCCAAAACTTTTGTTCCTTAGCTGCATTTCCATATTTTTGTAATTAACACAAAATCAAGCTTTAACCATAGGATGAAACTACATGCAACTATCCTTTGCCTTGCAACAATGCTGTTTGCCCATAAAGCCTCGGCACAGGCACCCTCAGTGAAATCGGTGCTCACCATGGGAGGTGCACAAAATGATATTGGGAGACTCATAAAATACACTTCCGATGGAGGCTATATTGCCATGGGTACCACCAATTCTGATACAGGAGATGTAACAGGGTTTCATGAAACCTATGCTGGAACCAGCCGGGATGATGCCTGGTTGTGGCGCGTGAATGCAAATGGTACCATAAAATGGAAAAAATGTTTACTTGGATTTTATGAAGACAATCCCATTGATGTTTTTGAAAATGCCGACTCCAGTTTGGATGTTTTTTTGGTTAATTATCTTACCATGCTCATGGTGAAATTGGATAAAAATGGGAATGTAACCAAAACCAAATCCTTTTACCGGGGTTTTTACGTGTATAACCAATCTACACTCACCAAATCGCCTTTTGCCGTTGCAAAAAACAAGAATGGCGGATATGCAATAGCCATGGAATACGGCAATTTAGATTCAGCTAAAATATCCGGATTTCACGGAAAAGGTACCGAATCTTCAGATATCCTGTTTTTCACCATCAATGATACGGGCAAAGTTTTGAATACAAAATGCCTCGGCGGACGAGGATTGGATGCCCCTTATGCATTAATGGAAAAACAATCGGGCGGGTACTTTTTACTGGGAAGAACAACCTCTTTTGATGGAGATGCAACCGGAAGAACCGCATATTCAAAAATGGCCTATAAACTGGCCAACTTTCCCGATGTGTGGATCCTGAGTTTGAATACAAAAGGCGATACCATCTGGCAAAAAAGTTTGGGTGGCGAAAATGCCGATTACGGATATTCATTTATCGAATCTGGTACCGGCCAATTGGTGTTTTGCGGACAAACCGGTTCGGATTCTGGTGTGGTTTTTGGCCATACAAAAAACGACAATATTTTTGATATCCCGGATGCATGGATTTGCAGCTTTGATACCCTCACTAAAAAACTATCCTGGCAATATACCAGCGCTACAAAAGGAAACGATTATGCCATGGACATTAAGAAGGACAATGTGGGCAATTTGGTAGTAGCCGGAAGTATGTACAATCTTACTGATTTGGTTTTTAAAACCACCCTTTTAGGGCTCAGTTCAAACGGACAATTCAGCTATCAATATATCCCTCCGGTAAATAAAACCAATTACGGCCTGGGTATGGATATTAATCCCAACAACAGTATTTTGCTATGTGGCTATACCGATGACCGATCAATATCCTCCTTTTTTAAATCCAAACGGCCTGCCGAAATGTTTGTGATTCAATTTAACGGATATACCAGTAGCAGCCATACCAGGGCGGTTTCTCGTGAAAATAATTTCACCGTTTTCCCTGTTCCTGCTGCAAACTATGCCTACTTCCAGATTTCAACCCAGGATTTAAATAAACCCCTGATTATAACCGATATTTCGGGTAAAATTATCCAAACCATTACACTCACCCACACCCATACAGCCCTTTCCCTGGGCTCTTTTCAAAACGGAATCTACATCGCAACCCTTGAAAATAAATCCCTGAAGTTTGTGGTAGAAAAGTAGGATTGAAATGCCATTTTAATTTGGTGTTTAACAATTGATTCAACCATACTTAAAAGCCTAACCCTTTACGAATTCTCGTTTACAATCAGGTTATAATATATTTTTTTAGAAAGGTTTATTTTCAAATTAAAATAACAATTGCCACCATCCTTGGTGCGTATGATTTGCTTTTTCCAGTTGCCAGAAGCTACAGAGCACATGCAATTAATCCATACCTGCTTATCTCCGGCTGCAGTAATTACTGCTACATATTGCCTGTAATAAGGCCTGTCTAAGTTAATTACATACAGGTTTTTATTGAATGGAACCAAAGGTGATTTACGCTGCATTTCAATAAACTCCCTTTCTTTCCTTTCATTGTAAAGCGCTATGTAATCTCCCAAAAGCGAATCAATCAATTGCAGATCATCAACAGTCAGCATTGCGGCTTTGGCTGAATCGAAAAGCCCGCTGCATGTGCTATCATAGGGTATGATGGCAGTTTTTGTGCTATCATGCCCTATTCGATTTTGAATAGCTTTTCCCGCACTTTTTTGGGGTAATGTCCATGCGGTTAAACAAAACAGAAGACCAATGAATAAGGGAGGTTTTGGCATGTAATATTGAGGAATTTATTTAAAGATGTATTGTTAATGACAAAAACTCCAGGACTTGTATTCGGGCAGATTTTGGAGAACAAAACTACCAACCTGCTCTGAACTGGAGGTGAAGCACAAAACTCCAAGTTTGGACTTCACCCCTCCTGTCAAAAATACCTTGTTAGATGCCGTTTAATTCTTGTTCAGCAAGAATTTCAAATGGATTTATACTTCCTGTATAGTCAGAATTAATTGTAAATGGTAAAAATCCTTCTGCTTCAAAAGCTGCAAAAAATAATGGCAAGTCAAATTTGTAGGTGTCATATACTTTTTGATATTTTGCTCTTATTTTTTCAACTGGATGTTTTTGTTTCAAGTATTCAATTTCTCTCAGAAATCTCAAATCTTCATCAATTCTATGGAACGCATCTGTTTCACTAAGCAAGTTGATGTCTATTGGTAATAGTCCTTCGGTCTTCGAATAAAGATTTTTTATTGACTGACATAATAAAATAAAATCATATTTTTCAGTGAAAGGCACTTTATCAAAAACGATAATTTCACTGGATAAACGTTTGTCAACATAAAGCCCGAAACCTTCCAATGTGCTTTCGTCTTTGTATGTTTCGATTAATGCTATTCCATAATATGCTTGAATATTGTTCATTTGAGAGAAATTAAACTTTCCAAATGTCAATATGCCTTTGAAGTAGACATTTATTGCAGAAAGTTTATAAAATAGTTCTTGCGAGTATTCAATTAAATAAGTGCAATAGTAGTCTGTAGAAAGACTTTCATCTTTGTTGAAAACTAAAATGGTATCAGAAAAAACAACGGTCTCTAAAGCAAAGTGTCTGTGCACATTTAGTGTGTCAAAAGTTGCAAATATTTGGTCGACCTTATGAGGATTTGTCCTTACAAGATTTTCAAAACCTAAAATGTCGATATAGAGAAATGCTCTGTTAATAAATGGTCGCTAACGGTTTACAGCTTGGTGTAATTGGGGCTTCGGAGCACTTTACTGTCAAACAGGCACAAATAGTTATTAAATGAGCGACTATTTATGTTACCACTTCCGCACCCATTAAACCAAGCCGCTGTAATAAGTAGGCCCTTTGTCCACTGTGTCTGAAAATCATTGTCAATACTGCATTTCTCTGCCATTGTTGTGTCGGATTGTGCGGTGGTGTTTTTTTTATTTTCAGAAGGGGAGGAGATTTTTTTAAAATCAATTTTGTACGGGCTGGAAAGGTGTATGCTCTTTTGCCAGCTTTGGGCTGAGCTTGGGCATGTTAGGCTTGCAAAATTGCATACACCTGTGCGATAGTTTTTAACTAATTCCCTTTTCATTACTGAATTTGAAAATTATTTCGTCCTCAGGTAATTCGTTTTTAAATAGCCTGTAGTTCACAATTGCTTCTGCAATATGGACTTCGGTAACTTGTCTAAAGTTTGAAAATTCAACTTCTTATTCTCCTTCGTTTTTATGCTTGAGTTTGTTTCGTGTCTTGTTGCGGACTGAAATAAACTGTCGCTGAATGTCGTGAAAATATTGCTTTTGTTCTTCTTCGGTCAAAGTTGTTAAGTCAATTTCACCGTTGGGAATGAAATGAGCAATTAAAAATGCTGCATCGTCTGCGTAGTTATATTTTACTGGTCTACCGAGTTGTCTTGAATATTTTTCGTCTGATAATTTCCCTAAAATTTATTCTGCTGCTGCTCCCAAAGTAATTGATTAAATGTAGCTTTTGTTGTAATAAAATTCAATGGCATCACGCAATTGAATAATTGCAATATGCTTTTTGCTAATAGTATTTTTATCGTTTGATTTTCTCTTTTGAATTTTTCTATATTTTCACTAAGCGTTCTTCGTCAAGTTTTTTCTCAGTTATATGCGACCACAACTCCGCATAATTAATTATCTTTCCAGTAAACCCTGCTAACTTGTATACCAAAACTGCAATCATAAACTGCAATCTTAAAGCAGTGTGTAATCCTTCTCTAAACTCAACATCGTCACCAATTGTTTTAAGAAAACTGCCGTGAAGAAACCTGTTACGGTCTTTGAGAATATCTTTTTGTTCTTTTGAAAGAGTATAGCCGATATGAGTGAATGACTCAGAAAGCCTATCTGCATTAGGTGGTGCATTTAACTTGTTGATGTTTTTTAATATTATCTCTATATTGAAATCTTCATCATTCAACCCTTTTTCTGATTTAGTCTTTGTGGCTAGCTCAGTTATTTGATTAATTAGTTCGTTTGCAAGTTTTGCATCCTTGATTGGGCTAAGGGATTCCTTTTTAGTTTCAACTTCGCTTGTAATATGTGCTGTGATTGCTTCAATAGCAACATAATAGTTGGGGATTTTTATTTCCAATGAAGCTATATGGCTTTGAATAAATATTAAAGAAGCTCTTTGTAATTTTTCTTTTTCAAAAAATAGAGAAGCTAACTTTGAAAACACATCTGCTGAAAAGTCATAAATATCTTCATAAAGTTTGTCGTAGATTTCCTTTTTCAACTTACCCTTCTCATCTCTTTCAAAATCTATATCATGGTTAACTGAAAACGGATTCGTAGTGAAAGTTCCTTGATTGGTTTTAACAGATGCTCTCATGGAGTGATAGAGAATGTTCTCTGGCATTTCCATCTTATCATCAGTGTATGAGACAATGAAACACTCATCGTGAATTAAGTTACCGTTGATAAATCCTAATGCTAATAACGCATTGAAACATTTTTTCTGAAAAAGGTTTAAAGTTGATTGCTGAATGCTGTCAATTATTAAATAGTAATCTGTCCCTAGATTGTAATTGAACAAATGATAAGTTTCTCCTGAAATATTGAGAAGTATGTAGTGAAGTGATTTTTTGTTTGGAGTGACAAAGTAGAGGCGTTGATAGTCATGGATATTAAACGCCTCTTTTACTCCAACAGGAATAATGCAGCGATGAAATTTATTGTCTAAATCAGTTGTGTTTTTGCATGTTGAAAAACTTGATATTCCACCTGAAAATATTTTTTGATGAAAATCTCCGTCATAAGAAATGCTGTTCAACCAAATGTATTTGCCCAGCGAAAATAACGAATAGTTTGCTTTAGCAAATTCAACATTGTCATTACTTTTAAATTGAATTTCTTTATGAGTTTGAACACCTTTCAGTATTGTTGAAGCAGAACTAAAATCATATTGTCTGTCTCCTTTTGTAATTTCAAATACTCTGCCGTCCAGATGATGCCCTGTCAGCTTAACCGTATAAGTTGATGGATTTATTAGTTCAAGTACTTTCTCAAAGGAAGGTTCAATGTTTTTTTTAATTGGTGTGTAGCTCATGACTTTCTCTGAATTATTTGTTTGATTAGATGGAAGTATACCATGAGTTTATTTCAGAATCAATTCTTTGAATATTTTCCCGCAATGTTTCAATTTCTTTAAAAGCCATTTGATACTGTTTAGTTTCTGACTCTGTAATTGGGCTACTTAATTTTTTCACTTGCTTTTGAAGGTCGGTAAAAAAGGAATTGATTTTGTTGTTGGCGTAATCAATAATCAATTTTGAATGCTCCTTCACTAAATCCATGTAAGCCGTATTTATTTTTTTGAATTGCTCATTGTAACACTTTCTTGCTCCATCCATTATTTTACTAATTCGTTTTGCCCTGCGTTCTGCCGCTGATAGAACAAGGTTTCCAAAGAAGCCGCCAATCCCAGCTAAGATTGCAGCAGGTGGATTGATAATAAAACCAATTATACCTGTAAACAAGCCGACACCAAAAGAAGTTGAAAGATCAATTGATGGTGTTTCAAATTTTTCAACCTCTGAGAAGTCAACAAGTTTTTGTTTTGAATTACCCGCAATAATTTCTCTCACTTGTTTTAGGTTATCCTCAATCCAGTTATCAATCATTTCTTTTAAGAGGTTCACTTGATGGGTATACTCAATGTTTGTTTGCTGCAAAGTTTTATGACCGCCTTGTGAAAGATAATTTTGCAATGTTTTTTTATCTGGCAAATCATTGTTGACTGGTAAAGATTTCAGATAAGTTTCAAGCTCCAAAAGCAAATTATGTTTGCGATTTTCAAGTGAAATTGAAATGCCTTTTCTAATTTCTGCTTCACGACTAGAATACAATTTGGAAAGCTCAGGAATTTTCCCTTTTACAGTTTCAATTGCTGCAACAAGTTTTTTTCGTTTCTCATTGTCAAATAATCTTGCATTTAGGATGCCTTCAAAATCTTTTGTTGAATTTATTATTTCTCTGTTTACAAAATTCAAATTGACTAATCCGATTTTATTTTCCTTTAGGAGATAAGCCCAAATATCATCTTCCAATTTTTGAACAGTATCGATGCCTTTCTTTTTCTTTAACCTTACATCTAAACTTTCTTCCGCACTGATAAAATAGATTTTGCCTGAAACTTTATCGTACAGGTTGTATTTTTTTAGGTCTAGTGTAACTCTGTCTTGAAGTTGTTGCAACTTGTTTCCCGTTAGAGCATTTATTTTGGTGAACACCAAAAATATTTTGTCAAGAGATTGCCCTAATTCGAGAATGTGCTTTTTGTATTCGCTTTTAAAAATGTATCCGCCATTTTCAAAGGGAGAAGAATCAATCAAGTAAAGTATTGCATTGGATTTAGTAACCGTGCTCCATGTATAGTTGTAAATATTTTCATCAGGGTCGTCAAGTCCGGGAATATCAAAAAAAGAAACGCCTTGTTCAAGTTGTCGGTTAGCTAAGTGAATTGCCAAAAGCGTTACTTCTTTTTTGTTGTCTTCGTTTTTGGTTTGCGAAGCATAACTTTTAATGATCTCTTTAGAAAACTTGTGAGAAGCGGCTTTGCCGCTTCTAAAAGTTACTCTTACTAAATCTTCTTTCCCAGGGAGTATTTGAATTGGAACTCCAGTTGTTTGGAAAATGCCTGTTGGCGAGATGTCTTTTCTTCTTAATAAAGCATTTATCAAAGAACTTTTGCCAACTCTTGAAGGTCCTGTTATTGCAATTCTATAAATAGCTTGTTCAATTTGATTATTCAATGCTTTCACAGAATGATTGACTGAATCAAAATTGAATGGTTTGCTTATTTCATGATATGCAGAAAGATTTGAATTGCACTTATCTTTTAATTCAAAGTAAGTTCCTGCTTCAATAATTTTTCTTGATGGAACTTTCCAACTCAATACATAATCTCTGATTGTCTCTAAAGAGTAATTTGAAAAGTTGTTGTGCGTTGGTATTTTCAGAGTAATGTCTCCTTGGTTTACCCAATTTGAATTGGTGCTATCTAATGTGCTGATTAGTTTCTCATCAATCCAAATAGAGTAGAAGCATTTATTTTTTAAATCATTTAGCACAAACATTACTGGTAAGTTCGCACTGAACCATTGGATAATTTTTTTGACTGGAACTGCGAAGGAGATGTTCTTGCCAACTGTTTTTAAAGATTCAGTTGATTTCAGCTGAATGAGAAAAAATTTACTGTCGGGTCTGAAGCTGTCTGAGTTTTTTATAGGGCTAATAAGTTCAACTTGCCCATCAATGCCATAGTCATTGTCAGCCCACGGAAAAGCCATTCGCATATTTAGGTTGTCAAGAAGTGATTCAAAGTTCCTCTTTGATTTCCTTTCATTTTGATGGGACTTGTGTATTTCAACTGGCTTCTTTGAACTCATACGATCAATTTAGGTGCGTTAAAAAAATCGGCTCTTTTGATTTTGCAAAGCGTTGGCTTTTGGGTTGGGCAAAAACAAATCTGCCGTTTGTGCGGATGGCTATAATTGTTTTTAAAAAAATGCGGTGGGAAAAAATAAAAAACATCAGGTCGGTTTAGTCGTTGTCCCTTTGCGATATGGTTTGTATGTCTTTGGTCACTTGTCAAAATGGTTTGTCTTTGGTTTTATAATTAAATTTTGGTCCGTCAATCGACTTTAGAACGGTCATCCTAGCATTGGCTATAACGGTTTGCAGCTTGGCGAAGTGGCGGCATTTTTACACAAATGTTAAATCGCAGAACTGCACTTTGTATAAACATTAAACTGTCATAGAAGCACGTCAAACCTCCATTTTGCCGAACTGCTGTTATAGCCAGTCATTCTATATTATTTTCTAATTTTCATATTCTTCATCAGTTTCTTCAGCAAGATCAGGAAATAATTCAGGTTGTCTTATTTCTTCATTTGATCCTAGCTGATTGAAAATGTTTTCAATTTCCAGTGGTACGAAGTCAATTGCTGAAATAATCTCTTTTTTGGACAAATTGAAGCCTTTTTCATTAAGAAAAGTAAGTAATTGTGATAAAGTTTCCTTACCCATTCCATACTTAACCAAATCTTCAAACTCGGTAAGAGTAGAATATTTCTCTCGAGCCGCAATTGCATCTGATTTACTTAATTGTGGATTTCTATACTCTGATTTGCCTACAACTAGAGCAGTTTTATATATACTATCTTCAAGGTTGTCATCAAATTGAAATCTATTTAATTGAATTGTGTTACTTAAAAAATTACTGATTTTTTCTTTTAGTAATTCTAACGTTATCTCACCCTGACCCGAATATTTTTTTTCCAAAACTCTTAAAATGAAGCTAGGCTCAAGAATATAGTTTTCGATTTCGTGTCGCTCTAATATTATGAGTTTTACATTTTTTCCTGTCGCAAATTGTAACAATTCATCACGCCATTGTGATTCAATACTATCACCATCTCGAATTATAAAAATCTCAATTTCCTTTTCTGTAAATTTGCCAATTACGTCACCGATATTATAGGGGATTTTATCGTCTTTCCCCCTTCCTTTCAACACTGGAATAGTACGAGCACCGTTAAAAATCATCTTGCCAGCTTTCTTCTCAAAAGCTTCTAATATTTCAGTTTTTTGATCTTCAATAAAAAGTAATTTGCCACTTATTACGGACTTTCCTAAACTGTATGTATCTATTTTTGCACTAATTTCATTTTCAACGTCTTCCACTTTTGCTAGGGGGCTGTTAATTTGATTAGATGATGAAATTGGTATTACTTCGGAAGGCTCCGCTAATCTTATTATTGTTGTAGAATGTGTTGAAATAATAATTTGAATATTTAATTCTTTTTGGATTTCTCTTAGTGTTTTCGCAAGAGATGCTTGTAAATTAGGATGTAGATGTGCATCAGGCTCATCTAGAAGGACTATATTACTTTCTTCTGGACAGTACCGATATATCGGTGTAAGTATCTGCAAAATCTGCATGAATCCACTTCCTGAAGCGTTGAAATCAAAAATTACTTTCGAATTATCATGTGACTCCGCATAACGAGCTTTAACATAAAGGTCTTTAGTTTCTTCGAAGTCAATGTTGTCAATTGAAAAATTGAAATCATCCTTTAATCTTTTCCTCAATAAATCAAAATTTTTTGGAGATTTTGTCTTAGTGTCTAAAATTAAGTTACGAATTATTGAACTCGCCTGTCCAGATAAAAGCCTTTCTTGAATTGCGACTGGAAAAGATCTTTCCTCCGCTGCAACTAGCCCAACAAATCCTGATATATAAAGAGGCTTTTTTAAATGTAAATCGGGCGCGTTTTGTATTTCCGAGGTATTTGAAATGCACTTCACATTGTACCCTCCAAACAAAGAAGATACTTGGAGTTTAAATTTATTATCTCTTTCGTCTGTTAATGTAATGACAGTTCCTATTTGCCCATCTCCAGTTATTTTCGTCTTCGATCCTCTTGATATTTTTGAATAATATAATTCTCTAAAATCAGCAATTTTTAACCCAGGTAATTCAGTGAATCCTATTCCTTTACTACGTACACTATATGTACTACCGGTTTCATGAATTAGGTCAAAGCGAGAGAAAATGTTTAAGGATAAATTAATGGACTGAATAACAGTTGTTTTTCCAGAACTATTTTCACCCATTAAAATTGAAAAAGGAGCAATTTTGATGGTTGTATCTTTAAACTTTTTAAATTTTTTTAAATGAACTTCTTTTATCATGGTGATTCTTTTTATGATTGGCTATAACTTACAAATAGGTCTGATAAAATCAGACCTATTTGTCGATTTACTAATGAACAGGTCTGATTCAATCGTGTCATATTTACAAATATAAGTTATAATATAAATCGTCGAATGGACTTTTGATTTTTTGGATGCTTTGCGTACTTACATGAGCATAAATTCAGATGGTATAGAGAGATCTATGTCTCTGAATTCCCTTAGTATTTTCTAATTCTGTCAACGCCTCCCAAGCGTTTTTTTAATAAGCCTTCAGTCACGAAAAATGAAATTAAAACCTTTCAGATAATCCAGATAAAAAGTGTTACCCAAAAAAGTCAACCAACCCTCGTCCGCGTCCCAACTCTTCACTCTAAACTTCTAACTCTAAACTTGTTTTCACACACTTCGTGCCCTTCAGTCCCATAGCATAATTACAAAACCTCCCTAAAACCCAATCTGCATAAGTGTTGTATGATAATTTGAAAAACGAATGGGTAGTGGGTCAAAACAAATTGTTTTTTGGGAGAAAAACAAATTTGTTTTGAGAAAGCCGAATGAACAGCCGAATGAACAGCCGAATGAACAGCCGAAAGACAGCCGAAAGACAGCCGAAGGAACAGCCGTACCAACAGCCGATATCGGATAGCCGATATTTGATAGCAGATATGAGATTGCTGTACTTGGAGGATATTGGATCTGGCTTACAATCACGATATCGGATATTTGATAGCAGATATGAGATTGCTGTACTTGGAGGATATCGGATCTGGCTTACAATCCCGATATCCAGGTTGAGAACTTCGAATTCTAAGCAGAGAACCTCGAAATCTAGTCCGCCACATCATAGATGGGCGGACGGAACCTCGAAATCCAGGTAGCGTACCTCAAAATCCAGGTAGAGAACCTCGAATTCCACGTCCGGTACCTCGAAATCTAGGTCCGCAACCTCGAAATCTAGGTTCAGAACCCCGAATTCTACGCAGCGAACCTCGAAATCCAGGTTCGGAACCTCAAATTCCACGTAGAGAACCTCGAAATCCAGGTAAAGAACCTCGAAATCCACGTCGGGAACGTCAAATTCTACGTCCGGAACCTCGAATTCCACGTAATGAACGTCAAAATCCTCGTCGGGAACGTCAAATTCTACGTCCGGAACCTCGAATTCCACGTAATGAACGTCAAATTCTACGTCCGGAACCTCGAATTCCACGTAATGAACGTCGAAATCCACGTCAGGAACGTCAAACCAGTTACGAGTTTAGAGTTGCGGATTTAGAGTTAGCAGCGACGCGGTGAGGGAAATTCTGTTATATCTCTAAAATCCCGATTTCGAACCTCGAAATCTACGTTGATGGACGCCAAATTCTACTCCGCCAGATCAAAGATGACCGGATATGGGTGTAGAGCAGCCACTGCCGGTTGAGCTAAGACATACAAGGTGAGTAATCCCACGCGATAAGCTAAGCCGAGGCGAAGGAATGGGGAAATACATGAATTTCTGTTTTTGAAGAGAAGGCTGAATGAGGAGAAAGAAGTGTCCGACCCTTCGGGTCGTATTTCATTTGTAGATTGATGGTACATATATCCGACCCTTCGGGTCAATGTGCGAAAAAGCCTCAACCAAGCCAGGCTCGAACCAGTTACGAGTTAAGAGTTACGGGTTTAGAGTTAACAGCGTCGCGGCCAAGGAAATCAAAAACAGTTTAAATGAGGTATTTAATTACTGCATAAATAAGCGTTACAACCCGGAAACGGCTCCCCAAGCGAGGTTAGAGTTTAGAGGTGTGAGGTTAGAGGTAGCAGCGACGCGGCATCAATGTTTTGAAAAATGTCAACCAAGTCTGGCTCAAACCAGTTACGAGTTTCGAGTTACGTGTTACGAGTTAGCAGCGACGCGGCATCAATGTTTTGAAAAATGTCAACCAAGTCTGGCTCCAAAGGAGCCGTTTGCCACCCCCGCCCACCAAAGGTGTGGCGGGGAAAAAACACCGGGTACCCAATAATCTTTGCTTCGCGCGGTGGGTTGTGAGGTGCGAAAAAGCCCGTCCGAATGGCTTGGCCGGGCGGACAGTTCGGCCCCGCCTGATTTTAGTTGCGGGGGGCTGTTACCGAACCTTTTTTTCGCTGATGAAGCAAAGGTTAAATTGGGTGGTGATTTTTTCTGCAGTGGCTAGCCTTTTTGGCTACTTTTTGCGCGATGGGAAAAAGTAGCTAGTGCAGAGGTGAGCTAACCCTAGAGTAGACTGAAAAAAGTAGAGCAAAATGTCAGGTTGTCTCGGCTTAGCCGAGACAACTTTTGAGTTTATGAGGAGGGTGCACCGGTTGTTGCCGTTTGTAACAGGAATTCTGCCCTATCAGTGAGATACATACCTCGACTCATCGCCCATCACCTCATGCTTCACAATTAGCTTCCTGGCTGTCGCCATCAGCTATTCCCTATCAGCCATTCCCTAAAACAACAAAAACACCAGAAACGCTGCCCCCACCACTATCCTATATACCCCAAACCAGGCAAATCCCTGCTTCTTCACCAATCCGATAAAGAAACGAATGGCCAGGATGGCGGTAAAAAAACTGATGACATTGCCTACCGCAATATCCTGCAACTGGCTGGCAGAAAGCGCATCCCAGTTTTTGAGCAATTTATATCCTCCGGCCGCAGTTAGGGTGGGAACGGCCAGGAAAAACGAGAATTCGGTAGCAGCAACTTTGCTGAGCTTACAACCCAGCGCACCGGCTATACTGGCCGCACTGCGACTCACCCCCGGAATCATGGCAAAGGATTGCACGGTGCCAATTACCAGGGCATCCTTATAGCTCATACTGTCTACATCCTTGGTTCCGCCGGGCAGCACCTTGTCTATGAACAATAGAAATGCACCTATTACAATTAAGGTAACACCAACAATCACCGGGGTTTGGAGCAGGGCTTCGAGGTAATCATCCAGCAAAAGTCCCAGCACTGCAGCTGGGATAAATCCGGCAATGAGTTTTACGTAGAACTGCCAGGATTTAAAGTCGAAAAACTTGCGCCAATACAGGGCAACCACGGCCAGGATGGCGCCGAACTGAACGGTAATGATATACGTATCGATTTTAGACAAATCCAGCCCCATTACTTCGCCGGTCATCATTAAATGTCCGGTAGAGCTAACGGGCAGGTATTCGGTAAGGCCTTCTACAATGGCCAGGATGAGGTTTTCAATCCAGGTCATGCCTGTTAGATATCGCTTTCTTTGGCTTTATCTTTCCAGAAAATGGCTACAAAGCCCAGGATAAAACCAAGAATCACCACGATAGGGGCAATGGTTATGCGGCGTGCATCGTAGATATCGCCTTTACCGCCAGACATGAGTATAAACCCAATGGTTAAAACCACCAGTGAAAGTGCGGTTAAAATGTAATTCATACGGCCAAATACAAAGGGAAGTTTAACGGCCTGTTTTTTCTCAGGAGCTGGTTTGGCCGCGCTTGCAGCCGGGTTATTTTTATGGGTACTCATTAGTACAGATTTTCAATTTTAGTGCGAAGATACTTACGTGTACTGAACCATGCACAAATTATGGCCAGTAATATTCCAAAAATTATAATTCCGCCAAATACAATGCCGGCCTGTTGCCAGTTTATAAACTTGGCAAATTCGTTGATGGTGGCAAATTCTTTCCATACAAAATGCAGTCCGTATAGCAGGCCAAACAACAGAATCCCCGCCACCGGAATGGCAATCAATGCCTGCCACAAAGTTTTGAGGATAAAAGGCCGCACAATGAATGCATTGGTAGCACCCACAAGTTGCATACTTTTTATTAGGAAACGGTTGGCAAAAATGCTCAGTCGGGTAGAGCTGTTGATAAGCCCTATGGAAATAAGGGTGAATAGTACACTCAGTCCCAGCATAATCCATTGGATGCGTTTCACATTTTTAGACACCGATTCTACCAGATTTTTTTGGTAGACGACATCCTCAATCAAAGGGTTGGCTTCGAGTTTGCGGGCTGCGGCAGCAATTTCGGCAGGGGTGGCATTTTCGGCGACGAAATACAGTTCCAGACTCAGGGGCAATTCCGATGCTTCTACATATTGCATAAAATCATCGTCGTACTTATCGCCCATTTGTTTAAAACCTTCTTCGCGGCTGATGAAAACGCATTTGCGCACCCATTTTTGTTTCTCTAATTCTGCCTTAAATTGTTGCACAACACTTTCTGAAACGGTATCCTGAAAATACACATCCACCCCCGATCCCTCAATTAAACTGCGCGACAAACCATTGAATCCCAGCACCGAAAAGCCCAGCAGGCCCAGCATAAACATTACCAGGGCCAGACTCATTATACCCGGTACTACGGATGGTTTTTTGCGTTTGGTTTTTACAGCAGTTTCAGTCACTACTGCGAAATACAGCCATGCCTAAAAACTTAGCAAACAAAGTTATCAAGATAGGGAATGGGGAATAGGGAATAGGGAATAGCAACAGCCAGTTTAAAGTGGCCTCGGCTGAGCCGAGGCCATCGCGAGTATAAACCTCGCGATTTACAGTTGACAGTATTGACAGCCTCAACAGCCGAACCATATAGATACATAGTAAACAGCCCTTAGCACATAGAATTTTTATGCCACAAGGTGAAATCTTTAGTATCCTATGTTTTCTTGGTATTTAGAACTATTGTGAACTATGTGGTTAGGAGAAGTTTATAGTGGCCTCGGCTGAGCCGAGGCCATCGCGAGTAAAAACCTCGCGATTTACAGTTGACAGTTTTGACAGCCAGAACAGCCGAACCACATAGATACAGAGTAAACAGCCCATAGTGCACATAGACTTTTTATGCCACAAGGTGAAATCTTTAGTATCCTATGTTTTCTTGGTATTTAGAACTATTGTGAACTATGTGGTTAAGAGAAGTTTATAGTTTAGATTTCAGTAGACAGTATTGACGGCCAGAACAGCCTTTTTTAGTTTATAGTTTACAGTTTAAAGTGTACAGTTCTGGCAGCCAGGAATTGCACATAGACTTTTTATGCCACAAGGTGAAATCTTTAGTATCCTATGTTTTCTTGGTATTTAGAACTATTGTGAACTATGTGGTTAAGAGAAGTTTACAGTGGCGAGGCTTGCTCGCCATCGCGAGTAAAAACCTCGCGATTTACAGTTGACAGTATTAACAGCCAGAACAGCCACAACAGCCAAAACACATAGATACATAGTAAACAGCCCTAAGTGCACATAGTTTTTGTTGAATATGCACAATGATTTTCCCAATTGGGCGTAATTCACTCCGCACACCAAAGATGGGCGGACACAATTGGCTGTTCGTTGCTCCGCCCATTGAAAATGTGGCGGATTGCACTTTGCGCTTTGCACTTGGCTGTCGTTTATCGAAATTCTAAAATTTTACACGCATCTCCTCCAAACAACCAACGTCTTTAAATACTTTCGCATCTTTAATTTTTATCAAATGACGGACTATCCAATTGGTACCCGGGTAAAACACCCAAGTCGCGGTGAAGGTGTAATAATGGCCGATACCGGCTCTTCTTACCGCATATTTTTTACGCCCGAAGTGATTCTTGAAATCGGTAAATCTTTTGCCGGACTGGAAGTAATAGAGCTGGGTCCGCCGGCCGAGGCACCCCTTTCTTTAGAGAATGTGGAAGAAGCCCTGCGCAATGTATTGCTGAAATACAGCGACCTGGGCGGACGTGTGGATTTGGCTGCACGCTGGATTAAAGGCAACCTGGTTTTTGAATCGAACGACCCGGGATTAAAACCCCACGAAATTCCGATTGAAACTTTTTTCCATAAAATTGTAATGGTGCGCGACAGACTGCGTGTGCTGGAACAAAATATTAATAGCCACGCCAAACTCGATGACGAGGAAAAAGTGAATTTGCAACAATACATTACCCGCATTTACGGCTCACTTACATCCTTCAATTTTTTGTTTAAAAACAAAGAAGATCAGTTTGTAGGTGAATCATCTAAAAAATAAAAAAATGAATAAATTTAAAATAATTTTCGCTGCAGCTGCCCTGATTTTTTTGCCGGTTTTACAGGCACAAAACGGTTTAACGCCTAAAACTGTTTTCATGTATAAAAACGGGTATGCCTGGATTGTAAGCAGTGGCAATGTGAAGCTGAACAACGGCCGCTGGTCTTTGCCCCAGGCCGATATCCCAAACATGGCTTTTGGCAGTTTTTGGTTTCAGTCGCCCGCCGGAATTAATTTTGTGCAGCGCGAAACTGATACCATCCTGCGCACCAATTTCCAACCCTCCGTTGAAGATTTATTGCGTTTAAATCTGGGAAAATCGGTTAAATTATTTGTAAATTATGGTGTAAATAATTCTGTAATTGAGGGTGTCATTACCCGTATTTTTTCAAAACCTACCGACAGTTTTGATTTTTACAGGGCAAACCCTTCCGTGGCTATAATTAAGACCGCAACCGGCAATGTGGTGGTGAACAGAGAAACCCTGACCAGGGTAATTTCAGCCGAGTTTGATGCCAGCGCCAGCTACGATGTAAAAGACAAAAATCCGGAATCAAAACTCAGCGTTTATTTTAAAACAAAACCGGCTTCTACCGAATTAAATATGGTGGGTTTGCAAAAATTTCCGGCCTGGAATCCCGTGTACCGCCTGGTACTGGATGATAAGAACGGGGGTAAACTTACCCTGGGTGCCGAGGTATCTTGCGGCAATATTAATTTGCAAAATGCCGAATTAAATCTGGTGGTTGGACAGCCCAGTTTTACTTATGGCGATTTGCTAAGCCGACTGGTAGAAACCAACAGCAATTACCGCCCAGACTTTGCCTCCGATGAGGGATATATTTACAAATCGGTTTCCAACTCGGCAGGTGATGCGGCCAGCCGCGCCTTTGCGCCTGAATTGCCAGAGCCGGTATCGGTAGATGCGGGTAAAAGCGAAGACTTTTTTTATTACACCATCCGCAATTTTAACCTGCAAAAAAACCAGGCTGCTTTTGTGCAAATACTGGAAGAAAAAATCAATGTTACGCATCAATATTTATGTGAGTTAAATGGTGTAAATACCTACTATGCCCCCACTTATTACAGCACCTTGGAAGAAGCCCCGATTATTCCGGTAGGCCATTATTTGAAGTTTGCCAACCCGGCCAAACAGCCTTTGACTGCAGGACCTGTATTTGTAGAAAAAAATGGCAATAACAAGGATATGGCTTTGGGGCAGCCTGTGATGAGTACCGTACCCGTGGGCGGCACAGCCAATATTTACTTAACTGCCAACCTTGATTTGCCGGTAAAACAATTGGAAGAGGAGCAAAAACGCATAACTTCCGCTAAAACGGTGAGTACCAAATCCGAAACCTTTTATTTCGACTTGATCACTGTAAAAGCCATGGTGCATTTGGAAAACCAAAGCAGTGAAGAAAAAACCGTGAGTTTGCGCCGCGAAGTGAGTGGTAAGCCCCTTACCTCGGATGTGCCCTGGACCCTGAAAACTTATCCCCCAAGGGCTACAGACCCAAATAGCACAAATTCAATTAGCTGGGAGGTGAAGCTTAAACCAGGCGAGAAAAAAGATTTCTATTATACCTACGAGTACTACTTGCGTATTTATTAAGTAAAATTATCTTTGTTGCCCTAGGGCATTGAAACATTGATAATTAACACCAAATATTTATGCAAATTTTAAAAAATCTGAACCCGGAAAACATCATTTTTCTGGACATTGAAACGGTATCCTCTGTGCGCGACTATGATGCTTTGCCCGAAGACTGGCAGCACTTGTGGGACCGCAAAGCAAAATCACTGGCCAAGCAGGATGAGAGTCCGGCAGATATTTACGAACGCGCCGGTATTTACGCCGAATTTGGCCGCATTATCTGCATTGGGGTAGGCGTATTGCGCGGGTATAATGATGAATATAAACTGCGGGTAAAAGCCATATCGGGCGACGATGAAAAGCAGGTACTGGAAGATTTTGCCAACCTGTTGCGCACCCGTTTTATGGGCAACCAGTTTGTACTATGCGCGCACAACGGCAAGGAATTCGATTTTCCGTACATAGCCCGGCGCATGATGGTGCATGGTATAAAACTGCCCCAGCAACTGGATTTTGCAGGCAAAAAACCATGGGAAGTTCCCCACATTGATACCATGGAACTGTGGAAATTCGGAGATTTTA
Source organism: Bacteroidia bacterium (assembly GCA_044224315.1). Taxonomy (GTDB): domain Bacteria; phylum Bacteroidota; class Bacteroidia; order NS11-12g; family UBA955; genus JAGXTF01. Next base: position 32,207 of record JBGAKR010000001.1, on the reverse strand, counting down.
AAAATTTCACTTCCCTCAATTTATTGGCCCACTTATTTGGTATACCCACACCCAAAGACGACATCGATGGCAGCCAGGTAGGTACCGTTTATTGGCATGATAATGATTTACAACGAATTGCCACTTATTGCAAGAAAGATGTGATTACACTTGCCCGACTTTTGTTGAAATTCCGTGGAAATAATTTCCCCTCAGATGAGCTCATAGAGCACGCCGACGATTAGAATTTTTATTCTGGCAACATTGCATTAATATTGTGTGTCTAATGTAAAAATGCTATATTTGTCGAGTTAGTTTAATCGACGAATAGGTTAGCTGCACTTAATGCAATGAATAACAAAAGGTTTACTGTACTCGCCGCCCTCATACTTACGGCCTGGACTGCTGTATTTGCAGGTGAACCTACAACTGCACCCTCTAACGTACTTTTTAGCAATATAACCTGTAGCTCGGCCACCATACGCTGGACAACCGGCGATGGCCCATGGAATATAGTGGTAATTAAAGAGGCAGCAGCTGTGGATTCCGACCCTGTAGACGGCTCCTGGTATACTTCCAATACTGTAATGGGATCTGGTTCTCAATTGGGAACCGGCAACTTTGTGTGCTACTCAAACCTGGCCGCCGCCAGCCAATTCAATGTTACCGGATTGAAAATGAATACCAAATATTATGTGAATGTTTATGCGCATGATGGTATCAGCTCCAATCCCGATTACCTCACCAGTTCAAAAGCCACCAACTCTTTTACCACCAGCAGCGTAGTGGTTGATTTTGATTTCAGATATACCGATACCTGCCAGTTTACCAACAAGGTTACCTTTATTAATAAATCCAATATCAGTTTTACCGGAGCTACCTTTATCTGGCGCCTGTATAACAATTCGCCCGCTTTTGACCAGGAGTATGCCGACTCGTTTGACTATACCTGGACCAAACCCGGAAACAAAAAAATAGAATTGTATCTGGTTCCAATAGGAGGCTGCGCTGCCACTGCCACCAAATCCCTGCTGATTTACCCAAGGGCTAAACCGGGTCCGTATGTAATTGGGGCCGATACCCAATGTTATAACCACGGCAACAACCATTTTTATTTTAACGAAAATACCACCGCCGATTTTGCCACAGGTATAGGATTGCGACGCAACTGGTACTTTCCGGGTGATACTTTCTCATTCCCCAATCCGGATGTGAAGAACCTGTTACCAGGCAATTACAGAATATTGTACGAGGGCTATACCATATATAACAACCGCCCAACCGGATGTTACGACACGGCTTATCTCGACATACGCGTAGTGCCCGATCCTACCAGCGGGGTGCGCATCAATGATTCCATCCAATGCCTCAAAGGCAATCAGTTTGGTTTTGACAATGTTTACCCCGGACTGGTTTCTTTCTCCTGGGATTTTGGCGATGGAAGTCCTAAATCCTTGAGCAAACAATCCAGCCATGCCTATACCACGGTGGGAGATTACAATGTAGTTCACAGTGCCGCCAGCAGTGAGGGCTGCGTAAGTTCGGATACTTCTATTGTGCTGGTGAAACCCAATATGGTTGCCACTTTTTCTGCGCTGCCTGCAAGCCTTTGCGAAGGTTCAGCTCCACTGAAAATGAAAGCCGCCAAAACAGGTGGATACTATACCGGCCAATATGTTACCGACAGTACATTTACTCCTTCAACCCCTGGTACCTATCAGATAACCCATATTGTGCCCGACCAATATTGCCCCGATACCAGCAAGCAAAGCATCACAGTTACACCTTTGCCTCGTTTTAACCTTGGGGCCGATGCCAATCTTTGCAACGGGGGTACCACTACCTTAAACATCACGGCCCCCGGCACCTATATTTGGGACGACGGCTCAAACGCGGCATCGCGCACCATCAGTACCGCCGGATTATTTTGGGCAGAAGCCACCGACAAGGGCTGTGTATGGCGCGATTCGATAAACCTGTTTCTGGGTACCACTCCGGTTGTGCAATTGCCACTGGATACCCTGCTGTGCAAAGGCGGTGTGCTGAAACTGCATGCCTACTACCCGGGCAGTAAAACCCTGTGGAGCAATGGAAGCACCGATACCACCATCTACGTATCTGGAGCAGGCACTTACACCGTAACCGTTACCAACCCTTGCGGAACCGCTACCGACAATATTACCATTAATTACCAGGGCGAATTCTGCGATGTGTTTATTCCGGATGCCTTTACGCCAAATGCGGATGGCCGGAATGAAGTATTCCAGATCACAGGTAGGGGAATTACACCCATGTCATTTTTGGTGTATAACCGCTGGGGTCAAATTGTATTCGACAGCCGCACCAGCAATACCTATGGCTGGGATGGATATTATAATGGAGAACCTTGCCCCGATGGCATGTATACCTATTTGTTCAGATACGAAGTAATTACGGGCAATATACACCGTCGCAATACCATTAAGGGCAGTGTTTTATTATATCATTAAAAGTAAAAAATCAATTACTTTTTACCCTTGGTATAAATAACAGTAATCTTTTTTAAACCGGCCAGAAAAGCAATTTGGGGTTTATCAATTTTAGTGTCTGATTGTATAATCTGAAGATTAAAAAAATTCTGAATTCCTTCATCACTCATCAGTTTTGAATTCTCAAAAATAATCTCCTCTACATCTGTAAAATATCGGTACACAAGGAGGTTGTCTACTTTTGCATGTTTGAATGGAAGAATGGTAATTTTAAATAATTTGGCTATATCATTATCGTTATAAACATAATTATTTGCGTAAGTTTTTCCATTAATTTTAAGGGTATTTAACAGGCTCACAATTTGATCGTGTTCTTTGAGATCCAGGCTGTTCCACCAGGCCTGTCTGCGTGCGGGTGTATTAAACCATTCAGCGGGTTTAATTAACAAAGCACAACTTTGAATATAATCATCCAATGCTGGGTCGGTAAAACCCAGTGATTCGCAATTTTTAAAACAAAATAATGCTTTATTAAAATCATTGAAATATAAATGCGTTTTACCTAACAAATATTGTGCTTTGGCATAGTTGGTATCTTTAATCTGAACCTGCATCAATTGCTCACGGGCCAGTATATAATTATCTTGTTCGAATGCCGTTTTACCCGTATAATAATAATCGGAATTTGTAACGATAGTTGTTACTTCTACTGTACCGTATTTAGCTGCATCGGTAACAACCAAATTGTTGATGGTATTCCAGTCTGTTTCGGATGGGGTTAAACTCAGTTCTTTGAATACACTGGAAAATGCCCCTAAAATGCAGGAGTTTAATTGTTTAAGACTGCCTTTTACAGGAGCAACTGTGGTGAATTTATCTACGAATTGGGTATAAACCAGGCGAATGGAAAGCTCTACCGAATCGCCTTTAATTAAATAGCTGGCATCCAAAAATTGATCGGAATTTAAACTCGCTGCAATGGTTCGGAATGATTTGAATTCGCAGTTGGTAGTTAATTTTTCCTGCAAAAGAAATTCAGTTTTTCTTTCTTTTACTGTGGTAGCAGCAAGCGTAAAAATTTTGTGCAAATTATTGAGTCTTTCACTTTGCAACCATGTATTTTGAGGACAAAAAGGAAACACAGCGAAACGGTCTGCTTTCAAGCTGCCACTTGATGTTACAAGCAATACCAACGCAATTATTTTTATGGATTTTAAGAACATGAAATACCCCCTTCGTACAAATTTGCAACAAATCAAGTAAAATATCAACAAAAACTTGAAGTATTTAGGTTTTTAGACAATTGCACGCCCTGCCAGCGGGGTTTTATTGTGGAAAAACAAAGGAATTTTAAAGGGTTTTAAACCCTGTAAATGCCAGATAAAGGGGGTATTTTTGCAGCCGTATGCAAGCCACTGCCATTGCCACGGTCGACCAGGCCAAACAACTGGGATTATTGCCCGAAGAATTTGATAAAATCTGCCAAATCCTGGGTCGTACCCCTAATTTTACCGAGCTGAGTGTGTATTCTGTAATGTGGAGTGAGCATTGCAGCTACAAAAACTCCATCACCCTGCTGAAAACCCTGCCCCGCGAAGGCAGTAAAATGCTGGCCGCTGCCGGTGAAGAAAATGCAGGATTGGTGGATATTGGCGACGGACTGGCCTGCTGCTTTAAAATTGAAAGTCATAACCACCCCAGTGCCATAGAACCTTACCAGGGTGCCGCTACCGGTGTGGGTGGTATTAACCGCGATATATTCTCCATGGGCGCCCGCCCCATTGCCCAGCTCAACTCACTGCGCTTTGGCAATATCGATACCGACCGCACCAAATGGCTGGTAAAAGGCGTGGTAAAAGGCATCGGCGATTATGGCAACGCATTTGGCATACCTACTGTGGGCGGAGAAGTGTATTTCGACGATTGCTACGAGCAAAACAACCTGGTAAATGCCATGAGTGTGGGCATTGTACCTGTAGGTAAACAAATATCAGCCGGTGCCGGCCCTGCTGGAAATCCCGTTTATATTTTCGGTTCAAGCACCGGAAAAGACGGTATCCACGGTGCCGCTTTTGCCAGTAAGGATATGAGTGAAGACAGCATCAGCGACCTGCCCAGCGTACAAGTGGGTGATCCATTCTGGGAAAAACTGATACTGGAAGCCAGCATGGAAATTATTGAAACCGGTGCTGTAGTGGGTATGCAGGATATGGGTGCCGCGGGTATTACCTGCAGTACCAGTGAAATGAGTGCCAAAACCGGCGTGGGTATGGACATTTGGCTGGATAAAGTACCCATGCGCCAACAGGATATGAAGGCTTGGGAACTGCTGCTGAGTGAAAGCCAGGAACGCATGCTGGTGGTGGTGCAAAAAGGTATGGAATCCCAGGTAGAAAAAGTGCTTGAAAAATGGGAGCTTACCTTTGAGCAAATAGGCATTGTAACCGATACCGGCCGCGTGCGTTACTTTATGAACGATGTGCTGGAAGGCGATATTCCGGCCGAAAGTTTGGTGCTGGGTGGTGGTGCTCCGGTGTATAAACGTGAGTGGGAAACCCCGGCCTATTTTGCCGAGATTGCCAAATTCGATCTCAACCAGATTGCAGATATCAGCATAGAGCAGGCTAGGGATATGGCCCTGAAAATGGCGGCCCAGCCCAATATTGCCAGCAAACGCTGGATTTATGAGCAGTACGACAGCATGGTGGGTACCGTAAACCAAAGTACCAACCGCCCCAGCGATGCAGCCGTGGTAAAAATTAAGGGCAGCAAACGCAGCCTGGCACTCACCGTAGACTGCAACAGCCGTTACGTATTTGCCGACCCCGATAAAGGCACCCAGATAGCCGTGGCCGAAGCCGCGCGCAACATTGCCTGCACGGGTGGATTGCCTACCGGGGTAACCAATTGCCTTAACTTTGGCAATCCGTACAACAAAGAAGTTTATTACCAGTTTAAATACGCCATTGAGGGCATGGGCAAAGCCTGCCGCAAGTTTGATGCACCCGTAACCGGCGGAAACGTAAGTTTTTACAACCAAAGCACCAGCGGCAACGCCGTATACCCAACTCCAACCATAGGCATGGTGGGTGTAATCGACGATGAAAGCCAGATAATGACCCTCAATTTCAAACAGGAGGGCGATGCAATTTACCTGCTGGGCCGCAGCCGCAACGATTTGGGAAGCTCGCAGTACCTGGCCAAAATCCACGGTGTGGAATACTCTCCCTGCCCCGATTTTGACCTGAACGAAGAGTACAATGTACAGCAACTGGTATTGAAAGCCATCCACAGCGGCATTTTGCAAAGTGCGCATGATGTGAGTGAGGGTGGTATTTTCATCAATTGCCTGGAAAGTGCCATGGCCGGCAAGCTGGGTTTTGACATTTGCACCGAAGCCGAAATCCGCAACGATGCCTGGTTGTTTGGCGAGGCCCAAAGCCGCATAGTGGTAAGTTTAAAAACCGAAAACGTGGCCAAACTCGAATCCCTGGCAGCCGAATTGGGTATAAAAATCACCAATATCGGAACTGTAAAAAGCGATGGGGTAGTGGTAAACGGCCAATCCTGGGGCGAGGTAAGCACCTTTGCCAATGCTTACGACAATGCCATAGGCGCTAAGATGGGGTAAGGGAATGGCTGAAAATAAAAAAGTAACCATTGAGGAAATCACCATTGCACTACAGAAAAAGTGGCGCGAGATGTATGAAGAGAAAGCACGCAACGATGAATGGGTATGGATTAGCAAAGATGGCAAACCCTCCTGGGTGAAAGCCAAAGATTGCCTTTGAGCCTATTAAATTCAATAAAAATCATTTACTACTTGAGTTAGTAAAACAAAAAGGTAATAAGAAAGAGAACAGTTGCTTTGGGCTAAACAAGTAATTAAAAGAGTATTTAATACAACAACTTTCAATAAAATTTTAAGCTATGGCGATAAAACCAATTAGTCCAAAGAAACTACAGACCGTACTGACCAAAAAATGGCGTGAGATGTATGAGGAAAGGGCCAGAAAAGGCGAGACTGTTTGGATTATGCAGGATGGCAAGGTGACTGAGGTGAAAGCCAAAGATTGCCTTTGAGCCGAAGAAACATTCAAATTTCCTGACAATTCTCTGACTTTTGGGGCTTTTTAATCCCGTTGTCAGGCTTAATTTCGTTGCTGCCCCTATGCTGCGCGCGCTTTGCATATCTCTGATTTCCTTGTTTTGTGTCCAACACGCTGATTCTCAGTGTACTATTTCGGCTAAACGAAAAGTATGTCTGAAGGATTTGGTGACCTTTACCATCAGCAATAGCTCGGGTGCGGTTTCAAGCTACGATTGGAATTTCGGACCTGCCGGAAACAGCATTAATACCAGTCCGATTGTGCAATTTACCAGCACCGGGAAAGTTATTGTAAAATGCACTTTGACATTGGTGGGAGGTGGCACCTGCATTGATACGCATGCCATAGAAATACAGCCTTTGCCCAAAGCCCGGATGGTGTATGATTTTGTTAATTCCGACAGTTGTCAGGCCACCAATAAAGTGTGCCTTAAAAACCAAAGTATTAAAGGCGTATCGGGTTTTGCATCTTTCAACCTGCTTTGGGACGATGGAGATTTAACCTCGGGGAAAGCCCCGTTTACCAGCAATTGGTGCCATACCTATGCCGATACGGGCACTTATGACGCCAGTTTGGAAATTAAGGACAGTGCGGGTTGTATAGATGTATTTAAAATGGTGGTGCATGTGGTACCCTCGGTGGTGGCCAGTGGATACACCTCTGTTTCTTTTGGCTGCGACAGTTCTTTGCTTTGTTTCAATGGAAGTGCCACAGGCGGAAAAACACTCAATTACAATTGGTTTCACCTCACCAGTGGTAAGTTTTTAGCTACCGGGAATAATTATTGCGCCAAATATTTACATGGGCAAATGGTTAACAATTTATTTGTTGCCACCAATGAATACGGATGTTTCGACACCCTGCATTCTCATGCACTTGCGCCCGATTCTTTTGCCCGTTTTTCACTTTCTACCCATCGCACTTGTTTAAAAACCTTGCACGATGAGCCACTAGAGCCAAAATGCGCTTTTCCCATGCAGTGGAAATTGAACGGCAAAAACATCGGATTTGCAGATCAATGCTCAATTAATACAGGCAAACCAGGGTGGAATATTGTAACCCTTACCAGCAATTCGCCCTGCCCATCTACCTGGAAAGATTCTTTTTGGCTAAGTGTAATCAGGGCCAAAGCGCAGATTTATAACGACTTTCAACTCAATTACCACGATACCCTTTTTGTAATGGACGTGAGTAAAAATGCGCCGGGTAGCCGCATGACCCGCTGGTGGAATTTTCAGGATACCCTGTTTAAAAAAACACCGCCGGATACCACCTGGGTGGCCATGGGTATTAATAAAGATTCAAATTCGAATATTACCCGCGATAGCCTTTCAAAACACTGGTACGGAACCAAACAATGTCCGGTGCTGGTGCTCACGGTCTACGACAGTTCAACCAATTGTTATGCCGATACGGCCATCATTGTTTACGACAAAGAATTCTGTTTGCCCTTTGTTTCCAAACGCACCATTTGTCTGGGCGATCCATTTAGTTTCGACATGTCATCCGGACTGTATAAATATGTGCGAAAACAGCATTATTTATTTCCGGATACGAATATGACGGGCATTAAGGATTCGCTGATATTTACGGGTCCTGCGAATGAATATTTTTATAAAACCAAAGGTTTTAAATCGCCCATTTTTGGCCGGTATTACGGCCCCGATACGGTATGGACCGAAAGTGGGGGTAAAATGAAAATACGCCTCATAAGACCGGCACAAGGCTGGAAAGTAGATACATTTTTCAACCAGGTGGAAGTTAAATATCGCCCCAATCCTGAATTTAAAGTGGTAAAATTAAGCTCCTGTAATCCCAGTTTGGCGCGCATTGTTTTTAAGGATACATCATGGTTATATCCATACTATATGAAGGTAAGTTGGGGTGATGATTCCATCATCGAACGACAAAATTATAAGGATACAATTGTGCTATTAGATTCACTGGAGCATAAATATTTAAAACCGGGTTTTTATACCATAATTGTACAATTATCACCCAAAAACGGCTGCACGGCTTCATTTGTAGATGAAGTTGATTTTCGCTACCGGGTTAGGTTTGGAGCACCCACTAAATGCGATAATAAAGTATGTTTTATAGATTCAGTAAGTGAAACAGGATCAAAAAAATACTGGACGGCAAGCGGTGCAGAAGGGAAATTATACTGGGAATTTGGCGACAGTACAAAAGATACCGGGTTTAACATGTGCCATACCTATAGCAAACCGGGTATTTACAGGGTAAAACTAACTGCCACAAGTGTGCGAGGCTGTACCGATACATTTGTAAAAACTGTAATTTTAGGAACTGCTTTTGCCGCCATAAAACAACAAAGTACCCCATATTGCGCCGAAATTCGAAAATATTTCGATTCCTCTTTTACAGCCGGGGTTGCCGATAGTGCCAAAATAGTAAAATGGCAATGGGATTTTGGCGATAATACCAAATCGGTTTTTACTCGAAATCCGGTGCATATTTATCCCGGTGGTGGTAGTTATAATTTGCGCCTGATAGTAACCACAAACCGCGGTTGTAAAGACACGGCCTTTAGACTCATTAAAGTAATTGGCCCTGAAATTAATGCCGAAATAATCAGCGATTCTTTTGGCTGTATTCCGCTAACCGTTAAATTTAAAAATAACAGTAAATATGCAGGTAAATTTATCTGGAAATTTGGCGATCAAAATAATACGTTTTACAGCACTACCAAAGACACTTCAGTAAGCTTTACCTATCGAAAACCTGGGGTGTACTATGCCCGTATTACCGGGGGAGATAGTTTTTACAACCCCAATACCGGCAATACCTCTTATTGCACCGTTACTTTTCCGGATTCGGGTGCCAAACAAATGCGCATAGTAACCACGGCAGGTTACCATTCCGATATGCAAATACCGGATACCATTTGCACCTACGACAGTGCGCAGATTTTAAACCTGGCCGACACCACTTTTGCCAAATTATTTAAGTGGGATATGGGCAATGGCGATACCTTGCGCAAACCTTTTGTAAATTTTAAATATAAATATGGCAAGGTAGGGGTGTATACCGTAGTCTTACACGCCATAGTGCCGGGTTCGGGCACCGTGCCATGCCGCGATACCGCCCGTAAAAGCATTGTGGTATACAAAGTTACCCCCGATTTTTCGATGGATTGCGGGGCAGTAAAAGGCAATTCATTTCAATTCAGAAATAAAAGCGGTTTGGATTTAAATCAGTACACCTGGACCATGAAAAACCCCGGTGATACAAACTACACAGTTATGGGCCATACCAAAGATTTGTTATACGATTTTGGCAGCAGTTCTGGTTCCAGATATATTTGTTTGCGTTTTGATACTGGCCAATATTGCGCGCAAAAAGTTTGCAAAACCGTAAATCTCAGCAGCGGATTGTTTTTGGCCAATGTATTTACTCCCGGCACCAAAGACGGATTGAACGATACCTATAGAGTGCCCTTGTATGGATTTGAGGATTACGACCTACGCATTTTTAATCGCTGGGGCGAAAAAATATTTAACAGCACCGATCCGTATATGGAATGGAACGGACGCGTATTTAATACCGGAGCAGAATTACCTAGCGGTACCTATTTCTACCAACTCAAATACCGCGACCCATGTGGCTCTGGCAACTCTCAGGTAAAAACCATGAGTGGAAGTATTAATTTGATACGCTAAATGTTCACATTGATTACCCATTAATGCCTTGCAGATTATTACTTTTATTTTTTATTTTGAGTGCAAGCCTTAACTGCTTTGCGCAGCAAAACGAAAACGAAAAATTAGCTGGTTTTTACCCTACTGAAGTAAAAAGGATTGCCATAAAATTATACCACGCTGGTTTGCAAAACAAATTAACTGTTTATGCAAACGATAGCTTAATCTTGCCTTTGACTTCCAAGGAAAGAAAAGAAAAAGGCTCGCACACAGAATGGATCAGCCACGACTCTGCATTGAAATTCCCATTTAATTCCGATTCATTATTGGGCGATTTTATTATATCATATCAATTAGGTAAAACGGGTAATACAATAACTGTAAATCCCGAGGCCCTGGCAATAGCGGCACCTGTTACCTTGGGTATTAAGAATTTGTTTGTCGTTCCGGTTCCGATCTATTGGTTTGATATGCATGATTTATCGGCTGCATTAACCGCATCTGAAATCGAGTTCATTTCTCACTATGCAGAATTTAAATTGATTGACGCAAGCCAAGGCAATGCGGAGTTAAATTGGAGAAGCGAATGGGAAAAAGGAATACCCGCTTATTTCTCGCGCAGTCGCATGCACCGCGATTTTTCCAATGCTGCATTCCCCCTGGGCGAGTATATTTTAAAGAACATTCTACGCGAAACGGCCAAAGCAATGGTGTATAAAAAAGTTAAAATCCTAAATAAAAAAAATATTGAAATCCCCAATGATTCTTTTGTTTTGGCGCATACAAAATCCCCATGTATAATATCTCCCTTTATGTATCCACAGGATTCCATGCGAACGGCAGATTCATTATTTAACGAATCTTTAAAACCCCGTTTTGCTGATTCTTTTTTTGTAGATAAACATACCGGGAATATTCGACTGGGTTTATATTTTTCAAATAATAATTCTACAAATTATTATTACATAAATGCCTATGAATTCAGCGCATTGCTGCCCACTGAAATTAAATATTATTTCAATTATTTCCTCGCCAGCTATAAATCCGCAAATCAAAAATAGAAGTCTCAGTTAGGATAAAAAGGGTAAAAACCTTGCCATATTCTGAACCGAAAAACAGGTCTATTTACAACCCTGCATTGGCGTGAGAGAATCCTTAATTAAGCAGGAACCAGGGGAAAAGAAACAGGGGATAGAAGCGACAATTTCTGAGCATTGGTGGGCGTTAATGAGGTAAGAATGGGGAAAAGCAACATCAATTATCCAAAAAGTGCCACCAAAGCCAACTGTAAACTGCCAACTAAACTATTAATCGCGAGGTTTTCACTCGCGATGGCCTCGGCTGATCCGAGGCCACTCCCAACTCACTATTTCCTCCCAACTCTAAACCCGTAACTCCTAACTCTAAACTATATTTGCTCCATGTTCTCCTCCGTTTCTTTTTGGGAAAAACAGTGGCTTTCTAAAGCCGATATTGTGGTAATTGGCACTGGATTAGTGGGTTTGCAATGCGCCCAGCGATTGAAGGAAACCTACCCTCACCGCCAGGTATGGGCCATCGACCGGGCTCCGCTGAGCCTGGGTGCCAGTATGCGCAATGCGGGTTTTGCCTGCTTTGGCAGTATGGGCGAAATACTCGACGATATCGAACGCACCTCAGAAGCTGAAGCCATTGGCCTCTATGAAAAAAGATTTCGAGGCATTTCATTATTAAAAGAAGAATATGGCGAAACTGCCATGGGTTATGAGAAAACTGGTGGGTATGAGATTTTCGAAGCAGGCAGTGAAAATGAATTGGAAAAAATCAGAGAAAATTTAAATCGGATTAATGCACTTTTAATGCCTGTTACGGGCGAAACTTCTTTTATCGAAAAAAACACCGAAAAACTGGGTATGCAAGTGCTTGCAAAAGGCATTTATACCCCACATGAAGGGGCGTTGCAAACACATTTATTGTATAAACAAATCTACCAGAAAACCATTGCCGCAGGTGTAATTATTCATACCGGATTAACTGTAAAAAATTTGCAGGAAAAACCTGCCGGAAAATGGGAAATAAATACCGAAGAAGGGTATGACATCGCCTGCAATCTGATTGTATTATGTACAAATGGATTTACCAAAAATCTTTGGCCCGAAGCAGAGGTAGAGCCGGCCCGTGGGCAGGTGTTGGTTACCTCTCATATTCCCGGATTGCAATGGCGCGGTTTAATGCATGCCGATAAAGGGTATATTTATTTCAGAAGTTTGGGTACACGCATTTTAATCGGTGGCGCCCGCAATATGGATTTTGAAGGTGAAAACACGTCCCAAATTGAAAGTAATGAACCCATCCGTGAACGGTTGGTGCAATTTTTAAAAGAAGTGGTAATACCGGGCGATAGTTTCGAAATTACCCACAGCTGGGCAGGAATTATGGGCATGCACCAAAATCGCAATCCAATTGTAAAAATGCTGAAACCCAATCTTTTTGCCTGCATCAGAATGGGCGGAATGGGGGTTGCCCTTAGCGCATTGGTGAGCCGTGAGTTGGTGCAAACCGTAAATGCGGCAAATTAATTATGTCTCTGTGCAACAAGTTTAGCATAATATTTGTCTTAACCATACAAATGCGTCGCTGGGTAAGTATTTTTTGCCTTTTATTTCCGGTCTTTGCAATGGCCCAAAAAAGCTCCGATTCTGTGGAGATTGTAGTGAATGTGGGTGATTCCATTGAAATTGGCAGTTGCAAAGGCGACCATTTCCAGCACCTGGACTATTTCAGAAAAACCCGTTTTATCAAAACCGAGAAACCCTACGATACAGCTTCGGGCGATGGATTTTATGCCTCGTTTTTTACAAGCGGAGATTTTGATATGTTCGAACTGCCCGCATCCTACAAGGGTAAAACTTTTGTAGTGCTGGGCCTCGAAGTATTGAGCAATAAAAAAACGGGCAATCCCATGCATGTGATGTACCTGAAAGGGTCAGACCCTAATTCAATTATTTGGGTTGATTTTTATGAGGCCGTTGAGAGTGCCGAAATAAAGTTTGTAGGCTACCGATAAAAACTTTGTTTTTGCGCTGATTTCACCCAATTTTGTTTGCCCAATTCCACCCTGATGGACAATTACGATATTTCCGATGCCCTTGGTATGTATGCCAAGCTGGCCGAACTGCATGAAGAAAATCCGTTTAAAGCCAAAGCGTATGCAGCTGCGGCTTTTAATATTAAAAAAATAAAAGATCCGCTGGCCGAAATGCCAGCCGAAAACCTCGACAAGCTGCCGGGGGTGGGTAAAAGCGTGGTAGGTGCCATCAAATCATTATTAGAATCCCAAAGTTTTCCCGATTTAGATAAAATTATTGCCCTAACCCCCGAGGGAATATTGGCCATGCTGCGTATCAAAGGCCTGGGACCCAAAAAAGTAGGGGTAATTTGGCGTTCTATGGGCATTGATAGTGTAGAACAACTATTTGATGCCTGCCGCGAAAATCGGTTGGTAGAGCAGCCCGGTTTTGGCCTTAAAACCCAGGGTGAGGTAATGAAAGCCATTGAGTTTTCGTGGAATGCCCTGGGAAAATACCATTATGCCAGGGTAGAAAAACCCGCCATGGCCTTGCTCGAAACCCTTGAAAACGAATTTGAAGGCGAACAATTTGCCTTTACCGGTGCTTTTCGCCGCAATGCAGATATCATTGAAGAAATTGAGATTTTAACCACCTGCGACTTAATGGAATTGGCAGAGTATATGGTGGCCGCGGGTTTTACCGAAAATGAAGACATTTACCGCGATGAATCGGGTTTTAAATACCGGTTTATAGAGGCTACACCAGCTGATTTTAACCAGCAGTTGTTCGAAACTTCAGCCACGGCCGAACATTTAAAGCAAATTGGATATAAACAGGAATCTTTTAATTCCGAAACCGAATTGTACGAAAATCTGGGCTTGCCATACATTGAACCCGAAATGCGTGAAGGGGCAGGAGAAGTAGAAAGGGCAAGGGCCGGAAAGCTTGGACACCTGCTGCAATACACCGATCTGAAAGGCACCATTCACAACCATACCACCTACTCTGATGGCTTGCACACCCTGCGAGAAATGGCCGAACATGCCCGTGCCATGGGGCTGGAATACCTGGGTGTTTGCGACCACAGCCGCAGTGCCGGGTATGCCGGTGGGTTAAGCGTGGAACGGGTATTGCAACAGCACCGTGAAATTGATGAAATCAACAGGGAAATGGCTCCGTTTCGAATTATTAAAGGCATAGAATCCGACATTCTTGGAGATGGAAGCCTGGATTACGAACCCGAAATACTGGCCCAGTTTGAGCTGGTTGTAGCCTCGGTACACAGCAATTTGAAAATGGACCTGGCCAAAGCTACGGAAAGACTTACCCGGGCCATAGAAAACCCCTATACCCATGTGCTGGGGCACCCTACCGGAAGATTGCTGCTGGTGCGTGAAGGATATCCCATTGACCACAAATACATTATAGATGCCTGCGCGGCAAATGGTGTTTGCATAGAAATCAATGCCAATCCCTTTCGCCTGGATCTGGACTGGCGCTGGATTGGTTATGCCATGGACAAAGGTGTGATGCTGAGCATAAACCCCGATGCCCACGAAAAAACCGCCTATAACGATATGTATTTTGGTACCCTCAGCGCACGCAAAGGGGGCCTTACCAAGGAAATGACCCTCAATGCCCTGCCCCTCAACGAATTTGTAAATTGGTTAACACAAAAAAGAAGCGCTGCAGCACTTTGATGGATTCATTGCTGAACCCTAGCTTTGCGCTTTGTGAAGATCCTGATTATCCGGTTTAGTTCCATTGGCGACATTGTGCTTACTTCGCCGGTCATACGCGGACTTCGCAAGCAATATCCCCAGGCTGAAATTCATTTTTGTACCAAGGCCAAATTTGCAGGTTTGGTAAGCGAAAATCCGGCCATAAACAAAATTCATGTTTTAGAAAATGAGCTGATGCCGCTGATTGTGCAGCTGCGCCAGGAAAAATACGAAGTAGTATTAGACCTGCATAACAACCTTCGCACATGGTTGATTAAATGCGCGTTGTGGAAGGCAAGAAAATTTACGTTTCGCAAGCTGAATCTGGCCAAATGGATACTGGTGAAATTTAAACGCAACCTGCTGCCCGATGTGCATGTGGTTGATAGGTACATGGCCACTTGCAGCAAACTGGGTGTGCAGTACGATGGACTGGGACTTGATTATTTTTTTAATCCCAATTCAAGGTTGTCTGAGGCGGCACTGGCACTGTTGCCCAATACTCCTTTTGCCGTGTTTGTTGCCGGTGGCACCTGGGCCACCAAGCGTTTACCGGTAGAAAAAATGCGCGAACTTTTTAGTAAAACTACCTTTCCATTGGTTGTACTAGGCGATCAGAACGATGGGAAAGCGGTATTGGCAGCCGCTGAGGGCATTTCCAACCGGGTGACAGACCTATGTGGCAAACTGGGTTTTGCGGATAGTGCACGGGTACTTGAAAAAGCAAGTTTGGTTATCAGCCACGATACGGGTTTGATGCATGTAGCTGCCGCATTCCGCAAGCCGGTAATATCCATTTGGGGCAATACGGTTCCGCAGTTAGGAATGTACCCCCTGTTTCCCCGTGATTTTGATGCGCGATTCAACATTATGGCCGAAGTGCAGAACCTACCATGCAGGCCCTGTTCTAAAATCGGATACGGACGCTGCCCAAAAGGGCATTTTAACTGCATGCATCAGCAGAATATCAATCAGATAATCCAAGATTCGGAGCAAATTATCGCCGAATTTACTTGATTTTAAGCGTCACAATTTGCATTCTATAATTATTCTTGGTGCTTTCAAAGCATATTTTCCTTATTTTCGCGCCTTCGTAAAAAAACTGATTTTCAGACTATCCGATGAAGAATAAAAAGACCATCATTGTATTTTCCACTCTCCTGGCTATTGCCTGTCTTTTCCAGCTTTCATTTACCTGGAAGACCCGCGGCTTTGAAAGTAAAGCAAAAAGCTTTGCCGAACAGCGGGCAAAAAAGTTCGGTGAGGACAAAACCAAAGCCATGCGCCGTTATATCGACAGCCTTGGAAACAAAGCCGATTTCTACAGCATGGGTATCGCCCATTTCACCTACTTCGAGTGCAAACAGCAGGAAATAAACCTGGGTCTTGACCTCCGTGGTGGTATGAACGTAATCCTTGAAGTGGATAAAGGTGCCATTATCAAAGGCCTGGCCAATGACGGAAACGACCCTGATTTGAAAAAAGCCATTCAGGTTACCAATGAAACCGTGCGCGACAAGGGTGGAGATTATGTAAATCTGTTTATCGAAAATTTCAAAAAAATTGCCCCAACCCGTAAACTCAACAACCTTTTTGTAAAAGGTAACAATAAAGCAGGTATTCAGGCTACCAGCAGTGAAAGCCAGCTGAATGCGGAACTGCGCAAAGAAACCGATGGTGCGATTGACCGTGTATATGAGGTAATTGAGAAAAGGATTAACCAGGCCAATGTAACCCAGCCTACCGTTCAAAAAATCGATGGAGGTCGCATTTCGGTTGAACTGCCAGGTGTAGACAACCCCCGCCGTATGGAGGAATTGGTTGAAAAAAGTGCAAACCTTGAGTTTTATGAAGTATATGGCAATACCGGCAAAGAAGCCGACGCCAGCCGTATTTTAGATGCCTTGTATAAAGCAGCTGCCAACCCAGCACCTGTTGCCAAAGTTGAAGATACCGCAAAAAACACAAACGATACAGGCAACGCCGCTGTGGCCGATGCCAAAGCCAATGATAGCAACGCCAAGGTTACCGAATCAAAGGTAGATACCAACGCGAAAGAAGAAGGCCCTGCCAATCTTAAAAATAATCCCCTGGCTAAAATTCTGAAAGTAAACTCTTCAGGCCAAGGCATTCCCCAAGGATCTTCAATTTGTACTGTAAAATCAGCCGACCGCCAAAAACTGGTTGAAATGCTGGAAGGTGACCAATTCCGCAGCATTCTGGAGCCTTCTGTAAAAGTGGCTTTCAGCTCTAAACCACTCGATCAGACCCCACAGGGAAAAGTAATTACCAACCCTGAAGATTATGCAGTGTATTTCCTTAAACGCGGACGTGATGGCAAAGCTGCATTGAGCAGTGATGAAGAAAATATCATTTCTGATGCCCGCCCAAGCTCTAGCCAAACCGGCCAACTTGAGGTAAACATGGAAATGACCCCATCTGCAGCCTCTACCTGGGCACAGATTACAGGTGATAACATCGGTAAATTTATTGCCATTGTACTGGATGACAGGGTTTACTCTGCGCCTGTAGTCAACGGCAAAATCAGCGGCGGTAACAGCCAAATCAGCGGTAACTTTGATGTAAAAGAAGCCGATGACCTTGCCAATGTATTGAAAGCGGGTAAACTGCCAGCCCCTGCGCGCATCGTAGCGTCAGAGGTAGTAGGTCCATCTTTGGGTGCTGAGTCTATTTCCAAAGGTTTAAATTCACTGTTAGCCGGTTTCATTGCCGTATTGGCATTCATGGTATTGTATTACAACCGCGCTGGTTGGATGGCAATTGTGGCCGTGTTTGCAAACGTATTCCTTATTATCAGCATCCTGGCCAACCTTGGTGCCGCACTTACCCTGCCTGGTATCGCCGGTTTGATCTTAACGGTGGGTATGGCGGTGGATGCGAACGTACTTATATACGAACGTATTAAAGAAGAGTTGCGCGCTGGCAAAAGCCAGAAAACAGCTATATCACTGGGTTTTAAACATGCATTAAGTGCGATTATCGATGGTCACGTTACCACATTGCTGGCGGCCATTATCCTTATGTTCACAGGTGCTGGTCCTGCTTATGGTTTCTCAATCATCCTGGTAATCGGTATTTTCTGCTCTCTGTTTACTGCTCTGTTCATTACCCGTTTATTGCTCGATCGCCGCGCCGATAAAGGAAAAGATACTGCATACGATTTCTCTTACAACCGCAATCTGTTGATCGGTTCCAACTACGATTTCGTAGGCAAACGCCGTGTATACTTCCTTATCAGCTTGCCTATCATTGCCCTGGGTATTGTTATGTTCTTCTACAAAGGTGGTTTGTCTACCGGTATTGACTTTAAAGGAGGTAACTCTTTCATTGTTCAAACTGTAGCTAAAAACAATTATGGAGTAGATGATATCAAAGCCAAACTGGATAAAAACCTGCCCGGTTCAAGCAACGAGGTTAAAACCTTTGGTGAAGGTGGCAAATTCAGAATTGTAACTACCTATTTCCTTACCAATGATATTAAAAAGGAAAATGCCAACGCCAAAGATTCGGCCAATAAAGACCGCGACCATATTGGTGAAAAACTGGTAAAAAGCCTGGATGGTATTGCCCTGGAGATAAAAAACAACGATCCTACCACCGCCATCCTTAGCTCTAACAAAGTAGGGGCCACCGTGGCAACCAGTATCCGCAATAAATCTATCATACTGTTAATAATCGCTACAATTGGTATGTTCCTGTACATTGTGTTCAGGTTCAGAAATGTAGCCTATGCAGCGGGTGCTATCATTGCTACCATCCACGATATTGTAGTGGTACTAAGCGTGTTTATGATTTTGGATAAATGGGCTCCATTCCCAATCGAGTTCGACCAAAACCTCATAGCCGCTTTGCTTACCATTGTGGGGTATTCGATGAACGATACGGTAATTGTATTTGACCGTATTCGTGACTTCCTCCGCGATCGCCATAGCAAAGCCGACGAGCCATCACTGATTAACGCTGCGATTAACCAAACCCTTAGCCGTACCATTGTGTCATCCCTGACCGTATTTGTGGTGGTTATTGTATTGTTCCTGTTTGGTGGCGATTCACTGAAAGGTTTCTCACTGGCCATGATGGTGGGTATTATCATCGGTACTTACTCTTCAATCTTTATTGCTACTCCGGTGGTTGTAGAGTTTGCTTCACGTAAGTCAAAACAAGAATTAAAATAAAACTTCGCTAAAAAAATATGTGAAAGGCGGAGTTAAATACTCCGCCTTTTTTATGAAATAAAATCAACTATGAACAAAGAATATACAATTGGAGGCGTGCCGGCAGTAGATATTGCGGCCGAGTTTGGAACTGCCCTGTATGTGTATGATGGTGACAAAATTAAAAACCAATATCACCGTCTGAAAAATGCTTTTCCCGGAGTGAAAGTTAGCTTACACTATGCACTCAAGGCATTGAATAATGTAAATATTTTAAGACTGTTAAAACGCGAGGGCGCTGGCCTCGACGCGGTTTCCATACAAGAGGTGGAAATGGGTTTGCGCGCAGGTTTTTCGCCTTCGCAAATTATGTATACGCCCAATTGTGTGGATCTGGAAGAAATTAAACTGGCCGTTGAAAAAGGGGTGCATATTAATATCGATAATATATCCACCCTCGAGCAATTTGGCCATTTATATGGCTCCTCGGTACCCTGCTGTGTGCGCCTCAATCCGCATATTATGGCCGGTGGGCATAGCCACATTTCTGTAGGTCACATCGATTCAAAATTTGGAATTTCTATATACCAGATGCGCCATGTTTTGCGTGTGGTACAAAGCAATAAAATACGGGTTACAGGGCTGCATATGCATACAGGCAGCGATATTTTAGACGGAGAAGTATTTCTGCGCGGAGCCGATTTATTGTTTGAAGCGGCAGCCGATTTCCCGGACCTGGAATTTATGGACTTTGGAAGCGGTTTTAAAGTTGCCTATAAAGAAGGCGATATAGTAACCGATATTGAAGATACAGGGGCAAAAATTTCTGCTGCATTCCGCAAATTCTGCGAAAGCTATGGCCGGGAGTTAGAATTATGGTTTGAGCCAGGTAAATTTATTGTGAGTGATAGCGGCTATCTGCTTGTCAAAGCCAACGTAATTAAACAAACCACCTCTACTGTATTCATCGGCGTGGATAGCGGCCAAAATCACCTTATTCGGCCTATGTTCTACGATGCCTACCACCATATCGAAAATATTACCAACCCCAACGGAACTCCACGTGTATACTCAGTAGTAGGGTATATCTGCGAAACAGATACACTGGGTTACGACCGCAAAATTGCCGAAGTACGGGAGGGTGATATACTGGCAATTCGCAATGCAGGGGCCTACGGTTTTACTATGAGCAATAATTACAATGCACGTTTGCGCCCTGCAGAAGTGCTGGTGCTCGATGGCAAAGCACAGCTTATTCGCAAACGCGAAGTATTCGAAGATTTGATTAAAAACGAAATCGAGTTGCCCAATCTGGCCTAAGGCGTATTTAAGGTTTTGTTTTGCGCAAATGCACTACATACCTAAATCCAAGCGACTTGCTTTTGTACCACTGCGGATAAAATTTTACAGCCTCGGGTTGCAGGTAATAAATATCATCCGTCCAACTTCCTCCTTTTACCGCAGCGCAGTTTTTTAATGCATCTGGGGTATAAATGTATTTATTTAAGGCATTGCTGTCTATACGGGTTTGGGTATTGGCTATGATATTGCCCGTGGTGGTATAAATGTACTGCAGATTATTATATAAATTTTGGGTACCTGTCGTAAGTGTCCATTCTTCCACATTGCCCATAAGATTGAATACCCCCAATGCATTTTGATAGGAGAGGGCAGGGGTAACCGTAAAGCCAAATGCCTGCCAGGTTTTATCCATAACAGGTTTGAGTTCTGCACCCCGTTCGGTGGTAATGGATTTAAAATTACACCGAAATTGACCGCATCCAATGGCATAGCTGATGTAAGAATGGCTGGGATTATACCCACAAGTGTTTTGTGCCGATTTTAACCAACCAAAATTGTATTTTATAATGGCAGTATTAAATTCGGTTTCACTGGGCAGGCTCACTTCGGCCTCATAGTTTAAAACACCGGCTTTTCGCAGGGCCTCATTGATTTTTATGGTTTTCCATTTGCAGAAATACTGGGCCTGGTAAAAAGAAATACCAACTACCGGATAGGCATTATAGGCTTTGTTTTGATAGTAATAGTTTACGAATGGATGAATATTATCTTCGGCGTCAATTTCGTACCACACTGCTGTATCTGGCTGGTAAAAGGGGGCTTTCATTTCAGTTGCAAACTCGCGGTATTCCTGGTTGGTTACCTCCGTGTTTTTGATAAAAAATGGGGCAGTAAAAACCCGCTGCGAAACTGAAATTATACTATCAAACCCTTGTGCCGGGCGGGCTTGGTACGAAAAGGAGTCGGTAAAAACTAAGTTTTCTTTTTTAAAAAACGCCACAGTTTTTGCATCGGGTTTAATATAAAAAACCACGTTTGCGCTATCATGATTTTTATAATAGTATTTAGCCCTGTATGAGGGGTTGGCCGATTGGGCCAATGCCATTGCTGGTAAACAGGCGCATAGCAATAAAAGTGGGCGCATATCACCCAAAATTACAAAAAATAAGCCAATTTTGAGTTAGCTCAGGAAAGATTAGCCAGGCAACCCTTTACGGCATCCAGATTGGGAATCTCGCCGGCATTTTCTAAAACCTCGGCGTACTGCAGAATCCCATTTTTATCCACTACAAAGGCCGAACGTTTTGAAACACCATGCATACTTCCACCGGGGCCAAATTTGGCGTAAATGGTATCATATGCGGTAGATACTTCCTTGTTAAAATCTGAAAGCATGGTAAAATTGAAATTCTCCAGGTCTTTCCATTTTTTAAGTGTAAATATCGAATCCACTGAAATGGCCAATACTTCTGCGTTCAGGCTTGTATAATCGTGCAAATGATCGCGCATGCTGCACAATTCGGCAGTGCAAACACCTGTAAATGCCTGTGGGAAAAACAATAATACTACATTTTTGCCGCGAAAAGAGGACAGAGAAACGGCTTCTTTGGCATCTGAGTATAGGGTAAAATCGGGGGCGGGGCTTCCGGTTTGTAAAGTCATACTGCAAATATGCAACGAAAGTATTTATACCCCATCGCTTATTTAGATTAAATATAAATTTGTATGGATAATTGCCGTTTTAGTAAGCGCCAAACAGGGCCGGATTGTTTGGATATACACGTTTATTTAATTTTAAATCCTGCAACAATCCCGATTTTGGCCTCAAAGTAAATACCCACATTTTGCCATAACCGCTGGGTATCCAGCTAAAATCCAGTTGCCAGCAGTGCAGGTTTCTGGATACTGTAAACTGGCTCGATACAATTTCCTTGCGCACCATATCGTACCCCGAACTGTAGCCTACCTTCCACTCGGGGGTAATGTTTACATCCCCGCTGAATGCGATTCGGTTTGTAGTAATGGCATTCTTACCCGGGTTTTGAATGGCAAATACCTTGTTGTAATCAAAAATATAACTAAGTGTAAGAGACCAGGGAATATTAAAATTATAATACTTTTCACCATTTCTGCGCACATCCTCAAGTTCTTCTGCTGTGCCGCTTTTGGGATTTTCTGGCGCTTGTTTTTTCAATTTAGATTTAAATAAATCGGGTGTCAAACGTGTGTTAATACTGGTGTGAAAATTAGAAAAACGCAAGGGACTATTATTTAATTTATATTGGAAAGTGTTGTATACACCCCCCTTGGTGCTTATTGCATAAGGACTGAATGCGGCCGACATATTAATGTTAAACATATCCAGCAATACGGTATTTAATTGGGCATTTAAATCGCTGAATTTTAATGAATCGGCCAGCATATTGTAACTGCCAGAAAAATTAAGGGCATCAATTAAATTTACTTTTTTTACACTGTCTCCACCATTGTATTTTTTTCCAATTAATTTCTTGGCCTGTAAGTTGTTATTGATGCTAAAACCTACACTGCCCGACTCTCCATGGTTGTAAGCACCATTGATGCCTTTTTCATAAATATTGTATTTAATTAAATTATTATATTTTAAAGTATCATTAAAATACCCGCGAATCCAATTCTTTTTTACAGGGTTTACCTCGGGCGAATATCCGATTGAAACAGAGGGTGTAATAGTATGGCGGATGGCTCTCAGCTTGCCCAGTTTTAAATCTTTATACATACCATAAATATTTGTACTTAGTGTGGCCGCAGCATTGTAATCCTGCAACCGGCTAAATTCCTGTACCTCCTCTACTACCTCTTTTTTATTGGCGGCATCCCATGATTTTCTTATTGTATTAAAATACCATTTTTCGTTGTAGTTAATACTCGGACTAAGATTAATTGTTCCCTTTAATAATTTAAAAGTAGTAGAGCCGCTGAGGGCATGGGTAATTCCGTTTTGTAAATTTTTAAATTCATCCTTACCTCGGGTGCTGAATAAAATAGTGTCAATTGTATTTAAGATATTACTAAAATTCATATTGTACGAAAACCCGATTTGCGCATACCACTTGCCACTGCCCAGGCTTGCAAATGGGGTGATACGCGGAACGCCCACTGCTATATTGGGAAGCTCCATCCTGAACTGGTGTGTTTGGGTATTCTGCGAATGACGTGCAGAGGCGTTTAATGTAATTTTATTTTTCAAAAAATTATGACCGTAATTTATACTTGAGTTATATTGATTTTGGGCAATACTACTCAAATCACGCGAGTTTAAACGGTTGAAATTACCTGTCTGCACATGAATATCGCCATTTAAAACTGTACCGGGTAAAAATTTAGGATCAAATGCAAAATTGGTAATCAATGAATAATCCAAATTATGGTCGTAATAAGGACTTGTTTTTTCCTGTCCGTTTCCAAACCTACTGGCAGTGAGGGTTATACCACCGCGGTATTTATATTTTTTTACAAAATTGCTCGATACACCGCCCCGTAAATCACCATTTAAATACATATCTGTGCTCAGGGTTAAATCGGCATAGGGCCCTAGTCCGGTATAATATCCCAGTTTTTGCAAGTAAAAAGATTTGTTTGAATAATTATATCCATAGGAAGGAAAAAGGATACCATTGCGCCGGCCTTTTTTTAGCGGAGCTATGCCAAAAGGTACAGCCAGTGGCGTTGGTACATCGGCAACCACCAGATTGGCACTCCCAAATAAAACTTTATTGTTTGGAATTACTTTAATGCGATTGGCATTAAAATAAAAATGTGGATGATCATCCGTGCAGGTTGTAATTTTTCCCCTTTCACCTACAAAGCTGCCATCTTCGTTTTTCAGCACAGTGCCCAGGTGTATTACCGCTTCGTCCTGGGTAAGTCTTAAACCATATACCCTGCCTTTTTTAGTACCGCTGTTATACCGCATACTGTCGGCTTTATAGGTGTCGCCCCCATCTGTGAGTACCGGTAACGAACCATATTTACCATTGCTATCCAAACCGCCCTTGGCAAAAATCTCCTTGCGGTTCATGTCTACCTCAATATAGAAGGCTGTAAGGTTTATGTCGCCATAGTGCAGCTCTGCATTGCGATATAAGTAAACTTTATTTTTTTTAATATCAAAAATGATAGAATCATCGGCTTTATAATCGATGGGTTTATCCAGAAAACCGCCTTTGGGCTTGGGTAAACTTACTTTGGCGCTGTCGTCAATTATAGACACACCCGCTGTAGAAGCACCTGCACATGCCAGTAACACAAGAAATAGTACAATTCTGCGTTCAATTAACATACCCCGTAGATAAAGAAAAATGGCTCGATATAGGTGCATTCCAATAACTCCGCGAAATTCGTCAAAAACTTTGCCATATTGCTGTTTTTTTTGCCCACAGCAGGTTTGGCAGGGTTTATGAATAAACAACATAAACATATATTACAATGAGACTGCTGTTATCCCTTATGCTTACCTGCCTGATGTTAATGCTGAGTTTGCCCTCGGCTAAAAAAGGCCCCAGGAGTAATGGTACTTCACTGAAAAAAATAGTGATAGACGCCGGCCATGGCGGGTTAGACCCCGGCTGCAATGGCGCAAATGAGATTTGGGAAAAGGCAGTTACTCTGGCAATTTCCCTCAAATTGGGCAAGTTAATAGAGGATAGTATGGAGGGAGTAACCGTTATATATACCAGAAAAACCGACAAATTTGTGGAACTCTGGGAACGCCCCAATATTGCCAATAAAGAAAATGCCGACCTTTTTATCTCCATCCACTGCAATTCCAATGTAAATACAACCGCCGCCGGCAGCGAAACCTATTTTATGGGGCTGCACAAAACCCAGGGCAACCTGGATGTGGCTAAACGCGAAAACGCAGTAATTACCTACGAAAGCGATTACAAAACCAATGAAAGCTATGGTGGATTTGACCCCAAAAGCCCCGAAAGCCATATTATTTTTACCCTGATTCAAAATGCATTTCTTGAACTGAGCCAAAAATTCTCTCAGACTGTTGAAACCAATACCAACCGTATTTCTAAAATTAAAACCCGTGGTGTGAAACAGGCCGGATTCCTGGTGCTGTGGCAAACTGCTATGCCCAGTGTGCTCATCGAAACCGGATTCCTTACCAATACCAAAGACCGCGCAGTTTTAAAATCCGAAGAAGGCCAGAAGATTATTGCCAAAGGCATCTTTAATGCAATTAAAACGTATAAAAAGGACCTTGAAAAGCTTAAATCAAGCACTGCACCTAAAAAATCAGGGTCTTCCGACACAGCTACAAAAAGCTGAGTAAAAAACCGAAAGAATATTCATTAGGTTAAATTGTTGTTGGCTAAAAGCTTACAACTGTCAAGGGTTTGCCCAAATCAATACATGACAGTTTGCTGACATTTGAGGCCGCAACCTATGGTCATCGTCGCGTCATAAGGTTACTACTTTAATAACTTACCATGATGAGAACGATTACCAAAACAATTTTAAGAAGCATGTCGCTGGGCTTAATAGCGCTGGCAGCATTGCTTCCGGGTAGTTCTTCAGCCCAGTGGTGTACAGCCAGTAGTAATGGAAACGGTACAATTTATGGGGGTAATATCACCGCCATAGAAGTAAACGGCGCTTCCGGAACTTTGGCTTCCTACTCGGGTTTGGGCGACAACTCCTCTACAGTAGTGCTGAATACAGGCACTCCTTTTGACATTACCTCCAGCGAATTTATTTCTGTAAAGCTTACGGGCAATACCGATGCTTATGGATGGGGCTGGGGAACTTATGCCGGTGTTTGGATTGATGGAAACCGCGATGGTGACTTTTCCGATCCTGGCGAATGTGTTGCCAACCCCCAGGGTGGGCCATTCTCAAGTATTGGTGGCACTTCTGCAACCTCCAGTATTCAGGTACCATGTACCAGTAATCCGGGTAAAACCCGCATGCGTTTTCGCGCCTGCTTTACCTATTGGCCAGGAAATTTAACCTCTTCCGGGGCTTGCAGCAACCCCAGTGTGTATGGCAATCAGTTCGACCTTGAAGTAAACATCAAACAAGGAACTGCCCCAACTGCCGGTTTTACGCCTCCTTCAGGTCCTAATTATGTAAACTCATTGATTACTTTTAATGCCGACAATCCTGCTTCGCATTATCAGTATATCTGGAACTTTAATCCTCCCGGAACCGCAGGTTCTGGTAACCCGGCATCTGCTACAGGAGCTAAAGCCAAATCCAAATGGCCGTCGGCAAATACATACGATGTAAAACTTACGGTAGACTATTGCGGCACCAAAGACTCTATACAGAAAACGGTCAAAGTAGTGGCCCCGACGGCAATTCCGGTTGCTGATTTCCTTGCAAGTACAAACCTGCTCGAGATTTACTATGATGTGCAACTCTTCGATCTTTCTACCAACGGAGCCTATATCTGGTCTTGGGAGCTTACTTCGCCCACCGGTGCGGTTTATACCTCTACCGAACAGAACCCCAAATTTACCCTCGATGAAGAAGGTAAATGGAGTGTATGTCTTACCTCACAAAATGGCGTAGGCCCTTCAACCAAAGTTTGCAAACAAAAGTATATTGAATGCACTCCTCCGGGCGAATTCTACATGGGTCCAAATAACTTTGCTTCCAATAAAAAAGGCATCCTTTACGACCACGCAGGTCCATCATTGCCTTATTTGAATAACCGTAAAAAAACCATCGACTATTTCCAGATTCTGCCCTGCGGAGCCAAAGAAATACGTTTGAACTTCAAATCTCTGAAACTGGCCGATGCCGGCGATATCCTTACCTTTTACGATGGCAAAGATGAAAGCGGTACCAAGATTGTTGCAATTAACGGAAATAACCAAAATACCTACCGCAACCAAACCATTAAAGCTACCAGCGGTTCGATGTATATCACTTTTGAAACCAATGGTTCTGGTACCGACAGCGGATTTATTGCTACCTGGGATTCTGACCTGAATGCGCCAGTACCCCCAACTGCAACCTGGAGTACGGCCTACAACCCAGCTGCTACTGCTATGAACATTGACTTTGCGGGTGGAACTACCAAATCACAGGGTGCTGTATCTTACGAGTGGATCATTGATGGTAACTCGGTTTCAACCAACCAAAACCTCAGCACAGCTTTCTTCACCTCAGGTACTTATGATGTATGCCTGCGTGCATCTACCTGTAACGGTGACGATACTTTCTGCGCACCTATGCAGATCAATACCCCTTCTGCCCCCGGCAAACTGGATTTTACTGCAGATAATATCAGACCCAAGGCCGGCGATTTGGTAACCATCACCACCAAAACAGATTATGCCAACAACTTTGAATGGAGCATATTCCCAACAACTTTCACCTACCAGGGTGGAACAACTGTAAACAGTCAGAACCCACAAATTAAATTTACAGGTTGTGGGCCATATACCTTTACATTGAAAGCGTGGAACAGCGTAGGTACCCGCGCTGCCACTGAGAAAAAAGTAATAAAAAATAAGTATGTGGTTGTACTGTGCTATTGCATTCCAACTGTGGATTTACTTAGCTCAGACGTTGGAATCAATAAAGTGGAATTGCTGAGCGGAACCAATGCGCTGATTAGCAACGAATCTACCAGCGGCGATGTGTCATATTCTGACTATTCAGGAACAACAAACGCAAATCTGACTTATGGTGCTCCTTATACTTTAAATGTATCGCGTAAAACCAACAGCAACAGTGTAAACTACAAAGCCTGGATTGACTTCAACATCGATGGTGATTTTGATGATGCCAATGAAGAAATCATGAATACTGGCGCAATGGCCGGAACCGATGCCACCACCAATTTTACTGTACCACCTCTGGCTAGCAGCTTCGAAGGTAAAACCAGAATGCGTGTAGGTGTTTCTTACGGTTCATTCAACAACAGCCCATGTGGAGTAAACGTGGTAGGTGAGTTTGAAGACTACGGAATTACCCTGGCCAACGACAATATGCCTCCTGTAATTACCTTAATTGGAAGTGATACAGTTCGTGTAGAAAAAGGTACTTCCGCAACAAGCTGTTATGCCGAAGTAAATTATAAAGCATCGGATGCAACCGAAGGTGATTTAACCAGTAAAGTAATTGTAACCACCGACCTGGATTGCACAGTACCGGGTATCTACAGCTTCGATTTCAACCTCAAAGATGCATCTGGCAACAGCGCCATTCCAAAACGTCGTACTGTAATTGTAGTACTGGATAAAACTGCTCCTGTAATTACTTTGAATGGTGCAGCTACCATGACTGTAGAACAGTGCGGAACCTTCACCGATCCCGGTGCTGTGGCAAACGACCTGGTAGACGGTAACCTGAACACCGCCATTGTAGTAACCGGTAGCGTAAATACCTCAGTGGTAGGAACCTACACCCTTACTTACACTGCTATGGATGCTCAAGGTAACTCAGCCAGCCTGACCCGCACCGTAAAAGTAGTAGACACCAAAAAACCTGGTATCTACAAAATTGCATCACGCATTGTAAACAACACCACTGTAAACGTACAAATCAACAGCGTATTTGTAGATGATATCTACGCGCAGGATGTGTGCAACGGTGCCATTGCCATCAGCAAAATCGCTGGTTTCAACGGTCCTGTAAACACAGGTGTACGTGCTACATACCCAATAACCTACTATGCTACTGACCCAAGCGGTAACAAAGCCGATGAGGATGGATACACCATCAACTACAAAGTAGATGATTACATCGAGCCTGTAATTGAGTTGAACACCGACGATACTGTAATCCACGATGTAAACAATCCATACTACAGCCGTCCTGTAACTGTAAGTGATAACTACTACCCACTTGCCAAAGTGAGTCTGGTTAAAACCGGTTCAGTAGATGCCTATACTTTGGGTACTTACACCGAAACTTACACTGCAACCGACGAAAGCGGAAACGTAGCTGTGAAAAAACGCACTGTTAAAATTGTAGACCGTGTAGCTCCCAAAATGCTGGCTCCTGCTTTAAATGCTTGCGTAGGCTCTCCATTCTGGGCCATGAGCGGTGTGTTGGTTTCAGACAACTACTATGCTCCAAGCACCCTGTTGCCATTGGTGAAAGTGGTAAGCCACAACATCAACATTTGGGAACCCGGCATCTACTATATTAATTATGCAGTAACCGACCCAAGTGGCAACGAAGCCGCCATGATTACACGCGATGTGTATGTACAATACGCGCCAAATTGCCAAAACACCTACACCGGTGTAGAGCAAATCAAACTGGCCGATGCAGTAACCATGTATCCAAACCCAACCAGCGGTATGCTGACAATTGGTTACACCCTCACCAACAACAACCCATTGAACATAGAAGTGTACAATGCAGCTGGTGTGAAAGTAACTGAGATGAAAAACATCCAGGGTGGATTTGGAACCCAAAAACTGGATCTGAGTGCATTCAGCAACGGAATCTACAGCGTACGTCTGACCAATAATGGTGAAACCACCACCCGTCAGATTGTACTTACTCGTTAAGACAAAGTTAGTCAACACAATAAAAGGAAGGGCTGCCAAATGGCAGCCTTTTCTTTTGTCATGGAATTGTCAGACGATAAATTGACGTTAATTTTTTTTTAATTAATCACGCAACCTTTGGAATTTTTCGCGTCATTTGCAGAGAAAGACTAACTAAAATTCAATGAAAAGAACAATTACCAAAACAATTATGAGAGGTTTCGGACTGGGGTTAATCGCCCTTTCTGCCTTACTTCCCGGTAGTTCTTCGGCCCAATGGTGCAACGCATCGAGTTATGGCTACGGTAACACTTACGGCGGCAACATCAAATCAATCGATGTTGTTGGCGCTACAGCTACCCTTGCTTCTTACTCAGGGCTTGGAGACAACACCCAACAGCAGGTTTTAAACACGGGTGCTCCCTTCGACATTACCTCAAGCGAATTTATTACCGTTAAACTTAGCGGTAACAGCGATGGTTATGGCTGGGGCTGGGGCACTTATGCCGGCGTTTGGATTGATGCCAACCGCGACGGAGATTTCTCCGATGCAGGTGAGTGCGTTGCCAACCCTCAAGGCGGACCTTTTTCTAGCATTACAAACACAACTGTTTCTGCTAGCATTCAGGTGCCTTGTACCAGCAACCCCGGTAAAACCCGCATGCGCTTCCGTGGTAATAACACAGGTTTATACCCCACGAATTTAACTTCCAGTGCCGCTTGTAATAACCCAGGTGTTTACGGCAATCAGTTCGATCTTGAAGTAAATATCAAAACTGGTACCGCTCCGATTGCAGGTTTTACTCCTCCAGCGGGTCCTAACTATGTTAGTTCATTGATTACTTTCAATGCCGATAATCCGGTTAATTACTATCAGTATATCTGGAACTTTAACCCTCCCGGAACTGCGGGTTCTGGTACCCCTGCTTCTGCTACCGGTGCCAAATCCAAATCCAAATGGGCTTCTGCCAATACCTACGATGTAAAACTTACGGTAGACTATTGCGGTATTAAAGACTCTATACAAAAATCTGTTAAAGTTGTAGCCCCAACGGTTATTCCGGTGGCGGATTTCATAGCAAGTTCAAACCTGCTTGAGATTTACTACGATGTTCAATTCTTCGATCTTTCTACCAACGGAGCCTATATCTGGTCTTGGGAGCTAACCTCACCCACCGGTGCGGTTTATACCTCTACCGAACAAAACCCCAAATTTACCCTCGATGAAGAAGGTAAATGGAGTGTATGCCTTACCTCACAAAATGGCGTAGGCCCTTCAACCAAAGTGTGCAAACAGAAATATGTTGAATGTACCCCTCCGGGCGAATTCTACATGGGTCCAAACAACTTTGCTACCAACAAAAAAGGTATTCTTTACGACCACGCAGGTCCATCTTTACCTTACTTAAATAACCGTAAGAAAACCATCGACTATTTCCAGATTCTGCCTTGCGGAGCCAAAGAAATACGTTTAAATTTCAAATCACTGAAACTGGCCGATGCCAGCGATATCCTTACCTTCTATGATGGTAAAGACGAAAGCGGTAAAAAAATTGTAGCCATCAACGGCAGCAACCAAAATACCTACCGCAACCAAACCATTAAAGCTACCAGCGGCTCGATGTATATTACCTTCGAATCTAACGGTTCTGGTACTGATAGTGGTTGGATTGCTACCTGGGATTCTGACCTGAATGCGCCAGTACCTCCAACTGCAACCTGGAGTACTGCCTATAATCCATCAGCAACCGCAATGCAGGTAGATTTCCTTGGTGGAACTACCAAATCTCAGGGTGCTGTTTCTTATGAGTGGATCATTGATGGCAACTCTGTAAGTGCCAGCCAAAACCTCAGCACTGCTTTCTTCACCTCAGGTACCTATGATGTATGCTTGCGTGCATCTACCTGTAACGGCGACGATACTTTCTGCGCACCTATGCAGATCAATACCCCTTCTGCCCCCGGCAAACTGGATTTCACTGCAGACAACCTGCGTCCAAAAGTGGGTGATTTGGTAAACATCACTACCAAAACTGACTTCGCCAACAACTTTGAGTGGAGCATTTTCCCAACCACTTTCACTTACCAGGGCGGAACCGGTGTAAACAGCCAAAACCCACAAATTAAATTTACTGCCAGCGGTGCTTACACTTTCACACTGAAAGCCTGGAACAGCGTAGGAACCCGTGCAGCTACCGAGAAAAAAGTAATTAAAAACAAATATGTAGTGGTACTGAACTA
>JBGAKR010000003.1:0-510318 GCA_044224315.1 Bacteroidia bacterium | reverse complement strand
TTTTTTTAAAATTTCCTTCCCTTCTTAAATTTTTAAAACCGCTACCCACAGCCGACACATACGCAGCTCGACAATTACAGTAAAACCAACGGCAGACAACAACTCTGCAACCTCGACAGACAGAAGGCCAGCTTATAACAGCGGTTTGGCAAAAGTGGCGGTTCAGTGCTTCGTATGACAATTTTTCGTATAATTGAAGTGCGGTTCTTCGTATGAACTTTTGTGCTAAAAATCGCCACCTTCGCCAAGCCGCGAAACGTTAGCAGAAATTTTATGAAGACAAGCACCAAAAAAGACACCCATAACGGAATTCAACCCATTAGAGTTCTAAAACACAATTTAACCCATAGACTTGTAGAAAGGAATGAGGAGTTAATTAAAAAACTGCAATCTAGTTTTAAGCTTGACAAGAATATAAAATACCATATTGCAGAACTTCCATTATCAGAAAAACAGACACCATTTATAGACAACAATGGTTTAATAAATTTGCACGAAACATATCTTTCTTATATATGGACAATTAGTTTTTCCATGTTTGTTATTTATGAAGAAAGAGTAGCTATTCCTGACCAACTAAAAAGAAATATCCCAACTCATAAAACACAAAATTTAGAGATTGCCAAATTAGCCGAGGAGCTTTTTAATTACTCTAAATCCTTAGTGAAAGTTTACACCGAATGGGACAAGGACTATTTTCCCAATCCAGAATATTTTGATGAGGCTACAGAAGAAGGATGGTATATTTTAAGAACGAATGACTTATTTGTTGAAGTAATTAATTTTGTGCTTTTTCACGAAATTGCTCATGCCGAATTAGAACACATAAATAAAATTAGGACAGAAAAATTTACAAATGACAAAATCAAAGAACTTGAACTAGAAGCTGACACAAGGGCAATTAATTTAATGATTGAAAATCCCCGAAACATTAAAGTAACTGAACTTGCAATCACTATTGGATTGGCTTCTATGCTTTTTTGTAATAAATACTTAGACGGGGGAAAAAGACACCCCAACATTGATGTTAGAATTTCAAATGCTATTAATATCTTAAATCCTAAAGAAGACAGTTCATTATGGCCATTTTTAGTTTTATTCCTAAAGTTATGGGATAAACAATTTGAGCATAATTTTAAGCACAAGGACGAATACGAAACATACAAAGACTTATATTATGAACTTATTAGGCAAGCGAAATAAAAACTTCTGTTAACACGGGTTTTGCGTCAGGCGGGGTGATCCGCCAATGGGCGGACAAGCTGTGCAAACTTGGAGCTTTGTGCTTCTATTCAAGTGTAGTGCTGGTTGACAGTGAAGTGCTCCGAAATCCCCCACTGCGGCAAGCGGCAAAACGTTATGGGCAAGTGTAAGTGACGACAGAGTTTAAAAAGAAATGAAACAACTAATAACATATTTCGGACTTGCATATTTAATCAGTTGGACAATTTGGCTTCCACTGTATGGACATATTTTTGGCCTAACAAACTTGCCGATTTTACCTTATCACCACGGACTTGGTGGACTTGGACCATTATTTTCTTCTTTTCTTACAACTTGGATATTTCAAAAAAATGAAGGAGTAAAAGTGCTTCTTAAAAAATGCTTACAAGTTAGACCACTAATATATTTGACAATTGCACTCTTAAGTCCATTCTTACTCGTTTTCTTTGCAACAATCATAAACCACTTCGTTGACAAATCGCCTATCAATATTTCGGGACTTCTAACTTCAAAAGAGTTTCCTCAATTTAACTTGTTGACATTTTTCATTTACAACTTAATTTTCTTTGGGCTTGGTGAAGAAGTTGGCTGGCGAGGTTTTGCATTGCCAAGGTTTCAAAACAAGTTTAATGCTTTGACGTCAAGTGTTATTTTGACAATATTTTGGGCTGTTTGGCATTGGCCACTTTTCTTTTACAGACCTGGTTACACTTCAATGGACTTTGCAGGCATATTCGGTTGGACATTTAGCTTATTGACAGGAAGTATTTTATTGACTTGGCTTTACAACTCTTCAAGAGCAAGTGTTTTAATTTGTGCTGTTTTTCACTCAACCATAGACATCGCATTTACAGCAGACCTTGCCGACAAAAATATCGTGAACTATATGGGATTTTTAATAACAATTTGGGGCATTTTGACAATCCTAATTTTTAAACCAAAAAACTTGACGACAAATGAACGAGAGAATAACACCAGCCCATAACAACGGTTTTGCGTTATGGGGGCTGACGTGCTTCTATGACACATTTGAACAGGGCTCAACATTTGTGCTCCGCATCAACATTTGTGGTAAAAATCGCCACCCTCGCCAAGCGCCAAACCGTCAGACCATCTAAAAACTCAAATATGGTCGATGAGATTTACATATTTCTGTTTTATTCAGATAGGAATACAAATATTACTGTAAATTTGGATAGTTTTTGGACAAACTGCCTCTAACGGCAAGATCAAGAACACTATGACTAAAATATTTTGCTCACATAAACTCAAGGACTTCTTAGGACCAAAATATTTCACATCGGCAGATGACACATCAAACGTGTACGGCGACTGGAATGCGCATCTCTTTTTTTATGGCGGACGAAAAAATATAATCCTTGTAAATAATAAATCGTATTATTCTGTTTTTCTGACCGACATCAAAAAGGCGGACTTCAAGGACTTTAGCACTCTTTTCTTTAATCGACTGACAGAGCAACTTCAATACGACCAAGTAATTGGACCTGAAGAAGTTTTAATTACCATTCAAAAGTATTCGCCATTGTATTTTGCTCGGACTAACAATGACAAGAAAACTATTGGTACTATTAATGACTTCATTTTTCAGTTTGAAGTCCGAAAGGAACATCCATATTGGTTAGCCAAAAATTTAATTGAATATAATTCATCCATCAACGACAGTTTGACTGGTGCTGGACGAACTAAATCATCACCCTACGGACGCCCCATACAGGACATGCGGAACCTCTTAAACACCAGCCACTAACAGCGGCCAATTGCACAGGCAGACAATATTACATTCGCAGATGCGGTTAACCTTTTTTTCATGCTGAGCGAATTGCTTTGTGGGAAGCTGGTTGCTATATTTGAAAGCATTATTATCTTCGCGTGGAGTATTACATTTTTGCCAAACTTCAAAACCAAGGTCTTTTAACCCCCAAAAACAATTTAACCCCATGAAATATTTAATAGCAATTCCCCTGTTGCTCCTCTATCATGCATCGCATGGCCAAAATGTTAGCGAGCATACAGTAGATTATAAAGGAAATAAATTTTATCATTTAACGGTTGACACAAATCAAAATATCTTAATCTTTTTGCATGGTGGCGTTAATAATCCCTATTTTCAAGACACATCTAAAATACCAACACTGAACTACTTGTTGGAAGATAATAAATTTTTCATTAACAATGCATTGAGAAGTGGATTTGATTTGTTAATACCCATAAAGAACGACAGTTTGAATTGGTTAAATAAACATGATTACTGCTTTGAAAAAATATCCTCCTATCTGCGAACCACAAAAAAGTACTCAAACAAGTATGTTTCTGGATTTTCTGATGGCGGCACAGGGGCATATAAAATGTTCTATGACAACAAAGACTACTTTACCGGACTCATGGTTTTTAACGGTTATCCGCAACACCAGAATTTCAACAAAAAAGTGGATTATAAAAATGTTACTGACAAGAAAATTATCTTTTACTCTACATTTCAGGATAAAGTTATTCCCTATGAATTTTTGTTAACAGAGTATGCTAAGCAAAAGAAATACAATACAAATACCTTTTTGCGCGTTGTGAAAGGGGCCCACACATTTGCCGCATATGATTCAATGGCCATTTTAGATTGCTTCAAAATATTGACATCAAAAATAAGCAACTCCAAAAACGACAATACCCACGGCTTTATTGTCAATGATCAATTGATAGAATTTTATGTATTTCGGAAAATGA
Source organism: Bacteroidia bacterium (assembly GCA_044224315.1). Taxonomy (GTDB): domain Bacteria; phylum Bacteroidota; class Bacteroidia; order NS11-12g; family UBA955; genus JAGXTF01. The sequence goes on along the minus strand of JBGAKR010000003.1, from coordinate 506,355 downwards.
TAGTTAGAAAATACGCCTATGCGCGGGATATTTATGAAGAGAATCGCAGGCAGAGTAAATTGGTGAATAAAAAATAATATTTGCAAAGGGCACCTACCCCCGGGATGGACCTTGCTTTTTTGCGGGTTGTCTTGGCTCCGGGCGGATTTTAAATTTAATTTTGTTTTAAGAAAATCTGCTTCTGGCAATAGTATGTCCCCTAAATCCCACTTTTAAAGCTGTATATCTATTAAGATGAGACATTGTTTACTTATTCTTATCTCACTCACTCTTACCATTGTTGTGAGGGGACAAGCTATAAATATGGATAGTTGCGGACTTGACAATAAAAGCGCATTGTCTAAATGGGAGATAGAATATTTTAAAGAAAGCATTGATACACTAAAATCAATAGAACTCGCAAATAAAAAGTTTGCTTTCGCATACGGTAACTTTGGCAATACAGTTATTAGCAAAAAGGATTATTTTGAAAAGTGGGGAAGAGAATATTATTCCAAAAATAATGGTGTAGCAAATATTCTTATCGAACTGACAGAAGAGGAAAAAATCCTTTCAGGGGGGTATGAATATATTATTATATCCTGGTCGAAAACCTTGCCAGCAGGTAAAAGTAGGAAGAAATTAATCGAAAGGGTTAAGAAGTATTCAGAAATTCATAAACAGTACCCAAATTGTTGGAATGACATTTAACATTGCTTGTAATCTCAAAGCCATTTGTCCTAAAGAATGAAAATACCTCAGCCATGCTTAAGTTGATTATCTACCCCATAAAACCCAAAGATACTGGTGGTCAAACAATCTACCAGTCAACCACCGCCACATTTTATAGGGTGGGCGGATATCTTTTCTGGTAATCCACTATATTTACCCCATGAAATACCTGCTAACCATTGCCTTAGCCCTAGCACTATCCCTTACAATAAGCATAAACGCCTGTAAAAAGAAGAAAGAAAACCCCGGTGTATGCAAAGTTTACAGCACCGATTCGTCTTTCCTGAATTTTGGCGAATACTATACAGCGGGGACAAAATATGTGGGATTGCCGGCCAATTATTATCCGATAAATGCCAGCATCAGAGGCAAATTTGTAATCAACGGGCAGGGCAATTACCTAAATAAGGGACTAAATACCACAATCAATGGTGGCTACTGCAACCTGGATTTGATTACCGGATTAAAAGCGGGGGCTAATACCCTGAAATCTGAAATGGTGAATTGCAAGGGTTTAAATACAAACGGATTGTTTAATTGCGATTGTCCGCCATCAGTGGTAAAAACAGGGGCCACGATTTATGGAATAGATACTGTTCGTTTGTGGATTAAGAAAATAAAATTCACCAAGCAATATGCAAAGGATGCCAATGAAGGAGGCGGATACCCGGATGTGTATCTGATCATGGATAATTTTGGAAAATCTACCGGTGCCAAAGTAGATTATAATGCAGCTACGGATGGTGCCATTACCTGGAATTTGAATGATACATTTACAATTACGAAAAATTATTTTAATTTAAATCTGTTTTTTTACGATACCGATTTTCCATTGCAGGATGATTATTTAGGAACCGCATTAATCAAAGCGTGGAGAGGCTGTAACAGGGGGCGGGGGGTGCAAAGCGCAAAGCGCAAAATGTAGAATGCAAAATTGAACAGCCAGGTTTGATCGACATGAATGACAATTTGGTTTTGTGTGTACCAAATTCCCGCAATATTATTTTGTACAATTTATAAGTCCTGTAGGGACGAAATATTTGATAGAAAATAAATTCCAATAAATAAAATCCCATAGGGATGAAACAGGGGGTGCAAAGTGCAGAATGCAAAATGTAAAATGTAAAATGTAAACTGGAACAGCCACGTTTGGTCTACATGAATTACAATTTGGTTTTGTGTGTACCAAATTCCATCAATATTATCTAGTACAATTTATAAGTCCTATAGGGACGAAATATTTGATAGAATATAAATTCCAATAAATAAAATCCCGTAGGGATGAAACAGAGGAGTGCAATCCGCCGCATTTCCAGTGGGAGGTGTAAAGTGCAATTTATATCCGCTTATTTTGGGTAAATGCTGCATCAAAAGTGCAACAAACTTCATTAAACCCGCCTCAAAAGCAGTCGGGCAAGCATTAATCACTAATCCCGCCCTTATTGGTCGGGCAAGCATTAAACATCGGCTGTTAAATTCACAATTCACAATTCACTCCGCCACACCAAAGGTGGGCGGATCGTAATTCACAATTAAAACCGGCTGCTCCCTGCACCCTGCTCCCTCTCTAGTCATCATCCCTTTTCACTTCAATATACTGATGCGTTTCCCTCAATTTTTCCATCAGCTCTTCCAGGTGTTCTACGTTTAACAACATCACCTCCAGGCGGCCTTCAAATGTGCCATCGTCTTTTGCCTGAATATTAATGCTGCGCATATTTACCTCCATGTCTTTGGAGATTACATCGGTAATGCGGCTTACAATTCCCACATCATCTATTCCGTTAACACTGAGTTTTACATCAAAGGGTTTGTTATATCCCGCCGATCTCCATTGCGTAGGGATAATGCGGTAGCCATACTGGCTCATCAGTCGGGTGGCATTGGGGCAATTGGTACGGTGTATTTTTACGCCCTCTGAAATGGTTACAAATCCAAAAATCGGATCGCCGGGTAGCGGGTTGCAGCACTTCGCCAGTGCGTAGTCCATTTCAAAATCATCCCCGATTACAATCAAACTGTTTTTGTCTTTGCCCGATTTGGTTTTCTTTTTCTCAGGCTCGCTGGTTTTTTTATCATTTACCGTAGTTTTCACAACTCCGTTTATGATATCATTCAGCTTAATTTTATCCGATTTTATCTCACCCAAGGCTACCGCATGAAACAACTCATTAGGGGTTTGGAAATTAAAAAATTTAACCACCTTTTGAATATTGGGTTCAATGAATTTAATCCCCTGGCTGCGGAATTTGCGTTCCATGGTTTCTTTGCCCATGGAGGCCTGCTTGGTTTTTTCGTTTTTAAGGTGCTCCCTGATTTTGCTGCGCGCACGGCCGGTTTTAACTATGTTTAACCAATCGGGGTTTACGCGCGGTTTTTGGGTGGTAAGTATTTCTACAATATCCCCATTTTTGAGCACATTGTTTATGGGCACCAGTTTGTTGTTCACCTTAGCGCCTATGGTGCATTTACCCACCTCACTGTGTATGGCAAAGGCAAAATCGAGTGCAGTAGCGCCGGCGGGCAGGTTTTTTACATCACCTTTGGGGGTAAAAATGTAAATCTCTTCGCCCAGCACACTCAGCTTAAATTCACTTACCAGATCCAGGGCTGAAAGGTCTTTGTTTTCCAAAGTTTCTTTTACCAAACTCAGCCAGTTTTCAAAAGCAGCATCCTGGGGTGTTACATCCTGGCTGCCCTGTTTGTATTTCCAATGGGCGGCCAATCCGCGTTCGGCCACATCTTCCATTCGTTTACTGCGTATTTGTACCTCCACCCAGCGCCCTTTCGGACCTAGTACTGTGGTATGCAATGCCTCGTACCCATTGCTTTTTGGATGGCTCAGCCAATCGCGCAATCGGTTGGTATGCGAACGGTATTTATCCGAAATGATGGAATACACTTTCCAGCAATCGGCTTTTTCCAGCACATACGGCGAGTCTACAATTACCCTTACTGCAAATACATCAAACACTTGTTCGAAAGGGATGTTTTGCTTTTTCATTTTTTGGGCAATGCTGTAAATGCTTTTGGGTCTGCCCTTGATTTCAGTAACTTTAAGTCCGGAGTTCTCCAGTTCTTTGCTGATTGGTTCAATAAACTCGCGGATATAGCGCTGTCGGGCGTTTTTCGATTCTGCAATTTTGCCCGAAATCTCGCGGAACAGGGCAGGTTCAGTAAACTTAAGAGACAGATCTTCCATCTCGGTTTTTACCGCATTTAAACCCAGTCTGTGTGCCAATGGGGCGTATATGTACAGGGTTTCGGAAGCAATTTTAAGCCTTGTTTTTTCCGATACCGAGCCCAAGGTGCGCATATTGTGCAAGCGGTCGCACAGCTTTATTAATATTACCCTGAGGTCTTCTCCCAGGGTAAGCAGCATTTTCTTAAAATTTTCGGCCTGTATACTGCTGTCTTTATCTACTGTATCAAATACTGTAGATATTTTGGTAAGCCCATCGATGATAGACGCGATTTTAGGCCCGAAACTTTCTTCTATATCATCCAGGGTGACCTCGGTATCTTCCACCACATCATGCAGCAGTGCGCAAATGGCCGAGGTAGCACCCAGTCCAAGTTCACCCACCGCAATCTGGGCAACTGCCAATGGATGAAAGATATAGGGTTCGCCGCTTTTACGTATGGTACCTTCATGCGCCCTTGCAGCCAGGTCGAAGGCGTCTCTGACAAGATTTACCCTTTCTCGGGGTAAATCCTTGCCCAGGGAACGCAGCAAATGCCGGTACTGTTTCAGCAGTTCGGCGCGGTATTTGGCGTAAGCTTCTCCCTCAAGTAAGGCCATATAAGTTTATTAGCAGTTTATTTGGCTGCAAAGTGGTGGAAAAAGCGGGGAATGGTTTCGATTCCTTTAAAGTAGTTAAAAATACCGTAATGCTCATTGGGCGAGTGCAGGGCATCGCTATCCAGGCCAAAGCCCATTAATACCACCTTGGTTTTAAGTTCTTGTTCAAACAGGGCTACAATGGGAATGCTGCCTCCCCCGCGGGTTGGAATGGGGTCTTTGCCAAAAGTATCACGCATGGCAGCTGCAGCTGCACGGTAGGCTTTGCTATCGGTGGGGGTAAGTACAGGTTCGCCGCCATGGTGTGGGGTTACTTTTACTGTAACACTTTTAGGGGCAATGGATTCGAAATAACTTTGAAACAGTTGGGTAATTTTTTCGCTGCTTTGGTTGGGCACCAGGCGCATTGAAATTTTGGCATAGGCTTTAGAAGGCAATACGGTTTTAGAGCCCTCGCCGGTATAGCCGCCCCAAATGCCATTGAGTTCAAAAGTAGGGCGGATTCCGGTGCGTTCTATGGTGCTGAATCCGGCTTCACCCATCAGGGCATTTACCCCTAAATCCTGCATATATTCATTTTCGTCAAACGGAATCTGCGCCATAGCAGCACGATCCTCAGCGCTGGTTTCCAGCACATCATCATAAAATCCGGGGATGGTAATGTGGCGGTTTGCATCGTGTGTTTGGGCAATCATGCTGCACAATACATTTATGGGGTTTGCCACGGCGCCTCCATACACTCCGCTGTGCAAATCGCGGTTGGGACCAGTAACTTCTACCTCTACATAGCTTAGCCCTCGCAATCCCACATCTATACTGGGGATATCGTTGGCAATCATGCTGGTATCGCTGATAAGGATTACATCGGCGGCTAGTTTTTCGCGGTTATTGCGACAAAACGGGCCCAGGTTGCTGCTGCCTACTTCTTCTTCGCCCTCAATCATAAATTTCACATTGCAGGTAAGGGTGCCGGTTTGCATCATAGTTTCGAATGCTTTTACGTGCATAAAAAACTGGCCTTTATCATCGGCCGATCCGCGTGCATATATTTTGCCATCGCGCACGGTGGGCTCAAATGCAGGCGTGGTCCACAATTCATCTGGGGCGCTGGGTTGTACATCATAGTGCCCGTAAATGAGCACGGTAGGCAAGCTGGGGTCAAATATTTTTTCGCCGTACACAATGGGGTGGCCGGCGGTGGGTTCTATCGATACATTTTCGGCACCGGCAGCGCGCAAATGTGCGGCTACTGATTCGGCACAGCGCTGCACATCTCCTGCAAAAGCCGAGTCGGCACTGATACTGGGTATGCGCAACAGGTCGAATAATTCGTTCAGAAACCGGTCGCGGTTGGCGTCTATATATTCATTAGGATTCATACAGGCCGCAATTTAGGGGTAAAAACAGAATTGTACATGCCCAGTTTCTACACGTTTTGTGCCATAATTTTTTTGAAGGTTTGGTATAAAATTTTACCATAATATTTTGCCAGAAAAACATATATAATTGATATGTAATATTTTAAACCTTATTTTAGAATTAAATTATTTTGGTATTGCATTTGCAATTTCAATATATGGTTGACTAACTTTGAACATTCGATGGGAGGGTACTGGCAAAAGGTAATATTACCTCTGTTTCTGCTATTTTTTATTTTCGGCAGATTAAATGCACAAGGCAAGGGGCATCGTATCCTTTTTGTAGATCAGAATTACAAGGATGTTACGAAAGAAAAAGACGCCACCTATGTAGTGGATGTATTTGATTATGGCGATACGGTGTATTTCGAAACGCGTTCTAAAACACCACGTGGATTAATTGAAAAAGGCCGATATCCTGCCAATCAGGGGTATGACTTGCGCAATTGTTTTGTTCAAAAACTATGGCCCAGCGGTGAGCTCAGATCGGAGGGATATCTCAAAAATTCCTGGGCCGAGGGCCATTGGAAATTCTACGACGAATCGGGGCAGCTGTATTCCGAAATTGAGTACATACAGGGCTTAATGACCGGGCAAGCCAAACGGTTTTACAGCAATGGCAATGTGCGCACCTATACCTATGTTGGCAACATCCGTCAGGGCGAAAGTGTGCTGTACGATACCTCAGGCCGCATCCATGCCATCCGCAATTATCTCAATGATTCGCTGCATGGTTTGTCGGTAGATTTTTATGAAAGCGGCAAAACCCAGCGCAAAACTTTGTACAGCCATGGTTTAAAAGTTAGAGACAGTTGGTATTACGAGGCCGGAAACCTATTTAATGCCGAAAAATATGACGGGGATGGCAAACTGGATGGACGGTGTATGATGTTTACTCCCAGCGGTAAAATTGCCCGTTTGGATGAATTTGCCCACGGAGAGCCCATACAAAACGATTGCATACATCCCCTGGCCGGCGCCGAATGGGAGGGTGATGATTGTCCGCCCCGATTATTGGAGGCTAAATACCCCGGCGGGTTAGAAAAATATATCGAGTACGTAAACCTCAACCAGGATTATCCCGAGTTGGCCATACAATGGAAACAACAGGGCATCGTAATTTATGAGTTTACCGTTACCCCGTATGGTTTTATAGAGGATGTAACCCAGGAGAATATTATCCCAGTTGGTTATGGCATGGAACGTGAAAGTATGCGCCTGTTGAAAAAATTGCAGCGCTTCGACCCTGAAAAATTGAACGGAAAAGCAATTCCGGTTAGGGTACAAATGCCATATGTATTTAGTTTGCAGGATTAAATCTCAAAAGTGAATAAAGGAAATCTGATTTGGGCCATACTGATTGTAGGCCTGCTGGCTGGCTTTTTTCTGGGCAAATGGCGCGGAAAAAGCGAAGCACGCGATATTTATATCGACAACCCGGAGATGATTAAAGAAATTGCCGAACTCTCGGTTTTAGAGGTAGATGGGGTGACTAAACTTACCGAGAGCAATACCGCAATTCAAAAGAGTTTTTGGAATGATTTGGGTGATTTCTTTGGCGAAAGAACTGTATCTTTGGAAGTGCCTTACACCGCCAAATACGGCACCAATCTGGCCAAAAGCGATATAAAGGTAACCCGCAAAGACAAAAAAAATATAGATGTAAAATTAGAAAAACCCGCTTTACAAAGTATAGAAATGCGCCTTGACCGGATAGAGCAATTTTCTAAAAACGGTGTTTTTGTTTTTCAAAAAGATGATCGATTAAAAATGCCTTTACAGAAATTGTATACCGAAACAAAAAAGAAACTCACCGGCAATACGGCCAATATAAAATTGGCCCAGGAAAAGGTAGAAAAATCACTCAATAAATTCTTCGAACCATTAGGCTATATCCCTCACTATGTCTGGACAAATTAACCCCAACGCCGACTCAACCAAAGCGGCCATCCAATCGTTTAAAATGACCCTGTTTATCTGGGAAATTATCATTGCTGCCATTGTATTTACTGCCGCATATTTTATTCTTAAAAATTACAAGAAAAAAGAAATGGAAGCGCGCGAAAAGAATAAAAAATATCATACAGGCGGTTGATAATATTTAATTTTTAATGCAGAATCCCCGCCATAATATCCGCGCCCAGTGGCTGATTTGTATCACTGCACTGGTATTGTTCGGTATTAAAATAGCTGCATGGTGGATTACTGGTTCTGTTGCCGTTTTAACCGATGCGCTGGAGAGTATTGTGAATGTGATGACAGGCTTTTTTGGCCTGTACAGTCTGTATTTAAGCGCTTTGCCCAAAGATGAAAATCATCCGTACGGGCATGGAAAAGTAGAATTTCTTTCGGCGGCATTGGAAGGTATGCTTATAATGGTGGCTGGCGGAATTATAATGTACGAGGCGGTTTTAAACCTGGGCCAGCCCCATGAATTGAAAAAGCTCGACATGGGAATTATTTTTATTTCTTTCTCAGCCCTGGCCAATTTTTTTGTAGGAGCCTATGCCATACGGTTGGGAAAAAAACTCAATACATTGCCCTTGATTTCAAGCGGCAAACACCTGCAAAGCGATACCTGGAGCACATTAGGCATTATTGTAGGATTGTTTTTACTGAGGTTTACAGGTTTAAATTGGATAGATAGCGCGGTAGCCATTTTATTTTCTATAATTATACTTTACACCGGGGTTAAAATTTTACGCACTTCGCTGGCTGGAATTATGGATGAATCTGACCGAAAACTAATGGCCGAAATGGTAGAATATTTAGAAGCACACCGTCAACCCAATTGGGTGGATTTACATAATCTGCGCATTATAAAATACGGCAGCATATTGCATTTAGATTGCCATATGACGGTACCCTGGTACTTAAATGTACACCAGGCCCACGATGAGATTGAAGCCCTTCAGGATTTAATTAGAAGCAAATATGGCGAGCAGGTAGAACTATTTGTACATACAGATGGGTGCCTAGATTTTTCATGCAAAATATGTAGTCTCGAAAATTGTACTGAAAGAAAATATCCATTTCAAAATAAAATTCACTGGACGGTAGAAAATATCAGTACCAACCAGAAGCATGGGAAGGGTGAACAGATGAATCAACAGCCGAATCAACAGCCGAACCAACAGCCGAAATAACAGCCGAAATAACAGCCGAAAGGCAGCCGAAAGACAGCCGATATCGGATAGCGGATAACGGATAATGGATAACGGAAACAGCCTTTTTGAACAGCCGATGTCTGTAATCAGATATCAGATATCAGATAACGGAAACAGCCTTTTTGAACAGCCGATATCTGTAATCAGATATCAGATATCCGATATCCGATAACCGATATCTGATAAAAAAAACAGCCTTTCGGCTGTCTTTTTTCGAATCAGAAAGGCGATTCTATATTGGTTGTTTTCTGGCTTTTAATTATAACAGTTATAACAATCCTGGTTTGCCATTGTTTGCAGTTGCTACATTGCGGGTGCCACTGCCGTTTGATTTGGTATTATCGTATTTAAAGGTCCAAAAAGTTAAATAACCGCATGCGTTATAGGCACCGATTTCGCCTTTGGTTAAAACCCATGGACAGTCTTTGCTTTGAGACAGGGCTTGTCCGCCTACATAGGTGCCCGATTTGCGGTCATATTTCAGTGTAATGGCTATATTTTGCTTGGTGCCGCTGCAGTTTTCAAGTTGTACTACCATGGCAACCGAATCGGGGGTGTTGCTGCTGCTGTCAAACTGAAAATCGAAAGAAAGAGTATAAATGCCTGATGCATTTGTGGTAAGAATATTTACCTCACTGAGCGAAAAATTGCTGCTGCAGGTGGTACTCTTTTTGCCCAATTCATCCTTCATATCTTTCGACATACCACGAACTGCTCTAATGCGCACACCTTCTTGGCCAAAACCCAGTACACGATCCATTTTTATAGTATGCCATATGATTTCACCACACGGATTTTTAATACTAATTAAGGCATCTGTAATAGTTTTCTCATCTTTACTGTTGGCATTGATAGTGTGTTGTACTTCCCAGCCCTCAACTTTAGAATTGTATTTGGCCTGGTTATATACGTATTCTCTGTTTCCATTTCCATTGAGCAAGGCATAATATACCCAAACTTCTGAGGCCTTATCACCTTCAGCGGCATCAATGGCAATTGAATTGCTGATATTGATGGTGTCGGCAACTTTTGCACCCCGGTCTGCAGCATACTGAATACTACTTGCCATTTGCGAAACTGTACCGCCCAAGCTCCGGCGGGCACTGACAACGTTAAATATTACACATTCCACGGTTAATCCATTGCCGCAGGTACTTTCACCCTTGCTATCTACCGATACGTTTTGGGTTTGTTTTTTTCCCACCGTTTGGCCTTTGGCGTTCAACATTTCGGTGGTTACGGTATAGGCAGCATCCAATACATCGCTACTAAAGGTTAGGGTGGTATTTACATATCTTTTTGCTCCCTTTACCGAGGTTTCACTGCTGTAGGTAACCTCCACATCGGCTTTGGTGGGTTTTGGACTTTTGCCAATGGGCGTAAGGTTGGCTTTGATAGACGAAACCTCATCATTATCGTCGTTTTTAACAATAATTACAATACGGGTATAGGGTTTGGTAAATGCCTGGCCATCGCCGCAATAATCGGCGCGAATAATGCGAATGGAACTTACCGTTGCTGCAGCCATTGTGAATTGCACACTGCAAATCGAAATGGCAAACAGAAGGAGGGTTTTAATCAATGAGTTTTTGAATTTCATGCGATTGAATTTTGCTACAAATCAGCCTGAAATTTCTTTCATCCACCTAATGAAGTTTGTGAACGGTATAAAAAAGTTTGTGAATGGAAAGTTAAGGCATGCCGCAAAATATCCGTGCATGGTTTGAAAGGTTATACTTAACCTTCAAAAGTGAATTAGGGATAATCCTAAATACTTATGCGGGAAATTATATGGTTAGATTTCAACCGTAGGGATGTTGCCCTCTACAACCAAACGGCCTTCTGTTTTGGCTTTTACCTCATCTACAGTAACGCCAGGGGCCAGTTCTTTGAGTTCAAATCCCCTTTCTGTAATTTCAAAAACACCCAATTCGGTTACAACTTTTTTTACGCATTTCAATCCTGTAATGGGTAGGGTGCATTCTTTGAGCAATTTGCTTTTGCCATCTTTGCTGGTATGCATCATGGCCACAATAATATTCTTGGCAGAGGCTACAAGATCCATGGCACCGCCCATGCCTTTTACCATTTTGCCCGGCACCTTCCAATTGGCTATATCGCCCTGGTCGGTTACTTCCATGGCCCCTAATACGGTTAAGTCTACGCGACCACTGCGAATCATGCCAAAGCTGGTTGCACTGTCGAACAAGGATGAACCCGGAACCATGGTAATGGTTTGTTTACCTGCATTTATCAAATCGGCATCTTCCTCGCCCTCATAGGGAAATGGGCCCATGCCCAACAATCCGTTTTCGCTTTGCAATACCACATCTATCCCTTCCGGAATATAGTTGGCTACCAGGGTTGGTATTCCGATACCAAGGTTTACATAGTAACCGTCTTTCAGCTCTCGAGCTATGCATTTGGCTATTCCGAATTTGTCTAGCATAAAGGTGCAAATTTGATGATTTTATGGCTTTAATAAAAGTAAAATATTTGCAGATAGTTGGTCCATGCATTTCAGCCGGATATTTGTACCATTCATCCATGTTGTGTTGCACCTCATCCTTTAGTATTCGCGTGGCCAGCAGCCGGGTTTGAATCTTTGCTGCATGAAATCAGTACAATACTTATTGACTTTGCTGTTGGGGCTATTCGCATTTCAAGTGCAAGCCCAGCAACTTACCCAAACCATACGAGGCAGGGTAACCGAAAACGAAACTTTGCAGCCTATAGCCGGTGCATTGGTAGAGCTTATTTCGGCAGAAGGAACACCTAAAACCCAAACCGATACAGCGGGTAATTTCAGATTTGATAAGGTTGCAATCGGTCGTCACATGCTGCGCATAACAGCAGGTGGTTTTAAAGAGGGTTTCATCTCCGACATTATTCTAAACTCGGCCCGTGAGGTGGTATTAAACATTTCTCTCGAAGCTGATTTTGTTAAAATAAAAACGGCAGAAGTGGTGGTGAAACGCAACAATCCAGCTGCAACCAATAATGATTTGGTGCTGGTAAGTGGTCGTAATTTTACCATTGACCAAACCAATCGCTATGCAGGCAGCCTGGGCGATCCGAGCCGCATGGTGGCCAACTTTGCCGGTGTTAGCAGTGTAGGCAGTCAGCGCAACGATATCATTATCCGCGGAAATAGTCCTATGGGTTTGCTATGGCGATTAGATGGAGCCGATATTCCAAACCCCAACCACTATGCTAGCCAGGGTGCTACAGGTGGACCGGTATCTATTCTCAACAACAATACCCTTGCCAACAGCGATTTTCTTACCTCCGCATTTCCAGCCGAATATGGCAATGCTACCAGTGGTGTTTTTGATTTAAAAATGCGCAACGGCAACGACCAAAAAAGGCAATGGATGGGGCAGGTGGGGTTCAATGGATTTGAAGCCGGTGCCGAGGGTCCGTTTGCCCGAAAAAACGGAGGCAGTTACATTATCAATTACCGATACAGCACCTTGGCTTTTATGAGTACCTTGGGTTTTAAACTCACCTATGGCGGGGTTCCATACTATCAAGACCTTAGTTTTAAGGTTAATTTACCCCATACCAAAACCGGTGAATGGGCCTTAATTGGTGTAGGTGGTTTAAGCAGCATTTCTATATTGGATAAGAACCGCGATACTACAGACATGAGCTACGGTTCGGCTTACCGCAACAATATAATCAATGGCAGCAATATGGGCGTTTTAATTCTGAGCAATGTAAACTACCTGGGAAAAAGAGGGTATTGGAAAAATGTGCTCAACCTGAATGCGCAAAAACGTTTTACCAGGGTTGACAGCGTAACCAACACCGATGAAACACCCTGGAAATATGCCGAGCAAGCCCTGAACACACGCGCCCAATGGCATAGTTTTGTGAATTTCAAACTCAGCAATCGCGTAGCCATGCGCAGTGGATTTTTTGTCAATCAATTGGGTTCCGATTTAAGGGATAGTTTTAGAAATGGAGAAACTGTGCGCACGCTGCGCAATTATCAGGGCAATAATTTTTTAGGACAGGCATATACCCAATGGAAATTACAAGCTGCCAAAAATGTAGTGGTTACGCCCGGTTTGTATTACCAATATTGGGCTGCAAATAAACAAAGCAGGGTAGAGCCCCGGTTGGGTATTAAATGGAATACGGGTAAAAAATCTTCCATATTTGGCGGCGTAGGTATGCACAGTTCTACGCAACCCCTGGAGGTATACCATGCCAGGGTATGGGACAGTGTATTGTTAAAATACCGCCAGCCCAATAAAGATTTAGGCTTTACAAAATCTAACCATGCGGCACTTGGATTTGAATTGCTACCCTTCCGCAGCCTTCGTTTCCGGGTAGAAACCTATTACCAGATATTGAATGGTGTTCCTGTTGAAACCACTTCCAAAAATAATTTCAGTTTGCTCAATTGGGGTGCTGATTTTACCGGTTTGCCTGTCCTGGATACCCTTTTAAACAAAGGCAAAGGTAAGAATTATGGGGTTGAATTTACCCTGGAAAAATTCTTTAGCAACAATTATTATTTCCTGGTTACTACCAGCATATTTAAAAGCCAGTATGCCACTACAGATAACCAATGGCGCAGCACTGCCTGGGATGGAAATTATATTGTAAATGCGCTTGCAGGTTATGATTTAAAATTGGGTAAAAATAAAAACAGTATCGTTAGTTTTAATGTGAAAGGTACAATTGCCGGTGGACGTCGGTATACTCCGGTAAATGTGGCAGAAACCATCAAGAATGGTAACCTGGTGCAGTATGATTATGCGCATGCATTTGAGAGTAAATTTGATGATTATTTCAGACTCGATTTACGCATTGGATACAAGCGCAACGGCAAACATGTAACACAAGAATGGGCGGTAGATTTGCAAAATGTTACCAACCATAAAAACCCCTTAACCATGAGCTGGGATTTCAATGCCAAAAAAGTGCGCACCGAGTATCAGCAAGGTTTTTATCCCATGATGATGTACCGCATTTATTTCTAAAAAAATGCAGATAATTCTTGTTATTCATATTCTTTTCGGTACGCTGGCATTAATCAGTGGTTTGGCTGCACTTTTTACAAAAAAAGGCAGCCAAATCCATGTGTGTGCAGGAAAAATATTTGCCCTTTCAATGGCCGTTGTTGCCGCCGCTGCATTGGTTTTACATTTGCCGCGCGGGCTGTATTTTTTACCCGCCATTGGAGTATTTAGTTTTTACCTTGCCTATAGCGGTGTGCGCATGTTTAAAATCAAGCGCAATGGATATAATAAAATAGATTTGGTGATGGCGGCCATAAGCGCTGCTGCTGGGATTGCCCTGATTTCCATTTCGGTTTTCAATATTTTGAACGGCGGAAATTCCATGATTTTGGTAACCCTTGGTTTTGGTTTCGGATGCCTGTTTCTGGCGGTTTCGGATCTGGTAAAAATAATACGCAAAATCATTCCTGTCGATGCCCGGATTGCCCATTTGCAACGCATGGGTGGGGCCTTTATTGCTACGGTAACTGCTGTGGTAGTGGTAAATGCGGGTAATATCGAATGGGTTAAACAGCACCCTGCGGTATGGCCCCTGATGTGGTTTTTACCCTCGGTTGTGGGGAGTTTACTAATAACCCGTAGTATTGTAAAAATAAAATCGGCACATGGCAACAGGTAAAATTTCGCTGTGGAAGGCAGTTTTCAATAAATTTAACATCATAGGTATTATCCTGCTGAGCCTTTTCCTGGCCAGTCTGTTTCTGTTTCAGGATATAAAATCCATGGTGAATGCTGCTGGAGGAATGCGCGAGTTTTTTACCAAAGCCATTTTATATAACCTTATCTATACAGCAGTTATATGGCTGGGTTGTGTCGTAATCATTTATTATCTCGATCAACTGCTGCCCTGGAAAACCCATGTAATGAGCCGCCTACTGGTGCAAACCATCACCATTCTTGGATTTGCAACAGTGGCCAATGTATACCTGTGCGACTTAATTAATATTATCAATCATACCCCCATTATTAACAGCGATAAGCTTTGGAATAATCTGGTTATCAGCTGGATTGCGACCATTTTTGTAAATATGCTTTGGGCCGGTATTTACTTTTTTAAACAATGGAAATTGAGTTTGATTGAGGCCGAAACTTTAAAAAAAGAGCAACTGCGCACCCAATATGAACTGTTGAAAAATCAAGTTAATCCGCATTTTTTATTCAATGCACTCAATACCCTTTCTACTCTGATTGATGAAGATACAAAAAAAGCTTCGCAGTTTGTAAATAATATGGCCGATGTGTATCGATATGTGCTCACCGCGCGTGACAGCGATACAGTGAGCCTGAAGGAAGAATTGGATTGCCTGAAATCATTTGTGTTTTTAAATCAGATGCGGTTTGGAGATAACCTTGTTTTCGATTGGAATATCAGCGAACAATATATGCAAAAACGCGTTATCCCCATGGGACTGCAATTGCTGGTGGAAAACGCTATCAAACACAACGAAATTTCGCGCTTAAATCCATTAACTATAAAAATATTCAGCACAGAAGAAGGCATTGTGATTGAAAATAAAATTCACAAAAAAATGAGTGTCCCTGGCACGGGTATGGGCTTACGCAATCTGGAGTTGCGACATCAGGGTACCGGCAATGGCATTTTACCACGGGTAGAGAATGATGGAAATACATTTACTGTTTTTGTTCCGTTTATAACCATACACCATGAAAATTCTAATCATTGAAGACGAGCCAACCGCCGCACGCCGACTCGAAAAAATGCTCTTGAGCATAAGGCCGCAAATCCAAATAATGGCGGTTATAGATACAGTTGTAGATGCAATAAAGTACTTTCAGTCTAGCCCTAAACCCGATTTAATATTTACCGATATTCAACTGGCAGATGGATTGAGTTTTGAAATATTTTCGGCAGTGGAAGCCCCGGCACCATTGGTTTTTACAACCGCATTCGACGAGTATGCCATAAAAGCATTTAAACTAAATAGCATCGATTATTTATTAAAACCCTATAAGGATTCTGAAGTAGAATTTGCTTTACAAAAATTTGAACAAAGTAAGCTGTCTTCCTCTGGTGAGCTGCAAAATCAGCTTAGCCAATTGTTAAGTGGTTTTAAAAATGAAAATAATTTTAAAGAACGTTTTTTATTTAACGCGGGTACCAAATTAATTCCGATTGAAACCTCCGATATAGCCTGGTTTGAAGCCCGGGATAAATATGTATATGCCAAAACCAGCAGTGGGGCCGAGTATGTTTGTGATGATGCATTGGATACCCTGGAAAAATGCATAAATCCCACGCGTTTCTTTAGAATTAATCGTTCGTTAATTGTAAATAGAAATCACATAGCAGGCATTCATAAATACTTCAACAATCGCCTGAAACTGGATCTCAAACCCGAATCGAAAGACTTAATAACCGTAAGCCGGGATAGGGTAGGGGAGTTTAAGGCCTGGCTGGAAAGGTAGCGCAATAGCCGGTGCAAGGTGCAAGGTGCAAAGTGCACAGTGCAAATAACAGCCATTTTGGAATGTAGAATTTAGAATGCAAAATGCTTGCACGTCCTTTGAGGCTGTTAATAAAGTTAACTGTACAATGTAAACTATATTACCTGCTCCTGAGATCCATACTCCGCGACCTTCGTTAAACATTAAACATTAATCCTTAAAAGGGTACTCCCTTTTCTCCGCCAATGCCAATTCTTTTTTCGCCAATAGGGGTTCTCCGGTTTTGGTATAAAATTCGGCCAGGTACAAATGTGCCAATGCGTAATCCGGATCCAAAGCAACAGCTTTTAACAGGTGTTTTTTTGCATTCGAATACTCTCCAAGTAGAGTTTCGCAACCGCCCAAATTGGTTAAGGACCACACATGTTTGGCTTGTTCTTTCAGCACTTTTTCGGATAAGTCTTTGCTCTCTTTTATTTTTTTTGCCCTTAGCAATGCATTGGCATACTCGGCGTTGAAATCGGCATTGAGTTTGAATTTCTCACTGGCCCAGCGGTACCATTCCAGCGCAGCCTCCGCACCATGGTTTTTATCTATGCTTTTAGCAATTCGATAACAGGTCCAGGCACTGGTGTTTTCACCTTCCAAATTTTTAGCATCCTGCTCTACTAAATCATATTGTTGCTGTGCAAAACTCCACTGTATTTTTAGAGCTGAAGAGGTAGATTTTACATCCATTAATTTAACAGCCTGCTTCATTAATGTATCCTCGCGGTCGAATTTTTCGAACCATGAAACCAGCGCTTCTATCTGCATCGCAGGGCTTACATCTTTGCTATTTACTGCATATAAACCTGTGGGTTTTAATTGCGATACATCCGTCAGCTGCACTTTTCCAGGCTTGCGTATATAATGGTCGTGCACTGTTACATGGGGTATATCTGCGGCACCGTTTGAGGGCATGTGGCAGCTTACGCAATTGTTGCCGGCTTTGTTTATTTCAGCTTTTGGCGCACTACAATTATTAAGTTTTGAAATACCCTTTTCTTTATGGCAATTGAGGCAGGCATTGTTGAATTTCTGCACATTGGTTTTGCGCACACTTACATGCGGATCGTGGCAAGTAATGCAGGTTAAATTCAATTGAGGATTGTATTGATCGGCCGGATTTTTATTGGATTTAATGAAGCATTGGCTCATCTGCAATCTCTCAGCATGGCCGGCCATAAAAAAAACGTTTTTAGAGCCATATACAGGCATAAAAACAACAAAAACTGAGTCGAGATGCATACCGGGCTTAAAGTCGGTAAACTGTTTGCCCGGACGCAGTACATTATTGCCTTGCAAATGGCAGCGTTGGCAAATATCTACCTGCAGTTTCCATGGCAATCGTTTGGGGTTTACAATGCTTCGGTCGGCCGTTTTTTTTGTATCCACCACTATGCCATTGCTTTTTTCTTTTACATGTAATTCGCCAGGCCCATGGCATCGTTCACAATCAATGCCTGCCGGTAATTTGCTAAATTTATTCAAAGCACCGGGCTCTACTGCAGGCATTCCATTATGACAACTCATGCATTCCACATCGATTTTGCGGCCAAAACGGGTATTGCTGATTTCAAAACCAGGAGGCAAATCCCAACGTTTTTCCTGCGCATACCAGGTTAGTGGTGCCTGAAACAAATATCCATTGTCACTCCAAAAATGGCTGTTTGTATGATGCCCGCTGCCTACAATATGCGATATTTTTTCAATGCGTTTATGCACGGTATCTTTTCCATTCAAACGGTACTCCATGATATAAATATCTTTTCCATTTTTATAAGGAAAATAGTACATATTTACTTTAGGGTCATATACCGGTTTTACCTGATTAAAATCTGCCGCACTGCGACTTGCCTCTGCCGGCCCAAAACTCTTGCCCATTCCGGTTTCCAAAAACGAATGGTATTTATCGGCATGGCAACCTTTGCAGGCCTCAATGCCCACATATTTTACCGAATCCGATAAATTTAAAAAATAATTGGAATCTGCTTGTTTTGCCGGACTGGCGCACTGTTGAAATAGTACAAATAAAAGAATGCACAGGAAAAAAGATATAAAAATATATTTAAATCCGATGCGCATTTTGGCATTAATTGGTTGGTTTGGATGGAACAGTTACCGGAATTGTTTTGTACCAATCTAAGCTGGGTTTCATGCATTCCTGGCTGAATTCGGCCATGTTAGTAAAACTCTGCGAACCATCGGGCTGAATGCGTAAATCGGGCAATAAACTACCTTCATTTTCAACCATTTTATGCGGTGTAGTTGCCCAAAAATAAGCGAGATTGGGAAGCTCTTTGTGAATGATAGGATGCCAGTATCCATAAAAAAATACAGCAGGCTCATCGGGTGGCAACGTATTATTTGTACATACAAATATTTTGTTTTTTACAGAATCCCACAAAAAATAAATTTGAAAACTACCTGTAAATCTACCGCAATATTCTGATTTTGTGTCTTCATTCATAAAAAATTCACCGAAACAAACCCATAGCTGCAAGCCTTTTTTTTCGAGGTGTTTTTTGCGATTGATTATTGCAGTATCTATGTCTGCCGAGTCGTCACTCAATTTCCACTCATAGGGGTATACTTCATTTACCACCAGGTAAGTATTGCAATCGATGAGTTGGCCGCGATGCCATGTTTTACCGCTGTTGCGCAGGCATATGCTGTCGAACTGTGATTGGAAAACAGTATCCTGAAAAACAGAAAACCAGGAATCGGTACTGTCAATTATTCCATTAAAAACCTTTTGGTTTAAATAGTATTGATTAAAAATCTGGCTGTATAGTTTTTTTGGAATTGTTTGGCTGCTATCCTGCGCTGCAAGGCTTGCAGGTACAAACAGCAATAGAAAAATACAATTCCGAAACATTAACCGAAATGGGCCTGCCAGTCCATCATTCCGCCTAATAAATTGCGGACTTTGGTAAAACCATTTTGGGTCATAAATGCTTTGGCACCCGAACTGCGGGCTCCACTGCGGCAATGCACGATTATTTCGCGGTCTTTATATTCTTCAAGTTCCTCCAGGCGTGCAGGTAAATCTCCAAGTGGAATTAATTGTGCTCCTATATTAAATTCTTCATATTCATAGGGCTCGCGCACATCAATGATAATAATGTCTTCATTATTATCCATGCGGGTTTTTAATTCCTGTACTGTAATATCTTCCATTATTTTTTTATGATTTGTTTTGAAACCAGCTGTCCATTTTGCAAAAACATTTGCAATACATAAACCCCTGGATTTAAATCCTCAATATTCAGGCTATTGCCGGGTTCTTTTACCTGCTTGCATACCTTGCCATCTTTACTGTAAAGAATAGCCATGCGCGCCGGAAATTTGCTGTCCCAGTACAATTGCTCATGGGCAGGATTGGGATACACTTTTATTTGGGGTACCACCGCAGTTTTGGTATTAAAAGTATAATCACTTTCAAGGCCAAATAATGGACGAATCATAGGTACGCCTTTTACATCATAGTCGCCATACTCCCAGCTGCCCAGCAGATTGCTGAACAAATTTGGGTTCCCTACTTCTTGTCCATTAAACCGGTAATTATTATCGTAACCTATGTTTAAAATAAAGGGTTGATTTTGTTTCCACCCTACATAAAAATCACCTTTAGGCATGGGTAAAACAGTATCGAAAAATATATAAACAAATTTATTTATACTATCGGTATAAATGGGGCGGTCTACCGGAAAATCATACAGCAATACATCCTTATTGGCCACTGTTCCTATAGCACTGATTGATTTCCAGATGCGCAGGTTAAAATTTCTAAAACTTACATCACTTTCACTGCGGTTAAAATAAATAGCAAGTCCACGCAGGCTATCATCTTTTAGGTTGTTAAACTTCATCGCAAATTGGCCTGGAAGATTACCTAAAAATGCATAATCGAGTCCAAAGCCGCCTTCTGCCGATCCATCGTCGTAGGCATACCAAGGCGTATAGCGGTGTTTTACCACTATTTTATTATTGTCGCCCAATGCATCGTAAGCATCCGGGGTTATGTCATTACTTTGGGGATCAATTTTGTATGTAACCGAAAACTCAGGGTATTTGCCTGTAAAATTATCGAGCTGAATTTGCGGACTGAATTTTTCTGTGGTATCAGATCCGGGAGCTACGTTTCTGGAACTGGCTGAAAACGGCAAACTATCCAGCTGCAAGCCATTTTGGTCTTTTACTACAAAACTAAACCGCGTTTGAACGGTAGAAGCAGGATTGAGGTTTCCTATAGTTACAAAATGGGCCGACAATCGCTGTCCGGTTACATCGGTTTTAAAATGGCTGTAAGGGAGTGAATAATAATTGCGGAACATGGAGTAGCACGGCTTTACAATGCCCACATCCTGAATATTTACGATATCATTTCCACCAGAACGGTTTTTATATTTTTCAAGCCTCACATAATCAATGTGCCAATGATTTAAATTACCCGTAGATTTTGTGTAATTTACAAATCGGAATTGAAAAGCGGCGTGCAAATATTTGAAAGAATCAATCGGAACCTGAATCAACTCAAAAGGGGCAAGTTTTGCACCGGTTTGGCTCCATACACGTTGCCATTTGCCAGTTTTGGTAAGAAAGAATAAAATCAGCGAATCTTCAGATTCTGGAACATCACCAAGTCCGCGTTGTTGTAGGAAAAAACTTAGGATAATTTCATCGGTGGGCACATAATTTACAGTTGAAGGTCCACTTTTATAAAAATCAAGTTTTATGGGTTGTGAAGTCAAACTATCGGCATACACCATTTCTCCTTTATTCAATGCAGAATAAGGCTTCCCGTTTTTATTCAGATGATCGAATGTGGCTACATTATAGTTGGGCGGATTTACAGCAAAGGTATTGTTTACCCATACCTGATTGTCGGTCCACCGCGCATTGGAAGGATATCCGGAGGTAGAGGTAAAATCGTCGAAAAAAGGCAGTGTGAGTGTATCGGTAATTAATCCGGCGATGGAATGATTGCCCCATTGGCCTTTTTCTACATTTCGCCCTGCCAGTGGAGTAAGTACCAAGCCCTGGGCAAAAGCTGAAACAGCCGGTATCAGAAGAGATAGCGTGATTAAAAATTTCTGTCGATAAAGAGATGACATTTTCATTGCAATAAACTACGAAACCTTAATTTTATTGTTTGGCAAATGTAATAAATACAACTCAATTTATCATAGCCAATCCCTTGGGACTGTGCCCGAACCAATTGAAAATGAAAAAAATAAGGAGTTTTAAAATTCTCAGGGTAGTTCGGGTTCATCACCGGGTGCTGGATCTTCAGCCCCTACATCAGTGCTGTCAGGCTCCATCAAACCCCTGCGGTTGGTGGCCACTACCAGGTCTATAACAGAGCCTTTTTCCAATAGTTTTCCCGGGTAAATGGGTTGCCCGTTATACAGTTGGGCAATTACCAGATTGTGTCCGATATCATCATATTTATAGGTGACATTTCCCAAAACCAATCCGGCATTTTTTAGCACTGCCTTGCTTAGGGTAATACTTTGGTCTACCAACTTGGGCATTTTTACCTTTGGCTTAGCCAGGGCATTGATAGATAAATAAATAATACGGTTTGGTTTTACCTGAGCCTTGGCTGCCGGATCCTGGTCGGTTATAGCATTTTTCTTAAAATCGGCATTGTATACCGAATCATAAATCTCGTAGCGCAAACCTGCATCCTCCAGCTTTTGAACGGCTTCATCGAAAGCAACCCCCTTTAGCGCAGGTACCTCAATAAACTCGTTGTGGCGGGTATACCAATTCATCCATATAAATACAAACCAAAGCACAAGTGCAATGGCTACGATGGCAATTCCAATATTAAAAAACCAGTTTTTACGCATGTTGGGTTTGGGTGTTTTCTCCAAAAGTGAGGATTTCTCTGATAAATTCAAAAGGTTTGTATCCGTTTATCGCAGCCTGATGGTAAATACACGTTGCAGGAGTCATACCTGGCAAGGAGTTTACTTCAATTATCACAGTTTCAACCCTTCCATCGGCATAGATTTTCACAAATGCATCAATGCGACAATATCCGGTAACATTGAGGGTTTTAGCCACTTTTTCCAATGTTTGGCGTACCTCTGTGCTGATGCGCTTTTGTTCGCTGGGATCTGCGCTAAACCTGGATGGGGTAATGTTTTGACCCTGACCGGCAAGGAATTTTTCTTCTAACGATAGAATTTCGGTTTCGGCCAGTGATTCACTGGGTTCAAATATTTCGTATTCCAGGCTGCCGTCGGGTTTCAGGTGGGTAAGCATGCCCCCGGTAACTTCCATAAAATGGACCGCATCGCTTTTGTCTATGAATTTTTCAATCAGCAGTTCGGTTTTTTTCGGAAATTCTTCATTTCCCAATAAACCCAGTGGGGTGCGCATTTCTTCTGTGGGCTCGGATTCATCCCTGAAAATAGCCCGCATAAAATGGTGCAACTCCTCGGGTGTTTTTACTTTGCGTACAGCTGCACTGCAACCATCATCAGAGGGTTTGGCAATCAGCGGTAAGCCAAATTGTTGGATAATTTCCTGTTCTATTCCAATTGTATTTGCATCCCATTCGCTGCGCTGTACCAGGCGGTGGTCGGCTACCAAAAAGCCTGCCTGACGAAGTTTTTCGTTGGTAGCATATTTGTTTATGGTAATGGCCGAACTGGCAGAATCACTGCCGTTGTAATACAATCCGTATTTGCGCAATTCCTGCTGCAGGGTGCCATCCTCGCCGGGTCTGCCGTGCAGGGCAATAAACACACCATCGCAGTAATTGCGAAGTGCCGAAATTTCTATTTTTTCGGGCTCAAATACAGCACCCTTGGGAGCATAAATGGCGGTTAAGCCTGCTGCTTCGGAGATAATATCTTCCAACACCGGATTGGGTTCAAAATGGGTAACCTTTTCGCGGATATCGTCGGCATTGTCTTTCAGCATCAGGTTCAGGGGCATTTTATACAACACCAAGTGCTCGTTTTCTTTTACCAAAAACAAGGGAATAGGCTCATATTCTTCGCTGCTGCTAAGTTTTTCGTAAATATTGCGCCCGCTTTCCATGCTGATGTGGCGTTCGTAACTATAACCACCCATGATTACCCCGGTTTTTTTACGCTGGGTTTCGTTACTGGCAGCATTTTGCAAACCTTCGTCCACCTGCGCCAATAAGCTCGCCGATCCGGTGTCGGATGGATGATGGCTGGCCCTTTCGGCCAACGAAGTGCGGATGATATAAGTGAGAAATTGCGATGGATTTAGTCCGATTTCAGCCGCCTGGTGAAAGAAAAAACTGCTGGGCATCATGCCGCTGGTGGTGTTGGGATCGTTGAGGAAAATTTCCCCGTCCCGGGTTACAAATCCATCAATACGGGCGTATACATTAAACCCGAAATAGTCAAACAATGCGGTGCAAGCCTCGCGTATTTCTCCAATTACGGTTTCACTGGCTTGAATGGGTGTTTCTTTATGACTCAATCCGGGCAAATACTTGCTGCGGTAGTCGAAAAGTTCGGTGCTTTTTTTAATTTCAGTAGGGGGTAAGGCCAGCGGATTACCATGCTCATCGCGAATAACAATGCAGCTAAACTCGCGTCCGTTTATAAACTCTTCAATTACAACTGCGGTTTCGTTTTCATAGGCTTCAAGCAGTACCACTTCATTTATACCTAAATGCTGGTTGATTTTATCCAGTAAAATATCCGGGCGGTAAATGGTTTCGCCATCCAGTTTAATGGGTAAACCCAGTCCGGTACGTATATCGGTGGTATTTTTAATAAACTGAATCTTAGCCTCTTCATCCATTTCTGCCCAGTCTGCAGCGTAGATATCCTGACGGAAAAAGGCCAGGTCCATGGCGTTGCAAAAGGTCTCGTAATCTGGACTTTGCAATACCGATATTCCCAATGAGCTGCCCTGGTTGGCGGGTTTAATTACAAAATGCTCGCTAAACTCTACATTGTAAAATTTAAACAATCGGCCGCGGTAATCCTCATCCGCATATACCCAGGCATCGCGGCGCAGCACCTGGTATTGGTTTACATAAAGGCCGGCGCGTTCCTGAAAGTCTTTTTGCAATGCCTTGTTCATTCCCAGGGAGGAGGCAAAAATTCCAGAGCCGCTGTAAGGGATTTTCAACCACTCAAGCACCCCTTGGATGGAGCCGTCTTCGCCATAAACCCCATGCAGGGCCAGAAAGGCAAAATCGATATGCAAGGGCAATTCGTGCATGGGAATTTCTTTGCCAATGGCGGCGGCCATAGCAGCCCGGGTGGTTTCGTCTGGATTCAGGCTTTCGGCATAAATCTGAAAACCCTGCGGCATTGGCGGCAGGAAAGAGGCAGGTGGATAAAAATCGCGGATGCTGCCTTTGTATACATTTTGCCAATCGAGCAAAACGAATCGGCCAAATGAGTCGATAAAAATGGGAACCGGTTCGAATAAACTTTTATCCAGGTTGTCGTAAACCGTGCGGCCCCCGGCAAAGGAAACCTCGCGTTCGCGGCTGCTGCCACCAAATAGAATGCCAATGCGGAGTTTGGTCATAAAGTAGGGCAAAAATAGGGGAGTGCCTTTGAATTTAGCAGTAAAGTTTTTAACGCATGTGGAACCAGTTTCTATTCATTATTTTTGTAAATAAATGACCCCAAAATGATAACGCAACATCAGTTCTGGTGTTAAACATTAATGTAGCACTAAGTATGAAATTGGCTCTTTATCTGTTTTTTCTGTGTGGTTGTGTTATAGCTGCTTCTGCGCAATCCGCAGATAGCGCACACAATAGCAAGGCTAAGGTAAAGGAATTTAAATTAAAACCAGCAGATACCATTGATTTGAATTTTGATTTTAGGAACGCCGTCTCGCTGTTATTAAATCGTAGATTGGTGTTGCCCGAAGATTTGAATGATTATACCATTTTGATTCGCTTTTCAATTGATTCAAGCGGTCAAATGAATAATATTACTGTAATTGAAAACGACAAAAATAATCCGGAATTCGTAAATCAAATTATAAAATTATTGAAAGAAGTTTATTGGATACCTGAAACCAGAAATGGAAAACCCGCATCAAGCTGGCATCTTTTTCCAATCCATATCAGGGGTGGCTAATTCTATCCAATTTCCCAAGTTATTAAGGGATTGATTTTTTTTATTTAACTTCGTAAATAAATTTTGGCATCTGTTTGTTTTAAATATAATCTAATGAGGTATGCAGGCATTTTAATGGTTCTATTTATTTTTTATAATGCAACCGCGCAAACTCATTCCGTAGACGCCCGTTTTGGCATAAATATAATTAAGCCCTACAGCAAAGGATACAATGGCAAAACCAACTTTAGTCACAATTATTGGGTAGGGTTGAATTACCGTTACAAACGCAGTGATTATCTGGCCTGGAATATCGGTTTTCAGACCAATGGAGTGAATTACCGGTTTACAGGAAACGACAGTCCCACTGTGGTTTTTCTTACCATGAATTATTTGAGTGTGCCGTTGCAAATTGAGTTTTTATCGCCCAAAAGTAAGTTTGCTTTTTTAATAGGTTTAGAACCTAAACGCACCATTACCGGGCACGAAAACACCGCCGAACCGCAGGCCAGTCGTAAGCTTAGCTTTGATAAAAATACCCAGATTTATTCAGTTTACAATCTGGGATACCGGGCAGGGGTAAGTTATCGAATCAAAAGCCTCAACTATTTTTTACAGTTCAGCTCTGATATGGGGCCTTTCAAAACCTACAAAATGTCGCGCTTTACAGATATGAAGATAATTTTTGGGTTTACCTTGCTGCAGTTTTATAGAAGTAAGAAATAAAAAAAGCCCCTGCTAGCAGGGGCTTTCAAAGTGTTAAATGGTTTTAAACTTATGCGCGCTTAACGTTCACCGCGTTTAATCCTTTTTTTCCTTCTTTCAGTTCAAAAGTTACCTCGTCGTTTTCACGAACCTCATCGATAAGGCCGGTAACGTGCACAAAATACTCTGTGTTTGACTGATCGTCTTTGATAAATCCAAATCCTTTGGAGTCATTAAAGAACTTTACAATTCCTGTGTTCATTTTTAATTAATATTGAGCTGCAAAGATAGACGTATTCTGCGCACTTCCTAAAAATACTTTCAATTGCCGGCATTTCTCAACATTAATTTTCGCTTCTGGCAACCCAAAGGTAGGGCGTTTTTATACCCAGGTTGATTATAGACTATACTTTAAGAAACTAACAAACGTTAGTTATTTGGAATCGTTCTTTGGTTTTAGCTGCCTAATTTTGCTTCTATGACTGACACTATAACCCAAAATGATACCATTACCTGGCAGGAATTTTACACCCGGCTGGGCTATCTCTATTACGGAATTGCCTCTGCCGCAGGGCCTGTGGATACCGATGGAATGGAATTGCTGAAAAAATGCGTGAGCCGCATTTGGATGCACAACAGCGGAGACCTGGCTGGATTTGAAGGATATGTGCCGAATAAGGTAGATGCCCTGTTCGATTGGTTGAACCTGAATGAAACCGATTGGGAATACTGTGTAAATGAATTTACCTACTTTGTAAATAAGCACCGCGCCGATATGCCCGAGCATATGCGCAGCTTTGCCCTGGACAGTGCCGATGAAGTAGCCCGTTTTATGGGTGAGCCCAACAACAAAGCCATTGAAAAACTGCACACCTTGCTGGGTGCCTATTAAAAAATATACATACTTGAATCGAAAAAGGCTGTCTGGCAACGGATGGCCTTTTTTACGGCAATGGCTCGGATGGGTTTTTGTTTGTGAATTGCCATTTTAAACCAATTCCGGATTTGAGACTTTTATACATAACCCAGAAAGTGAGGCAAGGATGGTCATCCATGAAAACGCAATTAAAATTTTACAACTATAAATATACAGGCTTTGAGTATAGCAGTAGAAATGAACCCTACCAACACAATTTTATTGTATCCAAATTTAGATTATGTTTAAAAACATTGACCGCAATCCTGTTATTTCGCGTGCCTTAGCATTCTATGTCAACCATCATACTTTCAGAAAATAAAGATTCAATCCGCAATGCCGCAATTCCAGCGCAGGTTACCGACTTTTTTATTCAACGCTGGAATGAGGATATCACATCCTACACTTTTATTGGAGCTGAGGGTTCCTATTACCTGGAACGGGTAAAAGGCAATGGCCATGCCGAAACAGAACGCCTGCGAAAGGCTGGTAACAATTTGGCTAAAGCCCTGAATGCGGATAAACAAACCGAGGCCCAAATCATCAATACCGATAACCGTGCCGAATACGCATTGGCACTTGCTGAAGGAATTTTACTGGGCAATTATAAATTTGATAAATACCTCAAAGACCGTCAAACCAAAGCCAATACGCTGGCGCATGTGGGAATCACAGGTGAAGGGGCTGAAGGGATGGACGAATTAAAGGCCATTGTTTCAGCCGTTTACAAATCGCGCGATTTGGTAAATGAACCCTCAAACCAACTGAATGCCCAAAACCTGGCCGATGCCTTTGTAGAAATGGGGCAAGAAGCTGGATTTACGGTGGAGGTATGGAATGAAGCCCAGATTGAAAGTCAAAAAATGGGTGGACTACTTGCTGTGAACAAAGGCAGCCAGGATCCACCAACATTTTCCATTATGGAATACAAACCAGCCGGTGCAAAAAATGCCAAACCTATAGTGCTGGTAGGAAAAGGGGTAGTGTTTGATACCGGTGGACTGAGTTTAAAACCCACGCCCAACAGCATGGATCAGATGAAATGTGATATGGCAGGCAGTGCTGCAGTGGGTGGCATTATGTATGCCGCAGCCAAGTTGAAATTGCCCCTTTGGCTGATTGCTTTGGTACCTGCTACCGACAATCGCCCGGGTGAAAACGCCATTTGTCCGGGAGATATTATTACCACCTTTGATGGAACTACGGTAGAAGTGCTCAATACCGATGCCGAAGGCCGGCTGATTTTGTGCGATGCCCTTGCTTTTGCGCAGAAATACGATCCCGAACTGGTGATGGATTTTGCCACCCTCACAGGGGCCGCTATGCGTGCATTAGGCAGCTACGGCAGCGCATTGATGGGAACAGCCGGAGAGAATGTAAAAAATGCAGTAAAATATGCCGGTGAAAGGGTGTACGAACGCGTGGCTGAATTGCCATTGTGGGATGAATATGCCGATGAAATGAAAGGGGATATCAGCGATCTTAAAAACCTCGGAAAATCTGAAGGGGGAGCACAAAATGCCGCCATGTTTTTAAAACACTTTACCAATTACCCCTGGTTGCATTTCGATATTGCAGGCACTGCATTTAATACCGCACCCGATTCTTACCGAGGCAAAGGCGGCACAGGTGTAGGTGTAAGATTGATAACTGAATTTTTGAAAAACAGAGCCAATGGATAAAAAAATGGTTAGGGTAGGAATAACCCAGGGAGATACCAACGGAATAGGACTGGAGCTGATTATACGCACTTTTGCCGATGCCAATATTCTGAAGTATTGCATTCCGGTAATTTATGCTTCCAATAAAGCTTTTGCTTATTATAAGAGGGTGCTGGATATGCAGGAGCCTGTGTATAACCAAATACGCAATGCATCTGAAGCCAAAGCAGGCAAGGTGAATCTGGTGCCATGCACCGATCAGCCAATGGAGGTTGCAGCAGGTGTTGCTTCTGCCCAGGCCGGCTTAGAAGCCCTGAAGGCTTTGGATAAAGCCCTGGAAGATGCCAAAAAAGGCGATATAGATGCACTCGTTACTGCCCCATTGGATAAGCATACTGTAGCTGAAAATAAACCCGGTTTTACAGGCCATACCGGTTATATAGCAGAGTTTTTTGGAGTGGAAGACTATGCCATGTTGCTGGTATGTGAAGAACTGAAAGTAGCCCTGGCAACTGAGCATGTACCTGTTACCGAGCTGGGTAAAAAACTCACTACGGAGGTGGTGCGCAAAAAACTGTTAACCCTGCATGCCTCCCTGTATCAGGATTTTGGAGTAACCAAACCCCGCATTGCCGTTTTAGGACTCAATCCGCATGCCGGAGACAGTGGCTTGCTGGGCAGCGAAGAAAAAGAAATTATAAAACCTGCCATTGCTTCGGTTTTCAAAGAAGATAAACTGGTTTATGGCCCTTACCCCGCCGATAGCTTTTTTGGAAGCGGGCAATTCAGGCAATTCGATGCAGTCCTGGCTATGTATCACGACCAAGGCTTAATCCCCTTTAAAACTTTTGCATTTTTTGATGGCGTAAACTACACCGCTGGCTTGCCCATTGTACGCACTTCGCCCGATCATGGCACAGCCTATACACTTGCTGGTAAAGGAACCGCAGAAACCCTATCTTTCCGCAATGCTATATATGAAGCCATACATATAGTTCAAACCCGCAAGCAGCACGCCGAAGACTACGCCAATCCACTTCCGTTCAGCGAACTGAGAAGAGAAAAATTCCGCATAGACTTCTGATAGGGAGCAGGGAGCAGGGAGCAGGGAGCGGGGAGTACAATCCACCTCATTTTTAATGAGTGGTGCAAAGTGCATGGTGCAAAATGTAAAAGCGATTTTAACTGCAATAAATAAAGGATGTAAATAAGGATAAGATAGCCACTTCTACTGATTATTATCCTCTAAACTCAAAGCTTCGCAGACTTTGCATTATTGTAAAAAAAGTATAGTCCTGTAGGGACGATATATAGGTAAAAGATATTACCCCAAAAGATTAAATCCTGTAGGGATGAAACAATTGAATGCAAAATGTACAATGTACAATGTAACTGCAGGATCAAAGCTGAATTAATCCCCGGCTGTCCATTAAACCTTAATCATTAACGAACCGGTACATTTTTTTGTAACCAATCTTTTATTACTTGCAATGCTTCGGTATTAAAGGTTTCATCCAATATAAAATACTCAGGCAGATTGCAGGTTTTGCAGTGTTGAAACAGGTGGTTCAATCCATTTATTTCAGTAATTGTATAGTTTTTATTGCCAGCTTTTTCCAAACTATTTTTAATAATAGGTAAATTGGTTTTAGATTCTACCTGATTGTCTTTACTTCCATTTATGGCAAGTACCGGACAATGCACATTTTTCAGGTTTTCTGCGGGATTCAGGGCCAAAAAGTACTTCCACCATGGAATAAAAAAGCCCTCATATCTTTTATAAATGGCAGCTATATTTTTATCATTTCCAGCTACTTTTTTACGCAAAATATAGGTCGCTTCTTTTTGTTTCCAGTCCCTTATTACAGAATCAAATCTGGGTTTAAAATCATTTGTATCTCGGCTTGCATCAACGGCATCCATCAAATGGCTATGCAATTTCATATACGAAATTCGTTGCCTTTTTTTCATGCCTGAAGATTTTAATACAATTTCATTTTGAAAAATATTTAATTCTTTTCCCGAGATACCCGGGGCAGCAAGTAAAAGTAAAAAAGCAATATCCTTTCGTTGTGCCGCCACCATTGGCGCAATAGCACCGCCTTCGCTATGGCCTAATAATCCAATTTGGTTTGAATCTACAAAAGGGAATTGTTTTAAATAATCAACAAAAGAACTTACATCACCTGCAAAATCGGCGGTGGTAGTATTGCGCAAAGAAGCCGGACTCCCTGTGGTTTTGCCCGCACCACGGTCGTCGCACCGCATTACGGTATATCCCATTTTGGTAAATTCATCGGCAAGCAAGGCAAATGGATGGTGGTTGCCAATACTTCCATCCCTGTCCTGAGCACCACTCCCAGAAATTAAAATAATGGCCGGGTGTGGGTGTACACTATCCGGCGCCGAAATTGTACCTGCAATTTTAAATCTGAAATCGTAGGAAGGAATTTTAAAATCCCGGGTAAAGTAATTGAAGGGTGGCAAGGGTGTTTGGGGTTTAGGTACCGGCCATATGCCCCAGGTTCTGGTCAAAACCAGGTTGTGATTTTTACCGTTTTGGGTAAATATTCCCTGTATATGGCTCGAGTCGGTTCGTTTGCCTTTAAACACGGCCTTTAAATCTTCCATTTCTATGGTGATTTGGTTGTGCTCTATACTGGTAGAGTTTGTAGCAAAATTTTTAAGGCCTTGCTGGGGAACATCCAAACGCGTTACATAGCCGCTATGTTTATCCTGAATATTAAATCGCACATCTATGGGTACAGATTCAACATAGATAACGGTGGTCCAGCCCCCTTTCCATTTTTGAGATTGCGAAAAGACAAAGTGGGGGAGTAAAGCCAGCAATAACAGAAATCGGGTTTTCACATTGCAATATTACCTATTTTAAGGATGCGATTTCAAGGATTATAAAGTCGGATTCTATTGCAGATTTTGACAGTGTTATGCAGATTTTTTAGGTATAGATTTTGTAGTTTAAATATTCGTACAAATGAAAATGCAATGAAAAACTCTAAGATTGTGAATGCAAGCCTTTTGGCTGCATGTGTTTTGCTTTTCTCCTGCAAAGTTATCCGGCCAGGTGAAATTGGTTTAAAACAAAAACTTGGAAAACTTAACCCGGGTATTATTACCCAGGGCCCCCACCTCTTTAATCCCTTTATTTCCAAGTTCATCACAATTAATGTGCGAACTGTAGAAATTTATGAAACACTTCCTTTACCTACTAAAGAGGGACTGAGTGTGAATGCACAGATTACCTTGCTTTACCATGTAAATCCGGATTCGGTTAAAAAAGTTTACCAGGAGTTTGGAACCAATTATGAAAATGTAATTGTACTTAGTAATTTTTTAGCCACCGCCCGTGAAGTTAGTTCACGATATTATGCCAAAGAATTATATGCAATAGAACGTGAAAAAGTGGAGAAAGTTGTTGCAGAAGAATTACGCAATCATATTGGCAGTAAAGGATTTGTAATTGATGCGGTGCTGTTGAAAGATATTTTATTACCCCAATCAATGGTAGATGCCATTCAAAATAAAGTGAATGCAGAACAAGCAGCTTTGCAAATGGAGTTTGTGATTGCAAAACAGAAAAGAGAAGCCGAACGTTTGATGATAGAAGCTGAAGGGATAAAACATGCACAAAACATAATTGACAGCTCGTTGAGCACTAAGCTTCTTCAATACAATTACATACAGGCACTGAAATCTTTAGAAAACTCTTCTAATGCTAAACTAATTATTTCCAATGGTCAGGTGCCGGTTTTGATTAACCCATCAGAAGAAAAGCGATAGACTGTATGGGTTATCTGCTTTTTTAAAAACACTGGGCATATATATTTGTGCTTGTTTTTTGTATGTGCTCCGCCTTCAATCGAATAATTTTCCCAGAAAAGGGCAAAGTTTACCTGCTCTCTGGGTTGCTTATTTTTTATAGTTTTACTAATTGTAAAGCCAATGACGCAGCTATAGTGGCCTCAATAAAGGATGGATTAAAAAAAGTAGAAATTGTTCCTACCGCATCTAAATCAGAATTGATAAAAATCTATTCGCAATGTTTTGAACTGGAAAAGCAATTGAAACAACCCAATGAAATCTCCATAGAATTGCACGAGAAATTTGGGAGTTTGCTCAATTCAGTTGGTTCTAATACGCTGTCAATAGAGCATAATAAAATTGCCATGGGCTGGGTTCAACGATTGGGTGAAAAGCGCAATGGGCATTTATATTTTTTACTTTCTTCCATTGGCAGTGCTTTTATGCTGCAACGCAATTGGGACAGTTGCGGTTATTATTTTAAAAAGGCTTTGGCAGAGTCATTTAAAAATAATGATGCCTATACACGAGCCGCTGCCATGAATAATTATGGTATTTATTGGCAGAAAATTTCGCGCATCGACTCGGCAATTGTGTACTTCAATTCAGCTTTGCATTATTTCGATCACAGTATCCGAGGTGATTTGAATTTCAAAATCGGCATTCAGGATAATCTGGCACAATGTTTTTTGCTCCAAAAAAAGCTGTCTTTAGCCCGGGATTATTACTTAAAAAACCTGAAATTGGCAACAGAAATTGTCCGCCCTTTCAGACAATCTCAGGCATTGGAAGGCTTGGTTGAAACCTATTTAGCCGAAAATAATTTTACAGCTTTACCGCCCTTATTTGTGCAAATTGAAAATGCCCTTGACAATTCTAAAAATCATGCGCGTTTTATGGAACTTAAATATCTGTACGAATGGCAAAAACTGCAATACTATGTTGGGATAAACAACACAGCTGAAAGCCTGAAACAACAGAATAAAATTAAGAATTTGCTCGAAGATAAAGAGTTTGTTAAAGCTACCCAACTGGATAGAAGTTTATCGGAACTGATGCAACTTAATATAAAAAATCTGAGAACCGAACTGGAAATAAAAACCCAACTGGCTCAATCCGAATCGCAGAAACGCAGATTGTATGGTTGGATCATTGCCCTGGGGTTCATACTATCCATCGGTGCAGTAACAAGTTTGTATACACTTAAAAATCGGAGAATTGCCCAGCAAAATGCGGCGATTGAAATAGCCAACCTTGAAAATTCACTGCAACAATTAAAAATCAAGAACCAGATAC
Source organism: Bacteroidia bacterium (assembly GCA_044224315.1). GTDB lineage: Bacteria > Bacteroidota > Bacteroidia > NS11-12g > UBA955 > JAGXTF01. The sequence goes on along the minus strand of JBGAKR010000003.1, from coordinate 472,293 downwards.
TTGAAAATCAAAAGCTGCAAACAGAGCTGCAACAAAAGCAATCAGACCTTACCAATACCTCTGTACTTTCAGTGCATGAAATGAAATTGAAACAGGTGCTGCTTAAAAAACTGAAAGTTATTGTGGGTAAAAAGGAAGCCGATATCATTCCGGCCCTCAAACAATACATTACCGAACTTCAGCTTTTAACCCTGCCGGATGAAAAGAATAAAGTACTGCTGGAAAATATCGAAAATGTAAATGCCCGTTTTTTTGATAATCTCAAGCAGCAATTCCCCAATCTTACCAAAAGTGAAATAGAATTATGTGGCTTGATTAAGTCCAAACTCAATAACAAAGAAATAGCCTCTTTGAAAAACATTTCTTACGAATCTATCAAAATGGCCAAAAACCGACTGAAGAAGAAACTTGGACTGGATGCCGACGATAGTTTATCCGAATTCATTCAAAGTTTTGGGTAATAAACTTAGGTAAATTCTATAGTCAGAGACCTTAGATTTTAGATAGCTTGAATAAAAAATGGGGTTTGGATACCCATTAATCATGTATTCAAGAGGACGGGAAAACTCTTTGCTGTAGAGGATAGTAGGTTTTTGTTATCCATTTGTAACCCTCTAAAATTGAATTAATAATCGGGTTCAGCTACACCTTTGTACCCACTATGATGAGTGGGCTAAAATTCCGTTGGGTAAAATGGGTGTCAAGCATTGTCATTATCAGTTTTCCCGTATTCAACCTTCAGGCTCAGGAAACGGCTTTGGCTGCTGGAGGCAGTGCAAGCGGTAGCGGCGGAACCGCAGAATACAGTTTAGGCGTTCCCCTATATACAAATCAAACTCAGGGTAGTTTGGTGATAACCCAAGGCCCGCAGCAACCTGCCGAGATTTTAACCAATGGTTACATCAAAGCCCAATCCCTGAAGGTAAACTTATTTCCAAATCCAGCGGTGGATTGGATTGAGATTAGGATTTCGGGAATTTCGACTCCGGTTACTTTAAAAATTTCCGATCTCAACGGGAGAGAAGTTATTGCATCCAATCTGTTGCAAAGTCAAACCCAGGTAAGCCTACAAAACTTGTCTGCAGGCATGTATATGGCCTGTTTGCTCAAAGAAAATGAAACCATTTTTTCTACCAAAATCGTAAAAAACTAATATGAAATTTCGCATACTGATTTTTGCTTTAAGTGTGTTGGCCATGCAATTAAATGCCCAAACACCCCAAAAAATCACTTACCAGGCGGTGATTCGGAACTCCAATAACACCTTGGTGTTAAATACCGCTATTGGCATGCAGGTAAGCATATTACTTGGAAGCTCTACTGGGACTGTGGTTTATAAAGAAACATATGCAACACCGCCCAAAACCAATGCAAATGGTTTGGTAACCGTTGAAATTGGCTCAGGAAATCCATCTGTGGGCAGTTTTTCTGGAATTGACTGGTCGGCCGGTGCATATTTTATCAAGATTGAAACAGATCCCTCCGGAGGTTCAAATTATAGCATCACTGGTACACATCAATTATTGAGTGTGCCCTATGCATTGTATTCAAATATGGCCTCGGCCTTGAGCAGCAATGCAGTTATTTCTCCGTCTCAAATTGGGGATGGGGGCGCATTGTCAAATCAGGTTTTGGTTTGGAATGGAAATAAATGGATTCCAACCACCCTCAACATTTTTGATGGAGATAGTTCAGTTACGAATGAATTACAAATCCTGGCAAAAAGCGGCAACTGGGTAACCCTTTCCAAGGGAGGAGGCGGCTTTTCAGTGGCCGATGAAGACAGCAGCAGCAGCAATGAAATTCAAACCTTGAGCAAAAGTGGCAACCAGGTAAAATTATCCTTAAATGGGGGTAGTTTTTCGGTAGCAGATGCGGACAGCAATAGCAGTAATGAAATTCAAACCCTAAGCAAAACGGGTAATCTTGTAAAACTCTCCTTGAACGGTGGTAGTTTTTCGGTTGCCGATGAAGACAGCAGCAGCAGCAATGAAATACAAACCCTGAGTAAAAATGGCAATCAGGTAAAACTATCTCTGAATGGTGGCAGTTTTTCTGTAGCCGATCAAGACAGCAGCAGCACCAACGAAATACAAACATTATCGCTTAAAAATGATTCCCTGCTACTATCCAACGGGGGTGTTGCGAAAATCCCCTTTAATACCTATGCTTGGAAAACAAAGGGAAATGCTGGTTTAGATTCAAGTGCATTTATAGGCACTTCAGATTCTGTGGCTCTCCGAATTCGGGTTTACGGCAAAAAATCCGGGTTAATAGATCCTGGTTATGGCAATTCAGTCTTTGGTTACAACAGTTTTAATGTTCCATCTACGGGTATAGAAAATGCAGCAATGGGTTCATGGGCCTTGCAAGCCAATACTTCAGGTAGTTATAATACCGCCTTGGGCAGTGCTGCGCTTTATAATAATAAAACGGGTTATTCTAATGTAGCACTGGGTGCATACGCGCTTTTTAGTGATACCAGCAATGGATATAATCTTGCAGTTGGAACCTCTAGTATGTACTACAACCGCACCGGATATTATAATACCGGCATTGGTAACTGGACTCTATATAAAAATACCACCGGTATTCAAAATACTGTGGTTGGCTTTGCTGCCTTATATAGCAATACCAGTGGGGCTTACAATACTGCCTTGGGCGATTATGCAATGTATTATAATACCAGCGGGAAGGATAATACGGCCCTGGGTTATAAATCTATGGAATCAAATACTACCGGAAATTACAATATTGCCATAGGATCAAGCAGCCTGGCCGCGAATAAATCGGGTATAAATAATGTAGCAGTAGGTGTGTTCACTTTGCAAAATGATACAAGCGGCAGTTCCAATATTGCCATTGGTCGCAGTGCTATGGCAGGTACAAAAAATGCGACTTCCAATATTGCCATTGGCGAAACCAATCTCTCCTCCAGCAGTTTAACGGGAACAAACAATACCGCTGTGGGACATAGTTCGATGGTAAATACTACCACAGGCCGAGACAATACTGCAGTTGGGTATAATACACTATATGCAAATACAACTGGTATTGCCAATGCGGCAATTGGTGAAAATGCATTATCCATTAACACCACCGGGTCGTATAATGCAGCCTTGGGGTATCAATCCATGAATCTCAATACTACCGGACAAAGCAATACTGCGCTGGGCGCATTCGCACTGGCTAATAATACTACAGCCAGTTACAATACCGCAATCGGAAACAATGCCGCCAGTGCACTTACCACCGGTACCAATGTCGTTGCAATAGGTTACCAGGCACTGAAGTCAAACAAAGCAAATTCGCGCATGACGGCAGTGGGTGTGGAAGCATTGTTCAATGCAGATAATCGCACCAATGGAATATCCACTTACAATACAGCCGTTGGTTATCAGGCTTTGTACGGAAGTGCAACCCCTGCAAATAATACGGGTACTGATAATGTTGCATTTGGCGATCAATCAATCTTTGGCTTTACCACCGCCACTGGCAATGCTGCCTTAGGTTCACAAAGTTTATATGCCACCACCACGGCTTCAGCCAATGTAGCATTGGGGTATCAGGCATTGAGAAATACTACAACCTGTAATTCAAATGTAGCTGTCGGTTATCAGGCAGGCTATTCTGCTGTAACGGGTTCATCCAATGTATTTATCGGTTACCAGGCAGGTTACAATGAAACCAATTCAAACCGGCTTTACATCAGCAATTCAAACACAACCACCCCGTTGGTTTATGGGAATTTTTCGAATAAATCCCTCACTATCAACGATAGCCTGGCTACTAAGTTTTTAAAACTTACCAATGGAGCTACCAACGGGTATGTATTAAAATCAGATGCAAGCGGTAACGCAAGCTGGGCATCGCCTTCCAGTGTAATTACTGCAGGTAACGGACTTAGTTTCAGCGGCAGTACATTAAACAGCGTTTGGACCAGCAACAGCGGAAATATTTACAACAATAATTCAGGTTATATAGGGTTGGGGACTTCCTCTCCGGCCTATTATGTTCATGTAAATTCATCAATCAATAGTGCATTATTAGTGCAATCGGCAGCTTCAACCGGAACCTGGCAAAGTTTGTACAATACCACCACCGGTGGAACTGTTTTTGACTTTATTTCTACAGGAAGTTCCAATAGTGAAGGCGCGGGCAATCTGCTAATCAGGGGCAACAGCAGTGTAAAAATGATACTCAAATCCGCTAACGGATATTTAGGTTTAGGCACAACCGCACCCCTATATAATCTGCATGTCAGCAGCAGTTCAGCTGCCGAGTCAAATGTAACAAGCAGCAGCAATGCCGCTTATATTTCAGCTGCAAGTGCATCGGGCCAGGAAAATGGGGTATTGTTTAAGACCTACAGTTCCAGCTCAACCCACTATAAACGTTGGCTTTTTGGAAAATCTAATACCAGCGAATCGGGTAGCAATGCAGGTTCCGATTTCTTTATCAATCGGTACGATGATACCGGTGCATTTTTGAGCCAGCCCATTCGCATTGTGCGCAGCACAGGATTTGTGGGTATCAACACATCTTCTCCAACATCGCAACTTTCAGTAGTGGCAAGCGGGGCAAAAACCGCAGGATTTACTGGAATGCTTGTGAGCAATACAGCCACAGCAAGCAGTGTTTCTAATGCAAAATATGGCCTTGAAATTCAAAGCACCGGAACCTGGAGTGGCGGAGGAAGTGTATATGGTTTATACGTTTCTTCAGTAACAGGTGCAACCAATGTTTATGATGCTGTTTTTAATGGCGGTGGAAATGTAGGGATTGGAATGAGCACTCCGAATCGTAAATTAGTGGTTACCGACGCTACTTCAGGAACGGACTGGGTGGTTGATATTCGAAATACTACAAATTCCAGTTCATCACTGAACAACGGTGTATTAATTCGGTCGGGCAGTGATTCTTACAATTCAAGCTTTCAAAGCAATATTTTCACTTTTGTAAATCCAAGCAATTCTACCGCATTTGGCGGGGTAATTCAAAGCAGCAGCAGTAGTTGCAGTTTTGTTACAAGCAGTGATATTCGATTAAAAGAGAACATTAAACCTACCCATTATGGTTTAGATGATCTTATGAAAATTGAAGTGAGGGATTATACATTTAAACGCGATAGTGGAAAATATCAGCAAACTGGGTTCATTGCTCAACAACTCTATTCGGTTTATCCAAATCCAGTAGTAAAAGGCAATGATAGCACCAATTGGATGGTGGATTATGGACAAGTTACTCCATTAATAGTAAAAGCAGTTCAAGACCAGCAATCCATTATTGAGAAACAAAAATCTGAACTTGAAAATCAAAAACAACTCATAATTGAGCTCATGCGCAGACTTGAGGCGCTGGAAAAAGATAAAAGGTAAGGTTGCCTATTGGCGATTCAAATTAATTTTCACTCCGGGCTGCACTTTAGAAATAGGGTGCAGCTTTTATATTTTTAAATAAAAATATTATGTGACTGGCTTAATCTCTAAACGGGTGAAATACAGAATTATTTTAACAAATTAATGCGAAAAAATGCAAAGAAATGTATGAATAAATTACAATTAAAAGGATATAAAATCTAATTATCCCTTGCGCAATATCTTCTCCATAGCCCTGCCCTTAGCCAATTCATCTACCAATTTATCCAAATAACGCACCTGTTGGGTAAGCGGATTCTGAATTTCTTCTACCCTGTATCCGCAAATAACTCCCGTAATTAAACCTGCATGGGGATTGAGTTTGGCTTCTTTAAAAAATTGTTCGAAAGTTAGTTTTTCCGCAATACATTTTTGCTGTTTTTTTAAATCATAACCAGTTAACCATTCAATTACCTCTTGCAATTCCGCCTCTGTGCGTCCCTTTTTTTCAATTTTGGTAACGTACAGTGGATATACCGAAGCAAAGGTCATTTTGGCAATCCGTTCATCGTGATGCGCAGTGGAATTCATCTGATTTGTGTTTTAATTATTTCAATCTTTCCAATACACCTTTTCGTTTTACAATATTTTTATAATCCCATTGAATTTCGCGCGATTTTTTCAACCAGGTTGTTACAGTTTTGGCATCAATTTCGTTATGAGAATTGTAAAAGATTGAAGCATCCTTGAATTTTTCGCCTTTTACATTCAAATCCGATTCTTCAAAATCTGCACCACTCCAAAACATCAATCTCCAGCCTGCTTTTTGTTTGCTATACCCCACAATTGGGTTCCCATCCAAAAACCACACAGGGTGTCCATGCCAAATTTTGCTTTCAGCCTCAAATAATTCAGCATCAATCAGCGAAGCCAGCAATTCGCATATTGCAGCATCGTCGGGCAGTTGACCATGGTTGTATGTAAGTATATCGGTATGTATGGGCATGATTCGAAAATACACAATAGTTACTGAATACACAAGGAATAACTTAGGTAGGTATACAGACATTTAAAAACCATATTTATACAATAGAAATACGTTACAAAGCCGTTATATAAACGTTGGCAAAAATTAAAATGTTAAACCTATCGGATATCTAGTTTAATGCAATACGTATACAAAATAACGGAATTTATAATATACAGTTGAGATAAAAAATATATTCTTAATGGCCATCATTTATGCTATTGCGGGTCCCGATAAAGCTTGCAAATCTTTGATTTGTTAGCTAATCGTGAACCCAATACAAACTTAAATCGCAAAGCAGATTTAAGTTTCGTCTGGGGAGCTTCCGATTGCTATCGGGGAACTGCCGTCCTGTGCTCTTGGAAAATAAAAAAAGGCTGTTTAAAAACAGTCTTTTACTTTCAGTAGCGGGTCCCGATATAGCTTGCAAATCTGTGATTTGTTAGCTAATCGTGGACCCAAGACAAACTTAAATCGCAAAGCAGATTTAAGTTTCGTCTGGGGAGTTCCCGATCGCTATCGGGGAACAGCCGTCCTGTGCTCTTGGAAAATAAAAAAAGACTGTTTAAAACAGTCTTTTACTTTCAGTAGCGGGTCCCGATATAGCTTGCAAATCTGTGATTTGTTAGCTAATCGTGGACCCAAGACAAACTTAAATCGCAAAGCAGATTTATGTTTCGTCTGGGGAGCTCCCGATTACTATCGGGACGAACTGCCGTCCTGTGCTCTTGGAAAATAAAAAAGACTGTTTAAAACAGTCTTTTACTTTCAGCAGCGGGTCCCGATATAGCTTACAAATCTTTGATTTGTTAGCTAATCGTGGACCCAAGACAAACTTAAATCGCAAAGCAGATTTAAGTTTCGTCTGGGGAGCTCCCGATCACTATCGGGACGAACTGCCGTCCTGTGTTCTTGGAAAATAAAAAAAGACTGTTTAAAACAGTCTTTTACTTTCAGTAGCGGGCCCCGATATAGCTTACAAATCTTTGATTTGTTAGCTAATCGTGGACCCAAGACAAACTTAAATCGCAAAGCAGATTTATGTTTCGTCTGGGGAGTTCCCGATCGCTATCGGGGAACTGCCGCCCTGTGCTCTTGGAAAATAAAAAAAGACTGTTTAAAACAGTCTTTTACTTTCAGTAGCGGGGAGCAGGATCGAACTGCCGACCTCAGGGTTATGAATCCTGTGCTCTAACCATCTGAGCTACCCCGCCATATTCCCGTTCTCTCAAACGGGCTGCAAAAATAAGCAAATTATTGATTTTTTGCCAGTGAAAACACTGAAAAAATAGTTACAAGGCCAAAACCTCAGTAACAGCTTGGGCTACAGCATCGGGTTCCAGGGTTTCCATGCAGCTTGTTCCATCTACACAGGTGCCGCGGTAAAAACACTTACAGGCTTTGGGTGGCTGAATGATTTTGCCTTTTCCGAACAAATCAAATTCGTATGAATTGAATATGTTATTAATCAACACAATTTTCTTCTGCAAACCCAAGGTAAGATGCATGCCCATAGTTACTTGTGTAACCACCAAATCGCATTGATCGATAAGATTAATAAACTGGGGAAGGGGAAAATGCCCTAAATAAGTGGCCCCGCTGCCTGCCTGAATTTCTTTGTTCCTTTCATCTTCCTGCTTTCCACCCAGCAATAGCACATGGTATCCTTCAGCCATCATTAATTTGGCCAGGTTGATCCATTTTTCGATGCTCCATAAGCGGGTGGTCCAGCGGTCGCCACATCCAGTGTTGAAACCTATTATTGGCTTGCTGCGGTCCAGATTCCAGGTAAAACCGGCACTGGCATGATTATCCAATAAATAGGGTTCGCTGTTGTACTCTAGCCCGCAGAGTTCAAATATTTCGGTACAATAATTTTTAGTATTGGCCTTGCTTACATCATCAAATAAACCTGTGTGAAACTTATGCTCAGCCAGGCTATTTGCGGGTTGTGTAGCTCCGTCTTTCAGAATAAAACCATGTTTTTCTTTGGCCGAAATCATGGCAAGCAAGCCACTGGCTTCTTTTTCCTTATCCAGATTGATGGCAATGTCCCACTCGGTGTTTTGCACATACAATACAGTCTCGGTATTCAAACGCAGAATTTCGTGGATTTCCTTTTTGGGCAAAATATCCGGAGACAGGGTAATCCAGGTAAATTTGGCATTGGGGTATAATTTTTTATAACGTGTAACCAAAGGAGTGGTGCGAATTACATCGCCGATAGCCCCCAATTTAATAATCAGTATCCGTTTTTCGATACGGGTGTAGGCCGGACAATCGGTGCAATGGTATCCATTTTGCTTGTGTGGATTACAGGGAATATGACCCAGGAAATGAATACAGTCCGGTTTATAAAACATTTGGCAAAAATAGGAGTTGGAAACCCTGAACGCAAAATGCATAATTTTTTGGTCGCTATTTGTAATATTTTTGCCTTATTTTGGATAACAGCCAACCAAAGTGGTACTAATTTTGTCTTATATTTGTACAAGCAGCGATGTATATGAACAGACCCGCCTTATTTAAACACTTTCTTTGGTTTTTATTTCTCGCAATCTCAGGCAGGGTAGGAGCTACACACCTGGTGGGTGGGTATATGACTTATCACCTGAATGGGTCGAATGGTTCCACTTCGAATTATCGGGTTACACTTTACGTCTATCGCGACTGTTCAAAAGATGGTACAAAAGACGAAGTACCTTTTGATAATGATATTACAGTTTGTGTTTTCCGGGGTGATGGACAATTATACAGTTCAGAAAATATTTCACTGATTACGGAAAGATCTGTGCCCCCGGTTGGAAATACCACCTGTAAAGAAATTGCCAATGCCTGCTTGAAACAAGGGATTTATGAAGGCAATATTACCTTAGCCAACAGCAGCCTGGGTTACCATTTGCGCTGGGAACGCTGTTGCCGAAATACCCAAAACAATCTTAAAAACAACAATACCGGGCAGCCTTATCAAGGTCAAACCTATTATGCCACTATTCCTCCCTCTGCAGTAAAAAACAGCGCGCCCAACTTTAGCCGTGTGCCTGTGCCATTCATTTGTGCCAAAGACACCACAGTGGTTATCAATGCAGCGGTGGATGATCCTTATAACAATGCCTATGACTCTCTCAGTTACAGGTTTGTAACCCCCTGGCAGGGCGCTACCAACGGCAATCCCATTCAAACATTTTGTGATGACAATGAATCTGGTTTTATCAATGTAGATTATCAAGCCGGGTATTCCACCACCAAACCCTTTGGAAATGGAGGATTTGCCAGTATTGATCCCTATACAGGGTTAACAACCTATTATGCACCCAATGCAGGCAGATACGCAGTTGCTATTGAGGTTACCGAGTGGCGCAATGGATTAAAAGTATCCAGTATCCGTTTGGATTTACAAATTCTTGTAATTGATTGTAAACCTAATAATAAACCCCGTCTGGCTTATCAGGGGGGCTCTAATATTTGGACCGTAGAAGCCGGTGCACAGATTTGTAAAGATGTTACAGGTATCGACGACAAAGACTTAAGCAATAAAGTAACCGTAACCGGAAGTGGCGATATTATTAGTGGTCTAAACGGATTTACCGGCACCCGGGCCACACTTACCCCTCCAGCAGCAGCGGGTATTCAAAAGGCTACCATCCGCTTTTGCTGGACCACGGATTGCAACCATGCGCGCACAGAACCATACCGGGTAACTTTCGAAGCTACAGATGATGGCTGCCCTGCAAAGTTCACTAACGAAAACGTTCTTATTTATGTAACCCCTTTTATGCCTCCCGAGCAACCTGCCGGACCAAAAAATGTGTGCCAGTATTCCCAGAACGTGGTTTATAATGCAGCAAATTTCACGGGTACCAATAAATACCTGTGGCGTGTAGTGGGCGGAACAATTGTAGGTGATTCAACCCGCACCACTGTTTCAGTAAATTGGGGTGGGGGAACCTCGGGGCGTGTGGATTTATATATCACCAGCCAATACGGTTGCAAAGTACCAGTGCGGTCTCTGAATGTAAGCCTGCAACCTGCGCCATCTAAACCTAAAATTACCGGTACAGATACAGTATGCTTGAATTTTAGTACCATATTTACCAGTTCTGCCGACGCCAACGTAACCTATTTGTGGACTGCCAAAGGTGGTAATATAGTAGGCACTGCAACGGGCAATGGATTGAATGTTTATTGGAACCAAAAAGGCAATGGATTTGTAACTCTTACCGTGAAAAATATAGCGGGTTGTCCAAGTCTTACCGATACCTTCAGGGTATTTGTATCTCATCCCAATACCCCGCCCATTGAAGGTCCAAACTCCATTTGTCCTAATAATCCCGGAATAGAGTATAAAGTAAACCCTCCCACACCCAATTCGGTGTATAAATGGGTAATAACCGGCGGTGTGCAGGCCAGTGGCGGCATGGGCAGCAAAATAACGGTAGATTGGGGAGGCAAAGGAATCGGATCTGTTAAGCTGATTGAAATAAATAAATTTGGATGTCAGGGAGATACGGTGGCCCTCATTGTGGTAAAAGACCATGCCTTAAAAGGCCAATTCCCGGCTGGCGATACCAGTTTGTGCGAATTTACCAAAGGGGTTTCTTATAAAATAAAATCTGTAAAAGGTGAAACTTACCAATGGTATGTTACCCGCGGTACTATCAAATTTGGCCAGGGTACCGATTCCATTGTGGTAGATTGGGGTGCAACGGGTATTGGGTCTGTGGGAGTTCAATCCACTGCATTAGATCCGGTTACAGGAATTCCATGTTCTTCACCAGTCAATGCGCGCATTGTAAATCTGCGTCCGGTGCCAGGTAAAATTGCCATTAGTGGCGATTTTGATGTATGCCAGCAGAAAACGACCGGACGTTTTACCCTAAATGGTTTTGCCGGTTCAACATATAACTGGCAGGTAAATGCTTTATCCTTCACCGGACAAGGAACTTCAAGTATTGATATACCGCTTGATACTTTTGGCAGCTTTGCTGTAAGAGTTATGGAAACCTCACAATACGGATGCCCGGGTCCTTGGAACGATTCAGTGCTGGTGATTCATCCCAAACCCAGAACTTCACCCATTGCAGGGTCGGATGTTTTGTGTTACCCAAATTTAAGTAATTACCAATATTCTGTAACCGGTTTCCCCAAAAGCACTTATGCCTGGAATACTACCGGCGGGAATATAACCAATGGCCTTACAACCAATAGTGTAACTGTAAACTGGACCGGGCTTCAAAACTCTCAGATAACGGTGCTGGAAACCAGCGAATTTGGTTGCCTTGGAGATACAATTAAAAAAGATGTGTTTATCGACAATCCGGCCATTGAGTGCCATGTGATTACTGTAGATCCACCTCCAAATGCAGACCATGATGTTTTGGTGTATTACAACCTTATCAACGCACCTCGATACAACGAAAAAGTAGTGATACAGCGCCGATTATGCAACTCTACCGGGTCTTTCGGAACTGTAGGGTATGGCGAACCTGCTGAGTTGTTCTTTACAGATAAACGTGCCCTAACCGATAGTTTGAGTTATGAATACCGCGCAGTAATTATTAATCTTTGCGGCGATAGTATTTACAGCAATCAGCATACCGATGTGTTGTTAAAAGGTAAAAAAGTAGGTTTGTTTTCCTATCACCTGAACTTTACTAATTATGTGGGCTTTCCGGGTGGAGTTCAGTCTTACGAACTTTACCGCATGCTGGAAAATAAAACGGGCTGGCAGTTATACCGCACGTACAGCGATTCGTCCAACGAATTTTTTAGCAACGGAAAAGAACATTTTGGCATGTGGTTCCGAATAAAGGCCATCGAAAACGGAGGCCTGGGCCGCGAAAGCTGGAGCAATGACGTAAAAATCTATTTCGATCCGGTATTATTTATCCCCAATGCATTTACCCCCGATGGAAACGGTTTAAATGAAACTTTCCTACCAAATTCAGGTGGTATGAAAACCTATACCTTGCGCATTTTCAGCCGTTGGGGAGAAAAATTGTTTGAAACCGATAATACCGAAATTGGCTGGGATGGCAATTATTTAGGTAAACCAGCCCCAGATGGCATATACGTTTATACAGTGGAGTATAGCGACTATAAAGACACACCGTATCAGGCAAAAGGAACCGTTCACCTGATTCGTTAATAGGCTCTTGCTATTCCCTATTTATTATGCGCTATTCCTTGTTTTATATCCGTCGAATCGATGAATGGCATTTAAATTGTTTGCTATATTTGTGCAGTAAACCACATCTAAAAACACTATCCAATCGCCAAACGAATTTTTAAAATATAAAATTAGCAATCATATATTTCCAACACTAATATTGTGTGCGCCCACAGTAAGTTTGCCAGAATGAAATGTGAATGCTTACCCGAACCTGGAAAAGTCGGGATACCGCCAACCAATCAACTCATACTAAAACTTAGAATACCGCAACACCGCAATAACACAACACCAAAATAGCACAATAATAAAAAACCACAATACCACACTAACACAACACCACAATTACAAAATAACACAATACCACACAACCACACTAACATAATTACACAATACCACAATACCACAATAACAAAATAACATATCCAAAAACCATGTCAAGTCCTATATTTTCAGAATCAACATTTAAAAAACAAGATGCTGTTTTACAGCACGGTTTTGCAGGTGATACCATGACCCTGAAGGGTGCAGTGAATAAATCACTGTTACTGTTTTTAACCATGGTGGGTCCGGCTGCTCTCGTATGGTGGCTGCTTGCTACCGGTAGCAGTCCGGTGCTAAACAATTTTCTATTGCCGGTTTTAATTGGTTCGGCCGTGGGCGGTTTTGTTATGGCATTGATTATCAGTTTCAGAATGAAATCAGCACCCTATCTGGCTCCTGTTTATGCTGCATTTGAGGGTGTTTTCCTTGGAATGATCAGTTATTTCTTTGAACTTAAATTTCCAGGAATAGTGATGCAGGCTACCACCATTACCCTGCTCATTTTTGGGGGAATGCTTATGGCTTATCGCACAGGTTTATTGCGCGCTACACCTTTGTTTACAAAGGTAATTGTGTATGCAACTTTGGGTGTAGCCCTGTTTTATCTTATTAATTTTATCTGCATTCTTTGCGGTGTAAATTCATTCTACAGCGGAAGCAGTTGGTTGTCCATCATCATTTCAGTGGTTGTGGCTGGTTTGGCTTCATTCCACCTGATACTGGATTTTGATTTAATTGATTCCCAAAGCAGGTTGGGTGCCCCAAAATATATGGAATGGTACTGCGCTTTTGGATTGCTGGTAACCGTTATCTGGATTTATATTGAAATACTGCGCCTGCTGTCTAAACTCAGCAGCAGAGATTAATCACTATTAAAACCACTAAAAAGCCATCTTCGAAAAAAGATGGCTTTTTTCATTTACCTATTCAAAATAAAAAGTATTAACCTGTGAAAATCACAGGTTATGAAGCAAAAGCAACTTTTTATCAGCATCCCCGAACCTTGTCATGAGGATTGGAACGCAATGACGCCCAAAGATAGAGGCCGGCACTGCGATGTATGCAACAAATGTGTAATTGATTTTACTTCGTTCACAGCTACAGAGTTGGTAAATTATTTTGCAAACAAACCCCAGAATGTATGTGGCCGTTTTAATGCCCAACAACTCAACCGCAATATTTACGAATTAGTGCCGGTGCCAAGGCGACATGGATGGGCTGTTGCAGCCAGTTTGTTGTTTTTGACTACCCAATCTGCTTTTGCGCAAAACACCGAAGTCATAAAACCCCGGATTGAAAAAGTGTGGAAAGGCGCTGCCTCTCAGAATACCAATACAATTACCGATTCTGCCTTCACCATTCAGTTAAAACTCGCAGGTGTAGCCATGGATACGAAATTGGGTTTTACTCATGTTTTTAGCAAAACCGATCAATATGTGGAAGCCGATTCAAATGGAGTTTACCATTTACAGGTTTTTCAATCTGATATTGAAAGCGGGGTTTTGGGTATTAATCGCAAAGTGAAAGATAATAAGGTAGATACCATTTACCTTTCAGAGGTAGAGGTAAACAGGGCGCGCCAGGAGGTTTTTGAAATTCTGAATGTGATGATGCCTACTATTAATATTCAGGTAGAACAGAAAAAAACCGTTACCAGAGGATTCGTTACGGTTGGCATTTTAAATACGAATCCTTTGGATAAACCCATAATAAATACTGCGCCTTATCCAACCAATCCAGCAGTGAATACACCTACTCCCAAGGATCCTAACGCGAAAATGCAGGTAAAACAATCTCCCAAAGTGGAATTTGGAACCCATGAAACGCCGGGTGTGAATCCAAATTTGCAGGGCGACCGGTAAATTTACATATCACCGTATTCCAGCTCCAGTAAGGCACTTTGTAATTCTGATAATGCGTGTTGCTCTCGTTTTTGCTTAGCAACCTCTATGCCTTGCTTGTATATTTCGGTGGCAGTTTCAGTTTCTTGTTTACGTTCCAGCAATTTGCCATAATGGTAGTAAGTTGCCGTATAATCGGGGTGGAGGCTTAGTAATTTTTGAAATAATACTTCTGCCTCCGCATCATTGCCCGCGCTGATAAATTCCTGGGCCAGGGCGTAGTTGAGAAAGGCATCCTCCGGACTCTCCTGTAAAAACTGTCTAATCTGATCAATGCGGCTCATTAAAATGTAAATGCAAATTGCACCATGCGACTGGGATTAGGACTCAACTTAGCCGATAAATCCTGATTGATATCGATTTGATAAAAATGGGCATCCACTGTAGCATCCACAATTTGTAGCACATAAATGGCCGACATGGCGAGAATACTGAAATCTCTATATCGCCGGGCATTATCCCTAAGTACCAGTTTATTAGGATCAAGGGTGGTATCGGCATTAATTGCATAGGCCGCTTTAAACTCCTTATTATAATTTCGCATTTGGCCCCGGAAGTAAAACATAGAGTAGGTTGCCGCGCCTAGAGTTGCATATACAATGGGCGTTTTCCAGTATTTTCTATTATATATCTGACCCAGGCCAGGCAAAACTGCTGAATATATGCTTGCTTTTTTGGGCGAATGTGGATCGGCAAAACTCAACAAATGCAGAGGTTCGCGGTTTTTAACCGCAGCTTTGGCGCTGTCTTGGGCACAAACCATTTGCCCGCTAATAAAAAACAGGGTGAACAGTACAACTATTTTACCGCGCATGGGTGCAAATTTCGGTAAGACTTATTGGATAAGCCCCAAAATTCGTTCAAGATCGCTATAATTTTTATAGGAGATGATTACTTTGCCTTTACCAGTGCTTGAATGCTTCATGTGCACAGCCGCATCCAGTTTTTTGGTAAACAATTCGCGAATCTTATCAATTTCGGGGTCCCAATCTGTGCCATTTACGGTTATTCCGGCTTTTTGGCCTTCCTTCTTCTCTTTTACCAGGGTTTCTACGGCACGCACACTGAGGTTTTCGTCTACTATTTGGTGGTAAAGCTCTAATTGGTCGGCCATATCATCCATATTAATCATAGCGCGGGCATGGCCCATGGTAATTTTACCAATTTTAATACCCATCTGAATGTCATCGGGCAGGCGCAGTAAACGCAGGTAATTATTAACCGTGGTGCGGTCTTTACCCACACGGTCGCCCAATTCTTCCTGCTTCAGATTGCATTCTTCCAAAAGGCGTTTGTATGAAATAGCAACCTCAATGGCATTCAAATCGCTGCGTTGGATATTTTCAATCAGCGCCATTTCCAGCATATCCTGGTCGTTTGCAACACGGATATAGGCAGGAATTTTGGTTAATCCGGCAAGTATAGCAGCGCGGGTGCGACGTTCACCGCTAATGAGCTGGTATTTATCATAACCCATTTTGCGCACCGTAATCGGCTGGATTACACCATGCACACGGATAGAGTTGGCCAGTTCTTCAAGCTGCACCGGGTCAAAATCAGTGCGGGGTTGAAAGGGATTGGCCTCTACTTCGTTCAGCGGTATTTGAGAAACTGAACCTGCAGGTCGCACTTCGCGGCTGGTAATGTCGGTTTCGGCGTTTTCTAACAGGGCACTTAATCCGCGGCCCAGGGCGGCTTTCTTTTTTAATGGTGTACTCATTCGGCAGTGGCTGGGGCTACAGTTTTTTCAATTTTAGCAGAATCCTTCTCTTTCAATAGTCCGTTCTTTTGCAGAATTTCTTTGGCCAGGTTCAGGTAATTAATCGATCCGCGGCTTTCAGCATCGTGGTAAAGCACTGGCAAACCAAAGCTGGGTGCTTCCCCCAGTTTGGTATTGCGCTGTATGATGGTGTCGAATACAATGTCCTGAAAATGGGTTTTCACATCATCCACTACCTGATTGCTAAGACGCAGGCGACCATCATACATAGTAAGCAATATGCCTTCAATATCCAGGTTGCGGTTGAGGTTGTTTTGAATAATTTTAATGGTATTAAGCAATTTGCCCAAACCTTCCAATGCAAAATATTCGCATTGAACCGGAATCATTACACTATCTGCGGCTACCAGCGCATTGGTGGTAATTAAGCCGAGGGAAGGAGAACAGTCGATAATGATAAAATCATATTGGCTTTTCAGTGCTTTCAAAGAGCCTTCCATCATGCGTTCGCGGTTGGGCATATCCAGCAGTTCAATCTCCGCACCTACCAGGTCTATATTAGAGGGCATCAGGCTGAGATAAGGAATTTCGGTAGACAGGATTACATCTTTGGGATCAATCTCCTGCACCAGGCATTCGTACAAGCCCAGTTTAATGTTTTTGGGGTCGAAACCCAGCCCTGAGGAAGAGTTAGCCTGGGGGTCGGCATCTACCAGCAAAGTTTTAAATTCAAGAACGGCTAAACTTGCCGCCAGGTTGATGGCCGAAGTAGTTTTTCCTACTCCACCTTTCTGGTTTGCTATCGCTATTATTTTTCCCATTTGTATATTTTATATTGTAATTGTTTGTCCGATTTCCATGAGTTGCAAGTGCAGGCCTGCTTTGTTAAAAGCATCCATGGCTTCGGCGTGGTTTATTTTAATGTATCCGAAAGTATCGAAGTGCATGCCAATGATGTTGGTGCATTGTATTAATCGGGCTGCCTCTATGGCATCTTGTACATCCATTGTAAAGTTGCTTCCTATAGGCAAAAAAGCCACTTTAATATTGAAACGGCGCGCTATCAGCTGCATATCCATATGCAGCGCTGTATCGCCCGCATAGTAAAAGCAATCCTCGGTGTTTTGAACCACAAATCCAGCTGCTGAACCTCCATTGCTGCCATCGGGCATGGAAGAGGAATGCACGGCATTAACCATTTTTAGGGTGCCGAAATCAAAAGCAAAACTGCCCCCGATATTCATGGGATGTACATTGGCAACGCCTTGTTTTTCCATCCATGCCATGGTTTCCCAAATGCCAATGGCTTGGGCACCGCTGTTTTTGCATATGGCGGGTGCATCTGCTACGTGGTCGGAATGGCCATGGCTGAGTAATACAAAATCGGGCACCAGCTTTTGAATATCAATGGCACTTGCCAATGGATTAGGGCTGATGAACGGATCAAAAAGTATACTTTTGCCGCTGGTCTTTACCATAAAAGAAGAATGTCCGTAGTAAGTAATGTCCATGTGCGTGTTGGAGTGAAGGGCAAAATTATTTTGAAAGCCCTTAGCCACCTATTTTGTGCGGGTATAGTTTTGTACACCATTGTTGGGAGTAACAGTTGTAAAAATGTTGATAAAGTTTCGGACACCCTGATTTTCCGGTACAATGAGGATGCCAGTGTTTCTACCCTCGATCCGGCATTTATAAAATCGCAAGCCGAGATTTGGATTGCCTCGCAAATCTATAACGGGCTGGTAGACCTCGACTCAGCTATGCAACCCACCCCAATGCTGGCCCGTAGCTGGGAAATCTCGGAAAACAAACTTGTGTATAAGTTCCACCTCAAATCGGGTGTACAATTTCATACACAGTCAGATGGGGCTAATAAACATCCCCGGTGGGTAACTGCTTCTGATGTGGTGTATTCTTTTAGTCGCCTCATTGATCCTGCCACTGCCTCACCAAGTGCATGGATTTTTAGCGACAAGGTAGATAGAAATGCAAATCCCTTTAGAGCAGAAAATGACAGTACTTTTATTCTTACATTGAATAAACCCTTTGCGGCTATGCTTTCTCTGCTTAGCACACCCAATTGTTTTATAGTTCCGCAAGAGTATGTAAAAGCAAACCCCTCTGCCTTTGGTCGCAAACCTACCGGCACTGGGCCCTTTTATGTGAAATTGTGGGAAGAGGATGTTAAACTCGTATTGCGCCGAAATCCGGATTATTTCGAAACCGAAAACGGAAAACAATTGCCTTATCTGGAAGCGGTGAATGTTGATTTCATCAAAAATAAACAAACGGCTTTTATGCGATTTGTAGCAGGTGAATACGATTTCTTTAACGGCATAGAAGGCAGTATGAAGGATGAAATACTAACCGACCGAGCTACATTAACCCCAAAATTTCAAAACAAATTTAAAATGGGAGTGAAGCCCTTTTTAAACACCGAATACCTGGGCTTTTGGCTGGATAGCAATGTGGATGGCACTCGCAATCCGCTGCAAAATGTGCATTTACGCAGGGCCTTGAATTATGCGGTTGACCGCCATGCATTGGTAAAATACCTGCGAAACGGGGCAGGGGTGCCTGGCGAAAATGGATTTGTACCACCTGTACTTTTTAATGCCCCGCAAGGCTTTGTGAATAATGTGAAGAAAGCCACCGAAGAACTTAAGCTGGCCGGATATCCGGGTGGTAAGGGTTGCCCCGAACTGCGGATTACCACTACATCCGATTACCTGGATTTAATGGTGTATATCAAAAAATATTGGGCCGATATAGGTATCAAAGCCAATATAGAAGTACAAACAGGTGGCATGTTGCGTCAAATGCGCAATAAGGGAAACATTCAGGTGTACCGAGGCAGTTGGTTTGCCGATTTTGCCGACCCTGAGAATTTTTTATCCTGTTTTTACAGTCATAATTTCAGTCCCGGCGGACCCAATTATACCCATTTTCAAAACGCGGATTTTGATAAATTGTACGAAAGCATGGCATTGAATGTGAATCCGGCTATGGCCAGAGCCGCCGATTCTGTATTAATCTCTCAGGCCCCAGTGCTTATTATGTATTACGATAAAAGTATAAGGCTTGTGCAAAACAATGTAATCGGTTTGGGAAACGATGCCGCAAACCGTCTCATTTTAAAAAGGGTTCGCAAGCAGGCCATGCCCTGATTACATTTTGTATAAAAAGCCCAATCCTACAATCCAACTGTTTTGCCAGGCATTTTGGCCCGGGCGGCTGAGGTCTTTGTCAAAAATGGAAATAAGGGTGTAGTTAAAATTAACGTATTTGCTGATTTTCGCTACAAACCCTAAATCAATGCGACTATCCAGCGGGCTGTTTGATTTGGCAAAATTATAGGGGGCAAATCCCAAATAGTTGGCTTTTACGTTGTAGGTTTTTTTCTTGCCAAAATCTTTGCTCAATCCACCTTGAATCTGAAATCCAAGTTCGTTATAAATAAATTTTCCTTTTTCTACGCCGGCTATTACATTTTCATTGCGCAGGGTATAAAGGTTTTGGTTGATTACATAGGTTTGTTTAATGGCTCCCAAACCCAGTCGCAAAAAGTACCAATCGGTTGGTTTTGCTTCAAAACCAATTGCGGGCATTGAAGTACCCTGGCTCATAAAACTCGAAACCTGATTTTTAACCTCACGGCCAATTGAATCTTTGCTGTAAACAAACCCTTTAAGTAATTGTGTTTGAATATTTACTCCAGCATAAAAGCTCAGCCATTTGGGTTTTTTAAAAGCAAAGCCATATTTCGAATCTATAAAAACGTTATCAATATTTTTTTTCGTACTGCGATAGTTATTGCCGCGTATATCCTCCATTTGGCTTGATATGGCACCCACATTTATTTTTAATAGGTTGTCCCAGCTGGCCCTGCCTTGTTTGCGGTTTGCATTGCCATTGAAAAACACGTTGCCGCTGATGTTATTGGCGGCACCTCCACTCCAGTTAGGCGAAGTGCCTGAAAGGTTGATATTTAATCCTAGTTCGGCACCTTTTTTCCAAAAAGTATCCTGTGTGTTTTTTGCTTTTGAAACAGAGAAAAGACATGTGGTAAGACACAGTATAACAATGCTTTTATTCATGCCAGCAAAGGTATTGCAAGAATATTACCCGCCATTAAAAGTGCATGTTTTGTGCACAAAAAAAGCCGGAAAACAATTCCGGCTTTCTGTATGGTAAAATGTATTTTACTCTTTGTTGGCAATGGCTTTTGCTCGGTTCATAGCTTTGATAATCATAAACAATACCAAGGCTACCAGAAGGAAATTGAGCACTGCTGCAATCAATTTGCCGTATGTAAATGGACCTTGAGTCAACTGTTCTATTTTATCGAACTTCATGATCATGGCAATGATGGGCATGATGATATCGGCTACCAGGCTATCCACAATTTTTTGGAAAGCACCACCGATAATTACAGCAACAGCAAGGTCAAGCACATTTCCCTTGTTGATGAACTCTTTAAATTCTGATACGAAACTCATAGTTTTAGTTTTTAGTTTACTGCGAAGAAAAGACTTAGCACCATTTGATTTTTAATGACTTATCCACTTTCAAATAAAATATGCTTGACTACCATATAGTTAAACTGACAATTTTATGACAGGGTGGATTTGAAATTGGTGGTATTTAGTTTAAACCCATAATCTAAAAAAGCATGAAAACAAAAGTACAAATCAGGTTTATCGCCCTTACCATCTTTGCATCTGCAGCAGCTATCTTCAGCAGTTGCGACAAAGTGAAGTTTGAAAAAACTGTAAATGGTGGCGAAATTACATTTACCATAGATCCCAGAGCTGCCGGGGACTTTGATGTATCTGCCCGTAAAAAAATAGACCTTGCCGGATTGGTGAAGGAATATGGGCTAAAAGCCAGTGATATTTCTTCCATGAAGGTAAGGGTCAAAGCTTTTTACATTATCGATAGCAGCCTCAAATTCGTAACCTTTGACTACCTTGATAAAGCCACTTTTTCGATAGGTGAACCGGGGGTGCAAAAAACCGTTGCACATGTAAACCCCATGCCATTAGGTAAAGGCAAAGGACCATGTGAAGCCGACCAGGACCCGGATTTGGAAATAATCAGTTTTGCCAATGCTGAAACTACCGAATTCCACCTGGCCGGTACCTTAAACACTCCCATCGATCATCCTGTGCAAATTCAAGCTACGGTTGATTATGATTTAAAAATGATGAAGAAATAATTTACCCAGTGTGTCGTTAACCCAAACAAAAAAAGGCTCTGATTGAGCCTTTTTTTGTTTCATTATTTAAAATTCAATCAGGCCGATTGTGGATTGGCCAATACTTGTTTAACTATGTCAGCAGCATCTTTCAGCGCAATGGCACTGTACACTTTAAGTCCACTTTCATCTATGATTTTCTTGGCTTCAATGGCATTGGTTCCTTGCAAGCGCACAATAATTGGTATGCTTACATTGCCTATTTTTTTATAAGCTTCAACCACACCGTTTGCCACACGGTCGCAACGCACAATGCCACCAAAAATATTAATTAAAATGGCTTTAACAGCAGGATCACTCATAATGATGCGGAATCCGGCTTCAACGGTTTCGGCATTGGCCGTACCCCCTACATCAAGGAAATTGGCAGGCTCACCACCGCTTAGTTTAATAATATCCATGGTTGCCATGGCCAGGCCTGCCCCATTTACCATGCAACCCACATTACCGTCGAGTTTTACAAAGTTGAGATTGAATTTGCCAGCTTCCACTTCAGTTGGATCTTCTTCAGCCAAATCGCGCAAAGCTGCATAATCGGCATGGCGGTAAAGGGCATTATCGTCAAGGCTTACTTTAGCATCTACGGCTATGATACGGTCATCGCTGGTTTTAAGTACAGGGTTAATTTCAAACATGGCACTGTCGGTATCTTCATAAGCACGGTATAGGGCCGATACAAATGATACCATTTCCTTGAATGCTTTGCCATCTAAGCCCAGGTTGAAGGCAATTTTGCGGGCCTGAAACGGCTGCAATCCTACAGCAGGGTCTATCCATTCTTTATGAATTTTTTCGGGATGCTTTTCAGCTACTTCCTCTATATCCATTCCACCTTCTGTAGTATAGATAATAACGTTTTCTTTTTTCTGCCGGTCGAGCAATACACTCATGTAATACTCCTTAGGCTCGTTAGGTCCTGGATAAAATACATCCTGGGCCACCAATACTTTATTTACAACTTTGCCAGCTGCGCCGGTTTGTATGGTAACCAGGGTGCCGCCCAGTAAGTTTTTTGCGATTTCAGAGGCCTGTGCAGGATTTTTGGCAACTTGCACACCGCGTTGTTCAGAACCGGCAATTTTGCCTTTTCCACGTCCACCGGCATGAATCTGGGCTTTAACAACGCACCAGTCACTGCCCATTTCAGCCTTAATTTTCTCTGCAGCTGCCTGGGCTTGTTCGGGTGTTTCGGCTACAAAACCATCCTGTATTGCTACTCCGTACTTTTTAAGAATCTCTTTTGCCTGATATTCGTGAATATTCATGTGTTTTTGAAATGCAGGCGCAAAAATAGGAAGATTGGCTATTGAAATGAAATTATTCTGAACAGCCGAATCAACAGCCGAAAGACAGCCGTATCAACAACCGAAGGAACAGCCGATATCGGATGGCGGATTTCAGATCGCGGATATTTGACTTACCCACTATTCCAAAGTTTCACAACTTTGGAAGCGTTTGGTAATACCGACAGCCGTATCAGCAGCCGAATCAGCAGCCGAAAGACAGCCGTATCAACAGCCGAAGGAACAGCCGATATCGGATGGCGGATTTCAGATCGCGGATATTTGACTTACCCACTATTCCAAAGTTTCTCAATTTTGGAATAGTTTGGTAATACCGACAGCCGTATCAACAGCCGAAGGAACAGCCGATATCGGATGGCGGATTTCGGATCGCGGATATTTGACTTACCAGCTTTTCCAAAGTTTCTCAACTTTGGAAAAGCTGGTAATATCGCTTTCGCTGCATTTTCAATGCTGCTGGGGCTGTTTTATTCTACATTGGCTGTTCATTGCACTTTGCATATTGCACTTTGCACCGGCTGCTCCATTTTCCATTTTCCATTCTACATTTTTCATTTTACATTTTCCATTCTCCATTCTCCATTATCTTCGCTGCGGCATGTTAAAATGTACCCATATTCACAAGCATTATGATGCTCTTCATGTTTTGAAAGGCATTTCATTGGAGGTGAAAGAAAAAGAAATCGTGAGTATTACCGGCGAAAGTGGGGCGGGGAAAAGTACTTTATTGCATATTTTAGGCACCCTGGATAAGCCAGATGAAGGGAAAGTGTTTTTTAACGATACTGATCTTACCAGCCTCAATCATAAAAAATTATCGGCTTTTCGCAATATGAATCTGGGATTTGTTTTTCAATTTCACCAGCTTTTGCCCGAATTTTCGGCTCTCGAAAATGTATGCATCCCGGGTTGGATTGCAGGACGCAGCAAGCGTGAGGTTGAAAAAGATGCCAAAATGCTGCTGGATTATTTGGGGCTGTCGGAGCGAATAAACAATAAGCCATCCCAACTCAGCGGGGGTGAACAACAACGTGTTGCGGTGGCCAGGGCTTTGGTGAATAAACCCGGAATTGTAATGGCCGACGAACCCAGTGGCAACCTCGATTCGCACAATGCGGAATTATTGCACAAGTATTTTATGAAATTGCGCGATGATATGGGCCAAACATTTATCATCGTTACGCATAACCCCGATTTGGCCTCCATGGCCGATCGCAATATCAGACTGAAAGATGGGGTTATGATTGGGTAATGCCATTTACCCACATGTCTATTTTACTTAAGTGATTGCGTTTGATGCTTTTATGAATAGGTTGTGAATTTTTCACAATCCTTACCAGCAATTCATTTTTTAATAAATAAAAAATTCATGGCAAATTTGAACAGGATTGGTATGAACCCTGAAATTCGCTTAATTACACTCCAGGATGCACAGCAAGCCCTGGATGTTTATGCCCCCTTTGTAAAAAATACTGCTGTAACTTTTGAATATTCTGTTCCCACATTGCAAGATTTTACTGATAGAATAATTACCAATACAGTAGATTATCCATGGTTAGTTTGTATTTACAACAATACAGTGCTTGGATATGCCTATGGCAGCCGGCATAGGTATAAAACCGCCTATCAATGGTCTGTAGAATCTACTATTTATCTTGCCCCTGAAATTCAAAATAAAGGTATAGGCAAAATCATGTACAATGCCCTGTTTTCAATTCTTAAATTACAAGGGTATTACAGTGTTTTTGCAGGTGTGGCATTGCCAAATGAGGGCAGCGAAAAATTGCATACAAGCATGGGTTTTGAAGAAATTGGGGTATTTAACAAAATTGGTTTTAAACTAAACCAATGGCATGATGTGAAATGGTTTCAGTTGGATTTAAAACAAACAAATTCAACTCCGCATGAACTTATAGGTGGGCCAGAATTGCATTCAAATTTAGAGGTAGATCAGATATTAAAATTGGGAAATGAAAAATTGGAGCATGTAAAATTCTGATTAATAATTGAAATTTGCCCAATATTTGCATTCTAATAAACTGAAGGTTAATCCTATGAATTTCGAGAGTATTCTTACAGCCCGACTCATCCTGCGTCCCTCTACAGTTGAAACGTATGATTGGTTATATGCCTCCCAATCTGATGCGGCAATTATGGAATACCTTGATTTGAAAACACTAGATGATTTGGCAACTGAACGCGAAAAATACAGGCAGGGTTTGGTTACGCATAACCGCAAATTTGTATTGTTCCATATTTTAGATAAAAATACACAAAGACATATTGGTGGATGTGCCCTTCACAATTGGTTGCCATTGCACCGCAGAGCCGAGGTTGGCTACCATATCTCTAACCCCGGGGATATGAATAAGGGCTACATGACTGAAGCATTAAAACCAATTTTAAATTTTGGGTTTACCCAACTGAATTTAAACCGCATTGAAGCCAATTTAGATGCATCCAATATACCATCCTTAAAATTATTGGAACGCGCAGGTTTTATTAAAGAAGGTTTGTTAAGGCAACATTATATACTTGGCGATGTAATCCTGGACTCTTTGGTAATGTCCTTATTAAGGGCTGATTGGACGGCGCAGCAGCAGAAATAAAATCAAAAAAGTATTGTAAACACTGTAACGCTGGAAAAGGTGCACTCTTTTCTGGTATTAGAGCATTCATAGATATAAATAGCCAGTGCCGTTGATTTACTAAAATTACTCTGAATTATTATGGCTGAATTTATTGGTTGCATAAGCACTTAATTTATACAGTGTTGGATAATAAAAAAGTAGTAATCGGCAATTGATTTAGGTAGATTGCGATATAAACTGTATACCAATTGTCGGGTGCACGACAAATTTGAATAACAATTGTAATTATCTTTGTTGCCCTTTTTTAAAAATGAACGGTAATTCAGAAATATCTAAAACTACAAAAATCTGGAAAGTAATTAAGGATTCATTGAATGGATCTGAACAAGATTATACAACTGGCAGCATACCCAAGGCTGTGGTATTACTGGCAATACCTATGATTTTGGAACTAAGTTTGGAAAGTGTGTTTGCTCTGGTAGATATGTTTTTTGTTGGTAAACTAGGCCAAAATGCCATTGCTACCGTGGGGCTAACCGAATCGGTGATTACCATTATTTATTCAATTGCCATTGGATTAAGTACAGGCGCTACAGCCATTGTTGCACGTCGCATAGGGGAGAAGAACCCAGAAGGAGCCGCACATGCAGGCGCCCAATCGTTAATCATTGCAGTAATTATAACTATAATTTTGAGTACTACAGGTGTGTATTTCGCTGCAGATATTTTGCGCTTAATGGGAGCCTCGGAGGATGTAGTGCGCGATGGGGCCATCTTTACACGCATTATGATGGGCGGCAGTTTGGCCATTATTCTGCTGTTTTTAATCAATGGAATTTTCCGCGGTGCAGGAAATGCGGCAATGGCTATGAAGAGCCTTTGGATTGCCAGTATTTTAAATATAATTTTATGCCCCATCTTTATAAATTTATTTGGCTTAAAAGGTGCCGCATTTGCCACTGTAATTGGCCGCAGTTCTGGTGTTTTGTATCAGTGCTATCACTTATTTAAGGGTGCCGGAATTGTAAAATTACATAAAAAATATATTAACTGGAATTCAGAAATTATTACCTCTATAATCAATGTAAGTTGGCCAGCAACCCTGCAATTTATTATTGCCAGTGGGAGCTGGATTGTACTGGCACGGTTGGTTGCCGAAACGGGTGGTACCATTGCCTCTGCCGGCTATCAGATTGCCATCCGCAATGTAGTGTTCTTTATCCTGCCCGCCTGGGGATTGAGCAATGCCGCGGCTACTTTAGTGGGGCAAAATTTAGGCGCAAACCAAATAGACCGTGCAGAAAAAAGTGTAATCCTTACAGCTAAATACAACGCAATTTTTATGGCCGTAGTGATGGGATTATTTATCTTTTTCTCAGGTCCCATAATACGTTTTTTTAGCAGCGATGAAGCAGTAATTGCGTTTGGTGCACAAGCCTTACAGATAATGGGAGCAGGCTATATTTTTTACGGAATCGGCATGGTAATGACCCAGGCTTTGAATGGCGCAGGCGATACCAAAACACCTACATTGATAAATCTTTTTTGTTTTTGGTTATTTCAAATTCCGCTGGCTTATTTCCTTGCTATCTATCTCGATTTGAAATCTACAGGGGCCTTCATAGCCATACCCGTGGCTGAAACACTGATTGCCCTTGTGGCCCTGTATTTCTTTAAACGCGGCGCCTGGAAACTGGTAAAAGTGTAAAAAAAATCTGTAACTTAATACTTTGTATATCAGCCCCCAAATTGAAAACATGGGGAGGGTGTGAGCATATTATTTGTCATGCATTTTTAGATTTCTTTCAAATTCCTATATTTGAAAAATGAAATTCTACGCATTTCTGGGAACGCTTTTACTAACCTATTCAGTATCAGCGCAAAAGTTTTGGAATAATACTGCCGGGTTTGATGGTAAATCTTATTTGGCAGTTTCCGAGTCCGTTTTGAAAGAATCACGAAAAAGTATAACGGTTGAGTTCTGGCTCAAACCTGAACTTGATTCGGCAAGCGAGACTGTATGCTTTAATACCCAATTTTATATATTACTCGAAAAAGGAAAAATGCGCTGGGGTGGGAATACTGTGAAATCATTTTTTTCTAAAAAACTCATTAAAGGCGGCACCTGGACACATTGTGCAGTTTCTATGGATGGGGATAAAGATTCAGTGAGAATTTATTTAAATGGTGTTTTAGATACTGCAACAAAGGAAACCGCAAGCTTTCTTTCTGTTACTGATTCGATGAATACGGGGTTTAAATATTACAATAAGTTCAAAGGAGAAATCGATGAATTCAGGGTTTGGCGTGTAGCCCGCAGCGCATCTGAAATTAAAAATACTTTTAAAACCCATATCGCAAACTGGAACCTGGATGAAATTTACAATTATGGCGAATTGGCCTATGTACAAAGCTACGAATCTAAATATTCTGATAGCGGATTTTCGGTGCCGAATTCTAAAATAACAGGGAAAATCACCTCTATTCCAACAGGTTTAAAACCCAATAAAATAGTACGGCATAATAATTCCTTGTTATTTTCGGGCGGTTCGTTTTCTTATCTGGAGGCAACAACCTCTAATCATCCCGATTTATCTATTACCAAAGAGCTCACATTTGAAGCCTGGGTGAATCCTTCTGCCTTTGACACCCGAATGGTAATTGTGGATTTAACTGGTGGCGGTGGCGGTTTTCAACTTGCAACAATCTACGATGGCAAACTGAATTTGGGAATCAGCAATTACGGTACAACTACCAGCTTAGGTTTAGCTCCTAATACATGGTACCACATTGCCGTAGTTATAGACTCATCAGACATTACTACTTCCCGTTCGCGCATTTACGTGAATGGTAAATTAATAAACACTGCAAGCCACTACCAGCTGACCGCCAATGCTGGCAAATTACGACTTGGTGCATCTCTCTCCAACGGCGATTATTTTAAGGGTTTTATGGATGAAGTGCGCATTTCCAACTGGGCAAAATCAGAGGCTGAAATTCTGGAAAATATGTACAATCCCATCCATAAATTCAACCAACCCACCATGCCCAAATACACAGTTGCTTATAATTTTGACGGAGGCTATTTTTCATCAACGGGCAAGGGTCCAGACCTGGAAAATTTTAATCAAACCTGCAGATTTACATATTTTAATGAGCCCATTGCACCAATGTTTTGTCTTGGCAGTGCACATAATAAAACAATGAGTAAATTTACCCGTGTGCAGCGTGCAGCCTTTGTACCAGCTGCCGGGAATACCCAAGGTGTAGTATCAGATACAATGGTATTTAATAAAGCAGTTAAAATCGACCCTAAATCGTTTAAGGTGTTTTTGGCTATTGCCCATGCTAAAATTAGTGATTTAAAAATAGAATTAATTGCCCCAAGCGGCGAATCAGTAACATTAATAAATCAAATTAACTCTATTTCAGGAAACCAAATTACCCTGGTTATAGACACCACACAATCCTATAAAATAACCGATGCAGCTTTTGTAGACCATGCACCTCTGATTGGCTTCAATGGCACTTTCAATGCTTTTAATGGGGTAAATAGCAAGGGTGTGTGGACATTAAAAGTATCAGACCTGGTTTTGGGGTATACAGGCCGCTTGTATAGCTGGGGTATTTATGCCGATGGGGAAGCCATTCAAACCAATGGACTTAAAAACCAAACCCTTCCAACAGCAGTGGCCTATCCGAATCCGGTAAAAGCGGGACAGAATCTCACCTTTAAATCAACTCAACATTCAATCGGTTTTACCCATGCTGAAATATTAAATCAACTGGGTCAAATTGTGCAAAGTACACCCGTAAATTCCAACGGAGGAAATCTGGTTTTATTTATTCGCCCTGATTTGGCAGAAGGCTGGTATGTTGTGCGACTGATGAATCAAAACTCAAGTACAACCTGTAAAATCAGAATTGAAAACTAAGGGGTAAATTTCTAAATTGAATAAAACATGCCTAGACTGTAATAGAATCGTTTGGGCATTTTAAACTGATTGTATGCATCCCGCACCATGGGTGCCCTTACAGCCATTTTCAGGCTTGCACTTTTGCCATCTTTAATTACCATATATGCACCTGGTTCTATGATCAGATTTGAATTCTGATAATCAAATTCAGTGAGTTGGTTTTCTGTTTTGGGCGTTATTTTCTCAATATTTTGTTTGCGATACCAGTTTGCATAGCCATATGTTTTAAAACTAATTCCAAATTCAAAATTGTCTGAAAAATAACCCGTACTAAACTGATAAGAGACCACAATTTTTTGCAAAACCATACTGCGTGCAATTTTATTTGTATCATAACAACGGTATTTAAAATAATCATTTCCCAAGCCAAAAATGCCTTGCCAGTGCCAATACTTGTGTTCTTTGGTATAACCAAGGCCCAGCTCCAGATTGCGCGAGAAAAACCGGTCGTGTTTTAAATCCAGGGTATCCCAACTGCTGTAAAAAGAGTAGTTAATATACCCCTGCATATGGGGTTTACTAAAATTGTGGGGTTGAATATATAAACTGCTTCCCCAGTATTTTTTAGTTGCTGAAATATCCATGCCAAACAAGCCTTCGTTGTATTCATCGCCATAGGCTGCTAAATGGGGGCGAGACAGTAAATCCTGTCCCGCACCCTTAGCAATGCTTAAAATGCAAACTAAAAGCAGCCATAATTTCGCATATTTAAAACTTGTTTTCACAGAAAAATATATTGGGTTATTAATTATTTTACGGCTTCAAAACGATCTTTTCCATTCCATCCAAAGCTAATACCAAAGCGGGTTCCATGATTGCCAGGTACCACAAATGCATTTACAGGTATATTCATCCGGCCGCTTTTAAAAGTTTTACCTACCCCAATTACCAATCCGGCAACCAATGTGGCATCACCCCTGCTGTCGGGCCTTGATGTAAGGTTAAATGTATTGGACGGAAACAACGAAAGGTCGGATTTTAAACGCCATTGATTATTGTTGTCGTAAAAACCTTCTGCCATTTTATTGATTGAAAACGTTGGCCCAATGCCGAATTCCCACCCGTTTTTATTATTGCGCAAACCATTTAAAAATGTGAAACTGGGCACTACTCGGCCCTGATCTATGCCAGATACACTGGGAATAAACTCAAACAAGGCCTGGAAATTTCCTTCGTTCAGATATTGTTTTTCAAACTGATAACCAAACTGGAACGTAGCAGGGTAGGCACTTTCAAAACCCCCGTTTGATTTGTTGGCTTGCATTACAGCTGCCGTAGTGCCGGTAAAAAATGCAAATCCCATGCGCGGACCATCGGTGCGCAAACGCATGCGGTATGGGTTATTAATGTTGTTATCAAAATCAGCCTTTACGGTAAGTTTTTTTACAATTTCTGCATCATTAGGCAAACCAAATAATTCGTTTAAAGTTATACGTATCATCATTAATTCATTGCCCTGTATGTACAAAAATTCTTTAATATTCATTTTTTCAAAACTGCCTGTTTTTACATTCAGCATGCGTAAACTGATGTTGATATTGTCTCCGATTTTAATAATATCCCCGGTAAACATATAATCCACGCCCAGTTTATTCCCAAAGTTTTGCAAGCATTCTTTTGAAAAACATCCTATTGGGTTGAGGCTGTCTTTTTCGGCTCTATAATCAATTTCGTGCTTATCCATTACTTCATATTTTTGGATTCGGATAAGTTCATTAATTACATATTGTTTTACCTGCAGGGTATTTATGCTGTATCCAGAACAATCGAAATCAACCAGGGCCACTGAAGGCTTTTTGGTATCGTTTTGTCCATAAGCAAGCATATTAAATGCGGTAATTATTAATCCAACAATGATTCTTTTTTTCATGGGTTTAACATTCATTTTTTTCATGATTTGTGTTTTTTGGTGATACAAAAATGGGGCAGGTACATGACCCTGAATAATGGCTTATCGCAGGTAAAAGTGTACGAAAATGATTTTTCAGAAATCCCGAACATGATGGTTCTGATTTAGGCAAGCAATTGGCAAAAAATTCCCCAGAAGTTTGTTTATTAGAAAAAAATCACAATCTTTGAATTGAATTTTACGGAAAAATGCAAAACTTAAGTGCCAGCTCACACCAGCTCATGTTTATCGACCTGCTGAAGAAAACAGTTCCGGTAAATATTAACCTAGCCGAAGAGATGAGTTCTATATTGGGTATTAGCTCTGATAGTGCCTATCGCAGGCTGCGTTGCGAAACCGATCTAACCCTGGATGAAACGGTTAAGCTTTGCAATCATTTCGACATTCCGCTGGATGCATTAAGCAATGCAACACCCAATTCCATTACCTTTAAAATACACAAACTCACCTCCAACCTGGATAGCTTTGCCGGATACCTGGATGCTTTGAACACGGATATTACCTGGATGGCTAAATACGAACAGCGCGAACTCATTTATGCTGCTGAAGATTTGCCCGTGTTTTACTCTTTCTTTTTCCCCAACCTGGCTCGCTTTAAACTGGGTTATTGGAATAAAAGCATACAGAATGTAACCGAAATGCAGGGTATGATGGTAGAGGATGTTAGCTTGCCTGAAGCCTGGAAAGAAAAGGTGCATTCAATCGTACTCAATTTTTTAAAAGTGAATTCAATAGAGATTTGGAACCAGGATACACTTAAAAGTACCATCAATCAGGTTAGATTTTATTGGGAAGCAGGCTTTTTTGGTTCTAAAATTACGGCATTGGAAGTCATCCAGGATTTGTATAATCTGATAGAACTTATTCGCAAACAATGCGATATGGGCAAAAAAATGAACTTTCTCAAAGGCAGTTTTACCGATGCTGATTTTACCATGTATACCAGCGATCTGATGATTGGAAACAACTGTGTGTTGCTGCATGCCGATAATAAAGAGGCCAGCTACATTGGCTATAATTCATTCAATTATATGCGCACTTCCAATTCGTATTTCAATGAACAGGAAAGAAACTGGATTCAGAATCTCATAGCCAAAAGCACACTAATAAGCAAAGTGGCCGAAAAACAACGCAACCAGTTTATCAAAGACCTTAGAAGACAGGTGGAGGTGCTGGAAGAGTTTGTGAATAATAGTTGACAGTTGACAGTGTACAGTGGAGAGGCAGGCTCTCCATCGCGAGTAAAACCTCGCGATTTACAGTAATAACAGCCTCCGCCACATTTTATGAGCAGATTACCAATCAACCAAGTCTGCTAATCCGCCAATCTACTAATCAACGAATCCACCAATCCACGCACCAAATCACGGATTTCTGCACTATATTCTCAATGATATGAGTATTAATACCTCAATTTAGTATGTAATACTGTACTGGTTTTTAGAATTAATACAGCATCAAAATCTTTCAATTTGAGTCCGTATTTTAGTTTGTAATGCATTTTTTTCGTTGAAGGAAAATAGGATGCACCGATGGAGATGATATCCTTATCTAAAAGTCTCATATTCTGGTTGGTTAACATGCCCAGATTGTAAGATAGCTTAAATTGAGCCACCAATGTTTTCTTATTTTTTGTTTCCAAAAAGAAGGTGTCAAATGTGTATTTTTTTGTTTTAAAATCTTGTCGGTACGCCACAAATTCACCCTTTTTAAAATCTGTAGCCATGCATTGATAGGCTTGTCCCAGGTTTTTGCGCAAATAGTAACCGCATGCAGGCGAAATATAATTTTTTGCATCAGCCATATTATGCTGCACATGTCCGTTATGGGCCCAAAACATGGCCCTGGTACCCGGGTTTAGTTTGCAATATTGGAGTATAACCTCGGCCATTAAACTATCTCGCAAACCCTGTTTTTTATGAGGTTCGCCTGTCATAAGCCCATAACGCAAACCCTGAAGCATCATGGAAATATGAATAGAATCTGTAGCTGAAAAGGTATGCCGAAAAAATGATTTTTCTAAGTGATTACTGCGTTGAATAAATGCATTTATTTCTTTGCTGGTATAAGTATCCCTGTACCAGCTAGAGCCTCGGGGGTAGTTCCACAGCGTATCGGGCAAACGCAAATTGTACTTTTGATCCATTTTAATTAATTCGGCTACATCGTCGGTTATATACTGCATGTCGGCCCCAATAAATTCAAGTTTTTTCTGTGGATTTTCCTGATTGTAATTCCGCATCCATTGCAATACATCCAGCATCTCTTCGGAGATAAACGGCCATAGTCTTATACCGTTTAATGCGTCTATTGCACTATCAGACTTGCCTTGTACAAAGTCATTTATTTTTAAGCAAAATCCATAATCGGCTTCTAAAAAAAAGGTGTTGTATCCATGCTTGTTTACCAAATATTGAAACAAAGCCAGGCGGGCAGTGGCAAACTCGTGTGTGCCGTGGGTGGCCTCGCCGGCCCCGAGAATGCTTGTTTGGACTAAAATCGGGTCCAGAAAGCTGAAATTTACCGGTGAAAGCGTATCAGGAAGCAAGGTATATGGGAGGTCTCTTTTATAAAATTGTGTGCTATTAAAACTGAAACATACAAGCACACTAAGGCAAAATAGAAGTAATTTTAGCTTCATATTGGGTTTTATAATTATGCAATAAACGGTAAAATGGACTTTATTATTCTGTATTGTTTTGGCAGTATGAATGTTTCCATGGGTATGGGTGCTTAAATTTGCGGTGTGACCGCCACAGAGGTATTGAAAAAATACTGGAATTACGATGCCTTCCGCCCCGGGCAGGAGGATGTGGTGAATGCCATTTTACAAGGAAAGGATACACTGGCTCTGTTTCCTACCGGTGGTGGTAAAAGTGTGTGTTTTCAAGTTCCCGGACTGATACTCGACGGCATTACCCTGGTAGTTTCTCCCCTCATTGCCCTTATGAAAGATCAGGTGGGGGCCCTGCAAAAGCTCGAGATACCGGCCATATCGCTGCACAGCGGCATGAGTTGGAACGAATTGCGCCTTATCATGGAGAATGCATTGAAGGGACGGTATAAATTCATTTATGTTTCGCCCGAAAGGCTGATTTCTGAAAACTTCAGGGAGTATTTGCCCAACCTTAAAATTTCTTTACTCGTAATCGACGAGGCCCACTGTATTTCGCAATGGGGATACGATTTCAGACCCTCTTACCTGCGCATTGCCGAATGCCGCGAATTGTTGCCCAATGCCAGGATAGCCGCATTCACTGCTTCGGCACCCCCCATAGTGCAAACCGATATCTGCAACCGCCTGCAGTTTAAAAATCCATTTGTATACATAGCCCCATTCCGGCGTTCGAATCTGCATTTTTATACCTCAGAAACTGAAAACAAAACCGGATTGCTGGTGCAGGCCCTGCAGCGAAATTCGGGCACTGCGATTGTATTTTGCGATACCCGCCGCGATACTGAAGAAATTTCGAGATATCTGAACGAGAAACAAATTGCAGCCGATTTTTACCATGCCGGATTAACTGCCGCCATACGCAGTCGCAAACAGGATAAATGGATGCGGGGCCAAAGCCGCGTAATGGTGTGCACCAATGCATTTGGGATGGGGGTAGATAAACCCGATGTGCGTATGGTTTTCCACCTGGCCCCGCCTTTATTTCCCGAAGCCTACTACCAGGAAGCAGGCAGGGCAGGCCGCGATGGCAAAGACAGCTGGTGCATGCTGTATTACCGCAAACAGGATTTTTTTGAAATGGAGGAAAGAATAAACGCTGCGTTTCCTCCCATTAAAGAATTGGAAAGAGTGTACAATGCAGTTTGCAATTACTTTGATATCATTGTAGGGAATGGGATGGATCTGTCGTTTGAATTTGACCTGAATGCCATTGCCGAACGATATAAAATGCAGCCTGCCAAATTATATTTTGCCGTAGCAAATCTCGAAACCATGGGCTTTTGGAGCCTTAGTGACGGATTTTGGTCGCCCAGTAAAATGTATTTCACAGCCGATTACAGCGAAGTTTATGATTTTAAATTGCGCAATCCCAAATTCGAAAATTTGATTGATGTTTTGCTGCGATCCTATGGCGGTATTTTTGATAGTTTTGTAAAAATTAATGAGAAACAAATTGCCCATCGCCTGCATATTCAAGAACCCGAATTACAAAAAATGCTAAAGGATTTACAGCGCAGTGGAATGCTCGATTACCAGGCCGCTTCTGATAAACCCCGTATACTGTTTACCGAACCCCGATCGCCCTATCCGCAATTTAAAACCAACCTGTTGGAAGCCCTGAAAAATACCCGCATTAAAGGCATGGAAACCATGCGTGCATATCTGGAAGAGAAAGAATGCCGGAGTATTTTTTGGGAAAAATATTATGGAAAATCGGATTTAAAACCATGCGGAAAATGTGATATTTGCAAACAAAGAAAAAAAGCAGCTTTAAGCGAAGGAAACCTAGAAACATGGAGTTCAGAAATCGAAAAAATGCTGCGAAATACAGCCCTTACACGCACCGAATTGCTTGCCAAATTTGATACTGAACATGCTTATGAATTCCGGGAAGTATTGCGCTGGCATATGGATAATAAAAAAATTTTGGTGGATGCCAATCATAAATTATACTGGAAAGCATGACCAAAATAATCTTTACAGTAATTAATGATTTAAACTACGATCAGCGCATGATTCGTATTTGCACCTCGCTGCAAAAACATGGGTATGACTGCGAATTGGTGGGTAGAAAACTACCCGGTTCTAAACCAATTTTGGATAGGATTTACAAACAAAAAAGATTGAATTGTTGGTTTACAAAAGGAAAACTATTTTATCTGGAGTTTAATATCCGTTTGTTTTTTTATTTATGGTTAAAAAAATGCGATGCCATTTGCAGCATTGATGTGGATACCGCCTTGCCAGGGTTATATATAAGCCGGTGGAGAGGGAAGCGCCATATATTCGATGCGCATGAATTGTTTACCCATGTACCCGAAGTGGTAAATCGCCCCAGGGTGCAAAAAATATGGGCCTGGGTGCAGAAAAAAGCCTTTACCCAAACAGGTTTGGCCTATACCGTTGGACACGAAATTGCAAAGTATTTCGAAAATACTTACGGCAGAAGGGTAGAAGTGGTGCGAAATGCGCCCAGTTTAAAAAAGCAAATTCCGTATAATCCAGATCCGGATAGATTTATTTTGTACCAGGGAGCCCTGAATGCCGGCCGCGGATTGGAGATTTTGATAGAGGCCATGCCCCAAATCAATGCCAGACTGGTATTGGCCGGCGAAGGTGATTTGAGTGCAGCACTCCGACATAAGGTTACAGACTTGGGATTGGAACAAAAAGTAACTTTTACCGGGTATATATTGCCAACAGATTTGCCTTTGCTTACATCCAAAGCATATATAGGAATGAATGTGAGTGAAAATGCCGGATTGAGTTATTATCTTTCTTTGAATAACAAGTTTTTCGACTACATACACGCGGGTTTGCCCTCCATTATCAATCCATTTCCGGAATATATTTCATTAAATAATCAATTTCAGGTGGGGGTAATAACCGATTCAGTTGTATCCAATATTGTGCAAAATGTAAATCAACTCTTAACGGATGAAAACTGGCACAGACAATTAAGTGAAAATTGTTTGAAAGCCTCGCTGGAACTCAATTGGGAAAAGGAAGAAGCGCATTTGATAGATTTATACAATGCATACTTTGAACGCAAATAAAACCCTGCATATTGTATCATTTGATATCCCTTACCCACCTAATTATGGAGGTGTAATTGATATATATTTTAAAATAAAAGCCCTGCATGAAATAGGCGTAAAAGTTATTTTACATACCTTTTTATACGGAGGAAAAACAGCCTCAACTGAGCTTGAAAAATTGTGCCACAAGGTATACTATTACGACCGTCGCCGATTCAGCAATCCCTTTGCAGGAGAGCTTCCATACATTGTTGCAACCCGCGATGATAACCGACTTTTAAAGAACCTCGAAAAAGATAATTTTCCCATTTTATTTGAAGGATTACATACTACCTATTTTTTGCCCCATCGGGCATTAAAAAATAGATTTAGAATTGTGCGCACCCATAATGTAGAACACTTGTATTATCGGGCCTTAGAAGAAGCTGAAACCGGGTTTTTTAAAAAATATTTTTTTAGGGTAGAAAGCGAAAGATTATTGCAATACGAAACTGTGCTTGAAAATGCAGGCTTAATTGCCGCCATTTCGCCCCAGGAAACAGCCCATTATGCTTCACTCTTTGCACATACCACATATCTTCCTGCTTTTCATAGTAATGATAAAGTGCTGAGCCAGCCCGGCAGAGGAAAATTTATTCTCTATCACGGCAATCTGGGTGTGGCAGAAAATAATAAAGCCGCCCTGTACCTGGTGCATGAAGTGTTTTCTAAACTGGATATGCCTTGTGTAATTGCCGGTACAAATCCTTCCAGGCAATTGGTGCAGGCTGTGAAAGGCAATCCGTATATTACACTGATTGATAAAATTTCATCCGAAGAAATTCTGCAGTTGGTGCAGGATGCCCACATCAATGTGCTGGTGACTTTTCAATCTACTGGTATTAAACTCAAATTGCTGAATAGTTTATACCGCGGCCGATTTTGTATAGTAAACCCGGAAATGGTGGATAACACAGGTTTGGAAAAGTTCTGTATTAAAGGTGTGCATGCCGCTGCTATGGTAGAACAAATAAAAAAATATTGGAACGAAGATTTTACCGACGAGCTTGTACAGTGCCGCAAAGCCATTCTGGAAAGTGAATTCAGCAATCTGGAAAATGCCAGGAAACTTGCCGGTTTTATCACCGATCCGGTTACTGTACAGTAGATTTTCTGTGCAGAAATAAATGATTTGAATATCTTTTTGCGTTTGTATTTTTGAACGCTTTATGAGAAGACTCACTCTCATCCTAATTTTACTAACCAGTTTGCGTGTTTTTGCGCAACAAAATGCCGTATACCTGTATCCCTCGGTATATTACCAAAGGGGATTAGAACTATACGACGAAAAGAAATTCAATGCGGCCATCACCCAATTTAACCTGTTTCTGGAAAAATCTGACAATGATGGCCAGCGCAGTGATGCCGAATATTACCTGGCAGTTTGTAAACTATATGCCGAGCACAGCGATGGTGAGGC
Source organism: Bacteroidia bacterium (assembly GCA_044224315.1). Classification (GTDB taxonomy): domain Bacteria; phylum Bacteroidota; class Bacteroidia; order NS11-12g; family UBA955; genus JAGXTF01. Next base: position 433,583 of record JBGAKR010000003.1, on the reverse strand, counting down.
CGCACTGGTGCGTTTTTTAGAAAAAAATCCGGGTTCGCACAAAACCCATATGGCCAATCTGGCACTGGGTGATTATTACTATCTGAAACGCAAATACAGCAGTGCACTTACCTACTACAAGCAGGTTGACCCTTCGGCCATCAGCCCCGATGAACGGGATCGCTTTTTTTTCCGCAAAGGCTATAGCCAGGTTGAACGCAAAAAGTACAAGGATGCAGCCGAAACCCTTCGTCCTTTAACCGAGAAAGAAAATGATTATAAAGTATTAGCCACATACTACTACGCCTATTGCGCCTATTATACCGGCGATTACCGCGAAGCGCTGAGGGCATTTAAAGCCATTGAAGATGACGGCCCTAAAATGGTGCGTTTGTATGTGGGTCAGATTTATTACATGAACGGGGATTATGAAAAAGCCATTTCGTACCTCGATAAATTTGCATCAGGGGTTCCTAAATCACAGTTAAACCTGGTAAAAGGCAAATGTTATTATCGCATGGGCCAATTTGAAAAAGCAGCCGATTATTTCAATAAAACAGGCCTTACCCGAGATAGCCTCGATAAAAATGAAATCTATGAAATGGGTTTTGCCAATTACAAAACCGGTAATTATTCCAAAGCGGCCGATTGGTTTAAACTTATTTCCTATCAGGGTGATAGTATGTCGCAATTTGCCAGCTATAACCTAGCCGATTGTAACCTGAAATTGAAAAATAAACGCGATGCAATGAATGGCTTTGCAGAAGCCTATCGCACCGGATTAAATAAATCAGTAGCGGAAGACGCCCTGTTTAATCAGGCTAAACTGGCTGTAGAGCTCAATGAAAGCAATGCAGCCAGCCTGCTTCAGAAATATGTCGACAATTATCCCAAATCGGCCAATAGCAAAGAAGCTAAAAAACTGCTGGCCAAATTGATGCTCAATACCGATAATTACAAGGATGCTGTAGCGGTATTGGAAAGTATTGGCGATCTGGATGAACAAACCGAAGAAAGCTACCAAAGGGTAACCCTGGCTCGCGGCATGGAATTGTTTAAAAGCAGGCAGTGGAACGAAGCCATTGCCATGTTCGACAAGTGCATGGCCAAAAAAGCCAGTCGCAAATTGGCCGGTCAAGCCGCATTCTGGAAAGCCGAAAGCCAGATGCAGCAAGAGAAATTTACCGAAGCAGGCCAGAATTACCAGAAATTTCTGGATGCAGATGGTACAGAAAAGCTGGATTATTACAACTATGTTTTCTATGGTTTGGGGTATGTAAATTACAAAGACCAGGATTATAGCAAGGCATCGCAGTACTTCGAGAAATATGTGAACAATGCCACCCGCGGTGCTTATAACGAAAAAGTATATAGCGATGCCCAGTTAAGACTCGGAGATTGCTTTTTTGTACTGGCAGGCAAGGAAGATATTACCAAGCCCGAACAAACCAAACTGCTTGAAAAAGCCATAAAAGGCTATGCCTATGTAACCGGAAAACGGGGTGCGGATGCCGATTATGCGCAGTTCCAAACCGGAATGATATATGGTTTACAAAGCCAGGGCGAAAAGAAAATCAGCAGTATGAAAAGGCTAGTTGCTGATTATCCCAAAAGCCGTTTCATTCCGGATGCCTATTTTGAGTTGGGATCTGAATATGTAGCTCTCAAAAACAACCGGGAAGCTGAGAAGTACTTTATGTACGTAATCGATGATTTTAAGGGCAATGCATTGGTGGGTAAAAGTTATGCCATTCTGGGCCGTATGTACTATAATGCCGGGCAAGACGATAAGGCGGTAGACATGTACACCAAGCTTTACAAAGAGTATCCAGGTACTACCGAAGCCAAAGGAGCCGCCGATCAGGTAAAACGCATTTATGTTGAAAATGGCCGCCCGGGTGATTACGACCGTTGGTTGAAAAATATGGGTGGCTCTATGCCTGCTTCTGAAAGAGATAGCACTTACTATGAGGTGGCATATACTTACTATACAAAAGGTGAATATAAGAATGCGGTAAATGCATTTAAAACCTATTTGCAGGAAATGCAAAACGGTGCATTTGTGATTTCCGCACATTATTACAAAGCGGTTAGTCATCAGGAACTGAAGCAAAACGCCGATGCCATTGAGGATTACAAAATAGTGGCCGATGCCAATGGGTCTGAATTTCAGGAAGATGCGGTATTAAATATACTCGACTTATCGGGGCCAAATGCATCGTGCGAGCAACTGGTGCCGTATTTGGATAAAATCGAAAAGCTCACCAAATCGCGCGAAACCCGCTACCGGGCTTGGGGAGAACTGTTGCATTGCTACCAAAAAATGAACAAAACCACAGAAGCCCGCGAAATTGCCCGTAAAATCGGGGATGAACTAAGTGCCCCTGAGGATTTGAAAGGCGAGGCCCTGGTGTATGAAGGGGTATTGTTCTACAATGAAAAGAATTACAGTCAAGCCCTCATCAAATTCGAAGACGCCTACACCCGTTTTAACAACAAATACGCAGCTGAAGCCAAGTACCGCGAAGGACTTGTATACTTTGCCCAAAACAATTACGATGCAACCGATAAATCTTGCAACGATGTTTTGAATAAATATAGTTCTTACGACATTTGGGTGGGTAAAGCCATGCTGTTATTGGGAGATGCATATCTGGCAAAAGGCGAAGAAGCCAATGCCAAAGCAACCTGGAATAGCGTAATTGATAATTTTGATACACCCGAATTGGTAAACGAAGCCAAAGAAAAATTGGCAAGGTTGAAAAACAAAACCATCAAAACCAATAACGTGATTGAGGATTAACTCTGGCAGGGAGTAGGGAGTGCAAAGTGCAATGCGCAAAGTGCATCAGACAGCCATTTTAATGTAAAATGTAAAATGCAAAATGTAGCAGCCAGACAGCCTAATGTTTAAGGATTAATGTTTAATGTTTAATGCAGCAGCCGGACAGCCGGACAGCCGGACAGCCGGACAGCCGGACAGCCGGACAGCCGGACAGCCGGACAGCCGGACAGCCGGACAGCCGGACAGCCGGACAGCCGGACAGCCGGACAGCCGGACAGCCTAATGTTTAATGCAGAGGCGGGACAACCGAACTTTTATTTATTGGATGGTTCTCATTTCTGCTAAAAACAAAAAAACTCACATCGAATCCTGATGTCCACCAATCCACTAATCTACTATTCAACTACCGCCACAAAAAAAGCCACCCTTGGGTGGCTTTTTTTGTGGCGGGGATACCAATTACTTCAAAGTTAATGTGGTAGCGCCCATTTTAAATCCTTCGCAATACAGTTCTATGGTGTATTTACCGGCTTTCAGGTCGCTGCTGGGGCGCCAAATGCTGGGTTGAACCGCTTTGGCTTCCTGATCGAAAATGGTGCTAAGCTTGTAAGTATACTTGCTTTCGTTGCCATCATTCAATTCAAATGTTCCACCCTCATTTCCGGGATTGGCAATGGTAACGCCTTCCGGACCGGTAATTTTCACATAAATGGTGCGGTCGCCAGGTTCGGCTTCAGCATTTTCTCCAATGGTAAAGGTGGTTTTGAATGATTCCACATCTTTGGCCTTTGAAGTTACAGCCTCTTTGCCTGTGAGCCAGCGTTTTTTCAAAGCTTCAACCTTCAGGTTGGTTGCTTTCAGGCTTTGCGCAATGCTTTTGTATTTCTTTTTCTCGGTACTTTCCTGATTGTACTTTTCAGTAATTTCCTGTTTCTCGGTTTGAGACTGTTTGAAATCGGCATCCAATTTGGCGTTTTTCTCTTTCAAGTCAGCATTTTCATTTTCCAAACGGGTAATTGCATCCTGCATTTCAGCCATTTTTGCACGCAATTCGGCAATGAGTTTGGCATCTGTGCTTTGGGTAGCGCGCAATTTGGCTACCAAGGCAGCAATTTCATTTTTCTTAGTGATAACTTCAGCGCCTAATTCCTTATGCTTGTCGGCCATGGTTGCGCTATCCAAACGAAATTTGGCAAGCATGTGCTCTGCATCGGCCAGAGCCGCTGTTTTTTCACTCAGATCCTCTTTGGTGGTTGCCAGCACTTTTTCGGTCTTCTCTTTTTCATTTCCACTTTTTTGCCACATGTAAAGAAGGCCTGCATTTAAGGCTACGAGCACACCAATGATGGTAATTAACAGCGCTTTGCTGTTCTTGTTTTTTTCATTCGGTTGATTCCCTGAGGTATTGTCCATAATTTTTTGGATTTTTGCAAAGTTAATAATACAAAAACCTTTCCAAACAACATTTTTCAATATTGTACAAACAAATGGAAATTATACACGAACCCATGCCCGGCCTTTTGGTTATTAAACCCAAGGTATTTGCCGATGCCAGAGGGCATTTTTACGAGAGTTTCAGACAGGATGTTTTTGATGCATTGGGAATAAACCAAATGTTTGTTCAGGATAACCAAAGTCTATCTAACAAAGGCATTATCAGAGGTATGCACTTTCAGGCCCCCCCTTTTGCCCAGGATAAATTGGTGCGCGTAATCAAAGGAAGTGTGCTGGATGCTGTCGTAGACATTCGCACTTCATCACCAACTTATGGACAGAGTTTTAGCCTGGAACTCACGGGTGAAAATTTTTTAATGCTTTTTATCCCCAAGGGTTTTGCCCATGGTTTTGAAACCCTGGCCGATGAAACCATCTTTAGCTATAAATGCACCCAGTACTATCATCCGCAATCTGAGGGAGGCATAGCCTGGAATAGCCCTGGCATAAACATCCCCTGGCAGACCCAAACTCCGGTTCTTTCCGAAAAAGATAGAAACAACCCAACTTTCGATAACTTTGTAAGCCCTTTTATATAAAATAGTAAACCAAACATAAAACATGGATACCAAAACCGCCAATTTACTTGAAGAACTTTTTGAAAAGTACCGTTTAAGCGGTCAAAATACAAACGACTACCTGGAGGGGCTGCTCGTGAGTAATTATGAACCCTACTGGAAATATATACTGCTCGACAGTTTATTAAGCCTTCAAAATCCCAAAACCGATTTTAAAGATGAAACCATTTTTATTACCTATCACCAAATTACAGAACTGTATTTTAAACTGATTCTGCATGAACTGGATCAGGTGCATGATGCCCCAGATGATGTAAGCCGTTTTGAACTTTGCCTGGTGCGTATTAACCGCTATATGCGCAATTTGATTTATAGCTTTGATATTATGATTGATGGAATGAAACATGAGGATTTCCTGAAATTTCGGATGGCCCTGCTTCCCGCATCCGGATTTCAAAGCGGACAGTTCAGGCTCATAGAGTTTTGTACTACCGACCTCGAAAATCTGGTAGCCGCAAACGATCGCGAAACTTTACTCAATGCCGATATCAACAGTTTATACGAAAGTGTGTATTGGAAAAAAGGAGCCATTGACCTCGAAACTGGCGAAAAAACCCTTACCCTTCGACAGTTTGAACAACATTACGACCCCATTTTCAAAGCCCATATTAAAAAGTGTGAAAAGCTGAACCTAAACCAACTGTTTTTGCGTTTTGTAGCAGCGGGCAAGGTTTCAGAAAAAATGCGCAACCAATTGCGCGAGCTGGATGTAAACCTGAATGTAAACTGGCGTCTTTCGCATTACCGCGCCGCTGTGCGTTACCTGCAACGCAGCGGGGGAGATGTGGCCGCAACAGGGGGTACAAACTGGCAAAAATTTCTGCCTCCCCGTTTCCAGCGTATATACGCATTCCCCGATTTGTGGAATGAACAAGAAAAAACCGAATGGGGAAAAAGTTGGGTGATGGAACAACTCACTTCCTGATCTGGTACAACCACCAGATGCCCTCTTTCTCAATTTGAGAAAAATGGAGTTTTTCCAATACTTTTTGAGAAATCAGATTTTCGGTATGCACCTGCGCCAATATCTGGTCTAAATTTTTGTGCTCAAAACCCCATTCCAATACCGCACGTGCGGTTTCGGTGGCTATGCCTTTAAGCCGGTTGGTCGGATGAATGCGGTATGCAATATCTACCCTCGAATCCAGGTCGGTTCGCAATCGCAAACCGCATAGTCCCAAAAATTGCGCATTGGATTTGTCTAGTATGGTAAAAATATGCAGCCCTGAAGTATTTTCTCGTTCGGCAATAATCCAGTTTAAAATTTCATCCGCAGTCAGTAAATTATCAATCCAGGTAAACCTACGAGTTTCGGCATCTGCATGGGTTTCATAAATACCCGCCAGGTCAATCTCAAGCATCCTCCGCATGATTGTTCGTTCGGTTTCTATAATTGAATAAGCTGCCATAAAAAGGGGTAAATACAATGTTAGGGAATTAAAACTAATATTGCACTATGGCGGATATAACCTTAAACGAGGCCCAACAAAAAGTAGATGAATGGATTAGAACCATTGGGGTGCGCTATTTTTCCGAGCTCACCAATATGGCCATTCTTACCGAAGAGGTGGGAGAGTTGGCCCGCATAATGGCCCGCACCTATGGCGATCAGAGTTTTAAAAAAGCCGATTTGGAAAAAAATCTGCCCGATGAAATGGCCGATGTACTATGGGTATTGATTTGCCTGGCCAACCAAACCGGCGTGAATCTAACAGAAGCCTTTGAAAAAAACCTGCAGAAAAAAACCATAAGAGACGCCGAAAGGCATAAGAATAATCCGAAATTGTAAACCATTTTATTTTTGAAAGTAATTTCATTAAACAAACTTGGATCAAATTATTCCCGTTTTTCGGACAAATTTACCAGTTGGCATTTAGTTTTAAATACACAAAACCATTTGCCAATATACAAGGATCCTGTTCTTTTAATAATTCATTTTTTCCTGGTAATAAAGTTGGATTATAAAGAATGTTAAGCCAATTTTGAACGCCATAGGAGTTGTATTGAATATAGCAAATGTGGCCTGTATTGGCAATCCCGCCTCCTTTGCGGTAGTACATCACAAAAAATCGATTATTGGCCATTGCAAATTGTAATTGTCTTGTTTGTAATTTGTATCCGTTTTTTGCCTGAATAATACATCCGCCGTTGTAATCCTCGTTTTTGTTGGCAATCTTGTCTTTATTTTTATTGGTTTTAAAACCATAAATTGAGTCCGAAAAAGTTTCATATGCAGATTGAGTACAAAGCTCATTCCATAATGCTCTTACAGCTGCTGGCGCTTGCTGAAAAGAGTCAATAATGGTAAATGAATCACCTGACATTTCATGTAATAATTTTTTATATTCTTTAATTAATGAATCATTTTCAAACCTGCATTTAATATAAGTTGAATCAATTAAATGTTCGACAGACGCTTTGTTCTGTGCACTTATTTTTATGAATATCGTCATTAAAATAAGCATTACGCCCAAAGTGATTTTTAAATAATAGGAAAATCTAACAATATAATGCACAATACAAAATTAGTAGTTCATAACAATTTTTGTTCAGGTATTTGATCAAAATTGTAGTTATTTCTTAAACACTTTCATTCCCCAACGAACACAAAGCCATTTTCAACGATACCCGGCAAGGATTGCTACCCCAAAATGCGTTAAATTTGCATACACCTTTGGAAAACACCGACATCTCCACCCGCAAAACCGACCATATTCAGCTGGCTTTCGAAGCCCAGGCTACCGGCCACGACGCCCGTTTCGACTATGAGCCCATGCTCAACAGTCATCCGGCTGCTGGTTCAGTTCCACCCCTTCAAATGGCAGGCAAAATTATGAAACTGCCCATTTGGGTGAGTAGCATGACCGGAGGTGCCGAACATGCCGGCAATATCAACCGTTTGCTGGCCCTGGCTTGCAAAGAATTTGGTATGGGCATGGGCTTGGGCAGTTGCCGCCCGGTGCTGGAAGATGAAAGCCACCTGGCCGATTTTGCCATTCGTCCCTTTATCGGAGATCAGCCCTTGTTTGCCAATTTGGGCATAGCCCAGGTAGAAGAACTCATTTACAGCGGGCAATCCAACCGAATATTGGAGCTGGTAAAACGCCTGGAAGCCGATGGTTTGATTGTGCATATCAATCCGCTGCAGGAATGGCTGCAACCCGAGGGTGATAAAATTAACCACTCACCACTGGAAACCCTGAAGCGCTTGCTCGATGATTTTAAATTGCCTCTGATTGTAAAAGAAGTAGGGCAGGGCTTTGGTCCCCAAAGTTTGGCCGAACTTGCTAAATTGCCCCTGGAGGCCATCGATTTCGGTGCACAGGGGGGCACCAATTTCAGCCTTTTAGAAACCCTGCGCCGCGACCCCTTTTACCGTGACCAGTTTGAACCCGTTGCCCACCTGGGCCATACCGCAGCCGAAATGACCGAAATGGCCCGCAACCTGGTTTTAAATCCGGCCAGCGAAGTGCTTACCCGCAGCTTTATAGTTTCGGGCGGAGTGAAGAATTTCCTGGATGGGTATTATTTTATTCAACGCATTCCATACAAAGCCATTTATGCCCAGGCATCGGCATTTTTGAAATACGCACTGGAGGGAGAAGAAGCCCTGATGCGGTTTTGCGAAGCCCAGATGCATGGATTGGAAATGGCCTATAATTACCTAAAAATACGCAAATAAATGAATGTAAAACCAATTTCAGGCTTTAGTAAATTAAGCAAACAAGCCAAAATAGAGTGGTTAATAAATAACTATGCCAATGAACCCGAATTCTCGCTGGGACTGCTGCAAGGCTATTGGCATTCGGATAAAGACATTCAAAAATTGCACGATGAATTTATTGAAAATACACTAAGTAATTTTTATTTGCCTTTTGGCGTTGCCCCCAATTTTTTAATCAATGGCAAAATGTACACCCTGCCCCTGGCCATTGAAGAAAGCAGTGTGGTAGCAGCTGCAGCAAAGGCTGCCAACTTTTGGATGGAACGCGGTGGATTTAAAACTACCGTAATCAGCACCACCAAAATTGGCCATGTACATTTTATTTGGGAAGGCAAAAATCACGAAGCTTTTGAAGCATTTTTTGATTCTGTAAAACCCCTATTCTACAGTCGCACCGAAAGCATCACCCGCAATATGCAAAGCCGCGGGGGTGGAATTCTGGATATTATTTTAAAAGATAAAACGGCCTTAGAACCGGGATACTATCAGTTGGAAGCCACCTTTGAAACCTGCGACAGCATGGGCGCCAACTTCATTAACAGTTGCCTGGAAGAATTTGCAAAAATCCTGAAATCTGAAATTATCCATGCACCCGAAATTGCCGATGATGAGAAAGAAATTCAGGTGGTAATGAGCATCCTCAGCAACTATACCCCCGAGTGTTTGGTGCGGGCCGAAGTGAGTTGTAAAATTGAAGAAATTAATGAAGGCAGCGGTATTGGTAACCAAGAGTTTGCCGATAAATTTTGCCGCGCCATACGCATTGCCGAGTTAGAACCCTACCGGGCCGTTACGCATAACAAGGGCATTATGAATGGCATTGATTCGGTAGTCATTGCCACTGGCAACGATTTCAGAGCCATTGAAGCCTGTGTACACGCCTACGCTGCCCGCAGCGGCAAATACAAAAGCCTTACCCATGCCGAAATTGAAGGAGATATTTTCCGTTTTTATATCGAAATTCCATTGGCATTGGGCACGGTGGGTGGCATTACCAGCCTGCATCCCATGGTAAAATTTGCCCACGAAATATTGGGACACCCCGGTGCCCGTGATTTGATGCAGATTATTGCAGTAGCTGGTCTGGCCCAGAATTTTAGCGCTGTAAGAAGCCTTATTACCAGTGGCATTCAAAAAGGCCACATGAAAATGCACCTGCTCAATATCCTCAACCAATTAGAAGCTACCGACGCCGAAAAAGAGCAGATTGTAAACTACTTTAAAGACAATGTAGTAAGCTTCTCTGAAACCGTGCGCGTATTCTGCGAAATCCGCGGCATTAGCCAGGAGGAATGGGTGAAGAAGGGGAAGCATTAATCCCTCACCACCACCCGCTGCCTGCAGTGTAAAATTCCGTTTTTATCGGTAATCATGAGTAAATAAATGCCTTTTAAATCACTCACCTGTATTTGGGTTTGACTGGCAGTGATGCTGCCTTGTACCACGGTTTTGCCTTGCAAATCAATCAGTTTCCACTCACCGTTTTCCAAACTTGCAGATGATGTGAAATTTAAAACATGGCTAGCCGGATTTGGGAAAACCGAAATCCCTGAATTTGCGATTGCACTATGGGTTTTAAGGTTGTTGGTACCATTTAAAATGCGTCCTTTCATGCCATCGGGGCCATGGTTGGCGCAGAGGTAGTATATGGCATTGGTGTCGGCAATTACCACAAAGAAATTGGCATTTTTAGATCCCCAGCCTGCGGGCAGTGCCGTAGTAGTGCCGCTGGCCCAGTCGGTTTTGGAAACCTGCATACAAGGGTGCATATCACTGGCCTGAATATTCACAGTATCGCCCACCTGCACATATAGAGTTGAAGGGGAGTACACAAAGTTGCCAATGTTAATGCTGTGTGAGGTAGCCTTAAGGGCAAGAGGTGCGGCCAGAAGACAGGCCATGATGATAAAGTAGTATTTTTTAACCATGCACAAATATCAATCATCGAAGGGTTGAATGCAAATCTAAAATTGCAATTACCTTTGCCCTGTGCGATCGTATTTTTCACATGGAAAAGTGCTGCTTTGCGGCGAGTATGCTGTGCTGGGTGGGGTAGAAGCCCTGGCCTTGCCGGTAAAAGCAGGCCAATGGTTGAAGGTATGGGAAGTGCCAACAGCCGGTAATTCTAAAATCATTTGGCAAAGTGTGGACCACAGCGGAAAGGCTTGGTTTGATTGCCGCATTGATACCGAAATTATGCATGTTTCCGAGTCAACCGACGAAGAAATAGCCAAAACCCTGGTGCAATTGCTGCGCTATATTGAAAAAAACCGGAAAGAATTTTTTCTGCATAAAACCATTCGCATAGAAACCACTGCCGAATTTGACCGCAGTTGGGGCCTGGGTACCAGCAGCACTTTGGTAAATTCCTTGGCCAGCTGGACTGGTGTAGATCCTTTTGAGCTGCAACGCACAGTTTTTGGGGGCAGTGGCTATGATGTAGCAGTTGCGGTTACCGGCAAACCATTGCTGTATTGGTTGGAAGGCGATCAACCCAATTGGGAGCCCTGGCGGTTGGACGCCCAACTTACGGCAAACTGGTTTCTGGCTTTTCCGGGCAATAAACAAAACAGCCGCAGCTCTATGGCCCAGCTGAAACCCAGGCTGGATGAAATGAAAATCGACCCCATGATTTTGCAGCAGTTGAATGCCTGTGTGAATGCCATTAAAAATCCGCGCAGCATTCCTTTGCTCGAGGCCATGCTGGAAATGTACCAAGCCTTGTTGGCCCAGTATTTAGAAATTCCCAAAGCGTACGACGATCTAAAAATTCAACCCATACAGGGTGGCCTGTGCAAATGGTTGGGCGCCTGGGGTGGCGATATGTTGCTGGTAAACCAAAAAGTACTTTCAGAATATTCTGAAACTTTTGCAAGTATGCAAGTGGTGCCCTGGAATGAGATGGTGATAGGAAGTTAATTTCCCTATTTGTTAAACACAAAAATTAGTGAACATTGCGAAGTAAATTTGCAAAAAAATAATCATTGAAAGCTGCTTATCGTTGCCCGTCAAACATAGCCCTGGTAAAGTATTGGGGTAAAAAGGAGGGAGGCATACAATTGCCCGCCAACCCCAGTGTATCTCTTACATTGAGTGATTTGTATGCCGAAACCAGCATAGAACTTGTGCATGGCAATGTATCGGGCAAACCGGCCTTCAATGTATTGGTAGACGGGGCTCCCAAGCCCTCATTTGAACCTAAAATTGGTGCATTTTTACAGCGCATTTTTGCCGATTTTACGGTGGTGCAAAACCATCATTTGTATATACAAACATCCAATAATTTTCCGCATGCCACAGGCATTGCCAGCAGTGCAGCCGGGTTTGGCGCCCTGGCATTGTGCATATGTGATTTGGAACAACAGGTTACCGGTAAAATGTTCCCCGATTTTTACCGCGAGGCAAGTCGTATTTCGCGTCTGGGCAGTGGCAGCGCTTGCCGCAGTTTGTATGGGCAGCCCGGAATTTGGGGTTCGCATGGCAATATTGAAAATAGCAACGACGAATATGCCATCCCCTTTGCCGACGAAATTGCCGAACCCCTGAACAACCTGATGGATGCGGTGTTGATTGTAGATGCCGGAGAAAAAAAGGTAAGTAGCACCGAAGGGCATTCCCTGTTGGCGGGCAATCCTTATGCACATAAGCGGTTTGAGGTAGCCACCCAGAATCTGCAACGCATACTCGATGCCATGCGCAAAGGCAGTGTAAGAACCTTTATTTCCATTGTAGAAAGTGAAGCCCTGCAACTGCACGCCATGATGATGGTAAGCTCGCCTTATTACCTGCTGATGCGGCCCAATACACTTGCCGTTATCGAAAAAATATGGGAATTCAGAGAAAAGTCAGGCCTGCCGCTGATGTTCACCCTCGATGCCGGCGCCAATGTGCACTTACTGTTTCCTGAAATGTACAGATCTGAGATTGTGCATTTCATTGAAAACGATTTATTGGTTTATTGCCAGAATGGGCAGTATCTTTGCAGTGCAACCGGAAAGGGTCCGGTGAAATTGTAAGAATGTTAAAAGACTCATTGTACTACGCCAAAATTCTGCTCTTCGGAGAATACGGAATCATTGAAGACTCAATGGGACTGAGCATTCCATACCATTTTTACAAAGGCAAACTGCTGCAGATTGATGATGAGTCTGACGAAAAGCAGGTAAAAAGCAACGAAAGCCTGGTTAATTATCTTGGATACCTGCGCCAATCAGAAGCCAATGGCACCCTGCCTTGCCGCATGAATCTGGCCAAATTGGAAAAAGACCTGCAAAACGGGCTGTATTTCGATAGCAGCATTCCGCAGGGATTTGGTGTGGGTAGCAGCGGCGCTTTGGTTGCCGCCATTTACGATGCCTATGCCATAGACAAGGTTTCTGAAAACGAAGTAGCCGCCGGTGATAAATTATTGCAATTAAAAACCACCCTTGCCTTCCTCGAAAATTTCTTTCATGGCAAAAGCTCTGGTTTGGACCCGCTGATTTGTTACCTCAATTTGCCCGTGCTTATTAAAAGCAAAAGCGATTTGGGTACCGTTGCCGTGCCTACCAGCAATGCAAATGGCCAAGGGGCAATATTCCTCATGGACAGCGGAAGCCCCGGCAAAACCCAGGGTATGGTTTCCATTTTTCTGCAAAAACTCAAAGAAGAAGGTTTCAGGCATTTGGTGAAAACCAAACTGAAAAAATACAACGACGAATGCATCAAAGCATTCCTGAAAGGCGATACCAAACCCTTGTTTGACAATTTGAAAGAACTGAGCAAACTGTTTCTTGAAAATTTCAAACCCATGATTCCTGAAAAATTTGAGGAAACCTGGCGCAATGGGATTGAAACCAATGCCTACTATTTGAAACTATGTGGCAGCGGAGGCGGAGGCTTTATACTGGGCTTTACCCAGGATTTGCAACGCGCCGAAGAAATGCTCAAAGGCCACAGATTGCAGGTAATTCATAAATTTTAAATATGACCGGGCCCAGCAAAGGTCCTTTTGTTAACCTTGTTTTATTATTACGTGCCATTCGCTGGTACAACATAGGTTTATTGGGACTTTCGCAATACCTGGTAGCGTATTTTGTATTTAAATTAAATACCGATTTAATTATTTTTTTATCCGATATTAAATTACATTTAATTGTATTAAGCACCACAGCCGCCGTAGCCGGAGCCTTTATTATCAATAGCTTTTACGATGTAGATAAGGATTTAATTAACAATCCAAAATCCGTAGTTTTTAGCCGGCTTTTAGGGCAAAATTATTTGCTGAATGTATACGTGGTTTTAAATGTAACCTCAGTAATGGTGGCGCTTTTTGCCTCATATAAAGTATTTATTTTTGCTGTAATTCTTACCTTTATGTTTTGGATTTATTCGCATAAATTACAAAAATTACCCTTAATCCGCGAGCTTTCTGCCAGTCTGCTGGCCATTTCACCCATCATGGCCATTTGGTTGCACTATTTCGATATGCACTATGGATTGCTGCTTTATTTGGCCAGTTTATTGGCAGTGGGTTTTACCAGGGAAGTTGTAAAAGACCTCAACGGAAATAAAGGCAATATTATTTTTGGTTACCAAACCGTGGTAGTTGCCGCAGGTAAAAATTTCACCCGCCAATGGTTATTTGCCATTACATTGTTATCTACCATGGCCTACGTTTTAGGTACATTGGTTTTCTATAAACAGCTTGATTATTTTGTACTCATCAGTGCTTTTAGCATGGCTACGGCATTAATTGTTTCATTGGCCTGTTTGCTTTCAAAAAATGATGGATTTTATATAATAGCTGATAGTTTTTTAAAAATAGCCATTGTAATACACATTGCCAGTTTGGCTACCATAGGGCTGGTGAATCAAGAGCTGGCCAGCTTTTTAACAAAGTGATACCCTTCTTTTTTATACCCATGCCGTTCGTAAAATTTATGTCCGGCCAGGTTGTGTAAATAAGCATCCAGCATCATGGCATTGCATTGATTTTTTCGTGCGATATTTTCAAGTTCAGTTTGTAGTGCTTCTCCAACCCCCTGCGATCGGTAATTCTCGTCCACCACCACATTATCGGGTTCTAAATATTTGCCTGCATAGAGTTTGTGACTGAGCCAGTATCCCGAAATGGCAATTAATTTATCGGAGCTGAAAATAGCCAATAAATGATAGCCCGGTTCCTGCATAATTTGGGTCATGCGCTGTTTGAATTTTTCCTCGGAAAGTTTGGGATTAAGCTGATGATAAAGCGGAAAAACAGTGAGCCGTTCTTCAAGGGTAACCAAGTGTCGGAATTCTAAATCCATTGGGCAATTTTAAGCAATTATCAACAAAAGTATATTTAAAAAATGGGTACAGCGTAAATTCGCCTTCTTGTCTGAATCCAATACCATATTTGCCCAGGTTTTATTGCCGGTTCCTGTGCCCCGTTTATATACATACAGGGTGCCCATGGAATGGAACGATTTAATTGAAATTGGCCAACGTGTAGTAGTGCAGTTTGGTGTGCGAAAAATTTATGCGGGAATTGTAGTTGATTTTAGCGATGTACCGCCCGAAAAATACGAAGCTTCCTATATCATCGAAATTCTGGATGAGGAACCCATAATAACCCCCTCACAATTAAAATTTTGGCAATGGATCAGCGAATACTATATGTGCTATCTGGGCGATGTGATGGCTGCTGCGTTGCCCGCAGGATATAGGTTGCAAAGTGAAAGCACCCTGGTGTTAAACCCCGAATTTGATGAAACCCAGGAGTTGGAAATGGACGAAAAAGAATGGCTGATTTTGGAAGCATTGCACAAAAAAAAGCAACTGAGAATTGATGAAGCCGCCACAGCCATTGGCTTAAAATCGCCCATGAAATACATTAAAAGTTTGTACCAACGTGGTATCATTTTAATGCATGAAGAGGTAAAGGAAAATTACCGGCCCAAAATGGAAACCTATGTTTGCCTTACCCCGGAGTGGGATGACCCGGAATTTGCACGCACTACACTGGAAAAACTTGAGAAAAAAGCACCCAAACAAGCCAATGTGATATTGGCAGCTATGGGTATGGGTAAAGGTGAATTTCCGTTAAATAGACTCACTGCCGAATACGATGTAGCCACTTCGCATATTGCGGCCCTGGAAGAAAAGGGGTTGCTGAAACGATTGAAAAAAGAAGTAGGCCGATTGGCTAAAAATGAGGGTTCGAATGATTCGTTTGAATTGAGTGGTGAGCAGCAACTGGCAGCAGATAGCATTGCTCAGTCGTTTGCAAATAAACAACCCGCACTGTTGTTTGGTGCTACAGGCAGTGGCAAAACCTACTTGTACATTGAGTTTATACGCAAAGCCCTGGCAGAAGGCAAACAGGTGCTGTATTTATTGCCCGAGGTAGGCATTACCGAACAAATGGTGCAGCGATTATCCCGGTTTTTTGGCGAACAAATGGGAGTATGGCATCATTTTTACTCGGCCCACGAACGCACCGAATTGTATAGCAAGGTGCGCAGTGGCGAAATAAAGTTGCTGATAGGTGCGCGCAGTGCGGTTTTTGCACCATTCCAAAAACTGGGTTTGGTGGTGGTGGATGAAGAGCATGAAAATACCTTTAAGCAGTTTGATAAAAGACCCCATTACAACGGACGCGATACTGCCATGCACCTGGCCGCTGTGCATAAGGCCCATGTGCTTTTAGGGTCTGCAACCCCATCGTACGAAATGCTGGAGTTGTGCAAAGAAGGCAAAATGCAGTTGGTGCGACTTTCAACCCGCTATATCGATACGCCCGAACCGGCCATACAACTGTTGCATACCGGCGAAGCCAAGCGCCAAAACCGTATGAAGCAGGCCTTTAGCAGTGTTTTGCTGGAAGAGATGCAAAGGGTGTTGGATAAACGCGGACAAATCATTGTATTTCAAAACCGCAAGGGCTATGTCCCCTATATCAGCTGCGATATGTGCGGACATACCGCCCAGTGTATTAACTGCGACATTACTCTTACCTACTTTAAAAGCATCAATGCCCAGAAATGCACCTATTGCGGCTATAGCCAGGATCCGCCAAAGCAATGCCCTGCCTGTGGCAGCAGCAGCCTGAGTATGAAGGGATACGGCACAGAAAGAATCGCCGAAGAGCTGGCCATTTATTTTCCCGAAGCCCGCATTACCCGTTTCGACCAGGATTCGGTGCGCAAACGGTCTGACTTTCAGCGAATCCTCAATGGGTATGACAAAGGCGATATCGACATACTTGTAGGTACGCAGCTGTTAAGCAAGGGATTAGACTTTAAAAACGTAGGTTTGGTGGCTGTGGTAGATGCCGATATGCTGCTGCAAATACCCGATTTTAGAAGCCATGAAAGGGCTTTTCAGCAACTGCACCAGGTATCGGGTAGGGCGGGGCGTGGCATCAAGCAGGGCAAAGCCATTTTGCAAACTGCCCAGATTTCGAACCCCGTTATACAGGCGGTGGTAAATGCCGATTATATGGCTTTGGCCAATCTCGAAATTCCCATGCGTAAAGAATTGGCTTATCCTCCTTTTACGCGATTAATCAGGGTATCGCTAAAGCATAAAGATTTTCAGGTGGTAAAAAATGCATCGGTAATCTACGGCAACCATGTACGTGCAGCTTTGCACGAACGTATTCTGGGGCCGCAAGTGCCGGCAGTAGGCAAAATCCGCAACTATTATATCCAACATATACTGGTTAAGATGGATCCGGCCAAAGACAATATCAAACGCATTAAGGCGTTTCTGATTGCCAGTGTGATGGAAATTACCAAAACCGATGGAATGAAAGGGGTAATGGTAGATTTTGATGTGGATCCGGCATAAAAAAACCGGATAAACTGTTGCTTACCCGGCCTTAATGTATAGTACCCTCCGACAGGCCTATATTTTCAAGAGATAAATCTTCGGATGATCTGCACGGTGATAATGTACAAGAGAGATCCGGTAATCAGTTTGGAGTTAACTCCACGGTGTTTGGGTGTTTGCTCTGCCATAGCTGTAGGTTTTAAGTTTTGTTGTATTGGTTAGACTTAGGTTTTCTGTAATGGTTGCACGAAGGTAATAAATTTATCTCATTAAATGAATGGTACCATTAAATTTATAAACTTGCCCTTTCAGGTCCCAAACTTTAATTAGATAGGCGTAAACACCATCAGGTGAGGGTTTTGAGTTGAAATTGCCATCCCACTCATTCATGCAAGCATTGCCTTCGTATACCATTTGCCCATATCTGTTAAATATTTGCATGGTATACTTGTAAAAAAACATACCATCCGGGTGGAAATTTTCATTCAGATTGTTGTGGTTAGGGGTAAAGGCATTGGGTATGAAAAACCGTATTTCAGGCGCAAAAGAGGCATAGTTTGATACTGAAATGCAGTTAAAACTGCTGTCGGGGTAGCTCAGTGGCTGGTTGCGAATGGCTTTTACCCGGTAAGTGAAATCTTTAGCGCAATACCTGGGTAAGGTTTCATCGAGGTAGGTAGTGTCTATTCCATTTACCCGTCCGATTTCTAAAAAGGCACTTTTATTGATACTGCGTTCTACCACATACTCTTTTACCCCTTCATTCCAGATGATATAGGGCGTCCAGTTCAGTCGCGGATTAATTTCAGTGGTTACCGGGGCTATTTTTAGCAAAATACTTCGTCCCAATTGGCCTTTGGCACTGGTAGTATTGCACACATCTGTAGCATCGATTGCATAGGAATAGTACTGCTCGCTTACCCGGGTGTTTGAATCATTGAAATATCGCCGACTAAAAGGCAGGCTATCTGCCAATAACGCCCAACCGGATTGATCGTTTTTCCATACCCTGAATTTCATGATGGGATATTTGGGTGGTTTTTTCGCAACCCACTCTGTATGGGTATAAAAGTTGGTGTCTACCGTTACCCGCCATACTTCTGGTGGGGCTACTTTTTGAAAATGTATGGGTTTGGCACGTGCCGTATCTGAAAAACTGATTTGGCGGAAGCCGTTTTGTTCGATACCCTCAATTTTATAATCGTACTCAATGTGGCAATAAACCGAGGTATCTACATAATTTAGCTGGTTGCCGGCCACAGAGTCGATAAGACTAAAGGTATCCTCCGTTTTTTTCTTACGCCAAATGCGATAGCGGGCCACACTCTTCCAGCCATTATAAGGGGTCCAACTTACAAGGGCCTTGTTGGTATCGCCCAATGCCTTGGTTTCGATGGTACAATGAGGAATTACCACTGCACTATCTGAGGCTCGATAACAATAGTTTACCTGCGCCACACTATGGCACCATGATTGGTTGAGGGTATTCAAGGGAGTGGCAATCAGATTAGTATCCGCACGATTGCTGCTGCTATTCATTTTTTTCCAACTTCCTCCAATAAAACTGTAAAGATTATAATGGTCAAAATCGGGCTCAACCGAGCTGTTAAAACGGGTTTCTGTGGTGAAATTGTCATTCACGGTGCTCCGGTATATAAACAGGGGCGGAGGGGGCAAGGTATCACCTACCTTTATAAACAAAGAATCGGTAAAAGTATCGCTACAACCCAATGCATCTGTAACTATCATAAACGCTGGTAATATGCCTCTACTGGCACCGGGTACGGTCATTTTTACCGGATCCAAAGCAAAACCATCAATCCAGATATTGGTTTTTACAATTTGCGTATCGGCGGTTGATTTATCAACGATTTTAATTTTTTCGCCCAAACAATACTTGGGTTTTCCGGGCGCAATGGCCGGTGAGATATTATAAGCCACAAAAGGTTTTTGAAGGCTATCGGCACAGCCAAAAATGGTGGTGGTATAAAGATTTAAAGTATGGTTGCGGCCCGGAGCAAAATGCAGTTTTACAGTATCACCAAATTGTGCAGCATTTCCATTTAACTGCCAGCGCACCTTGCCTTTGGGGTCGCCGCTGTAATAGGATTGATTGGAAACCGGATATACCTGATTGCCACAGGCCTTAAAATTGCTGAAATCTGCAATTGGTAAGGGATGCACTGCGATAGTATCATCGGGCGGTGGGGAATACTTACAGCCAAAACTGTCTATCAGAATTAAGCGCGGTATGTAGGTTCCGGAACGGGTGTAGGTATAAAAACTGTCTTTTGCATTGAGCACAGAACCATCGCCCATATCAAATTCCATTTTGGAAATCTTACCCGCTGTAGTGGTAAGTAATTTTACCTTTAACGGTGTGCATCCATCATTTATATCGGCTTTATAATTGCCCAATGGACCGTTGATTTTTATAAAGTTGGGCAAGATGGCGGTATCCTTGCATCCTTCCGCATTGGTTACTACGAGCTTTACACTAAACTGTCCGGGGTAAATAAATATTTTACCCGGATTGGTTTTACCGGAGTAACTGCTATCCCCAAAATCCCAAAACCATTTTATTAAGGGGCTATTGCCAGGCTTACTGGAATCGGTAAATTGAACATTCAAAGGCGGGCAGGTTCCAATAGTGTCCGATACTTTAAAGCGTGCTGTTGGTCTGCCTGTTTTTATTTGAAATGTGCGTACATCCTTGCTTGCACATCCTTTGTTATCCTGCACCAGCAGGGTTACTGATACAGATTTAATACCGCCTTCTATGACCGTGTCCTTGGATTGATAGGTTTTTTTAAATCCCCAATCCCAATTATAAGTGTAGGTAGCGCCATTGGTTCCGTTGCTAAGTTTAGCTTCAGTAAAAATTTTGGAAATGGAGCAGGGATCTGTTATTTGTTTATTGTCGATTACGCATTTAACACCGCCAATGATAAATGGAAAGGTATCCTTATACACACATAAATTAGAATCGTAACGGATTAGAATGGTGTTGATATTGCTTTGATTGTCGATATAACCCACGGAAAGGCTTGCTTGTGAATCTTTGACGGTTAAAAACCGTCCAATTTGCCATTCTCCCTTGAACCAGGTATTCCAGGTAGGATCCCTGAGCAAGAAAGTTACCGGATAACAAGTATTGTCTACCAAAGTGGCACTGGCTTTAGCACTGGGTTTTTTAAAAGCAACAATGCGTTTGCGATAAGGCCGTGTGCAGGTAAATTTCGGATTATATGGTGAAAGCAAAAGCGAATATTCACCGGTGTTAGGCAATTTTATATTCAGATTTCTGCCCTGGAAATATGTTTTGGCACCGGTTGGTACATAGGTAAGCTCCCAGTAAAATTGAGAATCCTGCAACCCGATATACGTATTTATTGTTTGTATTTTTTGCGAATCACAGTTGTAAACATAATTAAAAAAAGCCCGCTGGTCATCTATGGTAGTGTTAAAGGGCAAACTATCATAACATTTATTTGTATCATTTTCGGCAAACAACCACAGGTCTTTGGTTTCTTCAATTACCCGAGATAAATTTTTAGTATAGGCATACTGGGTGCTTCCAACGGAGGTTTTATAACGCCACCAGCTTTTGGTGTATTCTTTACTTTGATTGATTCCAAAAACTGTATCCTTGCCACAATCCGATTTAACCATGGCCTGTATCTGAGGTCCCATTACCCTAACCAGGGGTCTTAAACTATCGGCCAATTTAGTAACACAACCATACGAATTTGCAATTAATCCATATTTTAAA
Organism: Bacteroidia bacterium; assembly: GCA_044224315.1. Classification (GTDB taxonomy): domain Bacteria; phylum Bacteroidota; class Bacteroidia; order NS11-12g; family UBA955; genus JAGXTF01. The sequence goes on along the minus strand of JBGAKR010000003.1, from coordinate 412,455 downwards.
ACCGTGCCAGGCGTGTCTGTCAATCGTCGTACAAGTGAGTCGGGTGGCGGAAAAACCAAACTGTCTAAATTATCCCAGTAATAAAAAAACTTTACCGAATCGGGGTGATTTATATTTGATTTTCGGTGTAAATAAAATTTCTGATTCCGGCATATTTTCTCGGGGGCTGTTAACGCTAAATCCACTTTCAAACCTGCATCCAGCACTGCATTGTAAGCATCGCTGCAACCATTAATATCGGTAACTTTTAATAAAATATAACGCCGGCCAAAAACTGTATTTGTAAAATCAATAAAACTGTCACTGCCACTTAAACCACCGCCCGACCAGGCAAAGGATTGCACCGGGGCATCACTTTTTCCTACCCATTTTGCATGCACCTTGTAGAGAATGCAGCCTTTAAAAGTATCGACTTTCACATCGGCCGTGGGGCCCCTAACGGTGAGAAAAGTGCTGTCGAGCCTGGTTTTACATCCGTATATCGAATAGGCTGTAGCCCTGATGGTGTATTTCCCATTCACATCCAGCGGATGAATAAACGGACTTTTAATATTTACATTTACCGGACCCGTGCGGCCTGAATTCCAGATAATATATTCAATGTTGCTACCATTTACGGTATAATTTAAACCGCTTGTATTGCGCCGGCAAAGGGTTGTGTCTCTGGGTGTAATGGTTCCGGTGGGTGTATCGCGCACGGTAATAAAATTGGTAATGGTTTTGGTAGATGTGCAACCGTCCCAGGTGTATTTGAGGGTGGCATTATAATTTCCGGGATTGTGAAAATACACCACAGGATCGGAAGCAGCGCTGCTTTGCCCGTTGCTAAACGACCAACTGTAGGTGCCAGTGCCATCGGAAGGTGTACTGCGGTTTAAAAACTGCACCTGATCGTGGGGGCACAAACTTTTTTGTGATGCATCAAAATCGGCAACAGGTGGAAGAATGGTAATCAGATTGCCTTTGGATACTTTGTTCACACATCCTTTACCATCGGTAACTTTAAGGGTAATGGTAAATTTTCCTGAGCTATCGAATGTGTGGCTGGGACTGGCTCCAGAGGCAGTTTTACCATCGCCGAAATCCCAATTATACACCAAAGTTGCAGCTCCGGAGGCTGTGCTGCTGAAATTGATGGATACGGGTACACTGCATTTTTGAATGGCTGAGTTATTGATTGCCAGGGTGGGCAGGGGATTTACTTTAATAAATTTAACATACTTCGCAAAATGGCTGCATCCGTTCACATCAGTAATAGCAAAGGTTACATTGAAAGTTCCATCGAGGGAGTATACATATTTGGGATTTTTGCCGGTAACGGTGCCACCATCCCCCATATCCCAGCTCCAAGTGGATATTGTCCCATCACCCGGAGTGGAAAGATCTTGAAATGCAACCGTATCGCCGGCGCAAATTTCTTTGGGGCTGGCCGTAAAATCGGCAATTGGAGGCTTAAATGCGGTAATTAAATCGGCAAAATAGGCTGTATCTGTTAGGCCACCAGCATCGGTAGCAATAAGGGTTACACTGTATTTACCGGCATTATTGTAAATGGCTGATGGGCTTGTATTGGTACTGAAATTTCCATTGCCAAATTTCCATAAATAACTTACGGCTCCGGTACTTGTGTTGGTAAAATCAACCTTAAGCGGATTGCAACCTTTAACCGGTGTAGCAGTAAAAGAAGCTACGGGCTGGCTGCAAGCGAAATACGCTGAAGAGCCGTTAAAAAACAGCCACAAAATAATCAGTCTAAAAAGCGATAAATCCCTCAGCAAATTACAGGTAGAGTGGTACAAATATATAACTGAAAAAAAGTAAAATTGCAGTACTTTTCATCGTAATATATGAAAGGGTGTTATTGGGTAATAAAAGGCGTCAAATACTTATTGGGCCTTGTGTTTATAGCCGGCAATGGATGAAATAAATTGCTCTTTTTTATACAATCTGAGGTTAAATCTAAGTGTCAATTAACCCTAAATAATATTCACTATTATTTGCGAAAATCTGATACTGTGGCTTTGTTTTGTTGTTTGAACAAATAATTTCCCGAAACCGTTCCATTGAAAAGGGCTTTGAGCAGCGAGGATTTTGGAATTTCACCGGGCGATTGGCCCCGGAATAGGTGGTTGTGTTTTTGAGAAAATATTTGCTTACAAGGCCATTTTTCACTTATTTTGAATTCTCTTACAATGGAAACACTGGAGCTTGAAAAAACCGCCACAGCGGTTGATTTTTTGCCTTTAAACGGCACCGATCATATTGAATTTTATGTAGGCAATGCCAAACAAAGTGCCTACTATTACCAAAAAGCCTGGGGCTACAAACTGGTGGCTTATGCAGGTCCTGAAACAGGGGTTCGCGACCGTGCCAGCTATGTATTGCAACAGGGCAAGGTGCGTTTGGTACTTACAGCCAGCATGCACCCCAATACCGAAATCAGCAGCCATAACAACATGCATGGCGATGGGGTAAAATTCCTGAGTCTGTGGGTGGATGATGCAACCAAAAGTTTTGAAGAAACCGTAAAACGCGGCGCCAAACCGCATACCCCACCTACCCGTATGGAGGATGAACATGGCTGGGTGATCATATCTGCCATCCATACCTATGGTGATACGGTGCACCGTTTTGTAGAGCGTCACAGTTACAACGGTCCGTTTTTGCCCGGTTTTAAAGCTGTAGAGAATGCCATGGAAGTTGAACCCGTTGGGATTAAACACGTAGATCACTGTGTGGGCAATGTTGAACTGGGTGAAATGGACAAGTGGGTAAGATTTTATGAGGATGTAATGGGCTTTAAACTGCTGCTAACCTTCGACGATAAAGACATAAGCACCGAATACAGCGCGTTGATGAGTAAGGTGGTGAGCAATGGCAATGGGTATGTGAAATTCCCGATAAACGAACCTGCCAACGGCCGCAAAAAATCCCAGATTGAAGAGTATATAGAGTTTTACCATGGCCCGGGTTGCCAGCATGTAGCACTCGAAACCAACGATATTATTGCTACAGTGAGTGAATTGCGCCGCCGCGGGGTAGATTTTCTTTATGTACCCGAAGTGTATTACGAAGATGCAATCGAACGCATTGGCCAGGTAGATGAAAACATCGAAGACCTGAAGCGCCTGAATATTCTGGTAGACCGCGATGAAGAAGGCTATTTGCTGCAGATTTTTACCAAACCGGTGGAAGATCGCCCCACTCTGTTCTACGAAATTATCCAACGCAAAGGTGCCCGCAGCTTTGGAAAAGGCAATTTCAAAGCCCTTTTTGAAAGTATAGAACGCGAGCAGGAATTACGCGGAAATCTTTAATTTTCGTTTCTAAATAAACTTTACAAGTGCCTGCTTCTTGGGCCTATGGCTGCTTATGTAAAATTGTGTAATGGCAATTTTAGGTTCATAAGTGGGCTTCAACAGGCAGGTAAAAATTAATAATATCACCAAAGGGCTGGATAAGTCGTATCTTTGCAGTATCATACAACAGGGTTTACGCTTTCTATATTTCTATATTCATTGCCCTTTGCCCTACAAAATTACCAAATGACATTTCAATCACTACGGTTAATTGACCCAATTTTAAGTGCGTTGCAGCATGAGGGTTATACCGATCCAACACCCATTCAATCTCAGGCCATCCCGGCTATTCTCGAAGGCAAAGACCTATTAGGTTGCGCCCAAACTGGTACCGGAAAAACGGCTGCCTTTGCCATTCCGGTTTTGCAACAATTAAACCTGAACAAACCTAAAATTCACGGTGCCATTCGCGCACTTGTGCTTACTCCAACCCGCGAACTGGCCATCCAGATCGACGAAAGTTTTAAAGCCTACGGGCGCAATCTCAAACTCAAACATACCGTAATTTTCGGAGGTGTTTCTCAACATGCACAAACCAAAACCCTGCGCAGCGGCATTGATATACTCGTTGCCACCCCAGGCCGTTTGCTGGATTTGATGCAACAAGGTTTCATTCACCTTAATGGACTTGAAATTCTGGTATTAGACGAGGCCGACCGTATGCTGGATATGGGTTTTATACACGATGTAAAAAAGGTACTGAAAGCAGTTCCAGCCCAGCGCCAAACTCTGTTTTTCTCAGCTACCATGCCTGCTGAAATTGTAAAATTATCAGATTCAATTTTGCATAAACCTGTGCATGTTGAAGTAACTCCGGTATCATCTACCGCTGAAAAAATCCAACAGCAACTGTATTATGTAAATAAGTCAGACAAGCCTGCATTGCTCGATCATCTGCTGGCTGATAAAGAAATAAAATCGGCCCTGGTATTTACCCGCACCAAGCACGGGGCAGATAAAGTTACCAGATCGCTGAATAAAAAAGGCATTCGTGCAGAAGCCATACATGGCAATAAATCGCAAAATGCCAGACAGAATGCACTCAATAATTTCAAAAATGGAATAACCCGGGTATTGGTAGCAACCGACATTGCGGCCCGCGGCATTGATGTAGATGACCTTACCCATGTAATTAATTACGAAATCCCCAATATTGCCGAAACCTATGTGCATCGCATAGGGCGCACAGGCAGGGCAGGGGCCAGTGGTGTAGCCATTTCTCTCTGTGATAGCGAAGAAAAAGCATACATACGCGACATTGAAAAATTAATTAATATGCGCATTCCTGTAATGGAGTCGAGTGTAGTTCCAGCATTAATTGTAGAAGCCGCCGATGGGGCAAAAAGGCCTGTACAGAAAGCAAATTCAGCACGCACACACCAAACACCTAAAGTGCAGGGTGAGTGGCAAAAAAAGAAAAAATCCTATTACGGAAATCGCAATAGCGGCAACCGCGGAACCAGAAGCGGAGCTTAAATTTATTACATAAAAAAAGGCCTTTTAATGGCCTTTTTTTATATATATTTTTTAATTATTTTTTGGAAACACCCACACTCATTTTAATTAGTTTGGTTTCATCACTATTAAATTGGAAATAGATATACAATCCGCTATTGGCCATACGATAGCTGTGCTCCATGTATGAATCGGTTTTTTCCCATTTACTCAGTTTTTTCATCATTACTGCAGCAGTTAAGGCGCTTGTAACGGTGAGTTTATCTACTTTTACCACACCCGTAAAAAATCCATTGGGCGTAACAGAATTAGGCTCAGGCGGGCTTGAAAAATAGTACTGAATTTCACTAATTTTTCCAGTACCAACCTTGTCTTTGGCCGATTCAAACAGCACAATCCCCAGGTCATCGTATGTGTGAGTATTGTTATATCCCTGCTTGGATTTTGACGGCTCGCCCAATGCCGATTTGCAATCGGATAGCAACCAGTTTGGGGTAATGGTTTTTTTGTTAATGGCTACTTTTCCATTTTTAATGGTAAAAGTATTTTTCGATTGGATCCCTTTGATGCTGAAGGCCGAAGTTACAACCAACAAAAACAGGGAAATAGGAATCAGGATTTTGTGCTTCATTGTTTTTTCAAACTTAATACCCATTTCTTCTAAAAAGGTAAATATCTTTTTTAAAGCGAATATAATTGCCCAAATAACACGAACTTTGCAATGAACTCATAGGCATGAGAATCTTACCCTCTAATTTCAGGCTTATTTCTATTACAAGCCTAGTATCATTGTCATTTGGCATAGGATGCGGAAACAAAAAAAACACCATTAAGCCCGAAGTCCAGGACATTGTGGAGTCTGTGTACGCAAGCGCCTCAATTAAATCAGCCGGACAATACATGGTTTTTGCGCCGGTTTCAGGCATACTTCAGTCCAATCTGGTAAAAGAAGGGGATTCGGTTACCGCAGGGCAAATTATAGCGCAGATTGACAATGCAAACCCGGGTTTAAATGCCGAAAATGCACGGCTTGCAATGGAATTGGCCAATAAGAATCTGGGCAATCTGGATGAAATTGCAGCACAAGTGGCTACTACACGTAAACAATTTCAGCTCGATTCAGCCAATTATTTCAGACAAAAGTCTTTGTGGGAACAAAACATTGGCAGCAAAAGTCAGCTGGATGCCAGACAATTGGCTTATGAAGCTTCACGCAACGCCCTGAAAGCCGCTCAAACCCGATACCGTCAAACCAGTATACAATTGAATCTGGCAAGAGAACAGGCAGCCAATAATGTGGCCATTACCAGCAAAACCAGCAGCGATTTTGCCATTACCAGCAAAATCAATGGAAGGGTATATAATTTAAACTACGAGCCGGGCGAATTGGTGGTGCCGCAACAACCTGTAGCATTGATTGGCCGTTCGGGTCAGTTTTTATTAGAGTTGCAGGTAGATGAAGTAGATGTTTCGCGTGTAAAGCTGGGGCAAAAGGTACTTATTACCATGGATGCATTTCAGGGGCAGGTTTTTGAGGCCCAGGTGAGCCGTATTGTACCCAATATGGACCCTAAAACCCAAACATTTTTGGTGGAGGCAGAATTTGTAAAAATGCCGCCTTCACTGTATCCTGGATTGTCGGCAGAGGCCAATATTGTGGTAAGTAAAAAATCGGGTGCATTGGTTATTCCGCTTGAATATTTAAAAAATGATGGTACGGTAATTACCAAAAACGGCCCCGTTAAAGTAAAAACCGGAATGCGGAGCATCGATAAAATTGAAATATTGGAAGGACTGGATAAAAATACCGAAATACTGAAGCCCGAATGAAGATTGGGGTATTGTTAAATATTGCCAAAACCCACTTGCTTGCGCGTAAAAAGCAATCCTCAATTGCATCTTTGGGCGTAACTTTTGGCATCGGTACTTTTGTGGTATTGGTGAGTTTTATGACCGGATTAAACCATTTGCTTGATAGTTTATTATTAAACCGAACCCCACATATCCACGTTTACAACGAAATTAAACCCAGCGAAAAACAACCTGTGCAATTATATGCACCCTATGCCGGCAGTATGCAGGTTATTCATTCTATTAAACCTAAATACAGTCAATTGCGTATCCACAATAACCAGGCATTGATAGAAGTGCTTAGAAAAGATAAACGCGTAAAAGGTGCAACTCCGCAAGTATCTGCAAGGGTATTTTACTCCAGCGGTATGGTAAGGCTCAATGGCAATGTGGTAGGAATAAATGTGCTGGAAGAATCACGCTTATTTAATTTTAATGAGTATATTATCAATGGGAAACCTATAGATCTGGCAAACAATGAAAATGGAATTATTCTGGGTGCCGGTGTAGCAAAAAAATTATCGCTGCATATGGGTGATATAGTGCAGTTAATTAGCACCAATGGGGGCTTTGTGAGACTAAAAATCGAAGGCATTTTTCAAAGTGGATTGGCCGATATAGACAATATGTTTAGCTATGTAAACTTAAAAACAGCCCAGCGTATTAGCGGAGTTTCAAATAATTATATAACCGATATCAGTGTAAAATTAACCGATGTGAATCTAGCCCCTTCTATGGCCGCTGATATTCGAAAAAAGTATGGCACCAATGCAGTGGATTTGCAAACCGCCAATGCGCAGTTTGAAACCGGAACAAAAATCAGAAATATAATTACTTATGCAGTAAGTATTACGCTGTTAATTGTGGCTGGATTTGGGATTTACAATATTTTAAACATGCTTATTTATGAGAAAATGAACGACATTGCCATACTAAAAGCCACCGGTTTTTCGGGCGGAGATGTAAAAAAAATATTCATTTTTCAAGCCATGATTATTGGAGCAGTGGGTGGTATTTTGGGATTGCTGATAGGCTTTGGTGTATCGGTAGCCATAAGTCATACTCCGTTTGTTACAGAAGCTTTGCCAACTGTAAAAACCTTTCCGGTTAATTTCGATCCTAAATTTTATTTTATAGGTACTTTTTTTAGCCTGGCCACTACATTTATGGCAGGTTATATGCCCGCCAAACGCGCCAGCCGCATAGATCCGGTAGAAATTATTCGCGGACAATAAATATGAAAATTATTGAGGCAAAAAATATTAATAAATCATTTTATGATCCAATAGAATTACCTATTCTTAAGGACATCAGTTTTAGCATAGACCATGGCGAGTTTGTATCCATCATGGGCAAATCGGGTTGCGGCAAAAGTACATTGCTATACATACTCAGCACTATGGATACTGCTTATACCGGTGAATTATATCTGAAAGATGAAAAATTAAATATTAAATCACCCGATGAATTGGCTTACGTTAGAAATAAACATATCGGATTTGTTTTTCAGTTTCACTATTTATTGCCAGAGTTTACGGTACTACAAAATGTAATGTTACCGGGCTTAAAACTGGGAGAAAAAAGCAAGGATGAAATTGAAGCCGATGCCATGGCCAATCTCAAATTACTGGGCATGGAAGACCAGGCATTAAAAATGGCAACACGCATTTCTGGCGGACAAAAACAACGTGTGGCTATAGCACGTGCGTTAATTAATAATCCTGATATTATTATGGGCGATGAACCCACCGGTAACCTCGATAGCAAAAATGCCGATATCGTTTTCGGAATCTTTAAAGAACTAACCCAGGAAGGGCATCACAGCATGCTTATAGTTACGCACGACCATGATTTTGCAGCTAAAACCGACCGGGTAATTGAAATGGCAGATGGCAGTATCATTAACCATTATGGTAATGGCCGCCACATGGATTAATGGCTGATTACAAATAGGGCGCCAAAAAATGCAAGCCCCAGAACCAGAAAAACCAACCAGAGTATCAGAAATACCACCAGTGCAGTAGCGCTAAATATGGATAGTAACAGTGCCCAGGTATATCCTTTAAATATAAATAATAATCCGGATGCAATGCTCAATAAAAACATACCCAATGGGAATCGCCAAATTTTGCCTTTTTTCGCCTTGGGTTTTGGTTTGGCTGGCATGGAATCGCCATAAGTTTTTGAATGAACGAATGTGGGTGCAGTTACGTGGAATTTTTTATTGCCCGATGATGTAATATTTTCCTTAGCCAAATAACAGACTGGCGCCTGAATTTCAGAATCATGGCAAATTATTTCATCGCAAACAATTTCCGTCTTATAAGTTTCATTTTTACCCGCAGTAGCAGTATGGCCAAAAGTGGCCCCTCCAAAACTTTTTTCATGCAATTTGGGCGCGCAGGCCTGCAATGAAATTACAGCGAGTGCAAAAATGCAATATTTGGGTATCATGCAATAAATTCAACCTCAACATCCTGATCTATATCCGGGTGCAGGCTGCGGGCTACAGGGCAGGTTTTCACAATGCGCAACAGACCTTCTTTGGCATGTTCATCATTGATTTCTAGCAATTTAATGCGAAGTTTTATTTCAATGCGGGCAATTCGGCGGGGATCGCTGGCCATGTGTTTTACGGTGTGGGCTTGGGTACCTTCGATATGGTAACCCTGATTTTGCGCATAGATACCCATGGTGGTAATAATGCAATTAGCAAGGCTCAATGCACATAAATCGGTAGGAGAGAAGGCCTCGCCTTTTCCCTGGTTATCTGTAGGGGCATCGGTAATAATTTTGGTACCGCTTTGCAAATGGGTGTTTTCTGTGCGCAAGCCTCCTACGTAGAGTGTTTCAAATCCAGCCATGGAGCAAAGATAGTGCAAAGTGCAGAGTGCAAAATGCAAAGTGCAAAATGCAAAATGTAAAGTGCAGAATGAACAGCCTTTCTCCGAACCTCTGTCCCTAGTTCCCCCGCCACATTTTCAATGGGCGGACAGCTATTCCCTGCACGCTATCCCTTAGTCTCTTTCACAAATCCGCTGGCCACTGCCATCCGTTTTTATAATTTTCCAGTGCTTGATTCTCGCGCTTTTAAATATACGTTTCCGTATTTTTTGCGGATAAAATATCTTACGGCAGGTACGATAAAAACCAAACTTTTTTACAATTCCCATTTGCCCCAGAATTTCATAAGCCGCCGATCCGCAGCGCATACCCAGTGCGGCATAATCATAAGGGGTGTTTGCCAGATAGGAATTATACAGACTGTCGAATATTTTTTTTTGCGCAACCGTAATTGGAATATATACTATCGCTTTTTGTGCACTATCGGCCTCGTTCCCAAATATGGAATAAAAACCACCTGCAACATGTATTGCAAATTGACTGTGTTTGCTATGTTTTTTTGGAAAAAAATGAAAACTACCTTCAGGTAAAAAATTTAAAATGCCGCCGCTATCTAACTCAAGCCCCACATGGCCGCCATGAATGCCGCCAAACCATTTTTCTTCGGTGTTTTTAAAATGCTTGGCAGGTTTACTGCCATATAAAAAATGGACTTTTAAAAATAATGTATCGCCGGCTTTTGCATGGTGGTTGAATGGAATAATCCCAATTAAAATTATCAGATATCGATGCATGGTGCGTAACATATCTATGAAACGCTACCTTTGGTTTTTGTTACAACCGTATTATCAGCATTTCACTGTTTTCTTTTTAACCCCGATTTTATTTTTATCGGCCACTTTTTGAATATAAGCAGGCGCATCGGGCACTTTGCATGCGGTGCCATTCATATCCACAGTTACATTGCCGATTTTAGAACCCGTTTTTTTTGCGGCCTCAGTTAGTTCGGAAACATAAGAGCCCACCGCTATTACAAAGCCATTCATTGTATACCTTACGCGGTTTTTTGCTCCATGAATTTCTTTTTCAATTCTTGCCAGTAATTCTTTTATCATATTCAAATCCAGCGCCGTGTCGGGCTTTAATGAAATCCAGCCTGCAAGTGTATTCCAGCCAGCAGAGGCTATTTTTTCATCCTCAGACTGTATCCACTCCAAACCCAATTCCCAACCCAGTGGACTGCCCGCAGCTACCCAGGGTACTGTGTATTCCACAATATTATTCGATACTGCTTTTTGTGCCCAATTGTTTAAGTCGGCGCGGGTCATTTTAGCATCGTCGGCAATCAATCCAGCCAGGTACATGGCATCGGAATTTCCAGTTTCGTATAAATCCAGCGCCAACTGATAATTGGTTTTTACTTTTTTCTGAATAATTTTCAAATGCTCTACCTTCACACCAAAAAAGGGCTCTTTAATACCATGTTTGAGCATGATTTTTTTAATACCTTCATTGCCGTAAGATTCCAGTTCGGCCATTATTTCCTTTACAGTCATGGTAATGTTTGTATGTACAAATATAGAATATTCTAACGATCTAATCCAAAAAAAAGCAATCCATTCATGGCCGCTTTGTGCATAATAGTAGCGTGGTTTTCATCGGGTAAAAAATCGAATTTGAATTGATTTTCGGGGATTCCGAAGCCCTGAATTTTTTCTGCTAATAATTTGGCATCCTGTTCCATTATCCTGGGCATTTTGCCTGGTGTTGCACCTTCTTTTCCTACCGCAATATATACATGTGTTGAGGGTAGTATTTTTACAAAATCTTTATAAACAGGTTTTGAAAGCAAACTTGCATTATCCCACCAAATACTGGGACTTACAATTAAATAATGATTGAAAAGATAGGGTTTGCTCAACAAAATTTCGGCTGCCAGCAATCCACCCAGCGATTCACCAATTAATGTGTTATTCCCGTTTGTTTTAAATTTTGATTGTATAAATGGTTTTAATTCATTTTCAATAAAAGCGATAAAACTATCGGAATGCCCTGTAGTGGGCCATTTTTCCAGATCTTCGGGAAATGTGGTAGGAAATGTAAAATCACGCTTGCGGTCTACATTGGCTATTCCCACCACAATTGTAGGTGGTACTTTTTGCACCCAGCCAATACTGTAAAACTGGTATAAGCCCGAGATATGAATAAAATCTTCATCGGCGCTACCATCCAGCAAATAAGTAACCGGATAGGCAATGGTATCGACATAGCCCTCAGGCAAATAAATATTCAGTATACGGTCTTCATGCAAAATACTTGAATGCAGGGTAGAGATTTTGCCCAGCACAAAGGGTTTATCTTTTAAAAGGGTATCACCTGCCGATTGAGCTGTCAGGATTTTACCAACTGCCATCAATCCCAGCATCCAAATTAGTCTTAATTTCATAGAATTATATCGATTATCGGTATGTACAGGATTTCAAATTTAGCCCAACCATGCGGGATTTCAACTCTAATATTCACCATTATTGTGGAGGGTTTGGTCAAAATGCAATTCTAAATTGGGATATTCATTTATTTAGGCTACCTTTGCACCGCAAATAACTAACTCTTATTTGCATGTCGTTCCAATCAGATAAAATACTTTTAGAAGGCCTCACTTTCGACGACGTACTGGTCGTTCCACGTTACTCTGAGGTACTTCCCCGCGAAACCAATACTTCCACCCAACTTACCAAGAAACTTCGCATCAATATTCCATTGGTGGCTGCTGCCATGGATACCGTTACAGAAAGCCGCATGGCCATTGCTATGGCCAGGGAAGGGGGCATCGGTATTATCCATAAAAATATGAGCATTGAACGCCAGGCCCAGGAGGTAAAGCGCGTAAAACGCAGCGAAAGTGGGATGATTATGGACCCGGTTACCCTGCATCCCGAAGCCTCATTGGCCGATGCATTGAAACTGATGCGCGAGCATAAAATCGGAGGTATACCAGTGGTAAACGGTGGGGGTATACTGGTAGGTATTATCACCAACCGCGATTTGCGCTTTCAACGCGATTTGACCCAAAAAGTTTCGGATATTATGACGTCTCAAGCCCTGGTTACTGCGCCGCTTGGAACGGATTTAAAAGGCGCACAAATAATACTGGAACGCACCAAGGTAGAAAAGCTTCCTATTGTAGATGCAGATGGCAAACTCAAAGGCTTAATTACCTTTAAAGACATTGAAAAGCTGAAACATTATCCCAATGCATGTAAAGACTCTATGGGCCGTCTGGTAGCCGGAGCTGCAGTAGGGGTTACCGCCGATACCATGGATCGCGTAGATGCACTGGTAGCCGTGGGTGTAGATGTAATAGCCATTGATACAGCCCACGGACACAGCCGTGGTGTGATTGAAGAAGTTAAAAAAGTTAAAGCCAAATACCCCGATTTGCAGATTATTGCAGGGAATGTGGCAACTGCAGCTGCTGCCAAAGCACTGGCCGATGCCGGTGCCGATGGAGTGAAAGTAGGTGTGGGGCCCGGCAGTATTTGCACTACCCGCATTATTGCAGGTATTGGAATGCCCCAGTTGAGTGCCATTATGGAAGCGGTAGAAGCCCTCAAAGGCACCGGTGTTCCGGTAATTGCCGACGGTGGTATCCGCTATAGCGGCGATATAGTGAAAGCCCTTGTGGCCGGTGCCGGTACTATTATGGCCGGTGGACTGTTTGCAGGTACTGAAGAAAGCCCTGGAGATACTACTTTCTTTGATGGTCGCAAAGTAAAAAGCTACCGCGGAATGGGCAGTATCGATGCCATGAAAGATGGAAGCAAAGACCGTTATTTTCAGGATGCTGAAGATGAAATAGCCAAGCTGGTGCCAGAAGGCATTGTGGGCAATGTGCCATACAAGGGCAATCTGAGCGAGGTTGTTTACCAACTGGTAGGCGGTATAAAAGCGGGCATGGGATATTGCGGTGCCAAATCAATTGAGGATTTACAAGGTGCAGGTTTCGTGCGCATTACCAATGCAGGGATGAAGGAAAGCCATCCGCATGATGTGGCTATTACCCGCGAAGCCCCTAATTACAGCCGTTAATTTATTTTATCAAAAACGGGATATTCAATACTTGTATATACAAGTATTAATTGCATGTGGCCTGTTATATCTGCGTTTTAAAAGACCAGAGAATTACTTGTACATACAAGTCTTATCGTTTGTTCAATACATATCAGGGTTTGTTACAAAGAGTTAAAACCTTCAATTTACCGTATTTATGTTGAATATAGATTTGTCACATTGGGTCTGCTTAAAACATATTATCTTTGTGTACTTCAGGGCATGATGATAATGGTAAAAGGTATTTTCCCCGGTTCACTTATCATAAATAACCGTAACAACAAATCATTTTGGGCCAACCAATCTATCAAATTAAACCACAATTCCACCTACGAATTATTAATTGTGAATTGTGAATTGTGAATTGGCAGCCAATGAAATATTAAACCACCAAACTACAACACCAAAATACCATAATAGCAAATCACACAATCACACAATACCATAATACCAAAATACCATAATACCATAATAACAAATCACACAATACCACCCACGAATTATGAATTGTGAATTGTGAATTGTGAATTGGCAGCCAATAAAAAAGTTAAATCACCAAACTAAAACACCTTGATATCACAACAACAAAATACCATAATACCAAAATACCATAATAACAAATCACACAATACCACCCACGAATTATGAATTGTGAATTGTGAATTGGCAGCCAATGAAAAATTAAATCACCAAACTAAAACACCTTAATATCACAACACCAAAATACCAAAACACCATAACACCACAACACCATAATACCCTAATAACAAATCACACAATACCACAACACCTCAACACCACGATCACACCATTAAGACAACATTAACTTAACACTATTTTGATAACGCACTATCTATGAGAAATTTAAATTTGCAGGGCATGGCCAGGGGCAACTCTTTTTTTTGGATTACTTTAGGATTTATAGCCTTTGCAGGAGTTTCGTTTAAATGCACCTCGGCCATTGCAGAAGGTACGGATAAAACCAAAGCTGTTGTAAATGATTCCAGTTTTAGATTTGGTTTCTGGAACCTTGAGAATCTTTTTGATACCCGGGATGATAGCTATAACGATGACGACTTTACCCCAAATGGGGCCAACCATTGGACCAAAGAACGGTATAAGAATAAACTGAATAATCTGGCCAGGGTAATCAATGAAATAAATCCCGATGCACTGGGCGTTTGCGAGGTTGAAAACAAAGGCGTATTGGACGATTTGGTTAATAATAATCAGTTAAAGTCTGCCAAATATGGGGTGGTACACTACGACTCGCCCGATGAACGCGGAATTGATGCTGGTTTTATTTATAAAAAAGATAAAGTTAGCGTTATTCATAGCGAAAAAATTGCCGTAGAATTACCCGAAAATGATAAAACCCGCGATATATTGTATATACAAGTATTACTGAAAAAAACGGCCGACACGCTGCATTATTTTGTGAATCACTGGCCGTCCAGACGGGAAGGAAAAGAAATTTCTGGTGAAAAAAGAAAACAGGCGGCAAATACTTTAAAACAATTTATTATAAACAAAAACCTCAATGAAAAAACCGTAATAATTACGGGCGATTTTAACGATAACCCCTGGGATAGCAGCGTTCGCAATGTGCTTGAAACCTGCAGGCCCGGTAAAAATGCCAATTGCAATTTGTACAACATATCGGCACTTTTAAATGTAAAACAGGGAGGAAGTTTAAAGCATGGCAAAGGCTGGGATTTATTTGATCAGATTATTGTTTCGAAAAATATTTGGCATTCCGAAGGGGCTCCGCATGTAAATTTCAGGCATTACAGCCTGCAAATATTTGCCCCGGATTGGCTGAAACAAAAAGGAGGGAAGTTTGCCGGATCTCCCTTCCGTACCTATGGTGGCAAAGATTATCTGAACGGATACAGCGACCATTTTCCGGTGTTTGCAGAATTGATGTATGAATAAAAAAAGCAAGCAGAAAAAAGCAGGAAGCAAAAAAGGAATAACCAAATCCGATTTAATAAACCGCGAATTGAGCTGGTTGTCTTTCAACGCGCGGGTGCTCCAGGAAGCAGGCAGCAGTGAGGTTCCACTCGAAGAACGAATTAAATTTCTGGGTATTTTTTCCAATAACCTGGATGAATTTTTTAGGGTGCGTGTAGCCGGTGTGCGCCGCATTGCCCAATTTAAAAAATTTGCCGCAGAAGAACGCAAAAAAGCCAAAGCTCTGCTTGAAGATATTCGTGATACTGTGCTGGAACAACAAAAATTATTTGACACCATTTACCAGAAACAAATCATACCCGAACTGGCCAAAAACAACATTGTGCTGGTAGATGAAAATAGTCTTAGCGAATCGGAATACCGCAGCGTAAGAAGCCATTTTTCGCACGTGGTAACGCAAAAACTATTTCCGGTGATGCTGGATGAAGCATCGCCAATTCCTGCGTTGAAAGATGGAAATATTTACCTGGCCATTCGCCTCAGCAATGCCCAATCTGGCGAAGTAAAATACGCCATAGTGGGTATCCCAGCGCGCAGTTTAGGCAGGTTTTATACCTTGCCCGGCACGGGTTCGGTTACAAAAATCATTTTGTTGGATGATATCATACGTTGCTCATTGGATGTATTATTTAAAAGCCTGGATTTTGATACATTTACTGCACATACCATTAAAATTACCCGGGATGCCGAATTGGATATAGATGCAGAGTTAGAAATACCCATGCCGGAAAAATTGGAAAAAAGCCTGAAGCAGCGCAAAACCGGAGCCCCAACAAGATTTTTGTACGACCAGCAAATACCCCAGGATTTATTGCATTTTCTAATTCGAAAATTAAATATTGATAAAGAGGGCGTAATTCCTGGCGGGAAATACCACAATTTCCGCGACTTTATTAAATTTCCATCGGTGGGAAGCAAAGAGCTCCGCTATCCGCATATAACCCCGCATCGCATTAAGGAAATAGACAATGCAAATTCTATGTTAAATCTTATAGAACGACATGATATTTTGCTGTCTTATCCCTACCAACCCTTTGATTATATCATCCGTTTGCTGCGCGAAGCGGCCATCGATCCCAGTGTTTTTGCCATTCATATCTCGTTGTACAGGGTGGCTGAAAACAGCAGCATTGCAGAAGCGTTGATAAATGCAGTGCACAATGGCAAAAAGGTTACCGTTGTAATGGAATTACGTGCCCGTTTTATGGAAGAACACAACATGTATTGGGCCGACCGGTTGAAAGACGAGGGTGCCGAAGTACTGTATGGTGTGCCCGATTTTAAAGTGCATAGCAAACTAATTGTAATTTCGAGAAGAAGAAATTTCGAAACTTCGCATATAGTGCATATTGGTACAGGTAATTTTAATGAAGATACTGCCCGCTTATACTGCGATTATGCATTGCTTACAGCCCGCAAAAAAATAGGGGAGGAATGCTTGCAGGTATTTGAAATGATAAAGAATTTCAGACCTGAAAAATTTATTCCTAAAACCCTGTGGGTAAGCCCAATCAATACCCGCATAAATTTTTTAAAACACCTGAACCAGGAAATTCAAAATGCAAAATTGGGATTAAAAGCACGTGTGATTATTAAAATCAATAGCCTGGTAGATGAAGAAATGTGCTTAGCCATTTACAAAGCGGCCCAGGCAGGTGTGCAGGTAGATTTAATTGTGCGGGGTATTTTTTGTTTACCACTTACAGGTTACGAAAAAAATATTCGTGCAGTGAGTATTATTGATAAATATTTGGAACATAGCCGTGTATTTTATTTTTACAACAATGGCAATCCGGAGATTTTTATTGGCAGTGCCGACCTTATGCAGCGCAATATTGAATATCGAATAGAAGTAACTGTTCCTATCCAAGACAGGGCATATAAAGAGCAATTAATAGCCATGCTCGAGTGTCAATTAAACGATAATATTAAAGCGCGTATTTTGGAAAAATCTATGTCCAATGAGTTTGAAATCTCCAGAGCAGGGGTAGCCAAGGTGCGCAGCCAGGAGGCTTTCTACCATTTATTGCGCGATTACAGAATTTCTGAAAAAGAACAAAAACTGAAACAAATAATTGCTACTGAAATAAAAGCAAAAAAGAAATCAAAAGCTTCTACGGGCAAGAAAAAAACGCCTGCTAAAAGCAAGCGTTCCTGATTTATTTTTTAGTATTATTTAAATTAATGATTGTCCATTGCCGCTTTTACAAAGCGCACAAACAATGGATGCGGATTGGCCACAGTACTCTTAAGTTCGGGGTGGAATTGTACACCTACAAACCATTTGTGTTTGGGTATTTCTACAATTTCACCTAATCCTGTTTCCGGATTAGTACCGGTAATAATCATGCCTGCATCTTCAAACCTTTGTTTGTATTTATTATTAAACTCATAACGATGGCGGTGGCGTTCGTGAATAGTGCCTTTGCCGTAAGCTTTTAATGCATTGGAACCTTTTTGCAGGTTGCAGGTATAAGCACCTAAACGCATGGTACCTCCTTTATGAGAAATCTGCTTTTGTTCTTCCATCAGGTCTATTACAGCATCGGAAGTATGCGGGTCCATTTCGCTGCTATGTGCGCTGCGCAAGCCAATTACATTGCGTGCAAACTCTATAACGGAGCATTGCATTCCCAAACAAATACCAAAGAATGGAACATTGTTTTCACGCGCATATTGTACAGCATATAGTTTACCATCAATACCCCTGCT
Organism: Bacteroidia bacterium; assembly: GCA_044224315.1. Taxonomy (GTDB): domain Bacteria; phylum Bacteroidota; class Bacteroidia; order NS11-12g; family UBA955; genus JAGXTF01. The sequence goes on along the minus strand of JBGAKR010000003.1, from coordinate 394,150 downwards.
GCCAAAACCTGGGGCTACCAAAATTCCATCAAAGCCGGCAAGCTTATTATGCACGTTGGCATCAGTTATTAATTCGCTGTGAATGTAAGTTACTTTTACCCTGCACTCATTGGCCGCACCGGCATGTATAAATGCCTCATTAATGGATTTATAGGCATCGGGCAATTCTACATATTTACCTACAAGGGCAATATTTACTTCACTTTTCGGATGTTCGAGTCTGAAAAGAAAATCGCGCCATGAGTCTAATTCAGGCTCATTTTTGGTACTGAGTTTCAATTTAGCCAAAACCACTTTGTCCAATTTCTCTTTCAGCATTTCCATAGGTACCTCGTAAATGGTTTTTACATCCATACTTTCGATTACCGAATTGAATTGCAGATTGCAAAACAAGGCAATTTTACGACGCAGATCATGGTTGAGGTTATGCTCTGTGCGGCATACCAGTATATCGGGTTGTACCCCCAGTTCAAGTAAGTTTTTAACGCTGTGCTGGGTGGGTTTGGTTTTGAGTTCACCTGCAGCTTTGAGGTAGGGCACCAATGTAAGGTGAATTACAATGGCATTGTCATCGCCCATTTCCCACATCAATTGGCGCATACTTTCTACATAGGGCAGCGATTCAATATCCCCTACAGTTCCGCCAATTTCAGTAATCACAATATCATACTCACCGCTTTCACCGAGAATTTTCATTCTACGCTTAATTTCATCGGTAATATGCGGAATTACCTGCACAGTTTTGCCCAGGTAATCGCCTCTGCGTTCGTTTTCAATTACAGTTTGGTAAACCCTTCCAGTGGTTACGTTATTGGCCTGTGAAGTAGGAACATTTAAAAAGCGTTCGTAATGCCCAAGGTCCAAATCCGTTTCAGCTCCATCATCAGTTACATAGCATTCACCATGTTCGTACGGATTTAGCGTTCCGGGATCTACATTGATGTAGGGATCAAATTTTTGGATGGTAACAGAGTATCCTCTGGATTGGAGCAATTTGGCAAGTGAAGCAGCGATGATTCCTTTCCCCAGGGATGATGTAACCCCTCCCGTAACAAAAACGTATTTGGCCTTTTTCATAAAGAAATGTTCTGTTTAAATCAGAACGTTACGGGGTGCAAAGATAGCTTAAAAATAGAGGGTATTGGAAATAAAGTAGTGCCGTAGTTTTCAACATCAGAATTTAAATGTAAAATGCAAAATGTAGAATGTAACAGCCAGGCAGCCGATTAGTTAGTGTTCAATGCTTGCCCGACCTATATGGGCGGGATTAAAGTTTAATGTATAGTCTCGAATTTGGATGACAAAACTTGTGCCTCTGATTATCCCCCGCGTCCAGCTCCGTTAAATGGCTGTTAAAACTCTAAACTCTAACCCCTAAACTCTAAATTTCTTCTCACTTGCTTTGCATGGTGCCGCGCATGCCAGGTATCAAACCTCAACCATTGGCTGCGGGTGAGAAATCCAAGTCGGGGATGTTCAAATCCTATTGCCAGGGAATTAAGGTCGTTTTGACCGGCAAATTCATAGAGTTTTTGGCGTGTGGCTTTGAAATTATCGATGGCTTCGTGCAGGGTTTTAAATTTACCCTTTGGCTCGGCGGTGCTTGGAGCTATTAGCGATAAATTTTCGGCATTGGCAAGCCTGTCGAACCTTATTTCCTTTTCAGCCAGTTCTTCGGCTGTCGGCGGATCGGAAGGCCGCAACATAGAAATATAAGAGGACTTATCGGTGATATTAATATGCTCAATTATTTCAAGTATACTCCATTTTTCAGGTCCCGGTTTCAATTCCGCCTGATCTTCATTAACAGTTAATAACAGCTCGATTAACTCAGCTTCAGAATTTTTTAGTTCCGCCAAAATAGAGGCATCCGTTTGGGTTGGCATGTTTCAAAATTAATAGTTTTATTCTGTATTTAATCCTGGTAAATGAATTGCAAAAAAAAAGCTGCCTTAAGAGCAGCTTTTTTCTGGGGAATTAAAATTATTTTACTTCCACTAGCTCGGTTTCAAAAACCAGGGTTGCTCCGCCTGGTATTACAGGTGGGTAACCACTGGGTCCGTAACCCAACTTGGAGGGGATAATGAGTTTGTATTTGGCACCTACCTTCATCAGGGCAATACCTTCATCCCAACCCGCAATTACATTTCCAACTCCCAATTTAAATTCCAGGGGCTGTCCGCCATACGAACTGTCGAAAGTGCTGCCGTCTACCAGCATACCTTTATAATGAACTCTAACAGTTGCACCGGCTTTTGCAGGAGCACCTGTTCCTTCTTTTTCTACTACATACCACAAACCTGTAGAAGTAGCTTTGGCAGTGGGATATTTTTTCATCACTTCCATTGCATCGGTTGCAAAATCAAGTTTGCCGTCAATTTGTTTGGGTTCTTTTACCGCAATCAGATCTACATCAAAAATGAGGGTAGAGGAAGGAGGAATTTCAGCGCCCGCACCGCGTTTGCCGAAAGCAAGTGTAGAGGGAATAATGAAGGTGTAAGAACTACCTTCTTTCATCAGGGCCATACCCTCAACCAAACCGGGTACTCCTCCAATTTGGGAAGTATTGAGGGTTACCGGACCTCCGCTTTTTTTACTATTGTCAAACTCCCTGCCATTGGCAAGAGTCCCTACAATATTCATAACCATATCCGAACCCTCAACCGGGGTTTTACCAGTGCCTTCGGTTTTTACCACATAGTATAATCCCGAAGCAGTTTTTTGAGCTGTGGGATAACGTTTTAATACTTCGTCATTGAAATTTGCAAAATCCTGCTGCTTTTTCAATGATTCGCGCAGCGAAGCAAAAGCAGTACTATCTGCATTAAAATCAAGTGCAGCATTGCCTTTGCGGATAATGCGTACACTGTGCATTACATTGTTTGTGCGGGTTTTGTTTACCACATCCATGCCTTCAACAACGCGGCCAAAAACGCTGTGTTTGAAATCGAGCCATGGGGTTGGAACATGGGTAATAAAAAACTGGCTTCCGTTGGTGGCAGGGCCCGAGTTTGCCATACTTAAAGTACCTGGCACATCATGGATAAGGCTTGCATGGAATTCGTCTTCGAACTGATAACCCGGTCCACCACTGCCATTGCCCATTGGATCACCGCCTTGAATCATAAAGTCCTGGCCATCGCCGTTTGCTTTGCTGATTACACGATGAAATTTAAGATTGTCGTAGAAAGGCTCACCGGTTTTGCGCGCTGTGTTTGGCATTGTACCTTCGGCCAGGGCAATAAAATTGCATACGGTCAGGGGTACTTTGTCGAAAAATAATTTGCAGATGATTTTTCCGCTGTCGGTATTGAATTCGGCGTAAATGCCATCTTCAAATTTGCTGTAATAGGGCTCCACTATGTATAGTTTATTGATTGTTTGCGCTTTTTTGCCCTTGCCTGCTTCATACACAATACGGGCTGGCAAATTGCCGGCACGCACTTTTTCGATTTTGGTGGGCTTAGGTGGTTTTACTTTCTTTGCTTTTTTGGCTCCCTGGGCAAAAGCTGGCAGGCAAAGCAGCACAGCAAGAGAGATGATGAGAATACGCTTCATTTATACAATTATTTGTTCTTTTAGTTTTTTAGGCAATTTCTGTACCACCTGTTCGTAGGAATGATCGATCAGCTCAAAAATAAATTTCTCACTCAGCCCATCCAATAATACAGTGTTCCACATCGTTTTGTTCATATGATACCCCGGTGTTATTTGCGCATAATTTTCGCGCAACTCGATTGCTCTTTCAGGGTCGCACTTCAGATTCAAACTCTCAAAGTTGCTCACATTGCCCAAACAGAACATTTTTCCTGCCACTTTCCATACAATGGTTTCACTGTCGAACGGGAATTCTTCCGTTGTCAGTGGCTTGGACATGCAATAGTTCTGTACAATATCGAAATACATGTGGGTAAAAAACGACTGGCAAAGCTACGCTGCGGCACTAATTTTGAAAAGTTTTTTTAACATGCGCAGCATATTTTTCGTTTTAATTGCCATCATTTCCGCCAGTTCCCTTGCCCAGACTGAGGGTTCCAAGGTGCCTAAAATAAAGCACGACGCCCTGGAAATTAACAATGGAATGGCCTTTTATAAGGGTAAACCCTATACCGGAATATCGCTTACCTATTGGGAAAATAAAAGGGTAAACGAAATGTTTAGCTGGAAGGACGGGCTGAAAGATGGCGAATACAAAGAACTTACTGAAGAAGGGGTTACAGTGACCCTCATTACCTGGACTGCAGGCGTAAAGAGCGGACCATTTCTGTACCGTTATCCCACCGGAGCCAAAGAATCAGAAGGTTATTTTCTGGATAATCAACTCGATGGTGAAATTATAGGGTACTATGTAAATGGCAATGTGCGTTATAAAAACACTTATAGCAAAGGCATTCGCCACGGCCGTTCACTTACCTGGTATGGCAATGGAGCTCCCGAGCAAATATCTAATTTTGTAAACGACCTGCCCGATGGTGAAGTTTTTGCCTATTACCCCGATTCGGTTTTGCGATACGAATGTGTGTATAATATGGGTGTGCGCAATGGACGGTATTACAGATTTCATAAAAGTGGTTGTGCTGCAGAAGAAAGCTACTATAAAAATGGCAAAATGGACAGCATTCGCCGCATCTGGAACGAAATTACCTGTACCCTTATTTTGGAGGAAAACTATGATAACGGCATTAAATCCGGGATTTCAATAGATTATGACATTTCGGGCGATACGCTGAAAATGTCGACCTGGAGGTACGGAAAATTGAATGGGGAATACAAAGAGTGGAAATCCAAAAACGAAGCCATATCTGTAGGTAGAAAAAAACACAAAGGCGATGCTCATCTATTTACCCAAACCCGCGGTATTGATGTGATTGGCAATTACACCGACGGACAACCTGATGGATTTTGGCAGTATGGCATGTTTACCCATTACCAACACCGCCAAGGCAATTATGAACAGGGTACCATGGTGGGTGAGTGGAAATTTTACGACCAGAATGGAAAATTGCTAATGCGCATCTGGTACGATGATGACGGCAACAACATTAAAGAGAAACACTATAAACGGGCCAAATAATGCATGCACCAAACCCTGCTGAACCATTTGTGTTAGGGGTAACAGGCATGAGTGGTTCGGGTAAAACCTGGCTTGTAAACCAATTACAACAAAAGCTGGGCGGCAAACTCTCTGTTTTGCGCTTTGATGATTATTACCGCCCTTTCCATGAGCAGAAATCCGATGCCAATGGGTATACAAATTTCGATTTGCCAGAAGCGCTGAATCATAGGCAATTTTATGAGGATTTATTAAAACTCATTGAAGGCCATGAGGTTTTGGTAAAGGAATATCCCTTTGAATTGGAAAATCCGGAAATCACTGTACGGATTGTGTCTCCAGCCCCAATAGTTATTGCCGACGGATTGTTTTTGCAATACCACAGGCATATCGATTCGCTTTTCAATGCCCGCATCTTGGTAGACGCCGATGCCGAAATTACGCTTCAGCGCAGATTGGAACGCGATGCAAGCGAACGAGGCATCGCCAGGGAAAAAAGTTTATATCAGTGGTACAACCATGTTTTACCCTCGTATGAGCAATTTATTTACCCTTTTAAAAATGAATGCAACCTGATAATAAATAACCATGATGCCATTGAAACCCAGTTGCAACAGGTGCTTTCGCTGATTTTTAAAATGGCCGAACCACATATCAGAGAACATTTAAGTTCAATCTGAAAATCACTACATTTGAAAAGTGAAAAGAATACTATTACCGGGTTTTATCCTGTTATTAAGCGCATTTACCTATAAAGGAGAAAAAAATGCCTATACTTTATTTAGTCTAAAAAACAAACCCACCCAATACCAGGCCATGCTCAAAGCCGCAGAGGGCGCTGATATTGTGCTGTTTGGCGAAATGCACGACAACCCCATTTGCCATTGGCTGGAGATAGAATTAACAAAAGATTTGTTTGCAGCAAAAGGCGCCAATTTAATGCTCGGAGCTGAAATGTTTGAAGCCGATAATCAACTGATTTTAGACAGTTTTTTAAATGGAACTGCAGATGATAAAAGGTTTAAAGCAGGCTGCAGATTATGGCCCAATTACAAAACCGATTATGCGCCCATGGTAGAATTTGCCAAAGAAAATAAATTAACTTTTATGGCCACCAATATTCCACGCAGATATGCATCTTTGGTGTATAAGAAAGGATTTAAAGGGCTGGATACTTTGAGCGAACTGGAAAAAAGCTGGATGGCACCACTGCCTATGGCCTATGATAGTAATTTAACCTGTTATAAAGATATTTTTAAAGCGGTAGGTGGGCATGGCACTGCCAATTTGCCTAAAAGTCAGGCTAGCAAAGATGCTACCATGGCTTATTTTATTTTAAAAAATTACCAAAAAGGCAAATTGTTTTTGCATTTTAATGGTACTTACCACAGCAATAATTTTCAGAGTATTTATTGGTATTTGAAAAAAGCCTATCCTTCGCTAAAAATTGTAACTATTGCCAGCGCTGAGCAAAAGGACATTTCCAAATTAGAAACAGACAATAAAAATTTAGCCGATTTTACTATCATTACCCCCGAGGGAATGACAAAAACGTATTGATTTCTGGTTTGTTGGTCTTGCTGCGCAAAGACCAACATGGGGAGTGATACCCCCAAGTATCCTGTTGTTTGTCTCTCACAGCAGAGACCAACAAGAGGAGTGATGCCCCCAAGTGTCCTGTTGTTGGTCTCACTCAGCAGAAACCAATAATAGGAGTGATGCCCCCTAGAGTCCCGTTGTTGGTCTTCCTGACTTACAGAAGCATTACATAATATTGATTTTTGTTTCAGGCATCCAAAATTTCTGTATTATCAGATTTTGAAATAAGGGCGATTTCTTCTGGAGTAATTTCTCCATCCTGAATCATGATGGCTATCACGTCCTGCGTAACGTCTGTCCCTCCAAAAAAGTTGTGGATTATGGTAGATAGTGTATAAATAGGCCCGAATGGTACTCCCCACCATCCAAATAGAAAAGATAGTAATGAATATTTCAATCCTTTTTTAATAACCGAATCGTTGCAATGAATGAATTGAATATGGCTGCTGTTCTTAATCGTAAACAGTATCATTGAAATTGCATATTGATAAACCACAAAGCGAGCTCCGTTTTTTAATTCCGTTGACAGTTCTTCACCTTCCAAACCGGCTAAATCAAATGAATAAGACATATTTAAAATTTCAAGTTTACTGAATGAATGGCAATAATTCAAATCTTTTCTCTTATTGTTGGTTCCTTGAAAAATACCATATACTCTAGCTAGTTGGTCTCACTCAGCAGAGACCAACTAGGGTTGTGAATACCTGATTGTAAAATCAGTGTAAATCACAAATTAATTGTATCTTCGCACCAAGTATTGTAATTTCTCCTAATTCAGTTGCAATTCTTAAAATTCAAAAGGGCGGATTCATTCCGTCCTTTTCAGTTTTAGTGTTTGATATTTATCACTTATTTGTAACTTTTCGGTCATTCCGCTTGTTATATATTTACAATTACAGAATAAATTGCACACCCTAACGTTAGTTTCACATCAAAATATGAGGTTTATATTATTCATCCTTACGCTGTTCAGTTTGGATTTAGTTCAAGGCCAGTCGTACTTTCAGGTATACGGTACGGTTACGGATACAAGCAGTAGCGAAAAACTGGTTGCCTGCACCATCAGCGAGAAAGATGGACCTGCATTGGCAGTAACTACCAATACAGGCAGCTATAGCTTGCAATTGGCTCCGGGGCCACATACCCTTGTATTTACCCAGGTTGGATATGATAAAAAAGAAATACATATTGATTTGAAAGCCAATACAGCGCTGTATGTTGAATTGGTTTACGCACCGGTGATTGGGGTAATTAATATCACAGCCGAAAAAGCCGAGAACATTGCCGAAAGCTCGCGGGTAAGCAGTATTTCGCTTTCACCCCAGGCAATTAAAAAAGTGCCCACCATGTTTGGCGAATCGGATGTATTAAAAGTATTGCAACTTTTACCAGGGGTAAAACCCGGCATGGAAGGCAGCAGCGGTTTGTATGTACGAGGTGGAAGCCCGGATCAGAATCTGATTTTGCTGGATGGAACACCGCTTTATAATGTATCGCATTTGTATGGCTTCTTTTCTGTTTTTAATACCGATGCACTTAGCCATGTTGAATTAATCAAAGGTGGTTTTCCAGCCCGATATGGTGGACGACTTTCTTCTGTGCTTGAATTAACCATGAAAGATGGCAATATGCGAAAATTCAGAGGCAGTGCCAATTTGGGTTTAATAGCCAGTAATGCCACCATTGAGGGTCCCATTTGGAAAGACAAAATTTCCTTCATAGTATCGGGCAGGCGCACCTATATGGATGCACTTTACACGCCTTTAGTAAGAGCCGGAACCCAAAATCCGTATGCCAAACAGGGGTATTACTTTTACGATTTAAATGCAAAAATTAATATTAAGCCCACTAAGCGGGATCAGATTTTAATAAGCACCTATACCGGGGAAGATAAATTTTTTAACGACCAAAAGCCCAGTGAATTTCTGTATGATGGAGTTGTGTATAAAAGTGAATCCAAAGACCATTTAAATTGGGGCAATCGCCTTGCTTCCCTTCGCTGGAACCGACGTATAAACCCCAAACTTACCAGTGCCATGATTGCCAATTATACCCGATATCGCTACCAGGTTTATCAAATGCAGCGCAGCAATGAAGTAAATGATACCGGCGTAATTACCAATGCCTATGCCCAAGATTTTAGAAGCGAAGTAAAGGATTGGGGTTTTAAATACGAGTTTGATTACACACCCAATAACCGCAATGTAATGAAGTTTGGTGTTAATACCATTTACCATCAGTTTAAACCGGGGGCAACAAATTACAATTTACAAAACGACAATGCAGGCCAGAAATTTGACAGTACCCTGGGCAGCAACCGTGTGCAAGCGGTAGAAAATTTTGCTTATGCCGAAAATGATATGCTATTGGGTCGCAAGTGGAAGGTAAATTATGGCCTTCATTACAGCCAGTTTTGGTTGCACAATAAAATGTACCATGGTTTACAACCCCGTATCAGTGCAAGGTATATGCTGGCTGGTGATTGGGCTGTAAAAGCATCTTTTGCCCGTATGGTTCAGTATATTCATTTACTTACCAATAGTACTGTGGGTTTACCTACCGATTTGTGGGTGCCGAGTGTAAAGGAACTGGCACCTGAAAATAGCTATCAGGGTACCCTGGGTGTGGCCAAAACTCTCAGAAAAAAGTATTTATTTTCTTTAGAAGGGTATTACAAAACCATGCATGGGGTGCTCGATTTTAAAAACGGAGCTTCGTTTTACAATACTTATGAAAGCTGGTATAATAAAGTGGAAGCCGGCATAGGCCGCAGCTATGGAATGGAGGCGTTTTTGCAGAAAAAAATTGGAAAACTTACAGGCTGGCTGGCTTATACCCTAAGTTGGACCGATCGCAAATTCCCCAATATTAATTATGGTGAAAGGTTCTTTTTTAAATACGACAGCCGGCACAATGTCAGCGCCGTGGTGAGTTATGAATTAGATAAAAAACATACCCTCAATGCCACCTGGGTGTATGCAACAGGTAATGCATTTACACTGGCAAACACCACCATCAATGGCATGGATGTGTATGGCAATTTGGTAACAACAAATACATACGATAAACGCAATCAGTTTAGGGGTGCAGATTACCACCGCCTTGATATTTCCTATAGTTGGCATTATTACAAAAAATGGGGCGATTGGAGTGCAAATGTTGGACTGTATAATGCATACTCGCGCCGCAATCCGTTTTACTACAGCTATGCTGTAGACAACTATGGCCGCAAACAGCTCAAGCGCACGTCTCTGTTCCCCATCCTGCCGTTCCTTACTTTTAATTTTACGTTTAAATGATATGGAATTGTGTAAATATGAGATTCAAAAAACAGGGTTTGTATAATTTTGTTATTAAATAAATTGAGATTCCTCTATTGATAAATATGGCAACATATAATTGGCTGAATAAGGTAAGCAAGTTGAATAGAATCAAGAGGTTCTCATGCTTTTCTTTTTCTTCCAAATTGGGCATTATAAATGATTTTTTCGTTAAAAAAAGCCACATTTATATTTCAAATAAAATCGCATCTAATTTAAATTACCAATCTAATAAATGGCTGTTCATTAAACATTTACCATTAAACCTTAATCATTCAAATTTAAATTCACAATTCTAGTCCATGTTATATTATAAAAAAATACCCTATTATTTAATCCTTATTATATGCATACAAGCATGTTCTAAATTTGAAAGGTTGGAAAAGGTGCAGATTGAATCTAAATTGGTAGTGCTGGGTATTTTAAGGCCGGGAGTTACGCCTGCCATCAGGGTTAGCAAAAGCCTGTCGTTGGTGGATAATGCACCTTTGATAACAATAAAAAATGCAAAATTATTATTGTTTGAAAATGGCAATAAAATTGATACTGGGATTTTTAATGTTTCAACAAATAAGTATTCGTTTCTAAAAACTATTCCCAAAGTAGGTTTTACTTATAAAATTATCGTCAATGCGGAAGGCTTTAAGGATGTGGAAGCCTCTACCACCATCCCACAGAGTGTTAAAATCACAGATGGCCATATTGTAATTGCCAAACAATTTGATAAAGTAATTTTTAATGGGGTAGGAGCAGATACCCAAACCTATTTTACCGATGCTACCGCTCAATTTAATGTGAAAGACAGCGATAATATTGTGCAAAATTGCCTGCTCATTAGGGCAAATTATTTGTACCCTAACTCAAGCTCTGTGTTAGTTCAGGATTGGGTATTGCGATTTCCGGGAATCGAAAATTTTGCACCCTATGAGGCAGATTACATAAGCAATAATATTACATATACGGGTTATCACGCTTATGGTAATACCACCTGGATTTTAAATGCACCAGAATTGCGGAATAAAGCAAAGCAATTTGTATTGGAATCAGTTAAAGAAGAAGTTTTTTTGAAAAGCAAAAAAAACCGGCTTGAAAAACTCAATATTACGGTTGAAACTTTTTCACCCGAATTGTATAATTATTACAGGACCGTGTATTTGTATTACCAGGCTCGCAACAACTATTTTTCACTGCCAGTGCAAATTCCAAGCAATGTAGTTAATGGTTACGGTATTTTTGGCAGCCATAGCACTATAACTGAGTACAATATCAATATCCCTCAATAAACTGAATGAAAAAATATAACTCCATATTCTTGTTAATTCTGGTGCTAGCCACCGGTTGCTCGAAGTATGAAAAGATTGAAAAGTCGGGTACTATTACACCTAAATTAATCATAAACTGTGTTGCTGCAGAAGGTAACCAGTTTGTGTTTAATGTATCCAAAAGCCTCAATGCAATAGACAATGCACCCATGAAAACCTATAAATACGCAACCTTAAAGTTGTATGGCGATGGTGTTTTGAAGGAAGTAATGAAATACAATGCCAGTTTTGAAACCTATTTTTCTGATACTACTGTTGCCCGGGCTGGTGTTAAATACACCCTGGAAGCAACCGCCCCTGGCCTTGAAAGTGTGAATGCTGAATTAATCTTACCCGAAAAAGTTGTGATTGATGATGTGTTTGTGGAAATTAAAGGAATCGACAAAAAACTAAATTCCGGAAGTTATTATAATAATATATTTAAATCGGGCAAAATCAGTGTTAAATTTCAAAATAAAAAAGACCACCCTGATTATTATATGTTATCGTTAGAAGACCATTGGTCTTCCAATGGTGGCCCTCGCTATTATGGCTTTTCGAGTTGGAAATCTACTTACCCAAATGCAGAATCTATAACGGATTATATGAGCCAGAATGGGGGACAGTTTTTCTTTTTTAAGGATGATTTTAATGATGGAAAACAAATCAATTTTGAACTTACAACCAGCTCTGAATACAATTATATTGGGGGTGGAAATGCAGATTCCCTTGAAAAATATCGCATTAATTTATACTCCTTAACAGAGGATTATTACAAGCATTTATTTACCATTAAAACGGCTCAGAGCAATGAGGGCAACGCATTTACCCAACCTACCCAGATTTTTTGCAATATAAAAAACGGATATGGGATATTTGGGGCAATGTGGATGGATCAGAAGGATGTGCTATTTCCGTATTAGTTCAGAAATATACAATTTCGCTGCTCTTTAGAGTTGTATCAATTACAGCAAAACTAGGAGACCCCATTACACCGGCAATCTCGCCTGGGTTGAGCATCAGGTTGCTGGCAAATAACTGCTTATCGGCCTTGTGATTGTGGCCATAAAATACACAGTCATACCAGCCGGTTTTTACCATCGGTTTGGCATAATAGGGGTAATGGGTAACGCCAATGCGCACCCCATCGAGTATTAGCTGGCTATCTGTATCGCCAATATACTCGCCATAGAGTTTAAAATCGGGGAAAGGTGCGGTAACTTTTTGAATCATAAATCTATCTCCATCGTTATTCCCAAACACTGCATGCACGGGTAATCCACTTTCAGCCAGTTTGCGGGCCGCAAATGGGGCGCAGAAATCGCCGCAGAAAATGAGCTCACTCGCATTGCGTTCTTTCAACAATTGCAAAGCTTTGTCCAGATTAGTCAAATTGTCGTGTATATCGCTGAGTATTCCAATGATCATAATGCAGAATGGCTTCAAAATTAGGGGATTAGCACCAATCTGGGTAGAAAACTAAAAAGCAATAACAAAAATCACTTCAAACTAACAGTCATTAGTTGTAAATTTGCACCCGCTTATGGCAATTATCATCACAGACGAGTGCATCAATTGCGGGGCTTGCGAGCCCGAATGTCCGAATAATGCTATCTATGAAGCAGGTGTAAACTGGACCCTGGCCGATGGCACAGAAGTGCAGGGCATGTTTCGCATGGCAAATGGACAAACTGTGGATGTAAACCAGAAATTCGATCCCATTAGCGAGGAGGTTTATTTCATAGTACCCGATAAATGCACCGAATGCACCGGTTTTCATGAAGAACCCCAATGCGCTGCCGTTTGCCCGGTAGATTGCTGTGTACCCGATCCGGACCATGTTGAAAGCAAAGAAGTGCTGATGGACCGCAAAGAAAGACTGCATGTATAGGGTGCAGGGAGCAGGGAGCGGGGAGTAGTGGAGGCGATAACGGGGAGCAGGGAGCAGGGTGTAGTGGAGGAGATAACGGGGAGCAGGTTCTAGGGAGTAGGAAGTAGAGTAGGCGATAACAGGGAGTAGGGAGCAGGGTGCAGGGAGTAGTGGAGGCGATAACGGGGAGTAGGGAGCAGGTTCTAGGGAGTAGGAAGTAGAGTAGGCGATAACAGGGAGTAGGGAGCAGGTTTTAGGGAGTAGGAAGTAGAGTAGGCGATTACTGGCGCATAAAAGAGCTACTAAAGCCATTAAACCTTAATCATTAAACCTTAATCATTAAATATTGTCGGTTCATTGAACCCGGTTCCAGAAACTGGTTTTGCCAATTAGTCCTAAACCCTTATAGGTTCTCAGGCTCAGTGTTTGTTGATTGATGGAAAGATAGGATTTATAGGTTTTTCCGTTATCGGGGTTTAAAAATGTGCCGCTGCTCCATTCTTTGCTATCCGGATCGTATACAAAATCTTTTAAAATATTCTGGGCTAAAATAGAGTCTGCTATTTTTTGTTTCGACCATAAAATCCGGCCAAAAAATTTGCCTGCGTTTGTCCCATTTTTTTTTTTATAAATCTCCAATTTAAGGCTGCTATCTGCTTTTAGCCATTTGCCCTGGATCTGATCAGATTCGGGAACCGTTGGTTTATTCAATGCAAAAGTACAAGTAACTGCACTAATCCAAACTACACCTAAAACCCGCCACTTTTGCATGGTTCGAAGGTATTAATTATTTAAAAATTGGCGAAAATTTTCTTTAAACAATTTTTCATTGTTCCACATAAAAACCCCATGCCGGCCCTTTTTTGACACCAGCTGAAATTGCTGCACATTGCGAAAAACCGCTTTGCAGTAGGCTGTGTTGGTATAATACACCAAGCGGTCGGTAGTGCCATGAAACATCAATACACGCGCTTTTATTTGGCTGTACAATGTTGTAACCTCGCAGAGTGCATTTTCGTGGCTCAATTTTTCATCGTTTGCCACCTTGATAAATGTTGGAAAAATAAATCGGAATGGCTTTTTAGCTATGAGGTAGGAAATGCCATAAATTTTTTCTAATCCCGGTCCTACAGCCGATGAAACCAGTACCAGTTTATTAACCCTGCCAGTATCCATTGCCGCAATTGTGGCGGCTATGGGCCCCCCAAATGAAACACCAAGTGTCGTGTAATGGTCTTTGGGCAGAAAATTTTGTATTGCTTTATAAATAATTTGGGCTTGATGCGAAATACTAGTATCGGCATGCCCGAAATGACTATATCCATAGCCTGGCCTATCGATGGCAATAAACCGATGATGATTGGTAAAACTAGTATCGGAAAGAATAGGATTAAATCGGGCAAGTGAGCCGGGTGCTCCATGAATAAGAACAGTTACAGGAAGGTTTGTATCCCCAACAACCAATACCCTCAAGGCATAATCTCCAACGGCGATATGGTAAATTCGCCCAGGGTTTATTTTTCCAATTTTTCGCAATTCTTTGCGATCATTGATGCGGTACTTTTGTTTCTGATAAATGCCGCATGACTCGGCTGACAGGGCTATAAAAACGAATACTATCATCCACCTTTTCATGCGCATTTGCAAAGGCAATTTAAGGTTTAAACAGGAAAGTGGGATGTAAATTAGACTAAATTCAGCTTTTTTCGCCAACTTTGTACCCGATTTATGATACATATTAACGCCATACGCAATAACAGGGAAGAAGTGATTGAAAGACTGGCCATACGTGGGCTGGACAGCAGGGTTACCGTCGAAGAAATTGCATCCAAAGATGCATCTGCGCGTGAAGCCCGCCTGGAAATGGAAACCACCCAAAACCGTGCGAATGTAATTGCAAAAGAGATTGGCGAACTTATGAAATCGGGTCGCAGGGAAGAGGCTGAACCTTTGAAAGCAGAAAGTACTGCACTAAAAGAGCGGTTGAAATCCCTGGAAGCAACCGTGGAAACCCTGGAGCAGGAAGTGCGCGACCTGATTGTATCATTGCCCAATACCCCCAATAAAGATGTTCCCAAAGGCAAGGATGCCAACGACAATGTAACGGTTACCAAATGGGGAACCGTGCCCATTCTGCCTGCCGACGCTTTGCCGCATTGGGAATTGGCCAAAAAATATGATTTAATAGATTTTGAATTGGGGGTAAAAATTGCAGGTGCTGGTTTTCCAGTGTACAAAGGCAAAATGGCCCAGTTGCAGCGCGCTTTGATAAACTTCTTTTTGAATGAAGCAGGCAAGGCGGGTTATACCGAAATTCAACCCCCGATAGTGGTGAACGAAGCCAGTGGATTTGGCACAGGTCAACTACCCGATAAAGAGGGACAGATGTACTATATGCCAGTGGATGATTTATACATGATTCCAACTGCAGAAGTACCTGTTACCAATATTTACCGCGATGTAATTCTCGAGGCAGAACAACTACCTATTAAAAACTGTGCATACACCCCCTGTTTTCGCCGTGAAGCTGGCAGTTACGGCGCCCATGTGCGCGGACTAAACCGACTGCACCAGTTTGATAAAGTTGAAATAGTGCAGATTGTAAAACCCGAAACCAGCTATATGGTGCTTGAAACCATGCAGGAACATGTGCAATCCTTGCTTCAAAAACTAGGTTTGCATTACCGTGTTTTATTATTGTGTGGAGGCGATATGGGCCATGCCAGCGCCAAAACCTACGATTTAGAAGTATGGAGTGGTGCCCAGAAAATGTGGCTGGAATGCAGCAGCGTAAGCAATTTTGAAGGCTTTCAAACCAATCGCCTTAAATGCCGCTACCGCAATGAACAAGGCAAAACCGAACTGGCCCACTCACTCAACGGCAGCGCCCTGGCCTTACCCCGCATTGTAGCCGCCCTCATGGAAAACTATCAAACAGAAGATGGAATCGTAGTACCGGAGGTTTTAAGACCGTTTACAGGCTTTGATATTATCAATTAAGTGCAAAGTGCATAGTGCATAGTGCAAAGCAGAGAATGCAAAATATAAGATGCAAAGCGCAAGGTGCACTCCTGCGAATGCAAAACGCAAAATGTAAAATGCAAAATGTAAGATGCAAAGCGCAAGGTGCACAGTGCAATAAACAGCCGGGTTTTCGGAGTGAAGGGGCTTAGAGGAGACTTTTTGTATTTAGGGTTCTAATTTAGAATTAATTTTCATTAACGCTTTTTGCTTTTTAGGTGTTGATAATTAGTTAAATTTACAAAAACTAACTTTAACTTACTGAAATATTATTTAATTTAATGAGAAAAATTCCCAATATTAAAAAATATTTTTACGCATTTGGATATTTTCTTCTTTGTATGGAAAGCGATTAAATTTGTTCTAAACTTCATAAATTGAATTGTTAGAATTAACTGAGTCAGCTTTGGGGAGAGTATCTGAAACAGCTTTTTTTAAATGGAAACCGGGGGCATTAAAATCCAATACTTTTGAATTTGCAATTAAGACCACCCTTATATGCAAATATTTATGCGAACATTTTAATGAGTATAATCTCTCAAAACAATTTGTAAAGTCATCTACATCAGTGGGGGCTAATTGTTCAGAAGCTTCAAGAGCCCAAACAAAAGCAGATTTTATTGCCAAACTATCTATTTCCCATAAGGAGATTGGGGAATCAATTTTCTGGATCAATCTGCTGTTTGCAACAGATTATATTAATAAAGAGGTATATGAAAATTTGATTGAGGACGCCCAAAAAATTGATAGAATCATTTCCAAAAGCCTGATAACTGCGAAAAGTAGAGACAATTGAATTATATCTATTTAATCCAACCTCATTGTTCCATTCATCTGTCAAAATAAGCTGGTTTGCACCGGCTGTGACATGCACTATGCACCGCCCATTGAAAATGTGGTAAAATGCTTCATTCACAGGCTGTAGATAAAGGCTGTTATTGCGCTGTGCACTTTGCGCTGTGCACCGGCTGTTAGATTCTGCATTCCAATTCGTATTTTTGCCACATGGAAATGGATTCGCTCAGTTACCCAATCGGTAAAATGGACCTGGACAAAAATGATTATCAGCTAGAAGAATTGCTTGGATTTGTAGTGCAAATACAATCTATGCCCGGTGATTTGGCAAAACTGATTAACGGAATTACCGATGAGCAATTGCAAAAAACATACAGGCCCGGCGGCTGGACTGTAAAACAAATTATCCATCACCTGGCAGATAGCCATATGAATGCATTTATCCGCACCAAACTGGCTTTGAGTGAAGACAATCCAACCATTAAACCTTATGACCAGGATAAGTGGGCAGCTGAAGTGGATTATGGATTCAACCACGAAGCCTCCTATGTATTACTCGTGGGCTTGCACCAGCGCTGGAGTTTGCTTTTACTAGAATGCCTCAAAAAACCTGAATTATTGCTGCGTACTTACTTCCACCCCGGATACAACCGTACCTTTACCATGGCACAAGTAATTGCCCTCTACGCTTGGCATGGCCGGCAACATCTGGCACATATTGGGATAGCTTTGCAGGCATAAATGCAAAAGTTTAGAACGATATGGATTGTATTGTTCTTTCCGTTGTTGGCATTAACCACAACGTCTGATAAACCATGCAAGCCATTAAGGAATAAACATAAACAAGAGAAATTTATTAATTCTCTCAGTCTAGAATTAGTTTGCATAACCAATTGGGACAGTGCGGTTCGAGCCGCAGAATTAGAGGATTCAATACAAGAAATAACTAAAAACAAACCCGTTACTGCTTCGGTTCGAGGTAAATTTTTCGGTCATGAAGAGGGATTTTATACTTACATTAAAAGCAAATTAGTAGTGTGTAAATCCATGACGCACGAAATTAAAAAAGAGAAATATGTATTTAATTTTATTGTCTCAGAAAAAGGAAATGTAATAAACACACACTTGATTGAAGGGCCAAAAGATCAATTGAGTGCACAAATAGAAAATATTCTAATAAAATCCCCTGTATGGCTACCTTCCTGGGTTATTTTTAAATTTATTGAGACCAATTATAAATTAATAATAACCGTAAATTAAGGTCCTTCATTTTTTTTAGAAAGGCATTATTTCATTTTTCTCAAATATAATCATCCCATTAAATCGCTGGGGTAATATTTTTTTATCAATTAGGCAACCAATGAAACTTTCTCCTGTCATATTCCCAAAACCTACTGAATATGAAGCGGAAAACAGGAATTCTGTTACTTTTATTAGGGAGCATTGCAATACAAAGCCAGGCTCAGTCTCTAAAACTGGGCTTACTAATGCGCGAGGAGGTGAACCTCAGTGCCGATTTAAGCACTGGTGAGGCAAATGCACAAACCCGGATGCAAAAAATGCAAATCCCGGCCTGGGGTTTGGGCGTATGGAAAAATGTAGGCAACCACCTGGGAGTGCATGCTTCTGTGCTGCTGAGTCGCGCATTTTATGAAGTAAATCAAACCACCGGAAGCAGCGGATTGATTGATGCAGAAATGCGTTTTACCCAGTCTAACCTGCACCTGGAGTACTTTTTCGCAAATAAGGATAAATCTACACGTCCGTATATTTTTGGGGGAATACAACACCTTTACCGCAGATACGGCACCGAACGATACAAAAACAATATTGCACCTGCAGGCAGCTGGCCTACCAGCCGTTTATTTATGCAAACCGGGCTTGGAATGCAATTTATTGAGAATGCAAAAATGAGTGTTAATGTTTTTGCAGGTTTGCGATTTTCTTCTGGTAATATTCTGGTTTATGATAAAAAAATGAATCAAATATTTGCAGGTCTGGCCATTTCTTTCAGTCTGCAAGATGCTGTTAAGAACCGCTACAGCCGTTGCCCCGATAATTTCTAAAAAAAACACCTAATTAATATAAATATGAAAAAATCATTCATGCTAAAAACATTGTTTATGGCCATTATTACCAGTGTAATTGTATTGGCTTGTAAAAAGGATAAGGTTATCATTATACAGGATGGTAGCCCAAAGACCAGCAAATTCAACTCCTTTAATAGTTGGAAATCATCACTGAAAGATCCGGTTCAGAATTTTAAAGTAAATGGCAGTGCCGGCACAACCATAGTGGGTGACCGTGGTTACCGTTTTTACTTTGCTCCGGGTAGTTTACTCGATAATATGGGGAAACCAATTACGGGCACGGTAAATGTAAAATTAACCGAAGTAACAAACCCGGCAGATATGCTGGCAACAGGGGCCAGAACTGAAGCTGTAGACGGAATTCTGGGCTCAGCAGGGATGTTTAATCTGGAATTGAATTACAATGGAAACCCTGCCTATATCAATCCATCAAAACCTGTAAAAGCAGAGGTGATGAGCAATCCGGATGCCGATTTAAGCAACGTAAAAGTATTCAATGGCCAGTTACAATCCGATTCAACCGGAGATACCACCGTGAAATGGAGAAACCAGGATTCTTCTTTTCAAAAATACCTCAATTATGATTCTTTAAAAAAAGTATATGATTCAATTCAAAAAGAATATCTGCAAAAACGCTGTATTAAATTTGATTTGTATTTTGGCAATTGGTGCAACCTCGATGCCTATTTTAACAGCCCAACCGGTGCACCAGTTCGTGTAAAAGCAGAAAACACAAAAGGAAATAAAGATACCCGTGTATTTATGTATTTAACCAATTCAAATCTGAAAGGATTTTATGAATTAAGACGAGATATTACCGATCCGGAAGAGTTTAACTCTACCTATTATAATTTGCCTATAGGTTGGAAAATGCTGATTGTAGTGGTAACACGAACGCAGAAAGATGAAGTACAATTTGAAACCAAAGAAGTAACCAATGCATCTGGTACAGTGCATGTGCTTAAAAATAGGATAGGCATAACGGATGAAAATCTGGAGAAATTTTTTAGATCCTTGTAATTTGAAATATGCACCAAAACAAATCAAAAACGCACTTCGGTGCGTTTTTGGTTTGAAATTAGTTGTTAAATAAGTATTTTCGTATTGTTAATGTTTAAATTATGATTAAAACACTAAAAACAATATTAATTGTTTGTTTCATAATGGCTCCGTCAATTTTTTCGGCCTGCTTTCGATGTCCCAAAGCGGTAAATTCAAAATATAAAGTTCAAAAATTAAGACTGTTGCGTTTTTCTACAGCAAAATTGCTCGACTCAATTGCTTACTCTGATTCTACGGGGTTATTGGTAAAGTTTGATTTACAGCAAATAGCCCAAATACAAGATTTTTCTTTAGGCGGGAGTTTAATGGCTAAAAAGGAATGTGTACAGGGCAACAAAGATTTTTATAGTTTAATTGACAGTGTAGCATTAATAACCAATGATTCTGTAAGCTCGGTATATCCCGTGGGTTCAAGTATTACGCATATTGGTAAAATCCAGTCTGTAACTTCCAAACCTTATTACGGTCATATCCCTTTACCCACATTAAATGCAGATACTTCCTTCTGGAAGTTAATAGGCCCCAATCATTTACTATTTTTTACCGTAGATAAAATGCTTTCTGTAAAGCGCATGCCGGCTTTGTTAAAAATGTATTTTAAGGATAAATCTTATGTTTATTCTAATTCTTTTATCATCCGATTTCCATAAATATACCTGCAATTATAGAGTTTTAAGAATGGCCTAATCCATCTGCAACGAGTTAAATCGTTTCTAAGCGCATGGTGTTCATTAGTTGTCAATGGGCAAGCCTTTAAATGTGTAAATTTGCACCCAATGCAAGTGTATAACAATATCCTTGAAACCATTGGTAATACGCCCCTGGTGCGCCTCAATCGCATTACAAAAGACCTGCCCTGCGAGGTTTATGCCAAAATTGAAACCGTAAATCCGGGCAATTCCATCAAAGACCGCATGGCGCTGAAAATGATTGAGGATGCCGAAAAATCGGGGGTTTTAAAACCAGGTGGAACCATTATTGAAGGTACCAGTGGCAATACCGGCATGGGATTGGCCATTGCGGCCATTATGAAAGGATATAAATGCATTTTTACCACCACCGACAAGCAGAGCAAAGAAAAAGTAGATGCATTAAAGGCTTTTGGTGCCGAAGTAATTGTTTGCCCAACCGATGTAGAACCAGAAGATTCCCGCAGCTATTATAGTGTATCTACCCGACTGGCTAAAGAAATTCCAAATGCCTGGAAACCCAATCAATACGACAATCTGAGTAACTCTCTTGCCCATTATGAACAAACCGGACCCGAGATATGGAAACAAACCGATGGAAAAGTTACCCATTTGGTGGTGGGTGTGGGCACCGGGGGCACCATTTGTGGTACTGGAAAATATTTGAAGGAACAGAACCCCGAGGTAAAAATACTGGGGATTGACACTTACGGTTCGGTGTTTAAAAAATATAAAGAAACCGGTGAGTTTGATAAGAATGAAATCTACCCTTACATCACAGAGGGGATCGGAGAAGATTTTTTACCTGCCAATGTAGATTTTAGCATCATCGATCATTTTGAAAAGGTAACTGATAAAGATGCCGCTATAATGACCCGTCGAATTCCCCGGGAAGAGGGCATTTTTGTGGGAAACAGCGCCGGAGCTGCATTGGCTGGTCTTATGCAGATGAAAGATTTTTACAAAAAAGGCGATGTAGTGGTTATTATTTTTCATGATCACGGTACACGGTATCTCGGCAAAATGTTTAACGACGATTGGATGCGCGACCGTGGATTTCTACCTCCAACTCCCAAAGCCACAGCCTTGGATTTAGTGAAAGATCACAGCCATTTGCCTTTACTTACGGTCAACGAATCGGATTTGTGTGAAGCCGTTTTTGCCAAAATGCAGAAATTTGATGTATCTCAAATTCCAGTGGTAAACGAGAAAAAAGAATTTACAGGCTCACTTACAGATAGCCATTTATATGCCCAATTGCTTACCAACAGAGATTTGATGCAGGCACCGGTTTCGAAAATCATGCAAAAACCGTTTCCAATTGTGCAATCTCAAACTCCCATAGATGAAGTATCGGCATTCATTAACAAAGAAAATAACGCGGTATTGGTTATGGATTTGGGTGGAAATTGGCATATCATCACGAAGTATGATGTAATCTCAGCTTTAAGCTAATAAAGGGCATGGATTAGATTTCAGAATATTTGTTTCACATTTGGTCGGAATGTGAATTGAATATGAAAAATCCTTGCTTAATTTGATGGTATTATGATACCTGCATTAATCATTGGGCTCCTGATTTTGGTGGCCTCCATTGTTTTTTCTCGCACCCCGCAACTGGCCAAATATGCAACTGCATTGAGGCTGGCAGCCATAGCCGTAATTCTCATAGGTGTGCTTTTTTCCAGTTTCCGGCAAATTAATGTGGGATTTGTGGGGGTTAAAAGCCTGTTTGGCAGTGTAAAAGATGCCCCCCTGCAAAGCGGATTGCACCTGGTAAATCCGCTGATGGATGTAACCCAGATTGATGTTCGAACCCAGAATTATACCATGAGTGGAATACACAACGAGGGCGAAGTGCAGGGCGATGATGCAATTCGGGTGCTGACTGCCGATGGTTTGGAAGTATCGATAGATTTAACGGTCTTATATAAAGTCATTTCGAGCGAAACACCCAATTTACTTAGGGTGATAGGCGCCGATTTTAAGGATAAAATTGTACGTCCCATTTGCCGCACCAAAATTCGCGACAACGCAGTTTATTATGAAGCCATTGCCTTGTATTCTACCAAGCGCGATGAATTTCAAACCCGCATATTCAATAGCATTGAGAGTGATTTTAGAAAACGGGGACTGATTTTAGAACAGTTATTGGTTCGCAATATTACCTTACCACAGGCAGTTAAAAAGAGCATAGAAGAGAAAATAAGTGCGGAACAGGATGCACAAAAAATGCAATTTGTTTTACAAAAAGAAAAACAGGAAGCCGAACGTAAAAGGGTAGAGGCACAAGGAATTGCAGATTATCAGCGAATTATAAATAGCGGGCTTACCGACCAACAATTACAATATGAAAGTATAAAGGCCCAATTGGAAATAGCAAAGTCACCAAATGCCAAGGTAATTATAATGGGAAAAGGAAATTCGCCTATCATTTTAGATGGGAAATAGGTAAAGTTTTATAATTAATTATTTCATTAATATTGAATAATTATTGCTGTGTAAAGGCTGTAAATATTAAAGTAAACAAGCCGATATTCATGCGTTATTGAACAAAATTGCGTATATTCGTATAAATTGCCATTATTGGTACTTTTCAAAACAAATGTTCATCGTTACAGACCAATTAGGCAGGCGCATTCAGCTTATCGATATGCCCAAACGCATCGTTTCAGTTGTTCCATCCCAAACCGAGTTTTTGTATGAAATCGGGTTGGGCGATTCTATTGTTGGACAAACTATTTTTTGTGTTCACCCGGCAGATAAATTTAAAAAAGCCACCAAAATCGGAGGTACAAAAAAATTAAATATCAGCCGCATTAAAGCCCTTAAACCCGATATTATTATCGCCAATAAGGAAGAAAACGAGCAGGCACAGATTGAAGAGCTGGAAAAGGATTACCCCGTTTGGATCAGTGATATAAAAAGCCTGGATTCGGCACTCGAAATGATGAATAACCTGGGTGATATATTTCAAAAAAATATCGAAACCCAGGCGCTTACTTCCGAAATTGCAAACCGGTTTTTAACACTTAAATCCTATCAGCCCAAAAAGAAGAAAAGGGCTTTGTACATGATCTGGCAAAAACCATGGATGGCTGCCGGACGAGACACTTTTATTAATGAAATGCTCGAATATGCCGGATTTGAAAATGTAATTCAAGAGCCGGATAGCCGTTATCCAAATCTTTTTATTAAGGATATGGAAGATTATAAACCCGATTATGTTTTCCTCAGTTCGGAGCCATTCCCATTTACCGAAAACCATGTGTCAGAATTGCAAAACCTGCTTCCTTCTGCAATTATAAAACTGGTAGATGGCGAAATGTTTAGCTGGTATGGATCACGGCTCAATGAAGCTGCACATTATTTTGAAAAACTGATTTAAAATCGGGTAATTAAACATTACGTAAAACTATTTAAATAATTAAGGCAATATTATATTACCATGTTGTGAACATAATGTGGCAATGCGGCTTTTGGGTATATCTAATTTTGATGTATGGAAACAAAACATTGCAACTATTGCGGATTTTTTGGCCGCATGCCTTTCGTTCATGGAACTTTTCATTGCCCGGTTTGTAAATATTATCTGGTACCCGGAGAAAATGAGGATGACCAGGATATTTTTGATGAAGAATTACTCGATGCCGATGAATACCCAGTATATCTGGTGCAGGATTTGGTATTACAGCGCAGTTAAATCTTCCGGAATGGCCATGCAACAAGGGTAATTTTACATCCAATAAGGAATGTTGTACCTTTGCAGGGTGAATATTCTGATTAAAACCCCCGAACAAATTGAAGGGATTCGTAAAAGTTCAAGGTTGGCCGCACAAACCTTGAAACATTTGGAGCAATTTGTAAAACCCGGGATTAAAACCATAGAGCTGGATAGAATTGCCGAGGAATATGTGCGAAGTCATGGTGCTATTCCCGCAACCAAGGGTTATAAAGGCTATAAGCATGCCACCTGTATTTCACCCAATGATGTAATCTGCCACGGGGTTCCCAACGATTATGAACTGCAGTATGGCGATATAGTAAATATCGATGTTACCACCATCTTAGATGGTTACTTTGGCGATACATGCCGTATGTACAATGTGGGCCAGGTAAGTGATTATGCGCAAAAATTGTGCGATGTAACCAAAGAATGCCTGCATAAAGGGATGGAACAATGTTTTCCGGGCAATCACTTGGGCAACATTGGATACCAGATTGCCGCGCATGCCCATCAGCACGGCTACAGCGTGGTGTACGAATTTTGCGGACACGGAGTAGGGGTGAAATTTCACGAAGATCCCGAAGTGCCGCATATTGCGGATAGAAATACAGGACCGATTTTAAAACCCGGTATGACTTTTACCATTGAACCAATGATAAACGCCGGGAAAGCCAGAGCCAAAGTAGATAAAAAAGACAATTGGACCGCACGCACCATAGATGGTAAATTAAGTGCACAATATGAGCACACTATGTTAATTACCGAAACAGGCTATGAAGCCCTGACCGATGTTTACGGTGATTTTTAACTAAGGAACAATCTAAAGAAAAGCAAAAATTTTATGAAACTGCACACCATACAAACCGGATTTTTTAAACTAGATGGTGGAGCCATGTTTGGCATTGTGCCAAAGTCTATCTGGAATCGATTAAACCCGGCCGATGAAAACAATATGTGCAATTGGGCCATGCGTTGTTTACTGGTAGAGGATGGCAGCCGAAAAATATTAATTGATACTGGAATTGGAAATAAACAAAGCGATAAATTTTTTGGTTATTATTATTTAAATGGGAATGATTCTTTGCAACATTCATTAAATCAGGCAGGGTTTGATTTTGGAGATATTACCGATGTATTGCTTACCCATTTGCATTTCGACCATTGCGGGGGTGCTGTAAAATGGAATGAAGGAAAAACCGGCTATGAGCCTACATTTCCCAATGCTACCTACCATATTTCGGAAGCACATTGGAACCATGCCAACAATCCCAACCCGCGCGAAAAACCCAGTTTTTTACTTGAGAATTTTGTTCCCCTAAAGGAAGCTGGGGTGCTTAATTTCGTTAAACCCGATGAAAAACTTACCGAAAATTTTATTTGCCGCGCAGTGGGTGGGCATACAGTTTCGATGATAACGCCCGAAATAAATTACAATGGCCGCACCCTTTATTACGCTGCCGATTTAATCCCCAGCAGCAAGCATGTACCGCTTAATTATGTAATGGGATACGACATTGAACCCCTGAAAACCATGCAGGAAAAAGAAGCCTTGTACAAAAAAGCTGTAGCTGAAAACTGGCTTATTTATTTTGAGCACGACAACGCCGTTGAATGCTGCACAATAGCGGTTAATGAAAAAGGACAATACCAGGTAGGGCAGGAAAGCCGGATTTAAGTGCAAAGTGCAAGGCGCAAAGTGTTAAGTGCAAATGCAAACAGACTTTACAAAGAGCTTTCTTTAATTTAAAAAAGGGCAGATTGTGCTTAGCCATTAATCAATTATGAATGGTTTTTCCTGTCCGAAATCAGTTGGGCAACTAAACAGAGGGCAGGGAGCAGGGAGCAGAGTCCCTCCTTTGTCTCAATGTGGCGGAAGACGAGGCGACATAGGGCAACCAAGCCACTAATCACTAAACCTTAATCATTAAACCTTAAAAAGGGAGCAGAGAGCAGAGTCCCTACTTTGTCACAATGTGGCGGAAGACGAGGCGACAGAGGGCAACCAAGCCACTAATCACTAAACCTTAATCATTAAACCTTAAACAAGGAGCAGGATCCCTCCTTTGTCAAAGTGTGGTGCAAGAGGAGACGACAGAGGGAAACCAAGCCACTAATCATTAAACCTTAACCATTAATAATCATTAACTACTGGTTTTCGCCACCCAGATCCAGCTCTTTACCCGTTATTTCAAGATAAATGGTTTTTATTGCTTCAGCGCCTTTTTGCTTTTCTTCAGCCGTTTTACCGTTGAATGCCCCAATGGCTTCAACATACAAATTCAGATTCAATTGGTCTTTTTTAGCCTGGTAAATGGCAGCTCCCAATTCATAAAAACGGTTATCTTGAGGATTTATTTCAATTCCGGTTTTTGCACAATTTAATGCGGCATCTAAATCGCCTTTTTGCCCCAAAGCCTGGCCTTTCATTAGCCATGCATCTGCATCTTTGGGTCTGGCCTCTAAATATTGGTCCATAACTTTTGCGGCATTCGCAAAATCATTTTTACCAACATAATATTGATTTAATGCAAAGAGTGATTTTGTAAATTCAGGGTAAATTTCAATCGATTTTTTTGCAGCCCAAATCGCAGAATCCAAATTGCCCAAATTAGCGTATGCACTGCTCAAATACAAATATATTTCATTGCTTTGCGGATCGAATTTTAAGTACTCCATATATTTTTGTTGGGCCAATCGGTAATTTTTTGCACGGTCTGCCATAAATCCTTCATAATCGGCATGGCTCACTCTTTCTATAACCAACCCCATGGGTTTACCCGCCACCATGGGTGAAAATACAGTTCCTTTGGGGGGATAATTGCCTCCTGTTAAACGTGCTTTATCTAAATATGCATTATAAAAAATGGTATAATCCCAATTCTTTTCACTGCGATCATCATATCGGGTAAAACCAACTTTTACATTTTTATCGTTGCGACAATAGTACTTTACCTGGTCCATTCCATAAGTCAAAATCTGATACTGTTTATTTGGATTTTTACGCGCAACATTGTTCAAAAACCATTCGGTAGACGGACGCAATCCGGCAAGGTAATAATCCATTTCATAATTGCCGTAAGCACCTGCAGTGCCTCCTACAGTTTCATTGAAATAAATATATTCTAAGGGATGATTTTTAGCAATAAAACTGGCAGGTAATAGGGTTAATCCCAGCGCCACACCTGGTAATGCAAATTTTGCCCAGCTTTTATCGGCCAACCATTTTTCTATTATGTAATACCCCAAAATACCACTCATTACAAAGAATGGAATGGTGAATAAAATATGACGCAAACCGCCATAAACCTGGGCTTTTTGGATAAAAATATAAAGCACTGGAAAAACTGCGGCAAACAATACCAAAAATATACCGTTGTCGAATCGGGTTTTTTTCCATGCCGGAAATACAAGCAACAATAGCATGCCCAGCAAAGCCGCAATGGGCGTTGTGATGATTACGTATTTGAATAAATAGTAGCGCGGCAATAAATCACTATCAAACAATTTTCCTTCAAACAATTGACGGATGCTGCCACCGTAATTGCTGAATCCTTTAAATGCAGTAATAGGGTTACTAAATGGATCGTCTAAACCGTATGGCCACAAAGCTATACCCACAAGATAACTGGCCAATCCAAGCACAAATAGCCTTAAGATAAATCGCACAAATCCGGTCCATCTGAAACTTAAAAATTTTTTTAAACCACCCAATGATGCTATGTATTGCAATCCGGCATACATCATAAAAATGGCAATGGAAAGCAAACCTCCAATACGGATGCTGATACCCAATGCTGTACCAATTACCAATCCTATCATGGATGACAGGCGAATTACACCTAAGCTGGAAAATGCTTTGAGCGTGTAATAAATAGAAATTACAAAACCGGCAGCAAAAGGAATATCCTTGGGATTGTTATAGCTTTCGCCCAACAAACGCGGGGTAAAAAACAGCATGATGGCCGTAATCCAAGCGTATTTCCAACTACCACCTGTAACTCTGCGTACTACAAGTGCCCCGAAAAACACGCATAAAAATCCAAAAAATGAATTAATTAAATGCCTGAAATCCATAACCTCAGAAATGCCAAACCACCGTATCATTAAGGTGGTTATAGTATCAAAACTGGCGCCGTATAGATGCATGAGGCGTTCGGGGTCTACTTGTGTGGCAAGGTTTGCCAGGTTTTGGCCCGATGCTGCTTTGGATGCCAGGGTAGTCATTTTCTGCCCTTTTAATCCCAAAGTATCCACCGAGATTTTCATGCCCAGCATGTCCTCGTAATAATTGGCTGTAAGCTTTGAATATTCGTATTGGGTAAATTCGTCACCCGATATACCTGCATTGCGGCTGAGCACTGCACCGGCAATCAGCGCAATAATAGAAACACCTAAGAATATGTATTTATGCACGGCCTGTTTG
Source organism: Bacteroidia bacterium (assembly GCA_044224315.1). Lineage (GTDB taxonomy): Bacteria > Bacteroidota > Bacteroidia > NS11-12g > UBA955 > JAGXTF01. The sequence goes on along the minus strand of JBGAKR010000003.1, from coordinate 365,200 downwards.
CCACCGCCGGTGTAGAATTTTACTGAGGTGCGCAATTTCTTTTTCAGCGCGGCTATTGGCGCAACCTTGGCCTGCTCTTTTTTATCGGCTTCAATAATGGTATGTTGGCAGCAGGTTTTTTCGGCCAGATACGACAATTCATAAGCATCGATGGGCGTAATACCTTGTAAAGCTAGTTTTTGAAAAGCCTCCTTACCAAAAGCAATAAAATTGTTGTTGAATTCTGCCGTGCCTATACCACCTAAAAACTCCGTTACACGACCTTTATTCGGCCCGGTTACCACTGTGTAATAATGGTTGGTATTGAATGTAGCACTTACTTTTCCGAGCATATCATACAAATAATGATTGCGGAAATGGGCGGGTTGGGCCGATAAAATGTATATATCGGCATCCTGATTGCTTAAATCCTGGATTACACCCTCACCCACAGTGGCTGAGATATATTTGATGTTTTGAATTTTACGCAATTCGTCAAAATGCTCCTGGTTGCTGTGCGACAGAAATCCCACTGCGATGCGGGGCTGGAATGCAGAAGCGGCTACGTTGTGTAAATGCGGTTTTTTGGCCATAAATCAATGGCAATAATAATGAAAAGCGGGCAGAAATGGGACAGTTTTAACCATTTAACCATAGAAAAGACCGTTTCGTATCTCAAATTATGAACAACAAGTTATGAAAGGATTCGTATATTTGAATTAATAATAAATTGTTATCAAAATGAATATTGATTTTAAGAATCTGATGCAAAATAAATCCGATGCTGAACTTGTAAAGATTGTTACCATTGAAAGAGATCAGTATCAAACCAAGGCAATTTCAACAGCGGAAGCCGAAATTGAAAGCAGAAAATTGAATCCAGAGCTGATTGAAAAATTAAGCTCAGATTTCAGAATCATCCAGGCCCAAAAAATGAACTTTGAAAGCAGATTTGTAGGTTCTCATATTCGGTTCGTGAATTTTATTTTGGATGCCATTCTTATACTCATTCTGATTGCAATATCAACTTATATTGCCGACTTTTTAATACCCGATCATGAACCAGAATTTCTATTGTTTTTTACAATTTTAAATTTCTTTACCTATTATTATTATTTGGAATTGAAATTTCAAAAAACACCTGGCAAATACATAACAAAAACAAGTGTTGTAAACTTGAAAGGTGAACAACCCGGGAAGAAAGAAATAATGAACCGAACCTTGGCCAGGTTCATTCCGTTGGATCGGGTATCATTTATTTTTGTACCCAAAGGAATTCACGACCGACTAAGCAATACTACGGTTGTAAAGGATATTGTATAATTGGCCATAGGTAATTTCCAACAACCGAAATCCGGAATTCAAAATCTAAAACTAATTACCGATTCTTTTATTTCCGTATTTTCGCATCTCAATGGTGAATATTGGTATTATTGGCCTGGGATATTGGGGACCTAATTTGGTTCGCAATTTTAATCAGGCAAAAGGCGCAACCGTAAAATGTGTTGCAGATTTAGACGAAAACCGCTTGGCTAAAATTAAAACTTTGTATCCAACAGTCGATACTGTTCATAACGCAGATGAAGTGATTCAAAGGGCTGATATAGATGCAGTAGTTTTGGCAACTCCCATTGTAACCCATTACGAGCTGGCAAAAAAAGCCCTGCTTAGCGGTAAGCATGTACTGGTAGAAAAACCGCTAGCCACCAGTCGTGCAGAGGTTCTTGAATTAATTGAACTGGCCAGTGCACGCAATCTGGTAATAATGGTAGACCATACTTTCCTTTACACGGGAGCAGTGCGTAAAATCCGCAGCCTTATTGATAGTGGCGAAATCGGTGATCTGCAGTATTTCGACAGTACCCGCATAAACCTGGGTTTGTTTAATCCCAACTGGAGTGTAATCTGGGATTTGGCTGTGCATGATCTCAGTATTTTTGACTATATCAGCAATGGCAAAAAGCCCAATGCTATTAGTGCCACCGGAGTTTCACATACCAATCGGCCTATTGAAAATATCGCCTACATAACCCTGTTTTTCGATGATAGTACCATTGCTCATATTACCAGCAGCTGGGTAAGCCCTATGAAAGTGCGCAAAACCATGATCGGGGGAAGCAAAAAAATGGTAATCTACGATGATGTTGAACCTACTGAAAAAATTAAAGTATACGACAGTGGGTTTACCATTTCTACCCCTGAGGAAATGCACAAATGGCTGGTAGATTACCGTTTTGGAGATATCCATATTCCAAAACTTGAACAAACCGAAGCTTTATTGGGAGTGGCCAACGATTTTGTTTCGGCCATAAGCAACGGAACAACACCTGTTAGTGATTATAACAGCGGGTTAAATGTAGTTACCATGCTGGAGGCCGCCCACAATAGCATAAAAGCACAAGGCGCGCTGCAAAAACTATAAAAAAAGAGGGCCCAAAAGGCCCTTATTCTTTTTCTATCAGGTAGAATAAGTAGTCAGGAGAGTAGGTTGGCAGGCAAAGTCAAACGAAGTTTATACGGAGTTTTATTGCCCTCGCTGATGCGAAATAAGTAAGTTCCGGATTCCATAGCAATTGCGCTTAACGGCAGCTGGCCCTGCTGATGTTCGGGGCTAACCTCAAATTCAGTCCATGTATAAATTCTGCCTTGCAGATTTAGTAAGTCTATTCTGTAAACCGATGGTTCGGACTGATGAATACTGAATTCAATACAATTTTGCGTGCGGGAATAACGGGCTTGGGCAGTTATCACCCCAGCTTTTTGAGGTATGGATGCAACCAAAAGGTCTGATGGGCTTAGCTCAGAATTACGGCTATCATTCCCTATCGGGTTTGTAAGTGGCAGTTCTTGCAGGTCCTTCATATTTAGGTGAAAACGGAATTTTCACAAACCTAGCAATCCTGAAATAAAATGGGCACACAACTATTTAAAAGTGCCATTTTAATATTTAAAAATGTCGGGTTTCTATTTTCAACGTATATTCGAACCTCAGATGCGATTGAAAACGATAATACTGGAAGACAGCCGTATAGAAAGGGATGAACTGTTTGATATTTGCAGCCAATTTAGTGAAATTGACCTTGTAAACTCATTCAGCAACATCATTCAAGCCCGTGAATACTTGCAGAATTTTTCGGTAGATTTGATTTTGTCTGATATTATGATGGAGGGTGGCACAGGGCTCGACTTTGTACGCGGACTGGAGGTACAACCGGCAGTGGTACTCATAAGCAGCCATACCGAGTTTGCCATCGATGCTTTTGAATTGAATGTGATCGATTTTATTGCCAAACCTGTTACATTGGAGCGATTTACCAAAGCCTTTAACCGGGTAAAAGAGTATTACGAATTAAAAAAAGTAAACGCCTCTAATATTCAAGATTCACTATCTGTGCAGGATGATTACATTTTCGTAAAAGAATCGGGCAACTATGTAAAAGTTAAATTTGCCGATATTGCCTTTATGGAATCTATGGGTAATTTTACCCGTATCCATTTGTTGCAAGATAAAAGATACGTAACACTGGTGGGGTTGAAATATATGCTGGAACAATTGCCTCCTGCATTGTTTTCCCGCATTCATCGCAGTTATATTATCAATGTAAACCACCTTAAATCCTTTAGCCCTGATGAGGTAATTGTGAATGGCAATGCATTACCCATAGGCAAATCCTACAGGGATGATTTTATGAGCCATCATATTATTTCCAGGCTGGTTTCACCCAAAAATCAAGGGCAGGAGACAGAAAATAATTAGGAATCCTGCAGGTTATTAATTCAATTAAGCGGTTACAGGAAACTGTATGCTTAATTCGGTTCCTTTTCCAACCTCGCTTTGCACACCCAAATTGCATTTCATCAATCCGGCAAATGTGTTGCACAGCATCAAGCCCATGCCGCTTCCTTTCTCATCGTTTGTGCCTTTGCGGGTAGTTTTTAGGGTATTGGAAAGTAAAGTTTTAAGAATTTCGGGCTCTATTCCTATGCCTGTATCTCTTATCAGCAGACGGTTCTTTTCTTTATCAAATGCAATGTGAATAGATTTTCCTTCTGCAGTGAACTTAATGGCATTGGCAAGTATATTTCTGAAAATAATAGAGGTAAGCTCTTTATCGGCCTTCACCAATGGAATGTTCTCGGTATCCTGGGTAATCTGAATCTTCTTTTGGGCAATGATAAAATGACTTTTCTCAAGTTCAGTTTGAATAATGTCTTTCAAATCAATATCTCGGATATCGGTTTTATAACCCTGCATCTGGCTTTGTGCCCAATCGAGTAAGTTGTCGATTAAACCACTGGTAGCGTTTACATCGTTACTGATTTCACTGATATAAAGATCGATTTTATCAGGGGCAATTTTGCCCTGGGCCATCCTATTGATAAAGGTTTTAAGGGTATTCAACGGACTTCTCAAATCATGCGAAATCACTGTAAATAGCACCGATTTTACATTATTGAGCTTTTCGAGTTCCTGTTTTTGAAATGCGATTTCATTATTCAAGTTCAACAAACGCAAATTGTGCCGTTTCGAGATTCGGAAATTGATCCAAATGAGCAGAATAATAATGAGTAAACCCAGGGTGATACCCATGGCAATGAATCGCTGACGCTTAATACTGGCTTGATGCTCCAATATGCTTGCATCTTTTAAATCTACCTCATACTTTGTATTAAGTTCGTTTAACTGCGCCAGTCGATCGCGGTTAAACAATGAATCTTTGATATTGTTATATTTAATTAATGTTTCGTATGCTTCCTGGTAGTTGCCATTTCCGTAAAGCGATTTTTGAAGCACATCCAATCCATCTATTTCAAAGTCAAGCTCAGAAATTTCGCGCGCACCTCTCAAACCGTTTTTAGCGTACTCTATAGCTTTGGCATACATTTTTTGGTCGTAATAGCACCAGGCTTTGTTTATCTGAATGGCGCATAATAACATGTAATCATCAACCGAATCCGCAATATGGGCCGCTTCATCGTAAGCTTCGAAAGCCTCTTTATATTTTTTTAACTTTTTAAGGGTAATTCCATAATTAACCAGATTGAACGAATACTCTTCCAATCCCCGGTATTTGCGTATATACTCCAATGCAAGTTTCTGGTAATACAGCGATGAATCCACCATATCCTGCATGCCATAATAAACCCCGTATTGTCCGTACACCTCGGCATACGCTGCCATTATTTTATGCTTGTTTAAAATAGATAAAGCACGGTCTAAATGGGGTTTAGCCCTTTTAAAATCCTTCTTAACACAGAATAAAGTGCCCAGTGCCATGTGGCAATCTGATACCAAATGAAAGTTTTTCATTTTTTCGCCATATTCCATGGCTATCAGATAGCTCTCTTCTGAGGCTTTAGGATTGTTGAGAACCCTGTGAATTGTGCCTTTCAAATAATAACACAATCCGGTTAATGAATCACTTTTATTCTTTTTACTGATTTCTATACATTCTTCCAATTCTGGCAAATAGTAAGCCTTGCCTCCACGCCAGTTGTTTTCAATAAACCGGTAATAAACATCGGCCTTCTGTACATTGTCCGACATCTGCCGAATTGCATTCAAAGTTGAATCGCGATTGAAGGATTGGCCTTGGAGAATAAAAGTAAAAAAAGAGAAGAAAGTGAGCAGCAGATTTCGGTTTAGTTTCGCGGACATATAGAACGCAGGCAAATTACCTAAAAAATTGTGAATCCGCTGCTAAATGTTTCTAAGTTGTTTAATTTCATGCGGTTTGCAATAAAATGGGGTTATTTCATTTTTGTGTACTTACTTGCACTTAATTTCAATTCCATGAAACACCGTTGCATGCAAACCTGGGTGCCCTTACGCCGCGAAAATACCTCTACTTCGGAAATGGTTTCATCGCTATTATTCGGAGAAACGTGCTCGGAATTAAAACGCAGTGATGATTGGTTGTATGTGCAATGCGACTACGATGGTTATGAGGGATGGATTCCAGAAAATTACCTCGAACCCATTTCACTATCAGATGCACCCTGGAACCGCATCCTGGCCAGTCAATCGGCATTTTACAGCGACGGAATTTCTCGCATTCATTTAAGTGCCGGCAGCAATTTGCCCCCTACAGATAGTCTGATAATCAATGGGCATGAATTTTATCTCACCATCCGCGATCCCAGAGTGCCGGAGCATGCATGGCAACTGGCCCGTGGTTTTGCTTATGTACCCTATTTGTGGGGAGGACGCAGTGATTGTGGTATCGATTGCTCGGGCCTTACCCAAATTGTAGCTAAAATGAAGGGGATTTTTTTACCCCGCGATGCCTGGCAACAAGAACAAACTGGTGTGGCTGTGAGTTGGGCCGATCGCAAACCCAATGACCTGGTATTTTTTGAAAAAAACGAAAGGGTTACCCATGTGGGCATTCTTTCATCGTACAATACTGTGATCCATGCCAGTGGCAGGGTTAGGGAAGATAAAATTTCGGAAGAAGGGATTTTTGATTCTCAAAAAGAAGTATTTAGTCATCAGTTGGTTTCTATTAAAAGGCAAGATTTTAACAGATAACGATTTTTAAGCCTACAACCACATTTTTTTAAGATATTCGCCCTTGTTATGGCAGATGTAAACGTGTTTACCCAAAAGGTACAGGAAGGTTACACCTTTTCGGGAGATTGTATTATACTGGGAGGCGCTATGCTCGATGGGCAAAATGTAGCTGGCTTGCAGGTAAAAGCTCCGCTTAAAACTTTTAACCGGCATGGACTTATAGCTGGTGCAACAGGCACTGGAAAAACCAAAAGCTTGCAGCATATTGCCGAACAACTGAGTCAAAAAGGGGTTCCGGTGTTGCTTATGGATATAAAGGGCGATTTGTCGGGCATTTCAAAACCCGGTGTTTCCAACCCTAAAATTGAAGACCGGCATGCCAAGCTCGGCATTCCCTGGTCACCCTTGCAAAATCCGGCCGAACTACTCTCAATCAGCAACGAACCCGGCACCCGCATGCGTGCTACGGTAAGTGAATTCGGACCCGTTTTACTCAGTAAAATTCTGGAATTAAACGATGTACAGAGCGGAACCATAAGCTTGCTTTTTAAATATTGCGACGATAATAAATTACCCTTACTGGATATTGCCGATCTGCGCAAAGCCCTGCAGTATATCAGCCAGGATGGGAAAGACGAAATTGAAAAAAATTACGGATTGGTAAGCACCCAAAGTGTGGGTACCATTCTACGTAATATCATCAACAATGAAGGACAGGGTGCCGATAAGTTTTTTGGTGAACCCAGTTTTGAGGTAGAAGACCTGATGCGATTAGACGATAAAGGCTGCGGCATGGTAAACATTTTACGCCTCACCGATATTCAGGATAAGCCGGGTCTTTTTGCTACTTTTATGCTTTGCCTGATGGCCGAAATTTATGCCACCATGCCTGAACGCGGTGATCCGGACGCGCCTGAACTGGTTATCTTTATTGATGAAGCACACTTGATTTTCAGAGATGCCCCAAAAGTTTTATTAGACCAGATTGAAACTATGGTAAAACTCATACGCAGTAAAGGGGTAGGTATATTTTTTATTACCCAAAATCCGGCCGATATTCCAGATGCCGTGCTAGGCCAATTGGGTTTTAAATTGCAACATGCATTGCGTGCTTTTACTGCCAAAGACCGCAAAGACATTGAAAAAGCGGCTGAAAATTATCCCATAACCGAATTCTATAAAACCGATGATTTGCTTACCCAGTTGGGAATTGGCGAAGCTTTGGTTACGGTGCTGAATGAAAAAGGCATCCCATCGCCCCTGGTGCATACCATGTGTTGCGCACCTGGTAGCAGAATGGATGTGCTTACGGCCGATGAAATGAATGCGATAAATTCGGCATCGTCGATTTACAGCAAGTACGACAAAACCATTGATCGTGAATCTGCTTCCGAAATTTTAATTAAAAAACTCGAAGCCAAACAACAGGAACAAGAGGAAGAAAAAAGAAAGGAAGAGGAGGAGAAAGAGGAAGATAAACCCGCAAGAAAAGAGAAATCGGTGATAGAACAGGCCGTAAACAGCAGTGTAGGACGTACCGTGGTGCGCGAGCTTACCCGCGGTTTATTGGGTGTTTTGGGTATAGGTAGTACACGGAGAAAAAAGTCAAGTTGGTTTTAATTAAAAAGTATAAAAGATGAAGTTACAGGAATATTTAAAAGAAATGAGTGGCGAATTTTATTTGCGCCATGGTTACGAATTCGGATTTGATCAGGGACAAGCTGAAGCACACTTCGATCTCACAACAGGTGCGGCTATGCAATACTTACAGGGCTTGGCAATGAGTGGGAAAATAGGTGAAATGCAAAGCATGTTTAAGGATGGTGCCGATGCAATTAAAAACAGTACCTATTACCAGGAATTATTGAAAAAAATTACCGATACATATTACGGTTTGGATTGGGATACAGAACGCAAAAATAAACTGGCAGAAACAGCCCTGGCATTTGCATTAAACGGACTCAAAGATCGCTTTGAAAAAGGCGGCTATACCAATGATATGAATGGGGTACTCAAATTTATTGGCCTGGATAGCGGACTGCTCGGAATGATGGGAAAGGTAGGCGGATTTTTTAACAAATTTAAAAAATAGCAATCAAATTCAGGGGTCGATAAGTTGAACTTCTGCATTCGAAATATGCATTTTATCCATAGCTAATACCAGTTTAAATATCCCTTTTCCATCATACCAGATTAGGTCTCTGTTTCCCACCTCATCTGGTTTCCCCAGCGCAGAGATTGTCTGAGTTTGGGTTTTACCAAGCATTGCTTTTTTATGCACCAAATCGCGCATCATTAAAACTGATTTTTGACGCATCCAAGTGGCCTTTTCAAATGGTTCAAAATAGGGTTTACCGGTTATTATACCAGGGCCAAATCGGGCAATAATTAATACTGAAATCAAAGCGGGGAGGAGCAATCCCATTGCCGCCGGTCTGCGATTTGTTTTAACAAAATAAACTATAAAAATAGCTGTGATTCCGGTTAAAATCAGGGCTGTAACCACAATATTTTTGTAATATTGATAAGGGTTTAATAATTCGTCTTTGCCAAACAAATCCCAGGCTATCCACATATAATTAATGCCACTAATACAGGCAGACAGGACAAAATACCGGATAAAATCGGGCCTTTGATTTGAATCTACTCCGAATTGCATATCGTCTTAAAAACCTTACACTGCAGAATGTTGGGGACTAATTTAGGCAATAGATTTTGATCTTTGCAGAATACATGGCAGGAAATTTGCGTTTATATAGTAGCATGTTGCGAAACGGATTACTCATCCTGGCATTGTTTACCCTTGCAAACATTGCCCATGCCCAAACTTTTGTGAGTCCGCAGCGGGCTTCGGCCGGTATTACCCTGGCCATTGAAATAAAGGATGCCAAAGACCTGGAACATGTGCAGAAAAACCTGCAAAAATTTTACGGGGTTCAAAGAGTGCGTGTAAATGGCAACGTAGAAATATCCAAAGTAGCTGCAGTGCTGGAATTGCTGGATGATTTGCAGGATGTGCAATTAATGAAATTCAGCGGCCAGATTTCTGACGATGATTTGCTGAAATTAGAATGGGTGGATAATGTTACATTGTTTCTCCAAAATGGCAAAGAAGATCAAATTTTAATGAATAACAATCTGGGACAGCTCAACAGTCTTACATTAATTTTTGAAATTGCCCCTGATGACTATTATTTTATCGATGCGCTGGGTAAAATTAAATCATTAACCCTAGTTGCGCCCTTTGTAGCCAAGGAAGTAAAAGCTGCTATCAATGAGGTTTGTAAGCTTAAAAACCTTAAACAATTTGGAATTAGTGTAGATAAAATTAGTGATATTCCTGTTGAAATAAATTGCCTCAAAAATTTAAATAGTTTTACTATTATAGATAACGCCAGTTGGATGTCTGAGAAGTATTTAGACAATTTACCCGTGTTGCGCAAAAACATAGAATACATGCGAAATAATCAACTGGTAAATATTGATTTTTTTTACAAAGCCAGCGAAGCAGAATTATTTCCATGGGATATGAATCACCTGGGTATATTATTTCCCGGAGGAAGGTTTGCCCCTATTAAATATGCCAATGGCGATTCGACTGAAATATCCTCTTTTGCCGATTTTGTAAAACTGCGCGATCCTAAACCTCCTGTTTTTCAGCAATACTCTAAAGAAAATGCCTTATTGGGCAGTTTTCCGGATATGGCCTATACCTTCAATGCCAGCAATGAAGAAAACCGTGTGTATTATCTCGGACGGGATGTGGCAGTAATGGTACCTGCCCGCTGCCTGCGAGGCAAAGATTCGGTATTCCGGGGCGATTATACCCTGCGTTGCAAATGGTTAAATACGCCATCAAAACTATTCGCACAAGGCCAAAGCCTTGAATTCGATAGTGCCTCACGCCGTTACCAGTTGGCACCCAGCGGTATTTTAGATATTGCTGCATCGGCCGGAACTGAGAAATTATCCTTGCGCGACGGATATTTTATTAAAATTGTATTTTTAGACAAGCCAGACTCTGCAGGCCATTTTTATGCCTGGAACACAGCCAAAAATAAATGGGATAATTTTTATGACTACGATTATAATTTTGACGATAGTAAAATAGTACCCATTGATTTTTATAATTTTACGGCCGGTAAAAAATCAGCGGTTGAAACCTTTGGAGCCGATAAATCCAACCTTACCTGGCGATTTGAGACCAAGGGTTATTTTTACCTTCTTGAGCCCAATGCACTTAAAGCCAGCCTTGAAAATTACGGGGGTTATTGGGTAGCACCAGCCAGAGATAAAGTTCCGGCAATGGGCGCTTATACCCTAAAGAGAGGCAAAAGTCTTATAGGTCTTAAAAAAGAATACGTAGATAAGAAAACCGAAGCGGGTATCGTAAAATTTCAGGTTTTTGATAAAACCTTTTCGCTTTTTCCCGAATTGAAACCTTTTGAAAACTACATTTTCGAAATTAAAACCAATCTTAATCCACGCGATTTTAGCGCACAATTTATACGCGGGCAGGTGTATAGCGATATACGGATAGAACCTGTTGGAAATGGCTTTGTAATGGATTTGCGCACCGATGAAGGGTACTGGAGATTGGATATTCAAACTCCAGCAGAAAAATTCAAAAACAATCCGGGACGGGCTAAAATGGCACATTCCGAATTTTTGCGCAAATACAATAAATATAAATCTATCCGACAACAGAAAGAAACTGCCTTTCAAAACTGGGCTAATAACTATGTTAACACTGCCATGGGAAGCACTCGCAGCAGTTTATTTCAACCCGCCGCTAAACCCAAAGGCATGGTGGTGAGGGAAATGAAAATACGCAGCCTGGGTATGTTTGCCTGGGCCAATCCGATACAACAGCCCGATACTTTTAACCTGATAATTAAATTTACAGATGAAGGCGGTATCCCATTAGATGTAAAGCGTGCTTTTGTAGCCCACACTGGCCCCTTTAGCTACCAATCTTTCGGTGCCGCAGATAATTATAATGTGCTCATTAATCCATCTCACCTGCAATATATTGCCTGTATAGACAGTAAAAACCGGGTATTTGTGCTGAATGTGACCGATTACAGGGCCAAGGCCATTAAAAATAATTCACTGGTGTTTTTAGCGGTAAACCAGCTTCCGCCCTCGGTAAAATCGCTTAAAGACCTGGAAAAATTGTTGGGATTTAAAAATAAATAAGTCCAACTTCAAGTTAATATATTTCAAATGTGCATAGCATTTTGATTGGTTGGTGGAAAAACAAAGCTAAAATCTACCATTCCACAAGTTAATTTGCGCCCATGACTCCCACACTTCTGCTCAGTGTATTCATAGCCTACAGCGCTTTGTTGTTTCTTGTAGTTTGGCTTACCAGCCGCAAAGCAGATAATAATGCCTATTTCATTGGTTCACGTTCCAGCAAGTGGTGGATTGTGGCTTATGGTATGATTGGGGCCAGCCTGAGTGGTGTAACATTTATGAGTGTACCAGGCGATGTATTCAATAAAAACTTTACCTACATGCAGGTAGTGCTGGGATATATTCTTGGATATATAATCATTGCTTTTGTGCTTATGCCGGTATATTACAAATTGCAATTAACCAGCATTTACACCTACCTGGGCCAGCGTTTTGGACCTGTAACCCACCGAACGGGAAGTGCATTTTTTATTCTTTCAAGGGTTATTGGTGCCGCTTTTCGCATGTTTATCGTAATTAATGTATTGCAAATTTTTGTTTTCGATGCACTGGGGGTGCCTTTCTTCGTTACAGTAGGTGTTTTTATGTTGCTTATTCTGCTCTATACCTATGAGGGTGGCGTAAAAACCATTGTATGGACCGATACATTGCAAACTACTTTTATGCTGCTAGCCTTAGGTTTTACTATATGGCTCATAGGCAGAGAGTGGAACACAGAGGACGTTTCAATCGCAAGTATCTTTCAACAATCCGATAAAACAGCTTTTTTTAATTGGGATTTGCATACAAAAAATCATTTCTTAAAAGATTTCTTTGGCGGTGCTGCTATTGCCGTTGCCATGACAGGACTGGATCAGGAAATGATGCAAAAAAATCTGAGTTGTAAAAATATCAAAGAGGCGCAAAAAAATATGATGACTTTTACATCCGTTTTGGTAATTGTAAATTTTTTGTTTTTAGTATTGGGTGTGGCTCTGGTGTACTACGCAGGTCGCAAAGGCATTCAAATTGACCCTAAAAATACAGATGCTTTATTTCCTACTGTAGCGCTAAAATATCTGGGAATAATTCCCGGATTAATATTTTTAATAGGGCTGATTAGTGCCGCTTATCCTAGTGCAGACGGTGCTTTGACTGCGCTCACCACAGTATTTTGTTTTGATTTTTTACGCATTCAGCAAAATCAGAAAATCGATGAAGCCAAACGGAAAAAAATACGGTATACCGTGCACATTGCTTTTGCATTTATTCTGCTGCTGGTAATTGTATTGTTCAGAGTAATTAACAATGATGCGGTTATACGCAATTTATTTACAGCTGCTACCTACACATACGGTCCTTTGCTGGGCTTGTATAGTTTTGGCTTTATAACCAAGCGCAACATTTTTGATCACATAGCTTGGGTACCCTGTCTGATTTCCCCTGCCATTTGCTGGATTATAGCAGCTAATAGCGTGGATTGGTTTGGAGGCTATAAATTTGGTTTTGAACTGCTCATACTCAATGCATTGATAACATTTGCCGGCCTATGGCTCATTACCCAGAAAAAATCAGTAAGCGTAGAATCCTGATACTGCTGATACCGTGGATTTTTTGCAACCCGGTTATGGCATTCAAAATGCCCAGGCAATACAGGCATTCTGTAGATTTAGAATTGGGAGGCACCGGTGGTTTGGGAAGTTTAAATTATGAAAATACTTTTTACCCGCAAAAATACCATCACCTGGCCTGGCGTATAGGAATGAGTGCCGCACCCATTGATAAAAATAATGGGACAGGAGTGGTCATTCCATTGGGGATTGTAGCGCGTTTTGGGGTAGCGCACCAATGGGAATTCGGCATTACCCAAGGCTATACTGTTACTACCAAATTGGCGGGTTTTGTGCGTGGTGGTGCCATTTTGGGTTACCGCTTTCAAGGTTTTGACAGCAAATTTTATTACCGCATAGCCTATACACCCATTTTTTCATATCTGGTAGATTTTCAATACCAGCACTGGGCCGGAATCGGTTTTGGATATAATATTTCAGATAAAAGGAGAAGTAAAAAATGAGAAAAACAGGTGTATTTATTTTTCCTTTTCTGCTGCTTTCTGCATGTAACAAAGATAAATATTTTAAGGGCCTGTCTGCCTATTCAGATGGTTTTGAAAGTTATAATAAGTCGAAAGAATTAACTGAAATTCAGGATAAATATTGGTCTTTTACACAGCTTACCCGGGAGGGAAATACAATAAATATAGACTCATCCATGGCGCACTCGGGTAAAAAATGCCTGCGTTTTACAGCCTTAAAAAACACACCAGATGTCGTATCTAAATGCAGTGTAAGCAAACAAAATATGGCGTTTAAAGAGGGTGAAGTATTTTATTTTAGCGCCTGGTATTACATAACGGGCAGTGAACCCGCCGACTGGTTGTTTTTGTTTGACCTGGAAGAAAAAGTAGCTGTAGGTGCGGGCCCTGGTATGCGACTGGCTTTGGTTGGTGACTCCGGACAACTGCGTGTAGAGCATAAATATTTTAACAAAGACATATTGCAAAATAATCCTGTTAATTTTCCTCGCAATCAATGGGTGCGCATTGAGTTTGAAACCCTGTTATCCCAAAAAAAGAAGGGTTATGTGAAAGTATGGCAAAATGGTAAACTCATTATTGAACAGTATAATTGGAAAACACTGCCTACCGATTTTTTGTATAACCAGCAAGGCACAAAGGGCATATACAACAGTGTAGAAATAGGAATCACTGCCAATACCCGCAACGGTGATATGGTGCTTTTTGTAGATGATGTGGAGGCTAAAAGAAAATAAATCCTATATTTACCTAAGATTTCGTTTAAATCCCAATTTTTATACAACATGGCTGATGATCAACAGCGATTAATAGAACTAGAAACCCGGTTAAACCAAATTCTGCAAAAGCAGGAGGGATTGACCAGAGAAATTCACAATCTGCAAGCCGAGATTGTAAAACTGAGACATCCTGAATCTGGGATTGCTAATCCCTACAATTTACCATCTGAGCAACAATTAAAAACACCTGAAATAAAAAATATCCAACCCACAACGCCAATTCCGGCAATGGAGCCCAGTTTGGTTGTGACATCCAGGAGTTTCAACCTGGAGAAATTTATTGGAGAAAATATAGCCAGCAGGGTGGGAATAATTGTTTTGGTTATAGGCGTTGCAATAGGGATTAAGTATGCAATCGATCACAGTGTTATCAGTGCAGGTATGCGATTGTTACTGGGCTTTTTGGGGGGGCTGGGTATATTTGGATTAGGATTATGGCTAAAAAAGAAATACCAGGGATTTAGTGCTGTGCTTGTTTCGGGCGGGCTTGCCATAATGTATCTCATGTCATGGGCAGGATATAGCTATTATCATATTTTTTCTCAACCGGTTTCATTTGTATTCATGACAGTTTTAACCGCTCTCACGGTGCGGATGGCCCTGGTTTTTAATATTCAGTTTATTGCCCACCTGGCCTTGGTTGGCGCCTATTTAACACCATTTATTTTAAGTAATAACGAAGGCAAAGTGGTTTTTTTACTAGCCTATATGGTTATCGTCAATATCGGCATGCTGGTGCTGGCATATTTCCGCAACTGGCGGCCCCTGCAGATTGTTACCTTTATATTTTCATGGCTTGTATTTGCAGTGCTTACCGGGTATAAAATTCACAATGAATCCTTCCTTTTGCCAGGGTTGTTTTTTTCAACCATGTTTTATTCCATTTTTTATATCTCATTCATTGCACATCATTTACATACAGCCTCAAAAATCAGTTTTCTGGAAGTTTCGTTCATCGTTTGCAATGCATTTGTGGCATATTTTCTAGGTTATAAAATTCTGGAAGCCTATGCATTATATAAACCCTATAGTGGATTTTTCACAGCCTGCCATGCAGTGCCCCATTTGTTGCTGGCCGTTTATCTGGGTCGTAGTAAAAACATAGATAAACAGCTTGTTACATTGCTCACAGGGTTGTTCATGACCTTTGTTTCAATAGCCATTCCGGTGCAATTTGATGGCAATTGGGTTACATTATTATGGATATCTGAAGCAACACTTTTGTATTTTTTAGGCAATAGAAATCAAACAGGTTTTCTCAAAAATATGGCCTATTGTTTATATGCCATTTCATTTCTAAGTCTTTTTCTGGATTGGAGTTTCTACTATATTATCCAATCAGGCAAAGTGCATAAAAGCTTCATAAATATTCAGTTTTTTACCACACTGTATTATACGGCCTGCATGTTTTTGTCAGCCCTTTTTAAGCGCAATAGTACCAATGAGGGTGAGGTTTCGGGTATTGACCGCATTTTTCAAATATGGGGAGGAATCGGAGTGCTTTTTATGGGTTTAATGTTTGAATGTAACAGTGCCTTCCAACACTATTTTCATGCCCATTACAATGGCTCTGATATTTATTATGCAGTAGAAACATCTGGTAATTATTGGCTTCTCATAGTTTTGGTTATTTATATGATTCTATTGGGCTGGGGGGCAATTCAATTCATAAAAAACAATATTTTTTCAAAATCGGTTTTTGTGGTATCCTTTTTTATGCTGGCATTTTATATTCTCAGTGAATTAATTAACCTGGATTTTTTGTCGTACCTTAAACAACCAGCATGGCCGGTATATACAACATCCATGCGCTATCTGGCTATATTTTTACTTGCAATCGGGGTGTATACCCACTATCGCATATTAAAATCAATATCGGGGACCAAAAATAATTTGCAATGGATGTATGATTTGTTTGTTACTGGCTTGATATTATTGGTAGGCAGCAATGAAACCTATTTTCAGCTGAATTATCACCATCTTGATATCCCATATCGCTTGCCAGTTAGTATTTGGTGGGGAATGGTGTCAATGGGGCTGGTGGTTTTAGGTATTTATCTTCAACGCAGATACTTGCGAATTACCGCATTTGTGATTTTTGGGATTACCTTGCTAAAAATTCTTATTTACGATAGCAGTGGCATGGACAATGGACCTAAAACTGTGCTCTATTTGGTTATTGGTATCCTGTTGCTATTGGTATCCTATTTATACAATCGGTATAAACAGTTGCTATTTGGTAAAGACGAGCCCTCTCATTCATCAACGCCAGTTTGATTTCTTTTGCAATTTTTTATGTGTTTCATACACGCCCATTAGGGCTGCAGATCCATACCAGGGGTGCAATTCCATTATCAATCGTCCGGCTTTTATGGCCGGGTCTGATTCTGTTAATACACGCGCCTCTTCAATGGTTTCAGTATTAAAAATATAAATTCCCTTATACATTCCGGTATCTAAGAATGGCCCGGCCACTGCAAGTTTACCCACATCGGCCAGTCGGGTAATATTGGCCAAATGGGCCTGCTGTATTTGTGCCGCTGTGGCAGAATCCTGGTTGCGATTGGGCCCTGACTTTAAAAAGGCAATCACATATTTGCGCATACCCATTGCATCGGCCCCGTATTTGGCGGCAAGCATACTATCTGCGTGGGCAGTATCTGCAAGGGCGGCCTGTGGTTTGGACGGATTACAACCGGTATTAGCAAATAATAAACATATACCCACCAATGCTGGGTAAAAGGGTGCAAAAGATAACTGCATAAATCAAAATTATTGAAAACATGCTACATTCGCAATAAGATGTTGGCCCGATGTACATTATATCTT
The DNA here is from genome assembly GCA_044224315.1 of Bacteroidia bacterium. GTDB lineage: Bacteria > Bacteroidota > Bacteroidia > NS11-12g > UBA955 > JAGXTF01. The sequence goes on along the minus strand of JBGAKR010000003.1, from coordinate 347,826 downwards.
TCAATTCTGGCAATAATGCTGGAGAATGGATGTACCCAACCCAAAGCCACAACCCAGGAAAAAACACTGCTCGAAAAAACCGATGTAACAACCCTGCATTCTATTATTAAGGAAGACCTCAAGCAAATTATCGACGAAGGGATCTATCAAAACCATAAACTCAACTTCCCCGATACGGTTAAACAGCTGTTTGAGGCACCTGAGTTTACCAAAATATGGTTAAAAAAATGCTTATTGCAAAATCTGTTGTTAACCGTTGTCGAATCGGGTAAAACAGCCAGTGCGCATGGCTTGGCCCCAGACTTTTATCATGCAAGCACTCTTGTAAAACACTATAACAGCATCAATCGCGGTATTTACGATGCAAATAACCAAATCAATTACAAACAGATATCTCAAATGATGATATTGGGTGCCGATGCCTGCATGGGATTGTACCACGATTTAAGCAGCGGAAGGGTAGACCCCGGGTATACCGGTAGCGTAGATGTTTTGCCGCGCAGACCCTGTGGTAACCTTATTGGGCTGATGCTTAATGATAGCACCGAGAAAGCTTTGAAGCGCGCTTTTCCCACCTTTCAACCTTATACAGGTTTGCAAAAAGAATATGCGCGGGTGCGCAATTTAAAGGATACCAATCCGGGTCCGTATTATAGCTGGGAAATTAAAAAATCCATTCATCCTGGTGATACGGTTTCGAATAAATTATTGCGCAATGTTGCAGCTAAATTGAATTTATTTGGAATTAAAAAATGGCATGATTCTGATTTGCGTGATAAAATAATTTATACCCCTGAATTTGCCAATGAAATAAAGCGTTTTAGAATATTGCAAGATTTGGATGCCAGCGATATTTTGGATAGAGAAACCCTAAAATTATTGCAGGTTTCCCGCTATAAAATGCTGGTAAAGTTAAAAGCAAATTTAGAACGTTGGCGGTGGTTGGGTCCGGTAAATGAGAGCAGTTATATTTGGGCCAATATTGCAGAAAACCGAGTGTACGCATGGAAACAGGATACCCTGAAAACCCATATGAATATTTGCAGCGGTACCAATCGTGATGCAGAATATTACCGAAAATTAAAATTGAGCAGCCAAAAAAACAGCAGCATTTTACCCCCGGATAACCTTGAAACGCCGCTGTTAAAGGCCAAGGTTACGCACTTTGTTGTAAATCCAACATGGTATGTGCCGCACAATATTGCAGTAAAAGAAATATTGCCCCAAATCAAAGCCAACCCTGGCTCATTGGCTAAGTATGGCTATGTGCTAACAGATAGGGATGGGGATGAGGTAAACCCCTATGCAGTAGATTGGAGCAAAGTAAGCCAGCGCAATTTTCCCTATCGCATTGCCCAGCAAAGCGGCGACGATAATTCATTGGGCAAGGTGGTGATACACTTTCCCAATGCATATAGCATTTTTATGCACGATACCAATTATAAATGGGTTTTCGGGCTGGATGAAAGGCATGTTTCGCATGGCTGCATGCGATTGGAAAAGCCCTTTGAAATGATTGAATATTTGAATGCTTTTGACGAAAAAAATAAAATGGATGACATATTTATTGCAGCTGGATTGCCTCCGAAATATGATAAAAAAATAATAAAAGAGTGGAAAAAATATAAGCAGGATACAATTGAAAATAAAAAATTTGAAAAGCAGGAAAATAAATACTTTAAATCTGCAGCCAATATGCCTGTTTACATAGTCTATCAAACATGTTTTGTTACCAAAATGGGTGCAGTAAAATATACCTGGGATACCTACAAACGCGATGAAAAAATGATGCGCGAAATGGCCAAATCCTTTGCCCAAAGATATAAAAAGCAACAAATAAAAGAGCCGCCGAAAATTACTCCGGCGGCTCCGTAATTATTAAATTCTATTAATGGCGGATTTCCATCCGGGTTGTATAATTATTTTGGCCCGATGTGAAATTCAGTATATACACCCCATCCGCTAAATCGATGGCCTGGAATGAGTAATTTCCATTGTTTGTATATACAAATGATTTTGCCAATGCACCTGTAACGGTGCGTATTTCAACCTTAATACTCGAACCAAATTCGGCACCTGCGGCTATGGTAAATTGTCCATTATTTGGATTGGGATAAACCGAAATATGCTGTCTTTGCTGTTTGTTTAAATTGGCCCGGTCCATTACAAATTTCAGGGTAGTGCAACAGGTACAAGCAGGCGAGCTGCTGGTTACAGCGCATTGGGTTATATTATAGTTACCATCTGATGGCAGATTATATTGCGTGCTGGTTGAATTGCTGATACCCATTGCCGGAATACTGTAATAGTAGGTAATACCCGCCTGTGTAGCTTTTGCACCCGAACTATCCAACGGACTAACGCTAATGCCATGGAACCCAAATGCATAATCGGTTTCGGCAACAAAATTGCAGGTTTTGGGCATTTCGTTAATAGTTATTTTTTTAATCATAGTATCGGCACAGGAAGTATCGATTTTGGCAATTAATTGAACCATGTAAGAGGTACTTTTATTGGTTTTATATACATGCGATGGACTTCCGGCGGTGGTGGTGTTTCCATCTGCAAAATTCCAGCTATAGCTGATGTTTCCGGCAGGCCATGTGCTTGTATTGGTGAAGTTGACTGCAGAGCCGTAGCATACGGGTGAGTTGGATGTAAAATCAGCCTTGGCCTGGTTGCGCACAATTAAGTTGGTGGATATTGAATCTTTGCAACCATTATCGAGGGTAACTTTCATTTTAATGGTTTTAGGACCCGTAGAAGACCATGTTTTATTTACATTTTTAGAGGTAGCTTTTGTACCATCGCTAAATTCCCAACTATAATTGGCGGTGGCTAAATTGACCGCTGGAGTTGTATTTGTAAATACGGTGGGCCGGCCTGTGCAGCCTTCACTTTGTGTGTAGGAGGGTTTAGGCGCATCTTTTAAGCTTATTACCTGGGTAATACTGTCGATGCAACCAAAGTCTGATTTCACAACCAGTTTCACAGTTTTACTGCCTCCAGCTGTGAACTTAAAGCTGGCATCATTGGCCGTATTTGGGGTGCTGCTACCGGGAAAATACCAATAACTGCTGTAAACACCAGAATAGGTGGTAGTGTTATTAAATTGTACCAACTCATTATCGCAGGTGCCGGAGGCTTTTGTAAACCCGGCTCTGGGCCTAGCATATTGCAATACTTTTAGCGAAGTAGAATCAACACAACCACCCAATTTGGCTTTTAGTTTTACGGTATATTGTCCGGCTGCGGCATATTTATATGAAGGATTTGTTGCGGTTGAATGGGTACTTCCATCCCCAAAATCCCAATCATAAGTACTGTTTGAGGGTGAAGTTTGATTGGTAAATGCAATAGGAATACCTTCACAGGCATTGGTGCGGGTAAATTTGGCCGTTGGTTTGGGTCCTACTGTCACGTAGCCGCTATCATAGCTCATAAATCCGTAGGGTTGGGTATAGGCTATCAATTTTACTTTGTATGTGCCGGGTGCGGTATATAGGAATACAGGGTCAGAATCATTGCTGGTGTCTTTGGCTTTTCCAGTTCCAAAATCCCAATGAAACCGCATTCCACCGCTTTTTATCGAGCTTTTATTAAAAAATTTAGCAGTATCATTTCCACAAACCTGTGTGGGATAGCTAAAGTCTACATCCGTAATAGGGGCAATTAACATATTATGGCATTCGGTTGTGTCACAGCCGTTGGTATGGTCCCGGGTAATAACACATACTTTAACTAAAGTATCTTCCAGTGATTTGTCTGTTACTTTTAAACTAACCTCTTGATCTGAACCTCCGGCAGGAAATGTATTGGTTGTGGCGGAACTATTCAATGTAACGCCACCCTGAGTTACTGCATAAACACTTGATGACCACTTTGTGTTGTAATCCGAATTAACTTTATTTCTGGGTGGAGTAATATTAAAATATAAAGGTTGCCCCGGATAAGTAATGGCATATGGATTCGTTCCTTTATAAATAGCTTTTGTAGGCTTAGAAGATGCCGACCATTTGCGCCCACCTGGTGCTGGGTTTACTGTGGTGGTAAAAATGATAGAATCGTTGCTGGTTTTATCATCGGGCACATCTACAAATACGGCAATACGCGCTTTGCCCCATGCATTAATGGCAAATGGAGAAACAAAATTGACGGTAAATGTATCATTAGGTGCAATTTTTTTGGTTACCTTCTGAGTTACTTTAGGCCCGCCGTTTATTGCGTATGATACGTTAAAATCATACACAGTATCAGAGAACATATTTTGCACTTTTAAACTCATTTTTTTGCTCACATTACCTGGGCCTGAGCAAATGGTGGAGGGAATTGAAAAATTGCTGCTTACTGCTTTTATATCCGCCACAGTTTCATACACCCCGCGGTCGCTGCGCACAGGGTTGCGTGTTGCTAAATCAAAGTCTTTGGGATTCACTGCTTCGGTTGCTACGTTGTTTTGAAGCAGCCAGCGTGTTGATTTAAAAATATTATTGGCAGGATCCGTGAATTTTGGATTTAAAAAGTTTTCACCACTGCCCGCAAAACCCAATCCCATCCAGTTTGCAAAATCAGATACCTGTGTGCCGCCGGGTACCTGCCAGGTTTCAGAGCTTATGTTGCGTATGAAATAGGTGTTATAATCATACAGTTTTACATCGGCTGCATTATTCACATCCACCAGTGTTACAAGCGAGGTATTGGCTTCCATTAATTGCAGAATATTGCCGCTAACCCGGATATTATTAAAGAAAAATGGTGCCAGATACATCCCAACTATATCGTAGGATCCGCTGCTGATGTTGCTGCCATCGAGGTAGATTGTATTTTGATGCAATGAAAAATTGGTGGCTGATGAATTATATGAAACGGCATAAATACCTACTACACCTTCTTCACCCTCATTATTTGCAATCAAATTGTTTAAAATTTGTACTTTTTCATTTTCAAGCGGCGCCAAACATACGAGATAACCTCCGTTGTTTCCGTTTATTTTATTATTTAACAACCGGTTGCGCATAATTTTCCAGTTCCCGTTCATCGGGTACATCATATAACACTCATAAAAGAAGCTGTTTTTTTGAAATAAATTGTCGGTAATAGTACAATACTCGTTTACCGAAGCTGTAAAACTATCACAATATAAAATTTGATTGGATTTTCCAATTAATGCACAATTTATCACGCTGTTGCCCGAGAAATCGAGCTCATCACCGGTAACGATATCCCAAATAGTGCTGTAGGAAGTAGTGTTATAACCTTGCAATTTATCTACAACATTTTGTGTAATTTTTCCAAATTCGGTATTGCGGATGTAGGCCAGCATGTGGTTATCGGCCGCAGAAATGTTTTTAAAAGTATTTCCACTAATAACAAATCCGTAGCTCGAATTGCCTATATTATCCAAAGCATAAATACCAAAAAAATTGCTTACACCATTACTGGGACTGGCACCTACATATGGCAAATCATGGATATTATTGTTATTTAATTTAAATTCTCTGCCGCTGCTAAATGAATTTCGCAGATTAAAAATATATAGGCTGGAGTAACAATTATTAAGGCCAGAATTGCTGCGTGATATGTTATTTCGGCTAAATTGATTGCCATTGCCATACAATGCCTGCACTGCGGTAAAATAGAAATTTTGAATGGTGTTACTGTCGAATGTATTGTTTTGCGCAGTACTTTTATACGTATTAAGTGAACCATTCATCACAAACCCAAATGCAGGACCAGGGCTGTTTGTATTGGTGGTGCGGCATAGGTTTGATTTGATGGTGTTATTGCTACCTGTTAATGTATTTACTACGGTATTTAAATTACTTGCCGAGGAACAAAATGCTACATAGGCCGAACCATTCGTTGCACCCGTTGAAATTTTTGTAAATTCAAGGGTACAATTGGTAATACTGTTGTTGTCACTGCCATTGAATAATCGAACACAAATGGCTGCTGATGCCAAGGTTCCGGTGTGGCGTATAGTAAGGTTTTTAATAGAAATGTAATCTCCGCCCGAAAACGAAATAACTTCGCCAGAACCTGAATAAGTTATGGTTTTATTATTGCCATCAATGTTTATTACTTTGGTTGAAGATGTGCCAGATATGGCATCAAATTTTACCTTACTGGTATCGGTAAGATCTGATTTTACAGTAACATTCACTGTTGCACTGATTCCTCCGGCAAGGGTGCTGCCACCGTCCGTTCGCGACAATCCTTGCAGGGACCTCCAAAACGAATACCAGTTTTTAAAATTGGTACTGCTGGCAGCAACTGTACTGTCAATAGTGTAAGAGCCCGCCATTTGCGCCCTGGCACTGTACATGCCTAAGGTTAAAAGGCTACTAAATAAAACAAGTTTGAGAATAGGTTGGTTGGTTTTTTCGCGCATAAATGATTTATCGCAATTTAGCCATAAATTTCATTTAGAATGAAGTAAAAAACAAAAATCAGACAATACAACTCTTGAAACCCTTCTCAGAAAAGGATTTACAGTTGTGCAAGAACGGTATTATTACCAAAAAATGACAGTAAATTGTTTACATGTACCCCAAAGTTTTTAGCATACTTTTATAGCTCTGCTCTTTGCTGAAAAGCCTGAAAAAGTATTCACCGTTTTCATCGCGGTCTATGATTACATGCTTGGGTGCAGGAGTTAAACAGTGCTGAATACCGCCATAACCTCCTATACTTTCCTGGTAGGCCCCTGTGTGAAAAAATCCGATATACAGCGGGTCTTGCTTGTCAAAAGTGGGCAAATAAATGGCGTTTACATGCTGTTCGCTATTGTAGTAATCATCGCTGTCGCAGGTAATTCCACCCAATAAAACGCGTTCGTATTCTTCATCCCAGCGATTTATAGGTAGCATAATAAACTTTTTATTAATGGCCCAGGCATCGGGCAAAGTGGTCATAAAACTGCTGTCGATCATATTCCACTTTTCTTTATCGTTCTGAGGTTTTTGATCCAGTACACTGAATATTGCCCCCCCAGCTTCACCTACAGTAAAGCTTCCAAACTCGGTAAAAATATCGGGTTCAGGTATGCCGTTTTCGGTGCATACCTGCTTGATCTGCGATACAATTTCGGTGGCCATATACTCATAATCGTAATCGAAATTAAGCGTGTTTTTAATTGGAAAACCGCCGCCGATATTCAGTGTATCCAGGGTGGGGCATTCTTTTTTTAACTCGCAATACACCTTCAAACATTTGTGCAATTCATTCCAATAATAAGCAGTATCATAAATACCGGTATTGATAAAAAAGTGCAGCATTTTTAACTGTACATTTTTATTCTTTTTTAAATGATCGCGGTAAAATGGCAAAATATCTTTATACCCAATACCCAGGCGAGATGTGTAGAACTCAAATTTGGGTTCTTCCTCACTGGCAATCCGTATACCGCAGGTAAACGGTACCTGTACCTTCTCTTGCAATGCATCCAGTTCCTGCACATTGTCTATAACCGAAATCACATTTTCCCATCCATTGTTTATGAGGTTGGCTATATTGTCTAAATACACATCGCGCTTAAACCCATTACATACTACATACTTGTCTTTTTGAATAAAACCTTGCTCGTGCAGCATTTCAAGTATATTAATATCAAAGGCACTGGAAGTTTCAATATGCACATTGTTCTTCAGTACTTCTTCTATTACATAATGGAAGTGATTGCTTTTGGTGCAGTAACAATAGTAGTATTTACCCTGATAATCTGCTTTGGCTATGGCCACATTAAACCATGTACGTGCCTTTTGAATGTTTTCAGAAATTTTTGGCAAATAGGTAAATTTCAACGGCGTACCATACTGGCTTACCAATTCCATTAATGGAATGTCGTGGAATACAAGTTCCTGATTGTCATCAAGCTTAAACTCTTCCTGGGGGAAGTAAAAGGTCTGGTTAATCAGGTCGATATACTTATTTTTCATTGGTGGATGTTTTCAGGTTTGCAAATATCATGCAAAAGCAAGTCACTTGAAATAAGATTTTTCTGAAAAAGTAACTAACTTGGATTTCTGATTTCGGGACTCTTTACCTTAATTTAATCTTAAAATAACACAGATCGGGAGGGAATTAAGTAGCTGAAGTGATCTAGAATAGGCTGCACAAACTGCTTTAAGTGCAAATTTATATCTAAATTGGATATGCACATAAAGTTTAACTAAAGTAAATGGGCTTAATCTTAACCTAACACTGGCATAGATTGGCAATGGGTATAGGATTTTAAATAATGCTGGACCGGGAGTTGCTGATTATTTTCCTGCTTACTAACACATGTTAGCTAAAATTTGTATTTTCGCAGCACGTTAGCAAACAAACTACCATGTCAAAAGTAAGTGTAATAGGCGCCGGAAATGTAGGTGCAAGCTGTGCTGAGTACATAGCTATGAAAGATTTTGCAGCCGAAGTTGTGCTGTTGGATATTAAAGAAAATTTTGCCGAAGGTAAAGCCCTGGATTTAATGCAAACACAAACCACCAATGGTTTTAATACCCGCATTTCAGGCTCAACCAATGATTACAGCAAAACAGCAAACAGCGATGTGGTGGTAATTACCAGCGGTATTCCGCGCAAACCAGGTATGACCCGGGAAGAATTGATTGGCGTGAATGCTGGTATCGTAAAAACCGTTTGTGAAAATGTATTGAAACATAGCCCCAATGCAATCATTATTGTGGTTTCTAATCCTATGGATACCATGACATACCTGGCATTGAAAGCCACCGGACTTCCCAAAAACAGGATTATCGGTATGGGTGGAATACTGGATAGCAGCCGATTTAAAAACTACCTGAGTGCGGCCCTGGATTGCCCTGCCAGCGATGTTAGCGGAATGGTAATTGGTGGTCATGGCGATACTACCATGATTCCTTTAACCCGCCTGGCTTCTTATAATGGTGTTCCTGTTTCCAATTTTCTGGCAACCAACGTACTAGAAAAAGTAAAAGCCGATACCATGGTAGGAGGTGCTACCCTAACAGGTATGTTAGGAACCAGTGCCTGGTATGCCCCTGGTGCTTCTGTAGCAGCATTGGTTCATAGCATTGTTGCCGATCAGAAAAAACTTTTCCCTTGCTGTGTATACCTGGATGGCGAATATGATCAAAAAGACATTTGCATCGGAGTGCCCGTAGTTATTGGTAAAAATGGTTGGGAAAATATTGTTTCCCTTGATTTAAGCGATGAAGAAAAAGCCGAGTTTGCCAAATCGGCCGATGCAGTGCGTAGCATGAACAATGTGCTGAGCTCAGTATCTAACTAATATTTTTAATACGAATATCAAAAATGGAATGGGCTTGCCTCATTCCATTTTTTTTTTGAACCTATAAAACATTTTTTTACAATCTCCATCCAGTTTCTGCTTGTATCTTCGCAGTTTTGAAACCATTCTTGCATATTAAGCTTTCTCGCGGGGTTTGGATGATGCTGATAGCCAGCTTTTCATTCGGAATTATGAATATTTCAGTGAAAATGACACCCGAACTTTCGGCTCCCGAAATGGTTTTCTTTCGGTCTTTGGTTCAAATTCTTATTGGTTATCTAACCCTGCTAAAATTGGGTATCAGCCCATTGGGGAAAAACAAGGCACTGCTGGCCCAGCGCGGGTTATTTGGCTCTTTTGGATTGCTTTGCTATTTCTATACCCTGCACCATATGCCCCTGGGCAATGCCATTATTGTTCATTACCTGGCACCTGTGCTTACCACCATTTTGGCTATATGGATGGCAGGAGAGAAGGTGATTAAAGTACAATGGCTGTTTTTTGCATTTACTTTTTTGGGCGTAATCATCGTAAATGGTTCGGGTTTTAAAGTGCCATTGGTGCCTCTAATTGCCGGTTTGGGCGGAGCATTGTTTTCAGCCCTGGCTTACAATACCATTAAAAAACTGAAAGGGGTAGAAGACCCCAATGTAGTGGTTCTGTATTTCCCCTTAATTAGTGTGCCCATAGCCTTGTCATATTTTTTAGTAAAACCCGGTGACTGGATTTGGCCCCAGGGTTGGCAATGGATGTGGATTGTAATTACCGGTATAAGCACGCAAATCGGGCAGTTTTTTATGACCCGCGCTTACCAGGAAGATTTGGCCAGCCGGGTTTCAGCAGTGAGCTATGCAGGTATTTTGTGGGGTGCCAGTGCGGGTCTTTTTATTTTCGACGAGAAGTATACCTTTTTGCAATACATAGGCATGGGAATGGTAATTTTGGGGGTTATCCTCAATATCAATGCCCATAAAGTGAAAGATTTTTTTGCCCCTGGCGAGGACTGAAGTATTCAATTGCCATTCTTTTCACAAATCGAACTCTTCACATTTTAAATTAAATAAATATAATTTATTTTTTAAATCATTCGATTTTTTAAGAGTCTGTTTTACCGATAACTCCAGTATAGAATTGGTTTCTTGTAACCCGATTTTTATCTGTATTTTGAGGTTATTTAAACAAAATACATGCGTAATTAAAATTCGAATTGCTTAGTTTTAAATAATAAATACCCGGTTTTATTTCCTCTAAATTGTTTATCTCGCCATTTAAAACTTCGCCTGCAGCCACCAATTTGCCAGACCTATCATACATACAATATTGCGATTGGCTTAGTTCTGCTTGAGCAATAATAATTTTTTGGGTAAATGGGTTTGGATAAACCAGCTTTGGCTGCACTGAATGGGAATGAATGGCATTGGTTTGCAGCGCGAATAACGCTGCTTCGGCTTGCAATACTTCCTTTTTTGCGTTTTGTAAAAGACCTATAGCATATATGTTAGATTCATTCCAGTTGGCATCTTTGGCTATTTTTTTTGTTATCACTACAGAGTCATTTATTACTGTAGGCAAATTAAGGGGAAATGGACTGGTACCAAAAAAAGCACGCCTGAAAACATCATGATGAGAGGTTTCTCCATTGTTAGAGGTAAAATTAATTTCCTTTTCAATAATACCCGCATATATAGTAGCCGATAGCAGGGTAGAGGTATCGCGTTTTATAATCACCATTCGCAATTGCACTGAGTCCTTCACAAATTGCACCGCCATTTTTATCTGAAATGACGAGAATTTGTTTTTAGCTGCAATAAATATCGATGAGTCGGCATAATTAGCACCGCTGTTAATTACCTTTCCCTGAATCACCAACCTGGGCGTACTTCCATAAACACCATAAAAATTAGTACGGGCATCATTCTCGGTTTTATTATACTTGTTTAATGTGCAGGCAGCATAGGGCGAACTGGGATGAAAGGCAATGTGCAATATACCCGACTGAGCATTGAGATTATTATAAAATCCAGGATTGCGCGAAGCACAAATGCTGCAATAGGTATTGGTAAAGTACTCTACCACCACCTTGCGCGGAACAGGCTGGGCAACTGCCACATTCGAAAAAAAGAACAAAGCTGAAGCCAAAAACCCGATTGAAATTTTTTTGATTTCCATGCTGCAAAGTTGCCTGATGCTGAAGAGGCTATTTGTCGTTTGCCTGACATTATGCTAAAAAAAATAAAGCTGTATTTAAATCCAATGAGATTCCTACAGTGACGATGGCTATTCTCACTTATACCAAACAGGGGCGAGTTTAATTTTATGGCTGATGAGGTTTTTAGTATTTACACGCTTTTTGTTTTGGTACAGTTCCCATTTAATAACACCTATACTATCCGCAATCCAATATTGCTCATAATCCGGAGTTATCGAATCTTCAGCGTTCATTAACTGTATGCGATGTACGTTTTTGTATTGATTGCCTGCAACCGTAAAGGTATCGTGGTTTTCCATATTACGATAAAAGTAATATATCCTGTTGCTATCCACAATCTTATCTCCCCCAATTCGTAAAAAGGCTTTTTCCTGAAATGTTCTCCACCAGCCATATGCAGAAACTTCAGTTGTGTTCGTCTCGCCATTTCCCGTATTTCTTATGTCCATCTGCCAATTGAATATAAATCCGCGGGTATTACCCGCCCTATAGGGGCGTGCAATTTTTTTTGTAGAAACAACCCAAGCTGTTTCTTTTGCATGGGTAGCAGGGTATTCATAGACCCATTCAGAGTTAATATCGAATAAATAGGCAGACATTTCTGATGTTATAGCCACATCCGCATGCACATTCTCATCGTCGTTGCATGCAGTTAAGATTAAAACCAACAAACTTATAACTACAATGGATTTTGCTATTCCCGGCAATTTAACTCCCGGTTTCCCAATTGCGCCACTTAGCGGTAATTTCAAAAACCTTGTCCATAATTGCTTTTTCATTTTCATCAAATACTTTTTTACGGCGAGGCATTACCAGGCTGGCGGTTTTGGCTGCAGCATCGGGTTTATAGGTCACAAATCCACTGGCTCCGCCCCAGGCAAAGTCGGGTACAAACTGCCTTGGAAATCCAGCCCCGAATATATTAGCCGATACCCCTACCACAGTGCCGGTATTAAACATGGTATTAATGCCGCATTTGCTATGGTCGCCCATAATCAGGCCACAAAACTGCAGTCCGCTTTTATCAAATCGTTCGCTGCTGTAATTCCATAGTTTTACTTCTTCGTAATTGTTCTTAAGATTGCTGCAATTGCTGTCAGCCCCAATATTGCACCATTCGCCAATTACTGCATTGCCTATAAATCCATCATGCCCTTTGTTCGAGTAGGCCTGCATTTGGATATTGTTGATTTCACCACCTGCTACACAGTAGGGTCCAAGTGAGGTAGGCCCATATACTTTGGTGCCCATTTTCAGCACCCCGCCTTCTCCCAGGGCAAAAGGGCCGCGAATCATACAACCTTCCATCACTTCGGCATTTTTACCAATGTAAATGGCTCCGTTTTCGGTATTGAGTATTGAACCCTTAACTTTTGCTCCATGCTCTATAAAAACTGGGTGTGAACCCAAAAACATATTGTAATCATTCAGTGAAAACTCGGTACGATGTGTAACCACCATGGCAAAATCACGGTCAATTTCTGCGCCTACTTTCATAAAAATATCATAAGGGCGGTTAATCAGATTTACCGCATGTTCAACCTCTTTTTCAGAAGCCGTGCCGCCGGTTCTTTCAGCCAGCAATAGGCCTTTGTACATTAGTTTCTGCCCATGTTCCAGATGTTTGATTGAGTAAATCATATCCGGTGTAGGCAGCAAGCGTCCGTTTATCCGGTATAGGGGAGCATCCACCTTCGGAAATTTGGCCTGCAGGTAATCGCGGGTTTCAAAACCCAGATGCCGGCTATGCAGGTATTTGCCCCATTTCTCGGCAATGGTAAGTATGCCACAGCGCAAATCGGCCGCAGGGCGTGTAAGAGTTAGGGGGTAAAGATCAGAAATTGCCTCGTCGTCGAAAAAGGATTGAACCATGGTTTCGAAAATAGGCAATACCTCCCAGTGTAGCTAAAAAATTTAGGATTAATACTTTAAAATCTCATCTATCAATGCAGCCGTTTTAGGGCTTAGCTTGCCTTGCTTTTTGTAGTCAACAAAAATCTGTAGCTTACTTTTGATACTTTGCCTATGTGTATCATCGATATAGGGTAAGTAATACGCTAACTGGGCTATGTAATTGTTTATATATTTGTCGGTTACATCTTTAAATAATTGCTTGTTTGCCATCTTTTCCAATAAACCAAAAGCATAGTTTTGGGCACTATCTGGCAGATCGGTTTGGCTTAGCAAACTATCTAACAGGCGCATAGTGGGCTGAGTTAATAATGCATGTACAGGCAACCATTTAGCCACAGAATCTTTAATCAAAGAATACCGATAATCATCCGTACCAAATTCATTAAGCATTAGGTATTTCAGCATAAACAAACTGTCATCAAAACTCAGCCTTTCCGCCCAGGCCAGTTTCTCAAGCTCTTCGTTCATGGGAATGCGAGTTTGTGTTTGAAAATCTACCTGGTAATAGGTAAGGTTGGCGCTATCTGAATTTAGCGTATTCCAGTGCATATGACAATAGCTGGCATCGCTAAGAAATAAATCGGGTTTATACATCCGTGCGTCATTCATGGCATCGGTTTCATAATCCATGTTGCTAAGAATTATGCCTTTCAGGTTTTTAAGTTCAAACCAACTGGGAGGGAGGGCTTTGGTTTCATAATCCCAATCATTGCCAGAGTAAAAAATATACTGGATATTATCAAAATCTTTGGGGTTTTCAATAGGGCTGGGGCTGCCATTGAAAGTAAGCATCTGCACAGTGCCTGGTAAATTTTTAACCCCGGCATAGCCGTATGTGAAATAGTCAAGTGCAATTACACTTTCGGTTTTCTGCCCAAAGGCCAGGGTTGTTCCAATGCTTAAAACCAGGGTGAGCCAAGTTTGCTTTTTCATATTTATATCAATACCAGTTGCGGGTTTAATGTAAACGGCAATTTTTGCTGCATAAAAAAAGCCGTCCTTCTAGAACGGCTTTTTTACAAAATCATTGTATGGCTTATTCTCCGGCAGGAGCTTCAGCAGCAGCGGCAGATTTTTTGCCGTAGCGTTTCATAAACTTGTCAATACGTCCTGCTGTATCTACCAGGTTTTGTTTACCGGTATAGAAAGGGTGTGATTTGGCAGAAATCTCTAATTTGTACAAAGGATACTCATTGCCATCTTCCCATTTAATAGTTTCGCGGGTTTCTACACAAGATTGAGTGATGAAAGAGTAGTCGCAGCTCATGTCTTTAAACACAACTTTGCGATAGGTCTTTGGATGTATATCGTTTTTCATCAGAATTTATTGCTTTTTTGGGGCTGCAAAGATAATTAAAATGTTTCAATTATCAAATGGTATTATCTAATCTCCCAAACCGGATACATTCAGGTCTTTTCCACCCTCAGAACCGCCGCCGGCGCCATCTTTACACTCGGCCATTAAAGTACTGGGGTTTTTGGGTGTGTCTAAGGGGTCGGTACTAAGGCCCAAAGTCTTATCCTTCAATGCCTTTTGCATAAAATATCCATATATAGGCAATGCCATCATAGCCCCCTGCCCAAAGTAACCATTTCTAAATCGTACCACCGGATCATCGGCACCTACCCATGTGGCACAAACCAGATTTTTGGTACAACCCATAAACCAGCCGTCGGCACTGCCCTGGGTGGTTCCGGTTTTACCCCCAATCGATCCGCCTATCTGAAATTTTGCTTTCAGGTAACTTCCGGTGCCATAGTCTACCACGCCACACAGCATATTAAACATCAGGTATGCTTTTTCTTCACTAAGCACCTGATCGTGGCGGGGTTGATTAAACTCGGCCAGTACGTTGCCTTTTTTATCCTCAATACGTGTTATGAAAGAGGGTTCTACCCACAATCCTTTATTCACAAATGCCGAGTAAGCACTGGCCATCTCATAAGGGCTAAGCTCTACAGCGCCCAAACAAATTGCAGGTACGGGGTCAATGCGCCCTTTTTCAATCCCGATTCTCTCTGCAAATTTTACCACAAACGGGGCCCCATCATCCCCCAGGGTTTTCATTACCTGGGCTGTAATATAGTTATCTGATAATGCCAGACCTTTGGCCATGGTCATTTCTCCACCCTCACCATTGTCGTTGCGTGGGGTCCAGGATCCGCCCGGTATTTTAAAGGTTACAGGTTCGCGCGGAAATTTGCGGCATGGAGGTATTTTATTTATATCCATTGCCGTGGCGTAAACAATTGGTTTAAAGGTAGATCCGACCTGTCGTCTATTCCTTTTGTTTACATGGTCGTATTTGAAGTATTTATGATTCACACCACCTACCCAGGCTTTTATATATCCGGTCTCTGGTTCAACAGCTATAAACCCAGCCTGTATGATTTTTTTAATGTACTTCATACTGTCATAGGGGCTCATCAATGTATCTTTATCACCCTTCCAGGTGAAAATGGTCATTTTAACCGGCTTTTTCAGCTCTTTAATGATAGCCTCAGGTTTATCTCCCATTTTTTCGGCCAATGCTTTGTATCGGTCGGTGGTTTTAAGTGCATCCTCTATAAAATTGGGTATTACTGAATAATTGCGAAGCAATCGCCATGGGTCTTGTTTCCCCCAATCGGCATTGAATTGCTTCTGCACGTCTTTCATATGCTTTGAAACGGCTTCCTGGGCATAATTCTGCATGCGGCTGTTTATGGTGGTATAAATTTTAAGGCCACTGCGATAAAGGTTATAGCCGTTTTCCTTGCACCAGCCCTTTAGAAATTCACCCAATTGATCTTTGAAATACAGCGCCTCTCCGGCATCCTCCACTGGCACATAATCAAGTTTTATGGGCATTTCTTTTAATTTTTCAAAGTCGCTTTGGGCAATAAATTCATACTTGGCCATTTGCTGCAACACAATGTTGCGGCGGTTTTTGGATTGCTCAGGGTTAATTTTAGGATTATAACCCGTGTTTTTTTGCAACATCCCTACCAGCACAGCCGCTTCCTCCAATTTCAAATCCTTGGGTTTTTTATTGAAAAACTCGCGCGAGGCCGCTTCTATACCCCAAGAGTTGCCCGAAAACGGCACGGTATTAAGGTACATGGTAATAATCTCGTCTTTGGTATACCTGCGTTCAAGCTTTATGGCAATTATCCATTCTTTAAACTTCTGCATTACTCGTCCCAAACGGGTTTTGGCTTTAAAGTCACGAATGGTAAACAGATTTTTGGCCAATTGTTGGGATATGGTAGAGGCACCCCCGTCGCGGCCCAATTTTACCACTGCTCGAATGGTACCGCGGGCATCTATGCCTGAGTGTTCTCTGAATCGGATATCCTCAGTGGCTATGAGGGCATTATAAACATGCTTTGAAATTTCATCGTGTTTCGCATTGGTGCGGTTTTCCAGAAAATACTGTCCAATGATTTCACCATCCTCGCTATAAATCTCACTGCTCAGCGAAGCGCTGGGGTTTTCCAATTCTTTAATATCGGGCAATTCTCCAAATAAACCCAGGTTTACCAGTAAAAAGAAAAGCAATACAAAGATGAATCCGCCAGCCAAAAAGCGCCAGAATCCTTTGATAAAATGAAAATCACCCATTTTTTTAAGTGCAGCGAAGTTAGGATACCTTTATTTCATCCCCGCCTTGAAATAATCCACATAGCTGTTTATGCGATTATTTGTAACAAGCAAGCTGTAATTGGTTTTGCTTATCCAGGCAATATCGTATTCGAAAAGCCCTTTGGAAGGCAGAAAATCGGGCTTACCGGCTAAAAATTTTAAATATTCCTGGGCTACTTCAGGTTTGCTGAAATTGGCAACCGTTAAATATACCGATTCGCCAAAAGCCCTTACCGGACTAACTTCCAGGGTTTCAAATACAAAATTTTCTTTATTAAAATCGGTTAAGCCCGCCCTGATAAGGTTGCTGTTTGCCCCTTTTTTATAGCTGAGCAGAAAAAACAATTCTTCTTTACCATCCCATGCTTTCCATAGCCCGGAAGGGGAGGCGGCTGTATCTCTAATAGCCAGGGTATCCTGTACCACAGGCTGGCTCATTTTTTTATGGGCATCCACAGTAGCTTGCGCACGCACTGCTATTTCGGTACCGGTATAATCCGAGGCTACCTGTTCCAGCGCCGAAATTCCTTTTTCTACCTGTCCGTTTTTTATCAAACACAAGGCATACAGGTAGTCAAACTGCGCTTGCAAAGTATTACCTGCATATTTTTGGTCAGCTTCTTGTTTAATGCGCAATGCATCGGCATACTTTTCGGCCTGGTAGGCATCGTACATGCGCTTGTACAAATCTTCAATTTCTTTGCGGGCCACTCCAGCTCCATTCTTTTCAGGCTGAAAGGTGGCATTGGGGTCTTTCAGTAGTTTCAGGTATATACTTTCAGGGAATTTTTGTTCTAAGCTTAATTTATAAGCCTCATAAGAGCCTGTATTGCCGGCAGCTTTACTCATTTTAGCCAGTTCATAAAGTACCTGAGGCTCATATTTTGTATTGGGATATCGTTTTAGTAATATCTGATACATATTAATGGCATCATTGGGGGCGTTCAAACTGTTTTGATACACACCCGCTGCGCCAAAAAGGGCATCTTCAATTTTCTTTTCAGCTTCTGCCTGTGCATCTTTAGTAAGCGGAATGTCTTTGTAGTATTTTTTCCGGTCTTCGGATGCATTTATGGGTATACTATCCTCGGCCGAGGCAGAATCACGGTCTCCATTTGCATTACCTCCATTGCCGGCGGTACTTTTCTTGGCGTTAATTCGCCAATAATCGCGGTTTGCCCGTGTGCCCCAAGTTTTCTGAAAATCTTCAATACCCCGCTTACGGTTGGTAACATTATAGAAAGGGAAGGAGGATGGGGTAAGGGTTCCGCCCGGATTTAATCCCGGATTTGGATCCGGATCGGCTGGTTTGGGATTGTTTTTTGCATATGCAGCCTGTTTTTTCTCAAGCTGTATGGCCTGGTCTATGGCTTTTTCGCGTAAAACCGGGTCTTTGCCCAATCGCAGCAAACTATCCTGGCGTTTAACGGTTAGCAGGTGTTTCAGCAATTCGCCAAGTAAACCGCTTCTTTTCGCAATGGCTTCATAGTCCGGGTGTTTTTCATCCAACAAATTATTGGCACTATCGTAATACAAGCCAGCCCGTTCGTAATCTTTATGTTCAAAATAATAATCACCCATGGTAATATATGTAGTAGTACTTTGGGCTCGGTCGGCCTTGCTCGAACGCAGCGATTGATTGTAATATCCCAATCCTTTTACATCGTTTTTGCTGCGCATTTCGTTTACTCCCAAGCGATAATAAATTTGACCGTAGTACTCTACATTCTTATCGTCCTTTAGCATTCGGCGCAATATCTGATTGGCTTTTTCGTAGTTTTGTTTTTGTTGTGAAAGAATTTCAACCCGGTTTATTTCCGAGTTAAAAGCCATTTCATAGGGTGGATTCATGCGCACTACCTTGGCAAAATTCCAGGCTGCTTTATCCCAATTTTTTACTTTAAGGTAAGATTGACCCAATGCAAAATGCAAACGATAGCGATCCAGCTTACTGTTTTTGCCTTTAAGACTCAGTTCAAGAAACTCAATTGCCTGCCCGGGTTTGTTATTTCTGAGGTATATAGCACCCAGTGCCATATTGAGCTGGGCATTTAATTTTTTAGGAAATTTCTCATCATTTTTTAGAGAAACTATCAGGTTTTCAGCTTCTGTCAGTTTCCCTTGAAAATATAGGCACTGAAAAATCCACAAACGCGCATCGTAGGTAATAACCGGGTCTTTAAAATTAGAGTTTACATATTCAAAAATATCCGATGCTGCAAAAAAATCGCCCTTCATAAAATAGGCTTTTCCCATAAGCAGGTAACAATTGTCTATCCATTTGCTTTTTGGGTGCTTATCTATAATGGTACTTAGTTTTTTTATGATTGCATCCATAGTGCCCTGGTTGCCTTTCAGCACTTCGGCAGTACCATAATTATAGATTTCTATAAAATTGCGGTAATCATCCTTATAACCTTCGCGCATGGTAGCCACAGTTCCAAGCCACGATTGTTCGGCATTAAAGTAGGCGTTGTAGTGTGCGGCAGTGTTATGCCAGGTGCGACCCAGCCAGGAGTCGTTATTTTTACAGGCAAGTGCTAAAACGATACAAATGGATATGGCAAAAAAACTGCGCAGGGTATGGGGCATTTCTGATTTGTTAGTTAAAAACGGTATTTTCGTCTTTTTATTTCTCAAATAAAGTAAAACTATGTCGAAGGGGCGCAAAATTATTGCCAAATTACGAAATAAGTACAGATTGGTACTTATAAATGATACATCTTTTGCTGAAACTTTTTCCATTCGGCTCACACCTTTCAATGTGGTAATGCTTTTCAGCACCATTTTTGTGCTTTTTACCATTATAATTTTTTTACTGATAGCCTATACTCCCATGCGCCAAATGGTACCCGGATATGGCAAAGGATCGGACAATGCTGCCTATATGGAACTATACGAAAAGACCATAGAAATGCAGCGTATCATCGATAATCGCAATATCAAAGACAAAGCCCTGCAGGATATTCTAAGTGAAAAAGAATATCTGCTGGATACAGTTTCGAATAAAAAACCCAAGGGCAAATAATTTCTTAAAAGACCCTGCTGTAATTGGGTGAGGATTTTTTAGTTAGTAACAAATTATTAACAGAAATAATCCGTTATACTGTATATTTGTAGCAATATGTTTTCCAGCGGATCAAAGAATAAGAAAGAGACATCGGTAGGGAATAACCTGCTAAACATAATAGGTACCGGCACTAAGGTTACCGGCGATTTGGTATCAGACGGAGATATCCGGGTAGATGGGATTATCGAAGGGCATGTTACCGTAAAGCAAAGGCTGGTATTAGGCGAGGGGGGCTTTATAAAAGGAGATATCGAAGCCCTTGATGCCATAATAGCAGGCAATCTGCAGGGCAATTTAAAAGTAGAACAAACGCTGGTATTGCGCCCATCCTCCAGGATTGATGGCGACATTACTACCGATAAAATAGTAATCGAAAGCGGTGCTCAGTTCAATGGCCGCTGCACAATGAATATGCAATTGCCTTCTACCCCTCAAAAAGCCAGTGGTTCAAAAGCAGCAAAAGCCGAGCAATAATAGGGGCTTTGTGCAATATGCCGGTATGGGTTTTCAAATACTAACCACCATTGCTGCAATGGCAGCATTGGGAATTTGGATAGATAAACAATTGCATTGGAAATTCCCTTTGTTTACAGTTGTTTTAAGTCTTGCCGGTGTTTTCGGCGCCATGTATTCCATCATTCGTAAATTGTAGCTTTCAAAGTTCTGTTGTTCCTTTGCTGCTGCAAATGCGATCGTATTTAATCCGTCTCAGTATACTTTCAGTGTCCATGGCATTAATCACTTGGGTGGTTGGTTATGTGGGTAAGTATTCATTTATTGGCGCCGTTTGGGGAGGATTGGTGTTTTTAGCACTGGTAACCGGTCTTATTCACTGGTATATTTTCGGACCCAAAGGAACCGAAAATGCAGTGTTGAGAAGGCTTATGGTGGGCAGTATGCTTAGAATGTTTACCGGAGTTTTGTTCCTCGCCATCACACTTTATAATATAAGACCGGTTTCGATGTTTTTCGTATTTTCATATTGTTCATATTTTTGTCTTTTCCTGGTATTTGAAATCTGGGAAATGCGTACTAACTTGCGCCCCGATTCAAAACCAAGGCCCAAAAACGAAAATGCCTGATTTAACAAGCACTTCCGCAAACCCAACCCGAATAAAATTTGTACTGTTGTTCGCATTTTGCGCTTTTTTTGGCCAATTTGCAACAGCCAACCACGATTCGGCTGCAATGCATTCCGCTGCTCCGGCCACTGCCGAGCATGCTACTGAAGCTCACGAAACTGAGGGCGCTGCCCACCACGAAGAGGTAGAAAAACCCATTGGCGAGCAAATCAGTGGGATGATTCTGGGCCACATCGGCGATAATCATGATTGGGATGCCTTTGGTCATCATATCGTATTCCCTTTGCCTGTTATTCTATATACAAAGAGTCGTGGATTTGAATTTTTTATGTCTTCTAAATTCGAACACGGGCATAAAGAATACAATGGTTACAAGCTTATCAACTCAGGCGCAAAAATTACCTGGGCCGATGCAAATAATACTGAAACCATTTACGATTTTAGTCTTACCAAGGTAGCACTTACCCTCATTTTGGGTTCTATCCTTATTATCGTAATCTTTATTTCGGTGGCCAAAGCCTATGTAAAACGCGCAGGCAAAGCCCCACGTGGTTTCCAAAACTTAATAGAATCATTGATTGTGTTTATGCGCGACAGTGTAATTAAGAGTTCGGTTGGACCACGTTATAAGCAGTTTATGCCCTTGCTGCTTACCATTTTCTGGTTTATATTTATAGTAAACCTGTTGGGGCAGATTCCATTCTTCCCGGGCGGAGCCAATGCTACCGGTAACATTGCCATTCCTTTGGTATTGGCCCTGGTTATATTCCTGTATGTTGTAGTAAACGGCAATAAGTACTTCTGGAAACACATTTTCCTTCCCGATGTGCCCTATGCTTTATATATACTCATCGTTCCAATTGAAATCCTTGGTTTCTTCCTTCGTCCGTTTGTATTAATGCTGCGTTTATTTGCAAACATTACTGCGGGCCACATTATTATCCTGGGTTTCTTCTCATTGATTTTTATCTTCGGAAGCATGCAAAGCTGGATAGGCTATGCGGTAAGTCCGGCCAGTGTGGCGTTCACTATTTTTATGGGAATGTTGGAGCTGCTGGTTTGTTTCCTTCAGGCTTTTGTATTCACCCTGTTAAGTTCGCTTTACATTGGCATGGCCATCGAAGAGCACGGCCATCACGATCATGCAGATGCGCATTCACACTAATCCAATTCAAAACTAACCAATTCAATAAATAAAAAAACAATCACTATGAGTTTAATGACCACTCTCCTTGACGCAGCTGCAGATGCAAGTAAAGTTGCTGCTTCTACTTATGGCAAAATGGGCGCCGCTATTGGTGCTGGTTTAGCTGCTATTGGCGCCGGTATTGGCATCGGCCGTATTGGTGGCTCAGCCATGGAAAGTATCGCACGTCAACCAGAATCTCTGGGCGACATCCGTTCAAACATGATCGTTGCTGCTGCACTTGTTGAAGGTGCTGTATTCTTCGCAATCGTTGTTTGTCTGCTGATCCTTTTCGTTTAAAAAAGAAATAATTAGATTACTCCTGTCTAAGGCGGGAGTAATCTTTTATTCAAAAAAAAATTGAAATCCTTGTGGTTTCTTAAGATTCAGGTGCAAATGCATTTGAAGCTTGTGAAAGTGCAATAATTTCGGTAACTTTAACCCAGTTAAAAGTTACAAAAAACAAGAACTAAAAAACAAATAGAAGATAAAATGATTCTTGAATTACCAGCATTGGTAAACCCCGAATTGGGGCTGATATTCTGGATGACACTGTCATTTGTGGCGGTGCTTTTAATCCTGAAAAAATTTGCGTGGAAACCCATCATGAAGTCGCTTCAAGATAGGGAAGAAACCATCGAAAACTCATTGCAACAGGCCGAAAACGCGCGTGCTGAAATGGCTAAACTTACCAGCCAAAACGAGCAATTGCTGTCTGAAGCCCGTAATGAGAGAGATAAAATTCTAAAAGAAGCCCGCGACATGAAAGACAAAATTGTGGGTGACGCCAAAGCCGCTGCCGATGAGGAAGCAAAAAAATTGATTGCCCGTGCAAACGACGAAATCAATAAACAAAAGCTGGCGGCTATTGAAGAATTGAAAAAAGAAGTTGCCGGATACTCTATTGCCATTGCCGAAAAGCTGGTGAGCAGAGAACTGGTAAATAAAGAAGCGCAGAAAGACCTGATCGCCGAACAGCTGAGTCAGTTAACCAAAGGCCAATCTTCTTCAGGACAATAAGTCATGTCTGATACCAGAATTGCATCCCGATACGCCAAAGCCCTGTACGAAACTGCGGCAGATAGCAATAAGCTCGAAGCTGTAGTGGGGGATATCCGCGAGCTAAATGCTGTGGTAACTGGCAGTGCCGACTTTAATACTTTTCTTCAAAGCCCTCTGATTGGCAAAGAGGCTAAATTGCAATCTTTAAATAAACTATTCAGTAAATTTCAAGACCAAACCCGCAATCTGTTTAACCTGATGGCTGCAAAAAGCCGTGAAGATTTAATTGGAAATATGGGGCTTGAATTTATTAAAATCTACAATCGCAATCATGGCATTACTGAAGTACAGGTAACTACAGCCAGCGAATTGGATAAGGATAGTATTTCTAAAATCGAACAATTTGTAAAATCAAATACAGGTGCAAAATCTGTAAACATACATACCAAAACTGATGCGACTTTGATAGGCGGCTTAACCATCATGTTTGATGGAAAAATATACGACAGCAGCGTATCCAGTCAGATCAAAAAAATCAAAAAAGAACTAAAAATAGCATAAAAACATGTCACAAATAAGGCCAGACGAAGTTTCTAGTATTCTAAAAGAACAGATCTCAGGTTTCAGCGGTGCTGCAAATCTGGAAGAAGTGGGTACCGTGCTCCAGGTGGGTGACGGTATTGCCCGTATTTACGGACTTTTCGGGGTACAAAGTGGTGAGCTTGTAGAATTTGACAACGGAGTACGTGCCGTAGTATTGAACCTCGAAGAAGATAACGTAGGTGCAGTATTGATGGGTAGCAGCTCAGAAATCAAAGAAGGCGATAAAGTAAAACGCACCGGTAAAATTGCATCGATCAATGTAGGCGAAAGCATGCTGGGTCGTGTAGTAAATACCCTGGGCGAACCTGTTGACGGTAAAGGTCCTTTAACCGGCGAATTGTACAACATGCCTCTCGAACGCAAAGCGCCGGGTGTATTGTTCCGTGAGCCTGTAAAAGAACCTCTGCAAACTGGTATCAAAGCGATTGATGCCATGATTCCGATTGGTCGTGGACAACGTGAGTTGATTATCGGTGACCGCCAAACCGGTAAAACCGCTATTGCGATTGATACCATTATCAACCAAAAAGAATTTTACGAAAAAGGTAAACCAGTTTACTGCATATACGTAGCTGTAGGTCAAAAAGAATCTACTGTAAAACAAGTGGTGAAAGCCCTTGAAGAAAATGGTGCCATGGCATATACTGTGGTTATTTCTGCACCTGCCTCTTCACCTGCACCTTTGCAATTCTATGCGCCAATGGCCGGAGCTGCAATTGGTGAGTTTTTCCGTGACCAAGGTTTACCAGCTCTGGTTGTTTATGACGATTTGTCTAAACAAGCGGTGGCTTACCGTGAGGTTTCTCTGCTGCTGCGTCGTCCTCCCGGACGTGAGGCATACCCTGGTGATGTATTCTATCTGCACAGCCGCTTGCTTGAAAGAGCCTGCAAACTGAATGCAAATACCGACATTACCAGCCAAATGAACGATTTGCCCGAAAGTTTAAAAGGAAAAGTAAAAGGCGGCGGAAGCTTAACTGCATTGCCAATTATCGAAACCCAGGCGGGTGACGTATCTGCGTATATTCCAACCAATGTAATTTCAATTACCGACGGACAAATATTCCTGGAAAGTAACCTGTTTAACTCTGGTGTACGCCCTGCTATTAACGTAGGTATATCTGTAAGCCGCGTGGGTGGTAATGCGCAGATTAAATCCATGAAAAAAGTGGCAGGTACACTGAAACTTGACCAGGCTCAATACCGCGAGTTGGAAGCATTTGCTAAATTTGGTTCTGACCTTGATGCTGCTACCAAGTCTGTATTGGACAAAGGTTCGCGCAACGTGGAAATTCTGAAACAAGGCCAGTTTAGCCCTGTAACAGTAGAGAAGCAAATTGCCATTATTTACCTGGGTACCAGCAATTTGCTGCGTGATATTCCGGTAAATAAAGTGAAAGATTTCGAAGCCGAATACACCGTTTACCTGGATAAAAATCATCGCAATGTATTGGATGCCCTGGCAGCTGGTAAATTCGACGATGAAATTACCTCAACCCTGGTAGCCGCCGGTAAAGAAGTAGCTAAAAATTACCAAGCCTGATAATTAAAGCCAAAAAATGGCCAATCAGAAAGAGATAAGAAGCCGAATTGCCTCCACCATCAGCACACAGCAGATAACAAAGGCTATGAAACTGGTAAGTGCAACCAAATTGCGCAAAGCCAGCGAAGCCATTGTGCGCATGCGCCCGTATGCCCTTAAACTTAAAGGCATTATGGCCAATTTGCAGGATAGCGTGGATGATGACAGACTGGCTGCATATTTTAAGGAACGCGATGTTAAAAAGGTGCTGATTGTTGCAATCAGTTCCGATCGCGGACTGTGCGGAGCATTTAACGCAAATGTGGTTAAACGCACCCGTTTGATTATCGACAGCAAATATGCAAATCAGCAAAAAGCTGGCAATGTAACCGTGCTGTGCATTGGAAAAAAAGCAGCAGAATTGCTTAAAAAGCTCAACTACAATGTAGATAGCCGTTATATTCAATTGTTTCAGAATCTGGATGCCGAGTCGGCTTTTGCTGCCGCAGAGTACATTCTGGATGCATACCGAAACCATGAATACGACCGTGTTGAAATTGTATTTAACCAGTTTAAAAATGCGGCTACCCAAATTCTAACCAATGAGGTGATGCTGCCAATTTTACCCGAAGACTTAAAAGGTGGAAAATCCGGTGGTGCAGCCAACGATTACATTTTCGAACCTGGTAAAATTGAAATTTTGCAGGATTTGATTCCAAGATCGCTGAAAACCCAGGTTTACCGCGCATTGCTGGATTCACTTGCATCGGAGCATGGTGCGCGAATGGTGAGCATGGATAAAGCTACCGAAAATGCCGGCGAACTGCTTAAAGCATTGCGTTTGGCATACAACCAGGCCCGCCAGGCTGCCATTACCAACGAGATTTCAGAAATCGTGGGTGGTGCTGCTGCATTGGAAGGCTAATAACCAATTTGATTTTTTTAAAAAGCACCTTTAGAGGTGCTTTTTTTTTGCAGTCATTTAAAATTACATGGAAATAACATAAATATGATTTGTGGGTGTTAAATTGCCCTTCGATATATGCAAAAATTCTTTGCAGGCATTGTGTGTTTGATGGTATTGCATGTAAGTGCGCAAAGCGGAGCTGTACTTAATAACACTGCATTGCAAAAATTGTCGCCCATAGGCCAGATTTTTCTTGAACAGGAAAATGCCCAGGGCTTGTTTTTTCCGGATGCAGATGGTAGGGTGCCAGCTTTGGTTCAAGTGAGTAATCCAAATTTGCCACTGAAATCTACCGCCATTAAAGAAAGTCAGTTTGGTAATATCTTTTCAATCCGATGCAACCGCAGCGAAATGATTTCGCTAATGTTGGATGCCAATGTAAGTTATATTGAAATATCAAGTAGGCTCAATCGGCCGCATTTGCTCAATGATACGGCCATGAAACTGAGTAAGGTAGATTTGGTGCAGGATGGAGTAAACAATGGACTGCCGGTAAACTACAGGGGCAATGGAGTGGTTGTGGGGATAGTTGATATTGGGTTTCAACCCGATAACCCTACATTTTTTACCCAAAATGGCGCAGGTTATAAGGTTAAACGCTGGTGGCTGCAAGGCAGCAATGCAGGCAACAAACCTACCGGATTTTCGTATGGCACTGAAGCCACAGTAGCAGCCAACATATTGCTAAGCCGAAATGACGACGGTACCCATGGTACACACGTAGGAGGTATAGCTGCCGGAAGCGGTTATACAACACCCAACTTTAAATACCGCGGCATGGCACCCGAAGCGGATTTGGCATTTGTAACCATAAAATACGGGAATGATACCTTGGGCGGCAGCGCCAAAGGCGATTATCTTGTGGCCAATCCTTCAATTTTAGATGGCTTTAAATATGTGTTCGATTATGCCCAATCTGTAGGTAAACCTGCTGTAATAAACCTGAGTTGGGGTATGCATACCGGCCCTCACGATGGGAATTCACTTTTTGATAAAGCGGTTGAATTGCTTACAGGACCAGGAAAAATACTGGTTGGCGCCTGTGGAAACGATGCAGGCAATAAAATGCATGTGCAGGCCGCTTTAAACGGTGATACCGCTTATACATTTGCCCTGGATCGTTCGCGCAAGGATTACGTGCACGAAAATATCTACTGCGATTTTTGGGGTGATAGTGCTAAACAATTCGGTATTAATTTTACAGTTTTTGATACTTCGGGTATCGAAAAAATAACCACACCGTTTTACTATTCAAATTCGAATTCTAGCACCCGGTATGTGCATGTAAATGGAGCCGATACCCTGTGGTTAACAATTGCTACAAATAAGAAGTTTGTAAATAATGCCAAACCAGAGATTTTGATCATGGCAGAAACCAACAATGCTGTGAATCAAAATATTCGCATTGGAATTACAGGCAATGGAAGGGTAGATGGATGGAATAGCGGCCAAACCTATAGATGGACGGCAGGATCCTTTACCAACAAGGTAAAAGGGATGGATAAAGATGGTCTATATCTGGATGGATTATCAGCTGGCAGTATGGTTGAGAATGGCGGTACCAGCAAGGCCTCAATTACAGTAGGTGCCTACATTGCGCGCAACAGTTGGCGCGATACCGGCAATGTTTATCGTGCCCAAAATTGGCTTACAATTGGCGAAGCTGCCGGTTTCAGCAGTCGCGGACCCACAGTGGATGGAAGAATTAAACCAGACATTTCAGCCCCTGGGCAACATATCGTTTCAGCTGTTAATTATCGCACATTTGCCCCATGGATGATAGAACAAACACCGCTGGTTACAAAGTTTTATGGCAATCCGCAATACTGGACTCTACTGAGTGGTACCAGCATGGCTGCACCACATGTGGCGGGCATAGTGGCCTTGATGTTGCAGGTAAACCCAGATTTAACTCCGGTGCAGGTAAGAATGATTCTTTCCCGCACTGCGTATCACGATGTATTTACAGGCAACGATAGCAACAATACCTATGGTTTTGGCAAAGCAGATGCCATGGAAGCCATAAAAATGCTGGTAAATCTTAATATTAATGATCCGGGTAAAAAGGGATTGCGATGCCTTGCATTTCCAAATCCTGCCAATAACGAGGTATTATTTTCGTCGGGTGTTTTTGCAGGTAGAGAGGTTGAATTAACCATTACCGATATTACGGGTAAACTGGTTTATTCAGCCCCCGTAATGTTTGATGCAACAGGCTTGGCGCGCTTAGCTACCCTCGATTTTGCGAATGGTATTTACAGTTGGAGAATTAATGGTAATTTAAATTCGGCCAGCGGCCGCATTATGATCAGGCATTAGCCTGTTTGCTTTCCAGATAGTTTAGGTAGGTATTAATATGTCGGTCCTTTTTAGAGGGATAAATATCGGCAATAGTAACCATAATGCCGGTTTCCTCCACATCTCCGAAATGGTCATTAATTGCCGATCCGAATGTGCGCATGGTAGGGCTCAGATTCATATAGCTATTAACCAAGGGCGGAATATTCTCACCCAATTCTCTTACTTTCTGGTTTAAAATGGCATGACCCTCTTTATAGGTTTTGCCTTCGAGCTCTGCCAAAAATGCCGAGCAATCATTTTCGATTTGAAGTGGATTGGGTATTTCAATCAGGTTGTCCGGATCTGGGAAATAAAAGTGCATAAAAGATAGAATCAAATCCCGGGCATAGCGTTCAAAATCGCGGTACATAGTAACCTTGCCAAAGAAATATTTCATATCCTGGTGCATTACTACAAGTGCACCCAATCCATCCCAGAGATTATCTAAAGAAAAAAGGCCTTTGCGATTTTCGGCACTGGGCTGGTATTGGGGTTGTACGAAACTGCGCCCAAGTTCTATGGTCCAGGGAAAGAACTCGTGGGTCATCTTATCGCTGTATCGCACAATTTCGCTGGTTGATAGGTGAAAATTGCCTTGGCTGTCTTTGGCATCCCTGCAAAGCTTGTATCGGTAACCACCCACTATTTCGCAATCTTCAGGATTCCATACAATAAGTTGCTCATAAGCATAATTTCCGGTATCGAACTCATCTACATCTGCAGATTTACCGGTACCGCCGCCAGCAGCCCTAAAGGTAACTTCACGCAGCCTTCCCAATTCTAATAATAGATTTGGGCTTGCATTGCCATTGAAAATATAAATTTCATTCCTTCCATTGTTGGTTGGCCTTACATATATATCGTTTTTCAATTCGGCAATAAGCAAGTCTCTGTCTACTTTTTCTATTATCGGCTGCATGCTTTCGGGGGCAATTTAGTAAAAAGAAATGATATGATACAAAATCAATGGCAACAAAAGCAGGTTAATTTTAAAGAATAGTCGCATACTTTTTAACAGTGCATAGTGTTGTAAATGAATGTATAACACGGCGATAAGGTATGAATGTTGAATAGTACTTTTAATATCAACTTACTGGTTGATTACTTTTGTATAAATGCGTTTTAGAAAAATCTTTGTTTATTATCTATTCATTGTTGGATTGGCTCTGGGCCTCATATTTTTAATTTTTGGATACGGTAATTTATTGCATCCTGCTGGGATAAATGAGGTAGTGCAAGGGCAGGAAAAATCGAGTGGTCTTTTCTTTTCTTTGTTCAACATGACCCTGGATCAGTACTTCCACGATCCTAAAAAGCCCTTCATTCTGGTTTTACTGCAGCTTGTGATAATTATTGTTGTATCACGTTTATTTGGCTATTTATTTCAAAAAGTTGGGCAACAAAAGGTAATAGGAGAAATAGTTGCAGGAATTATACTCGGCCCATCTGTAATAGGCAGCTTATTGCCCAATTTAGAAGGCTTCATTTTTCCGGCATATAGCATTAATGCTCTCTATGTAATTAGTCAGTTGGGTTTAATACTGTTCATGTTTATTATTGGCATGGAAATAAATTTTGATTCATTAAAAAACCAGGGGCGCAAAGCTTTATTCATTAGTCATACTACCATTGCTTTTACCTCACTTTTGGGATTTGTATTATCCTTATTTTTATATACCGAATTTGCACCAAAAGGAACTGGGTTCACCGAATTTGCATTGTTTATAGCCATTAGTTTAAGTATTACGGCATTTCCGGTTATGGCCCGTATTCTTCAGGAACGAAAAATGCTTAAAACCAAAACAGGGGCCTTGCTTATGGCCATTGCTGCAATTGATGATGTGACTGCCTGGTGTTTACTTGCCGTACTTACAGGTATTGCGGGTTCGGCCGATGGATCCTCGGTATGGCTTAAGTTGCTGTTGGTTGCCGGATATCTTTTAGCCATGATTTTTTTGGTGAGACCGGTTTTGGTAAAATTTATTCAACGCCGATATTCATTGCTTGAGTCCAATCAACTCTCCTATAGTTTGGCATTTGTAGTGTTATTGGTTTCGGCTTTCAGCACGCGGGTTATCGGGGTACACGCACTTTTTGGGGCATTTGTAGCAGGCCTTATTATGCCGGTTGCATTTGATTTTAGAAAAATCATGATCGAAAAAATTCAGGATTTCAGCACAATAGTATTGATGCCTGTCTTTTTTACACTTGCAGGATTAAGGGCCCATACCGAAATGTTGGTGAATGCGCAACTGTGGTTTTGGGTTGTATTTATCATACTTATTGCCTCTATCGGCAAGGTATTGGGTGGTACTGCAGCCAGCAGGCTCAGTGGATTTACCTGGAAGGAAAGCGTAGCTACTGGCACCTTATTAAATACAAGAGGGATGATGGAAATTATCGTTTTAAATATCGGATTGGATTTAGGGATAATTACTTCACAATTATATACAATATTTTTGTTAATGACCTTGGCAACTACATTTTTAACCGTACCAGGCTTGAATCTTGTAGAAAATTATATCAAAAGAAAAGATTAAAATCAGGCTTTAAATGCCTTGTTAAATGCTAAAAAATCTGCATCTTTATTTAATTCCAATTCATATACAAATTCTCGCAATACCAAAGCCCAATCTGCAGCTGTGCGACTTTTATCAAAAACCTGATGGGGGATAGGTTTGCCAAAAATAATGCGCAAATGTTTGCCTTTTTGTCTAAACATTTCATCAGAAAGTAAAAACATTTCTAAATTGGCTTTGATACCAAAAAACCGCCTGATACGGGCTACACGATAAAAACGATTTGAATTTTTCCCGATAATAAATGTAGGAATTACAGGTAATTGATGCTTGATTGCGCGTGAAATAAAACTCTTATTCCACTCCAAATCATGTATGATACCATGTTGTTTGCGACTGCAAATCCCGGCCGGAAAAATCAATACCAAGTCTCCGCTGGCATAGGTTTCCTCAACTCTTCGCAGCGATTCTTTGGCATTGCTACCTAATTTATTTACGGGTATAAATTGTTTTTCAAAATTGGGCAACGACATTAAAATATCGTTTACAATAAATTTGGCATCCGGGCGTAATTTTGTGGCTTCTACCAAAAGTGCCATGCCATCCAACGCACCCAGCGGGTGATTGCTTGCCACAATTGCTCCGCCTTTTTGGGGGATGTTTTCCTTGCCTATTGAATCATAAGTTGCACCTACGTCTGAAATGGCCAATTCTGCAAAAGCGGCATCTCTTAAGTGGGCCCCGCGGGTAAGGGTATAATTTACTTCCTCCTGGTGTACAATTTTTCGTATCCAGCTAAATACAAATCCGGGTATAAGTTTGGCAAGTCGCGGATTTTTGCGCCTGAACAGCCCTTCTACTTCAACCCTGAATTCCTTTTTTTCCAATCCTGTTTCTGTTTGCGACATGTATTTACCAGTATAAAATATGAAATTGGGTGCGGTTGCTAGGGCTAAACTCAATGGCTGGCATAGGTACCCTGATATGTTCGCTCAACCAGGCCAATGCGTTTACCCATGCAAATTTACTTTTTACATGGCCAAATGTAATGGCAGGACTTAAGAAAAACTGCCGGTAGCGTTTAATATCCGACCGATCTTGAACCACTCCAAATTTATCGGTCCATATATTATCATCCCCGCCTACCATTCCTTCAGCCCCGTAACCCACACAAATACCCAGGAAGCGAGGCCACCACTTGGGCCTGATTCGCATGCGTTCCGGGTTAAAATCAAGCCAATAAGTTTGACCATTGTAGTCTTTTAAAATATGCTCAGGAAAATTGCTTCCCAATAGGTTTGGCCTTATTTTAGAATAGGGTGAGGCGTGCACAGTGAAACGAAAAGGTACAATGCACTTTCCCCAGAAATAGCGCTGTACACCTGCAAATGTTAGACCAGCGGTGTTGGCTACCAGGTCGCCCTTTGAAGCGCCCCAGGCGGCACTTTTTCCATCAAAATACTCAATGGCATATTGAAATACCAGGGCAGAAGCAGCCCCGTAAATGGCACTTTTACGACGGTTGTAACCTGCCCATTCAAAACCAACGGCAGTGTTGGCAGCTATAATAGCAGATGACCATGCATGGCCTACTTTGTCCATCTGTAACCATTCATGATTGTCATTAATCCAATGGAATTTTGAATGCGCATATCCGCTGTACCATGCCTTGTATAGCGCTGCATGCACACCAGTGGCTACTCCAATATCCAATCCCCAGGCGAGGGTTTTTCGGCGCTGCATTTTTTGGGTACTGTCTATGGTAGCATTGCATATTTGTATATACAAGCTTCCCGTAATTACCAGCAGCAGTTGGCGCATTTAATTTAAAATCGCCGCTTTAACGGTATCTAAAATAGCAAAAGCAGCGGCAGAGTTGGCAGCTTCGGCATAAACACGCAGCACAGGTTCGGTACCGCTGGGCCTAATCATTACCCAAGTATCACCACCAAATCTGAATTTAAATCCATCGGTATCTTCGGTTTGTTGTACATGCAAATTTCCAAATTGGGTATAAACGCCAGATTTGCAATTGGCTATAATTTGCTGTTTCACATCTTCGGTTATATGTAAATCATACCTTTCAACTGCAAAAGTTCCAATTTGCTGGTAAATTTCATTTAATAATTGGGATACAGTTTTTCCGGTGCGAGCCATAAACTCCATAATTACCAGACCCATCCATACTCCATCCCGCTCTGGTATATGTCCTTTAATGGCTATACCTCCACTTTCTTCTGCACCAATTAATACATCATCTTTTACCATGTATTCGCAGATATATTTAAAGCCAATTTTTGTGGTAACACTTTCCAAGCCTTTTAGCTTACAAAGGGCTTCTACCTTATCACTTACCGAAAAACTTTTAACTACTTTGCCGCTTAAGCCTTTGAATGTAGTTAGGTATTCAATCAGCAATAAAATAAGATTATGACTGTCTACAAAATTTCCATTTTCATCAAAAAAGCCAATGCGATCGGCATCTCCGTCGGTTGCCAAACCACAGGTGTACTGCTGATTTTTGTGTATTAATTCAGCAATTTCAGGTAGATTTTTTAAAATAGGTTCGGGGGCACGGCCATGAAACCCCGGATTCATTTCGGCGTGCAATAAACGTGCATCCGGCATTGCTCTGCGAACTATATTCTGTCCGGCACCATACATGGCATCGTATACCAGATTGCTGCTGATGGCTTTTAAGGCTGGCATGTCAAAACTATGTTCAACATGATCGAGGTATAATTGCTCAAAATCGCGGATTTCAATTTTACCCTCGTTTAATAATGCATGGTAATTTGCTGCCGGAATTTCCTCATTGGCAATGGCTTTCTCTACCTTTTCAACTTCCGATGGAATAACGGGTCCTCCATAATTGGCCTTTAATTTATACCCATTATAGGAGGGTGGATTGTGACTGGCGGTAATAATAACACCAGCTGTGGTATGCAGGCGATTGGCTGCCAAACTTATCATCGGCGTGGAAACAAAATGGTGCGACAAATAAACTTTAACCCCATGTGAAGCTAAAATTGCTGCGGTTTCTCTAGCAAACATTTCTCCCCCAAAACGGCAATCATAGCCCACTACACAGCTTGCTTGTGGGTTAATATTTATTAGCCATTTGGCAGTAGCCAGCGCTACTCTGCGCACATTGGCGGTTGTAAAATTGTCACCAATTATTTCTCTCCAACCGTCCGTTCCAAATTTTATTTCGTACATTGATTATTTTTATTTTAATAGAATTTAACATAGCGGCTTACCTGCGTCCATGAATATTTTTCAAGCGATTTCACAAACTTTGGTGAGTCGTCCTCTGTTACATAGGTATTGTTTAATTTGGTTAAAATGTATTTGAATTTTTTTTCTTTTAACACATCCTCTGCCGTTTTAAAATTGTATAGCACCTCCCATCCCAGAATAATATCCAGTGAAATAGCATCCAGGGGTTTGTTATTGATATAAATAACTACATTTTTTACTGTGTAATCTATGTATCCCTCTTTTTTGGTCCAGGTTTCATTCACTTCTATGCGAGTTACTGCAACTTCACTCTTAAATACTTTATAATCAAAATATTTATCGGCACCCAGGTTAAATAATACTTCACGATTTACGTTTAAATAATTTTGTATATTTTTAAAAAATACATTGCCGATTTCGTTGGGTTCATTAAGATCAGGTTCTATCATGTAATGTATATCTTTGGTAACCGGTATGTGGTATAAGCCTTCAACTTTGCGGTTACTGTAAAAAGCTTTATCGCGAATTTTAATAGATTCTTGCGGTTTTTTTGCAAAGTTTTTATTGCCAAATTGTACAATATTAAAATTGTAATTTCGACTATAAAGTGCATTGGCTAAAGTAAGTTCGGCCGGGCCATTTACATTGCAATCCAGCTTAAATGCCACCATATATTTCCAGCATTCGGCAAAATCTACATATCCATAGCTCACTTTGCCATTTTTACCTTGATTGATGAATGTGGCACCCACAATGGTAAAGGAGGTTTTGCGGCGCAAACTAGACCAGAATTCGTGCAAAAACACGTCCTGAGATTTGGTAAATACGGTGCCCGAACTTTTCTCAATTTCAGCCAGGGTAGAGGCAGAAATTTTGTTTTGTTTGTAGGGCGAGTCCCAAAGGGTTACTTTTTCTTCATTTATTAGGTTGTGAAAAAAATCGAGCAAGGCAAAAGCCATGTTAAAACCCATGGTATCGCTTTGTCGGCCCACATTGATATTCACCAATACTGGTTTGTCGGTATATGCTTTTGCCTGAAACAGGCTGCCAAAAAGAATGGCAAAAACAAGGATTTTTTTCATGGTTTTATGCAAATGCATTTTCTCCGGTTATTTCCATACCCAGTATCAGCAAATGTACATCATGGGTACCTTCATAGGTAATTACACTTTCGAGATTTGCCATGTGGCGCATCATCGGGTATTCGCCGGTAATGCCCATAGCACCTAAAATCTGGCGAGACTCGCGTGCAATATTTAAGGCAATCTCTACATTATTTCGTTTGGCCATAGAAATTTGAGCAGGTGTGGCCTTGCCAGCATCCATCAATTGGCCCAAACGCCATACCAGCAATTGGGCTTTGCTTATTTCGGTAATCATTTCGGCCAGTTTTTTTTGTTGTAATTGAAAACCTGCAATGGGTTTTCCGAATTGTTTTCGCTGCTTGGCATACCGCAGGGCAGAATCGTAGCAATCCATTGCAGCGCCCAATGCTCCCCAACTAATACCATAACGCGCGCTGTTGAGGCAGGTGAGAGGGCCTTTTAACCCTTCCACCCCGGGTAGAATATTGGCTTTTGGCACTTTTACATCGGTAAATACCAATTCGCCGGTAGCACTTGCTCTCAGGCTCCATTTGCCATGGGTTTCGGGAGTAGTGAAACCTTCCATACCACGTTCTACAATGAGGCCGCGTACCTTTCCATTCTCATCTTTTGCCCACACTACTGCTATATCCGCAAACGGGGCATTTGAAATCCACATTTTTGCACCGTTTAATATTACATGGTCGCCAGCATCGGTAAAATGTGTAACCATTCCTCCCGGATTTGATCCATGATCGGGTTCGGTAAGACCAAAACAACCCATAAT
Organism: Bacteroidia bacterium; assembly: GCA_044224315.1. Taxonomy (GTDB): domain Bacteria; phylum Bacteroidota; class Bacteroidia; order NS11-12g; family UBA955; genus JAGXTF01. Next base: position 311,404 of record JBGAKR010000003.1, on the reverse strand, counting down.
CTCTCCGGTTGCCAGCTTGGGCAAGTACTTGCGTTTTTGCTCTTCCGAACCAAATTTAAAGATGGGGTACATTACCAGCGAGCCCTGCACACTTGCAGTGCTGCGTATACCGCTATCGCAACGTTCCAATTCCATCATAATTAAACCATAGGTGGTGTAATCCATTCCGCCACAACCATATTCGGCTGGCAATTGTGGGCCAAAAGCACCCACTGCGCCTAGTCCGCGGATGATATGATGGGGAAACTGCGCATTTTGGGCATAGTGCTCAATAATGGGTGATAAATCTTTTTTAACCCAATCGCGCACCGAAGCACGTACCAGTTTCTGCTCTTCGGTAAGAAGATCATCAACCAGCATAAAATCCGGAGCCTCGTATCGGTCTTTGCCGCGATTGGCTGCATATAATTCTTCAATGAATGGGTTTTGCATTTTGTAAAAATAAATTACACGGCAAAGGTAAGGTTTCCTTTTTTTGCAGCCACATCAGAGCATACGCAAAATGAAACAAAACATGACCATTTTTCTGGAAAATCAGAAAGTATTTGCCCACATTGGTTGGGGAGAGGGTGAAAGAAACCAGGGCGTGGTTTTGTGGGTGGATATTAAAACCACTTTTGATTGGGAAGATCCCAAAGATGATTTGCTAAATACCCTGGACTATGCCAAACTTGTAGAAATTGCACACAAGGAGGCTAAGGGAGATTGCCGATTGCTAGAAACCTATGCCGCCCGAATGTTAAACGCAGTATTGGAGGAAAGTTCAAACACAATAAAAAAAATCAGTATAGTTATCCGTAAAAAGAATTTGCCTGTAACCGGCTATGATGCCGACGCAGCCGGAGTGAACCTAGAGTGGGAAATATAGAAATATTGGATTAAAACCCAACCTTTTAGCCTTGGGTAGCGTTTTATCTAAAAATGACGCTTTTTATAAATTTGAAGCACCAATATGCACTATTTTTGCATAAAGGCATGAAAAAAGCCATACTATTTACACTTACAGCGGGTTTCGCTTTTTTGGCAAAAGCCCAGCTGCCGCAAATCAGCGGAACAATTGAAGATTTTAAAACCGGTGAAGCCATTCAGGGTGCCATTGTATTCGATTCTGCGGGATTTAATTATACATATTCCAATCGCAATGGCTATTATAGCATGGGCATGGGGGGCGGAAAATACGCATTTGTGGTGTCTGCTTCGGGTTATAAAAAACAGGTTTTTTATATGGATGTATATGGACCCAAAGAGCTGAATATACAGCTAAAACCCCTGAATAAAGTTATCACTGATACAGGTTCCAATAAGGCAATAAGCACCCACGATTATAGAAGTGGCTACACGGCCCCGTTAATTTCTCAGGTGCAAAATATGCCTGCACCTTTAAACGAACCCGACCCGGTAAAGTTCTTGCAATTTTTACCGGGCATAAACGGTGGGATTGAAGGCTTATCAGGAATGTATGCCAGGGGTGGAAACTCCGACCAGAATCTGGTTAGTATGGATGGTTTAACCCTTTATGGAAACGGACATATTTTTGGTTTCCTCAGTGGTTTTAACCCCGATCAGGTTAGGGATATACAGTTCTACCGAGGGGTTGCTCCGGCCCGATACGGTGGCAGGGCCGGTGCTGTAATGGATGTATCTATGCTGGAAGGCAATAAGAATGCATGGAAAGGCAATTTCTGGAGTGATTTACTGGCATTGAAATTAAATATGGATGGCCCTATTTCTGAAAAAGTAACGGCATCCATTGGCATTCGCCGCAGTTGGTTGGATATGTTTTTGCCCCATAGTGGTGGCAATTACATTTTTTACAATTTGCATGATATCAATGCTAAGGTTGTATACAGGCCTGATGCGAATAACAAGTTAAGTTTTTGGGTATACAATGGGCGAGATAAGTTTGGATTAAAGCTCACCAGCACTGAAAGAGACAGCAACAACCGTATTGTAAGCATAAAGTTAGAGCAATCTATAACCTGGCAAAATACACTCACGGGTGTGAATTTGGCCCATAAATTCAGCAGTAGGCATTACGCCAATTTTTTGGTTGGGATGAGCCGATATTCATACAATTCTAATTTTGGAATTGAAGGAGAGGTAACCACCGATACAGGATTAGATAAAGCTAAAATTCAGTTTAAACAAAATAACTCAATCACCGACTTTGTAGGAAAAGCCGATTTTGAATACAATCTTTTATCGGGTAGTTATTTGCGCTATGGTGCAGAAATCATTCGCCATGGTTTCAGGCCCAATGTAGAAAGATTTACCGTATCATCTTCAGGCTCCAGCACTACCGATACTTTGTATGGTAAAATAAACATCCAGGGAGCTTTAGAATCAAGTTTTTATGGGGAATATGAAACCAATTTAACACCGGGTTTAAAAGTAAATGCCGGTGGAAGATTATGGTTGTTTGCAGGCAAAGACAAAGTATTTCTGCGGCCCGAACCGCGTATTATGCTTAGCCAGCAGTTGCAGGGCCAAAAAGCTTTAAAACTGGCGGCTTCTATTTCCAATCAGGGTATCAATCAACTGGCGAGTGTAAATGCAAGTTTACCCGGCAACATCTGGTTCCCGGCATCAAAAAACTTTCAACCCCAACAAAATATCCAATTCACAGCAGGGTATTACCGGCCCTTGAAAGCGGGCTTTGAATTCACCCTGGATGGATATTATAAAATAATGAAAGGTGTAACCGATGTTACCGGTGCAGATGAAGGCGATTTGCTGAAAGATTATTGGATAAAAATGCTGGCCCAGGGAAAAGGCAATGCCTATGGCCTTGAAGCTATGATTATGCGAAAACACGGCCGCTTTAACGGGCTTGTGAGTTATACCTTTTCTCAAAGTAACCGAACTATTCCTGATATAAATTTTGGCAATAAGTATCCCTTCCGTTGGGATCGCAGACATAAAATAGCCCTCACCGGAGTATACCATGTAAACCAGAATTTTATGGTAAATTTTGCAGTGGTAATTATGTCGGGCAATGCTGTTTCTGTTCCAACAGGTAAATATGTTGCGGCCGACGGTACTTTTATTTACGATTATTCCGAGAAAAACAACTTCAGAATGCCTTTCTACCGCCGCGTGGATTTAGGGTTCTCAAAAGTAATCAGGCCAGATCGGGGCCGACCAGATAAGCAATACTGGGGTATAAACATTTACAATATGCTAAACCAGTATAACCCGTTATTTATAAACCTGGAAAGGGGAGAAGACCGCGTAGTAAGAGCTATGGGCGTTTCGTACTTTCCTTTTGTTCCATCCATATTCTATAAACTGGAGTTCTAAATCATGAAAAAAATTATCATTCTGCTAAGTTGCGGTTATTTACTTTCTATTGCAGCCTGCAAAAGAAAAGAAATTGATATATCGGCGGTGACATTGAAATCGCGCCTGGTGGTAAATTCCCTGGTAAACGACCAGGATAAAATTTCAATCAGTGTTAGCCAAAGTACTACCATTCAGGATTCTGTAAAACCTGCACCTATAACCAATGCTACGGTGGTTATTACCGATGGAAATGGTACTAAAACCAATTGTCTATACAATTTATTAAATGATAAGTACGAATGCAATATTGTGGCTAAATCGGGCGAGTATTTTGCAGTAACAGTATCGGCACCCGGCTTTGCCCAGGCTTTTGCCGAGCTGCGGATACCGGGCAAATCATCGATTAATAAAACAGTGTGGAAAGACAGCACCGGTTTTGATAGTTCTGGCTACCCTCTTGGCAGATTGTCAGTAAAAATTAATGATAATGGCGGTGAAAAAAATTATTACCGTATTAATTTATTTTATTACAAAACCGGACTGGGAGAGTGGGCGGTATTGAAGCCAGCACTGGAAGATGCCGAGTTTGAAAACCAAGCATTAAAAACCGAAGATGGAGGTATTATTTTTAAAGATAATACATTCAATGGCAAACAGAGAACGGTTAATTTTATTACCCCATTTGGATTTAGTTCACAGTCGCCAAAGTTTATGGCTGTAGTAGAAAATTTAAGTGAGCAATACTACAATTATTTTAAATCTTTGGACGATTATAAAAATAATTCAGGCATTTTTAACGAGCCCATTCCGGTATTTTCTAACATCCGCAATGGATTGGGAATATTTGCCGGTAGTAGCATTCAGCGCGATACCATCCAATAAAATTATCTCACAAATATTTGTGAAATAATTTGCTGTCGAGGCTGTATTTACCTGGGCCGGTAAAATAGTATCCAATACTTACAATCAATAATTCTACCGCATTACCTGCCGACATATAAGTAGCATCGGGTTCAGACCAGTGCACTATGGCCGCTACCAGCATGGTAAAGCCCACAAGGAATGCAGTAGGGCGAGAAAAAAGACCTAATATCAGTAAAATACCGCCTCCAAATTCTGCTGTTGAAGCCATAAATCCCCAAAATGTGGGCGCAAAATCAATACCCAGGTGTTTCATAGCCCCTCCTAATTTGGTCCACATTTCTGGTCCTTTTGTGATTTTTGGTAAACCGTGCATGATTAATTGAAAGCCAATACCAGAGCGAAGAATGAGCAGACCTAAGTCGGTTTTTTTATTGGATAAGTATTTTTTCATGTTTTATTTTTTCACAATTTTAATGGTTTGGATGTTATTTATTTTTACCAGATAAACACCCTGGTTTAAGCCGGCAAAAGAAATGATGGATCCTTTACCTGCTGCAAGTTTTTGTCCGGCCATACTGTTTATCTGCCAGAAAATATCTGCACCCGTATTTGTGCAACTGAGATAAAGAATTTCATCTGCTGGATTGGGATAAAAGGTGCAATTGAGGTTCATACTTTGTACGTTATTGCTTTTAGGCACTACCAAATAAGAGTTGGTACATTCATAGCAAACACCATTTGAAAATCCGCAGGCGTGGTAAAGTCCGGGTTTGGGATTTTTAAGTGTGTCACCCCCTGCAATGGCGGTATCGTTTCTATACCATTTTAAATTCTGTAAAGGTATATTAACCGCTAGTTCATTGGTAAGTATGCTCAATTTTGGATTGAGCTTCGCAAAAGTTTCTGAAACAAAATTTCTGTTAGAAATGCAACCGCTTTGGGTGTGTACATAATACGCTGTCCAGCGCCGGGCCTGGCCAGGAGTACCTGATGCATAGCCAAGGTTGTCGCCTTGAGTGGTATCATTACTTTCACCAATCCAGTACGCTTTATAGGGCTTGTTATCCGGAATAATGGAGTTTATACCCGAACCTCCTGCACAGATTTTAGAAGAATCAGATACAATTTTAAACGTGGGTAAAGGATTTAGGTTTACAAACTGAGAATCTTTAGAAAAACACCCCCCAGCAGCTGTAACGGTTACTTTAAATTTGGTAGCATAGGGAGTTTTAAATACCGGATTGGCACTGGTACTGTCATCCAAAAGGTTTCCAGGGCTCCAACTGTACACGATTCCGGATAAAGGTTTGCCGCCTAACATGGCACTTTGGCCTTGGCAGGCTTGCACTGTATCGGTCAGATTGCCGGCATTGGGTACACTTACGGGTTTAATAAAGGCACTATCGTTTAAAATGCATCCATCCGAGTTGCGGATGGTAAGGTATATCCATTTGTTTTTATCTGCCATACACTGCACAAGGGCATTTTGGGAAGAATCTACCTCATTTTTAGGTGTCCATGCATACAAAAGCGTTGTGTCTTTTACATTTCCTGCCCCTAAGGTGATTTTATTGCCAGCGCAAGCCTGCACAGTATCCGAGATTGCAACACTGCCTTTGGGTGTAGCAAAAATGGTCATTTGTTCAGGAATACTGATTACGGCGGGTTTGGTGCTCCTCCATCGCACTTTGTAGCCAGGTCCGCTGGGTAAACCCTTGGGTATTATACCATCCATGGTTGGGGGTATTAACGTATCATTTATTTTTACCAATTGCCTGGGTGTTACAAACTGACCCGCTTGGTTGCTCATTTCCATAATAAACTGATTTCCCTTATCAAAGGTTCCAATATTGCGGTGCAGGTAGTTTTTATAGCAAAAAAACGAATCGCCCGGACAGCCGGCAATCTCCAAACCTGGCCCGAATAAATGCAGCGGGGGTGTAAAAACAGTACCGCAAATAAGGCATGAATATACCCATTGGTCTTTGAGGGTGTTTACCAGAATATCACCAGGTTTGGGCTCGCTGTATAATTTTACCGGACTACCGCTGTAATATTTATTTAATTGGTAAATGCCTTTTAAGCCTTGGCTGCTTAGGTATAGATTACCCTGTCCGTCCTCAGCCAGGCCCACCAGGTTATCCATATTCAATGATTTTACCAGGCTGGTATTTCCAGTACTTAAATCCATTGCCATCAAATTTCCTCCGATTGTATCTTCTACATACAGAATGCGATTTTTTACGGCTTGTAAAACCATGGCAGAGGGACGGCGATGCGGAGAACTGAATACAGATGTGCTGGGAAAGTAAAAAGGCGCTGAACCAAAAGTGGTTTTATAAATTACGCCACGGATAACATCGGTTATGTATAAAACACTGTTAGTGGCATCAAAAACAGCATCCTGCATTTTAATAGCACCTGGGGTGGTGAAAGATGCATAATAATTCCAACCGCTGTCGTACCCTTTAATTTCATTGCTATCCAGGATGATATATCCATCGCCGATTGGCAATGATGCGAATAGTAGATTATTGGGTGCGGTTAGATTTTTAGCCACTTCTACTTTATTTCCGGCGGCATCCAAAGAAATTACGTTTTGGCCTTTGTAATTGGTGATGTAGTATTTATCGGTATTCTTATTATAGGTGCTGGCATTGGGCCATAGAAAGGTTGGCTGTGCAACCAATTCGGTGGCGAATTGCATGCTGAAAATGAAAATAAGGGGAGAAATTAATTTGAGATGGCGCATGGCAGTAATCTACTGACAATATTAGCGAATATTCTGTTGTCCCTTAAGTGAGGCATTTTTATTTTACAATTGTGAGATGATGAATATTCATAAAGAACTGGGTATTTTGAGCTTGAAAGAATAAAAATACTTTGAATAAAGATTGAATATTTATTCAACTTTTAAGATTTTGTTTATATTCGCGTTCGAAAATGGACTCGTTCTGCTTGCAGAATTGGAAAATTTTCTCTTTCGCCGTTGCCATCTTTGCGGGTGGTAACGGTTTTTTTTTGCTGTAAACTGTATACAACTTAGCCTCAAAATAGCTTGGCCGATGGCAGGTATACCTTAACTTTGCGAGTCGCTAAAAATCGTGAGTAAAGCACCTGTAATTTTTATAAAAAACGCCCATCAGCACAACTTAAAGAACCTAGATCTGGAAATTAAGCACGGTTCTTTTACGGTAGTAACCGGGGTTTCGGGGTCGGGTAAAAGCAGCCTTGTTTTTGATACCCTGTTTGCCGAAGGCCAGCGCAGGTATGTAGAAAGTTTGAGCAGCTATGCCAGGCAGTTTATGGGCCGCATGAAAAAACCCGAGGTGGATTATATTTTGGGTTTATGCCCGGCTGTAGCCATTGAGCAAAAAGTTAATACCCGCAATCCACGATCTACTGTTGCTACTTCTACCGAAATTTATGATTATTTGAAACTACTGTTTAGCAGAGCCGGACATACTTTTAGTCCAGTAAGCGGAAGGGAAGTAAAGCGCGACAGTGTGGACGATGTGCTGGCTTATTCCCAAACATTGCCTGCCGATACCCAAATTTTGGTTTTGGCTCCCTTACAGGTAAGTTCAATGGGTCCACGAGATCTGGAACTAATCCGTCAAAATGGGTTTTCGAGATTACATGTAAATGGTAAAACTGAAAAACTGGAGAATTTAATAGAAAGCAAAACCACGGTTAAAGGTAAGTTGGCTTTGATCATAGACAGGATTACTGTAGATACGGAGGATGATGAATTTGCAAACCGGCTGAGCGACAGCGCCGAAACTGCATTTTGGGAGGGTAAAGGTACCTGCAGTTTGTTGGTTGAAGGCAAGGATGTAGCTATAGAATTCAATAACCGATTTGAGTTGGATGGGATGACATTTGAAGTGCCCGGCAAGGATTTTTTAAGTTTTAATAACCCCTATGGCGCTTGTAAGAAATGCGAAGGTTTTGGAAGTGTGCTTGGTATAGATGAGGATTTGGTAATTCCGGATAAGAGTTTAAGTGTATATGATGGAGCTGTGGCACCCTGGAAAGGCGAAACCACGGGAGAGTGGAGGGATGATTTTATAAAACTAGCCTCTAAATCCGGTTTCCCTGTACATAAAGCATATAAAGACCTTACTGCAGCGCAAAAAGAATTACTTTGGAAAGGCAATAAAACCCTGCCCGGTATCCATGATTTTTTCCAGTATGTAGAAGAGAAAGCCTATAAAATTCAGTATCGAGTGTTGGCAGCCAGGTACCGCGGTAAAACGGTTTGTCCGGATTGCAATGGTACAAGATTACGACCCGATGCCGGATACGTAAAACTAGTTGCAACCAATCCGGGTAATGGAATTCCGGAACGTATTTCGTTACAGGAAATATTGCTGATGAATGTGGTAAAAGCCCATTTCTATTTTAGTAAAGTTAAATTCAGCAAACACGATGAAACCATTGCTAAAAGAATAATGGCCGAGATTACCAGCAGGTTGGGGTTCCTTGAGAATGTAGGATTGGGTTATCTGTCTTTAAACCGGCTCAGCAATACCCTCAGTGGGGGCGAAAGCCAGCGTATCAATCTTGCTACATCGCTGGGCAGCAGCCTGGTGGGCAGTATGTATGTGCTAGACGAGCCCAGTATTGGCTTGCATAGCAGGGACACGGAAAAACTGATAGAGGTTTTGAAAAAGCTGCAAAGCGAAGGCAATACGGTTATTGTTGTAGAGCATGATGAAGAGGTGATGCGCGCATCGGATAATCTGGTAGATATTGGCCCATTGGCCGGATCGCAAGGCGGCAGACTTATATACGATGGACCGTTTAGCAAAGTAAAAAACGAAAAAGAAAGCCTTACTGCCCGTTTTTTAAATGGCGATGAAACGATTGATGTCCCTAAAAAACGACGCAAATGGCAGCATAGTATTAAGATAAAAGGGGCATCTGCCAATAATCTCAAAGATGTAGATGCTGAGTTTCCTTTAAACACGTTTACTGTCATTAGCGGGGTATCGGGTTCGGGTAAAACCAGCCTGGTAAAACAAATTTTATATCCGGCACTTAGCAAAGAAATAGGAATGTTTGTAGCTGCCAAAACCGGCACGCACAATAGCCTGGAGGGAGATAAGAAGTTTGTAAAAGCGGTGGAGATGATAGACCAGAATCCCATTGGTAAGAGTAGCCGCAGTAATCCGGTAACCTATGTGAAAGCCTACGATGAAGTGCGCGAATTATATGCATCGCAACCATTGGCCAAGTTCAAGGGATTTAAGCCCAGCCATTTTAGTTTTAATGTGGAGGGTGGTCGATGCGAAACCTGCCAGGGCGAAGGCGAAACTGTAATTGAAATGCAGTTTATGGCCGATATAAAGTTGCCATGCGAAACTTGCAATGGACGCAGGTTCACAAACGATGTGCTGGAAGTAGAATACCAGGGTAAAAATATTTATGATGTATTGGAATTAACCGTAGACGATGCAGTTAAATTTTTTGCAGGCAATAAAAATATTGCTGAACGGCTGAAACCTTTGCAGGATGTAGGTTTGGGCTATGTAAAGTTAGGGCAGGGGAGTAATACACTTTCCGGGGGTGAGGCCCAAAGGGTAAAATTGGCCTTTTACTTAAGCAAAGCCAATCCTCATAAGGATGGAGGCACTATGTTTATTTTTGATGAACCTACAACCGGGCTTCATTTTCACGACATTAAAAAACTCCTCAACTCGTTTAATGCACTGATTGATAAAGGAAACACGATAGTATGTATAGAGCACAACCTAGATGTAATAAAATGCGCAGATTGGCTGCTGGATATGGGTCCTGAGGCGGGTGAAGATGGAGGCCAATTGGTATATGCAGGTGTACCCGAAGGTTTATTGAAAGTGAAAAACAGCTATACTGCGAAGTATTTGAAAGAAAAATTATAAGCCTTTTTAGGGCTTGGAATGAAATTGAATGTTCCCTTCGTTAAAAAGTAGGATTGGCAATTTTCTAGGGTTATTCAGTCCACTTACTTGTTTTCTTTTACCAGGTACTCTAGGTATTGTTGCACTTTTTCTGGATTGCTTTTTACAAAATCCTGCTGCTGATCATACAAGTCTACATGAAACATGGCAATAAGCACATAGCACTCTAAAAAACCCTCGGACTGCATTTTTTTAGCATAGTCAAATTCTTTGTCTTTGGTATTCTGCAGCATTTTTTCCCAGCAGTATACCTCCATGTATTTCGATTTGGTGAGGCTGTTTTCTTTGTTAATTATGCCATATAAGGAGTCGGTAAATTTGGATATTTCATCTTTTGCATTGGCGTAGGTTTTCCAGGCTCCTTCAGGTTCTACAGTTTCGAGATACAGGTTTTTGGAAAAGGTATTGATATCAGCACCACGTGCAATCCAACCTCGGTTGAAAGCTGATTCACTGCCCAATGCCTTCCCTAATCTGTGAAACATTTCTGGAGAAGGATAGCATTTTATTCCTTCTAAAATGGCATTTTGGGCTTTGGCATTTTCTTCCATTTTATCATATGCATCAGCCAGATATTTATGGGCTTCCAGCATATTGGGATGCGCTGCAATGGCTTCGGCAAAAATTTCTGCTGCCTTTTTATAGTTCATTTTTGCATAATAGCAATCGCCCATATGCACTTTTGCCGAATAAAATCCGGGTTCTAGCTGCAGGGCTTTTTTGAAGTATTTTATAGATTCGTCGTAGTTTTTTTGGCCAAAATACTCCTCTGCTTTACCATAATTTTCCCAAGCTTTGTCGTCCAGTCCGGTATCGGGATTGTTTCGCTTATCAATAATCAAACTGCGAAGGTGAATATGGGCAATATCGTTTTCCTCACAAAAAAGAACCGAGCTTTTTAATGCCCCTATATACTTTTGCTTGGGCATATCTTTAAATATCTGATTCAGGCTTTCAACCAAAGCCGAATTAGCGTCAATGCCCGTTACGGTTACGTTCATAGTTTTGCTGGTAACATATTCGGCCTGTTTATATTTCAAATAAGCAGCCCATACATTGCACTTATCCATGTGCTCCTGCATTACGGGTTGAAATTTTGTGGCTGCTTCGGAATACTTTTTCTTTTTGTAAAGCTTTTCACATTTCTTATAAATTTTCATTTCGTCTGAGGTTAACTGTGCCATTACCACAGACTTAGCAGAAAAAAAGGCTAACACGAATATCCAAATAATGCGTTTCATATTTTCAAACATACTAAATTCAAATTGGTTTATTTAGAAAATTATGATTTCAACTCGATATATTTTAAGAATCAAAAATTCTCAAAAATTAAAAAGTGAATGATTAAATCCAACCGAATTACTGTTTTTCAGTATACTGCTCGCATTGTTCAAAGGTTTTGGCATAAAAGCTCACTTGTGTGCAGGATGTAGCGCAATTTGCCTTCCACTGAATAAAATAGCGACCGTACTTAAAATCCCTGGTAGATGAATCACCCGGTTGCAGGTCGAATACAAAAACGGGTTCTACAGGTTCGAATTTTGCATTAAACGTAGCAGCCATCTCAATCCTTAAAACACCCGCTGTAGTGTTTTTGAATTTGATGCGCGAAGTAGAATTTGTCTCACAATCGGGGTCTTTACTTGTGGTTTTTTTGCAAGCAAACACAGCAGTGGCTGCAATGAGAAGGAGAGTGATGGTTTTAATATTTTTCATGGCGTAGTAAAAACAAAAATATAAATATTCGGCATTTTCTCCTAATAATACAAGAGATTCAAGGGTTTACCTAATCAAATAATAAGCAAAGTGAAGCGAGATTTAATAAAAAAACCTCGATAAACGAGGTTTTTGGTGGGAGTTGACGGGTTCGAACCGCCGACCCTCTGCTTGTAAGGCAGATGCTCTGAACCAGCTGAGCTAAACTCCCTTTATTGTCCCGAACGGGGCTGCAAATATAGCAAAATATTTTTAAGGCATTAAAAAATTAGAAAAAAAATATAAATTAATCCAAAACCGCGTCTACTACAGTGTCTTTGAGTACTACAACTTCTCCGGTATCGGCTTTTTTAGGCTTGGTTACAAATTTGCGTTCTATGCAGTATACCGGAACAATTTTTTGGGTTTTGGCTTTGCTATTCTCTGCAGCCAATCGGGCTGCATAGGCAATTACCAGGTCGGGCATTTCATTGCCCTTGCGGCGTATTATTACATGCGAGCCTGCGTAACCCCTGGCGTGCAGCCATAAATCGTTTTTACCGGCTAGTTTTAGCATGGCATCGTTGCCTTTTGCATTTTTACCTATCCAAATTTCAAATCCTTCAAATTGTACCAACTTATATGGCTTATTATCGGCCTGTTTGGTACTTAATACCTGTGCCGTTTTTCCACTTAGTTCTTTGCCTTTTAAACCTTTAAAATCATTTGCTTTTTCGATGGTTTCCAGCGCCTGTATTGCAGTTTGTAAGCCAGTTCGGGTCTTGTCAAGATCTTCCTGTAATTTGCTTTTTTCTATTATTTCGTTTTTAGCTTTTCGGTAATATTTCTCCGCATTGCCGGCAGCATTGAGTGTAGCATCCAATTTAATCCGGATTTGGTTTCCCGTAAAATAGTCGGTTAAAAATGCATTGGTAACCCCTGGTTTAATTGTATGGGCATAAGTAAGGATAATATCACCCAGTTCTTTATAACTGCGCCGGGTTTCAATGGCATCCAGTCTGCGGGTTTGCTCTTGCAGCAATTTTTGAAGGTGTTTTACTTTTTGCTTCATTTGCTGCAAACGGCGGTTTTTTTCGTCTAAAAAGTAAAACCGTTGTAAATACTTGCGGGCAAATAATTCTAATCCTTCTTTTCCCTTAGGCAGCGCTCCAGCGTTGGTTTGAGGTAAAACCAGCAGGGAAGGGGGATCTGTTTGGTTATTGATATAAAATTGGCCCTGCTTCAGTGTATGACTTATTGCATTTAGAACCTCATTTTGATCCTGGGCAGAAAAAGCGTAGAACCCAAGCTGATGCAAATGCAAAAGTACCTCGGCGGTAAACCACGGGAATGCTGTTTTTACCTTTTTTTCTTCAGATATGGGGTATTTAACGGCTTCAAATGCTGGATGAAAACTCTCGATTTTCTTTTCCAGGTCGGCTTTTAGCTCCTTTCTAAAGATTGTTTCGGGCAGTGCCTGGTTGTGGTATAAAAGTGCATTCCCAAATTTGCCATACCCTTTGAAATAAAGCAATTGTTCATCGCTAAATCTGAGTCTGAGTGACCTCTCGCCAGGGAGAACCTCCACCGCTGTGAGTATTTGATTTTCCAAACTTCTAAATTGATTGATTGCATTTCTACCCTGGTAAACCGAAATGGGTTCGCACAGGAAAAACATTTCACCTCCGGCAAACCGCACAATCAATTGCAGTCGTGTATTTCCCTCAAAATGAAAGACCAATTCTTCCCTTGTATTTGAAAAACAGGCACTCAGCTGCAATCCCGCAAGAGAATTATGCAGTTCAGTGGCTAATACAGAATAAACAATGGCAGAGGAATACAAAACAGGGGCAAAGGTCGGAATAATTTAGCTAAGCCTATTTGCGTCGCAATAAAGTTATGGTACCCTCTTTTTGCTGGCTAAAGGTTTTCTTGCCTTTGAAAACAACTTTATAGGCATAAACACCTTCAGGGCACGGTCTTCCATTAAAGTTCCCATCCCAGCCAATTCCTGGTACATCGGTTTTAAATACGATTTGCCCGTAGCGATTGTATACCATCATTTCATATCGTTTAGCACCGTTTACTACGGGTAAAAAATTTTCATTTAGTCCATCACCATCTGGCGTAAATGTATTTGGTACAAAAACTACAATGGTATCTCTGAAACAGATTTGGGCTTGGAATGAGTCTTTACAACCACCGCTGTTAAATATTACCAGTTTAATTTTATAGCTGCCCTGGTCACCGCTGTAGGTATGGCTGGGATTGCCGTTGGGGTCGAATGGTTCCTGGCTTCCATCGCCCCAGTACCACATACCCGTTTCTCCACCCAAGCTGCCATTGAACATTTGCAGGGTGGGAAATATATTGGTTATGCATTTTTCGCCTGATGCATTGTTTATAATAAACCCTGCCTGTATGGCTTTAAATCCGGGAATGGTTATTTGAGTATCACTCTGACATCCAGTGCGCTGGTTGGTAGCCGTAAGTCGATATGTATTGCCCACTGCGGCAGTAAGGCTGTCACCTTTGAAAGCAGGAACAACATCCCACTCAAATAAGTAGGGATCATTATCTTTCATTTGCACCTTAGCCCATCCGTTTTGACCAAAGCAACGGGGTAAACTGGTACTAGCGCTGAAATAGGGTTTTGCGTGTTTGAGAATGGGCACAGCAGCTGTGGCCGCATCGCTGCAACCATCGGAGAGTATTACTGTATAGGTTTGGCTGGTTTTAGGGGTCACAAATGTGCTGGCGCCTGTTTGGCCATGGCTCCAATTAAAGTTATAACTGAATACATCGCCGCCCTTGCCCTTGGCCTTTAATAATACCACTTCGCCGGGGCAAATGGTATCGCGGGCTGGAGTAACCGAAACCTGCAAAGTATCACCCACCTTTACATCAAGATTTGCGCTGCCGGTACAAGTGCCCGATTTAAGCGTATAAACCAAAGTATGGACGCCCGAACCTGCCCGGGCCGGATAAAATTGGTTTCCTGTAACGCCTGGCCCTGAAAATACACCCCCCGGAAGATTTACAGTAAGCGCAAAAGGAGAATCTTTGAAACAAAAATCGGTAACAGCGTTGGTGAAATACACGATCGGCATAGTATCAACTGTTACTTTAAATGTAGCCTTACAACCTTCTTTGCTTGTATAAGTTATGATTTTTACTCCGCGGGTGGCAATAGCCGGGTTAAAGGTTCCGCTAGTGGCATTGGTTATACCAGGTCCGGCAAAATTTCCGCCCGTTTTTAATGCATAACAGTTAAAGGGTGGCGAACTAATACAAAGGGTAGTATCGGATTGAACAATTGGTTTGGGCCTTACAAATGCGATTAAGCTATCCGAGCAGCCATTTTTTGTATAAATGAGCTTGTGCGCACCATAACCTGCTACAGCTGGATTAAACAGTCCAGTTGCAGAAATTCCTTTGCCGGTCCAGCTGCCACCATTTGGGCTCAGCCCTACCAATGCATTATTTATAAGTTTAGGTGCCGATTCAAAACAAAAAAACTGGGTATCGGGTTTGGTGATTTTTGTAGGAATCAGATATACAAATTTGCTCGAAGTGCATCTGCCAGCGGATATGGTTAAGGTATCCCTAAATGTGGGTTTTCCCAATGCTGCAAAAAAAGCAGGGTCGTATTGCGGAGAACTGGGGTTGGTTATCCCATGGCCTTTCCAGGTATAACCACTGGTAGGTCTGAAGTTTTTAAGCGTTTGAATGCCTGAATACGGACAAAAAGTATCGGTAGGGCCTGCGTAGGAGGCAAGAATGGTATAACGTGTGGTATCCTTACATCCTCCTCCATTCCATATGATAAGTTTAGTTCCCGGACCTCCCATTTGGCTGGGGTTTACCCACTGGTAATAGCTGTTTAACAAACCCGGAAACCAATTGGGATAAATGCCATAGGGCGAAAACGATAAAGTATCCAGAGTAGTGGATTCGCAAGCGGTGTCAAATTTTTTAACATTAATGGCCTGCACCAAAACAGTTTTCACGCTGATACAACCTTTCCAGGTATAGGTATCCTTATAAGTACCCGATGCATTAGGGTTAAAAATACCCGCCGGGGTAACCTTGGGGCCACTCCAGGTGCCGCCTGCCGGACCGTACCACCATAGCGGTGCAGGCGGAGTGCCGGGGCAAAACTGATTTTCGAGGTTCCAGGGCACGGTTGAGGTAACCAGCACCGTATCGGCGCATGAACCTATTTTGTACCATACCTTAAATGTACCATAGTTTCCAAGGGGTTTGAATTCTCCGGTGTTTGAATTTACAATTCCGGTTCCAAACCATTTGCCCCCGGGGGGAGTGGCCCGCAAATAAAAATTGGAACTGTAATAGCACACATCTGTGTCGGACTGGGCTTGGGGAGGATTTAATACCGCTACATCTACAGTATCTGCAGAGGGTATGCTGCTTCCATCGGTTACCCGCAATATGTAACGGGTATTAGAGGTAGGACAAACAAGCACAGGGCCAGCACCCGAAATTGCAGCAGGGGTCCAGCTGTAATTGTATTTTGCCGGATTCCCCCCACTTACCACTGCCCTTAAATAGGTACAACTGCCTTTGCATATTGTATCGTTATCTGCCGTTAAAATCACTTTCAGCGGGCAGTCTGATACCGAAAAATTCAGTTTGGAGGTGAGTTTATAAATACTGTCGCAATAGTCTTTGTAATAGGTAATCAGAGTAATACTGTAATTGCCATTTAATTGCAGTTTGCCGTTTAAGTATATCTGAAATTTAGTAGCAGTTCCACCGCTGCAGTTCAGTGCACTTACACTGCTTGCGGTAATGCCTACCGGACCTGTAAAACTGCAGTTTATGGCCTTAAAACTATCGCAGGGTATGGCTTTATTGCTGTTTACAATAATAAAATTATCGTTGCACTTAGGCGTTTGCCCTGATGAAAGAGTGGGTGCTACCGGCGGAATTATGGTGGTATTAAAATTGGCTTCCCATCCTGTGCAGGCTACACTTTTGTCGGATATAAAATGCAGGGTTATAAAACTATCACTGCTGGTAATGGTTCCTGGCCCTTTGCTTCCGCTGTAACTGCCAATCAGGCTGGCAAATGTGTCTTTTCCATCAAATATGCGCAGTATATCATTGTCTTTTTCGGTGCAAAAGCTGGTAAATTTTAATGTGATATTTTTAGCCCCCGGTACACTCAAAGTAAGGGTATAATTCTCATTGTGATCATAATCTCCCTTGGTTTTTCCTTTTTCACTATCGGTAAGTTTTCCTTTACACAAACGCACCCTGCCATTTTGTTGGGGTACCAAAGTCTGGCTTATTGCGTTTTGGCAATAAAACAGCAAAAATACTGACCATATGAGGGCTCGGTATGGATTCAAACTTACCGGGTAATGGTTATTTCAGGGGTTATAATAATGTTACTCCAATTGCCTGCCCGGTCTTGGATACGCACCTGTAAGGTGGTTTTTTCGATATTGCCGGTGCCTATCAAAAACAAATTTTTAAGTTTCATTGTGAGTTGGCCGCTTATGTGCACCTTGCTATCTACCGGGGCTAATGGTGCTACATAATACATATCGGGTTTTTGCAACCTGCTGTCCTTTACTTCCAGGCTATTTATATCGGCATTTTGATAACCCAAATCGCCATCTCCATCCTCATATGTAAACGTAATATTTACCGAGTCTTTGAATTGTTTAATATTGGTACTTCCCACTTTCACAAAGCGAATTACCGGCACAGGGTCGCCCACACTAGTTTGTGTAACCTTGGTGCAAGCGGCCAGCAAGGGTAAAATTAGTATGCAGCTATAACTAACAGCCTTAATCATAATATTCGCAGGGCAAAGTACTTTTTAAGGAAAAACATACTGTTTGTATTGGGTATCTGGTACCCGTTATTTACCCCATCACTGCATGTTATTCTAAACCATATTACATCGTAAGTTTTCAAACCAGCCGTATTAAAGGCATAATACCAGCTATAAGTTGTACTGTTATTATATAATCCGGGCATTACCTTAGATGTGGCCTGG
Organism: Bacteroidia bacterium; assembly: GCA_044224315.1. Classification (GTDB taxonomy): domain Bacteria; phylum Bacteroidota; class Bacteroidia; order NS11-12g; family UBA955; genus JAGXTF01. The sequence goes on along the minus strand of JBGAKR010000003.1, from coordinate 293,587 downwards.
GTAAGGGGTTTTTCGTTTGCCGCATTGTATACATTTGGGTCTGTACTCCAGTTAATAGTCATTCCGGTTAGGCTGTTTTGGGCCACTTTATCGTCGGCTAGTGCAAACCACAGTTGAATAGTGGGCCCCGCAGAAGTTATTACCGGTTCATATTTTCCGCCTCTGCCAACGGTGCTGGCACCATTCAGGGCTGTAACACCCAAAATTTGCGGCGGAAAATCTACCGGCGAAGGGGGATTTCCATTAAAATCTTTGGCTCCGTCGTTTATCCATTTTTTAACATTGGCTATATGGGTGGTTTTATTGGCAGGGTAGGTGCTGCCAGGATCCAGTACGATGGGCATTATGCCAGAGTTTCCGCCCAGGTTCACGGTAAGTCTGTAGGTGAGAATGCTCATATCGGCATTGCCCGGTACAACCCGTGCTGCGAATGTGCCGGCACTATCGTTTTTAATAGGTTTTATTTTTACCAGCGAGTTGTAAGAACTTTGAACTGTTCTGAAATCGGGTTCAAAAGTTCCATCATGGCAACCACTGTTGGCACAGGTAGGTTTAAAAATATCGCGGTGCAATCCTTGAATACTGCTTGCCGAAGCCGACAAATTAGAATCCTTAGGCAGGGGTTTAATTACAACATTTTTATAGGGATTGTCTATTGATTCTTCCTTGCCTTTTTTACATGCAAAAATCAGTATGCTCAAACCCAAGGCAGCGGTTAATATATAGGTCGATTTCTGCATTACATTCTTTGATAAAGTGATTTTGCAAGTGGATCGATATAAGGGCTGGCCATAACTTCATCGTAAATACCAAAAATATCAGCTATTGTTGGTACAATATCTGTCAATCGGCCTACAGGATTGCCTTCACTACCTATACTCATGTTGGGTACATCTTTACCCACCATTACACTCCATACGCGCAAAGCATTGGCATCGCTATGGTCAAAAGCATACCAATCATTTTCATCGAGAATAGGGTTTGAATCCAGGTTGCGTCCACATTCCGGAGCAATAAGCATAATGGTTTTGCCCGCCATTTCCGGAATATTCTGAATATAATTCCACAGCCATCCTACGGCATGGTCGGCCCGATGCAAGCTGCGCAGGTAACCTGTAAAATTACTGTGGCAGCCGTCTACTCCGGAAAGATTTAGAGCCAGCATTTTGGGTTTGAAATAACGCAATACTTCAGCTGCATAAGCAATGTTGGTGGCATCGCCATTGTCCCAAACGGGTGGACCTGCAATTTGCCCTGCCTGTTGGCGTATAAAGAAACTGCGTACAAATTCTTTGATTTGGGTGCGTTCATCATCGGTGTTTTGAATGCTGGCCAATTGCGATGGAGTAAGCCCAAAACTGGCATCCAAAAAGTTTTTCATAAAATACATAGGCGCCAGATCGGCTTTGCTATAGGGTTTTGCATTGCCCAGTATTTCTTTGCCTATGCTGCTAAAGGTATATGGGGCTACAAACATATTGCCCCCGTATTGCAGCCCGTAATCTGCATTGTCGCTGCTGTTTAACAATGGATATGAGTTGCCCAGGCCATTGCATATAAACCAGGTATCGGTGGCTTTAAAACCAGCATGCCTCCGTAAATATTCAAAAATTGTGGGGTAGCGGGGTCGTGTTTTTAATCCCTGTGCTATGCCGGTGCTGCCAGTTAGCAGGGTATTTAAACCCACATAATGGCCCGCACTTTGGGCATGCATTTCTTTAAATACAGTGCCGGTTTGCTCCATGCTTTGGGTAAGCAGGCGAGGTATCGGATCTGAGCCACGAGTGCCCCCACCTGAAGGATCGGTGCCAAATACAATTTTCTTGGTAGGAAAACCGCCTTTAAAAAGATTGGGCATAATGTTACCCGCAGCGCCCGAAACCCCCTGGCTATCTTCCAGGTATCGGCCCATTACACTTTCTTGCTGGCGCACTCCGCCGGCAAACATCACCATTACCACATACTCGGCTTTGGCCACATTGGTGCGTGCAAATAATCTCCCTGAGGGGAGTATATGTGGCAGTGCCACACCCCCTGCTGCAGTTACACCTAATTTTCTAAAAAAGTCTTTCCGGTTCATGGTTAATAGTATTGGTATTCATCGCTGGCTGCAAAGGCAGTATACACCATTTCAACTGTAACAGCGGGGTTTACGGTAATGTAATTTCTGAAAAAAGTAAGTTCACCCTCACTTGGATAGCGCAGGTAAAAACGTTTGTAGGTAGCCTGCACAAAACTGTCGATATTATTACGCATGGCAATATTAGTAGGGATTTTAAGTCCTGAAGTATTGAAATAATTACTCAAAACCAATTCACTGGCCACATTGCGGTCGCCAATGGAGTATATAATATTCTGGGTTTTATATAGTTGTGTGGGTGAAATAGGTGTTTGATACAAATTGGTATATAAAATAGAGATGTACTCAGCATCGCTTTTCCGCTTGGTTTTGCGGGCCTTATCCTCATATAAATTTTGGTCGGTTACGCCAAAGGTTACCTGTTTTTCCTTTTTACAGGCTGCCATCACTAAAATTACAGCCAATAGGGTGCAGTATTTAACGCGTAAATTGGGCATATTCGTCAGATTTAAGGATGGCCAGTTGAACATTTTCTATTCGTTTATCCATTGCATATTTGGCATATAGATTTATTACTTCCTGGGTAGTGGGTTGGCGCTGAAGTAAAACATAGTATTGATAGCGAATCTGGGTTTCAAAAAACTCCGGAGTGCTGGTCATTAGGGTGCAGTATTCATTTTTATTGGCCGCCCACATGCCAAATAATTCCCTGGGTATGTTTTTGTCTATTATGTCGTAGGCCCGTGTAAACTCATCCTGGGTAGGGGTGCGGGATAGCGTATTGTCGAAAGTAGCCTGCACATAATTAAAACTGTTCATATTTATATTGTCATAAATACCATTGTTCAGCATAACGGCACATAGTTGATTATAACTGATCAATTGGTGCAAAAACCGGTATCTGCTGTTCACTACATCCTGGTACCTTTTCTGCTCGGCCTTGGCTGAAAAAACGCCCACACTATCGCCATTTAACTGCGAAATGGTAATAGCGAAGCCAAGATTTCCAATCTGCTGGTAAATGTCATCATCACTGGCCCCTTCCAAAAACCGGGCTTTATGCAAATCGTACAAACGCTGGGCATAGGCATGCCTGTAGCTTGAGTCGCCGATATGGTAACTGCTGTCCCACTGCAATTTTTTAATCAGCCTTACTCTCACCGAAAAAGAGAGCCCTGAATCTTTAAGTTGTTTCACAAAATCTATGCGTTCGGTATCAAGGGCTTCGCGGCCCAGCATGTCTATAAACAAACGGTTTACATAGTTTTCTACTTTCAGTGTGGGTACAGAATGATAATCGGGTGGAACATTGCCATCCACCTTTATTTGTTCTGTTTTCTTGCAGGCCTCAATACCTGTTGCAAAAACCAATGTTACCAGTGCCAGTATTATACCTCCGCGCATGCTCCTTATGCAAGTTTACCGAAAAAAAATGACAAATCCCAGTAATAGAGTTTTTTACGAAAGTATTGGATTGGTTAATAGAACAAAAATTCTACCCAAGCAACATTGTAGCATCCTCCCTTGTCTTAATCCTAAATTTATGCAGCCAGTGAATTTTAAAATCAGTATTCCTAAGCCCTGTCATCAAAACTGGGAGGACATGACCCAGCAGGATAGAGGCCGTCATTGTGCAGCTTGTAACAAAGTAGTGGTAGATTTTACCCGGGCCAGTGATTGGGAAACGGCCGATTTTATTTCCAAAAATAAAAATACCTGCGGACGATTTTCTGAATCGCAATTGGAAAGGACGTATGAGGTTCCTGTAATTACCAAAAGTAATAGGCGAGGAGGTCTAAAATATGCGCTGTGGCTGGCTTTGGGATTAGCAAAACCAGCACAGGGACAAATTATCAATTCAAAAACGGACAGTGCAGCGGTGCATTTTATAAACCCAAACCCCACATTTAATTCCAGGCCATCCTTTTTACCCTCTACAATTTCTGGTAACCTGGGTAAAGATGGTGTAAATCGTATAAAGCAAATAAAGGTCCGTTGCGGAGGGTTTTCAATGGCACTGAAACCCGATTCGGAGGGTGATTTTAAGTTTAATTTACCCGATTCTGTTGCACAATTCAACCATGAACTGGTTTTTGATATTGTGGAAACAGACACCCATAACATTTGCCACGTTTTCATTCAAACCTTGGAAAGTAATATCAGTTTAAATCAACAAAACATTCAATTTTATTCAAATAAACCAGGGATATGGCAGGCTACTTGGAAATTAAATCCCCAAATTGTATCACAAAAACCCGATTCGTGCGAGAGTATAATGGGATTGGTTAGTCAAAATATCAATATTCTATGGGGCGATTTCAATATTGAAATGATTGAAAATCCTCATCCAAAATTCTATTTGAAGCACAATTCATTGGCCGTAAAGCAGGTACTGAAACAGAATTTGGAAAAGCGGTTTCCGAACATCTTCCGAAAAGCGGAGAAACCCAATAATAAATGGCTTTGGTTTTCAATCTTGATTTTTACCGTAGGTTTGGGATATTTATTCTATAAAAAAATCGAACACAAAAGCTCGAAAAATACACCTGATTAGAATATCCGTTCTAACTAAAATTGGATATTCATGAATCAATAGAGTTGTTTTGTTAATCAATAACTTGTTTTTGTCAAGATTATTCTATAAGTTTGTTTTTGAAATCCCATAGCATAATTCACCCAAAAAAGTATTATCACACATATGTTAGAAAATAAGGAAGTTAGTGTAAAATGATAAAAAATAAATTGATTCAGATGCAACGAATATTAATTTTGCACGTCTAAAGGTAAAATCATATAGCTACAATTCTACATATCAATTTTAATAAGGATGTTTAAAGAAGCCAACCGAAAAATAATAGAAGCAGAAGTACCCCAAATTGCAAGCAAAATATCAACAACCCATAACAATCAAAATACCAATAATTTAAACAAAAATAAGGAAGAAACAACAATATTAAACAAAGATTTACGTTTAGTATTGAACAGAAATTTTATAAAAAACCCGGATGTTGCGAACCGGAACCGCACCCCCGGATACTATCTTACCAATAATAACACCAAACTGGCAGACATGAATCACCACTTAAATCACGAACTTATGCAGTACCCACTGCATACCAAATCCCGGATCAAATTGTACAACATCCTCTATAATGCAGGTGGTGTGCTTACCCTGGGCTTGCTTCCATACATATTGGGTATGCGAATTCTAAAGGAGAAATAGGGCAATCTGCTCCTATTTTAACCTATCCTCATTATTTTGTTTGTATATACAAATGTAAGGGATTGGCTATGATGCTGATTCTGCTGAATTGTATGGCAGTTGTTTCTTTCCCGTAGTTGTATATACAAATTCAGATACAAACTTTACATATTTGGGTATCTTTAAACCCGTAAGACTTTGTTTTAAATCAGTTTTAATTCGTTGCTCTATATCCGCATAGGCTTCGTGGGTAATAATATAAGCGGTTATTTCACATAACCCTTCAGCCTTTAATTCACCCAGCACTAGCGCATCCTTTATGTAGTACAACTGGCAAAGGGCAAATTCAATCTCTTCGGGATAAATATTTACACCATTTATAATCAACATACGGTCTTTTCTACCCACCCAATACAATATGCCTTGCGCATTTCTTGCTACCAGGTCGCCTGTTTTATACCAATCGGAATGAAGGTTTGCCAAGGGCGATTTTATTTCAAGCTCTATGCCTGCATTGGGCAATAATGCAAGCCTGTATTGTATTCCCTGCAAGGGTTTACCCAATGCGGTACTTTCGTTTTTAATGTGAGTATACTCAGCTAAAAATGAAACACTGTTCTCTGTGCTGCCGTACAGGCTGAATATTTGCCGGCCAAAAGTTTGTTCTAAATCTATAATCTCTTTCTTGCTAAGTGCATTACCACCACTTATCACCTTTACAATGCGGTGGGTTTTGTTTTTAACCTCCTGGCTGTAATTACACAAAGCAGATGGCACCCCAACCAGTGTATCGATAACAGGGTTTGATAATATGCCTGTATCAACAACAGCTGGTAAAAATGCCTGCGTTTTACCCAGGATTAAAGCAAAAAGAACTGCAGTATACCCAAATCCATTTGAAAAAGGTACTGCGATGCCAACACCCTTGTTCTTGTGTATGCCGGTTCGAACCACCAGGTCGGCAAATGATTGTAACCAATAAAATACCCCTTGTTTGCTGCTAATCAATTTAGATAATCCGGTTGTACCACTGGTTGGGAAAATAATTCTAGAGGCATTTTTACTGGGTGAAACCGGGGTGCTGTTGTTAAAATCGTTTAATAATGTTGGTATTAAATACAAATTGGCGTTCAAATCGGTTTGGGCCTGCATTGCTAAAACAATGGTGTCATTGCCCATTTGGTCTATAAGTTTTTGTTTCTCTCTGGCATGGCATCTATCGTTTACCAATAAAGTTTTTACACCGAGCCATTGCAATGCAAAAAATGCTTTAACCTCATCGCAGTGCTGGTTGCAAATTAAAACAGCAGTTTGTTTTTGAATACCGGGTAAATAATTAACCATTGAACCAGCCAGGTTTTCTGCCTGGCTATAAAAATCTGAATAGGTAGTATTAGTATTGTTTTTAAAAAAGGCATTTTTCTTCCCATAACGCAGTGCACCATAATATAAAATCATGGTAATATTCATTCCATGCTTTCTTTGGGCTTTGTAAATACAGAGCAAATTACGCGGGCTTAAAAAGCCAATTTTCAGAAGTTGTAAAAGGGTTTTCAATCCTTATTCTTTTTTCGTAATCTAAAAATTTGAATTTGATTCCAAATCCCTGGCATACACCTGCCCAAAGCAATGGGAATAAATGCCCAGTAGGGCATATAATTTTTCTTTGTTCTGTAAAGGCTGCTCAACACCAAACTGGCCGCATTATTTTGATGCATGGAAGGCTGTTTTACTTTTATTGCATTTACCATGCTCATTTGTGTTCGAACCAAGGGTAAATATATATGCCGCAATCTCACATTCTGTAAAATCAGTTCCGGTTCCGCACATCTTAACCACTGATCTAAGGCGGTTTTAGAGGCCTGGTATGCACTCCAGCCTGCAGTTGGGGGCAGCCACACATTTAGGGCGCTTACATTTACTATACACCCCTGGTTTTTAATAATTCCTGACAGCAATCCCAATGTGAGCTGAACTGCCGCCATAAAATTAAGATCCATGCAGCGTTTCGAATCGTGAAAACGATCCAGGCTATTCATAATATTGCGATGAATGGATTTGCCTGCATTGTGAATGAGGATATCCATTTCAATTTGCTGTTGATTAATGTTTTTAATAAAATCGGTTACCTGCAATTCATTGCATAAATCTACTGCAAACACCTGCATTTTGGCAGGTAGGTGGCTCAATCTTTTTACCAGTTCTTGCAATGCATCTGCATCTCGGGCAACCAAATACAAGCGGGTATGAAATTGGGCCAGGTATTGCACCATTGCAGCGCCAATTCCTCTGCTGGCTCCTGTAATTAAAATGTTTTTGTGTGTTACCGATTTCTCTAAACGATCCAAATTCAAATCTCTATGCCAATACAAGATTTGTTCGGCTATTGTAGATTTTCGGCTTATTAAATCGTTTAAATCAGATCCCATCAATTACCGCAAGTATAAGGATACCTGCGTATTTTTGGGAATTATCCCAGATTGATTGCAGTTAAATTCGGTTTAAAACTGGCGTACAATGTTGAAACCCATGCGGATATCGCCATTGCTTATTTTGCCGTTTTTCATCGCATAGCTATCTGCCTCGTTCATGCTATTGCTGTTTGAAAAAACGATTTGGAAAATATGGCCGCTGGTATAGAGTTCAAAACCAGCACCGATGCAGGGTGTGTAACGCTGCCTTACATCATGGTTAAATATGTAGGAATATTCGCCGGTGATATTAAGTCCTTGCCGAATTTTAATTCTTGCGTTTACAACCAAAAGGCCCATATCATTGGGGTATTTGGTAGAATCTACAAGATTATGGTGAATAACTGAAGGCGCAAGGGTGAGCATAGCTCTTTCTCCAAAACTGCGACTCACAAATAGCTGGTGTGCGTACTTATACCTGTGCGAGGCATAAAAGGGGTTCAAATCTGGGTCGGTATTTTTTAGGCCCGAAATACTCATATCGCTCAACCAGGCTAGGGTTAAGGGAAATCGATCGGATTGCTTCATGATTTTGGCTTTTACATACCCATTATAGGTTTTGCCCAATGAACTGCGACCTATTCCTATGGTTATCTGTCGTGTTAATCCATAATCGAAACCCAATCGCACATCACTTTGGTCAAATCCGTAAAACTGGTCTTTTCCCTGGTTGAAATAGCCAAAGCGGTGTTGTACACAAAATTCAAGTACATTTTTGTTTAAAACATGGGTGGTTTGACCCGTAATCATGCGCAGACTAAGGCTTTCCAAGCTCATCCCATAAGGCAGCATTCTCGGTACATAATCAGGTACAGCATCTGCTACTACTTGTTGGTTGGTATCTATTACTGGAAAGGTATCAATAAACATGGCTGTATCGTTGACCATAACAGGCGCCATGGCCGTATCAATCACATTTAGAGTGGAATCTGTGCTTGTAGAATCGGTTTGGGCAGTGGTTATTCCTGCAGCCATAAATGCCAATAAGGCAAATCCTGTTTTAATTATTTGGCATTTTCGCATTGATCCAGGCATTTATTTTATTGAGATTACATTGGCTAAGCTTAACACCACCTTTTGGCATTGGACTATAACCCGATTGCATTTCGATGGCACCAACAAATCGGCCTGCATTTACAGCGGCTTTTAAATTGTCGTAACTGTTGGTTTTTATCCCAGCCGATCCGGTGGCATCGTGGCAACCTCCAGTGCTGCAGTACAAATTCATGATAGGCGCTACATGTTTGCTGTAGCTGATTTGAGCCGTATCACAAGTGCCAGAAGCCAATGGATACAATTCTTGCTTATTATCATAATAACAAGCGGAAAGGCCCCCGGTAAGTGTTAGGGCAATGATAAAAATTTTAGTTATTGGGTGCACCTGCATTGATCCATTTTTTAACAACTGTAATCTCACAATCAGACAGTTTTTTGCCACCTTTGGGCATAAAACTGTAACCTGATAATCCTTCTAAACTTCCCAACAAGCGGTTGGCCATAACCTGGGCTTTAACACCTGCATGTGTATCTAATATTACTCCGCCATTTGCACTGGTTGTATTATGGCAACTATTGCAATATTTGGTCATCATAGGCTTAATAGCGCCAGAATATGTATACTTTGAGGTATCGCATTTACTTGGACAATTGGTACCATCCAAGGCGCCTTCATTTACCCAGCGGGTAATAAGTTTTACCTGGTCGGTAGTAAGATTGCCATACGGGCTACCCCCGCTGGTGGAATTCATTTTGCCGCTATTTATTTCTTTTAGGATTTTACTATTGGCAGCATCGCCAGGTATAATTCCTTTGGCTTTTATACCATTATAGGTGTATAATCTTAAACCTTCTTCATGGGTTATAGCATCGTGGCAACCAGATTTTGCGCAATTTGAAACAAAAAGAGGCAAAATATCACGTTCAAAACAGATGGTAGTATCTTCAGGCGTTGGGGTTATTGTGTCGCCAGGCGAGCCTTTTTTCTTTAAAATGGGTTTGTGTTTGCATTGTTGCAATAAAATTATTGCCCCGAATGCAAAAAGGGTAGCCGCTGCCAACTTTGTGAATTTCCCTCTCATAGTATTAATATTTGCAAATTTACGTAATTGACACCTTGAAAGTTCAGTCATCACCTAAAATTGTCGTTTGCACAAATTTGCATACACTTATTAAATTCAAGCGTGACAAATGATACACCTTGTGCACTTTAATGTTCGAAACCTTGTGAATTTTAAAGTATTTTCGCAACTCTAAAATTACAAAACCATGGCATTTTACCATAAACAAGGCTCTATACCCCGTAAAAGACATACCCAGTTTCGCAAACCAAATGGCGATTTGTACGCAGAAGAATTGGTAAGTACCGAAGGGTTTAACAGTATTTACAGCCTCATTTACCACGCCCATCCGCCTACACTGGTAAAAGCAATTGGCCAGGAATGGAGTGTGGAGCCCAAGGTAGCACTGCCTAAAAACATGCAACACCGCAGCTACATTACATTTAATACTGCACCGGAAGAAGATTACATTAAAAGCCGTAAAATATTATTGTTAAACAACGATATATCTATTGGTGTAGCGGCACCTACAAAGGGTACCGAAGATTATTTCTTTAAAAACTCGGATGCCGATGAAGTGCTCTTTATCCATGAAGGGGAAGGGTACATCAATACGGTTTATGGCAGAATTGATTTTGAATACGGCGATTATTTGGTGATTCCCCGCGGAACTATTTACCAAATCCATTTCAAAGGCACACAAAACCGCATTATGCTGGTTGAGTCGCCTAGTCCTGTTTACCCACCCAAGCGTTATCAAAACAGTTTTGGGCAGTTGTTGGAGCATAGCCCATATTGTGAGCGAGATATAAAGCTGCCGCATTCACTCGAAACCCATGATGAGAAAGGGGAATTTAAAGTGATGATTAAAAAGCAAAACATGATTTGGCCATATGTGTATGCTACTCATCCGTTTGATGCCATTGGCTGGGATGGGTATTTGTATCCATTTGGTTTCAGTATTCACAATTACGAACCCATAACCGGCCGTTTGCATATGCCGCCACCCATTCACCAAACATTTGAGGGCAGGGGTTATGTGATTTGCAGCTTTGTACCCCGCTTGTATGATTATCATCCACTGAGTATACCAGCGCCTTACAATCATAGCAATGTAGACAGCGATGAGATTTTATACTATGTAGATGGTGATTTTATGAGTCGCAAGCACGTGGAGAGGGGGATGATTACTCTGCATCCAAAAGGTATTCCGCATGGCCCACACCCCGGAACGGTTGAAAAAAGCATTGGAGCCAAAGAAACCAAAGAACTGGCTGTAATGATTGATCCATTTCATCCTCTTATGATTACGGAGGAAGCCATGAAGCTAGAAGATCCCGGTTATTGGAAAACCTGGGTAGAGTAAACAAAAACGAGAAATTTAATAGGGTTAAATCAATAAATTGTAAATCCAATTGATTTTGGATCGAACTTGAATTTATTTACAATAACTTCTATTTTTCTTTTACAAAAACATAAATAAAAAATACCCCGGTAGAATATCATTAATTTGCACTATGCAGGAAGAAAACAAAACCTGGACCCCTGAAGAAATTGCAGCCCAACTGCGAAAACCGGATGGGGATGGGGGCAAAATAGTAGCTGAAAATATGCAAACCGCCAACCTGGGATTGTATAATATGGCGCTGGAAGAATTGCCAGCTACCGGCCAGGTAAAATTACTTGAAATCGGGTTTGGAAATGGCGCGCATTTCAACCGTTTTTTTGAGAAAAATCCTCAAGCGCATTTATCCGGACTGGATTTTAGCCAGTCTATGTACGACTTAGCAGCCCAAATAAATGCTGTATATATTCAAAATAATCAATTGGAATTAAAACTAGGTGATGCCTCTGAAATGCCCTTTGATACAAATACTTTTGATTATATTATAGCAATAAATACCATTTATTTTTGGCCTGATATTGATTTATATTTAACCGAAATAAGACGTGTGTTAAAGCCCGGTGGTATATTATTAATTGGCTATAGACCCAAAGCTACCATGGATTTACTGAGTTTTACCGATTATGGATTTAGGAAATATGAAATCGAAGAAATGGCAGAGATTTTAAATAAAAATAAATTAGAATTAATTACCCAAAAGCAAATCAGTGATTATCGCACATCGGTTAGTGGCGAAAGATATTGGAACACAGATATTGTGGCAGTATCTTGTAAATCCTGATTAAGGATTAGCATCCAACTCTATATCCTGATTGTTTGGACTAGCATCGGTAATAATCACAACCTTATCGGCACTGATATTTCCTGCAGCCGTCCATTTAAAATAATAGGTACCAGGTAATAGAGAATTAAAATGCGCATGCGGACCATAGCCAGGCTCTGTCATGGTGCCAAACTTTTCATCATAGGCATTGGTATCTGCAGGTGCCGTTTTGGAAGCATATTTTAAATATACCCTGGCAGTTATGCCCTTGCCTCCATTCAGGCAAAAAATGGCCACATTGTGCGTTCCACCTTTTCCTCCGGCAAGTTTTTCGGAGTTTAATGTGGACTTTTCTTTTTTGCAAGCTGCCAATCCCAATAAAGACAGCGCAACTATTACAAAGGGTATTTTCATATCGTTTGGACAAAAATAATCAAACTTTAGTTGCCCGTTATGCCTAATTATTATCTGGCAACCTCTTTAATTGGAATGCTATCAAAACTTTCCTAATTTTGAATCTCAATACTCACGTTCAGAATGAGAATATATCTATTCGTAATTGCCATGCTGGCAGGCTCTTTGGCATTACAAGCGCAAGACAGTACCAAAGTTTACAATCACAAAAGATACAACAAGCAACTTCGCAAAGTTGAAAAGAAGCTCGAAAAAGAGGTAAAGAAGCAAAGTTATCTTTTTGGAAAAGAGGTTGAAGCCGAAAGCGAAGCTACACCCGATGAATACTGGGTTCAGCAGTTTTTAGCAACCCTTGATCCGGCCCTAAACCGTCCCACTCCAGAGGTATTGCTGCCGATTTTACAGAACCTTTACAAACCAGGACTTAGCAGCCGCGCTGCTGCCGGAAAAACCTCTACCCCTTGGGTAGAAAGAGGCCCCAATAATGTGGGCGGACGTACCCGGGCCCTGGCCTGGGACCCATCCGATGCAACGGGTAAAAAAGTATGGGCCGGCGGTGTTAGCGGTGGTTTATGGGTAAATAACGATATAACAAGCGCTGCTTCCAAATGGATTCCGGTGCAATCCCTGTGGAGCAATTTGAGTGTTACCGCCATTGCTTTTGGCTCGCTGGGTAAAGACACTATATATGTTGGAACTGGTGAGGGGTATGGTGCAAGCTCATCTATGACCCGCGGATTTGGAATATGGAAAAGCACCGATGGTGGAAAAACTTTTGCCCTGCTTAATTCTACAACCAACTTTTTTTATTGCACCGATATTGTGGTGCGCACAGAAAATGGAAAATCTGTAATATATGCATCTATAGTTCCCAATTATTATGGCGCTACCTGGCATGGTGCATCCTCCGGCCAATTTGGTATTTTCCGCAGCTTAAACGGTGGTACCAGTTGGACGAATGTGAGCGGTACTGCGGCAAATGGCGGCAGGTACTGTTTTGGCGATCTTGAAATTGCCTCAGATAATCGAATATGGGCCGGAAGCATGAAGAATCCAAATGGCGGTGCGGATGCTGGTGGTGGACGTGTAATGTATAGCGATAATGGTACCACCTGGACCACTGCTTTTCGCGGAGAAGATGGCAGGGTAGAGGTAGCCTGCGCACCCAATGGTACAAACCGGATTTATGCCATGCTTGAAAGCGGGGGTAAACTGGATTCCATTGTAATGACCTCTAACCGGGGAAGCAGCTGGACCGCCCGCAACGAGCCAGATGATCAGGATTTGGGTATCCCTGCCTCAGATTTCACCCGTGGGCAAGCCTGGTATGATCTGATTATGGCTGTAGATCCTAATGATTCTGCAACTTTGATCGTTGGTGGAGTAGACTTGTTCAGATCCACAAACTCTGCCAATAGCTGGACCCACATTAGCAAATGGTCAAATAATTCCAATCTCAATACCCTTTCTTGTCCGCTTGTTCATGCCGATCAGCATGCCATTGTTTATAAACCAGGTTCTTCCTCTACCGTGATTTTTGGCAATGATGGGGGTGTTTATTATACCGCATCCGTTTCATCTGCGTCATCCAGTTCTACTGCCATTGCAGAGCGAAATAGCGGATATAATGTAACCCAATTCTACTGGGGCGATTTATCCCAAACCTCAGGCTCAAACGTAATGATTGCTGGTGCCCAGGATAACGGAACCCAACGATTTACTGCTGCGGGTGTAAATGCCACATCCGAGGTTACCGGAGGCGATGGGGCTTATTGTTTTATCAGCCCTTCCAATAGCTCCAAGCAAATATCTTCTTACGTTTATAATACATACTACTATACCACCAACAGCTGGGGTTCATCCAATACACTGCTCAGTCGCCCAAGTCTGGGTCGTTTTATAAACCCGGCCATTTGGGACGATGCTGGCCCTGGCTTAATCAGCTATCGTTCTGCGGGTCGTGTTTACCGCCAAAAACTCAATACCTCACCCGGTGCTTTGGATTCGGTTTATTACAAAACCGGTGCTTCCGATTTGGGTAGTGCATTTTATATACATACAACCAAAGGTGGCAAATCGCGTTTGTGGGTGGGAACCGATGCCGGTAATATTTACCGCACCCATGATGCATGGGCCACTACACCTACATTTACAAGCCAAAACTCAGGTGTAAATGCGGGGAACATTTCAGGTTTTAACGCCATACGCACAGGTGATACTATAGCCGTGGTTTTGAGTAATTATGGTATTAACAATGTTTATATAAGCAAAGACTCAGGTTCCACCTGGACTGCGAAAGATGGCAATCTGCCCAATATGCCGGTATGGAGCATCGTTTTAAATCCGGATAAAATCGGAGAAGCTGTGATTGCTACTGAATTGGGTATTTATGGCACTTCAAATATTTTTGCCACCTCACCTGTGTGGACAGCAGATACTGCAGGCATTGGCCCGGTAAAAGTAAGCACCCTGCGTTATCGCAAAGCCGATAAAATGCTGATGGCTGTTACCCATGGCAGGGGTGTATTTACAAACGATGCCTGGGCAAAAAATACACCCATTACCCTGTTTGGTGCCTCCGCAACCGATGTTTGTACCAATACCACAGTAACATTGTTAGACAGCAGTTTGAACGATCCAACCCAATGGGCATGGAGTGTTACACCTAAAACTGTTAGCTATGTGGGAGGAACCGACAGTACTGCAAAAAATCCGCAATTGAGATTCACAGCAGGGGGCACCTACTCCATTAAACTTACCGCTACAAACGCATTGGGGAATAGCTCGCTAACCCGTTCATCATTCATTACGGTAACCGATACCATTATTGGTACCGCAACTTTGGCCAGCGCCAGAAACAGCATTTGCGATGGCGATACTACCTTATTAACTATAAATGTACCTGCTGCTTTGAATGGAACCATTACAGCCTGGAATTGGTTTAAAAATACGAGCAACATAAGCACGGTTGCAAACGCAATTACTATAACACCCAATGCAAATGATAGCTTTTTTGCAGTGCTTACCAGCAACAAGAAATGTGTAAGTCCTGCTACATTCAATACCAATAAAGTTAGACCTACAGTAAACAGTCTGGTAAATGCCAAAGCCACAACTTCGACCTCAGCAGGTTGTGCCAATAAACCGTTGAATGTAAACGTATCAGGCACCAATACTGGTGCTTCACCTGTGTGGAGCTGGTATGTAGATGGTACCCTGCAAAGTGGCAATACGGGCACGCTTACCATTGCAACACCGGTAAACGGCAGCAAAGTATGGGCAACTGTAAACGTAGTTGGCCCCTGTGTAAGACCTGCCAACCTCATTAAATCCGACACCCAAACCCTGGTAGTAAATCCCAAACCCGCAACACCGATTGTAAGTCGAAATTTCGATACCCTGTTTGCAACTAATGTTGGAAGTGGCACTTATACCTGGTATCGCAGCGGGGTTGTGAAAGGAACCGGACGCAGTTTAAAAGTGAATCAAAACGGAACGTACAAATGTGTATATGCCGAAAACGGATGCCAGGGAGACAGCAGCACAGCCATTGTTTTTAATACCTTAATGGCTGATCCTTTGCAGCTTAATGGTATTTACCTGGCACCGATTCCCGCCAATAATGTGTTGAATGTGTACGGAGCCAATCAAGCCCATTCATTTAGAATTTATTCTGCCACCGGGTCTTTGGTATTAGAAGCACCTGAGGTGGAAATAAAAGCGGGCTTAGTGCAAGTCCAAATTTCTGCGCTTAAACCAGGTACCTATTTGTTGGAGTTTGTGCAAAACAGCCAAAAACTCACAGCCCGCTTTGTGAAACAGTAAGCATGGGCAAACTCAAAATCGGGGGTGTACCCGAGCATTTTAATTATTTCTGGCATTTGTCCGGTACCAAAGAAATCATGCGCAGCCATGGTTTTTACTACGAGTGGACCGATTATCCCGGCGGCACAGGAGCCATGAGTGCAGCCCTTGAAAATGGAGAAATAGACATAGCCATCATGCTTACCGAAGGTGCCATAGCTGCCGTAAGTATGCAAAAACAGTTTCAAATTCGGTTTCCATTGGTAATGTCGCCTTTGCTATGGGGTGTTTTTACCAGTGCAAATCGCGCTACCACATTGCCCGAAAATTTTGCCCAAAGCAAATTTGCCATTAGCCGGCCCTATAGTGGAAGCCATTTGATGGCCATGTTTTTGGCTCAACGCGAAAACAGTGAATTGGGAGAGGCCAATTTTGTAATTAGCAAAGACCTGGAGGGAGCTCGCAAGGCACTGGCTGGGGGAGAGGCCGATTATTTTCTTTGGGAAAAATACATGACCCGACCGCTGGTGCACAATGGCGAATTTGCCATGACCGGAGAAATAAGTGCACCCTGGCCTGCATTTGTGTTTGTAAGCCGACGTGAGCAGCCCGAAAATATTGATTTTCAGGCATTGCAGGATGCGGTTTTTGAATGCACCAGCGATTATCTGCAACAAAGCAGAGAAGAACTACTTGCCGGGATTTGCAGCAATTTTAACCTCTTATCCGCCGATGCGGAAAGTTGGCTGAACGAAGTAAAATATTACGACAATAATTTTTACTGGAAAGACAGGCTCACTGCAGCGGTTATCATTATGTACAGCAAAAAAATGATAGCTTCCCAGCCCGAATTGTGGCAATTGATTTAAAGGCGGGAAATAGTTTCTGCTTTTTTGCGTTTATTAGTACATTATTTCACCTATATGTTTTTAAAATCTAAAAATCTTGCCATTGCCTGTATTGCATTGTTTTGTATAGCAGCCACCAAGGCCCAAACCATTCAATTTCAGGGCAAGACCTATATGGTTTATCCCTACAAAATGGAAGCAGGCAATTCTATTAGGAACAGTAGCATTGGCAGCGAGCTGGATATACCTTTCTTTCCTGGCAAATTGAAGGATGGGGATTATGCCGTATTATTTGCCATAAGTAACAATTTTGACTCCACTAAATTCAAATCGGATTATAATTTATTTAAAAATAAACCTGCAGCCCTTTTTAGTGTTAAAAACGGCCTGCGAAATGGGCCTGTAGTATTTTACCTTTCCAAAAATACAACCAAGAATGAACCGATAATTTGGGCCACTGGATATTATAGCAACGGATTAAGACAAGGCCATTGGAAAATGGTTAATTACAGCATCTATGGTATGGTTACGGACAGCATTGCCATGAATCTTGATTCAGGTTTACTACACGGTACCTATGTTCAATACAAACGAATCAAAGGCAAAATGACAATTAAATCAAGCCTTAATTACGTGCGGGGATTAAAACAGGGTGCTGGATATTATCAAACAGACTATTTGCAACAGCACTACATTTCAAATGAAAACGGTAAAAAAGTATGGCAATTGGATAGCGTATTTAGTTATCAAAAAAACAATAAAGGTAAATATAAAAAAAATGCCAAAAGGTTTTTAACTTATTCAAAAGAAATCTCAAATACAGATAGCACCTTCAAAGGGCATGTTACTTTTGCAGACAACCCCAATAAGTATATAACTGTTGAGGCAAAAAAGACCTCCACATCTGGGTATAAAGGGGGTGATTATATTTCATTTTTTGATTTCAATAAATACCTGCCCTTAAAAATTTTAAATGTGTTTGTAGTTGCAGGGAGTAAGACTACTTTAAGCGAACTATTTGATTTTCCGTTGGATTATCATGGCTCATTGACCATTCATATCAATCAAAATGAGTATAAATTCAACTGCTTTGGCTTAAGGCTTATAGAAATACCGCAATATGCCGAAACCGGAATTTGCAAGGAAATATATGACCACCCGCTTCGCAATGCACATAAATATGATCATTTTTTATCTTACTACTACAACTATCTACAAGTATACCATATAAATCCAACGGAAAAATACTCCATATCCAATAAGAAAATAGCGGAGGATACCGTGTTGGGAAACTTGTATCATTATGTATTTGCAATTGGTAAAGACACTATTTATGAAGAAAAATATCATTACTCCAATGGAAATTTCTTGGTAATTTATTCAAATATATTTGACAAATCCGCAAACTTTTATCCTGAGGCTGCCTATTACAACGATTTTAAATTAGAAACAATGGAATTAATGAAAAAAAATGAATTTTATGAGGAATATTTATTTTGGATTGAAGGAGAATATAAAAATTTCAGAAATTGGAAATCGCAATCAGACCGCATAAAGCAGCTCACGGGTTATCCGGCTATATACTTTAATAACAAAACCCAAAATTACGAATTAAGACGTTTAACGAAGGCCACAGCCAATGATCAGACATTGGAAATTGTGACCCTTTTTGAAGTCCCCAAAAAACAGTTACATGCCAAAGAAATATTAGAAAAAGGAAGTTTAAATACTGCCTATATATGGCAAAATTCTCCTTTATACCTGAAAGAAAAGAACGCATTTTTTAATACAGAGGATAATTATTGGTTTGGTGAAAAGTACTTTCCACTAAAAGCCCCAATGGTTTACTACAATGGATTTCCCTATACGGGCCATGTGAATATTGGGCAATCTTTCAAAAAAAATTCAATAGACCTGGATTTAAAAATAAGAAAATGGCATTTGTTTTCAGATACAACCCGTTGGTTGACGGTTAAAACGCAGGACTACTTAAGCAGCAATAACCTTGCTTTTGCGGCTTCAGATGGCACTATATATGGAGATGTAACGCGTGGCCAATACTATTGGTCTCAATCGGCCAAATATGAAGACGGATATTTAGAAGGAAGAATTCACCTAAACAATAAAAACACTATAAGTTTAAACTATAAGAACAAGAAACTACATGGAAGCCAGTATTTCTCGGGAAGTAGTGAAGGTCAAACAGATTTTAATTTGTATGAAAACGTGTTGTTTGGTCCGTTGGTAGTTAAAAAAGAATCAAATCGTATACACAGTTCGTATTGGCAAAACGATACGCCAAACGGAGTGTTTATTAACTATATCGAAGGCGAAATAATGGATAGCCTCAATTTCAAAAACGGCTTGCCCGACGGAATTTACAAGCAAAAAACCATGTATCACCGTCAGGCAGTTGAAACTTTGCACGCAACCTTTAAGAATGGAATATTCAATGGACCAGTTAAAGCTTATGATACGAAAGGGCAACTGGCATCTGTATTTTTCCCTGATACCACAAAGCCATTTTACCCAATGGTTTTCAAAAAATACCAGAAGGCTTATATCCTGTATAGCCAAAATCAGAATATAAAACTGAAAGGACAAGATATATTTGACGGCAAGGATAGCCTAGGGATTTTACCTGTTTTAGAATATATCGATTACAACGGTCGCCTTAGAAATGAATTGTTGGATTTTAACCCGGTCTTTTTATTGGATATCAATAACAATTTATGCAGTGCTATAGACCTGTTGAAGTATAATGCCACCTGGCCCGGTTATCATCGCTATTTTTATAAAAGCGGTATTATCAATCAGGAAGGCCATATAGACTCTGGAAAAAGGGTAGGGACCTGGAAATTCTATACCGAATCGGGGGTGTTGTTTAAAGAAATCACCTATAATAAGGGAGAGCTGCCCGATCCGAAAAATCCGGGTAAATTGATGCCCCATTTCGGTTTTTGTAAGGGTTTTAACCTGAAAGGTCAACCCCTGTACGAGGGCTATATCCTGGATATCGATTTTACATCCAGTTGTGCCACCCTGGCCGATGTATTTTTTGAAAACATCTATTATACCGCTATATACGACAGCACTGGCAGAGAGTTGATAGCCACCGGAAAACCAGCACCAGTAACTGAAATACAAATTACCGGGGCCAAACACTTTGATGGATGGTGGAAAAACGGAATGCGCGATAGTATCTGGGTTTTCTACAGCATAAGTGGAACCCCGAATGCAGTGGGCAAATATGCAAAAGGCCAAAAAGAAGGCCGCTGGATTAGCGGTGATTTAACCGGAATTAACATACTGGATAATGCCTGTTTTGAACCGGAAAACATCTATCGAATAAGACAGGAACAGCGAAAACTCGATTTTACTGAGTCTTTTTATAAGAATGGCAAAACTGTAATACAAATTCAAACCAGGGTAGAACTAGACGGAACTACCTATGGCTACACCGATTTTAAACCCATGGCCCGCATTCCATGGCACTGGGGTAAGAGAAAAAAGAGCCAACGGGCCTATAATACCTCCGTTTATAAATACGCTTTTAAACGTAAGTTCAAAAAACTATTCAGGAAAAGAAAACGATACAGGTATAGTGGCCATTTGGATTTTTAACGATAATTAACAGTTATGCAATTTGTTGCAACTATGTAATTGTAAAATGTGGAAAATTGAATAAAATAAACTTTCAGTAACTATTGAAAGTTTAGGAATTTGTAGTATATTTGAACCATGGAATTACAAGAGGCAAAACAGCAGTTTATACAGTTATGGGGCACCCTGGGCAGCAACTGGGGCATAAACCGCACTATGGCGCAGGTACACGCTTTGCTTATGGTAAGTCACGAAGCATTGAGTACTGAAGAGGTGATGGATAAATTGCAAATTAGCCGCGGTAATGCCAATATGAATCTGCGTGAGTTGCTGAACTGGAACCTGATTTATAAGGAGTTGAAAATGGGAGAGAGGCGGGAGTTTTTCAGGGCGGAAAAAGACATTTGGGAAATAGCCAAGCGCGTGGCCGAAGAACGCCGCAAACGCGAGATTGTGCCCGTGCGCAATAATCTGAAAGACATTGCCAAAGTAGAGCATAAAAAAGGCGATAAAGAAGCCAAAGAATTTGTACGCATGGTAGAAGGCATTAGTGGCTTTGTGGGCAAAATGGACAATACCATCGAAACCGTGCTGAAAGCCGATGAAAACTGGTTCTTTAGCCGATTGTTAAAGGTGCTGAAATAATTTTTTTTGCAACTAACTTTCAATAAATATTGAAAATACAATAACTAATAAAATGAAATACTGGAAACTAACCTCGTTGATAATTCAAATCCTTTGCTTCTTTCTGTTTCTTTCTGGAATTGTTTGTGCAAGTTTAAAACTGTCAGATGTAGGAAGAATGTTGATTGCTGCCTGGTTTTATTTGGGAGGCATTCAAATCATTGATACCCTGGTGCAGTTGTACAATGCAAAAAAAATTGCAGGATTGTCAAATCGCAAATGGCACGGCATCTATTTAATTGTTCTACTTATTATTGGACTGATTGATGGGGGTGCTTTGATATGGGCATTGGCATTTACATCGCCAGTTGCTGCGCTTATTATTCTATTTCAAACCAAAAGGGATTATAAATATATAATTAATTCAAAATCCTTTGAACACATCAATCGAAAAGACTCCAACGATATCATTGAATTTATATAAATAATACAAACTACCATGACACCCAATAAAGACCTGGTAATAATCTATGATGCCGATTGCCCCATGTGCCGCTGGTATACCGGCAAATTTGTGCAACACAACCTGCTGGCCGAAAATGGCCGCGAACCCTACCAACAAATTGGTCCTTACACCAAAACCAAAATTGATATGCAAAAGGCTAAAAATCATATTGCATTGCTAAATAAATCTACAGGCGAGGTTACCTATGGGTATCACAGTCTGGTAGCAATTCTTGGCAGCCGCTGGAAATGGATTAAAACAGTGGCCACAACTCAAATAGTGGCCCCATTATTAGCGGGCATTTATAATTTCATCAGTTTTAACCGCAAAATAATGGCACCTGCACCGGGTAGAGGGTATTTGGATTGCATCCCAGAAAAAAACTGGCTTATGCGCAGCATTTTTATGCTGATTTGTTTGCTTATTGTTGAGTTTACAGCGGGTATATATTTCAGCCAATGGTTTACCCAATTTACCCGTTTCAATGATCTTACCTTGCGCGAATCCTGGTTGTTCATATCCCAGATTGGCTTTCAGGCCTTGATGGCCCTCATTGCCGGTGAAAAACGATTGTATGATTATCTGGGCCATGTGGCGCTTGTGAGTGCATTTGGAGGTTTGCTATTATTGCCCTTGCACGGCGCATTGCTTTTAATGCAGTTTTGGGGGTATGACACCTCTTTTCTTGCTGCAGCAGGCCTGGGGGCTGTGCTTATGGCCATGTTTATGGAACACAAACGCCGGGTAACTGTTATGGGTTACAAAAAAGCCCTAAGCTATACCTGGGTGCTATTCAGAATCGCTTTGTTTTTTGTAATTTTTAAAGTGAAATGAAAATTGTACTGGCAGGTGCCAATGGATTTCTGGGTAAAAGTTTGATCAAACATTTGAGCCAAGAAATAGAGTGGACCCTATTAAGCAGAGACCCGGATTTTAAAATCGCCCGAGCTAATTGCGAGGTTTGGGATGGCAAAACCCTGGGGCCCTGGCGGCATGCTTTAAACGGGGCCGATGTGGTACTAAACCTAAGTGGTAAAAGTGTAAACTGCAGGTACAATACAAAAAATAAGGCTGCCATATTTGCTTCGCGCTTGGATAGCACCCGTGTTTTACACCAGGCAATGGCAGCTTGCAATCAGCCCCCCAAAGTATGGATCAATGCTGCCTCAGCCACTATCTATCGCCACAGCCTGGATAAGGCCATGACCGAAGATAGGGGTGAAATGGGAAAAGGATTTTCGGTAGAGGTATGCAAAGCCTGGGAAAACTGTTTTTTTGAACAAAGCCATCCGGGAGTGCGACAAATCGCCATTCGTACGGCCATAGTTTTAGGAAAAGGAGCTGGTGTTTTGCCATACTTCAGCAATTTGGTGAAATGGGGTTTAGGCGGTAAAATGGGACCCGGAACCCAAATGTTTAGCTGGATTCATGAGCAGGATTTTGCCAATGCTTTACAGTTTATCATTAACAATGAAAATATAAACGGAGTGGTAAACCTGGCCGCGCCCAATCCGCTTTCAAATGCAGATTTTATGCAACATTTGAGGAGTCAACTACAGGTAAAAACAGGATTGCCTACCCCAAAATGGATGCTGGAAATGGGCGCAATTTTACTCGGTACTGAAACTGAGTTAATACTAAAAAGCCGATGGGTAATACCCCAAAAGTTAACTGATAGTGGGTTTCAATTCCAGTTTGGAAACCTGAAGCCAGCCTTGGAAAACCTCTTTAGGTAAATTAAATATAATGTGCACCGGCCATGCAAATGGTGGCTATGAGCAAAAGCCAGGCTATATAGCTAAGGCCCTTTACAATTGTACCTCTGAGTGCATTTAATTGGCTTGCCTGATCGGCTGTGGGTGGATTGCCAGATGCAGCAACGCTGGCCGATATTTTTGCAATTTTCTCTGCGGCGGGTCGGTTTATAAAAATACCTATACATAACGCTATTATACCACAAGTGCCGCCTGTAGATAATACGATGCCCATTTTACTGCCAAACCACCAGCCTTCAAATCCATTGGAAAGACTGTGTACCAATAAAACTCCCATTATCACCGTTAACAATCCCATAAAGGTTAATACCAATGGAAATTGACGGGTTGATAGCAGAGCCTGCATCATTTTACCACCTTCAGGGCCGCTTTTCTTTACAGCTGGAATAAAGAAGAAATGCATGAGCAAGGTGGCACCGGCCCAAAAAACGCCGCAAGTAATGTGCAGAACGTGTAGAAGAAGGTTGTAAGTATTCATGGCTATTTTTAACAAAGGTTGCTAAAAAAATATGGCATTCACAAACATTATAAAATAAAAAAGGCCCGCCTGGTTTCAGGGCGGACCTTATTATATGTCAGAGAAACGGTTAAACCCTCCTTACCGTTCAATGACTATGCTACCGGTAGTCTGAGATGATGAAGTGGTTAGAGTGTAGTGTAAGACACCTGCCGGTAACGCCAGGATTTTTATGGTGTTCATTCCAGGTTTTACAACATTGGTTTGAACCAATTGTCCGGTACTGTTGTAAAACTGCATTGTAGCGCTACCTTTCATATCTTTTACCACAATATTCAATACATCATTGGCAGGATTTGGATATACTTTTACCGCAATAGCAGATAAATATTTGCTGCTGTTAAAATCAGGTACTGCGAAGCTGTTTGAGTCTGATGATGAGCAACCGTTTACAGTAATGGTATGTTTGATTTTTACAGTTTTATTTACATAGGGTGTTAGATCAAAAAGGCTGCTATCGCCGGTGCGGGTCATGGTGTCTAACTTCCAGGTATGGGTACCTCCACTTTGTGTGGCTTTGAATTTATATTGGAAATGCACATTAGAACTGGTGAATGCCGCATTGGGAATAGGGTTTATAACCACCATGGTTTTGGCACCCGGATCGCTGAAGCATCCACGGCTATTTTTGCCAACTACCCATACAGAATCGTTGTTTTTAACGGTATAGGTATAATTGCCATTGTTCTTTGTGGCCGAAATTGTATTGTTTGCAAAGAACAAAACAGAATCGGCGGATGCATGCTTGGTGGCATTCATGGGCAGTGAAACTGAATTGTTATTAGAGCAGAAATTGGCTGTTTTACCCAGATTGCTCACTGGAGTGCGCACTGAATCTTCCTGAATGTTCACTATTTTATTGGTATAACCACATACTACTGCTGTAGAGTCTATTACTCCAATTTGGTAATCTTTAGAACCAACAACAGTAACAGTTTGCACAGTATCTGTTCCGCGGAAATTACCATCAATGCGGATACCCACTTTTTTACCCGCCAAGCCTTTTATTACGATGGTGGCCTGACCATTTCGGCAAACTGCACTGGAAGGACCTTGCACAGTGTAATTCAATGGGCTGCAACTTTGGGTAGTACCTACGCCAATTCCAGCAAGGGATTGCGAGCACTGGCCTTTGGTTAGAGCTATTACCTGACCTTGTATTGTGGTATTACCGATTAATCCGGTTACATCATAATAAGTGCCGGTATCTCCATTGGTTGGAGTTAACCAGGTTTTACCGGTATCGAAAGAAATACGATAAGCTGTTGCATTGGCCAGGGTGGTCCATTTAAAACGCATGGAGGTAAAAGTGATATTGGAAGTTGAAACAGTGGGGGCTGCTGATGGGGCTTTGGTAACTACAACAGCTTTAGCTTCGGGGCTGATACACCCAAATGTATTTTTTGCCCAGGCAGAATAGGTAGCGCTGCCTGATTGCAATACACGCTGAATGGTATCTTTTTTACTATAAGGCCCGTTTTTGCTTATAAAGCTAAACGAATCGGCTGGGGTTGTGGTGATAAATGTAGCCAGTGTAAATGGATTTCCGGCACAAACGGTGTCACCGCTGAATGATTTAAGTAAGTTAATACCGGGTTTGGGCTTAACCTTAACTACAACGTTACTTGAAGTGCGAAAACATTTGTTGCTGTTTTTTACCGTTACAAAATAAACCCCAGAGTCTGCAGTTTTAATACTTTGTGTGGTTTGGCCCGTAGGGCTCCAAGAATAAGTATGGCCAGTTGCCGGGGTTTTAACCTGTAATAGTAAACTATCCCCTTTGCAAATATTTACGCTGCTTCCCACATTTAATGTTGGAGGTGTAGCGCCCTGAATTACAGAAAATTTAAGTGTATCGTAGTTTGATAAACCTTTATTGTTTTTTACCCTTAGCACTGCACGGTAATTACCGGGAGTATTGTAAGTGATTTTCGGAGTTGCCTGATTGCTGGTAATTGGAGTTCCTCCAATATCTAAGAATGTCCACTCGTATTTTGTGGGTGAATTGGTGTAAGTGCCATCAAATGTAAGGGCTACACCAGAGCAGTAAAGCGTGTCCTGAATTTTAACTTTACAGGTTGGAAGCAAAGTAGAAGGTCCAAACGAAAAGGTTTTGGCATAAATTACATCACCCGAAACCCCGCTGTTGGCATCGGCCACATTTAATGTAACGTAGAACTTCACATTGCCCACATTGCTGCTGGGTGCTTTCCACTTAATAATCCACTCGGTGCTATCTGTAGAGGCAACACCCGAACTGGTATGACCCAGGTAGCTGCGGGTTTTACCACCCACTGTAGAAGAGTACGATTGAGAACGGCTATCAGGGGTACTAAAAGTACCTGCAGGTGCGCCAGTGGCTTCGTCCAGGCAGGTAATCTGATACCCCCATTTGTCACCACCTGCTGCAATCTCTACATATTTCAGTTTAAGCGTGTAGGATGAGTCGGGGATATACCCGCTGCCAGTGAAATTGTTGTTTAATTGTATTTTACCCCATTTGGAATTGGAAGATGAAGTGACCAATGAATAGCTGTTGTGGCAACTGCTGGTTGCGCAGTTGCTTTCACTAGGTGCATTGGTATATCCAGCACCGGGGCCACTTTGATTGGTTTTGGAGAAAAACACGATGCCACATGTTGCGGCGAAGAAGAAGATCTTAAGTATTGTTTTACGCATAGGCTAATATCTGTTCGAACAAATATTAAACTTTTTTCCTAATTAAGAAAGATTTCAGATAGCGATGTGACTGTAATGTGACAGTTTTTTAACGAAAGTTTGAAAATATAAATGGATTTAAATAATTAATATACTGTGATATACAATTTTATTTTAGTAGAAATATGACATAAAATGTCCTAGAATCCTGACAAATAATAGACAATGTTTAAGAATTAGCGAATCAGGGTAATTGCGCCAGATATTTCTTTTTTACCACCTTCATTGTCTGTGGCTACAATACGATAAAAGTAGCTACCCTCCGGGCATTGGGTAAATTTATTATCAACCATACCATTCCAATCAGCCTCATCGGGCAGGGTATAAGCATACATTACTTCGCCCCATCGATTAAATATGGTTACTTCAATTTTTTTATACGCCTTATATATTACACGCCATTCATCATTAAACCCATCGCCATTGGGGGTGAATACATTTGCCAGTCGCAAGTCGTAATTATTGCAATTGCGGTATTGAATGTTGATTGTATCTACCGAAACACATCCTTGTGTATCCGTAGTGGTAAGAACAGCTCTGTGGCTGGAAGGGAAACTTTGGATGAATGCCGTACTGCCATTATCCCAGCTGTATTTGTATTTTTTATTGGCTGGTAAATCTACCCGGTATACACTTCCGATGCAGGGCTGGGTATCGCGGGGTAAGCCCAGGTTTGGCCCTTCAAGTACCTTTACAATCATGGCTATAGAGTCGGTGCAACCACCCGAAGATGGATTTACGATTCCGGCCTTGAAAATGCCGGTTTTGCCGTACACATGGCTTACAGATTTGCCAGTGGCGCTATTACCATCGCCAAAAAACCAGGTAAATGCGCCCAAACTATCACCATTGGCTTTGAAATTAATCGGGGTATTGGGGTTGCAAACCGGACTGGGCGAGAAACTAAAATCGGCTTTAAAATTTGGGAATGAAGCTCCGATGCAGGAAGCATACGATTCAGCATTGGCAAGGCCAAATTGATAGGCCTGAAAAAAAGAATCGGAGGTTAGGGCCCAGGTTTTATTAAAATTGATAGGGTAAGTGCCAAACCAAAAATAGCTGCTGCCGTTTGTAAATTTCTGATAGGCAGAGGCCGGAATAGCGGTTCCGTTGATTTTAACAGAAGGGGCATTGAAGGTTTTAGCAACCAACATTATTTTATTTACCGTATAAGCTGCATTTCTATATACAGAGGTTGAAGCATTGTATACCCCCGAACTGGCTGGTGCAATTATAAGCATGGAAGGGTCGCTGGTGGGTGCAACGGCCCCATTGCAGCCGGCGCTTTTCATAAGTTGGATTACAGAAATTGGTAGGTCTGACTTTAATATGGCAGGTCCGGTAAGTGTGCGTTGCACCCATTCTCCTTTCTGCAATGGCGGCAATGTAATTCCGTTTATGGTTACATTGGTATTATTATATAAGGCAGCAATACTTATGATCCATGATTTGGTATCGGGCACCGGAGGTGCGTAATAATCGGTACCCAAAGCCCAACTGGGAAATAATTGATCGTAGAGTACATCGCAACCAATACAGCCGCTTTTATCCTCAATACGGGCGCATTTGGCACCGGCAAAAACGGCTATTCGTTTGCAACTGTTTTTAACCTTAATGATAGTTCCTGTAAGATTCTGGGTATCCAGGGCCTGGATGAGAAAAACCTGGCCATATTTCAAATCGCGGGTAAATACATTGCCTTTGCCCCCCAAGCCGGTTAGGTCACTGCCTGCGGTAAATTCCACAGTGGTAGTGCCCTGGTCCATGGCAATCACTGCAACCTGACTTTCTTTGCCTGTATTGCCGGCAGCAGTGTGCACCAAATATTCGCGCGCGGTAGAAAGTACTTGCGTTGGCAAAATGGTGGCCACATCGGTACTACCCGAAACTGTATTAACAGCCTGCAATGCAAAATCGCCAAACTTAGATGTAACAATCACTCCCTTGCCTTGGGGTACAAATGAGGCGGTGCTATACCAAAAATTAATAGAGGTTTTTGGGTAGCGTACTATATTCTGAATACCCGGTTTAACTGGAAAAACAGCAGCTGCATTTAATTGCGGATTGTAGATGCGTATGGTATCGGCTACAGAAGGGGTAACTATGAGATGATTAAAGGTATCGGGGTAGAGATTTTCGGTAAAGGTAACCCAAAACTCACGTCCATACATATTTCTGCTACTCTGCGCTTTTGACTCAGAGATGAAACAAATCCATAACAAACATGGAAGCAGATATTTAAACGATTTGTTTACCAAAAATGCAAATTTAACGCTATTCATTAATACGATGTGCATTCTTATTAATTTGTACCATTATTTTAGAATATTTTGTGTCAAATTTTGGCAATAGAATGTGCTGCTTGTCATTAAAATTTGATTTTTTATCTAAGATGACAATCTGAATCATTGTATTCCTTATACTTTTGCACCATCACTGTATAAAATGAAAAGAAAACTAATTCTTACAATGTGTGCAGGCTTTATGAGTTTGTATGCATCGGCACAAGCCGTATTGCTAGAAAAAGTGGAGGCTCAGCCCGGAAAGCTGATTATTCCATATTCTAAGTATCAGCTTCCCAATGGATTAACACTGCTGGTTAGCGAAGACCACAGTGATCCGGTTACCCACTTAAACGTGACTTACCACGTAGGTTCGGCCCGCGAATTGCCCGGAAAATCAGGTTTTGCCCACTTTTTTGAACACATGCTTTTTCAGGGATCTAAACACGTAGCCGATGAAGAACATTTTAAACTAATTAAACAATATGGGGGTGATGTAAATGGTAATACCACCCGCGACCGTACAGTTTATATTGAAACTTTCCCCAGCAATTTTACAGAAACCGCATTGTGGATGGAAGCCGACCGTATGGGTTGCTTCCTAGAAGCCTTTACCAAACAGAAATTTGAAGTTCAGCGTTCTACTGTAAAAAACGAAAAAGACCAGGGGCAATCACAACCCTATGGTTTTATGCAGGAAGTAAAAGACCAGAACTTATACCC
This sequence comes from Bacteroidia bacterium, assembly GCA_044224315.1. Lineage (GTDB taxonomy): Bacteria > Bacteroidota > Bacteroidia > NS11-12g > UBA955 > JAGXTF01. The sequence continues at coordinate 263,796 of JBGAKR010000003.1, read as the reverse complement.
GAATGACCATCCATACAGCTGGAGCACCATTGGCTTTACCGACGACCTGGACCGTGTAGACAGCAACGACCTTAAAAACTTCTTTCTGCGCTGGTATGGTCCAAACAATGCTTGCGTAATTGTGGTTGGTGATGTAAATACAGATGATGTAGTAAAATGGGTAGAAAAATACTATGGCTCTTTTACAAAATGCCCTGAAGTAAAAAAACAACGCGTAAAACCTGTTGTATTAACTGAAAACAAAATTAAGGGTTATACCGACCCAAATGCTTATGTACCTGTTTTTGAAATGTCTTACCCAGGTGTACCTGTAGGACATGAAGATGAGGCAGCACTGGATATGCTTGCCTATTTAATAGGTGGAACCCGTAACTCTGTTTTATACAAAAAATTCCTGGATATGGAAGATCCATGGGCATTGCAGGCCTCTGCCACCAATAACCCCATGACCGCCATAAACCATGAATTGGCGGGTGATTTCACATTTACCGTGGCCGGTTACCCCTGGTCTGATGTAAAACAGCTGCAAAACATGCTGAAAAATTCAATCGATTCATTTGAATTTGTAAACTTTAAAGACGAAGATTTAAGCCGTGCAAAAAACAGCATATTAGGAACTTATGGCAGCGGCCTCGAAGATGCCAGTTACAAAGCAAGTCTGTTGAGCACATATTGGTATTTATTTGATTTGAAAAAGAAAGACGGCAGCCGTCTTAATCTGCAGGATGATGCAGACAGATATGCTGCTGTAACCCGCGATGATATTATGCGTGTGTATCGCAAATATGTAAAAGGCAAATTCAGCTCTACCATTGTAATTGAACCACCTGCCGATGGATTGACAAAAGAAGAATTGAAAGCATTGAAATACAATAGCTTTAATCCGAATGCTACCTATAAAAATCCAGTGGCTGAAGCAGAATATCTGAATCTGAAATATACCCCGGTTGTAGATAATTTCGATCGTGGGGTGCGTCCAACCCCAGGTGCACCTGTAGCACCGAAAGTGCCCACCATTTACCGCAAAAAAATGAGCAACAACCTGGAGGTTTTGGGTACCGAATTTACCGAAACTCCCATGGTATCTATTACTATGAATATGGAGGGTGGAAATTTACTTGAAGGTGAAGACGTTCCTCCGGGCACAGCCGGTTTTATGGCAGCTACTTTAAATAATGGTACAGCCCTGAAAACACCAAAAGAACTGGATGATGCCATGGAAAACCTGGGCGCCAGCATTAGTTTCGGAAGCAGCGGTACTTCTACCAGTATTTCATTGTTCTGCCCCCAGGATAAACTGGATGGTGCAATTGCACTGCTGGAAGAAATGATGTTTAAACCCCGCTGGGATGAAAAAGAATTCAAGAAAATGAAGAAAAATGCGGTGCAAGGTGCCCGCAACAGTCTGCGTAGCCGTGGTACCGGTGCCCGAAATGTATACCGCCAATTAATGTGGGGTAGCAACAATGCTTTGGGCCGCTATGTGGGCGAAGCTGAATTGGAAAAAATTACCCTTGAACATTGCAAAACTTATTACAACAAATATTTTGCTCCAAACATGACCAAATTGGTGGTTGTAAGTCCGCTAAAATCTGAAGAGGTATTTGCCAAACTGGCTTTCCTCGACAAATGGGCTACCAAAAATGTAACCATTACCAAACCATCTGGCTTCCCTCAATTTGAAACTACCCAGTTGTTTGGTGTTGAATACGATGATGCCGATCAATCTGATATTTTGATGGGTTTCCGCAGCATGCCTTATGATATGGCGGGTGAATTCTTTAAAAACAACATTATGAATTTTGCCTTGGGCGGAAACTTTAACAGTCGTTTGAACCTGGATATTCGCGAAGACAAAGGTTGGACCTATGGCATTCGCAGTGGATACAGCGCCAACTACAAGGACTTACCAGGTACTTATACTGTAAGTGCCGGTATTAAAGCAGGTGCTACAGACAGTGCGATCAAAGAAATCATGTCTGAACTTGAGAAGTACCGCAATCAGGGTCTAACCAAGGAAGAATTTGAATTTACCAAAGCAGCACTGCTGGCTAGCGAAGCCCTGGAGTATGAATCACTGGGACAGAAAGCCGGTTTTATTATGGGACTTGCCATTCGCGATTTACCTGTGGATTATCCGCAGCAACAAATGGCCGTATTGAATGCCGTAACCATTGACGATTTGAATAAACTGGCTAAAAACAACCTCAAAACCGATGAAGTAATCATTGTAGTTTCGGGTGATATGTTATTGCTTGAAGAAAGATTAAACAAACTGGGATATGGCAAAATTCAGATTTTGAAACCCAACGGTTCATCTAAATACAAAATCCTGAAGGCTACCAAAAGCAGCAGTCACGATAAAAATTATAAATAATCGCTTTGCGATAACAGAAAAAAGGCTTCTTCGGAAGCCTTTTTTTGTTAGGGAGCAGGGGGCTGGGAGTAGGGAGCAGTGCAAAGCGCAAAGTGCAAAATGCAATGAACAGCCGGATGAGAATAGCGGAGGCGATGACAGGGAATGGGGAATAGGGAATGGGGAATAGCGGAGGCGATAACAGGGGGCAGTGGAGGCGAATACGGTGCAGGGAATGGGGAATAGGGAATGGCATTGGCGACAAAAGGCAACCAACTCCATTAATCATTAACCACTAAACCTTAACCATTAAAATCAGCCATTTACCTTTTATTTAAATAAGATATAAATACCTGTGAAAAAAAGCGCTGATAATGGGCATAAAATGTTGGCAAACATGCAGTCAGAGTGGGCTTTTGGTTGTAAATTGCACCGTTAATAATTACGCATGGACGAGAACAACGAATTATCAGAAAGAATCATTCCAATCAACATTGAAGATGAGATGAAAACCGCTTACATCGATTATTCGATGTCGGTAATTGTTTCACGTGCGCTGCCCGATGTGCGCGACGGATTGAAACCTGTACACCGCAGGGTTCTTTACGGTATGATGGATTTGGGCCTGGCTTCTAACAGGGCTTACAAAAAATCTGCTAGGATTGTAGGAGAGGTGCTGGGTAAGTATCACCCGCATGGCGACAGCAGTGTTTACGATACGATGGTGCGTATGGCCCAGGAGTGGAGCCTCAGATACCCCATGGTAGACGGACAAGGTAACTTTGGTTCTATCGATGGTGATCCACCAGCAGCTATGCGTTATACCGAGGCCCGTATGCGCAAAATTGCCGAGGAAATGATGGCCGATATTGATAAAAATACGGTTGATTTTCGCCCCAATTTTGACGAAAGTCTGGAAGAACCCACCGTATTGCCTGCCAAAATTCCAAATCTGCTCGTAAATGGTGCGGCTGGTATTGCGGTTGGTATGGCCACCAATATGGCACCTCACAACCTTACTGAAGTTTGCGATGGAACCATTGCCTATATAGATAATCCGGAAATTTCCATTCCCGAATTAATGCAGCACGTTAAGGGTCCGGATTTCCCAACCGGAGGCGTGATATATGGGGTAGAAGGTGTAAAAGATGCATTTGAAACTGGTCGCGGCCGCATAATGATGCGCGGTAAAACCGATTTCGAAACTACCAGCACCGGCAAAGAAATGATTATTGTAAACGAGGTGCCTTACCAGGTAACTCCTTCACAAATCATTATCAAAACCGTAGAATTAATCAATGAAAAAGTAATTGAAGGAATATCGGCTGTGCGCGATGAAAGCGGCAGGCAAGGTATGCGCATTGTGTTTGAACTGAAACGCGATGCCGTTCCAAACGTTATTCTCAACCAACTATACAAATTTACCCCCCTGCAAAGCAGTTTCTCGGTAAATAACATTGCCCTGGTAAATGGTAAACCCGAAATGCTGAATCTGAAAGATATGATTAAGCATTACGTAAACCACCGCCACGAAATTGTATTGCGCCGCACCAACTATTTGCTGGAAGAAGCCCGCAAACGTATACATATTTTAGAGGGTTTACTCATTGCCATCGATAACCTGGATGAGGTGATTAAACTCATCAGAGAAAGTGTAAACCCCGATGAAGCTAAAGCCGGGTTGATGCAAAGATTCGGGCTTAGTGAAATACAATCAAAAGCCATATTGGATATGCGTTTACAGCGCCTTACCGGTCTGGAACGCGATAAAATACGCGCCGAATACAATGAAGTACTGAAAGAAATCCAATACCTGGAAAGCATTTTGGCCGATGAAAAACTTCAAATGCAGATTATTAAGGATGAACTGATTGAAGTTAGAGATAAATTTGGTGATAACCGCCGCACCCGTATCGAGTTCAATGCGGAAGAAATCAATATCGAAGATTTGATTCCAAACGAAGAGGTAGTAGTTACCATATCACACATGGGCTATATAAAACGCACCAAATTGGAGGAATACAAAGAGCAAAATCGCGGTGGAAGAGGCCTGAGAGGAGTTGCGCACAGGGATACCGACTTTGTTGAACATCTGTTTGTAGCATCTACCCACAACTATTTATTGCTGTTTACCGAGCTGGGACGTTGTTTCTGGTTGAAAGTATACGAAATTCCCGAAGGAGGTAAAACCACCAAGGGACGCCCGATACAGAATATCATCAATATCCCGTCTGAAGATAAGATTCGTGCATTCCTGAATGTGAGCAATCTGTCTGACGAGGAAGCATTGAAAAGCCATAGCATTATAATGGTAACCAAAAAAGGTACCGTTAAGAAAACACTGCTCGAAGCTTACAGCCGCCCGCGTTCAAATGGTATTAATGCAATTACCGTAAGGGAAGGGGATGAACTCGTACAAGCCTGCCTGACCGATGGAAAAAGCGAAGTACTGATAGCCAAACGAAGCGGAAAAGCCATCCGTTTCCCCGAAGCCAAGGTGCGCCCGATGGGTAGAACCGCAAGCGGAGTTAGAGGTGTGACGCTGGAAAGCGACAAGGACGAGGTGATTGGCATGGTTTGTGTAAATCCTGAAGATAAGGAAACAACCATACTCGTGGTGAGCGAAAAAGGATACGGTAAAAGAACAGACCTGGAAGATTACAGGATTACCGGCCGTGGCGGAAAAGGTGTAAAGACCATAAACGTTACCGAAAAAACCGGAAACCTGGTAGGTATGCTTTCCGTAACCGATAACGACGGGCTGATGATCATTAACAAAAGCGGAATGACCATACGCATGTCGGTTGAAAAACTAAGGGTAATGGGACGTGCAACCCAGGGAGTAAGACTGATCAATATCAAAGGAAACGATGAGATTGCCGGTATTACCAAGGTGCCACGCGAAGAAGAGGAAGAAAGCGAATTGACCGGAGAAGGTGTAGAAGGACTGGGCGACATGGAAGTAGATACTACCGAAGTGATTGACGAGGCCACCGATTTGGAAAATGACGCGGACGAAGCAGAAGAAACAGAAGATACCAACGACAACAATGAATAAATTTTTCAAAACCGCAGCTTTGGCCACAGCCGTTTTAGGTTTTAACCTAGCTGCAAGCGCTCAAGTAAACAAGTACACCAATTCGGCTTACAACGCCATTCAGGATGGAACTGTGAGTTCTATACTGCTGGCCAAAGACGATATTGACAAAGCAATGACCTACCCAGGTGCCGCTGAAAATTCGCATATGTGGGTGGTACGTTCTATGGTGTATTCGCGCATTTATATGAAAAAAGGCGACGAACTGATTGTTCCAATTAGTAAAGATGCCGGTTACATCGCAGGTGATGCAATGGTTAAATTCTGGAAAAGCCCGGTTCAAAAGAAAATCGACATTGAAGATGCCGAAGCAGAAACCTATAGTTCATTCATTGCCTGCTATAATGAGTCTTTTCAAACATTTGCAGATAAGGATTATGTTAAATCCATTGATTACTATCGTTTTTGCCTGTATTTGTACGACAAACTCGATACCGCCAGCTCAAATGCACTGGAAAGGCAAGAGGTAACCAAGAAAACCATCGGAGATAAGCTGGCATTATCGGCCTATTACTGCTCCGATTCAAAATTGAAACTGGATGTTTTGCAAACCATGTTTAACGATGGTACCAATACACCGCTGGTTATCGAAGCATTGAGTAAATCTTACCTCGAAAGCGGAGATACGGCTAAAGCCGAGACTGTAATACGCGATGGAATCAAACGTGCACCGGGCGACAATGCCATTTTTCAATTGCTGATAAACTATTTTATTTCGATAGATAAGGTTGAGAAACTGTTTGATGATTTGAATAAACAAATAGAACTGAACCCCGACAGTCGATTGTACTATAGCCGTGCGGTATTGTATGAGCAACGCAAAGATTACGAGAAAGCGGAGGCCGATTATCTGAAAGCCATTGAAAAAGACGAGTTTAATTATGATGCAAATAACAACCTGGGCAGATTGCTGCTTATGTATAACCGCGATTTGCTATTGAAAAAGAAAATGGACTCAGTAGGAGAAGCTCGCAAAAAAGTTGATGCTGAAATTAAAGATTTGTACAGACAGGCTGCCAAATATCTGGAAATGGCTGCTGAGAATACCAATTACAGTATTGACGAACTGATAAGCATTCACACCACATTAAAAAATGTTGCCCTGGAATTGGGCAATCAATCAGACGCGGATGCCCATGAGGCAAAAGTGGCTGCATTGAAAGCAACCAAAGCCGCTGGCAATTAAAATTAAAGAGTAGGCCGGATGTTTTTATATCCGGCTTTCTTTTGAATTTGTTACTTAACATAATGTAAATTATAAAACTAATGAAACTAAGTGGCAATACGCTGGGATTTGCATAAAACCTTAGCAGTTCATAAATTGCAATTATGAAAATAAAATTCCTTTTAACCCTCTGCATGTTTGTTTGCGGAATTCAACTTCAAGCCCAAAAATATAAAGGCCAGCAAAATCTTTCTTTTGGTTTGGGTTGGCATACCAATGGATTTGTAGAAAAAGCCTATAAAAATACTTTAAAGCCTGAAGGATTTTCTACTTCTACCATATTGATTCCTTCAGTAAATTACGATATGGGTTTTAGCGACCGTATCAGCCTGGGATTCTCATTTTCCCGTTATCAGGCAAGTTCCAAGTTTAATGGTTATACCGATGTCAATTCCATTTACAATGCCAGTACTGGCAATTCCATTACTTTAAACACTTCGGATTTCGGACTGCGCATTTTATTCCATTTTGGTAATAATGATGATTTTGACCCCTACCTTGGAATTAAAGGCGGATATTCCATTCATAGCTACAAGAGCAATGTAAATCACGGATATTCTGCCTCTAAGTTAAATGACGAACTCGGTAAATCCAGAACTTCTCAAGCATTTTTTGGTTTCAGGTATTTTGTGTCTGAAAGACTTGGATTTGGATTTGAATTTGGCGCTGGTCAAACCTATAACGCAAAAGCCAGCCTGGATATTCGATTGGGAAGCATGTAACAATCCCATTCAAAACGCAATTATATATGCTGTTTTAAACCACTTGTTTATCTTTGTCGCACTATGCGAAAAGAATCCAAAAAATTTTTAGAAAACTACCTCAATAATGCCTCACCCACCGGTTTTGAAAGCAGCGGCCAAAAGCTTTGGCTCGATTATCTGAAGCCCTATATTGATGAAACTATAGTTGATACCTACGGCACTGCTGTGGGGGTAATAAATCCCGGACAGAAATACAAAGTAGTGATAGAAGCCCATGCCGATGAAATTTCCTGGTTTGTTAACTACATAACTGAAGACGGCTATATATATGTAATACGCAATGGTGGCAGCGATTTTCAGATTGCACCCAGTATGCGGGTTAATATTTATGGAGAAAAAGGCATAGTTAAAGGTATTTTTGGATGGCCTGCCATTCATGTGCGTGCCGATAAAGACCCCGAAACTAAGCAGGATACGGTTTTTATAGATATCGGATGCAGCTCCAAAGCCGAAGTTGAAAAGCTGGGCGTACATGTTGGATCTGTAGCGGTATTTGTAGATGAAACTATGTGGCTCAATGATAAATACATAGTGGGCCGTGCCCTTGATAATCGCATGGGCGGATTTATGATAGCGGAAGTTGCCCGTAAACTGAAAGAAAACAAAAAGAAACTCCCCTATACCCTATATGTGGTAAACAGTGTGCAAGAAGAAATCGGACTGCGTGGAGCAGAAATGATCAGCCGCCGTTTGGCGCCGGATGTGGCCATCGTTACCGATGTAACCCACGATACCTGCTCTCCTTTATATAATAAGAAAAAACAAGGCGATTGTAAATGTGGCAATGGTGCAGTTCTCACCTGGGGCCCAGCCGTGCAGAACAACCTGCTGCAACTGTTGCTTGAAACTTCAAAAAAGAAAAAAATCGATATCCAAAGGGCTGCAGTAAGTCGCAGTACCGGTACCGATACCGATAGTTTTGCCTACAGTGCCCATGGGGTAGCTTCTGCCCTCATCTCCTTGCCTCTCAAATACATGCACACCACTGTGGAAATGGTGCACGAAGATGATGTTCAAAGCTGCATCGACCTGATGTACGAATCACTGCTGGTAATTAAAGCCGGTCAGGACTTCAGATATTTTAAGTAAATGAGCATAGGCTTCAGGCTTACAGTTTATCCGCTGTTGTGGCTAATTTCCATTATGCCGTTTCCGCTGATGTATGGATTTAGTAACTTCATCTCTTTTTTGCTATATAACATTATTGGCTATCGCAAGAAAATTGTTCGGCAAAATCTGGCCAACTCCTTCCCTCAAAAATCTGCCGATGAAAGGCTGTTGATTGAAAAAAGGTTTTACAAACATTTGGCCGATTTAATGCTTGAAACCATTAAGGGAATGAGCATTTCACGTTCTCAGCTTTTAGCCCGGATGAAACTCACAAACCCGGAAGTATTTGAACAGTTATTTGCCGATAAACGCAGTTGCATAGTAGTTATGAGCCATTGCGGAAACTGGGAATGGGTATGCGATGCAGCCCAGATTTCAGCCCCGCAGCATGCGCAATGCGTTTATAAAACCCTGAGCAACGCAAACTGGGATGCCTGGTTTTTAAAGGTTCGAAGTCGGTTTGGTACGCAACCCTTTCCAATGGAAAAGATTTTGCGGGGTATGATAGATAATGCAAGCATGGTTACGGCTACAGCGTTTATAGGCGATCAAAACCCAAGCAATGGAAAGAACGCCTGGTGGGGTACTTTTTTAAACCAGGATACCTGTTTTATGATGGGTAGTGAGAAAATAGCCCGCAAGCTCGATCATGCTGTATATTACCTTGAGGTTCGCAAGCAAAAGCGCGGTTTTTACCTGGCTACGATGCGAGAATTGTGCAGCAATCCTAAATCTACAACCGATGGGGAAATAACCGAACTGATTGTACGCGCAACAGAAAAGGATATACAGGAGCAGCCCGAAACCTGGTTGTGGAGTCATCGCCGGTGGAAACATAAAAGGCCTGCCTGAAGACCGATTGTATTACCTCACTTTATCTGTATTAACATATCGCATAGCTGCGATAGATGTAGAAAAGTATTGGAAAAGCCAAGTGCCGGATTTATGGAGAATCGGTGTGATTGTATTATAATCGCATTTCGGAAATGACAAAGAAAGCTGCTGCAGGATTTTTTGATGATAAGTGCAATGCCATTGCCAATACTGCCAAGGTTATAGGCCATCCGGCCCGGGTTGAAATTTTGCGTTCGTTGATGGAAAATAACCACCAAACCTGTAAAATGCTGGTAGACCAGCTTCCCTATTCACAAAGTACTGTTTCGCAGCACCTGTATCGCCTTAAAAGCGTAGGGCTAATAGATGGCAGCAGCTATAAAACAGCTACCATTTACAGTGTAAACCAGGATAAACTTACCAATTTCAAAAAAGCCCTGGAAGAAGTATTTGGCAAACAAAAAGACAAAAAACAGCTCAGCCTATTCTGAATTACGGCATTAAATTTACCCCTTAATTCGGTCTGCAAGGCTTTCGATTCTTGCACTTAATCCATTGTAATTCATTTGATTTAATAGCTTAATCTCATCTAAAAGTTTAAGCAAATCTGCTTTTCCATCCCATACCTCTTTGGGACGGAACATTTCACCCCTGCCCAAAACCAACCAATCTGCACTTATATCCGGAAATTCGGTTAAAAGGGATTGGGTCATTTCCATTCCAGGTTTATTTCTGCCACTGCTAATATGTGAAATAACTCCCTGAGAGATTCCAAGCTTCTGTGCAAAATCACCCTTGTTTAAGCCATAATGCTGCATTACAGCCAGAAAACGCGCATTTAAATCCATATTTACAAATGTAAATCAGATTCTTTACATTTGTAAATACCTGTATTTTACTTTTGTAAAATCACTAGGTTTACGCTTGTAAAATTCGGTCAACTTGTCAGATTTTTATACTCGAGAAGAACCTCCTGCAATGGTTTATGTCAATAGCTTTATATTACTCATTTTTAATTACTTACGTTTCATTGTTATTGCATTCAACTTCAAAACAACTCCTATGGGAGCCCGCTATTTGCCCCCTCTCCTTCCGGAGGTTAAAATTCAAAATGGGTTCCGATTTCTACCTTACAACCGTATATAATTGAAGTATCAATTGCGAGTTTGGCTGAGAAATAAAAAAACCGACCCTGCATTTGGATCGGTTTCAAATATTGAATTCTCGTAAGGTTTAGAATTTTTGGATTAACATCCCGGTTAGCATCTTGGGTTCTATCCAGGTACTTTTGGGTGGCATTGTTTCTTCGGCATCAGCCACAGCTTTAATTTCCTCCATTGTGTTTGGAAACACCAAAAACGCGGCATCGATTCTACCTGCTTTTACCATGCCTTCCAAATCTTGCGGAGGCATATCCCCTCTTACAAACTGTAATCTTGAATCGGATTTAGAATCCTCGATTTGCAAAATATCCTTAAAAATGTACTGTTCCAAACGGGCTACATCCAGATTTTGGGCCGGTGAACCATAGTTGGCGGTATTTTTAAATTTAAGTTTATACCATCCCAGCGAGGTACACAAACCAAATTCGCCCTTGGATTGGGGTGTAAAGGGTGCCAATACATTTGTCACTTCAAATTTATCCTGGCATTGATTCAACATTTTTTCAATGTCTGAATCCGATAAACCCTTTACCAGCCTGTGGAATGAATTAATCCATAATTCATCCTCGGGAACAATAAAAGCCATAAAGAACATTTTGTTCGATTTCCAATTATGTTCGTTGTGCATGCGGGTAAGGTAATCGCTTGAAGCCGCTATGCGATGGTGTCCATCGGCAATATACAATGCTTCTTGCCTGGCCATAAATGATACAATCCCTCCCAATTCTGCCTCATCGGTTATGTGCCACACTTGGTGATGGGTATTGGATTCATCGGCAAAATCCAGGAGTGGTGCACCCTCTGTTTTATTGCCAATCCACGATTTAATTCCATCCCCGTCCGGACAACTTAACAGCACCGGCTCGCCTACTACATGGGTATGTGCCAGGTGGGCCATCATATAATTTTCTTTTTCAGTAAGGGTGTATTCGTGCTTTTTCACTGTGCCCTCGAGGTAATCGATGGCAGAAACACCTGCAATAATGCCTGTAAAACTATGTCCGTCGGGCAACGACTGCTTATAAATGTAAACACCCGCTTGTGCAACTTGCACCAGTGCACCTTGATTGAGCAATTGGTGCAAATAATCTTTGGCAAACTGCAAATGATGTTCGCCGCTGGTTTTGGTTTCGCCAAAGTGAATATGAGGCTTAACCACATGCAGGTAGGTATCGGGATTTTGGGCAAAATATTGCTGCAATGATTCGGGTGTTTCATTGCCCGAAATGCGGGCTGCTACCTGCGCGGCTTTGTGGGCCACCGGATGAACAGCGGAAAATGGAAAGATGCGGATCAAAGTATAGTTTAAAAGAAGGAGGTTATGCGTTGGGCAAGTTCTATCCCCACCCGTTCCTGAGCTTCGGCAGTGCTTGCGCCTATATGCGGACTCAAAGAAACATTGGGAAGTTCAAGAATTTCGGTATAAACGGGAGGTTCGTTTTCAAATACATCCACCCCGGCGAATGAGAGATGGCCACTTTTTAACGCAGCTACCAAAGCAGGTTCATTTACCACTCCGCCGCGGGCACAGTTGATTAGCACCGCCCCTTTTTTCATTTGGGCTATTTGTTCGGCACCAATAAACTCTTCGCTACCGGGTATATGAACTGTAATGTAATCGCATACCGAAAGCAATACTTCAAGGGGTTGAACTGTGAGTTTTATCTTGAAATTATTCAATTGATAGTGTTTATTGAATGTAATGGTCAGTTCATAATCGCGCTGTTTGTAATCATAAATCAGCACTTCCATACCCAGACCAATGGCCATGCGGGCCACTTCCTGGCCAATGCGACCAAAACCGATAATACCAATGCGTTTATTAGCCAGTTCGGTGCCGGCGGAGGCTACTTTTTTAAGGTTGTTAAAATCTGAAGCCCCTTTTACAGGCATTTCACGATTGGTATAATGCAGCATGCGGCACACTGAGAACATATGCGCAAATACCAACTCTGCTACACTTCTGGAGCTGGCGTTGGGGGTATTTACTACGGGAATATTCTTAATTCCGGCATGTTTCAGGTCTATATTATCAAGTCCTACCCCGGCACGTGCAATCAATTTTAGATTTGAAGCATCCATTACTTCGGCAGTAACTTTGGTTGCGCTGCGCACAATAATCACATCATATTCGGCTATGCGTGCGGGCAAATCTGCCTGGGCAATTTTATCGGTAACAACCGTAAATCCGGCTTTTTCCAGTATTTCTTTACCTGCGGCATCTATGCCGTCGTTTGCAAGTACTTTCATTTTATTTTAAAATCAGGCGAAAGTTTGAATCACATTTACCAGGGCTTGCACACTTTCAATTGGCAAAGCATTGTACATACTGGCGCGGTATCCACCTACGCTGCGATGCCCTTTGATACCACTGATTCCTGCTTCTTTGCAGGCCGCATTAAATTTAGCCTCGAGGGCCGGGTCTTCCTGCTTAAACACAAAACAGGCATTCATATTGCTGCGGTCTTCAATGGCGGTTGTACCTTCAAAGTACGGGCTTGCATCTACTGCATCGTAAAGCAATTTGGCTTTGGCGTCGTTGCGCAGCTTCATTCCTGCGCAGCCCCCATTGTCGCGCACCCATTCCAGGTTGTATTTCGAAACCAGAATCGGAAATACCGGAGGTGTATTATACATGCTCTCTTTTTCGCCATGCACTTTATAATCCAGCATGGTAGGAATATGCCTTTCTGCACGGCGGCTGTATAATTCTTTATTTACGATAATAAGCGTAACACCGGCGGGTCCCATATTTTTTTGTGCACCGGCATAGATCAAATCAAACTTAGAAGCATCGATGGGTTTGCTGAAAATATCCGAGCTCATATCACAAAACAATGGAACCGGACATTCGGGGAATGATTTCATTTGGGTACCGAAAATGGTATTGTTGCTGGTGCAATGGAAATAATCCAATTCGGCCGGGATGGTATAATTTTTTGGAATATAGCTAAAGTTTTTGTCTTCGCTGCTGGCTAAAACCTGCACTTCGCCATATGCTTTTGCTTCTTTAATTGCATTGCTGGCCCAGGTTCCGGTTTTGGTATAACCTGCTGCGGTGCGCAAAAAGTTAAGTGGAATTTGATAGAATTGGGTGCTAGCTCCGCCGCCAAGGAATAATATGTCGTAATTTTCTGGTATTCCAAGAATTTGTTTAACCAATTGGCGGGTTTCTTCCATTACCGCTTCAAACTCTTTTGAACGGTGTGAAATTTCGAGGATACTTAAACCAGTTCCGGCAAAATTTTTAATGTCGGAAATACTTTTTTCAAACGCGCTTTCTGCAAGTATAGAAGGGCCTGCAGAGAAATTATGTATTTTAGCCATGTTGCTCTGAATCGCGGTACAATTTTAGCTGTATAATTGTGCGTAAACAAACGTAAAAGCCACGATGTTCAAAAAAGTTCTCATCCTTTTGTTAGCTATTGCATTTAAATACCAAAATTCGGCTGCACAATATACCGATGATGCACCTGAAAACACCGATAGCACTGGAACTAGCGAGATTAAGCCGCTGATAAATTTAAAGGACAATGGTGTAAGGGGAATGGAATTTATGTTGAATGGCGGAAACGGCTTTTTTTATGGAGAATTATCGCCATTTGTAGGTTATTACATTGCTAAACCGGTTTTACTAGGTGCCGGGGTGCATGGCAGTGTATTGGTTGGCAATAAAGCCGAACCCTATTATGGAGGTCATGTTTTTGCCAGATTGATAATCGGAGAACAGTTATTTATTCACGGTGAATACAATTTATTGAATGGAGATGTGCCTGGTTTAAAAACCGGCCGTATATGGGTTACTTCTCCTATAGTGGGTATTGGTATGATGAATGGTGTAAGTTGGGCGATGATTGGATATGCATCAAACCCGGATTTTCAACAAATTAATCCCTTTGGAAGGGTTGTTTACCGTATAGGTTTTTACTTCTGAAAAAAAGCAGTAAACTTGCCCAATGGCTTCATTTATTCAGGATAAAAAGATTGCTGTTTTTAATGGCAAAAAATTCAAACTCAAAGATTTTGATACGGGCTATACCGATGGGCTGAACAAGGAAATAGGGAAAGCTGAATTTGAAAAAATCAAAGAAAAGCTGGCCATTTGGCAGGATAAATTATATGCCCAGGATAAATTTAGTTTACTCCTTGTTTTCCAGGCTATGGATGCCGCTGGTAAGGATGGAACCATAAAATCGGTAATGACCGGTGTGAATCCGCAGGGATGCCATGTAGTATCTTATAAAAAACCCAGTCCGCTGGAATTGGATCACGATTATTTGTGGCGCTGTTACCGCGAGCTGCCTGCCCGCGGCAATATTGGCATTTTTAATCGCAGTTATTACGAAGAAGTGCTGGTAACCAGGGTGCATCCTGAGTATATTTTGGGACAAAAACTACCCAATATTAAAACCGTAAAGGATGTAAATGAAGATTTCTGGGCAAGCCGATTTGAAAGCATACGCGGATTTGAAAAAACCCTGGCAGAAAACGGAACTGTGATTCTCAAATTCTTCTTGAATGTATCGAAAGATGTGCAAAAAGAACGCTTTTTGGAACGCATAGCCGAACCAGAAAAAAACTGGAAATTTTCTTATACCGATTTGCAGGAACGCAAACATTGGAATGCCTATCAAAATGCCTATGAACAGGCCATAATGCACACTGCTACCAGCTATGCGCCCTGGTTTGTGATTCCCAGCGACCGCAATTGGATGCGAAATCTGGTGGTTTGCAGTATTATTTATGATACATTGAAAAATATGGGACTTAGTTACCCTGAAATAGACGATGAAACCCGATCTTTGTTGGAGAAGGGAAAGCAAGAGTTGTTAGCCGAAAAATAAAAAAATGGAAGCCCAGATAAATAGTACAAATGAAATAAAGCCCCAACCTAAGAAAAGCTGGCTGCGCAAATGGTTATGGAGAATTGGAGTATTGGCGGTCATTGGAATTGCACTGTATTTTACCATTGGTTATTTTTTTACCTATAGCCAAGGTTACAGGGCGGGTAAACTCATTAAATTTTCTCAAAAAGGGTATGTATTTAAAACCTGGGAAGGCCAAATTTATTTGGGAACAATAACACCCGACGATCAGGCTGGTATTGCAAGTAAATACTGGGATTTTAGTGTAGATCGGGATAAAACTGAAATTATTAAAAAGCTGGAAGATGCCATGCTTACCAAGCATGAGGTAAGACTGCATTACCGGGAAAAGCTAAGCCGATTTAACTGGCGGGGCGAAACTACCTATTTTGTGGATAGTGTAGCAGAAGTAAAATAATTTAATCGGCTATCAACTGATATTCGATTAAGTGCCCATTGCCATCGGTTTGGTGGGCCCATAACTCCTTGCTTTTCAGGCGAGAAATAATCCAGATATTGTTGCCCGAATTGTTCTTTTTCAGGTTCAATTCAGTTTTGGCATCGTTTAACACCCAGGTACCCGACTCAGAAAATGGAATAAATGAAGTGGTGGATATGGTGTAATTGTTATCCGACTTTAGCTCCAGTTTCCAATTGGGCCAAACATTATTAAAATCGTTGGTTTTGTCTGTACCATTGTCGATATAATGATGCATGCGCCAGGTGTTGGTAATGCGCGCTTTTGCACTCCTCAAAGTAAATTTGGGACCGTCTTTATACCTACAAGATTGAATCACTAAAAGAGAAAGGAACACTACACCCAGCAGAAATTGTTTTTTCATATTTGCAAAACTAATATGCAAACCCCTAACCTACTTCAGGTTAAAAGGGAATTATTGCAAATAGAGATATTGAAAACCGGTTATGAGTGATGGCACTATACCCAGCCCAAGAATTACAATTACAACAACGGTTAAAAGCAATTTTTCGTACCAGGCACTTTCAATCGCCTGACATTGAACATCGGACTCAATGGGATGGAAAAATGCGCTTTTAAATATGCGGAAATAGTATACAATGCTAATAGCCGAGCCGAGCAACGCAACCAGCACAACCCATTTATAACCCACAAATGCGGCGCTGAAAAGGCTGTATTTTCCGGCAAAACCCGCTGTAAGAGGAATACCAGCCAAGGAAAACATGGCAATAGTCAGAGCCAATCCGCCCAATTTATTGGTTTTTCCAAATCCATTAAACGCATCAAAACTTTCATCACCGTTTACGCTTACCTTATTAAACAAATAGAATATGGTGCATGAACCAGCTGCATAGGCTATGCTATAGATAAGCAGTGCTTTAATACCCAATTCGGGCATGCATAAAAGTGCCAGTAACATATATCCCGAGTGTGCCACCGAACTGTAGGCCAGTGTGCGTTTTACATTGGTTTGGCGCACCGCCAGAATATTGCCCACCAAAATGGTAATGGCTGCAATAACTGCAATTAAGGGGGCCCAGAAAGCGGTAGTATACTGGAAGAAGATGCTAAACAAACGGAAAAATGCGGCAAATGCAGCTATTTTAACCACCACGGCCATAAAAACAGTGGCGCGGTTTGGACTGCCTTCGTAAACATCCGGACTCCAGAAATGGAAGGGAATTGCAGCTACTTTAAAGCACATGGAAACTACAATAAGGGCTATGCCCACTGTGGATAAAGCCGGAATTGAACCCATATGAGCCAAATTGGCAAATATGCGATTGATACTGTCTAAATCCAGGGCACCCGTAGAACCATATACCAGGGCGCAACCCAATAAGAATATAACTGTAGAGAATGCCCCCATTAAGAAATACTTAATAGCAGCTTCATTGCTTTTTAGATTGTGTTTTTTACTGCCGGCCAATACATAAAGAGGAATGGAAAGTGCTTCCAAGCCTAAAAACAGCATGACTATATTGGTGAAAGAAGTGAGCAATATTCCACCGCAAAGGCTAAACAGAATCAATCCTTGCAGATCCGAACCAGTGGTTTCTTTTTGGTTAAACAATCCCAAAATCCACAAGGTGGCAAGAATTAATACCCCTTCGAAAGCCAAAGCAGAACGGTCGAAATACATCATATAAATGGGCACATGCTCGGCTTCGAAACTCCATTGGGCTTCAGAAACCAAATCGTACA
The DNA here is from genome assembly GCA_044224315.1 of Bacteroidia bacterium. Taxonomy (GTDB): domain Bacteria; phylum Bacteroidota; class Bacteroidia; order NS11-12g; family UBA955; genus JAGXTF01. The sequence goes on along the minus strand of JBGAKR010000003.1, from coordinate 246,200 downwards.
CCACAAATCCCAGCGCAGCTGCAAGCAATATAAAAATCAGCGGCAGATTGCGTGTTTCTTTTTTGCCTAACCCGGTAAAGAGTACAACTATTGCGCCCAGAAAAATTACCAGTAACCCTTTCATATCATACCTCCTGTAGCATTAACAAATAAACTGAGCGTTTTTTTCACACTCGGACCGCAAAGCTCTATCATCCATTGGGGGAATACACCTATTGCTATTACCAGTATTACCAGCACAGCAAAGATGATTTTCTCATTCCAGTTCAAATCCGGAAACAGGTATATGCCCGATTTAGGCTTACCCAGCATTGAGAACTGATACATTCTAAGCATATACACAGCACACAGAATAATGGTTATTCCGGCTAAAATTCCCCAAATTATGCTTTTGCTAAAAACGGATTTCAGCAACAGCAATTCACCCGGAAAACCGTTTGTAAACGGCACCGCGGTAGTGCCAAACACCAGCAGCAAAAATGCAACCGCAAATACCGGAGCTTGTTTGGCAATACCTCCCAGCTGACCCAAATCACGGGTACCTGCTCGGCTTTGAATGACCTCTATGGCAAAAAACAACCCCACCACGTTTACACCATGGTTAAACATTTGTAATACAGCGCCGCTTATACCATCAACCGTTAAAGTGGCTATACCTGCGGCTATTAAACCTACGTGAGATAAGGATGAAAACGCAATAAGGCGTTTCATATCATTTTGTCTTATGGCTATAAGGGCTCCATATAGCACACCCAATACACCCACTATTATAATGATGGGTGCAAACAGGTCCATAGCTTCGGGAACCAATGGGAAAAACCAGCGGATTAATCCGTATAAACCCATTTTAAGCATAATACCACTTAGCAGCATTGTGCCGCTGGTGGGGGCTTCGGTATAAGTATCGGGTTGCCAGCTATGCAAGGGCAGTAATGGAATTTTTACAGCAAATGCCAATAAAATACCAGCCCCTACCCAAATAGCCTCTGCCCTGCTGAGTTGTACATCCAATAATGCCTGGTAATCAAAACTGCCCAAATCCGGAGTTTTTGAATAAAGGAAAATAAGCGAGGCGAGCATTGCCAAAGAACCAATAAAGGTATAAATGAAGAATTTAAGGGTGGTGCGGAAACGATCGCCTTCACCCCACATAGCGGCAATGAAGTAAACCGGAATAAGTGCCAGTTCCCAGAAAATGTAGAACATAAGCCCATCCATAGCTAAAAATACCCCGTTGAGAGCACCCTGCATCCCTACAATTAATGCAAAAAGTGTGGCTTTATCTAGGTTGGATTTGTTGTTGGCGGCCACTAATAAAACAAGTGGGCTTAAAATATTGGTTAGCAATAGCATAACCATAGTTATACCATCTATTCCGATTTTAAAATGAATGGAGGATGAAAACCATGCTTTATCAAAAACATAGTTAAAACTGCCATCCGGGTTAAAGCCATTAAGGCGAATAACAACAATAGCAAGGGTTGCAAGCGAGCCCAATAATGCTAACCACCTGGCTTGCTTTCCACCAAAGGCTGCCAGTAAACCGGCGATTATGGGAATTAATATCAGTTCCAAATCTTTTTCTCTCCCTTATTTTTAACGATTTGTTGCAGCACCGCTAAGTGCTTTAAAATTATCCATGATAGCACCTGCATGAGACAGGGCAATAATGAGTACAACCCCTATGGCCATGTATAACAAGTAATATTCGATGTTGCCATTTTGAATGCCTGAAATACGATTGCTGCACCAGCGCACCAATTTGCCAACTCCGTTTACCAGTGCGTCGATACCTTTGCGATCAACCGTTTTATACAAAGCTTCTCCGGTGGCATTTACGGGTTCGGTAAACGCGGCATCATACACCTCATCCACATAAAATTTATTGGCGAGTAATTTGCCTGCACCCACCTGGGCTTCATCGGCTTCGGGCACTGCATTTTTAGATACATACTTACCTCTTACATAGATATAGGCAATACCTAAAATTACCACCGTAACCGCAGCCAGGTTTAGTTGGGTTAGTTGTGATAACGGCTCATGATGGGCTTCGGAGATTCCGATAACTGGTTCGAGCCATTTTTTAAATGCATGGGCCATAGATTCTGAAATAACGGGTGGCATATTAAGAAAGCCGCCAAATACCGATAGAATTGCCAATACAACCAAAGGAATGGTCATAAGGGCCGGAGACTCGTGCACGTGGTGCTTTTGTTCTTCGGTGCCACGGAAAGTGCCCAAAAAGGTTACAGCAAAAACACGCAGCATATATACACAGGTAATACCTGCACTGCCTACAGCCAAGGCCCAAACCACTACATTTTCTTTATAAACATCGGCCAGAATCTCGTCTTTAGAAAAGAAACCCGAAAAGAATGGAGCTCCGCAAATAGCCAAAGTTCCCAATAAAAAGGTCCAATAAGTAAGGGGCATTAATTTGCGCAGTCCGCCCATTTTGCGAATGTCCTGCTCGTGGTGCATACCATGAATCACACTACCCGAACCAAGGAAAAGCAGGGCTTTAAAGAATGCATGGGTGGTAAGATGAAACATGGCCGAGGTATAAGCTCCTACTCCCAAAGCTACGAACATGAGTCCCAGTTGGGAAACTGTGGAGTATGCCAATACCTTTTTAATATCATTTTGTTTTAATCCAATAAGCGCCGCTATAATGGAGGTAGCTAGTCCCACATATAGTATAAGGTGTTGGGCTATTTGGGCATGATCATAGAGTAAGTGACAACGTGTAACCAAATAGATACCCGCAGTTACCATAGTGGCAGCATGTATAAGTGCAGATACAGGGGTTGGACCTGCCATCGCATCTGGCAACCATGTATACAGGGGAATCTGGGCACTTTTACCCATGGCGCCAATAAACAATAATATGGCAATGGCAGTTACCATTTCACCATTAAAATGGTTGGTAGCAATTTTATCAAACACTACGCTGTATTCAAGCGATCCGAATTCGGCAATGATTAAGAAAAGGCCAATCAGCAATCCCAAATCGCCAATGCGGTTCATTACAAAAGCTTTGCGGGCTGCTTTGCCATAATCAACATTTTCGTACCAGAAACCAATTAGCAGGTATGAGCAAAGTCCTACCCCTTCCCAGCCAAAAAACAGCATCAGGAAGTTGCTACCCATTACCAGCACAAGCATATTGAATATAAAAAGGTTGAGGTATGCAAAGAATTTGAAGAAACCTGCATCCTCCTTCATATAGGCAATGGAATAAATATGAATTAAAAACCCGATGCCTGTGATAATCAGCATCATCAGGGCGGTAAGATGATCGGCTTGCAGCGAAAATTCTACGTGCAAATTGCCTATGCTAAGGAAGGTAAACAAAGATTGGTGCAGCCCTGCTTCAGCGCCACGCAGGTGATTAAAAACACCTACCGAAAGCACAAATGAGATAAGCACAGCCAAGGAGGCAATCCAGCCCGAAACCATTTTGGGCAGCATTTTGCCAAATAAACCAGTAATGGCAAAGCCCGCCAGGGGTATAAGTATTATGAGAGCCAGATTTTGCATCAGCCTTTCAATTTATCCAGGAAACTAACATCAGTAGTGCGGGTATTGCGATAAATCATTACCAGAATAGCCAAACCTACAGCCGCTTCGGCCGCTGCCACTACCATTATAAAAAACACCATCAGTTGCCCGTTCGAGTCGCCCATATACGATGAAAGGGCCACAAAAAGCAGGTTTACTGCATTCATCATCAGCTCTATGCACATTAGCAAAACAATGGCATTTCTGCGGTAAAGCACTCCAAAGAGGCCAATGCAAAAAAGCACGCATGCCAAGTATATATAGCCGCTTATTTCCAGATTTGCATCAAAAACCGAAAGCAGACTCATTGATTTTCAGATACCTCCTTTGTATCGGGCTCATTATCTTTATCGCGTTTACCCAGTAAAACTGCCCCTACCATTGCTGCCAGGAACAGAATACCACTAAGTTCAAATGGAACCAGGTATTGGGTAAACAGCACATTTCCAAGTTGTTTTACCAGTCCAACGCCCTCGTTTGGGTTTTTGTAGATATGATCCATACTCATGCGCAGGGCCGAAACCAGCACAAGCAGCAGCATACCTGAAGGAATGGCGGCGGCAATAAACCATTTGGCTGGTTTTACCGGTTCGCTTTCTTTATTCAGGTTTAATAACATTAGTACAAATAAGAAAAGCACCATGATAGCGCCTGCATAAACGATAAGATTTACAATGGCCAAAAACTGTGCATTGAGAAGCACATAATGGGCAGAGATGCAAAAGAAAGTTAATATCAGGTAAATTACGCTGTGTATTGGGTTTTTGCTCATTACCACATATAGCGCACAAAAAATGGTAATGAAACTAAGGATTACAAACGGCCAGTGAATCATCATATTTTCACCTCATTATTAAAAGTCCACACTTGTCGTTTGGTTATATCAATGCGGGCATCTAGCGGTTCTACCAGTTTGTCTTTGCCATAGATAAAGCTGGCCCTATCATTTTCAGGATTCACAATTCTGTCGGTAAGAAAAATAGCTTGTTTGGGGCAGGCTTCTTCGCAGAGTCCGCAAAAAATGCAGCGCAACATGTTGATTTCATATACGGCGGCATATTTTTCTTCGCGGTAAAGGTTTTCTTCCTCTTTGGTGCGTTCGGCGGCTACCATGGTAATGGCTTCGGCAGGGCAAGCCACGGCACATAATCCGCAGGCGGTGCAGCGTTCTTTGCCATCCTCATCGCGTTTTAAAACGTGCTGTCCGCGGTATACAGGTGCATACTCTCGCTTTACCTCCGGGTAGTTGAGGGTATTTTTTTTCTTAAAGAAATGCTTCAGGGTAATCAACATTCCCCCGATTATGGCAGGCAGATAGATGCGTTCTTTAAACGACATCTTTTTGTTTACCACCTGCTTAGACCTGTTTGTGAGCTGCATGTTTTATTTTGCTTATCAGCCGTTCAAGTGTTTGGTTTTAACTTTATACTTTTTACGCAATTCGCCTTTTTTCTTGGTTTTGCGAATGGTATTCAGGTCGATATTGGTAATCATGGTTTCGCCATTTTGCAGCATTACATACAGTTTAGGATCTTGGATGCTGCTGTAATTTACGTACCAGAATTTGCCTTTTTTGGTGCAGGGTAAAATGGTATTGGGATTATCAGATACCACATACATGGTTTCGATTTTGCCAGTTTTGTCTTTAATCTTGGCCACTTTTCCTTTACCTGCAGTACCGGCGATTACTTTTACACCGCTGCATTTTACCGGAACTGTAATTTTTACTTCGGTTTTGGTTTTAACAATGCGGATTTTGGTGGCCTTATCTAACTCAAGGTATCCGTTTTTATCAACAAATGCATTGAGTTTGGCCTTTTTATACGTTTCCAAATCCAGGGTAAATGTATAGGAGGCCCCATTTTTCAGGCAGCTATCGCTTGGAAATTTGATATCAAAAATTCCGGCCCAGTTAAATCCTTCACCTTTTTGGGTTTTAAGGGCTACACCGCTTTCAAATATTTCATCGAGGGTAGTTTTGCGATCCACGGTAATGCACTCAGCACCTTTGCCACGGCACATTTTATGAAACTCGCACACATTCATGGTTATGCTCATGCCCGAACCGATAAATACGGTAGTATCATGGTTGCAGGTATCTTTTACTACAGGTTTGGGTTTAGGTTTTTCAACGGGTTTGGGCTTTTCGATGATGGTAATTTCAACACGGCGGTTTTTGGCGCGTTTTTCTTCATCGTCATTGCCTTCGCGGGGTTTAGAGGCACCATAGTAATGTTTTTCCATGATGGCTGAATCCAGTCCCATTTCCAAAAGATAGTCATATACATTATCTACCCTGGATTGAGACAATTCCTCGTTATAGGCATTGCTACCCAAGCTGTCGGTATGCCCGGTAAGGAGCACTTTAAATTCTTTTTTGGATTTCAGATCCTCGATCAGTTTATCCAGTTTGGCTTTTTCTGCTTTTTTAACTGCTGCTTTATTCAGATCGAAGTAAATCTGCACAGCAGGTGCAATTTCTTTAGGTTTGCCGGGTTTGGCCGGTTTGGGCTGCGCATAGGCAATTCCGGCTGCGAATAGAGTAAATATCAAACCCGCAATTCTTCCGTTAACTTTCATATTAAACGGCGGCGAAATTAAGGCATTTATCGGGTTTAGAAAAAAATCAGTTCCACAAATCCTCAACAAATTAAAAATGCCTGCTTCATCCCTTTAAATCTGGGGTTTAAGTGTATGAAAAGACTACATTTGTGTGGAAGTTTTCCCCATTGATCGGGGTATTAAAGCATACAGGCTTAAAATTAGGCCGGTTGGCAGTATTTTTACCGCCCGAAAAAATATGTTTTTTGAATTGGGTAGGTACCTGCTATTTATGCAGGATATGTTTTCGAAACCCGAAAAGGTGAAGGTGTTTCTGCAACGCGTGTTGCACGAAATGAATAACATTGGAGTAGGTTCAGTAGGTATTGTAGCGGTTATTTCCATATTTGTGGGTGCAGTTACAACGGTGCAAACTGCGTATCAGCTTGTATCACCTCTCATTCCCCTAAAAATTATCGGTACCATTGTATCAGACAGCTCATTGCTAGAACTGGCCCCAACCATTACCTGTCTGGTATTGGCGGGTAAAGTAGGCGCCAATATCGCCTCCGAAGTGGGTAATATGCGAGTTACCGAGCAAATCGATGCATTGGAAGTAATGGGAATTAATTCATCCAGTTTTTTGGGTTTACCCAAATTGATTGCAGGATTGATTATGATTCCATGCCTTATTATAGTGGCTAATTTTTTGATGATTTCCGGAGGTATTCTGGCCGCCAAGCTTACCAATATTGTACCTCCTACCGAATTTATTCAGGGCGCCCGCGAATCATTTAAAATGTTTACACTCACCGTATCAATGGTAAAATCTGTGGTATTTGCATTTATAATTACCACCGTAAGTACCTACGAGGGTTACTTTACTATGGGCGGTGCGCTTGAAGTAGGTGAAGCCGGAACACGTGCTGTAACGCGCGCCTGTGTATTAATATTGTTTGCCGACTTTGTTATTGCAAAACTGATGCTTTGATGTATGATTGAGCTGATTAATGTAAACAAAAGTTTTGCCGACAAACAGGTATTGTTTGATGTGAACGCCAAATTTGATGCGGGTACTCCCAATTTAATAATTGGCGCCAGTGGTGGTGGTAAAAGTGTATTGCTTAAATGTATGGTGGGTTTGTTTAAACCCGAATCGGGCATAATCAATTACGATGGCCGCGACTTTGTGCATCTGCCTTACGAGAAGGTAAAAGAGATTAGGAGGGAAATCGGGATGCTTTTTCAGGGCACAGCGCTGTTTGATTCACTAACAGTAGAAGAGAATGTGGAATTTCCGCTGAAAATGTTCAGCAAATTATCGCCCCGCGAACGCCTTGAAAGGGTAAATTTTTGCCTGAACCGGGTGAATTTAAAGAATGTAAACGCCAAGTTTCCGGCCGAATTAAGTGGTGGGATGAAAAAGCGCGTGGGCATAGCCAGGGCAATTGCCTTAAATACAAAATACCTTTTTTGCGACGAACCAAACTCAGGCCTTGACCCTATAACCAGCCGGCTTATTGATGAATTGCTGATTGATATTACCGAGGAATTTAAAATCACCACGGTTATTAATAGTCATGATATGAAAACTGTTTATGACATCGGCAATCATATTATTTTTATATACAACGGGCGCAAATGGTGGGAAGGCAGCAATAAAGATATAGACTCGGCACGCGAAAGCAATCCCGAGCTTGATTCGTTTATTAAAGCCAGTCAGTTTTAATTTGTTTTTTCAAACTTTATACCATCCTTTCCCCTTTTCACTTCAGTAAAACCCGCTTTGCGCAGCACTTTTTGAGAGGCTAGGTTTTCAACACTTGTATATGCAAGTATTTTTTTAACGGGTGTTTGTTGTAGGGCCCAGGCACATAATAGTTGCGTAGCTTCTGTCATATAACCCAAACCCATAAATCCATCATACATTGCAGCGCCCGATTCGATACTCCCGTCGGGCTGCAGTCCTTTAAATCCAATTGCCCCGCAAATGGTGGAATTATTTTGGGTAATAATCAGCCAGATTGTATTGTATTGCCACAGTTCACCGGCCTTCTCTAATTGGGGAATTAATCTTTCGGTTATGCCCTGTTTTGCTTCTGGTGATAGTTCTTCAAGTCCATATCTGGCCTGGTGTTTCAGAGCCAATTCGGGGTGGAAATTTGTATATACAAGTATTTCTTCTTTGCCCAGCATTGCTATGCGTATTTTTTTGCCGTGCAAAACGGGGTATTGTATAAATTGCATGTGTAATCAGAGTTTATTTTTAAAATATTGCATCCATTTTAAACCTTCATTTACATAATTGGGATTGTAAGTTCTGGGCTTACCGTTAGCCGGGTAAGGGCTTCCGGCATTGTGCATGTGAAATGCGCTTTTAAAATCCTTGCGTTTAATATATTTTCCACAATTTAATTGCATCCATTTTAATGCCCAATATACACCGCTATCGCCCCTTAAATCTTTCACTTTAATATCAAACAAAAGGCATTTATAACCCATGATTTGGAAAGGCCCCCAGCTACTTGCCAGGTTTTGCATTGCCTCATCGCTGGCATCATTTAAATCGCTGGCTTTTACGTGTTCGTAATTATTTTTAATATGTAATTTTACCCATTTTAATCTAGCATAAACATGTTTTTCATAACGCGATGGAACTGGCTTTTGGCCACCGCTTTCGAGCATACAAAGTGCGGCTGCAAATTCGGGAGGAATGTTAAAATCGGGCGCGAATTTTTGAATATCTTTTCCATAATTATCTATCACTGCCTGCGGACCACTTTCTGCTCCTGGGGTATCGCTTCCGTGCGGAAACCAGTACCCTTTAAAATAATAAAAACTAATTGATATAAGTACCAGCAATACCAACAAGCTGCGCCAAAACAATTTTGTTTTCTTTTTCAATCCATACAAAAGTAGGAGAAATTTACAGAAAAGGATATTGTAGGCATGGTTTAAACCGTTTGATTTTTGCATCCATGTGGCAAGTATTATTTTCGCAGCATGATTCATAACCCGCCCTGGCTGGAAAGGACCGAGCTGCTTATCGGACCGGAAAAATTGCATACCCTTACCCGTAAAAACATACTGATAGTGGGTCTTGGCGGTGTAGGAAGCTATGCCGCTGAATTTACCTGTCGCGCGGGGATTGGCAATATTACCATTGTGGATGGCGATGTGGTAGACCCTACCAATCGCAACCGGCAGTTACCGGCTATGAGCAGTACGCACGGGTTATCCAAAGCCGAGCTGATGGCTGCTAGGATGAAGGATATAAACCCTGATTTGAATTTGAAAATTATAAGCAGTTTTCAAAAACCCGAGCATACCATAGCCTTGGTGCGTGATAACCATTACGACTATGTTTTAGATTGCATAGACAGTATTACCCCTAAAGTATTTTTAATACGCAGTTGCATTGAAAATAACCGCAGGTTGATAAGCAGCATGGGGGCCGGAGGCAAACTCGATACTTCTAAAATGTTGGTAGGTGATATTTCCGAAACCCGGAATTGTCCGTTTGCCAGATTGGTGCGCAAACGACTACACAGAGCTGGAATTTACCGCGGATTTAAAGCAGTTTTCAACGATGGTGAATTGATGCGTGAAAGTATGAAACTAACCGACGGAAGTAATTTTAAGAAAAGCTTTTACGGCACTATCAGCTATATGCCCGCACTTTTTGGATTGCATATAGCGGCAGAAGTTATCAACGACTTGATGAATGAACATTCGTCGAATTGATGAAATCAAACATGTTAATTGCTTATATTCGCAGTCACACAAAAAAACAATGAGACTAAAATTTCTTTTACTGGCAGCGGCGGGAGTGTTGTTGACAGTGGCGGCCTGCAAGAAAAAAACCACCACAGAGGACAAAAATCTTAGTATTGACGGCAAAACCAAACAAGAAGTGTTTATGATGCAAAAATGGAAAATCGGTTCATGGACTGATTCCAATAGCAACACTGGAAAAGTAGACGCAATGGATGATTGCATCCGGGTGCATAGTTATAATTTTAATACCTCCACCACTTATGTTTTAGACCGCCATACCTGCACCAATGGAGATCCTCAAACTGAAACGCTGGGTTGGTCTATGTCTTCACCAAATGCTACACAGGTTACATTTAGCGGTTGGGGAACTTACACCATTGTAAAACAAACTGCACAAGCCATAACCTTGCAGCGCGAAATAGTGATGCTGGGTTATAACACGCTGGAGGTAGTAACCTTCGGAAAATACTAATTTATTCCCAAAGCCTTAAGGCCTGCCAATGCAGGTGCATTTTTGGGATCGATAGCTAAAGCCGCCTTGTAATCTGCAATGGCGGCTTTTTTATTGTTCATTTTTTCACGGTTATATCCCCGTAAAGCAAGGGCATTGGCAAATTCCGGATCTAGGTCCAGGGTTTTATTGCACCATTCTTCAGACCGCTCCCATTCTTCAAAAATATTATAGATTACCGCTGCATTGTAGCGAGATAAACGGTGGGCCGGATTGATTTGTGAAACTTTATCATAACAAGCCAGCGCGTCTTTGTATTTCTCTTGTTTTTGAAGGTATAAACCTTTGGCATACATGGCCTCATCGCTAAATTCATTTATTGCCAATACCCTGTCTAAATAAGCGGTGGCTTTAGGGTCCTTTTGTTCCACTTTTATTAGGGCTACCTGCATAGCTGCATCGTAGTTTTGCGGATTAATTTGCAAGGCTTTATCGAAATAGGTAAGCGCCTGGATTGTATCTTTTTGTTCTTTTTTTGAGATTCCTAATAAAAGGAATGCTTTGTCCGATACATCGGGTTGGTCTGTGAGTCCTTTCAGCATTTTTTCAAGGGCCGTATACTCTTGTCGGGCCAGCATTAATTTGGCTAACAATATGCGAGCATCGTACAATTTGGGTTCGATTTTTACAGCCTTTTCCAGATGTATGCGTGCTTTTTTACTATCGGCAGTATCCAGTTTCAGCAGGGTTTCTCCCAATCGATAGTGATAGGTTGGGTTTGCAGAATCCATGGTACAAGCGGTTTCAAAATCAATTACGGCATCCTTAAATTTATCCTGATAAAAGAAGGCATTGCCGCGCAAATAATATAAGTCGGCCTTATAGGGCGATTTATTTATGCGTGCACTTACATCCCGAATATCTTTAGAAAATGCCGTATCGGTTTCAGAAATATACCTCCCCTTTAATTTATTGTTTCCACAGGAAAACAAACCCGTAACGGCCAGAATAGCGATGCACAGCCTTAGTAGCATGCAGCGAAATTAGTTTGTTCGGAGTGAATTCCAGACATGAAATTGTAAAAACACCTGAAATGACGCAATACCAACACAGCGAAAGAAAAAGTGAAAAAGGCATTGTGATAATTCAATTTGGATTAAAACAAACTTGCACCGGATCATTGAATAGAAGTTTATTTCCAAAAAAAATAAATAAAAAAAGGGAAAGTAATTTCCCTTAAAAGTTGAATTTATTAAGTGCCCGGGACGGGAATCGAACCCGTACTGCCATCGCTGACAACAGGATTTTAAGTCCTGCGCGTCTACCTATTCCGCCACCCGGGCAACGCTGGGGCAAAACTACAATTTATTTCACAGAGTTTATATACCTGCAGAGAATAAAATTTCATTCCACTATCAGGCTTCCAGGCCCATAATGGTGTTTTCGATAATGTCGCAGGCTTCGTGTATTTCTTCTTCGGTAATAGTTAAAGGAGGCGCAAATCGAATAATGTCGCCATGTGTTTGCTTAGCCAACAATCCATTTTGCAGCATCGCCACACATACATCCCATGCCGTTTTACCATTTCCATAAGGTTTAATTACAATGGCATTGAGTAATCCCTTGCCGCGCACAGCTTGTATCAGCGGACTATCTATTTCCTGCATGCGCTTTCTAAAAATTTGCCCGCATTTTTCTGCATTCTCAGCCAGATTTTCTTCTTTCAGCACTTTTAATGCCTCAGTAGCTACAGCGCAAGCTAGCGGATTTCCGCCAAATGTGCTGCCATGTTCACCCGGGTGAATGGTAAGCATAATTTCGTGTGTGGCAAGCACAGCACTCACTGGCAGTACGCCACCACCCAAGGCTTTACCCAAAATTAAAATATCGGGTTTTACATTTTCATGATCGCAGCAAAGCATGCGCCCGGTGCGTCCCAGGCCGGTTTGTACTTCATCGGCAATAAACAATACATTATAACGGGTACACAATTCTCTAACTGCAGCGAGGTAACCGGCATCTGGCATTACAACACCTGCTTCGCCTTGTATCGGTTCTACCATAAATGCCGCACAATTTGGATCTTGCAACGCCTTTTCCAGGGCTGGTATATCGTTATATTCTACAAGTTCAAAACCCGGTACAAATGGGCCAAAATTGGTATAACTGCTGGGGTCGTTACTAGCACTTACAGCCGCAATGGTGCGCCCCCAAAAATTGCCTTTTGCAAATACAATCTTGGCCTGATTTGCCGGTACTTTTTTTATTTCATAGGCCCACCTTCGGGCTAGTTTTATTGCAGTCTCTCCTCCTTCTACGCCTGTATTCATTGGCAACACACGGTCGAAGCCAAAGTATTCGGTAATAAACTTTTCGTAAGGCCCTAACTGATCATTGTGAAAAGCGCGGCTGGTAAGGGTAAGGTTGTGTGCCTGCTCGGTAAGGGCACCAATGATACGTGGATGACAATGCCCCTGATTTACAGCAGAATAGGCCGATAAAAAATCGAAATATTTTTTACCCTCAATATCCCAAACATAAATACCCTGACCATGCGCCAGAACAACTGGCAAGGGGTGGTAATTATGCGCACCATACTGGTTTTCTAAATCAATGTAAGTTTGCATGGTGCTGTGTTCATTTATTACTGTCATAAAGCTGCAAATTTAATCTTAAAGGTACAATTAAGTTGGATAAAAAGCAAAGATGTTTTAAATTTGACTCGGCAGCATGCGCATTGTAATTCTTCTATTTTTCAGCTTTTTTGCTTCAATTCTACCGCTGAAGGCACAGGGTATTTATACCGAATTCGGACAAAACCGCATACAGTATCAGCAATTTAAATGGAAAACCCTTTCGCATGAAAATATTGAAGTACTTTATTACGGAGAGGAAGACATATTGGCATCCAAAGCCATGCAAACGGCGATTCAAGAACTGAGCCGGCTTGAAAATTATTTATCGTACAAATATGGTGGAACCATGCAGATTATGGTTTTCAGCAACCTGAATGATTACCGGCAGAGTAATGTGGGTTATACAAACCCGCAAATGAACAGCGGCGGTTACCTGCTCATTCCCAATGATGTAAATACAGTTTATTTCAATGGAGATTACAATTATCTCACCAAGCAACTTACCCGTGCTGTTTGTGAAATTCTGCTGCGCGAAATGATTTATGGGGGTTCATTGCAAGATCGGTTTGAAAGAGTGCGTTCGGCGGCACTGCCTGTATGGTTTACGGCAGGTTTATCGCAATTTTTAGCTGAAAGCTGGAATGCCGAAACAGAAACCCGATTCAGAGATGCGATGGATAATCACGGGTTTCGGAATTTTAATTTACTTACTGCTGAAGAAAACACCCTTGCCGGCGTTGGAATTTGGCGTTATCTTGTAGAAAAATACGGAGCAGAATCGGTTAGTACCATTGTATTTATTGCCCGCTATACCCACAGTGCAGAATCGGCTATCTATTTTCACACCAAAAAAACGATGAACGAGTTCCTGGCAGAATGGCGCAGTTTTTACCAGGCCGAAATACATACCGACCTTAGCCAACAATTGCCAAAGGGAAAATCCAATGTGCCAGATAAAATATCGGGCAAGCGCAATACCGATTTTGCGCTTAGCCCCGATGGAACCAGGGTGGCAATTGTAACCAATGATAATGGCCGGTTTGACATTTGGGTGTACAACCTGCAAAAAGGCAATATCAAGCATATATACAGCGGTGGTTTAAAAGTATTAAACCAATTACCGGATTATCAATTTCCGAAAATAGCCTGGAATAAAGAGGGCCAATTGCATGCTCTGATATTTGAAACAGGTTTATACCGGCTGTTAAAATTCAATAATGGCAGCCATACTGATTTAAAAATAGATTTTTCAGCTTTTTCCGGACTCAATGATTTTTCGTTTTTCCCTGATAATGCCAACATTCTGTTTTCTGCGGTGAAGGCGGGTAAATGCGATATTTATGTGTACAATAAAATTACTGGAAAATTTGAAACCCTCACCTCCGATTTTTATTTTGATCATGATGCAATTGCCACAGAGGATGGATCCGTACTTTTTGTTTCAAACCGCCAATTGGAGGGTGACACAGTGCAAAATTTTGCCAGTGGGATTTACAATTTATTCAGGTATACCAATGGGATTATCATACCCCTCACCCATTATACCCAAAATGTAAATGTAAGCGACCCCATCAGTTATTCCGCTTCTGTTACAGGCTATGTTTGTGATATTAACGGGTTGAATAATGCATGGGTGGTACATGCCGATTCGGGTTTTCAAACCTTTGCACAAACCAATTACAGCAGAGGATTAGAAGGCCAGAACCTTGCGTTAAACAGAAAGATTACTGCCGAAATGATTTTGTTAAACGGCAAGTATATTATTTTTACGGGTGAGGTTCCAGACAATCCGGTATCTGAATCGGTAAATGTGAAAACATTGCCATGGAAAGTTAAAATCCAGGATTTGGATAGTATTTTCAGCATACGCAACTTGCATACTATCAATGAGCCCGGGGTGGATGATAGTACCCGACGTACTTTTATAGACTCAATAAATAAAAACTACACTTTTCAAACTGGTTTTCCTAAAAAAGATTACCAGAGCTATACACCTGCAGATTCGGTGGTGAGTGATCAGCATTTCAAAAAAGTAAATTTTCTTAATTCGCTGCAACCTGAGTTTTTATTATCGCAGGTAGACAACAGGGTTTTGGGCACCTATGCATACAGCAACCGTATTAAACACGAAACACTGCGAAATCCTTGGTTAATGCCTTTTGTTAAAGTATCCCTAAGTGATTTGTTGAAGAATTATGTAATAGAAGCCGGTGTGCGCACCAGTTTGGATTTTTATAATACCGATTACATTACACGTTTTTCACTATTAAAATACCGATTCGATCACGACATTCAGTTGTCGCGCCATAGTCGTAAATACGAAGACCGTGCAAATAAACTGATGCAAAATCTGAGTATTCTGGGCAGTTATACCCTTAGTTATCCCATTACTGAAAATGCACGTTTTGCTTTATCTGGCGGAGGTCGAAGAGAATTACTTAGTGCCAAGGTATCTGAGAAAAATGTATTAAACATACCCGATAAAAATGATTATTTTATTACAGGTAAATTTGAGTTTATTTATGACAATACCACCGCGCTTGGATTGAACCGGGTAAATGGATATCGCCTGAAAACAGGGCTTGATTTTGCACGCAGGCTAAATAACACTGCCATTAATGTAACCAACCTGTTTATTGATGCTCGCTGGTATTTACCCGTAAAACGTGGAATGGTATGGGCCAATAAACTAACCGGCCTATACTCCCTATCTGCCGGAAAAATTGCAAATTATTTAGGGGCTGTTGAAAACTGGACCTCCAAAACCCAGTTTCCGAAAGATCCAATTTTCCTGAATGGAGACCAATATGTATTTCAACAATGGGTAGGCAATATGCGGGGCTTTTACAGGGGCGTGCGCATGGGTAGCAATTTTGCATTGTTAAATTCAGAATTCAGGGTACCCATTTTTGCCATGATCCGAAAAAAACCATTGGAAAGTGAGTTTATGCGCAATTTTACGCTGATTGCGCTTTGCGATGTAGGAACTGCATTTAACGGAAAAAGTCCGGCCGACCCACAAAATCCATTTAATACGGTTTACCTTTCAACACCCAATTACAGTTTAAGTATCACTTCGCAGCGCAACCCTTGGGTGGTTGGTTTGGGATATGGAGTAAGAACCAGGGTTTTGGGTTATTTTATAAAATACGATCATGCCCGTGGATACTTGGAAAAACAGTGGAACAGCCCTATGAATTATTTGTCGCTGGGCTTTGATTTTTAACAATTTGATAAAAAAACTGGACAGCACTGTGATTCAAGGCAATTTTACGTTTATTTTGCGCAACCAAAATACCGTACGTTTTTCATGGGCATATTTAGTTTTCTAACGCAAGAGCTGGCAATAGACCTTGGCACTGCAAATACCCTCATCATCTTTAAAGACAAAGTGGTGGTGGATGAGCCATCCATAATCGCACTTGAAAAAAGTACAGGCAATGTAATTGCAATTGGCAAGGAAGCCATGCAAATGTTTGGGAAGGAAAACGAAGGAATTAAAACCATCCGACCATTGAAAGATGGTGTAATTGCAGATTTTCAGGCAGCGGAGCATATGATCCGGGGCATGATTAAAATGATGAACCAAAAACAGCGTTGGATTTCTCCACAGCTTAAAATGGTAATTTGCATTCCCAGCGGTATTACCGAAGTTGAAAAACGCGCAGTAAAAGACTCTGCCGAACGTAGTGGTGCCAAAGAAGTTTACCTCATTCACGAGCCTATGGCGGCTGCTGTGGGAATTGGAATAGATGTTACCCAACCCTCGGGTAATATGATTATTGATATTGGGGGTGGTACCACCGAGATTGCGATTATTGCGCTGGGCGGTATTGTTTGCGATGAAAGTATTCGCGTAGCCGGTGATGAATTTAACCTGGACATTGTAGAATACATGCGTCGTGAGCACAATTTGCTGATTGGTGAACGTACCGCTGAAAAAATCAAGATTAACATAGGCAGTGCCCTGCAGGAGTTAGATACACCTCCAGATGATTATGCCGTATTTGGCAGAGATTTGATGACCGGTATTCCCAAGCAAATCATGGTTAGTTACAGTGAAATTGCCCGTTCGCTGGATAAAAGCATCATGAAAATTGAGGAAGCCATTTTGCGTGCATTGGAGCAATCACCGCCAGAGTTGAGTGCTGATATTTTGGGTAATGGTATTTGGCTCACAGGTGGGGGTGCATTATTGCGCGGTTTAGACAAGCGCATTTCAGCCAAAACCAAATTAAAAGTGCAGATTGCCGAAGATCCGCTGAGAGCCGTTGTTCGCGGAACAGGGATTGCACTTAAAAACATAGGGAAGTTTAAGTTTTTAATGACCGCATAAATTCCCTGATCTATGTTCTATCTGTTCCGTTTACTGCGGAATAATCTATTCCCGATAACATTTATTGTTCTCTTCGGAATTTCGGTTTTACAGGTAGTTCAGTTTAATCTTTACCAGGAAAGTTTTTATTTTAATACATCCAATGTTGTATTGAACAGCGCTGCACGCATGCAATCGTCAGTCACATCGTATTTTGGACTTAAAGAAGTGAACCAAGCATTGGCCGAGGAGAATTTACGACTTAAAAATGGTGCCAAAACCAATCTGGTAGTTGTAGACACCTCTCATCAAACGCTGAAAGACAGCCATGGGGTTAAAAGATACTCATACATAGTTTGTGGTGTAATTAAAAGTGGTACTACCCGTAGAAATAATTTTATTACGATTGATAAAGGCAGTTTAAGCGGGGTTAAAAAGGGTATGGCTGTAATATCTCCCTCAGGAATAGCTGGATTTGTGTTTGACGTTACCGATAATTTTGCCTTGGTATTATCTGTTTTAAGCAGCCAGTTTACCGCTACACCTATGCTGCCTGAACTAAATATTAGAGAAGGTTCTGTAACCTGGGATGGTGGCGACCCCCGATTGGCCCAATTAAACAACATCAATAAATTTGAAAAAATAAAAGTAGGGATGCAGGTTGTTACCAGCAATTATTCGGTAAAATTTCCACCTGGCATTCCGATTGGCACCATTAGTAAAATTGAAAAAAAGAGTACCAGCAGTTTTTACGATATAGATTTAAAACTCGCCACTGATTTTACCAAATTACAATATTTGTATGTGGTAACCGATCATTTTCAACCCCAGTTAGACACCCTAAACGCCCGCGAAAACACCAATGTTCCTAGATAGTTTGCGATATATCGGCATTGGTTTATTGCTGCTGGCATTGCAGTTTTTTTTGCTTGAGCAAATCAATTTTGGTACTTGGGTACAACCCATGCCCTATGTATATCTGATATTCATTCTGCCTTTTTCAATGAACCGATTTATGAAATTGTTCATTGCATTTTTTCTGGGTTTTGTATTAGACCGTATTACCAATTGTTATGGTATGCATGCAGCAGCAGCTACAGCCATGTGTTTTATGAAAATCTATGCCGACCAATGGTTTTTAGATACCGATGCCATTCAATTGCAGGGGTATAATTATGTTACCCCGGCCTATAAGGGCAATACTTTTTTTCTGCGCTACATTAGTATTTTCATACTCATTCACCATTTAATATTTTTTGTTTTGGATTATTTTCAATGGGTATCACTATTTACCGCATTGTTGGTAACCATTCTTAGCAGTATTGCCACAATTCTCTTTATTTTGCTATTCCGCATTTTTAACCCGCGATAAGAGCAGCCATGAGCACCCAGAGCAGCAACCGCAGATTGGTTTATATTATTTTGTTTGTTGTCATTGCCCTGGTGTATTTGGGCAAAATTTTTTCGCTGCAAATTTTAAATAAACAATACGAGCAAAGGGCGGTAAACAATGCCCTGAATAAAATTACCCTCTACCCTGCCCGCAGTATTATTTATGACCGAAACGGCAAACTGATGGTATATAATATTGCCATTTTTGACTTGTTGGTTTTTCCGAAAGAAGTAAAAAACCTCGATACCAATGAGTTTTGTACCATTTTGGGCATTACCCGCGATGAATTTAAATCGCGCATGAAAGTATCCCTGGCCAACGCGCAAAAACGCCAGAAAAACAATGCCTATAACAAATCGGCAGTGTTTATGGCCAACCTCAGTAAGAATCAGTATGCCGCTTTGCAGGAGAATTTATACCGGTTTAACGGATTTTATATAGAGCCCAAAACCGATAGGTTATACGCGGTAAAAGGCGGTGCACACGTGCTAGGCTATTTGGGTGAGATTTCAGAAAAATTTCTTAAAGACGACCCCACCTATTACAGGCCGGGAGATTTGGTTGGAATTACCGGTATTGAAAAAACCTACGAAAAGTATATTCGAGGTACCAAAGGCATACGCACTGTATGGCAAGACCGAACCTATGTAGAACGCGGCGTGGTTAAAGACAATGAATTTAACTACCCTGCAGAGGCAGGTCCGGATGTATACTCATCCATCGATTTTGATTTACAGGAATTTGGAGAAAAACTACTTTCAAATAAGCGTGGCAGCATTGTGGCCATAGAGCCTTCTACCGGTGAGGTATTGGCTTTGGTAAACAAACCCGATTATGACCCCAATATGCTGGTAGGCGAAACCCGTGCAAAGGAATTTAAGGCCCTGGTAACCGATCCACGCAAACCATTGTATAATCGAGCCATAAAAGGCACCTACCCGCCTGGATCTACCTTTAAAACGGTTATGGCGGCCATAGGTTTGCAGGAAGGTGTTTTACAACCCTCCACCATGCATGGCTGTTTTGGAGGATACCATTTGGGAAGTCTGACTGTGGGTTGTCACCCCCACGGGTCGCCCTTGGATTTGAAAGGTGCCATTACTATATCGTGCAATGCCTATTTCTGCCAGGTTTTTCGAGATATTATAGACAATCCGGGGTACACCAATGTTAAATCGGGGTATGCCAGCCTTGAAAAACACCTTCGTAGTTTTGGTCTGGGAAGCCCATTAGGAATTGATTTGCCCGGCGAAAACGGAGGGAATGTACCCAGCTTAAAACAATTAGACCGCAGGCATGGCAGCAGTTGGAAGAGCAGCATGATTATATCACTGGCCATAGGACAGGGAGAGATATTGCTTACCCCGCTGCAAATGGCCAATTGCGCAGCTATTATTGCCAACCATGGATACTACTTTATTCCGCATCTGGTAAGGGGAATAGGTCAAAAGAAGGATATACCCGAACAATACCGCACCAAACACTTTACAACCGTAGATACAGGGCAATTTGAAAAGGTGATAAGCGGTATGGCCATGGTAACAAAACCCGGCGGCACAGCCTGGGGCACAGGAATACCTGGAATTGAAATCTGCGGTAAAACCGGAACTGCGCAAAATCCACATGGCAAAGACCACTCTTTGTTTATTGCTTTTGCACCCCGCGATCATCCAAAAATTGCCATTGCTGTAATCGTTGAAAATGGAGGTTATGGCGCCACATGGGCCGCACCTATCAGCAATTTAATGATAGAACATTACCTAAATAAAGGCAAGGAAACCCAGGCACCTGGCCTTTTAGATCAAATGCTGAAAGGGGTTGTTGCCCAGTGAGCAGCCGAAACAATACCAGCGAAAATCCGCACTTAGACACCATAAGTGTATGGATTTACGTATTGCTGGTATTGATAGGTTTATTGAGTATTTACTCGGCCACAGCCGATGTTAACCAACCTTTTAAATTGTCATTTTCTTCCACCGCCGGCCGTCAGTTAATCTGGATTGGCGGGGCCATCATTATTATCCTTACCATTGCTTTTGCCAACGTAGCCGCCATTGATTATTTCGCTTATGGTTTTTATGCCATTACGATTGTATTAAATATTGCAGTAATTTTTTTAGGAAAAGAAGTTAGCGGAGCCAAAAGCTGGTTTGGATTTGGGGGCGTGGGATTGCAACCCTCTGAATTCGCCAAAGTAGGGACAGCATTGGCCATGGCCAAGTTTTTAGGTACCTATGGAATAAAGTTTAAGGGCCGAAAGAATGTGCTTACCGCTTTATTCATTTTTATGCTACCCATGGCCATCATTCTGGTGCAGAACGACACCGGATCGGCCCTGGTTTTTTTGTGTTTCTTTTTGGTATTGTACCGCGAAGGATTGCCTGGATGGATATTGCTTAGTGCCTTGTGGATGGGTATTTTAGGTATAGCTGCCATTATTCTTGAAGCAAAAGGAATTCCCCTTTGGTGGATGGGAGGTATACTTGGAACCATATCCCTGATTCTTATTTATTTTGGACGTAAGAACACCCAATTTATTGTAGCAGTGGCCATTGTTACAGCAATTTCAGCCGGCTTTTCTTATGGTGTAAGCATTGCGTATGGTAAAGTATTAAAAAACTATCAGCGCGACCGCATTGAACTGGTATTAGGCCTGAAGCAGGATACCAAAGGGATGGGTTATAACCTCGAGCAGAGTAAAATAGCCATTGGGGCTGGCAAATGGACCGGGCGGGGTTATTTAAAAGGTACCCAAACCAAAATGGGGTTTGTACCGGAACAGCATACCGACTTTATATTTTGTACCATAGGCGAAGAATGGGGTTTTGCCGGTGTTTCGGTGTTTTTTCTGCTCTATTTCGGGCTGCTTTTGCGGATAGCTATATTGGCCGAACGACAGAGTACGGTTTTTGGAAGGGTACTAGGCTATTCGGTAGCCTGTATACTATTTTTTCATGTAGCCATTAATGTGGGTATGACCATCGGGATTGTACCTGTAATAGGCATTCCCCTGCCTTTTGTAAGTTTTGGAGGCAGCAGTATGTGGGCCTTTACTCTATTGTTATTTACCTTTTTGAAGGTAGATGAAAAACGCAGATAATTCAGAAAATATACAAATATTGCCCACTGCCGATGGTAGTTTTACCTTGCTGCGCAAAGATTTAAATGAAACCTACCACAGCAAATTTGGCGCATGGAATGAAAGTATGCACGTATATGTAGATGCCGGATTCAAATATTTTAAAGATAGCCAGCATTTAACTATTCTTGAAATTGGTTTTGGTACCGGATTAAATGCATTTTTAACGGCTATTAGTATTCAAGACCAGCAGCAAATTTCTTATACCGGATTAGATACTACCCCTATCCCATCTGGTTTATATCCGATTCCGCAGCAGATTTCAGAAAATGCAGCTCTAATTAGATTGTGGGAATCTATACAGCAAGCAAAGTGGAACAAAGAAACAGGAATTACCAATAATTTTCATTTTCAAAAATTACAACAACATTTTGAAAATTTTAGCCCAACACAAGCATTTGACCTAATTTACTATGATGCATTTGCTCCCAGCGTGCAGCCCGAAATCTGGAAAAAATCTTTAATGCAACATGCTTTCAATTGTTTAAAAAATGGGGGCGTACTGGTAACCTATTGCGCCAAGGGTGAGGTGAGACGGAATTTACAAGCTGTGGGTTTTATTGTACAAAAACTGCCCGGGCCTTTGGGAAAACGTGAAATGCTCAGGGCTATTAAACCCTAAGTCAGCTGCCTATTTCATAAATTAACCATGTGCGGCGCGGTTTCCGGCCTCGGCAAAATACATTTTTATTTCTCCTTTATTTTTAGCCTTTACCATGCCTCTGTATTCGCAATGGAAATGGTCTTTGATTAATTCATAAGTATTTTCGGAAATATTAATTCTTCCGGCCTCGCCGCTTTGTTCCATGCGTGCAGCGGTATTTACCGAGTCGCCCCAGATATCATACGCAAATTTGCGTTTACCCACCACACCTGCCACACAGGGCCCTGTATTAATGCCAATCCTTATTTTTAATTGGTCTTCTTCGGGTCGGTTTTTATTAAATTCCTCAATATAATTGCGCATTTTTATGGCAGCATTAGCAGCATCCAGTGGGTTGGTGGTATTAGGCACTGGAAGGCCACCAGCGCACATATAACTATCGCCAATGGTTTTAATTTTTTCGAGATTAAACTCATCTATAATTTCATCAAAAGATTGAAATATAGTATTTAAATCTTCAATTAATTTTTCGTTTGAAACCCTTTCTGAATATTGGGTAAAGCTCACAAAATCGGTAAATAGTATGCTAACCATATCATAATGTATGGGCTTTGCTGCACCCCTTTCTTTTAATTCGTGGGCAATTTCTTCGGGTAAAATATTGAGCAACAATCCATCTGATTTTAGTTTCTCAGCCTCAATTATTACGTGACTTTGTTCAATTTGTTTGTTTTTATTTTCGATATCGATATTTTGTTTGGCCAGAATTTTATTCTTTTTGCGAATCCAAAAAATACCAATGCCTGCCGATACCAGCAGCAAAACGGCCACCAATCCGGCCACCAGGGTATTGCGTTTGAAATCTTTTTGCTTTTCGGCCTGCAACAGGCTAATTTTTTTATCGCGTTCAAGCAGTGATATTTGCTGTAAGCGTTGCTTTTCCTGGGCTTCTTTATTTATTAACTGCAGCCTTTGTTTTTCTTCTTGCTGTTTTAATACTTCTAGTTTGTTTTTTATATTATTATTTAATATTTCCTGAGCTGCCAGTGCCAGTTTTTGTCGGTTTTTATCATTTTCCAATGCAATATTTTGGAGTCTGGCTTCTTTTACTTCCTGCTCTCTTTTGAGGGTTATAATTTCAGCATCGCGCTTGGCTGCCTCCAGCATCAGCTTTTCGGAGTTGAGTTTTAGTTTTTCACTCTCTAATTGTAACTGTTGAATATTTAAAAATTTAATCTGGTCGTTGAGCAAGGTTTCACGGAGTTCTTTTTCCATTTTCTGCAAATCGGCCGATTTTTGTGTAAGGCTTTGTTGGGCTGCAATTTCCCTCAGCAGAATAGAATCGTTGAGAGTAAGGTATATTTTGTAATTGCTAAGTGCCCCTTCGAAATCATAAATTTTTTGAAATGCCTGTGCTTTGGTCAAATAGGCACTGGCCATAATTTTAGGGTTGCGGTTAAAGCTGCGCAAAGCCAGATTGCTGTAGGTAAGTGCCGAATAAGCATCGCCATTGTTGAGATAAATATCGGCCAGCATTTGCTGATACTTATCCTCTGTACGATCCTTTTGCGCCAGCGAAATACATTCCTGCATGGTGCTTACCGCGGAATTAAAATCGCCATTGCGTTGAAAAGAAATGCTGAGATTGGTAAGTGCATTTAATTTCTCTGCTCTGCTATCCGAGGCTGCTTCGGCGGCTTTAAAGTGTTCTATAGCCTGCTTATAATTCTGGTTATTAAATTCAATATAGCCCAGGTTGTTTTGAACCAAAGCTGTATTATTGGGTTGCAACTCCAGTGCCTTGTTATAATTGGCTATAGCTTCGGGATATTGTTTTAATTTTTGCAAGCAAAATCCCAGCTGTTCGTATATTTCGGCAGTTTTTACCTGTACTTTTAATAGGTTTAAATACTCTACCGCTTTTGCATAATTCTGGTCGATAAGTGCGTTATTTACAATTTTACACCCCCTGCTTTCTATCAGCTTTCCGTCTATCCATCCCGCCTTTTCGTAATATTCTATGGCTTTTTTATAAATACTTTCCAGTGTATAAATATCGCCCGTAATTTCATAATATTTAGACAATTCGGGGCTTTTTAACTTTTCAAGCAAAGGCAAAATGCTAAAACAATATCGCAGGGCTTCTATATTCTCATGTTGGGTTAAATGGGCATCTATCAGCAATTTGAGGCCCCAAACCATACCCCTTTCAAAAGCCACACTTTTGGCAGTTAAATATGCATCACGGGCCTTGCCAATGCGCGTTTGATAATCGGTTTCAGCTTCGGCTTCTTTAATTAACTGAACAATTAAACCCGAATCATCGATGCTGAATACATGCCCCTCCTCTGCTTTTGCAAACAGCGTAAAAGTAAAAAAAAGCAGCGCTAAAACACATTTATTCCAGGGCATAATTCATTGTTATTAACATGCGTAAATACCGCTGGGGCTGAAGATTCAAATCATCTACCGAGCCAGTGGCCTGCGGGCCAAACAGATTGGTGCCGGTAATATTGAATAATTTAATATTGGCAGAAAATTGACGGGTAAAGTTGTAGTTAAATAATAAATCTATGGTTTGTTTGTTGGGTAAAACAGCATCGTAATAAAAGCTTGGACGTACCTTATTTTGCAGGTTATACAGGAAAGTAAACATCCAATTGCGGCCATTGCTTAAATAAAAATTAAATCTGATTTTATTGGAAGGGGTAAAATAATTTGTTTTTTGAACTCCATCGGCATTGGGCAAAGTATACTTTTGAACTGAAAATAAAGCGATTGTTTTAACGCCCAACTTCCATCCATATTGATGAGAAGTATCATTGCCCGAATAAATTCCACTGGTAAATGAATTTGTATTCAAATCTGGCGATACCATGGTTATTCCATAATGTTCGAGGATTGAATTGGGTGATATATAGTTGCCATAATAGCGTGTATTAACAGTTGCTACCCTCGAGTAATTGTAATTTTCATCATAAAACCCAATAACCGGTATACCTGTTGTTTTAGAATAAAACAGGTAATTGCGTTGTGTACCAAAAGATATCTGTGTTTTTTTTGTATAACTATAAGTTGAAAAATCGCGTTCGATGGCAAGCGAATCCTGGGTAACCCGGGTAAACTTATATTGATTTTCTTTGCGTGTAGGGTTAAATGCATCCATCCCCATGCTGTATACCAAAAACCATGCGGACTTATCTTTACCGCGTTTTCGTGTAATGCGCAGAGAGGGCATATTTACCGATTTATTATTACCTGTGGTTAAGATATTTCCACTCTGTAAGGAGTTGAAAAAATCAAAATTATATTTCTTGAATTTATAGCTTATTCCCAGCACAATGGAGCCCATTCCGGTAAAATATGCATTATTACGACCGATATTGGAAGTAATTGTATTGGTATCGGAGCTGAATATATTATCGTAATAAGGTGTGCGGCTGTACCGGTTAATAGCGGTACCACCAGCGATTGTATAATTAAAACCATATTTAATTTGAAGGTTTTTTATAGAAAATTCCCTCAATACAGTTAAATTAATATCGAGTGCACCTCCGCGTACAAATCTAACCTGGTCAAACAAATGGGCATCGAGTTTTTGCAAATTGCGATTTACAATAAAAGGGATAGAATCTTTGGGTACAGTTCCTTTCAGGTTTTCAATCAGATAATCGAATGCAGCCTGTTTGAGGGCCGGAAAAATATATTTGGCCGCACTGCCCGATTGGATGCGATAATACGAAACCCTGCCCTGGTAAAAATTGTGTCGGTTTTTTTTGGTTTTTTCATTGGTGATGGCAAAATTTAATTGCCGGTCGGATACAAAAAAATTGGCCACATCCTTGTACATCGCCAGTGGATTTAAGCCATTTGAAGCCTGGTCTTTGCGGTTGGCGCTATTAAACATCAGATACCAATTGCGGTAATATACATTCAATCCGGTAAGGTCGCTGAGGTGTTCTACCGGACCATTGTCAGGCGGCAATTGCTTGTAATTTGTATTGTTGAAATACGGATAATATTTGTACCGGTAATTATACAAACTACTGATTTGCGTATCGGATTTTAATTTAATATTTGCGTACTTCTGATAATTGCCATACACATCAAACCGCACTGTATTGCGGCCTTTGCCAAATTTACCTCCCACCAGCAAACTCATATTATTAAAATTATTTGAGAACCCATTGAGGCTGGCTTTGATATAAACAGGTCTCTCGGTTTGAGGGGTAATAATATTGATAACCCCCAAGGTGGCTCCTGAACCATAGCGGGCAGAGGCGGGATTAAAAGATATTTCGATACGCTGGGCCTGGCGGATGGGCAAATTATTGGCTACAGGAAAACCGGCCGAGAAATAGGTATGCACCGGCACTCCGTTGATTAATATTGCATAGTTTTCATTGCCATTCAGTCCTGCAGAATAAAAAACTTCGCCTTGCAAGGCCGAACCCGGCTGATTTACATAAAATTGGGGTAAATCCTTTAGCACATCGCCTAGCGTATTGTAATTGAGCCTGCTTATAAACTCACCGGTGATTACCAGTATTTGCTCGGTTTTGTCGTTTGGATTGGTTTTGAAAAAAGTACCTGTATTGCTGGGAATTTCGGATTGGTCTATGGTTTTTTCGGTATTCATATCATTGTGGTTGAGCAAATTCCACAATCGGAGCGAATCCTTGGTTTCCTGAGAAGAAAGGGTATAAAAAGAACCGCACATAAGCGCCCAAAGGGCAAAATGTTTGGGCCTGAAAAGCGTCATAAGGGTCAAATATAGGAAATTAGGTTTCATTCAAACCAAACGAATTTTATACAACGACAGAAAATTCGGTAAAATCGTTGGTTGAAATTTGAAAGGCAATTCAAATTGTAACGATTTACCTTAATTCGCGTTTACTAAACAATGCGTTTTTTACACATTCTGTTTTTTTTGTATATTTTAATACCCCGCTATCTGCATTCGCAATCCGATTCTGCAGTGGTAAAACCCATTAAGGTTTATTCCTCCACACCCTGTAAAATCAAACGCGTACCCTATTTTAAATCAAGAGATGTAGCCACTCTCACTGCATACTTAACTAAAAATCTAAGTACAGATGAAGATAAGCTGTGTGCCATTTACACCTGGGTTATTACGCACATCAAATACAATTATGTTAAAGCTGCAATCGGAGACTATTCTAAAAACGAAGTAAATAATATACTTAAAAAACGCCGGGCCATATGCCAGGGGTATAGCGATTTGATAAATGAAATGTGCAAAGAGGCCGGTATTTCATCGGTGGGTGTGCCGGGTTATGTTAAAACGTATGAAACTGATTTGGCCGACAGTTTTTACGTTTCCGAACATATTTGGAATGCGGTTTACCTGGATGGGGAATGGAAATTGCTGGATGCCACCTGGGATGCAGGATATGTGAAAGTGGTTGGTAAAACATTTTGGGGCACTGTAAAATGGATTTTTACCTTAGGCCATTTGCCTCCTTACAGGTATAAACCCCGGTTTGTGCCAGCCCCCAGATACAATTATTTTTTAAAATCGGGGAATTATTTCAGCGCAGATCACTTAGCATCTGTTCCGTACTGGCAATTGCTTGCACCGCCTATTACAATCGATTCATTTGTGCACGACAGCGCCCATTATCTGCACTACAGAAAAACTGAAAGTACCGAATATGATTACGCCAATGAAGGCAAGCGCAGTGCTTTCAGCACGCTGAGCGATGAGGATCAAATAATAAAAATTGGTTTGGATGCCCATAAATTTGGGTATATCAATCATTTCGATATTGGGATATCCTATACATATTTATTGAAACGAAAAATTGAAGACTTCGAACCCGGGGGCGATTCACTCACTGAGCTAAAAAAAGCCCGGGAGGCCATTAAATTCGGTGATAGCGGCATGATATTTTACGACTCGGCCGGTGTGGATTTTAAACTGCAAAAAATGCAATTAATGCGCAAAGTGCGTTTAAAGAAAAATTTAGCCATGCAGGTAGATAAACAAATAATCCGCACATCAAAGCGCAATAAAAAACTGCTGGATAAGAAAATTACCCGAATTCACCAGATCAAAAGTGAAACTTATAAGGCCCTGCATGCTGACTTAAAATGGTCGCGTTATACCTATTCGGAAGGGTTTGAGAAAAAGAAATGGAGCAGATCCCGAAACCATCCCGACAGGCAAAAAAAGGCCGATACCCTTATAGGCAAAATTCATGATAGTATTACTATACTAAAACAACATCTGTTTGATGATTGGCGTGTGCCCAACCTTACCAAAACATTCAGAGATTCGTTGCAACATTTTTACATAAACGCCGTTTATACCAGCCAATTGATGGGTGGGATAATTGCATTGCGCATTTTTGGACAGGACAACCTGGATCATTTTATGAAATTGCAACGCGATACCCTGCTAAAATACAATGCATTGTGTAAGCAAGGTTTACTCATAAATAATATTGCATTAAGCGATAGTATGCGCAAACTTTTTATTGAAAAAATGCATGCATTTCATTTCATACATCGCCTGTATCGCAATCAAATGCGTGCATTTAAAAACTACAAAGGCTCCATTACAGCAGACGACGGAATAACAGCCCGGTATACCACTTTTAAAATGGAATATGACAGTTTTATAGTGTATGAACGCGCATTTGTTAAGGGCTGGATAACCGCCTTGCATCACTTGGATACCGGCACCCAGGTTTATGTGCGCAAATATTTACACCGAATAAAAAGGCGTGGTTATTATGATATTTATTTGACTAAATATTTATCCAAAGGACAAAACTCGCATATCCGCAATCATTATAACAGTATACGGAGAGTGCTATTGGTAAACCGCAAAATTGTGCGCCGCGGCTGGATAAAATCTAATAAATATTATAAACGAATTACCCGAAAAAAACCAAAATAGGGGGATTATTTGTATGTTTGAAAAGTGAGATTGAAAATCGTTTGGAGAATTTTATTGATTGGCTTTTGCCTGCTAATTCTAGTGGTTGCGGGCGCATATTTGTATATACAAACATCCAATTCTGCCCTAATAACAGATAAAACGGCCCAAGCCCGGCACGCATACACTGCCATTGTTCCGGGGGCCTTGGTTCGGTACAACGGAAAACCCAGTAGCATACTGGCCGATAGGTTGGATGTGGCTTTTAACCTTTATACTGAAAAGAAAATTCAACGTTTTTTATTAACCGGCGACCATGGCCAGGAGAGCTATGATGAGGTAAACCATATGAAACAATATCTCAACCAGAAAGGAGTACCCGATTCGGTGATATTTCTGGATCATGCCGGCTTTGATACCCATAGCAGTATGATGCGCGCTGCCAAAATATTTGGAGTTACAGATGCTATTGTTGTTACCCAAACGATGTATATGCATCGCAGTTTATATCTGGCCAAAGGTTGCGGGCTCAATGCCAGCGGAGTTACCTGTGATTTGCGAAATTACGGAGGATATCGAAGCAAAAAAATCCGGGAAATCCTTGCTTGCACAAAGGCATTTTTAGAAATTTTGTTGGGGGTGCAACCTAAATTTTTAGGTAAAAAAATACCTATTCATGGCAACAGTCGCCTGTCGTACGACAAAGAATAGACGCCCTTGCAGATTGCCTTACTGCTGTCAATTAGATTTTAAGCACAGGCATTCCTATTTTACCCCTGATTAACTATGTTTGTAGCATGTTAAAAAGGCTTTTGCTTGTAGCAACCTTCGCTACAACTTTGATTTTCACTGCAATGATATCATGCGGCAAAAAAGATGACAACGCAGCGGGAGAGAAAATTTTTGAATTACTGGATTCTAAAAACACAGGGATAGATTTTACCAATACCATTCCTGAAACGGATAGTTTGAACCAGATGACTTACCACTATTTGTATAATGGTGCGGGTGTAGCTGCGGGCGACATTAATAACGACGGATTGGTAGACCTGGTATTTTCCGGAAATGAAAAACCGGCTAAACTTTACCTGAACAAGGGTGATTTTAAATTTGAAGATATTACCCAAAAAGCGGGGCTCAAAACCTATGGCTGGATGAGTGGAATATCGATGGCCGACGTAAATAACGACGGTTTCATGGATATATACATTTGCCGCAGTGGTCCGGAAAAAAGCCTTGAGGCAAAAACCAATTTTTTGTTTATCAATAACAAAAACGGCACCTTTAGCGAAAAAGGCAAAGAATGGGGCGTGGCTGATGGTGGAAATGCCACTTGCGCCACATTTTGGGATTATGATGCTGATGGAGACCTGGATTTATACCTGGGTAATCATGCCGAAAAATATTTTGCGCAGATTGAAATTAAATGGAAGCGTACGCTGAATATGAGCGAAACCAACCAACAGCACCTTTTTAGAAACGACGGCAATAAATACACCGATGTAACTGAAGAAGCCGGAATGCTGGCCATGGGATATTGCCTGAGTGCAATGCCCGGTGATTTTAACCGCGATGGCAAACTGGATATTTATGTGTGCAACGATTATCAGGTGCCAGATTACTACTATCTGAATAACGGCGATGGCACCTTTACCGAAAGTATGGCTAAGTACTTTAAACATACCAGCACCAATAGCATGGGTAGCGATGCTGCCGACTATAACCGCGATGGCTGGCTTGATTTAATGACGGTAGATATGCTTACCGATGACCCACGCAGGTTTATTCAAATGGGAGGGCCTAAGGATTTTGATAATTTTATGACCGCCCTTAAAAATGGATATGGTTATCAGTACATGCACAACACGCTTCAAACCAACTCTCACGGGTATTTTAGCGATTTGGCCTATCTTACCGGAGTGGCGCGCACAGATTGGAGTTGGAGCCCGCTGTTTGCCGATTTTGACAATGATGGATTAACTGATATTTACATCTCTAACGGCTATTACCGCGATGTAACCAACCTGGACTATGTTTTATACCAGGATCGGAAAATGAAGCAGAAAAAGCAATTGGTAACCAAGCAGGAAACATTGAATAAACTGCCTTTTGAAAAATTGCAGAATTATGCTTTCCGCAACCGGGGCGACTATTTATTTGAGAATACCACTGCCACCTGGGGATTGGATGAACCTACCCTATCTACCGGTAGTGCTTATGCCGACCTGAACAACGACGGACATTTGGATTTGGTGCTATGTAACCAGGGCGATCCGGTTCATGTTTATAAAAACATTGCCACCAAAGGCAATTACCTGGATTTAAAACTTAAAGGTGGTAAAAAGAACAACCAAATGGGTATTGGTGCCAAAGTTTTTGCAAGCAACGATAGCGGAACCCAGGTGTACGAAATGCAACTTACCCATGGTTATCAAAGCAGCAGTCAGCCTTTGATTCATATAGGTCTGGGAAATTCAAGCAAACTTAATAAACTGGTGGTGGTATGGCCCAATGGAGAATTTGAAGAACTGAAAGATGTTAAGGCAAACCAATTGCTTACCCTTGATGAGAGCAAAGCGAGTGGCACTTACCAATACAAAAATGATGAAACCTATACCGTTGAAGACATTACGGAGCAATGCGGATTAAATTATACCCATGAAGAAACCGATAACTGGGATTTTAAACGCGAGCCCCTATTACCCCATATTTTTTCAAAACTAGGGCCAGGTGCCGCCACAGGTGATATAAACGGCGATGGCATGGCCGATTTATTAATTACCAATGCACGTGAGGGCAGCGGCAGTAAACTATATGTGCAAACTGAGGATGGCAAGTTTAAGCTTAATGGTTCACAACCCTGGAACGGCCTGAAAGTGGATGTATTAGGCTGCTTGATTTTTGATGCGGATGGTGATAATGACAATGATATTTACCTGGTATCCGGAGGCAGTGAATATGCCTGGCCCAACCCCAATTATCAGCACCATTTGTATCAAAATGACGGCAAAGGCGGTTTTAGCGATAATTCTCAAGCCCTGCCCGAAGTAAACTGTAGTGGCAGTTGCCTTACCGCCGGGGATATTGATGCCGATGGCGATCTTGATTTATTTGTTTCAGGCAGGTTGCTGCCTGGCAAATACCCCGAGTTTCCGAACCGCAGTTACCTATTGCGCAACGACGACGGCAAATTTGTAGATATTACCCAAAGCTGGGCACCGATTTTAACAAAAACGCCCATGATTTGCGCAGCAGTGTTTGCCGATTATAACAGCGATAATAAACTTGATTTGATACTTGCAGGTGAATGGATGAATGTAACCTTCCTGTCGAATAATGGCGGCAAATTTTCCGACCAAACTGCTGCTGTAGGTACAAATAATACCTCAGGCTGGTACAACAGCATATTGCCCGTAGATTTTGACAATGATGGTGATTTGGATTTCATATGTGGTAACAAGGGCTTAAACAGCTTTATCAAAGCCACTCCCAATAATCCGGTAAAAATTTACTGGACCGATTTGGATGGTAATGGCAATACTGATTTATGGATGACCTATTTCCGCAATGCCAAAGAATATCCATTGTACCAACTCGACGAAATGGCCATGTCCTACCCCGGTTTCATGCGTAAAAAATTCACTACTTATGCCGAGATGGCGAGCAAAACAGCACCTGAGGTTTTTGGTGAAGAGAATATGAAGAAAAATGCTTATTCAGCCAGCTTTTTTGGCAGTTTAGCCTTGAGAAATAACAGTGGTACTTTTGAACTTTTTGAACTTCCCCGCCGTGCGCAGGCCAGCCAAATTTTCGGACTTGTGGCTGTGGATATGAACGGTGACGGATTTAATGACATTTTTGGCACCGGAAACTCAAACTCGCCCAGGGTGCAGCATGGTAAAGATGACGCTCTGAACGGGTTTATACTTACAAGCACAGGCAGCGACCTTATTTTTTCTGACGGTTTGCAAAATGGATTTTATGTGCCGGGTGATGCAAAATCTCTGGTAACCATCGATATAAAAGGCACTGGATTAGGCATTGTTGCTACTCAAAATTATGGACCAGCCAAAGTATTCACCACCAAGCACAAATTGCGTTTTATTGCTGCCGACAAAACGGATATTAAAGCACTGGTATCTTTGAAAAGCGGCAAAACAAGAAATGAAAATATGACCTACGGCAGTGGTTATTTAAGTGCCAGCCAGCCCGGTGTTTGGGTAGATGAAAATGTAGTGAGCATTACATTTATTAATTCAAAAGGCCAAAAACGCGAAGTAAAACCCTGATTCCACTCTCCTATTCTAAAAGCCTTGTTGATTCTTCAACAAGGCTTTTTTTATATAAAATGGTATAATTTTTATCAAGTAATTGGTTTACAAACCATATTCAAAATAATTTTGCATCTCATTAGTAACTATGAAACTACACTTACTTATTACCTTGATATTCAGCGGAACCGCCATGTCAATAGCCGGACAAAATCTGGTGGGTGAATTTGAATTCAATGGCAACCTCAATGATAATCAAAGCAATTGCACCCTTACTTCTTTTCAAAACAATCCATTGAGTTATGACTCTGGTTTTTGCCGCTGGCAGAGCGATTCCACAAAAAACGGCGGGGGTTTTGTTGCAAAAATTCCAAGCAATTTACTCAACCCAAAACATTATTCAGTATTGGTACGAATAAATTATGCGAGAACCCAGGGTTACAGGAAACTCATGGATTTCAGCGGTTTAAAATCCGACCAGGGAATTTATATTAACGGCAGTTTGCGCATTTATTCCAGCGGAAAGTATGGAACTACCAATATCAGTCAAAATCAATGGCACGATATATTATTTGTGCGAGATAGCTCATTTGACGTGGATAGTGGATACTGTTATTTGCTGGATAGCGGATTAACCTTGCTTGAAAGCTTTGCCAGTTTCTCGCAATTTGAAGAATTAAATATTAAAAATAATGGGAATAATTATATTATCAATTTTTTTAATGACGACAGTATTACAAACGGCGAATTTACACCCTCGGGAAAAGTAGACCATATCCGTATCTGGAACGGTGTTGTAAATCCGAAAGAGGCGCTTCGACTTAACAAAAGTGCGCTGCCGGAGGCCAAACTTTATCCAAATCCGGCCAGTAAAAATGTGCAATTGATTTTTTACAAAAACTACACAGGGACTGTGCAATTGCTGAATGTTTACGGACAATGTGTTTATAGCCAGCAGGTTCAAAACTGCACACAAATTGAAATTGAAACCAGCCATTTACCTGCGGGTTTATACACCGTATTTGCAGGTAACTATTCCGGCAAATTGATGCTGCAAAACCAACCCTGAAGCTATTTTTGCGCTTAATAAGAAATACTTAATCTTTGAAGGTTATTGCATTGCAGATATAAACCAATCAAAATTACCCTGCATTACTTTTTCGCCTGTTTGCAAAAATAACTGTACCTGAATGGTGAGCAACATGCGTTTTTTTTGATTCAGTGTGCTTTCGATTTCGGTTTTATTTGTATGTACAAATATTGCGTTGGAAAACACATGCCCCACTGCAGGTTTACTGTATTTTACTTCGGCATTGCGAAGTAAAGGTACGAATTGATTGGACAGATTACCCAATTCTACAATTAACAATTGGGCGCAGCTTGCTTCGGCAAGTGCATATAGGGCCGCAGCGTGCACAGTTCCCAGGTGGTTGCCGTATTTTGCATCTGAGCTCAGTTGCAACAAATACCTGGAATCCTCGCTTTTTTCAATACATATCAATTGGTTAAAAGGTAATTCTGTTACCTGCATGGGTGCAATTTAGTTCTATTTTTAACAATAATTTATCATCAACCCTGCATATAGGATTTGCTCATTTATCACTGTAAATAGGCGGCTGTTGCAAGTATTAAACAATCCTGAACTGAATACCTATTTACTTTATTTGTACCTGCAGTCTACTTGCAATGGTGTAATGACATAAAATTCCGCAAATACTTGAGGTAAATACAGAAAAACGCCCATGGGCCTGCAATTCGTTTCTCCAGATTGGACTGGATTTTGCCTAATCTTAAGCTGCAGCCGAACATTAAATATCTTTATTTCAGGGCTTTTTGGCTAAAAAAGCGTCGTAGGTGGTTTTGGCCACTTTGGCAATAATCAACTCATTTGTATCCATATTTTCATATGTCTCAGAAACAAAAACCACCAAGGCAATATGTTTACCATTCGGCAGGGATATAATGCCTACATCATTTACAGCAGCAGTAAGTCCATGGTCATTGTCGCCCCCAGTGCCGGTTTTATGCGCCACAATGGTTTCGGTTGGCAATAATCCTCTGATTCTTTTGGGACCTGTCATTGTTTGTGTGAGCATTTGCATCAATGCATTGTTGCACGAATCGGACAGATACTTTTTTTGATAGAGCCCGTCTAATAGCGCGGCCATTTCCAAAGGTTGAAACCAGTTTTTAAACTGGGGTTCCCAACCTGTATGCATTTCGGCCTCCGTTGCTGCTATTGAAATATTTTTTAGTCCCAGACTTTTGATATAAGTATCGGCCACCTTGGTTCCACCAATGAGATTAAATAGAATATCGCATCCATTATTATCACTCATGCTTACAGTATAATTAAGCAACTCTTTCAATGGCATTGCCTTTAATCCATTTGGGAACGAATCGCGCAAGGGGCTCCAGGTATTGGGATGCAGGTCTGCTTTTTTAATTTCAATTTTCTGGTTTAGGGTAAATTTCCCTTGGTCTACCATATGCAGCACAGTTAGGGCCAACGGCAATTTGTAAACACTTTGGGTAGGATATGGATGGTTATTTTGTATCAGAATCGTATCACGGTCTTCAATACTGATAATGGCCACACCTACTTTGGCCTTATATTTCTTAAGTACATCCGTAATCTGCTTTTGCAGCGAATCTTCAAACTTTTGATTGTCTTTTGTTTGGCCAATTTTTTGTGTACCGCCACACGCCATTGCCGTGATTAAAACCGGAAGTAAATATCTGAACCTCATCTTGCATGCAAATTACAAAAACAAGTTGATTTTAAATATTACATAATACAAATTTAAGAGTTGCAGAATTTCAGCGCGTAATAAGTGGTGGAGATGCCGTTGCAAATGGTAGATTAATAATTGAGGGTCGGCCATATATTTGCAATGATGCGCAGATTTTTAGGGTTCATTTTTTTGCTACTTTCTACCATTGGCAAGACATATGCGCAAAAAGCTTTTTTACGCCATTACACTACCAATGAAGGGCTGCCTTCGGATAAGATTTATGCCTGTGTGCAAGATCATCGGGGGTTTATGTGGTTTGGTACCGATAACGGTGTGGTAAGGTTCGATGGGAAACGATTTGAGAAATTCTCGGTAAAAGAAGGTCTGCCAGATAATGATGCCTTTTATATTTTTGAAGACCGTGAATTTCGGCTATGGGTAATAACCTGGAAACAAGCACCCTGTTTTTTTTATAATGATGTGCTGCATACCGTGCACAACGATACATTGTTGAACCGGTATTTCAACCATTTGTCTGAATTCAGGTTTGACGTAAATGCGCATACAAAACGTATAATTTTCTATTTTGTAAAACCTCCAAAACCAGATTCTAAAGTAACAAAAGAGGAAATTACTCTGCTTGAATATCCTAATTTCAAAGACATTCCCATGCGGGCCCTGGATGTTCCATCAATTAATTTTCAGTTACTTACCCTCAATGGTGTGGATTTTCTATATACTTTTTCTCATTATATTAATTTATCTACCATGCAACGCAAAACCATTAAAAAAACCCGAAACGCTACCCAAATTATTCAAATAAAACGAAACGGAATAGACTATGGTTTTTGCTATAATTCCATAGAAAAAAATCATTGGCTGGTGCAGCGATCCGGCGATACGCTGAAGGTAACGCGAAGAATAAACAATGATTTTCATACGGGCCCATTTTCAAACGATTATAATTTTTTTTATTGGCAAAATTCTAAAGGTGATATTTATAAATGGCAGGGAGATGACTCGGCCATAGACCTTAATGTGAATCTTTCAAATGAGCGGGTATCGCATATGTATACCGATAAAACCGGCAATTTATGGATTAGCACTTTAGACAATGGATTATATATGAAACCCAATTCTGGCGGGGTTTTGTTCGATACTAAAGGCCAGGTACCCACTTGTTTTGTAACATCCAATGATACGGTTTTTATTGGAACCGAAAATCTGTCACTGCTTGAATTTAATAAAGGGAAATTAAAATCCATACCGATTCAAACTTATGACCAGCGTGCAACCCGTACATTAGCAATGGCCATTTCGAATCATAGATTATTTTTTGGCGGTGATTATTATATGGGCTCGATGAAGCTTGGCAGCGGAACTTTGGAATATTTTAATTATGATGATTTATTCAATTCAATCAAAGACATAGAAACCCTGAAGGACAATAAACTGCTCATTGCTTGTGCACACGGTGCTGGCGTATTTGATACAAAAAAAGGAGAAATCGATATTATTTATTGGAGGACAAGAAGCACGGCAATCAACAAAAGTCCCAATGGCGATATTTGGATAGGCACAATTAATGGCCTTTTCAAAAAAACCACACAGCAAGCCCAGCCAGCAAAATGGATAACGCACAGCAAATTAGATTCGGCCCGCATTACGGATATTAAGCTGGATGCAAAAAATCGCATTTGGATAGGCACCTCCCAGTTTGGTGTATTTGTAGTAGATGGCAATCAAATTCTGAATATTTCTCAAACTCTGAATCTTACTAAAAGCCTTAGTTCCTTTAATGTTAAAAGCCTTTTCATTTCTCCCAAGAATGAAATTTGGGTTTCAACCGACAATGGAATAAATCGGATTGATTTTAAAACAAATGGAGACTTTAGAATATTAAAACTCAATAGCACCAGTGGTTTTCAGAGCAATATTGTGAATGCATGCATTGTACTCAACGATTCTATTTTTGTGGCTACCGCGCGCGGGTTAGCCAGATTTCCTGTACAACAATCTGATATTAGTGAGATTCCGGGCCTTGAAATTACCCATGTATGGGTAAATCTTAAAATCAATAACACATTAGGCAAATTAATATTAAAACCCTCTGAAAACAATATTTCCATTGAGTTTGCTGCCATCTCATTAAAAAACGCCGACAATATCGAATACCGGTATCGGGTGCTGGGTTTAGATTCGCATTGGGTATATACCGCCAATAATAAGGTTGATTTTCTGGGTTTGAATTCGGGGCAATATACTTTTCAAGTTCAGGCCTTAAACCTGCTTACCGGCGAAGTAAGTACCATTCGTCAGCTTCAATTTACAATTTTAAAACCCTGGTACCGTCAAATTTGGTTTTATTTTTTGGTAATTATTATCGGGGCTATTTTAATTTACTTATTTATCCGTCAAAGAATATCTATGATTAAACAGCAAAGTGCTTTTAAATCGGGTATAGAAAAACAGATGGCCGGGCTAGAAATGCAAGCATTGCGCGCCCAAATGAATCCCCATTTTATATTCAATGCTTTAACTGCCATTCAGAATTATTTTATTCAACATAAAACCGAAGCCGCAAACGCATACATGGCTCGTTTTGCACGGCTGATAAGGCAATTATTGGAAAACAGTCGCAATAATTTTACCCCTTTAATCGAAGAATTGGATTTATTAACCAATTATATGGAGCTTGAAGAAATGCGATTT
The DNA here is from genome assembly GCA_044224315.1 of Bacteroidia bacterium. Lineage (GTDB taxonomy): Bacteria > Bacteroidota > Bacteroidia > NS11-12g > UBA955 > JAGXTF01. The sequence continues at coordinate 207,161 of JBGAKR010000003.1, read as the reverse complement.
GAAGATAAATTTGAGTTTAAAATTCAAATTCATCCCGATATTGTAACTTCCCAGTACCAATTGCCCTCCATGCTGTTACAGCCTTTGTTAGAAAATTCGGTAAACCACGGAATGCGTGCACTCAAAAAAAGGGGTTTAATTGAATTAATTATAGACAAAACCGATACCCATTTAGTGTGCATTGTGCAGGATAATGGCCTGGGAATAAATCATACAGAGCAAAACAGCAACAAAAACCAAATGCATAAATCCAGGGGAATGGAATTGCTAAATTCGAGAATTACTACCTTAAATAAAATGAACGACATATTGATTGAACTTAGTATTGAAGACCTTTCCGATAAATATGAAGGGCGCACTGGCACCCGCACAGAAATTAAAATTCCGCTAGCTTTTACAAAAGATAAAATGCGCATTTATGAATAGTGCTGTAATTATAGAAGACGAAACCAACGCCCGTGATTTGCTCACCCACCTGTGTGTAAACTATTGTAATTTAGAAATTGTAGGTACGGCAGATAATATAGTTGAAGGTGAAAAGCTGCTGCGATTACTGAACCCGGATATTTTATTTCTGGATATTTCGCTGCCGGGAAAGAATGGTTTTGAACTTTTAAAACGCATACAACCCATGGAAACACAGGTGATTTTTGTAACTGCGTATAACGAGTTTGCTATAAAAGCCATTAAAGTCAGTGCGGTAGATTATTTGCTGAAACCCATTGAAATTAAAGAGCTTAAAACCGCAGTTGAAAAAGCTTTATACAATATTCAGCAAAAAAATATCAATCAACAGCTAACTGCACTGATAGAGAATTTGGGAGGCATGCCCAACAAACGTAAAATAGCCATACCCGAATCCAATGGGATGCAATACATTGAAATTTCGGAAATAATACGTTTGAAAGCCATGGGGCGCTATAGCGAAGTGTATTTAAAATCTGGTAAGAAAATGGTTGTATCGCGCAACCTGGGCGAGTTTGAAATATTATTGAATCCGCACGAATTTATCAGGGTGCACCATTCACATTTAATTAATTCCAAGCATGTGGTTGCATTTGAAAAAAGCAATGGCGGGCATCTCAAAATGTCGGACGGAAGCACGGTTGAAGTGAGCAGACGCAAAAAAGAAGAGCTGTTTAAACGCCTGGGATTCACAGCTTTCTAGTACCAATCTATCAGATATATATCGAAAACCAATACCGAATTGGCCGGAATTTTATTTTGGGCTTGTTTGCCATATCCAAGGGCACTGGGAATTATGAGCTTGCCTCTCCCCCCTTTTTGAAATTTTGGAATCCCTTCCTGCCAGCCTTGTATAACCTGATCCAGGCTAAATTCGGCAGGTTTGCCAAAGGGTGTTGCATCAAACTGGGTGCCATCCAACAGGGTACCTTTATATTCAACTGTTACAGTGCTGGTTGAAGGTGGATGCCCGCCTGTACCCTCAGTTTCTATTACATAGTACAAACCCGATGAGGTAAATTGCCCGTTTAAATTATGTGTTTTGGCATAATCTTCAATGGCACTATGCTGTTTTTTCTCGCGTCTGCAGCCTGCAAATACACCAATCAGGCAAAACAAAATCATCCAACGTTTCATTCGAATTAGCAAAATTAAATGTTTTGATATAAACCGTAGTTTAGAAAACAAAAAACCCGCAATTATGCGGGTTTTTAAATTATTCAGGTTTCTTTAGTCGGGGATCGGGCACTATGGGTTTTGCATTGTTTAAATCTTTCGGATCCATCATTTCCATAAGTTTGAGCCCCAGCAAACCATCCACGGCAGAACCACCACCATTGCCTCCACCAATTAACACATCGGGAATTAATTTGATATTGCCCTTGGCCAGTTCTTCGGTGATTTTATATCGGGTAAAGTTCTCTCCGCCCAGTGCTTTTACCGCAAGTTCGTAGGCTTCGGCGGTAGATTTACCTATTGCAAGAATTTTACCTGCCTCTGCATCCCCGGTTAAGGTTATTTGCTGGGCCTGTGCGGCTGATTTAAGTTTTATGGCTTCACTGTCGGCCTGGGCTCTAACTTTAGTTGCCTCAGCTTCGGCTATGGCGCGCATTTTGGTTGCTTCGGCTTCTGCACCCACCGCCAATTTAACACCTGCAGCATCCCCTTCCGATTTTTTAACCGTTGCACTGGCCGTTCTTTCTGCAATTTCTACACTTTGCTGGGCCTTTACTATGTCTTTTTGCATATCGGCAATAGCAGTTTCTTTTTCCATACCTTGCCGGGTTTCCTGGGCTTTCTTCTGCGTTTCGTAGGTAACCTTTTGTTCCTCGGCAATTTTCCTGTCGGTAAGGGTTTTCATCAGCGATTCGGGAGGCACAATGTCGCCGATTAGGGTATCAACAGCATTAACATTGTATTCATCCAATACTTTTTTGATATGGGCTTTGGCCGACTCCTGGCGTTCTTTCCGGGTTGTAAGGAAGGCAATTACATCGCTATCCTGAGCCGAGTTTCTGAAATAGTTGCCAATGGTGGGCTCCAGTACCTGCGAAACCAGATTGACCATATTGCCAAACCGTGCAATTACTTTGGGTGCTTCGGTAGTGGGTACATGAATAATTTGGGCCACATCTAAATTAAAGGGGAAACCATCTTTAGACCTTACGGTGATGGTAGAGAGATTTTTATCGAGGTTATGCGCCTCACTGCGTGCTGCGGCCCAGTTTAATACAAGGTTGGTAGTGGGCACCAATTCAACCTTCATTATATATTTATTAATGGGGTATTTACCTGGCCCTAGTGGTTCAAGCCACACACCTTTGTATCCTTTTTCTACAATGTTTCCATGCTTAAAATCGGCACCGGTAAGGTCATGCCCCTCCTGCCCTATGTACGAGATTACTACGCCCACATATCCAATGGGAATTTCGGTCATGGGTATTTCTTCAATCTGCACCGCCCATGGATTAAGGTTATACGAACCTGCCAGTATTACTTGTGGTTGCAGACCCCGATTACCTCCATTTTTGAGGAAAGTATCAAAATCCTGGAAATTGTTATGCCCATCAATCATTTTACCCGCAATTTGACCAGCATCTATAGGATGCCCATCCAGGGTAGTAACAATACCCACCATGCTTTCTTGTATGCGCACCATATCGGTAATAGATACCTGAAACAGCATGGTATTAATGCGGTATGAGCCGGCAGTAACATAGGCTGTTTGGCGACCTCTCTGACCACCTTCTGTCAAAAACCGGGTTGCATCCTGAAAGTTATCACAATCCACGTACTGGCCCAAAATATTCCCTGTAGGGATTTCAGCTCCGTCTTTGGCCAGTATTAAACCAATTTTTCCTTCGGGGATAATGGTAAAATGCTCCATGGTAACATCATATTGCCACACCCATTTCCAGAAATACAGGCCAGGTGCCAGGGTTTTACTTTGAAATCCAGCTTCGCCGCGAGTAGCAATAATTCTGCCGTCTGGCAATTCTTTAAATTCGCCAAAAAGCACAAATTTCTTGGTTACCAGCCCAATACGGTCTTCAGGGACAATAACCATCCCAAATAAAAAGCGCAGAATGAATTTGTAAAGTACAATACTTAGCAGGATGGGAATCACCCACCAATACTGATAGAATAAATTTTCCATGGATTATTACAGTTTTAAAATTGTTTAATTGTATATCAAAATTAACAGTATGATTTTGAATTTTTGTTTAATTAGCAAACTGTTAATAAATATTTCGAAACCTTACGGGTATTGATTCAAAATTCCCGAATCAAAAATGGTCCAGATACAGGCTTTTTGGCCGCAGGTTTTCAAGGCATTGTTTACCCAGGTATTGCAAGAGTAGAACATACTGTAGGTGCCATGTGCCGCGTAGAATGCCTCGTTTTTTCCATATCCTTTCGGAAAAATTAAGGGCCTGGTTTGTTTTTGATTTAATTCTAAGTATGACAATACGTACATAACTAGTTTGCGGTATTGAGTATGGTTCAAATGAATGCTTTTACAGCGTTTGCCTGTTTGCATGGATTTGTAGAAAGTGGCATGGATGGCGGCTTTGCTTATGCCGATTGTGGCTTTAAAAACGGTGCTGAATTTCACATCGTCCCATTCCGGTGTTTCGAGGTAAAAAGCCCGATCGCCCCAGCCTACTGCCACATATTTAAAACCTGTATCTTTACTTTGGGTATGCGAATAACTGAAAAAATTAAGCCAATTCATATCTGCGTTATCTATGGGAAAAACCAGGTCGGAATGTAAGCCATTGGATAATACAAAAATTTCAACCTCGCCAGATTTTACCTCATTTTGATTCACCGGGCAATGAGACAAAATCCATTCAGAAATAAAAAACACACCTGTAAAAACTGCAGCAAAAAGCAGCGTATTGCGCACAAAACGCAGGCTATATTGAAGAGCAGTTTTCAAGTAGCATGCAATTTATAAATTTATTGCATGCATAACTGCAAAACACTTAAATTGTAAAATCAATAAAAGTGTAAACTAACAAAAAAATGTTTAATCGGCCTCGGGTGTGAGCCGGCCTATCATGCAACTGGCATAACTTTTTAATTGCATCAACAAACCATTTTCCTCGGTTGCTTCGGGGTAACCCAGTTGGTGTAATTTATGGGTGTAATTCTCACGGGTTGCAGGCTCTGTGTAATAAAGAGTTACAGAATCATCATCTCTGTCAACCAAAACCTTATCGGTACCTGGTATTTCAGCCAGTCTGCTTTTTATGGTGTTTTCGCAGCCGCTGCATTTTAGATTGGCAATTTTAATTTTTTCAATGTTCATGGGCAACATCAAAGTTAGCACACACCTTGCCCTTTGAATGTGCTAAAAATTACATGGAATTCAAGTAATTCTAATCTTGTTCTGCAATCTGGCTGAGTAGGTCCAGGGTTAAGGGTTTTTTAAGAAATTGAGTAACCGAGGGTATTTGTTGGGCACGCACTTCATCATCAGGGTTGGCCGAGCTTGTAAGTAAATATATCTTGGGCAAATGCTTGGCTTTATCAATGAGGCTATTCAATTTATTCAAAAATTCCCAGCCATTCATCACTGGCATATTTAGGTCCAGAAAAATGTAATCGGGCCAACAATGTTCATTATCCAGGTGTTCCAAACAGTCGGAAAGCAGGGTAAATGCTTCCTGTCCGTTCAGGGCCGTGTCTATCTGGTTTACCACACCAGACCGGTTAAGCAGCAATTTATGAATAAAATTGCTGGCTTCATCATCGTCTACTAGCAGCGCTTTGGCTGTTGTTTTTTCTTCAGTTTTCATAATTGGGATTTAAGGTAAATTTAAAGGTACAGCCTTCTCCTAGTTCAGACTCCACCCAGATTTCTCCGCCATGGTGCTCTACAATTTTCTTGCAGTGAGCCAGGCCTATGCCTGTGCCTGGATAATCGTTTCGATTGTGTAAACGTTTAAAGATGGTAAATATCTCTTCAAGGTTATTTTGGTCAATTCCAATTCCGTTATCCGAAAATTCAAAGCACCAGCCACCTTCTGGGATTTCTTCGGCAGCAATATTTATTTTTGTAATGGTTTCTTTTTTTCTGAATTTCAATGCATTACTCAGCAGATTTTGAAAAAGCTGCCTCATTTCGGTTGGTTGGGCTTTAAGGGTTGGTAAATTATGGGTACGCACACTGGCATTGGCTTCCTGCAATGAGGCTGCCATATCAGTTAATACCTGCTCCATAAGCGCATTGCAATCTACCTGTTCCAGGTTGTCGTCCCGGCCAATTTTAGAGTATACCATCAGCCCTGAAATCAGCTGCTGCATGCGGCTTGCCGATTGATCGATATAGGCCAGATATTGTTGAATATTCTCGTTAAATATATCGGCATACTCTTCTTTTATAAGGTTTACAAACGCTCCAATCGTGCGCAAGGGTTCCTGCAAATCGTGTGAGGTGATGTAAGTAAATTGCTCTAACTCTTTGTTTTTGCTAACCAGCTGTTGGTTTTGAATTTGCAGCTTGGCCTCATTGGCTCTGAGATTTTCGGTACGCTGTTTTACTTTTTCCTCCAACTCATGGTTCATGAGTTTAATCTCATTACTATGCCGCATTATTTCCGCTTCCATTTGCTGCACTTGCTCCTGAAGCCCCTGGGTAAGTTCTTCGCTTTTGAGTTTGGCTTGCCGCACAGCTATATATTCAGAAACATCTTCAGCACGGTGAATAATATATTTCAATTTTCCATCTTCTCCGATTACTGGCAAGTTCTTAGGACTCCAATAGCGAATTTCAAAAGTTCCATCTGCTCTGCGTATATCATATTTCTGGATTGGCATTGTATGAGACTTAAGGTTTTGGCGCACAAAATTTAGAGAAGCCTGCAAATTTCTTACCCCGTCGGCAGTTTCATCCTGCGGATTATCAGGAAATACGTCGAAAATATTACGCCCAATTATCTCATCTCGCTTTGTAAGTGTGGCACTGGCATATGCTTCATTAACTTCAACAATGTTAAACTCATCATTTAATATCAAATACAAACCGGGTAGGTTTCTAAAAATGGATTCGAAGTCTTCGCAAGGAATTGAATTCAGATTTTCAATGGATGGTAGCATAGAGGGAAATCAATTTAAAATTGAATTTAAGTGATTATGTAGGTTTAACAAAAATACAATTAATTGTGAATTAAAAGTAATTTGTAATTAAAAAAATCCCCAACACTAGGTCGGGGATTTTTTTCCTATCACTACACTCAAAAATGTTTAAAGGGTTCCGCGACGGGCTTGTTCGGCCTCAATACTTTCAAATAGTGCCTGAAAGTTGCCTTTTCCAAAACTTTTTGCCCCTTTGCGTTGGATAATTTCGAAAAATAAGGTGGGACGGTCTTCTACAGGTTTGGTAAATATTTGCAATAAATACCCTTCTTCATCCCGGTCTACCATAATGCCCCATTTTTTAAGCTCTTCCAGGTCTTCTTCAATAATGCCTACCCGGTCTTTCACTGTATCGTAATAGGTACCAGGAACATATAAAAACTCAACTCCACGCTTGCGCATTTCAGAAATTGTAAATACAATATCATCGGTTGCCACGGCAATATGCTGGCATCCAGGGCCGTTGTAGAAATCCAGGTACTCTTCTACCTGCGATTTTTTAATACCTGTTGCGGGTTCATTAATCGGAAACTTAATGTATCCGTTGCCATTGGTCATTACCTTGCTCATTAGCGCAGTATATTCTGTGCTGATGTCTTTATCATCGAAGGTTACCAGATTGGCAAAGCCCATTACGTTGGCATAGAAATCCGACCATTTATTCATAGCTCCCATTTCTACATTGCCTACCATATGGTCTATGTATTTTAATCCTGTAGGGATTGGGTTGTACTCTGTTTTAAGTACTTCATAACCAGGAAGGAACAGACCATTGTAGTCTTTGCGTTCAATAAAAATGTGTACGGTGTCTCCGTAAGTATGTATTCCCGAACGACGTATGGTTCCATCCTTATCAGTAATAGTTTCGGGTTGTAAATAGGGTTTGGCACCGCGGCTTACTGTTTGTTCAAAAGCATCGTAAGCATCGTTTACCCAAAGGGCTATTACCTTTACCCCATCGCCATGTACAGCCAGGTGGCGTGCCATATCACTGTCGGTTTTAAACGGGGTGGTGAGTACCAATCTTATTTTGCCTTGCTGCAATACATAGCTGGTATAGTCTTTTACGCCGGTTTCCAGTCCTGCATAAGCCAAATCCTGAAAGCCGAAAGCAGTTTTATAATAATGGGCACTTTGCTTGGCATTGCCCACATATAATTCCACATAATCGGTTCCGTTAATGGGTAGAAAATCTTTCGCATTTTCAAAGATTTTTTCAGTTTCTGAATATTGGTAATTTTTTACCGCTGTTAAATCTAATGTTTCCATGATTTATAGATTGCTAAATGTTTATTTTCTGAATGTTTTTTTAGGCCGGTTGAAGGTTTTTGTCGGGTTGTGTGAGCCAGCTTTTATAGTAATCGGCCACCTCTAATTTCAGTGCTTCGGTGGTGATTTTTACCGGATTAAACGGATCAATCATAACGGCAAGCTCGTGGGTTTCTTTTTTACCAATGCTGCGTTCTATGGCCCCTGGATGTGGTCCATGGGGTATACCGCCCGGGTGCAGGGTTATTTGCCCTTTCTGTATGTTATTGCGGCTCATAAAATCACCGTCTACATAATACAGCAGCTCGTCGCTGTCAATATTGCTGTGATGATACGGAGCCGGAATTGCATCCGGATGGTAATCATACATTCGGGGAACAAAACTGCAGATCACAAAATTGCGTCCCTGAAAATGTTGGTGAATGGGAGGCGGCATATGAATGCGCCCTGTGATAGGTTCAAAGTTAAAGATGCTCATTGCATAAGGATAGCTACAGCCATCATAACCCACAGCATCGAAGGGATGGGTTTCGTAAACGTATGGATATATCAATCCGCGTTTTTTGATATAAATTTTAAAATCGCCTTTTTCTGCATGGGTTTCCATGCTATGGGGCAATTTAAAATCGCGTTCGCAGAAGGGAGAATTTTCCATAAACTGCCCATACTGATTGCGATAACGCGGAGGTGTTTCAATGGGTGAAAACGATTCTACAAACAGGATTTTATTGTCGGTGGTTTCAAAAATTAACTGATAAACCGTACCTCGTGGAATAATCACATAATCGCCATACTCAAAGTCTACAGTTCCATACATGGTTTTCAGAATCCCCTTGCCACGGTGAATGAAAAGCATCTCATCGGCATCGGCATTTTTGAAAAAATAATCAGCCATGCTGTTTTTAGGAGAAGCCAGGCCAATGTGCATATCATCGTTTACAAACAATACTTTTCTACTGTCGATATAATTTTCTTCAGGCTCTACCTCCATACCTAAATAACTGCGGGCTTGGAGATTGTCTTCCACGGCAATTTCAGGACGAACGCTAAAGGGTTTACCATGTTCTTTAACCATGGTGGGCGGGTACAAATGGTAAACAAGCGAAGAAACGCCCGAGAACCCTTCTGTACCAAATAGCTCTTCGTGGTATAATTCGCCATTGGGCTGGCGAAAAACCACGTGGCGCTTGTTTGGAATAAGGCCTATTTGACGATAGAGTGGCATAGTTATGAAATTAAGTTGCGGCAAATCAACTAACATGTGTTAGTATAAAATGTGATTTGGGTCACCCCCAAGTAATTCATAAATATTCAAAACAAGTGGTATAAAGTATTGATTAGCAATATATTGCGCAATGTCGTGGTATTGTGTAATTGTGTTGTGGTGGTATTGTGGTATTGGGTAATTCTGTTGTTGTGGTATTGTGTTTTTGTGTTGTTTTGTTATTGCGCAATTTTAGATTGGTGGAATGGTTGAATAGTGGATTGGTAGAGAAAGTGTATGTGAGAAATGTATATGTTACATTTTACATTTAATTGGCTGTTGTGTGCACTTCGCACTTTGCACTTTACTCAGCCTGCGGAAAATGTGGAAGACTGCGCCTTGCTCCGCCCATTGGAAATGTGGCCGAGGCTGTTCCATTTAACATTCTACATTTTACCCGCCCCTTTCAGGTTCGGGCAAGCATTTTACATTATTAAACCTACCACTTGCATATTTAGAATCTAATTCCTATTTTTGCGGCTCAATTTTCGAATCATGGGAGTTACAAGACTGAAACGCAAAGAAGCCAAGATCCGCAGCCGCATGAACAGGCGCGTGCAAACTATTAAACGCCTCCGTAGTGTGGTAACAATTGCTTCACCCCATAAAGGTGAGTCTGGTATTATCCTCGAAGACCAAGAATAAATCTTATCAATTTGATATAGAAAACACACTTTAGGGTGTGTTTTTTTTTGCCTTTGGCTTCCGGGCAATTTTCATTCATATATTATTTTACCATTTTGTCTATATTTTTATACAACACGATATAGAATAATTGTAGTTTGGTTGAAAGTTGGCAATACGGTGCGATATTTGAAACCGAAACAGTATGAAAAGAGCAATTTTGATGTTTTGCATATCGGCGCTTTGCCTTACCGCTTATGCACAAACAGATCCTGAAGAGCCAAAGAAAGACAAAAAAGGCAAAAAGGAGAAAAAAGAAGGTAAAGATCCTGCCTTGAAATCAAAGGCTGAGGATAAGCGCCATCACGACAAAATCGCAAAAAGTAAAAAAACTGGCAAAGCCACCACCTCGCGCGACACTTTGTACTGCGGAGGTAAGCCATATTGCACCGGCAAAGAGGTAAGCAAAAACCTACTGGGCACCGTTATCATTTATAATTTCAAAGCTTTTAAACAAACTGAACCTGAACTTACTGCTACCCTTGAAACTGTATCATCGGGTGCGAATGCAGTTTATTACTGGGTATGGACCAACGGAACCACCCGCTTTGAAACGGAACAAAAAGACAACCCATTAGAAATGGTTTGTTACTATTATTTATTTAATGACTCTACCCTAAACGTTAAGAATTTTAATACTTTTAAGCAGTCAAAAGCCAAAACCATTTCTGGCTACAATGGTGGACCGGCTCCGAAACCCAAAAGTGATGATGCCAATAACCGCAATCGAAATGATAAAGTCACCTTTTCTGGCCGTGATATTCGCCAATCCAGTGTATTAATCGGACATATTGAAAGTATTACCAGCACCCAAAGCGGCTCTATCATAACCACTTATACGATATATAACACTAGCGGAAATTTGGTTGCTACTGCTAAAAACCATGGGGTTACCGATCACGAATGGGACATAGTTACCTCAAATGACAACCGCACCCACCATGTAACCTCATCCCTGCTCCACGATCAGGAAGACATCGTTAAACAGTTGGTAGATTTGCTTTATCTGTAAATCACTATAAACCCATAAATAAAAAAGGCCTTCAATTTCTTGAAGGCCTTTTTTATTCGTTTTCTGAATGAATTGATGAGAAGCCATTTGATTACTTCCATAATAATTTTGTTGTAAGATGCCCGCATACAACCCAAATTTATGGTTAGGGATTACTACCTTTGTCAGGCAATGAAATCATCCGTTTCCATTTTTACAGTGCTAAGTATTGCGGCAGGATTGGCTTCCTGCGGCGGCAGTGGAGATACCCGTAAGGGCAAAATTACCTTAAACCAGAATATATTATCGGAGTGTAATACCGCTATACAAAATGCAGTAGTGGTAGACCATGTGCCAGCTCCGGTAGGCAGTCGAAGGTATTTTTATGCCTGTGCTGCAGCTTACGAAAGTTTAGTACCCTTTCATGCAGGCTATACTTCACTTGCCGGGCAAATGCATGGTTTAAAACCCGGGCCTGCTGCCGACACGGCCAAAGACTATTGCCTGGATTTGGTGGCATTGGCTGCTCATACTACAGTATCAAAAAAACTGGTATATAAAGAGGATTCCATAACCGGATTCAGAGAACGTAAATTAGAGTGGTATAAATCGCAACTAAGCAAAACCATGTTTGAAAACTCGGTGGCTTACGGCGATTCAGTAGGCTGGCATATTATCCGTTGGGCTAAAAAGGATAGTTTTGACCAATACCGCGGCCATGATTTTTATGTTGTACGCAAAGAGGAGGGCAAATGGCAACCCACCGCGCCCGATTATGGCGATGCAGTAGAACCCAACTGGGGCCACATAAGAACTAATCTTGTGCCGTCTTCAAATTTTACCTCTATTCCCCCACCAGAAACTTTTTCCAAAAATAAATCTTCCCGTTTTTTCAAGATATCTAAAGAAGTATACGATGAGGTTCAAAAAAAAGACAGCAATCATCTGTTGATTGCAAAATACTGGGACGATAATCCAAATACTATGGAACACATGGGACACGTAACCATTAGTATCTTAAAAGTTTCACCTGCTGGGCATTGGTTGGGCATGTTCAGCACTGTTTCAAAACAAAAAAAATACACATTAATTCAATCAGCAGAGGGATTTACATGTCTAAGTGCTGCCATCTTTGATGCCTTTATCTGCTGCTGGAATGAGAAATACAAAACAGAGTACATTCGACCTGAAACAGCTATCCGCATGTTTATCGACTCATCCTGGATCCCTCCGATTCAAACACCTGCCTTTCCCGAGTATCCTAGCGGACACAGTGTGGTTTCATCTGCCGCAGCTACTGTTTTAACCCATTATTTTGGCGATTTTGAATTTACGGATAGTGCGGAATATGAATTTGGCTTAGGTACCAGACACTTCAATGGATTCAGGCAGGCTGCAAATGAGGCTTGCATAAGCCGGCTTTACGGTGGAATACACTTTATCGACGCCATCGAAAATGGCAAAATGATGGGGAATGCAGTGGGTGAATACCACCTCAAAAACCTCAAAATGCGTCCCGAAACAAAATAATTTTTGTGGATAACCCCATTTTTTTGGGGAAAAACTTGGAAATATGTCCAGAATATCCGAATTTTGTATTACGGAGCATCATGAAAAAACAACTTACCATGGCAGTGGTGGGTTTTAGTTTGCTAAGTTTCCTTTTTAGTTGCAGCAAACCTAAAAACACAAACCTACAAGTTTACCTCACAGCAACACCCTCAGCTGCATACGAAGCTGTAAATGTTGACATTAAAGAAGTGTGGGTGAAAACCACCAAAGACAATACAGGATGGTTTTTTCTTAAAACCACCCAAAATACCTTGAATTTAAACCGAATAGCATCGGGTCGCGACACCATTTTGGCCACAGGCAATATTCCTATGGCTGAAATCAGAGAGGTGCGCTTCATTTTAGGTACCAGAAACTCTGTGGTAAAATCGGCAAAATGCTATCCTGCCGGTGTTAATCCCAATTTGGAGAACAATGCCGTTACCCTGCAAGTAAAACGCATTCTGCAGTCCGATAATGTGAAGGTTACATTCACTTTCGATGTCCCCTCCTCCATTAACACCACCAATCAAAACGAGTATTTCATCAATCCTGTTATCCGTTTAAAATAACTCTATTCCGGTATTTCATATTGTCCCTGGGTTTGGGACAAAAAAAATCCCTGAAAAGGGATTTTTTATTTTGGGTATGGTATTCTATTACAATGCCAACAATTGACGTTGAAGATTGGCAATTTTCTGCTCGGCATCGGCTTTTTTTTGTTTCTCTTTATCTACCACTTCTGGTTTGGCATTGGCTACAAATCTTTCGTTGCCCAATTTAGCCTCAACTGATTTTAAGAAACCTTGCAGATAGTTAATTTCTTCATTAATACGCATTTTTTCCTGTTCAGGATCTACATCCTGCTGGGGTAAAATTACAAAAACCTCGGCTGTTCCTGCCAGGGCAGATATACTACCAGCAGGCACTTCTGCATTTAGGTTTACCGAGCAATTGGCTAGCTTTTCAATCAGCGCCAGATTATCTTTAAACGCCCCTGCAGCTGTATTAATAACCACTTCAAGCTTTTCCTTAGGTGCAATATTTCGCGCATTGCGAATGTTCCGAATTTCGGTTACTGCCTGCAATGGTTCTTCTGAAAGCGGCGCTTGTGCGGCAAATTGCGGATAATCGCTAAGCATACAAGGTTTTTCAGGCTTACCCTGATACAGTGCATGGTGCAACTCTTCCGTAATAAAAGGCATAAACGGATGAAGCAGCCTCAGCAGCCCATCGAAAAACTGAGATGTAGTTTTTACAGTTTGTGGGTTTGCAGCCTCACCATAGGGTGGTTTTACTCCTTCCAGGTAAATACCGCAGAAATCGTCCCAAATGAGTTTGTAAATTTCCATAAGGGCTTCATTCAGTTTAAACTCTTCAAACTTGGCATAAATTGATTGGGTACCCGCATTGAAACGGGTTTCAAACCAACGAATGGCTTGGGTTTCATTTGCGCGCTGGGCTTGCGTTTCATCTACATTCCAGCCACTCACCAAACGGTATGCATTCCACAATTTATTGCAAAAATTCCTTCCTTGTTCCAGTTGCGCCTCATCGTACAAAATATCATTGCCTGCAGGCGATGAAAGCAATATTCCCATACGCACAGCATCGGCACCGTATTTTGCAATAAGGTCCATAGGTTCGGGGCTATTGCCCAAACTTTTACTCATTTTGCGGCGTTGTTTATCGCGCACAATACCTGTAAAATACACATTTTTAAAAGGTATTTCCTGGCGGTATTCATACCCGGCCATAATCATTCGGGCTACCCAAAAGAAAATTATATCCGGACCCGTTACCAGATCATTGGTTGGATAATAGTATTTTATGTCTGCATTATCGGGCTGCTCTATTCCATTAAACACGCTAATGGGCCAAAGCCAACTGCTAAACCAGGTATCTAATACATCCTCATCCTGCTTTAGTTCATCGGCACTAACCGATACACCTTTGGTTGCAAATTGTGCAGCAGCTTCTGCGGCATTTTTAGCAACCTCAAAACTGCCATCAGGTGCATACCAGGCAGGTATTTGCTGTCCCCACCACAACTGCCGGCTAATGTTCCAGTCTTTGATATTTGATATCCAGTGGTTGTAAGTATTTTTAAATTTGGCCGGATGAAACTGAATGGTATCATTCATTACATTTTCAAGCACTTCGGGGTTTTTCTGCATAAACTTTTGCATGCTTACAAACCATTGGGTGCTTATGCGAGGCTCCACTACGGCATTGGTGCGTTCACTAAAGCCTACATTGTGCACATAGTCTTCGGTCTTAATCAGCAATCCTTCTTTTTCCAAATCGTTAATCCAGCTTTTGCGCGCCTCAAAACGATCCATACCAATATACAGCAAACCTGCTTCTGATATTGTTCCATCTTCATTCAACGTATCATAAACCGGCAAATTGTATTTAAGGCCTATTTCATAGTCATGAATATCGTGGGCAGGAGTTACTTTTAATACACCCGTTCCGAATTCAATATCGATATAATCGTCGGTAATTACTGGTACTACCCTGTTAATAAGGGGAACAATTACATTTTTACCAACCAGGTGCTTGTAGCGCTCATCGGCTGGATTTACGCATACAGCCACATCACCTGCTATGGTTTCGGGCCTTGCAGTAGCTACAGCCACAAATTCGGTATCGCTGCCTTCTACTCTATATTTTACATAATAGAGTTTATCCTGTACTTCTTTGAAAATAACCTCTTCATCGCTTAATGTGGTTTTACCCTGAGGGTCCCAGTTTACCATGCGGGTTCCGCGGTAAATCAGGTCTTTTTTGTACAAATCAATAAATACGTCAATAACGGCATTGTACAAATCGGGCTCCATGGTAAAACGGGTGCGGTCCCAATCGCAGGATGCGCCCAGTTTTTTCAGCTGTTCCAGAATAATTCCACCATATTTATGGGTCCACTCCCAGGCATAGCCCAGAAATTCATCCCGGCTGATGTCCTTTTTCTGAATGCCTTTTTCCGCCAGCATGTTTACCACCTTAGCTTCGGTAGCAATGCTTGCATGGTCGGTTCCAGGCACCCACAGTGCATTTTTTCCCAACATTCGGGCGCGGCGCACCAATACATCCTGAATGGTATTATTAAGCATATGCCCCATATGCAGCACCCCGGTGACGTTTGGTGGAGGAATTACAACACAATAGGGCTCACGTTCATCCGGTTCGGAATGAAAGTAGCCTTTCTCCATCCAATGCGCATACCATTTGTCTTCAATGCTGCTAGGGTCGTATTTAGGGGCAATATCCATAAAGTTGCAAAATTACATTTTTTAAATCGTATTTAAGGCCTGAAAGCTAATTAGGGCCGCAATTAAGCTATATAAAATGCTGTGGATAAACCCAAAAAATCTATTCGATTTGACTGTTTTATTTAATTTAAAATCCACAGAAAAATTCTCTATTAAATAGAATAATACCAGTAATTAGGGAGACACGTTGAATGTCAAAATTTGGTCAATCGACGGAATATTTTCTGTAAATGCCAGTCAATAACCGTACTTTCGGAATTCTTTATCCCTACATGCGACTTTGGCTACTCATACTCTTCGCTTCGGCCTTTCCGCTGAAAGCAGGCAAGCCTACCCAACAGGCCAGTAATGTGCATGTGATAGAAAAGCGATGCAACAGCATACGCATTGCCTGGAGCCCGGGTAATGGTGAGTTTTGCCTGGTTACCTGCAGACCTGCTTGGAGGCCCAAAATTGACCCGATAGACAGCCAGATGATTTTCCCCAGTACCCGCTACGGGAATGGCACTTCACTGGGATTTGGCGATGAAAACTATTGTGTATATGTAGGCTCAGATAGCCAGGTAAATGTTTATGGCATGTTTGAAGATAGCAGTTATGTTTTTCAGGTTTATGCCATCAATGCTCCTCCTTTTTACTTCTTTACCGATAATGCGCCAGCCGACACGGTGCGCACCTACACCATGAAACTATCAGCCAAAACCGAAGTTTTAAATGCCTGCCGCAATCGCAACCAAACTATTTTAACCGCCATTCCCCAAACCCCGTTTAAAGTAACGGGGTACGAATGGTATGTGGATGATACCATGTATTTGGGTGACTCGGTTTTTAAATACAAGTTTTTAGAATCGGGTTATGTTACGGCGGTAGTTAAGGTATTGCCCGACATGAGTTGTGCCAACCAATATACATCCACTGTAGCTTTTATTATCCCAGGAGTAATCAATGGACGTATTATGGCCCAGAGTTCGGCTTGTATCCGAACCCCGGTAATTATTAAGGATACCATTAATTTCGATCTGGTTTCACGGGCCAGTTATACCCGCAAATGGTTTACCCCCGATGGAAAAGTATTTACAACATCTAAGGTTATTCAAAGTTTTGATACCGCTGGTGAGTATGTATTTAAAGAGATTATTTACACCTCCATTGATGGTGAAGAAACTATTTGCAGCGATACTTTTTCATCGAAAGTAAAGATCTACAATCCACCGGTTTTTAAATTAGTTACCGACTCTTGCCTTAAGCGAAACGATTCATTAAAAATTGAAGGTCCGCCCAAAATGCTACACTATTTATGGCACGACAGTAGCACCGCATCCCATTTTTGGCTGCGCAAAGCCGATACCATTTATGTAAGGGTCACAGATAGTATTGGGTGCATAAGCAGCGACACTATAGGTGTGGATACATGTTGGGTAGACCCCACTTTGGATTATAATTCACCCCAACTGCAGCCCATTTTCGAGGTATATCCAATACCTGCATCCGAATATTTGTATATACAAACATCGCAGATGTGTTTTAATTGGAGCCTGGTAAATATATTGGGTAAAACCGTGGCAACAGGTCAAAACCAAAGAGAAATAGGTATTACCCAATTGTCAGAGGGTATTTATCATTTGGTCATTAAAACCCAAGATGCCGAAGTAGTACAAAAAGTGCAGATACTACACTAATTTTATTTGCCCAATTGAATTGATTCTTCAATCCAGAGGCGGATTTGGTTTACAGGGATATTAGATTCAGAGTAAATTTTAATATGTCGCATTTTTGCCCCTGTTCCTTCGAATAATTTATCCTTATCCGTCAAGGCCACTGCATTAAAAAAGCCCAGGTTTATGTAGGGCAATTGTTTGTAATAGTAAATAAAAGCAATGTCCTTTTTTCCCATACTAAAGGTCCAATTATTCCATTTAATAGACTCGGTAATATCTGGAATATCTATAAAAATATCGCGCACCATGCAGGCCAGGCCCATTTTTTCTTCGGGCATTTGCAATAAATATCTTTCAATGGCGGGTCCTAAATTTTGATTTGTATCTTCCAGCATAGGATGTTACTAAATTATAGAAAAGGTTTAAGTATACAAAATTTAAAATATTCAATTCCTGTAGCATATTAAACAAAAAAGCCGCTAAAAGCGGCTTTTTTGTAGTTGTTTCTATATGGGATCTTACACGCCAACATCGTGGTGTGCAGATTCTTCAATGTAAGGATGGTTTACGGCAATCAGACCGCGTTTGGTAAGGGAAGTAAGTACCCAATAAACAAACACACCTGCCAGGAATAACATGGTGCCGATTTCAAGCATACCAATGTTCATACCTGTGCCATAAACACCTGGGGTTATCATTAACCAAATATCATTATAGTGGCCAATCAGCATCAATGCACCAATCAGGTATAACAGTTTAGGACTGCGCTTTGCGTTGCGCATCATCAAAAACAGGAATGGGGTAAAGAAGTTGAGCACCAGATTTACAAGGAAATAGGGCTTGTAGTTTTCATAACGGATTTGGTAGTAAGCCATTTCTTCTGGAATGTGTGCATACCAGATGAGCAAATACTGTGAAATCCAGATATAGGCCCAGAAAATAGAGAATGCAAACATGAATTTACCTAAGTCATGCACATGCTCATCGGTTACAATTTTCAGGTAGCCTTTTTGTTTCAGGTAAACAACAAACAAACAAATTACGGTAAGTGCAGAAACCCAGCCGGTTGCAAAGTTGTATACTCCAAAAATTGTACTGTACCAGTGGGCATCAATACTCATAATAAACAACCAAGCTACAACAGAGAGGGTAAAGCCATAAAGAACGGCAAAACCAGCACTCCAGCGGATGGATTTTTTGAAGAAATATGTATTGCCTTTTTCAGCTGTATCCTCCTGGACTGAAAGTTTGCGCAACTTCATTCCAATCAGTACCCAGATAACAACCAGGGCGGTTGGGAAAAGCAGCAACATTTTAGAGTTAAGGAACCATGATTTACCGTCAAGGGCGCGGTCGAAACCTGGCTGACCTTTACTCAGGTGCAGGTGTTCGTAGTGTACCCAGTGGTAAATATCATTTTTAGCAACGAGTATAACCAGCAATACCAGTATAAAAGGCACCGGTATAAAGGTACCGATGGCTTCGGGAACGCGCTTGATAGCAGCACTCCAGCCTGCATTGGCTATGTATTGAACGGCAACAAAGAATAATGCGGCCAGTGAAATGAGCAGCAGGTAATAAGCTGCCATCATTACTGAGGTCCAGATGCGAAGGGTCCATGGCTTGTTTTGGCTTTTCAGTTCCATACGTGGGCCATATTTTTCAGTCATTACATTGCCTTCTTCCGCGGCTTCGTGGCCTTCGTGGGCAGTAACACTGGCTTCGGCAGTGGCTTCGTGTGAACCTTCTGCTTTTTTCTCGTGTGTAGCTTCTGTTTTGGTAGCTTCGTGATGTCCGCCGGCCGAAGATTTATCCATAGTGGCCAATCCGGCAGCGGCCAGAATTAAGCCCAATACAATCACAACAATGGCAAAGGTTTTGGCTTTTGCTGGAATTTGGAATTGTTCCTGTACGATTTCGATATGATGTCCGTGTGCCATTTCTTATTTTGTGCTTGCGGGTTTAACTACAGTTTCGGTTTTGGCGGTGGTGTCGGCACCTGCTTTGGTGTTTACACTCACACCGGCCAGTTCTTTTACATATTTAATCACTCTCCAGCGATCCATAGGTGCAAGGGCGTAGGCATGGCTTCCCATGTTGTTTTTACCATAGGTAAGGGTATGGTAAATCTGACCTACAGGCAGGTTTTGGATGTAAGGATCCTGATAATTGGGCCAAACAGGTTTACCCAAACGGCCGTTTTTGAAGATTTCGCCCTCATTTTTTCCGGTAAGACCGTGGCAAGGTGTGCAATAAATGCCATAAAGGTATTTACCACGTCCGTCTTTATCCTCAAAATTTGCCGGGAATGTATAAGCTTTAGAAGCTTCGTAGCCTTCTCCAGTATTTTCGTAAGGATAGTAGTAGTCTTCTTTACCAATGGCTACTGAACCTTTTACCGGTTCGCGCATATTCATGCCATAGGGATTGATTACATTGCTATCGGCCTGGTTGTAAGGC
The DNA here is from genome assembly GCA_044224315.1 of Bacteroidia bacterium. GTDB lineage: Bacteria > Bacteroidota > Bacteroidia > NS11-12g > UBA955 > JAGXTF01. The sequence goes on along the minus strand of JBGAKR010000003.1, from coordinate 187,400 downwards.
TCGTACCCTTTTGAGTAGTACATATCGGGCGCATATTCAACCCCTGGATTATTGCCACGGCTGTTGCAGGCAAATAATACTACTGAAAATGCCACAGCTCCTAAAATGCTATAAGCAGAATTGTTCATGAATTTTGTATTCATATTACGGTTTGAACGCCTCCTGTGCGCTGGCGCAATTCGGTAGCACCGTTTCTTTTCATTATTTCAAACACTTTGTTGGTATCTACATTGTCGCCAGACTCGATGCATATAATCATCAGGTCATCAGTTTGGCGTATGTCTAATAATTCGGGTTTAATTCCGTGCACCATGCGGCTGCGGAAGAAGAAGAAGAAAGCCATACCAAATGCAGTGCACAATACAGTTCCTTCAAACAAAATCGGCACCCAGCTAGGGGTAAGTCTTTCTGGTTTGTTACCAATGTTCATTGGCCAATCGTGCACATACATGTAGTAAATCATGCTATAGGCCAGAATGAAACCGGTAAGACCACAGAGGAATGCTGCAACTGACAACCAGCTGCGACGCACGCCAATGATGCGGTCAAGACCATGCACAGGGTAAGGGGTATAAACATCCTGAATAGGTACACCGGCATGGGCCAGTTCAGTGGTAGCGGCTACCAGGTTGTCTTCATCTTCGTACACACCCAGTAAAAGGGTATTTCTGTTGCGAAGGCTGAGGTTTTTATCGATAATTCCCATTGATGTGATCTCCTATTATTATTCGCGGTTACGCAGGATGGATTTAACTTCCGACATGTTTATCACAGGCAGGAATTTAGCGAACAGGAAGAAGCAGGTAAAGAAGATACCGAAGGTACCCAGGAATAAACCAACTTCTGTTAAAGAACCGGCGTACATTACCCAGCTGGAAGGCAGGTAATCGCGATGCAGTGAGGTTACGATAATTACGAAACGTTCGAACCACATACCTACGTTTACCACAATACTCATCATAAAGATGAACCAGGGTGTAGTGCGGGCCCATTTGAACCAGAACACCTGTGGTGAAACAAGGTTACAGAACATCATACTCCAGTAAGCCCACCAGTATGGACCGAAAGCACGGTTTTTAAACGCGTACTGTTCGTACTCAACCATAGAGTATTGGGCAATGAAGAACTCTGTTAAATATGCAATACCTACCAGGGTACCGGTAAGCATAATGATTTTGGTCATTGCTTCGAGGTGGCCAATGGTAATGTAGTTTTCGTAGTTCATTACTTTGCGCGCTACAACCAGCAGAGTGGCCACCATTCCGAAACCGGAGAAGATCGCACCTGCCACGAAGTAAGGCGGGAAAATGGTAGTATGCCAGCCTGGTACAATGGATGTAGCAAAGTCAGTTGATACAATGGTGTGTACTGAAAGTACCAGTGGGGTGCTCAAACCGGCCAGAATCAAAGAGATCAATTCGTAACGGGCCCAGCTGCGGGTGCCACCGGTCCAACCCATTGAGAAGAAGCGGTACCAGAATTTTTCGTATTTGCCTTTCACTTTATCGCGGATGGTGGCGATATCAGGAATCAAACCGATATACCAGAACAACAGCGATACAGAGAAGTATGTAGAGATCGCAAACACGTCCCAAAGCAGGGGTGAGTTAAAGTTTACCCACAGTGAACCAAATCCGTTTGGCAGTGGAAGTGCCCAGTAACCTACCCATACACGTCCCATGTGAAACACAGGGAACATGGCTGCACAGATTACCGCGAAGATGGTCATAGCTTCTGCAGAACGGTTGATACTCATCCTCCATTTTTGGCGGAAAAGCAAAAGCACCGCAGAAATGAGGGTACCGGCGTGACCAATACCCACCCAGAATACGAAGTTGGTAATATCCCAACCCCACATTACAGATTTATTGATGTTCCAAACCCCGATACCGGTCCATAGTGTCCAGAAAAGGCTCACTACGAATATACCGAGGAAAATAACGGAAAGGGTAAAGCCAATAGACCATGACCTGCTGGGTTTATTCAGAATAGGCCGTGCAATGTCGCGGGTAACATCGGCTGCAGTTTTACCTCCGGTTACCAGGCGTTCCCTTATAAGCGAATCGTGTATCATCAGTTATCTATATTGGGTTTTAAACGGTTTCAGTGTTACGTATCTTAGTCAGGTAAGTAATGGAAGACTGTACGTTTAGCTCTTCCAATACACGGAAACCACGTTCATTCTTGTACAATTTGCTGATTTCGCTATCGGGGTTGTGAAGGTCTCCGAATACGATTGCATTGGCTGGACAAGCACGCTGGCAGGCGGTTTCTACGGTTACATCTGCCAGAGATTTTCCTTCGCGTTTGGCTTTCAGTTTGCCCTCCTGAATTCGTTGTACGCAGAATGAGCATTTTTCCATCACACCACGGGTACGAACGGTAACATCGGGGTTGATGACCATTTTACCCAATGGGTTGTTGAAGTGGAAGTCAAACTTATCATTGTCGTTATAACGGTACCAGTTAAAGCGGCGCACTTTGTAAGGGCAGTTATTTCCGCAATATTTGGTTCCGATGCAACGGTTGTATGTCATTTGGTTCAGACCCTCGCTGCTGTGGGTGGTTGCCAATACGGGGCAAACAGACTCACAGGGAGCTTGAGAGCAATGCTGACACAACATAGGCTGATGAACCACTTTCACATTTTCCCAATGTGCGTATTGTCCGTTTGCGCCTTGTTTTTCATCGGCATTGTGTATCTCTTTTTCGCGGGTAATGAAGTTACCATCCACAGATTTATCGCTATTGGCGAAAGAATAGTAGCGGTCTATGCGAATCCAGTGCATTTCGCGGCGCAGGCGAATCTCTTCGCGGCCTACTACGGGCACGTTATTTTCAATAGAGCAGCTTACTACACAGGCCGAGCAACCAGTACATGCATTCAGGTCGATGGCCATAGCCCAACGGTGGTTTGGAGAACCATCCTTCAGGTATTCGCGTTTTTCCCAAATGGTAAATACTTCGGTTTTAGCTTTGTCGTTGCCGGCATTTTTGTTTTTCTGCCAGGCGCTGTAGGTAGCTTCACGCACCAGGTCCCTACCCTCTATGCTATGGTGGGTTTGGGTTTGTGCAAGGTGGTAAGTTTCTTCACCTTTGGTGATTTTTACATCAGAAATGGTGTAGTTACGGGTGTTGCCCGACATGGTAACAAAGGGATAGGCATTGAAACCAATGGTATCGAAACCTTTTTCTTTACTACCTCCAACTTTACCGGCTGCGGTGCGGCCATAACCCAGAGAAAGGGCGGCGGTGCCGTTTGCCTGACCAGGTTGAATGATTACAGGAACATTGGTAAGGTTGTATTTACCGGCGCTTACATTTACAGTATCGCGTTCTTTCAGGCCCAGGGTAGCAGCCAGAGATTTAGGCACAGATACATAGTTATCCCAGCATACTTTGCTTACCGGATCGGGCAACTCGTGCAACCATGGGTTATTGCCATGGGTACCATCGCCCACTCCTACTGATTCGTAAAGAACCAGGTCGATGCCATTGCTTTTGCCTGCAGCGGTAACTGCATCGGCAAGGGCTGTAACATCACCGGCATAAGAGGCTACTTTATCCGATTTGGTTTCAACCATGTAAACACCATCGTGCAGTACTTTGTTGAACGCAGTATCGGCATTTCCACCCAATTTCTCAGCCCAGTTGGCTTTGATATAGGCGTAGTATGCGTCGGTTTTGAATTTTTGGGTTAATACACCTTTGTTAGCCAGGGGATCCACTTCCATTTTAGGCATCATACCAGACCAAGCCAACAGAGAAAGTTGTGCCTGACGGGTATTGAATACATTACTAATGGTGGGTTGGGTAAACTGGTACAGACCCATTTTAGGTTCTGCATCGCCCCAGCTTTCCAGGTAGTGGTGATCGGGGCAAACATAGTTGCAGAGGCTGGCAGTTTCGTCTTTGGTTTGGGCAAAAGAAATGCTCACTTTGGCTTTCTTAATGCCATTTTCCCAAGCTTCTTTGTTGCCGTTGTAAACAGGGTTGGTATTGTAGAAAATAACCGCACCGTATTTGCCGGCATTCAAATCATTGAGTGCATCGGCCACCATTTTATCATTGCCCAGGTACTGTTTGCTATGGTTGTTGATGTCAACCGTTTTGCCATAGTTTTCGAGCAACATATTGATGCCATTTACCAGGCATTGCACATTGGCATCATTAGAACCACTTACTACCAGGCTTTTACCTTTGGCAGCAAGCAGGGCTTCACCGGCTTTTTGGATAGAGTTACCCGCAAGTTCGCCCATATTGGCTACCGGAATTTGTTTAGAACCCGATTTTGCAGCAATGTAATTATACAATGAAGCCACATAAAGTGCTTCTTTAGAAGCCTTCATGGGGAAACGGTAATCGGCATTGGTACCGGTAATGCTGAGGTTGCTTTCGAACTGAATGTGCAACGACATTTTCTTATCCGGAGTAGGAATACGGTTGGTGCTGTAAGCTTTGGTATATTCTACAGGAGAAATCCAGGTACCGAGGAAATCGGCGCCGAAACTTACAATCACTTCTGCATTTTCGAAATTATAAGAAGGAATAGCAGCAGTGCTGAAATCTTTCTCATTGGCCATAATTATACCACTGTATGAAACAGCGTCGTACATTACATGCTCGGTAGTAGTGAATTTGGTTTTGAAATCGGCAATGGCTTTCAGGGTGCCGGGGCTATTGATAGAGTTAGAGAAAATTAAAATTTTCTGACCTGCTTTATCAACACCATTGAGCATACCCATAATTTCTTCGTCGAGTTTGGCCCAGTCGGTAACTTCAGCTCCACCTTTCAGTGGGTTGGCCAGGCGTTCGGTATCATATAAAGAGAGGATACCGGCTTGACCTGCTGCGCACAGACCACCTTTAGAGATGGGTGAACGTGGGCTTCCGTCTACTTTAATGGGGCGTCCTTCGCGCACTTTTACTTCAATACCACATCCGGCAGCGCAGGATCCGCAGGTAGAAGAGTAATAGTTGGCAACACCGGGGGTTACATCATCGGGTTTAACCAGGTAAGGCACCGCGTGGCGCACTTTGGTTTGGAAACAGGCCGCCAGTGCTACAGCGGTAACACTGAATCCGAAAAATTTCAGAAAATCACGGCGATTGGAGTTCAGTTCGAATCCGTCTTCAGACAGCACCTCATCTAAAGGAAGGGCTTCTGAGAATTCGTTTTTCTGAGTGGCCAGGAATTTGGGATCCCTTACCAGCTCTTCTTCACCTTTCCAGTACTTTATGTTGTTGGACATGTTAGTTCTTTCAGCAATTAGAGATTAATAGTGACATTTGGAACACTCAAGACCACCGTTCATGGCTACAGTAACTTTTACTTTACCATCGGGGCCAAAATATTTACTTTCAGATTTGTTTTTAGCCATATCTGCTTTGGCCTTTTCGTGCAAGGCTTTGTAGTAGTTGTTATTGGCTACATCAATACCAGTATTGCGGTGACAGTCAATACACCAGCCCATTTGCAGGGTGCTCCACTGCTGTACCACTTCCATTTTTTCGATTGGGCCGTGGCAGGTTTGGCAGGCAAGTTTACCCACTTTTACGTGCTGGCTGTGGTTGAAATATGCATGATCGGGCAAGTTGTGGATGCGTATCCATTGCACAGGGCGGGGGTTATTGCCCCATTGTTCGGCGCCGGTTTTTTCGGGATGGTAATCCAATGCGGCGTAGATTTTTGCAATTTCGGGAGAAATATCAATGCCTTCCTGGCCTTCAGAACGTTTTTGAACCCCTTTGTGGCAGTTCATACATATATTTAAGGAAGGGATCGTAGCAGATTTGCTGGTTTCAACACCCACGTGGCAGTATTTGCAATCGATTTTCAAATCGCCGGCGTGCAGTTTGTGGCTGTAAGCAATAGGTTGAGTAGGGGCATAACCTTTTTGCACACCCACTTCGGTCATGGCCCATTTATAGAACCAAACGAAACCGATGATGCCGACAATTGCAGCGGTAAACAAGGTAAGTACCACAGGGTTCATGGCTTTTAAAGCACCAGGCAGAATGCGGCGGTACCAAGGCTCGCGAACGCCTTCGAATGGGAAATCTTCGGGCATGCGTTCAGCGGCCAGTTTGCGCAGAGTGCTGCGAACTTTATTCAGGATAATTAGTACGATGATGAAAACACCGATTAAGGTGAAAATTACATAGGTACCATTGCCTGAAGAAGGAGGTTGAGTTGGTCCATCCACCACAGGCGGTTTGGGGGCAACAGGTTTAGGAGCAGTTTTGATATACTCCAGGATGTTTTTTACATCGCCTTCAGAAAGGTTTAGGAAAACGTTCATGGCAGCGCCGCCGTTTTCTTTAAACAAGGCAATCGCATCGGCGTCGCCGCTTTTGCGCAATTCTTCGTTGTTGCGAATCCATTTAACCAACCATTCGGTAGAACGGCGTTCGGTAACACCGCGCAGGGCAGGTCCTACTACTTTCTTGTCTAAGGCGTGACAGCTTCCGCAGTTATTGGCTTCAAATAGTTTTTTTCCGGCTGCGGCGTCAAACTTCGATTCGGCTGCGGCGGCAGGTTTTTCTGCAGTGGCAGCGGGTTTCTCCTCGGCGTAGGCACTCACTGAGATGGTAAAAATTACCGCGAGTACCAGGGACCTAAAGTGTCTTATCATAATTAAATGGAAGGCTTTTTTTAGCGCTGCAAATATAGAGTGAGGTGGGGGGCGCTAAAAACTTTTTGTTCACACAAAATTCAATTTAAAATCGTTCTAAATTAAAGTTTCATATTATTGATATACTATTATATAAAATTTGTATTTAGAAAAGATTTAAACGAAAAATAAAGTAGTCAAATCGAATATACGTGGAGTTTAAATGGCATTTTTGCAGCCATGATTTCCGGAAAAAAAGTGGTAGTTGTGCTGCCAGCCTACAATGCAGGCAAAACCTTAGAGCAAACATACCATGAAATTCCAAGGGATTTGGTAGATGAAGTCATCCTGGTGGATGATGCATCCAGTGATGATACTTCGGCGGTGGCTAAAGCATTGGGCATTGAACATATAATAAGGCATGAAAAAAATAAAGGGTATGGGGGCAATCAAAAAACCTGCTACACCAAAGCCCTTGATTTGAAAGCCGACATAATTGTAATGCTACATCCGGATTATCAATACACCCCTCGCCTACTGCGCAGCATGGTGGGTGTAATTGCCGAAGGTGTTTATCCGGTGGTTTTTGGAAGTCGCATTCTTGGAAAAGGATCGCGTAAAGGAGGGATGCCTTTATATAAGTACATATTTAATCGCATGCTTACGGCATTTGAAAATCTGTTGCTGAATGAAAAACTGAGTGAATATCATACAGGCTATCGTGCGTATTCGGCTCATGTTTTGCAACAAATTCCGTATGAATTAAACTCCGATGATTTTGTCTTTGACAATGAGGTAATAGCCCAGATTTTTATGCATGATTTTGAGATTTGTGAAATCACCTGCCCTACTAAATACTTTGACGAGGCAAGCAGCATTAATTTTTCGCGCAGTGTAAAATACGGATTGGGTGTATTGCGGGTAAGTATGCAATACCGTTTACAAAAATGGGGCTTGGGTAAATGGAACTACCTGAATAAAAGCTTCAAATCGATTTAATGATTCAGCGTATTTTTAATATTGGCATCGGCCAGTTGTTTCTCAAACTCCAGGTAGCATGCCACGGCTAACTGCGAATAGTTTTGGGCTTCGCTTGGAAAATATTTGGCAGTGGTATGCCACAGGCGGTGAATGAGTTTATTGCCCTGATAATAATTAGGCACTTGTTGCATGGCGCTTTTAACCCCATAAGGGCCGGCGTTATAGCAATGCATTACCAATAATTTAAACCACAGTGCATTTTCATCGGCATTAAAGCCCAGCTCGTTGCACCAGCGTTTGGCCAAAGGAATAAAAGTTTCTTTAAACAGCATGGCACTTACATAGGCGCTGCGGTCAAAATTTTCGCGTTCATCTACATAATTATCTATACGTAATCCATACTTGCGGGCATTAAAAGGCATGATTTGAAAATGGCCATAGGCGCCGGCAATGGATTTTTGTTTGTTGCTTCCGGGGCTCTCTATCAACAATACAGTTTGGGCATAAAACGGATCTACCCCAAGGCTATCGAAAACCTGCATGCCGCGGCCGATTTTATCCTGTACATTGGCAAAATTGTAAAACCATTTGCGGCCCGAGGTAAACATAATACGCTGACCAGCCGGAATTTTATACTCCAGCGCCAGTTCGTTGCGCAGCACCTCCAGTTTGCCTGCAACCTCAAGGCTATCGATAAAGCTGCGTGAAAAGTTTTTCAGCAGTTTGCGGGAAGCATAGACGTTTGCAACCGAACTATCTTTAGGTAATGAAACAATCCTGCGCCAAAAAATAATTTCGGGCATGGTATCCCAGCCCTCGTTCACCACATTAGGCACAGAAAGCCAGGCAATGCCATTGGTACTCTCTTTGGCTGTATTTTGGGTAATCCCATTGCCGGGGTTGTTATTCCCGGGTTTTATGTCTTCGTGAGTTTTCAGGTTCACCGCACTGAAGTTGAGGGCTACGATACCCAGCAACACCAATGTTCTCATTAACACACTCATATTTTATGCGATTATAGTTATTAACGTGGAATTTGTGGAATTTCTTGTGTCTTGCAATTTTTTTGTAAATATTCTCCTGCCCTGCTTTCGCCCAGCATCTTACTTTTTACCCAATCGCTGCAAGCCTCATCCCCTTTTCCCAGGTTTAATCTTGCAATTCCCCTGCCAAGGTATGCATATGCCGGATTATCTGCTTTTTGCAAAATAGATTTGGTTAAAACAGATTCGGCTTTTTCGTAATTTTTTAATTGCAATAAACAATGGCCATAATCGGCTAAAAGACTTGCATTTGCTGAGTCGGCAGCCAATAAATTCTGGTAAATAGCTGATGCATCCTCAAATTTGTTGAGATAAAAATAATTATCGGCTTTTAATTTTAAAGCATCTGCATTATCGGGTACCGAGAGCATAAATAAATTAATATCACTCACACTGGCATTATAATCGCCCATATAGTATAGTACATAGGCACGTCCCAGATATAGTGTAGAATTTTCGGGATTTTTTTGCAACAATTGATTAAAAATATCGCGGGCTTGGGTAAACTGTTTATTTAACACATAGATTTCGGAGAGTCGGGTCCATAATGCGGTATTGGTTTTATCCTGCTGCAGCATGAGGTTTAAATCTGCAATGGCAAGGGAATAATCCTTCATTTCTGTGGCCAGATCTGCCCGGTTATCCAAGGCATCCCAATCACCCGGTACCCGTTTTAAATATTCGGTAATATCGGCCATGGCAAACTGGTAATTGCCGGTATAGCGATTGGCCAGGTGGCGGTTGTAATATGCTTCGGTAAGGGAGGTATCCAGTAAAATGGCTTTATTAAAATCTACCAGGGCCATGCTGTATTGGCGCGCATTCATATATGCATTGCCCCGGTTATAAAAAATAACCCCCTGGGTTGGATCGGCCTCTATGGCTTTAGAAAAAAGTGCAATGGCCTGGTAATAGCGCTTAAGGCTATCCATCTCAAGCCCTTTTTGCACCAGCTCTTCTACCGATTGTGCCTTACCTGCTGTGGCGGTGCACAAAAAAAGTATAATTAATAAGTATCGTTTTGCAATTTTTAGTACCATTAAAGGAATATTTGCAAATCTTTGACCGAAACTAAAACCAAGCACTAAAAAGATCTTAACACTATGAAAATAACGTTTTATGGAGCCGCTGGCCGGGTAACGGGCAGCAAGCATTTGGTAACCACCGATAACGATGAAAATATACTCCTGGATTGCGGCATGTTTCAGGGCGAAGGCGAGGAAGGCAATTTCCTCAACCGTCACTTTCATTTCGATTCTAAATCAATCGATTACGTAATACTATCGCATGCCCATATCGACCATATAGGACTATTGCCCAAGCTTGTGCGCGAAGGTTTTAGCGGTCCCATTTATTGCAACTCAGCCACACACGATCTGGCCCGGTTGATGCTGGCAGATAGTGCCCACATTCAGGAAATGGATTTGGAACGCATAAACCGCCGCAGGGCTGAGAAAAAGCAGGAACCGCTTGAAGCACTGTACACTATTGAGGACGTTGACCAGGTAATGCGGCAAATTGAGACTGTGCGAAATGAAGTTGAATTTTTGGTAGGCAAAACCACCAAGGTATTACTCACCCAAAATGCCCATATTTTAGGTAGTACGTCTATTAATCTTACCCTTCTGCGTAAAAACGGATTGCCGGTTCATCTCACTTTTTCGGGCGATATCGGTCGTCCTGGAGATGATATACTGGAAGGGCCGGATGCATTTCCGCAGGCCGATTATATCATTTGCGAAAGCACCTATGGCGACCGTTTGCACCCCACAGCCAGCGATTCTTCTGCCCGATTGTTGGAAATTGTTCAACGCACCTGTGTGCGCAATCGGGGTAAAATAATAATTCCTGCTTTTTCGGTAGGCCGAACCCAGGAAATTGTGTACCTGCTTGATAAACTGATGCACGATAAAAAACTGCCCTTTATTAAGGTTTATGTAGACAGTCCTTTGAGCACACAGGCAACTGAAATCATGAATACCCATCGGGAAGAGTTCAATCCTGAAATTCTGGAATACATCACCCGCGACGGAAATCCATTTGATTTTCCGGGTTTGCAGTACATTAGCAAGGTTGAAGACAGCAAGGCTATAAATGAGGAGACTGAGCCAAGCATTATTATTTCAGCCAGCGGAATGGCCGAGGCCGGGCGCATAAAACACCATATTGCCAACAATATTGAGGATGCCAATAATACCATTTTGATTGTGGGATATGCAACGCCAGACAGTCTGGCAGGCAAGCTGCGTCGGGGAGATCCCGGAGTGCGCATATTTGGTTCTGATTATCAGGTGAATGCCCGTGTTGAAGTAATGGAAGATTTTAGTGCCCATGCCGATTACAATGAAATGCTGCAATATTTAAGCTGCCAGAATAAAGAACGGGTGAAAGAAATATTTTTGGTACATGGCAACGAAAACGCGCTAGGGGCCTGGAAAAGCCGATTGTTGAATGCGGGCTATAAAAAGGTAACCATCGCCGAAATGTTGGGTAGTGTAGAATTATAATTTATGGATAAAAAAAATAAACTCTTTTTAATTCTGGGGTTCTTTTTTGTAACCAATGCCATCATAGCAGAGTTTATCGGAGTTAAAATATTTTCGCTGGAAGCCACGCTGGGATTGGAACCTGTGGATTTGCATTTTTTGGGTGCCGATCGTTCTTTTTCACTTTCTGCCGGCGTAATTCTGTGGCCTATTGTATTTATTATGACCGATTTAATTAATGAATATTATGGCAAAAAAGGGGTAAGAACCCTCAGTTATTTAACCGCGATAATGCTGGTATATGCATTTATTATGGCCTATTTTTCCATGAAAAGTACTCCAGCGGATTGGTGGGTAAAAAGCAAAACCGGACAAGGTATTTCGGATTACGGAAAAGCCTTTGATAGTGTTTTTGGACAGGGTTTGGGCATTATTATTGGTTCATTAATTGCGTTCTTAATTGGTCAATTAACCGATGCATTTATATTCACCAAATTAAAAAAGAAAACCGGCCACAACCTTGTATGGGTAAGGGCTACAGGCAGTACATTGGTATCGCAATTGATTGATAGTTTTGTGGTATTGTATGTGGCATTCTATTTATATGGTGATTGGAATATGCAGCAAGTTATTGGGGTGGGTATTATGAATTATATTTACAAAGTAACGATGGCGTTTGTGCTTTTGCCGTTGCTGTATTTTGTGCATAATATCATTAATAAGTATTTGGGGAAAGAGGAAAGTGAGCGGATGATAAAAGAAGCGGTGGATTAATTATTAATGTTTAATGTTTAGTGTTTAATGATTAATGGACAGCCGAAGAAACAGCCAATTAGAAATTGTGAATTATGAATTGTGAATTGTGAATGCTTATCCTTAGGAGAACGAGGCGGGGCTAATGTTTGATGCTAAATTCCTTACTGACCAATTTGGGGTAGGGACAGCCGAAGAAACAGCCAATTAGAAATTGTGAATTATGAATTGTGAATTATGAATTGTGAATTGTGAATGATTATCCTTAGAGGAACGAGGCGGGGCTATTGTTTGATGCTAAATTCCTAACTGACCAATTTGGGGTAGGGACAGCCGAAGAAACAGCCAATTAGAATTGTGAATTATGAATTGTGAATTGTGAATGCTTATCCTTACGAGAACAAGGCGGGGCTAATGTTTGATGTTTAATTTCATACTGCCCAATTTGGGGTAGGGACAGCCGAAGAAACAGCCAATTAGAAATTGTGAATTATGAATTGTGAATGCTTATCCTTAGAGGAACGAGGCGGGGCTATTGTTTGATGTTTAATTCCTTACTGACCAATTTGGGGTAGGGACAACCGAAGAAACAGCCAATTAGAAATTGTGAATTTTGAATTTGAGCATTCGTTCGGAATGGGAACTGGTCATCTAACTCGCTGTTCAAAAGGCTATTATTACTGTAAATCGTGAGGTTTTACTCGCGATGGAAAGCAAGTCCCTCCGCTTCTAACTGATTTTAACCACATAGCACACATTAGTTTTAACTACCAAGAAAACATAGAATACTATAGGTTTCACCTTGTAGCATAAAAAGTCAATGTGCACTTGGGCTGTTAACTATGAATCTATGTTTTTTGGGGCTGTCTAGACTGGCGGCTCATCCGCCCATGTTATGTGGCGGAGGCTGTTAATACTGTCAACTATAAACTGCAAACTGTAAACTAAAAAAGGCTGTTCAACTCTTCACTTCTAACTTCTAACTCCTAACTTCTAACTGGCTGTCAAAAAGGCTGTTGCCACCCTCTGCCCCCTACTCCCTATTCCCTGTTTGAACTTTGTTCAAACTCAAGTGTATTACTTTGCAAACGATTACTATGAAAAAGTACATTCTCATCATACTGGCTTTGCTTTATTTTCAAATTGGCAGGGCTCAAAAGCCTGAACCTGTTTATGGCTTTGCCGTGGTTACCCATAGTTTGGACTGGTACCGCACCCAAAATAATTTATGGAAAAAGGAGACGGAAAAGGACCCAAAAAATGCATTGGCATGGTATTATTGGTACAAAGCCAATCGCAACCTGATGAAACTGGATACCACAGACAAGCGTCCGCGTGCCGAACGCCATAAAGAGCATCAGCAGTTGATAGACAATATGGGAAAAGCGGTGCCCGAAAGTTATGAGTACAATGTGGTGGTTTATTCCAATGGCGGACTGGATGATAAACTGCTTCCTTATTTGCGCAAGGCTGAAATGCTGGGACCAGACCGAACAGAGCACCTTGAATTTTCGCTGATTGTAGCCGAATTAGACCGCGATATTGAAAAACGGAATGCCATTGCCCGGCAAATGGTTGAAGCCCATGAATACTCACCCGGATTTATGTACTATGCGTATAACATGCTGGCTGGTTTAAAGCCCAATGCAGTTATTTTTACAGTGGGTGATAACGACACCTATCCGGTATGGTTTTTACAGTCGCAGGGCATACGCACAGATGTTACTGCCATCAATTTTTCTTTATTCGGTATTAAAAATTATCGCGATAAAATCTGTAAAGAAAAAAACACACCCTTATGGGATAAAGATATGTACGACCCCAGAATCAGCGCAGATTCTCAACGTAGTTTACAAGAAATATTTAATTCCGATATTATACCTTTTGCGGCCTATAATTTTAAAAAGAATCCGGTATATGTATCACTAACGGCCGACCAGGAAATTTATCAGAAGGTATCGGGTAACCTGTTTTTAACAGGCCTGGCTTATGAGTTTAATACCCAGGATTTGGATAATGTGGCTTTATTAAGGCGTAATTTTGAACAAAATTATAAACTGGATTATATCCTGCAACCCTTCTATTACGATCGTTCGCAGGATATGGTTGCATGCATTAATGCCAACTATATTGTACCTATGCTGAAACTGTGGCAGCACTATGATGCAGCGGGTGAAAAAACAAAAGCCGATGCGCTAAAAAAATATTTGGTATTTTTAATCAAAGATCGTCCGGAGGAAAAGGATATTTCAAAAATTATCAATCCCTGATTATTTGTACAATAAAAACGAAATAACGAATGCTGCTTCTGATGAAAAGCTGATGCAGGCTTTGCAAACAGGAGAAAGCGGGGCGCTGGAAATACTGTATGAGCGGTATTTTCAGCGCCTTTGTGCCTTTGCATTTTCGGTATTTCAAATTCCGCAGCCCGAAGATCTTGTGCAGGATGTGTATGTAAAAATTATTGAAAATCCGCAATTATTTAAAACCCAATATAAATTTCAGACCTGGATATTTACCCTGGTATCGAACCGATGCAAAAACCACCGTCGCACTGAAATCAGCCGGGATATAAATGCCAGTGAATTTTACAAAACCACCATATCGGAGCAGCAACACGAGAATCTGGATGCATTGCAGATAAAGAAATCGATAGAAAAAGTGTGGAGCACATTGAGTGAAAAAGAAAAAAGTATTTATGCATTAAAATACGATCAAAATTTTACACACAAAGAAATTGCAGAAATCATGGAAATACCCGAAGGCAGCGTAAAAAGTGGTATTTTTTATATACTAAAAAAAATGGCCCTACAATTAAAACCCCATATAAAAAATGAAAACAAAAATTGAGCAAATTCAGGAATGGATTGAAACAACAGACTTTGATGCCCTGGGTGCTGAAGCGCAAAAACAGGTACTCACTGAAATGGATAGGGCCACCTATACACAAATGCGAAGTATACACCTGATAGCCCAACAAACTGAGGTTTCTATTGCGAAAACACGTTTTGAAAACAGGTTGGATGCATTGAAAACCATACAACAAACTACGGTCAATCAAAAAAATAAAACAGGCTTTTTATGGTATAAAGTAGATTTTTGGAAAGCGGCGTCAGTAGCCCTGATAGCGGTAT
Source organism: Bacteroidia bacterium (assembly GCA_044224315.1). Classification (GTDB taxonomy): domain Bacteria; phylum Bacteroidota; class Bacteroidia; order NS11-12g; family UBA955; genus JAGXTF01. The sequence continues at coordinate 172,389 of JBGAKR010000003.1, read as the reverse complement.
TTGCAGGGCTTTATTTCACCCGCAAAAGCAATCTGGTAACAGCTAAAGAAATTATTACTAAAACCGATACTGTTTATATCCCTAAAATATTAATGGATACCATCCGAATAAAAGAGAAAGTGGTGGAATATATTGTGCAAAATGCCGGGAATAAAGGTTCATTCAATGCACCAAATTTTGCCAGTAACACACCGATAGAAATCAGTGTCATTGAAGGTTTGCATATCACCACGCTGGCGGATTATGGAGCTACGGAAAAGAATAAATCCAGGAATAGTATTGCGGGTGATAAATTGGTGGATACTTTTGCATTTGTGCGATACTGAATTACTGATTAAAGAACAGCCAATTGTGAATTGTGAATTATGAATTGTGAATTATAATCCGCCCACCTTTGGTGTGGCGGAGTGAATTGTGAATGCTTGCGCAACTCAGCTTTAGTGCTCCTATACTCAACGGGCATTCCTACGCAATGTAAGCTAGCTGTTAATCCGCCCATGCAATGCGGCGGAGGCTGCCTGGCTGTTAATACTGTCAACTGTAAACTGTAAACTAAAAAAGGCTGTTCAACTCATCACTCCTAACTTCTAACTCTTAACTTGGCTGTTAAAAAGGCTGTTGCCAGTCCCCATTCCCTATTTCACTCATCAATTCCTTACCTTTGCGGCCCTTTATGTGGTCGCAGTTTACCGGAGCCATTATTATCAGCTTGCTGCATGGACTTATACCCAGCCATTGGTTGCCCGTAGTGGCCATTGGAAAAAAGCAGGGCTGGACGGAAGGCAGGGTAATGCGGGTGGCCATTTATGCAGCCATTGCCCACTCTTTAAGTACAGTTATCATTGGCGTATTTGTGGCTTTGCTGGGCAAATACCTGGTAGATTCGGTAGAGTGGTTTTCGAAAATAGTGCCTTCTGTGATCTTAGTAGTGCTGGGCATTTGGTTTATTTACAGGCATTATACCCACCATCATTTTCATTTAGAACCCCATACCCGCGATCATAAGAACGTGGTATGGCCAATATTGGTAGCCATGTTTTTGAGTCCGTGTATGGAAATTGAGGGGTATTTTTTTGTAATTGGCAGTGCGGGTCTCTCTTACCTGGTAGCGATTTCGGCCTTGTATCTGATAATTTCGGTGGCCAGTATTTTTGTATGGGTGTATATAGCCTGGAAGGGTGCGCAAAGGATTAATGCGCACAAGTGGGAACATAATAGCGGGATAATAACGGGTGTGGTGTTGGTGTTGAGTGGGATATTGTTTTGGATTTAGCCCAACGGGCAGGTTGCAGGGAGCAGGGCCCGCCCATTTAAAATGTGGCGGGGGGAGCAGAGTTGGACGCGGAGAATTTGAGCAGGTTGAGGTCTTACCCGTTTCTGCGCTGGACAGTAATGACTTTAATTAACCTTTTCGCTTTAAGTTTATTATCTGCATAATATTTCTGTTTTTCGGAATCATTCATCTGATATCAAAAATCTGAGATCCAATATCGGCTGTTCGTCGGCTGTCAATCGGCTGCTTGATTGGCTGTTCGTAAACCAAAACTTTCCAAAGTTGAGAAACTTTTGAAAGGTGTTTCCGTTTTCCGTTATCGGCTGTTGGTAAGGCTGTTTCTGCTATCCAATATCGGCTATCCAATATCGGCTGTTTTTCGGCTGTCCGTCGGCTGTCCATCGGCTGCTTGATCGGCTGTTGGTAAGGCTGTTTCTGCTATCCAATTTCTGCTATCCAATATCGGCTGTCCGTCGGCTGTCCAAAAGAAATTTGCTTTTCTCCGAAAAACCAATTTCTTTTGAAATACACCCTATCGATTTTATATTTTGAAGATTAAGCTTATGCAGACTGGGTTTTAGGGAGGTTTTGTAAATATTCTATGGGACTGAAGGGCACGAAGTGTGTTCAGAAGTTAGGAGTTTAGAGTTAAGAGTTAAGAGTTGGACGCGGAGAATAGTTGAAAGTGGAATCGGCAGTGCCGAGGCCAGCGCGAGTTTTTACCTAGCGATTAGGAGTTTAGTCCGCCCCCTTTGGGTTCGGATAAAAGTTAAGGGTGGAGATGTCTCGGCTCAGCCGAGATCGCCATCGCGAGTTTTTTCCTTGCGATTGGGACGCGGACAATAGTTGAAAGTGGAATCGGCAGTGTCGAGGCCATCGCGCGTTTTAACCTTGCGATTGGGAGGCATATAAGTATTCAGGATAGTTTTAGGTGAAACAAATCATTTCAAGCAATAATACCTGGCAACATGTAAATAGAAATCAGTTTTGCAAAAATAAAAAGTCCATTAAATGCCTTTTTTCAAGAAAAAACTTAGTCCCAAAGCCACTTTTAGGAGAGTGGTAATAAAGTTGGATAAACGCAATATTGTGTTTACACAAACCTTGGCAGTAATTTTAACCCCCAAAAAAGCATGAAAAAGATTGTTTCATTTTTGACAAACATACATGAACAAAAAATTGATAATAAATTAATGAGAACTATACTTATTGATGTAATTACCATTGGTGTTGGTACCGTAATACTTATGTGTTCTATTTTTAATAAAAACATAAGTGAAGAAGGTGTTCTACTTGGATCTTCATTATGCATTTTAGGAATTTTAATTAGAATGTGGAAAAAAGAGGTAATGTAGAATTTTCAAAAAATAAAAACTACTGCCAACATCGGCTTGGCGATATTGCGGCTGAAGGAATTTTTATAACGATTTGTTCTAACACAAACATTTGGAACTTTTATGAACTTCAGTGCTAATAATCCACAACATCGCCAAGCCGAAAACCGTTAGCGGTAATTTTAATGAACACAAAACAGACAACTAAATGACAGCAGCTTTAATTACAATTGGACTTGTAGGACTCGCCTTCATTATTAAATCTTGTGCTTCCGAGACTAGTCATTACTCGGACAAATCAAGGCCAGCCAATGCACCGACACCGACAAAAAAGTATAATGACAAAATCGTTGTTATCAAAGGGGCTAATTACAATGACATTAAAAAAGCAATCACCCAGTTTTGCAACCTTTATAATCGTGAAGACCTTGCGGCAGTGCCCAATTTGACAAAAATCTCCGAAACTGAATTTGTGGTGACATTTCCTTACGACCTTACCTTTGACAAATTCTGCTTTTTTGTTAACTATATGTATTACCCAAATGAAATATTTTACAAAGCCGACATTAAAGCCTGGGCTACAACTAAACAAGGCGACATCTGGATTACTGATAAATCAGTCAACAAGAAGGTTATGCTTTTCATTCCACCAGATGACCAAGAGCATGACAATGTTTATCTAACTACACAAGACAACATTGGCTATAAGTTAGGATTTGCACAAGGAGAGGAAACAAAGCTTCTTGACAAACCAAAATTAGACTTTGTTTCTCAAACCAAAACAGTAGGCGACATTGCAGGACATCACACGGAAGATATTAAATAAAAACGCCCTATAACAGCACCTACCCAATAGGTGGAGTATAGCGCTGCACATTCAGTTTTGTGGTAAAAGCCCACCTGTTGAATATCTGCAAACCGTTATCTGCCAACAATTGACTACAGTTATTTCTTACTGCCAAAACCTATGCAGTCTCATCCTTTCCAGCCCATCCTGGGCTTTTGGACAATTTTAAACATAAGGAATGGATTGTTTTTTTATTTTTACTTATTATTGTAAACCATGACAAACGAAACCAACCTTACCCAAGAAACCCTGGATGCAGTTGACCGGTTTAATACCGCATTTAACAACCACGATGTGGATGCCGTGATGCTGGCTATGACTGAAGATTGTGTGTTTGAAAGCACAAACCCTGCGCCAGACGGTGCCCGTGTAGTGGGGCAGGCTGCGGTGAAGGCATTTTGGACGCAGTTTTTCCAAGCCAACTCCGATGCCTTTTTTGAAGCCGAGGATGTTTTCGCCAGCGGCAACCGCTGCGTGGTGCGCTGGATTTACCGCAAAACAAAAAACGGAGAACCCTGGCACTTGCGGGGTGTGGATGTGTTTCGGGTAGAGAACGGAAAAGTGGCAGAAAAACTGGCTTATGTAAAGGGCTGAATGCTTTCTATCCATTGGCTGGTGTAATTTGCACATTTCGCGCGATTAACAGTAATTTATAACCTTGGTAGCAACTACCATCTTGCAAAAATAAAAAGTCACTTAGATTCCTTTTTTCAAGAAAAAACTCAGTCTCAAAGCCACTTTCAGGAAAGTGGCAATAAAGTTGGATAAACGCAATACTGCTTTTACATAAACGTTATAAGCAATTGTAGACACACATGAACGCTGAATATACATACACTCCAATTTCAGGACAATTTGACGAACGTCAATTCGACCTAAACACTATTTGGAAAAGTGCAGAATGGTGTTGGGTAAAGTTTTCAGTTGACAAGACAAATGATTGGTACGGCTCATTTCGTGGGACTCCAAAATATATTTCAGTTGCAAATCAACTTGGACTTGTTGGTGTGTTGACTTCAGACTGTTTATACATTATTAATCCAATTACCAAAGATGTAGTGTTTTCAGACCCTCAGACGAATATACAAGAACTTTCAACCGACACACTAGGTTCCAAATTTATTTTGGCTGACTGGACGACCTTGCAATATGTCGACTTTGAATTAGAAGTTAGAGACGCACCAACGGACATTGATTGCGACAATATAAAATTCGGAAAAGTGAATAATAACAAATTAGAACTTGAGTTTGAAGAAATCCCTGAATACAAAATTAAAAAAGGACTTCTCGACTTAGATACTTGGAAATTGGAATATCATGAATGAAACAACTGCTTATAACAGCACCTTTCCAAAAGACAGTGTTGCATCATTCAAAGACAGTTTCTAAGTTAATCATCCTCCCCAAACGGATTTTGATTCAAGTTTTGTGGTAAAAGTCCCGCCCTTCGGGTAGCTGCAAACAGTTATGCCCAATGCTAGGACGACAATCCTGTGAACAATGACTACAGACAAAAGACAAATATTACTAGAACAATTTCTTGGACTTTACGGAGTTAACAAAGTTGAAATTACAAAAGTCGCCATTGACAAAATTTATGGAATTGCCCGTTATTTGGACGATGGAGAAGAACAAGAATTTTGCTGGCATTTGACCGAACACAATATTGCATCGGACGACCTCATTCAATTAATTAGAGTTATTAAAGACAACAAATTTAATAGAACTGACAAAATCATTGTTACTGTAGACACGATATTTGAAAAATCAGGTTGGGCTGACAGGACAAAGTTTAATTCAATCTATGACAAACTATTCGACATTGAAGTTAAAATAATTGACGATGGAGAAGAAACTGATTCATACTTTATCCATGACTAAAAGCACTGGGAAAAACAGCATCTATCTAAAAGGCGGGGTCTGGTGCTCTAAAGACAGTTTTGCGGTTAAAGGAACATTAGTTTTACAAATTACGTTTTGTGGTAAAAGTCCCGCCCTTCGGGTAGCTGCAAACCGTCAGCGGTCAGGCAATGCCTACAAATTACTTTGATATGAAATTTCTGGATCGAATTAAATTTAAGTGGCTAATTAGAAAGAATTTCTCTAAATGGTCTGACGCCAATGGACGGAAGATTATTGAACTAATCGATAAAAAGAATAAGGAGATCGAAGTTGTAAGGAGGGAGAACTTTCCAGGAGAAGGGCAAGCTTATCGATATTTTCATGACAATGGCAATGTGAGAGCAGAAGGTTTTTACTATGCATTAGGATACGATAAAAAGGGCCAAATTCAAGACGAAAAGTTTCAAGGTAAGAATATTGAGTATCATGAAAACGGGCAGCCGAAAGATGTGTTTTTTTATGAAGACGGAATTCCTACTGGCGAATACTATTCATACGATCATGAAGGAGTCCTTATTTTCAGTCAGCCAGCTGAAACGTGAAGCACTACCAGTAAGATGGGATTTCGTGTCAGGCAGGCTGACGTTCAAACTTGGAGCATTCTGCTTCTAATAAACTTTAGTAATAAATGGAAACTTTGTGCTCCCAACGCCTTGGTCGGGACAGGTCCGAAAACCGGCCCAAACACAATGCACGAAACCGATAGATAGCTGAAATTTTATGCCCTCCCTTCAAAACATACAAACCAAACCAGTAAATGAGGAAAACTGGGCCGATTTTGAAGCCCTTTTTCAGTCAAAGGGTGGGCCCAGTTATTGCTGGTGCATGGCTTGGCGCATGACAAAAGAAGAGCTAAAAGAAAATACAAAGGCCAATAGAAAGAATTTTATTCAACAGCGGGTATTTAACAAAACACCAATCGGATTATTGGCTTACATGGATACTGAACCCATTGCCTGGTGCTCTGTGGCGCCCAGAGAAACGTATCAAAGACTTGGTGGAGACCAGAGTATTGAAAATGTTTGGTCATTGGCCTGTTTTTACATAAAAAAGGAATACAGGGATATGGGACTGATAGACCTACTGATAGAACAGGCTAAAAAATATGACAAAGAAAATGGCGCCAAATACTTGGAGGCTTACCCGGTAGACCCAGACTCTCCCAGTTACAGGTTTATGGGATTTGTAAAGTCATTCGAAAAAGTTGATTTTGAATTTGTGAAAATGGCCGGCACAAGAAGAAATGTAATGATTTGTGAACTTTAATTCGGATTCATGACAGAAAACGCGCCTTAAAAAGTATTTCTTAATTAAAAATGGCGCAAAGAATGCAGACGGAGAATCATTTATCCCTTTGATTTCGGTATCAAACGAAAAGAAAAATGATTTACTCTTAACAGGTGGTGATTTCAACAATCAACCATTTAAAGCATGGGAGCGAATCAAATTATGATTGAATGGTTATGTAAAATAAATTGTAATTAAAATTGAAGTTTTTTTAATGCAAAAACAACTTGCCACTCAATGACAAACGCTTAATTTGCCAGTGGAATTCACTCCATTTTTGGTTTTTACAGTGTAATAATAAATGCCAGAAAGCCAAATGCTAGTATTCACATCTGTGTGTGATGTATGCAGAGTTTGACTCAAAACTTGGGTGCCCGTAGCTGTATAAACAGTAAAAATCTCGTCAGGCCCGGGATTTGGGGTTTCTATCACAATAAACTGGTCCACAGGATTGGGATATATCCGGCATAAAGCAGATTCTTTCGCTTCAATGGATGCGGTACTTTTATATCCCATATGCAACTCATCTACCCTCAAAACCGAGCCTTCCACGCCGAAAAATCCGGTTCGGGGTTTGCTTGAATAGAACTGAATTAACACAGAATCGGGTGTACCGGCAGATTTGTATAATCCTGTTAAATTCATGCTTACTTGTTCCCATTTATTATTTACCAGCAGGGCTTTTTCCTCTTCCAATAATACTGCACCAGCCTTGGTGAATTTTATTTTCATTAACGCCGAATCGGTAGCTGTGGTGGTATATTTATAGTGAAACAAAAAAGAATCAGGTCTGAAAGCAAAAGGCACTGGTTTAAAGGTATATCCCTTTGAAATCGAAAAATCCCCACTGCCAAGTGAAATAAAATCCCAGGATGTTGCAAAAGAACCCACCTTTTCTGTGCGGATTTCGGCAGACCCTGTTCCACTAATTTTATCGGACTGATTCTGATTGCATTGATTGGATATAATTGATAAAGATGAGCCCGAAATCCAATTATCAGGGGTTTTGGCATTGGCCCAGTTTTCAAAACCAGCATTGGGCACCTGCTGTGCAAAGCTGACAATGGTAGTGAGGCAGGTAATAGGGAGTAGAAAAGATTTGAACTTCATAGGATTATCAATTTTTAACAAAAGTATAGATGTACCCGGAGAAATTCAATAGAATTTGTAAATTAATCAGTCATTAGCTCTTTCATAATCAATTTTATAACCTGATAAAGGCTGAAAGTAGATTTGGAACGCTGGGGAATGAAAGTTTGCAACTATATCTTACTAATCTGAATGCGCTGTGCTGAGCCTAACTTAACTCGATTGAACCAAGGAATGCTCATCATTTCACCTTACAGCCCTCAACTACAGATTTATCTTACTCAAAATTTCGACAATTGACCTGGCTCAGTTAAGTCCTAGCAAGCCTTAGTTTATGACCTCCATGCAATCCTTTTTTTACCGAATGTTCTGGACGTCTTCAACCAGACTTTTTCTTCAAAACTTGGTCCGGATAATCAATGCCAGTGCAGTCTTCATTTCATTTCTAATCATTTGTTCAGTGGTAAATACCCTGCGGCAATTTCAACATTTCACTTTATTTTAAATATCAGAAAATAATATTACTTCTGTTATCCATGCAATTAAAATCTAATCTTATCAATGAAATAATCCTTTAAACTTGCTAAGTATGGATTAAAATAATGTTGTAAATTTACAAAGTTATTATCAATGAGAAAAAACATTATTTTGCTTGTCTTATTTAGTATATTTACAAATTTGGCACCGGCAAAATGCACCACCAGTGGAATTAGAGTATGGCCAAGTACTAAGACAATTTGTAAGAACCCAATTTTTGTAATTGAAGGTTATTCAAGTTCACAGGCCGTGATTTCAGAAATTAACAAACACTTCAAAATTTATCTGAAGTCCCAAAATTCAACTATTGATCTGCAAGTATTAAAACTATATACAAGTCAATTTAACTTAACTCAAGCCATTCTTAAGCCTGTGCGAAACCTGGTGTCGGGTGAAACTTATTCATTGCAGACAGACAGTTTGGATCATTACAATAGATATGACTTTGATGTCAAAAATTTTCGCTGGACTGCTTCTGATAAGACTGACAATGAAATGCCTCGATGGCAAAGTGCACCCTTCTATTTGGATAATACCGGGAATAAATTCGGCTGTGGCACCGAGAGATTTGCAAACTTTTGTGTGTGCATAAATGACGTTTCTCCTGTTATTGTATTAGCGAGGTTGAAAGCCCTTAAAACGGGAGAAATAAGTCAATACTATGTAATTCCCGATTCATCCTTCTTAAAAATCGGTCATGGCATGTGTTCAGGAGAGTTTAATTTTATTGATAATGAAAATTACGAAATATCTTTTTCGCTTATGGATGCATCAGGTAATTTCGATGATTCTTTAACCAATGCTATTGAATTTACTAGTCCCGGAGAAAAATACACCCCTAATCCAAAGACAATGAAAATCTGTAATTGTCCTAAAGTTATTAATAAAAGGATTAACTTTACAAATTACATCTTATTTATTCTCACAGGGTTAATTATAATCGGAGTAATCATTAAACACAAATTAATACCTATAAAAAAATATAAACCAAACCAATATGAATAAACCATTTCTATTCGCAATTTTATTTTTGGCCATGTCCAGTTTACAAGGCCAGAACAATCCTGATTATAACAAATACGGAAGTGCAAACGTAACTGCCAGCAGGCTTTTGGGGCAATGGACTGTAAACGTTGAGTTAACCACCAGGCTGAAACCCTCTGCCAACACCCGCAAGGATACAATTGAATTTATCCTGGACTCAACGGCGATTAAATCTATTCCAGAAGAAAATTTAGAATATGTAAAAAATAAGACCATTTATTTGTCGGGATATTTTATTTTAAAAAACAAAAAGCATCCTTTTCTACTTACAGAAAGCGATGGTAACACACATTTAGTGTATTACCGAGACAATAATGGCGTAAAGAATGCAGATGGAGAATCATTTATCCTTTTCATTGGGGTATCGAATGATAAGAAAAATGATTTGCTGCTAACAGGAGGTGATTTTAATAATCAGCCATTTAAAGCATGGGATCGAATCAAATAAAAAGGGTGAATAATTGTTTAATTATGAATAAATCTTTCCTTTTAATGTTGGCCATGGCTGCCAGCAGTGCTTTGGGACAAGTGGGAACAGCGTTTGGCGACTTTGAAAAAATACAAATAGGGGTAAATTTTTCGCCAGATCTTTGCTTTATTAAACTTAAAAATAATGATGGCAGTGCTTTTAGCGATTCAATCATACAAGCCAGAAATGCCGATGAAACTATGAAGCTGGGCTTTACCTTTGGGGCCAATGTATGTTACAATCTAAATAAACATATGGGGATTGAAGCGGGTATTCAATTGTCAAATAAAGGCTATCAGACCCAGTTTAGGGAACTGATATTTGGAATGCCCGGAACTTCTGCTCCGGTTAAATCGAAATCAGTTTATAACATTCAATATTTAGATATTCCGGTAAAAGCCAACTTTAGTTTTGGTGAGAAATCCATTCGGTTTTTTACCAGCATAGGGTTGATTACTAACATTTTTATAAAAGAAACAGTAACCACCGTAACGGTTTCAGACCAAACCCAGAGAAAGACCAGTCCCACAAATTACAAATATAAATCCATAAACCTAAGCCCAATGATAAGCGCAGGCATCCACTACCCTATTAACAGCAAACTAAGCCTTAGGGCTGAGACAGTAATGCGATACAGTTTGTTGAAAATTACAGATGCCCCGGTTACAGGATATGTATCGAATGCCGGATTAAATATTGGATTTTATATAGGTTTATAAAATTGCAGATAGAACGATGAATAATTTTACCCATAAATAAGTGTAAAGAATCGTAAAAATGATAATCGGAGTAGCAGGCCCATATTCAGCTGAAACAGCAGAACAAAGGCAAAATAATTTAGATAAAATGAATCAGATGGCAGCCCGGCTGCTTGAGCTTGGGCATATACCGGTAATAGGAATAAATGCAGCCTTGCCCGTGTTAGAACACGCCACAGTTAAGGATAAATATAAATGTGCCATGGACATTTCCCTTGCAGTAATTGGCGCATGTGAGGCAATATTGTTATTGGCAGAAAGTCCGGGTGCGAATAGGGAAAGGGATTTAATTATAGGTAAAGGTGGAAAAGTATTTTATTCCATAAATGAAATTCAGTCATTAAAATAAATTATTTAAAATCATACAAAAAATCTTAGACCCATGGATATTCTTTTACAACCAGTTGCTTACATAAAAAGCGCCAGAAAAGAGCCCATTGATGATTATTGGGAAGCTATTGTTGCAGAAATTGAACTTGCCGGGCATATTCCTACAGAGGCTTTCGATCACATCACCGATTTTTCGCATCTTGAAATTTTGTATTATTTCGACCAGGTAAAAAGTGAGGATATTGTATACTCGGGAAGACCCCGAGGAAATCCCAATTACCCTAAAGTTGGAATTTTTGGTCAGCGCAAAAAAGACCGACCCAACCAAATTGGACTTACTACCGTTGAATTATTGGAACATAACGGCAGAATTATAAAAGTTAAATATCTGGATGCCATTGATGGTACGCCTATTTTAGACATCAAGCCAGTTTTTAAAGAATTTCAACCTAAAACGGAGATCCGGCAACCAGATTGGGTTTCTGATTTAATGAAAAATTACTGGCATTAAAATTAAACCTTTTAATTTTGATTATCCAATACATAAATCAAACGCATGACAAAGAAGCATAATCCCCTTCCATGGAAATCAGGCAGAGGCAAACTAGGCCCCATGGAGCCCTTGATTGGTAGTTGGGTAGCATTTAGTGATTCGGAAATGGGGAAATTGAAATGCACCCGGGTTTTTACAAAAGTGCTTGGTAATAATTATATACAATTAACCGCGAAATGGGAATTCGGAAATAAAATTTACGAGGAATTTGCCATCATAGGTTTAAATGAAAGTCAGGTAACTTTTTGGTCCTTTACCTCGGATGGTAAAAAATCCATGGGGCAGCTTGCCGATGGAACCGATGTGCATCCGCAGGCTATTTGTTTTGAAGCGCAAATGCCGGCAGGATTGGCGAGAATGATCTATTGGCCCGATGAAAATGAAGGTTACAGGTGGGCAGTGGAATCGAAAAATAAGAAAGGTTGGCATAGGTTTACCGAGCATCATTATTTGGCAATGGAATAAAAAAAACTTTTACTTAAAAACGAATTAAATGAACTTACGCAAGGCTGCACAATCTGAATTGCCAGTTATCTGGGAAATTATACAGCATGCGATAGAACAAAGAAAACAAGAAGGCAGCCAGCAATGGCAGGATGGGTATCCCAACGAGCAGACTATATTAGACGACTTTAACAGTGGTTATAGTTATGTGCTTGAAACTAATGGACTCATAATGGCCTGTGCTGCTATTATTTTTGAGGAGGAGCCCGCCTATACAAACATTGAGGGTAAATGGCTCAGCGATGGGAATTATGCAGTTGTGCACAGGGTTGCAACATCGCAGCACGCCAAGCGAAAAGGGATTGCCACATATTTATTCAAATTAATTGAAGAATTGTGCATGGAGTTAAAAATTCCCAGTATAAAAGTGGATACTAATTTTGATAACGGACCCATGATAAAGATATTGTACAATTTAGGTTATACCTATTGCGGCGAAATATTCTATCAGGGTGCTCCACGCAGGGCATATGAAAAAATCATTGAACTGCAGGCATCAACCGCTGAAATCTGATCTATTTTGAACTGCCTATACTCTATTTAATGTTGTTTGTATCATATTTGTAAATGGTTTGAAACCATAACAAATCTCCCGCCTCTCTCCCAATCTACAAAAACAAAATCACACCGTGCCCGATACCAACGACATATTTTACCCCAATCAGGAACATCCTTTAAATATTAAGGTAAACACCAACGAAAAACCTTACCCCACAGGAGATTTGGCACAAAAACAACTTGAGCCTCGCAGGTTGTCATCGTATTTTATTGTATTGATTGAAAGCGGAAATGTAGCCTATAAATTGGATTTGCAGGACATAACCATTGGCGAAGGAGATTTGCTGTTTGCCATGCCCAATCAGATTTTTGCACCACCAATAATAAACAAAAATTTAAAATATTACAAGGTACTTTTTGATGAAAATACTTTGGCATTATTGCCTCTACGTTTTGCATTTTTAGTAAACCCTTTGGGTACCCAATGTCTAAAACTTGAGAGTGATGCAAGAGAAAGGGTAAAAAATGTGTTTGAAATTTTGAACCAACTTTTTAATTCTAAAAACGTAAATGCTGAAATTATATTGGCATATTTAAATTTATTGCTTACGGAATTAAACATAGCTTATTTCAATAAAGAGACCAACGAGGTTGTAAACTCCAATTTATCCAAGTTTGTGGAGTTTAAATTAATGGTAGAAACCCATCTTACTGATCAGCCCTCTATCAGCACCCTGGCCGAGAAACTGGCTTTAACCCCTAACGGTTTATACCGCCTAGTAAAAGAATATGCAGGTACATCACCCAAAGATTTTTTTACCCACAGGTTAATGATGGAAGCCCAACGAAAACTCAGGTATTCCAATCTATCCGTGAAAGAGTTGGCTTACGAATTGGGCTTTAATGACCCTGATTATTTTTCGCGGCTTTTTAAGAAAAACACAGGCAAAAGCGTAAGTGAGTTTTTAGAAAATCAGGATTTGTAGGGTAAATAGTAAGATTTGTCCATTTCCACCATTTTTTGAGAAGATAATTTTGCGGCATAAAAAAATGAAAACCGCATTAATTACTGGCGCCAACAAGAGCATTGGCTTTGAAGTAGCAAAACAACTGGCCCAAAAAGGCATTTATGTGTACCTGGGCTGTCGCGATTTAGAAAAAGGATTAGAAGCAATAAGCCGATTAAAAAACGAAGGTCTAGAAAACACAGAGGCCATTCAGCTTGACGTTACCGATGATATTTCAATAAAAAAAGCCCGCGCAGCCATTGGCAAAAAAACCAAATGCCTGGATATATTAATCAACAACGCCGGGGTTTATGGGGGTTATCCCCAATCGGCATTAGACGCAAGCGTTGCGCAATTTATGGCCACCTATGATGCCAATATTTACGGAGTGGTGCGGGTTACCCAGGCATTTATGGATTTGATGCAAAAAGCAGCCCAGCCCCGGATTGTAAACGTAAGCTCAAGTCAGGGTTCCATTGCCTTGCACAGCGATCCAAAATACAAGTATTACGATTACAAAGGGGTGGTTTATCTTTCATCCAAAGCAGCCCTGAATATGTATACCGTAGTGCTGGCTTACGAACTCAAGGATACCCCGTTTAAAGTGAATGCCATTTGCCCCGGATATACCAAAACCGACTTTAACGGACACCGCGGAACTGGCACCGTAGAAGAAGCCGGAAACCGTATTGTAAAATACGCACTGATTGGACCTGAAGGACCTACCGGCAAATTCTACAGCGAAGAAAACAACCCCTTAACCGGAGAAATTCCGTGGTGATATTTGAGGGTTAATAATCGTTTAAATTTATTTTTATATACTGGTTCCAAAATATAAAAATTGCGAAACCAAATACTGGAATGAATTGAAAAAGTATGGTACATTCGATATAAGAAATAAAATTTAATAATGAAATCACAAATAAATACACTTTGTTTTTTTGCCATTTTTCTTCTTGCTACATGCATCAGCGAGTCTTCTAATGCCAATATAAAGTTAAAGATTGATGCGGTAAAATCCAAAATATCAGAAAACTATACTGAAAATATACAATATTTTGACACAAGCATATCCTTGGCAGGATTAGATTCTTCAAGATATAAAGGCAAGCCCCTGGATAAAAAATACGCCAAAGAAATATTGTATGCCTTTTATAAAAATAAAGGTTATTATTCCCGGGAATATATAGATAAACTAAAAAATTCAAATAACCCCTCTCCGAATTTTTCTGTAGTAACCTTTGATACTCTGTATTTCTTAAATTTAAACGGAAACGCCAACCCAGATGCGATTATCACGTATTGGCTTACCCCAATGTTTGCAAGTGGGCATTGTTGGCAACCTCATAAAGCTATTATTTTAGATAAAAATGAAGGTTATAAAATTACAAATGAATTTTTTATTTCTGAATACTGCGCCATAGACAGTGTAGTTTCGTGGAATGACAGTGTTTATATTTACGGTTATGATTTTGACTGCGGCAATCAGGTGATTTTAAGGCATTTACGCATGAAGATACGGTGAGTTTGGAATTGATAGTGGCCTCGGCTGAGCCAAGGCCATCACGAGTGCAAACCTCGCGATTTACAGTTTATAGTAATAATAGCCAGTCAACCATTTTAACCACCAGCGCACAGTGTGCAGGAATGCCCCAAGTGCTCCCGCCTCAGAAGCCGCTGGGCAAGCTTCTAATCATCCGCGAAAGCTGTCGTCGTCCCAAGCCTCCTTTTGACCCTTTGCGGCCAAGGCTGTTAGCAACCAAAGTCAACCAATCCCTAATTCAACCATTATACTAATCCACCAATCCCCTATTCCACCCAAATACTGCAAATTTTAGCATTAACCCTTACATTTGAAACCGATTGAAACAGTGGCTACTGATTTTATTCGCAGTATTATTTGGCTCGGTTACAGCCCAGCAACCGGCTTATTTTGTATTGGGTGAAAAACAATTCAAGGGAATCCGGGTATTTGACATTATTCAGGACAACGATGATTTTTATTACTTTGCAACCAATGAAGGCATTATACGGTATGATTTTGTGCAATTCAGCAAAATAGAGACCAAGCAGGCCCATAGCCTGGCGTTTTTTAACCTCACCAAGAATAAAGACGGCGTAATATTTTTCAATAATTTAAACAACCAGATTTTTAAAATTGAGCATAATGTTTGTAAGCTGATTTATGCTGTTCCGGCTGTATATAATTCGAATATCATAGGATTAAAATGCAACCAGGAAGGGCAATTATTTATTTGTTGCAGGGGGGTAATATTAATAGATAAAGAAGGCCGGGAAATTGCCAAACAGGCATCGCCCAAAATCTGCAATACCTCATTTACTTTTTCATCTGCAACATTTGTTCACGGTGGTGAGATAGCGGCAGACAGTGTGGGTCCGCTTGAACTTTTTTCATTCAAAAACAGCAATTATGCCATTGATGTGCGCAACAAACATTGTTACCAGCTGAGCGAAACAAAAATGGAATTACACAAAATTCCGCTGGGAAATTTTTTAAACTCAAGTACCAACGCACGATTTTATATTACTGGCTCGCTGATATGGGCTGCATCCCCAATAGCGGGTATAAATTTAATGCAACATACCTTATCAGAAAAATATCAATACCTTTTTAAAGAATATTTTATTTCGGATGTTTTTCAAGACAAAGAAGGCAACATATTGCTGGGAACCTTTGATAACGGGGTATTGGTAGTGCCAGATTTGGACATTCCGGATGCTATAAACAAGTTTGAGCACGACCCCATGATTAGTATTTATTGTTACGATGGGCAGGAAGTGTATATGGGCTCAAACAAGGGTGTTTTTAACCGCTTTTACAATGGAAAGCTCGATGTACTAAGCAATGTGAACAAAAAGCCCATAGAAGGCATTTATGGAGATGAGGGCAGCGATTTTATTATATACGACGATGCATCAATTAAATGCTATCACCGCAAAACTAAACAAATTTATTCGGTAAATACCGCATCCTTAAAGGATGTAAGTTTTATTTCAGCCAGAGAAATCTATTTTGGAACCAACAACGGTTTATTCAGGGCCACATTAAATACCCAAAACGCCACGGTGCAGGATGCAGCACCCGAATTGCATTTGCGCGTATATTCACTGGCCTACTTAAAAAACATCCAATGCCTGTTTGTTTCCAGCTCGGGTGGATTACATATGCTGAAAGCTGGAAAATTAACACGCATACAGTATAAAGGGCAGGATATATTTTCTGAAAAAATCAGCGCATCGGCAGGTAAGGTGTTTGTAATAACCCAAAAATTCGGGGTTTTGGTAATTGACGAAAATTTGAAAATAACCCAATTGCCAATTGCGATGGAAGCATTTAATGAGTCCATTAATAATATTAAAGCCTATCAGAACCATTTGTATGCCAATACCAACCATGGTTTGTACCAGTTTGACATGAACGGCACCATGCTACGCCAGTTTCAAACTTCTTACGGATTTACCTTAAAAAAAGTATATGGTTTTTCGGTATCAGATGGAATTTTATGGGTAAGCCACTCGGGTGGTGTGCAGCCTATAGACCTTGGTAAACAGCCACGCAAGGGCAATCCGTTAAATGTGCGTATTCATGAAATTAGGGTAAACGATTCAATTATTCCATGGAACAGCGGGTCGATTTACGGGGCTGAACATCATAAATTTACATTTTTGGTGCTGAGCCCAAGTTTGCGGTATGCCGAAAATATAAAATTTCACTACACCTTAAACGGGTATGACCGCAAATGGTATGTACAAAATCACAATCAAATAACCTTTAATGCCTTGCCACCCGGCGATTATACATTGCGAATAAAGGCTGAGCATATGGGTGAATTTAGCCCTGAGGTTACCTATTCCTTTCAGATTACCAAACCCTTTTATTTGCGATTTTGGTTTATAGCAGGTTGTATGCTTCTATTTTTAGCATTGGTATACTTGATTTACACACGGCAGGTGAGAAAACAAAAACTCAGGTCGCAGCAGATGAATGAGCTAAATCTAAGTAAGCTAACTGCCATACAATCGCAGATGAACCCTCACTTTATTTTTAATTCTTTAAACTCTATACAGGATTTGGTATTGCAACAAAAAGCCACTACGGCTTATGATTCAATTGGCAAATTTGCCTTGCTGATCCGCAAAATCATGCACCATTCCGAAAAAGAGTTTATTGATATTGAGGAAGAATTATCCATAATAAATGTATACCTGGAGATGGAATTGCTGCGATTTAAGAAAGATTTCAGTTATTCTATAAACAGCAATCAGATAAGCGATATAGAGGTGCCACCCATGCTCATTCAACCCTTAATTGAGAACGCAATTAAACACGGATTATTGCACAAAGAGGGCCAGAAAACATTAACCATTAACATGCATTTGCAGCCTGAATATTTTGTATGCGAGATAACCGATAATGGCATAGGACGTAAAAAATCGCAGGAAATTAAGGAAAGGCAGAATAAACTATTCGAATCATTCTCGGGCCAATCATTGGATATAAGGTTAGAAATATTGAGAAGGCACCATGGGGGTAACTTTGGGGTAGAGATTATAGATTTGTATGATAGCGAGCAGAAAGCTTCGGGGACCAAAGTAATTTTAAAATCACCATTTAAACGCAAGTTTTAAAACATCCATTCCTAAAGAAAAGCCACCGTTGGTAAATAATTTTGAGTTTGAAAATAAATAAATAATACTATTGCGGGATGATTGCTAAATTCAGGGTAATTATAGTGGATGATGAAGAAAGTGCCAGGAATATCCTGTTTAATTTATTGCAATTTTATACCCGGGAGATAGAGGTTGTGGCGGTTTGTGAAAATGTAGAACAAGCCGTGGCAGCTATAAACACCTATAAGCCTGATGTGGTATTCTTAGACATAGAAATGCCCAACTACAGTGGGTTGGAATTGGTAAATTTCTTTGATGAAATACCATTTGATATTGTATTTATTACGGCATACCAACATTTTGCGGTTAAGGCTTTTGAAATTTCGGCCTTTGATTATTTGTTAAAACCCATAGAAATAAGCAGGTTAGACCAAACTGTGAAGAACCTGGTAAACAAGCGCAGTAAGGCCGCAAACCCACTGAATTATGAGGTATTGAAAGAAAGTTTGCAGCAGAAAACGGTACAAAAAATGATTGTAAACCACCTGGGAAATCAGAAAGCCGTTTTGCTCAAAGATATTATTGCCTTCGAAGCCAGTGAAGCGTACTGTATCATTCACGATCAAAATGGAATGCAGTACACCATGAGCAAAAATCTGAAGCATTTTGAAACCCTGCTGGCAGAAAATAAAGAATTTTTACGCGTGCACAAATCATGGATGGTAAACATACATCATATTTTGCAGGTGAATAATGCGGAGTATACCATTTATTTGAACAATAAAATAGAGGCCAAACTTTCGAAATATAAAAAAGCCGAGTTTGATACCTGGTACAGAGATTATAAAATTGTTTAAAATTTCTGTTCCTAAAAAATAAAATCCATTGGTATAATTAAAATAATTAACAGATAACACAGCCCTTAGGTTTGTGTTATGAAAAAATTAAACCGAATTTTCATAGCCGCAACCCTATTGGGTGCAAGTGGTTATTTACAAGGCCAAAGATTGATTAAAAATGTAGATCCTAAACTGTCGTATGAGCATATAAAATGGGTAACAGCCAATGAAGATTTTATATTTTTTACAGCCAATGACAGCCTACATGGAGAGGAATTGTGGCGTTCGAGTGGAACCGAAGCTTCGACCGTTTTGGTTAAAGATATAAATACAGGGGTAAATGGCGCCTGGAATGACTTTCAGGGCAGGGAATTTATCGTGTTTGGCAACAAAGTATATTTTAATGCCGACAACGGAATCAATGGCGATGAGCTATGGGTATCGGCGGGTACATCTAATACTACCCAGATGGTAAAAGACATCAATACAGGAAGCACTGGAAGTACGCCCCGCAATTTTTTCATTTTTAACAATCAGCTATTCTTTACTGCTTTAACCTCGGTGGGAACTGAACTTTGGAAAACCGATGGTACAGAATCGGGCACAGTGCTTGTAAAAAATATCAATCAAAAAACCAGCAGTGCAAGTTCAAATCCGCGTTTTTTTACCCTGTACAACAACCAACTTTTTTTTAAGGCAGAAGATGGAATTACCGGCTCTCAAATATGGAAAACGGATGGCACAGATACCGGAACCAAACGTGTGAGTAACGGCAACCCCGGCAACGCAAATGGATTGTCGGTGCAGGATTTAATGTCGGCAGGCAGTTATATGTATTTTACCGGAAATAATGGCAGCGGCGATTTGGAATTGTACAAAAGCGATGGCACAGAATCGGGCACAGTATTGGTAAAAAATATCAATCCATCGGGTTCATCCCGACCCTCAATTTTTAAATATTTCAAAGGCAAAGTATTTTTTAAAGCCAATGATGGCAGCCATGGAGAGGAACTTTGGATGAGTGATGGATCGGAATCGGGAACAACTTTGGTAAAAGACATATATACAGGAACTACGGGTGGTGCCTCGCAACTTTATTCTTACGGTTATTATAAAAGTGAATTGTATTTTACTGCACGCGGCACCGGAGAAAACAGTGAAATATGGAAAACCGATGGTACTGAATCCGGCACAGTAAAAGTAACTACCCTAAATGCCAGTGGGAACTCAAACCCCGGTGGATACTTTGTATATGCCAATACCCTGTATTTTACCGCCATTTATGGGGCAGACGGTAGTAATGCGTATGAATTATTCAGAACCAATGGTACAGGAGCAGGCACCAGCCTTGTTAAAAACATAAATACACAAGCCAATGGCGATGCGGGTATACAATTCTTAACCCCTTTTTACGACAAATTGGTTTTTATAGCGCGAAACCCAAATTTCGGACAAGAATTATGGGCATTAGACAATGCCTTAACCCAGAGTGATGTGGCGGCAACCGTCTGTGACTCCTTTACTTTAAATAATAAAACTTATAAAATTTCGGGTACCTATTTGCAGTATTTAACTAACGCATTTGGCTATGATAGTTTAATAAATATTAATCTGTTTGTATATGGCAATCCCACCATTTCCCAGGAATTGGATTCGCTAAAGTGCACCTGGAATAAAATGAATTACCAATGGCAATTAAACGGCCAGGATATAAGCGGGGCAACACAACAGAGTTACAGGCCTGCTGTGAATGGCATATATACGGTGCGGGTTAATTTCTTAATTAAAAAAGGGAACAGCTGCACCAAAACTTCCGATGCATTTAACCTGCAAAATGTAGGCGTTGCAAATCCTGGAAAAGCCCGTATAAACATATACCCAAATCCTGCCCAAAATTACCTGTTCATTGAAACCAGCCAATTGATTGACCGGATAATTATAGCCGGAATGGATGGCAGAGCCTTAATTTGCGCTAGGCAGGTAAACACCGGAAACAGCATTTCATTAGACAAATTAAAACCCGGATTGTATACCGTTCAGTTCTTGGTAAACGGTGTTACATCTACCCAAAAGCTGCTTGTGCAATAATCAGTAACCCATTAAAGCAAGGCCCGTTCAGCGCAAGGTTGAACGGGCTTTTTCTATTCCTATAAAACTATGTCCGTTGCTAAAATGCTTCTGATTTGAACCCATTGCAAGGAATAAATTTGAAATATAAATTTTGAGTATATCAAGAAAGACAATTATTCCTAGCAATGACTTAACTGCATGTTTCACTGATACAACCAAGGCTATATAGAAGGAATTTACACTCAACATGGATATTTTAAACAGTAGTAAACTACTATTTTTTTAATATAAATTTTTCATAAGGGTTTTGAATGGGGCACGTTTTGGCGTGTCCTTTTTACTTTAGGGCTATAGGTTTTAAAGGTAATATTATTTTTGGTAAAATTATTGTAAATCACTATTTATGAGACACTTTCTTTTCATATATACAGCATTCCTGTTTATGCTGTTTGGGTCTTGTAAGAAACAGTCGAAAAATGGCACTGACAGCGTGCTTACAGGCAGCCATGGTACATTTGAGAATAATGCAATCAAAGTGAATTCGGATATGCGTAACTATCGATTGGTAGTGCCAGCAAATTTAGATTTAAGTAAGGAAAACGGGTTGATTTTTGCCTATCATGGCCTTGGAATTGACAGTAAAGATTTGATGCCTGTATATACCGAATTGAATGATATGGCAGCCGATTTGAATGCAATTATAGTTTACCCGGAAGCCCAAAACGGCAGCTGGGGGCTAAATACAGCACAAACCAATAAAGACCTGAGTTTTTTTACTACCCTTTTTTCAAAGATAAAATCGGCCTATAAAATAGACCCTAAAAAAATTCATGCAATTGGCATGAGCAATGGAGCCTATTTCTGCCATTTACTGGCTAAAAACAACAGCCATGTTTTTTCTTCAATAGCAGCCCATAGCGGAATGATTGGATTGGAATTTGCCTTGGGCATAAATGCTTCCACCAAATATCCTGTGCTGCTGATTCATGGCCAAAACGACCCCATTTTTGATATTACAATTGCACGCAATGATCTAAAAAAGTATAAAAACGAGAACCACCCTGCCAAATTAATTGAAGTAACTGCTTTAGGACATGAATGGGCCAGTAAAATCAATATCAATGATTCCATTTCAGCGTATTTTAAACAACATTATTAGAATTCATTCAGGGAGTGGGGAGTAGGCTGCGGAGGGTGACGACAAATAATTTACAGTGGAGAGGCAAGCTCTCCATAGTGAGTAAAACCTAGCAATTTACAGTATTAACAGCCTTTGCAGGAAGCACTGTTTGTAGAGTAATTCTTCCATCATTCTTCATTTTACATTCTACATTTTACATTTGCCCCATGCCTTCCATTAAAATACACCAGATAGATGCATTTACAGACCAGTTGTTTAAAGGCAATCCGGCTGCGGTATGTGTGCTTAGGGATTGGTTGTCGGACGAATTGATGCAAGCCATAGCCAATGAAAACAACCTGGCCGAAACTGCATTTGTAGTGCCCAAGGGTGAAGACTTTGAAATACGCTGGTTCACTCCGGCTGTGGAAGTTGATTTATGCGGACACGCCACACTGGCTGCGGCTTTTGTGCTATTCAATATTCACCAATATTCAGGCAATTCTGTAAAGTTTTACTCACACCGAAGTGGTTGGTTGAGTGTGACTAAAGAGCAAGAAATGTTGTATTTGGATTTCCCTACCGATGTTTTGGAAAAAATTGAAGGAATGGAAAGTGAGATCAAAGCTTGCATAGGCCACTCTCCCATTGCTGTTTTCAAAGGCAAAACCGATTATCTGTGTGTGGTTGAAAATGAAAATGCTGTTAAAAGTTTACAATTAAATTTATCTGCCATTTCCCAATTGGGTGGCCGTGGATTAATTGTAACTGCCAAGGGTGATACCGTGGATTTTGTGAGTCGGTTTTTTGCCCCGCAAGCCGGCATTGATGAAGATCCGGTAACGGGTTCGGCCCATACCAGCCTAAGTCCGTATTGGAGTAAAATATTGGGCAAAACCCAAATGCATGCCTTGCAACTTTCTGCCCGGGGTGGCAAAATACACTGCGAATATTTAGGCGAACGTTGCCGCATTGGCGGACAGGGCCGCTTATATCTCAGTGGCGAAATATTTATTGAATAGGCTTTATTTCCAGGCACCGAGGATTAATCCCATAAGGGTAAAGGCTACGGTCATAAAACCTGCATTGATGCCCAAATAACGCCAGGATCTGCGTTCAAACATCCCAATCATAAGCATACCCATGGCTACCCATCCAAAACCGGTGAGTAAACCATACAAGGCACCCATTGAAGCTCCAATTTCGGGGCTACCTACAAAAAATGCCAGGTTGTAGGCCATGAGCAATGAAAACAGGAATGACAGCCCGAATATTTTGGCCATATTGCCTTGTTTCAGAAACTCATCGCTAAAGCCGCATTCTTTTTTCCAGGCTTTTTCAAATAAAATGGGCGAATACCAGAGACCACCAAGCAGAAAGGTAGACAAGGCAGATACAATGACTGCCAAATGATTGATTTGAATTTTATCCATGATTTAGTGTTTATGTTTGCAATAGTTTAGTGTAGTAAAGTAGATTGCGGTTTCAAATAAAACCTTCTGAAATTAGCACCGAATATTACAATCATGCAATTAATACCGAAACGGAAAAATACCCTGCTGAAACGGAATCTGAAAGAAAATTCAGAATCGGAAAACGGCATTGTAATCGACGACCGCATGGTGCGATTGATAGGGGTTCCCTTTTTCGGACTGGTAATACCCAGCGCTACCGGTCTGATTGTTCTGAGCCGGCTAAGCCCATTTCAAATATTCGCATATTACCTGTACTTTGTATTTATTGCCTGGGTTGTATGGGAAGGAAACCTCTATTTACGCGACCGTTTTTTGCGCATTATTGGTGAGTACGAATCATCGCTGAGAAAGTATGTGCTGATGATTGCCATGAATGTGTTTTACACAGCCCCGGTGTCATTGGGGTTGCTTTTCGGATGGAAATGGACATGTAAAATTGATTATGTAGCAAACAGTAATTTGTTTATTGCCAGTGCCGTAATCATTGTATCGGTTATTTTTATTACCAATGTATACGACAAATTGTATACAACAAAAAAAGACCAGTTGCAGAAAGTAAAATACGAGCAATTGGAAAAGGCCAAAGTACAAGCCGAGCTTGAGGCTTTAAAGAATCAGATCGACCCGCATTTTATGTTTAATGCATTGAATAGTTTGGGTTATTTAATAGAAGATAATCCGCAAAAAGCACAGCAATATGCCGAAAATCTGGCGGAAGTATACCGGTATATTTTGCGTAGCAAGGACAAGGATTTGGTGCTGCTGCATGAGGAAATAGCCTTTATGCAACTCTACACATCATTGCTGGAATTGCGCTATGAAGATGCGTTTCAGGTGCATTTAAGCATTGACGATTCGGCTAAAAATACCTATTTATTGCCACCTGTATCAATGATGGTGGCATTGGAGAATGCAGTAAAACACAATGAAGTTTCGAGCAGCCGCAACCTGATTGTAGATATACAATTGCAGGAAAATCAATTGCAGATAAAAAATAAATTACAGGAGAGAAAAACCTATAAAGAATCTACAAAAACCGGATTGAAAAATCTGGATGAACGCTGCCAGAAGTTGCTGGGGAAAGGCATAGGTATTGGGCAAACAGAAGGCTATTTTGTACTTGATATTCCGCTTTTAAAACTGCAAAAAGCATGAAAGTAATTATTGTTGAAGACGAAATAACGGCAACAAAAAAGCTGGAGGATTTACTTAACAAAGTTGAACCCGGGATTCAAATTGCAGCCAGGCTGGAAAGCGTAAAAGACACCGTAGCATGGATTAAACAGCATACCAAACCCGATGTGGCATTTTTTGATATACAATTGTCGGATGATGTTTCATTTGAAATATTTAAACGATGCGAAGTAGATTTTCCGGTAATTTTTGTAACGGCTTATGACAATTATCTGTTGCAGGCTTTTGAGCAATCTACCATTCACTATTTATTAAAACCTGTAACAGAGGCCAAGGTTAAAATTGCATTGGATAAACTGCAAAGAATGGCGGCACATTTTAAACACACACCCATTGTGGATGATCTTAAATACGAGCATTCCAGACTGATGGTGCGGAAAGGTCTGGCTTATATACCCCTGGATGTGGCGAACCTGGCCTATGTTTTCAGTGAACATAAACTCAGTTTTGCAAAAGATTTTGAGGGTTCGGTATATTTGGTAGATCAATCCTTAACCGAGCTCGAAAACAAACTGGATACCAGGCAATTCTTCAGGGTTAATCGCCAATACCTGGTGAATTTCAAAGCCATTGACCAGTTTAAATCCATAGAACAAAGTAAGATTCAACTGGACCTGAAACCTGTGGCAAAAGAGCAAGTAATTATTGGCAAGGAGAATGCAGTGGCATTCAGAAGTTGGGTTAAGAAACAATTTTAAATATCTTTGTTAAATAACTTATCTGATTTTTATGGTTCATATTTTCATACTTAATATGAGGTTCAGTCGTACCCTGTTTTTTGGCCTGATTACTTTTTACATTTTTGCCTGTACCCCTCCCCCATCAACGCAACTCGAAAAAAACACCCACCCACCGGATACTCAACATAAATCTGTTAGCCAAAATCAAAAAACCAATGATTGCGTGCGCGGGATTGCCGAACCCGTAATTATAAAAAAGGTTTATCCCAAGGCCACATTTATCTTACATCCGGATGGTTTAACTGCTACTGAAACCCTGATTTTAAAGAATGGTGATAAACTCACCATTGAAAACCTGGGATGCGAATATTATACCCTGGAATTTCATTTTGAAAGTACCCATTTTGAAGGTGAAACCAGCGATGTAAACTATTGGTATAGCCAAGCCATTCAAAGGATGGAAACTATCCTAAAAGGCGTAGAAGCCCCCCTTGACCTGCAGAAGGGAATTAATACACTTAAAGAACAAATCCGAATTTCGACAAAAAGCAAAACCCAGGTCATCCGATTTAATCAAGAGTTTGACTATGGCAGTGAGGATATGCGGGAATTTGTAAAAATTCATCCCCCGGAAAAACGGAATTTAGGTACATTTGCAATAGCCCTAAGCTTTACATTAGGTCCATTATGAAGTTTTTTTCGAATACGCTACAAAGCACTTATAAGCCCATTTGCTGCATTTTTATGGCATTATTGACATTTGCGTCATGCAATAACCCCGACGATGCCCAAGACACTGATAAAACAGTCAATAGCGAAACCAAAAATGAAGAAGTATCACAAATTCAGTATAAACTGATTCAAACCTACCCCCACGATACCGCTGCATTTACCGAAGGTTTGTTTTTTTACAACAACCAACTGTTTGAGAGCACCGGCGCTACACCCGAGTTGCCTTTTACCCGATCGCTTTTTGGGGTGCTGAATTTAAAAACCGGTAAAATTGAAATAAAAGCCGAGATTGATAAACAAAAATATTTTGGCGAAGGTATAGCGTTGATACATGGCAAAATTTACCAGCTCACTTACAAAACCAAAATCGGATTTGTGTACGATGCAAAATCTTACAAAAAGCTGGGGGATTTCACCTACCCCAGCGCAGAGGGTTGGGGACTAACCAACGACGATAGTAGCCTGATAATGTCGGATGGCACAAACAAAATTACCTATTTGCACCCCGAAACATTTAAGGTAATAAAAACCCTGAATGTTACCCAAAACGGATATGCCACCGAGAAGTTAAACGAGCTGGAATATATGGGTGGCTATATTTATGCCAATATTTGGACTACCCAAACCATCGTAAAAATAAATCCCAAAAACGGGCATGTTGAAGGGGTTTTAGACTTAAACGATCTGGCCTATGAAGCTCGTCATTATTACAAAAACGCCCTGGAAATGAATGGCATTGCATTTGATCCGGTTAAAAAAAGAATATTTATTACGGGTAAATTGTGGCCTAGGATTTATGAGTTGGAATTGAAAGAATAGTAATTTCATTTTACACTGTAAAACGAGATAATTAATGGTAAAAAAGTACAAATATTTAGTACTATTTTCAGAAATCTACGGTTGGCTTCAAATCGCCATCTCCCCCACCCTGCTTGGAATTGGTGCCGGTATTTGGATATACTTAAGTCACCCTGCAACCTGGAGTTTATTACTAGCAATAATTGTAGGGTGCATTGGACTGTTTATAGGGATAGTTTGGGCCAGCAGGGTGTGGAAAACCAAGGGAACCATTTGGTTTACATCTCGCATTATGGCTAGCAATGAGCTTGACAAGGATGATTCTGATTTTTAAATAATACCCCTTTGTTTGAACTATTTTTATGTTGAAGTGTAATACTGGTTAAAACCCTGCATGCATTTAAGAATACATTTGCTGATAATCGTTTGCCTGTTTTTTAGCCAGACTTTTGCCCAAGATAAATTTGAAATAAAAGGAACAGTAGCGGATACAGCGCAAAAACCTGTATTAAACGGAATAAGCACCCTATTTAGTGCGAATGATTCGGCGCTGATAGCTTTTGCAGACATTCAAAACGGAAACTTTGCATTTCAAAACCTGGATTCAGGTACCTATTTTATAAGAATCACCAGCCTGGAATTTGAGGATTATTATGAAAATATTCAGCTCAATCAAAACCTGCAACTCAGCTTTATTCTTAAAACCAAACCGTTGGTTTTAAAAGAGGTTCAGATTTCAAACACCAAACGGGCCATTGGTTTCGAAAATGGGAATATAAAAGTAAATGTAGAAAATTCGGTACTCAGTGCCATCCCCGATGCGATAGAAATACTGGCAAAATTGCCCACAGTGCAGGTAAGTGCCGACAGGGAAAGTATAGCCATAATTGGCAGGGGCACCCCCCTGATCTATTTGGGAAACCAGCGAATATCACTAAACGAACTGAATGCCATAGCGGTTGGGAATATCAAAACCATTGAAATCATTCAAAATCCATCCGCCAAATACGAGTCGGACGGCAGGGCAGTGATTCTCATTATATTGAAAGTAAACACCCAGCAAACCCGCAGCATAAGCCTGTATGAAACCGCTTCACAAAAACGTTTTTTTGAAAATCGTATGGGATTAAATGCCGGAATAAAACATATGAAAACCGAATTTAAATTAAATTTTCAGTATAACCTTTTAAAACGGTTTGAGGGATTGGATGGCATAATCAGCAACCTTGACTGGCAATACAATTCGAACTTTAAGGGCACTTCCATCGGGCCGCGACAGCAGTATATAGCCGGAATCGGAATTTATCATACTTTGAAAGGAAATGATTATATTTCATTATCGGTAAATGGGCGTATACAAAAAGAAAGTTCGGACGTAAATACAAGGGGTTATTTGAATGAAAAAGGCAGTGAAACCCACTCTTATACGCAAAATACCAATACAAACAACCGACCTTTTTTCAATGCAAATTTTAATTACCAAAAGACTTTTCAAAAATCGAACATCAAATTATTTTCGGGTGCGCAGCATTCGGCTTATACCATAAGCACCCATAGTGATATTAACAACAACCTGAATAATACCCAGCTTTTGCCATCAGAAAAACGCATACAAAATTTTTGGCTGGCATTGAGCAGTGCGCGGATAGACATTGAAAAAACTTTTAAAAATAAACGGGTGTGGGAATCAGGAATTTCTATGAATTTATCCCGGTCGAATACACTGTTTGATGTGTATTATTTTGCAGATACATCGCAGCATATAACCCGCTATATTTACCACGAGACCAACGAAGCCCTGTATTCCCAATTAACTGGACGACTAAAAAAGTTGCAATATTTTGGTGGGGTGCGTATAGAAAACACACAATTGCAGGGCGGTTTCAGAGATAGTGCAAAAAAAGCATTGGACCGAAATTTTATATTTATTGCTCCCAAATTCAAATTCGATTATCCTTTAGACAGTCATAAAACACTTACCCTAAACCTGGCCCGCAGCATACGACGGCCCAATTATAACAGCGCCAACCAGGTAACCAATTACATTACCCCTTTTTTAGAACGATCCAACAACATCAATGTAAATCCGAGTATTAGCGAAGAAATTTCTGTTACCCTACAAACCCAAATTTTATCGCTGTCTATAACAGCCTACCAAACCCATAATCCCACCGCATTTATAGGGGAATTCGACTCCAGTCTTCAAAAATTGAGATTGATTTATAAGAATCTCCAAATCGAAAAAGGAATGAATATAAACCTTTCCTTTCCGTTTGAATACAAGCGATTTTCTTCTACCAACACGGTGGTGGTAACCTTGAGTCGCACCCGCGATACACGTGCTGTACAATTAAAAACCAGTCCTTTTTACTACCTATATACCTATAACCAATACAAACTTCCCAAAGGATATAATTTTATGTTTTCAGCCTGGATAAATACCAATCAGAATTTGGGAATGTTTCGTCGCAAAAAGCAATACAGTGTAGACTTTTCGCTTTCGAAAGTATTTTTTAAATACTGGACAGTTACCGCCAATGCATTCGATATTTTTCGTTCACTTAATTATGTTGAAACATTTCAGGTAAATGGCATATATTCGAGCACCATTTATTTAGAAAACTCAAAGGAATACAGTATTGCCTTGCGCTACAACTTTGGCAAAATCAAGGATGCACGTTTTAAAAATAAAGAGGTAAATGAAAACAGTAACCGGATTAATTAAAATTCATTGGCAGAATCGATCTATATAATCAGCGGACTGGGTGCCGATGAAAGGGTGTTTAAGCATTTGAATTATGGTGCATACCAGCCCATATATATTCAGTGGATATCACCCCATAAGGATGACACCATGGAGAGCTATGCCCGCAGATTGCTGCCACAGATTAAAAGTCCAAACCCGGTATTGATGGGGCTTTCCTTAGGTGGAATGTTGGCTGTAGAGATTGCCGGAATGATTCCCACCCAAAAAGTCATTGTGCTGGCATCGGCAAAAAATTTGGGTGAAATACCCTTTTACCTGCGTTGGCTGGGTAAAACAGGCTTGCATAAATGGATGCCTGTGAGAATGATGAAACAACCTAAAAGGTTTCACAATTGGCTTTTTGGCGCAAAAACACCTGCCACGAAACAACTGTTGGAGCTAATTGTTAGCGAAACAGAACCCGCATTTCT
The DNA here is from genome assembly GCA_044224315.1 of Bacteroidia bacterium. GTDB lineage: Bacteria > Bacteroidota > Bacteroidia > NS11-12g > UBA955 > JAGXTF01. The sequence continues at coordinate 142,240 of JBGAKR010000003.1, read as the reverse complement.
TAAATGGGCATTAAATGCCATTTTGCATTGGAAAAGCAAAAATACAGCGGCAAAAGTATTTCATATTCATGGCAGCAAAGACCATGTATTGCCACTGCGATATGTAAAATGCGATGCGGTTATTGAGGGAGGCGGACATTTAATGACCCTTGAGAATGCTAATGAGGTGAATGTGGTTTTGCGAAAATGTTTAACCTGATAATCAATCGCGTTTGCAATTCCCTTATAATTTGCTTTAATTTACAAGAATAAACTTAAATAACATGATAAAATACTTTCAAACCCTCTGCGCACTTGTTGCATTTGCAATATTAACGGCATTTACAACTCCTCCACCTGCCATAACAGGCACTTACGGGGTATCAGATTCAGACCCATCAGCCATCAGGCTTACCCTCAATGCCGACCATACCTTTGCTTACAGGGATTTAAGTAATCCGGATAAGAGAATTGAAGTAAGTGGAACCTGGGTATTGAAGCACAGCAAGGTGACCCTGAAATCCGCCCAAAATGGCGTGAAATTTCACAAAGTTTGGAAAATAGAATCGGATGGAAATGCCGCTAAATCGCATAAAGGAATGTGTTTTTATCGATTGTGCCGCATAGCTGAATAATCAATCCAATACACTTTCGAAGCCCGTTTCTACATATGAAACGGGCTTTTTTGTTTTTTTTGGTATCGCTTTTGCCAAATTTGAATTAAATTGCATCTGCGCTTAAAAGTAATGTTTATATTAAAACGAAAGATTAAAATATCATTGATATCGGCTCTGCTCATCCTCCCAGGGTATAGCAGGGCAGCGCATTGGTTTGCTTCGGTTTCTGGCAGCAATACCGGAACAGGAAGCATAAGCTACAGCTGGGATTTGCAAACTGCACTCAATCAGCCCTTAAATTTAAAAGCAGGTGATACCCTATGGCTGAGAGGAGGCACTTATACCGGCAATTTTACCAGCAACCTGAAGGGCGATTCGGGGAAGTATATAACCGTAATGCCATATACCGGAGAACGTGCTATAATTGAAGACAATCGTCAATTTGCATCGGGTGCCACGCTACAAATTAATGGTGCGTGGACCCTTTATAAAGACCTTGAAATTACAAATGCCAATGCCAACCGCAACTCAAACAACGCTTCTTCTTTTCGCCCCATGGGCCTGCAGATTGATGCCCCGCATACACGATGTATCAATCTAATCATTCATGATGTGGGACATGGCATCGGATTTTGGAAAGGCGCTACGGATGCTGAAATTTATGGATGCCTGATATATAATTGCGGAATTGCCAATAAACCCGGTGTGTATGCCACCCATGGTCACGGTATATATACCCAAAATAATAGTGGTATAAAAACAATAGAAAATAATATCATTTTTAATCAATTTGGTTTTGGCATTCATTCATACCCAAACCCCGGAAACGTGAATGGGTATGTGATTAAAGGCAATACCCTTTTTCACAATGGCATACTTACGCATGATACAATCCGATATAACAACATTATTGTTAATCCATATACAGGCTATACTTCCGAGTCAATATTAATAGCGGAAAACCACACATACGATGCCAAAGATAAATACAATTACAAAGCATTAATTGAAGCCGATTTTTATCTTGGGGCTACCGATGTAAATTGTAAAAATCTGAAAATAGAAAATAATTATTTCGCAGGTAAAGGCAGGGCCGGATTGGCTGTGCTGAATTGGGACAGTGTGATATTCAAAAATAATACTATCTATTATTTGCAAAACGGAACCCTTGGTTTTGCATTACAATCCGGAGGCAATAATATGGCCCACAGCTGGGATTCTAACCACTATTATGGTGGAAATAATGCAAAACAATTCTCATACAATTATGGAGTTTCCCAAAATTTTCCCGATTGGAAAACCATGACAGGATTTGACGGAAACAGTAAATTTGAGCTAAAAAAACCCAGCGGAAATCAGCTATTCTTGCAACCCAACAAATATGAAAAAGGCCGGGCACACCTGATTATTTATAATTGGGACAGTGCTAAAAATATATCCATAGACCTGAGTGGAAGCGGATTGGCAAACGGACAAAAATATAAAATCGTAAATTTGCAGGATTATTTTGGACAAGCATTGTACACGGGGACTTACCAATCATCGCAGCCTGTAATTTCAATACAGGTAAATAATTCTATACCCGCTAAACCCACTGGATGGGCCTCACCTGCCGGTACATCGATTGAATTTTTAACCCTGGAAATCATCCCCGAATTACCCTCTGCATCCATTGAAAAATTGGGCCCGTATGAATGTCCGTTGTCAGTATTTCCAAATCCCAGTGCAGATTTATTTCATATCAGAAGTTTAAATCATGAACCCATTTCGAATTACAGCTTTCAGATTTACGATTATAGTGCACAATTTATTGAAGCACCCAAAATGCAGATATACAAGGAAGAAGCTGTATTAAATCTAAAACATCTTCCTAAGGGATTGTATTATTTAAAGTATGCCACGCCCACATACACTGGTTTTAAGGCTCTAATGATTTATTGATTTCAGTAAATATCAACCAGCTACCTGCCATTTAAAAAAACCAGCAAAGTACATTGGATAAAAATATTTTGCTTTATGCATATAAATTAAAACTGGTTAGCTAATTTGCAGCAGCGAAATAAAATGTTAAAAAAATCCAATATTAAAAGCTTTCTCATTGGAGCTGCTGTGGTGTTTGCTGCTTGTGGTGGAGAAACAAAAATTGAAAAAACAGAAGACAAATTGATAGCAGATAGTATCAAAGTTGAGGAAACCGTAGTGACTGTGCCCGATTCTGTAGTTGTGTACCTTATAAACTCTGCCGTTGCCGATTTTGTAAAAAATCAAAAACCCGTAGCCGAAAATTTCAGGAATGTAGAAATTCGCAACCTGACTGGTCCGAAGAATCAAGATAATTTTATGATATGTGGAGAGTTTTTAACTACTGAAGAAAAGGGCAATAACAAATGGACAAACTTTGCCACCATTAAAACCCGGGCCTATGAGCAATGGATCGGCGCACAATCCATTGGTTATTGTAAAGAGTCTAAAAGCGTTAGCAACCGCTATCCCAATCTGGCCCAGGAAATGAAAAAAAGGTTGGATGAACTGACTACAAAAAAATAGTATTTAATTATTGTATGCAAAAAATACTGATTGCCGGAATTGGCGGTGTGGGTGGATATTTTGGTGGATTATTGGCGCTTAAATACCGCGAAAACCCAGAGGTGGAAATTAATTTTTTGGCTCGGGGTGCGCATCTTGACCTGATAAAACAAAACGGACTTAAAGTAATCGAAGGCAATACTGAATTTATTGCCCATCCGCATTTGGCATCTAATGATGCGAAGGATTTCGGACCCATGGATTTGATAATTTTATGTACCAAAAGTTATGATTTGGAAAATACACTTATCCAACTGAAACCCTGTATTACACCCGAAACTGTTTTTTTGCCCTTGCTAAACGGGGTTGAAAGTGCTGACCAGATAAAACAAATGTACCCAAACAATAGGGTTTACAAGGGTTGCGTATACATAGTTGCACAAATAAAAGAACCGGGTATGATTGAAAATATGGGCAATATAAAATTGTTATTTTTTGGATCCGAAACTGCAGAAAACAGTAGATTAATAGCATTGGAAGACCTATTTAAATCTGCCGGAATTGAGGCCACGCTTGAACCAAACATGGACGCCAAACTGTGGGAGAAATTCTATTTTGTGGGGTCGAATTCCACCGCAACATCGTATTTTAATACTTCTACCGGGGCCATTTTGGAGGATGCTAACATGCGCGCTTTTTTGGTAGGTTTATTGGCTGAAATCAATAGTCTTGCAGCGGCAAAAGGGATTAAATATGCAAAGGATATGGCTCAAATCACCCTTGAAAAACTCATGAAATTACCCTATGCTACAACCTCCTCTTTGAAGCGCGATTTTCAGAAGCCACATGCTAAAAACGAACTGGAAACCATTACCGGATATGTTGTGAGGGCTGGTGTAGCGCTGGGGATAGATACCCCGAATTTTAAAATGGCCTTTGAAAGTTTAAGCAAACGATAATCAAATTGCGTACCGGTATAAATTTCTTTATATTAGAAATTCCGCTGATTCCTGCAGTGGGACTGATTAGTGCCGGGCTATTGATTTTTTATTTTCGCAAACGAAATCCGTTGATTATATGGACACTTGCAGGCATCTGGTTGTTTTTTGGAGGCTTTATTGCAGTGGCTCTATATCCATACAATCGGTATCGTCCTATAGAGTTGCATACAGAAGATTTGGTAGGCACCTATCAGGTAGATACCCTATTTTATCCGGGAAAAAATGCCCGTTGGCAACACAAACATTTCCAATTTTCGATTACAAAAACTGATTCTGTAATATTGGTTTGCAAAAACGACGAGGGGATTCCTACCAAAATTTTGCATTACCACATGCATAAAACATCCTTAAATCCTCCCTATTGGCATGTGCAAGCCGATACAGTGCACCACTTACTTCAAAACAAACCCACGCTTTACAGGGGGAAAAAATCATTTTATTATGTTTTAAAATCGCCAAAATATGGCAATATGTTTTTCAGAAAAATGAAACAATAAATAATCCGGATTATGCCCCTTTTTTCTAAGAAGAAACCGTTTCAATTAATTATTATTTTTAATTGTTTGGCCATTGTGGTTTGGTTGTTGTATCTGGGTGTTTTCAGTCCGCGCACTGTGTTTACAAAGATCGAAGGCACCACCGGACCCGATTATACCCTTGTATGGGGCGGTTTTAAATTAGGTTTGCCGGATAGTGTTAAAAACAGAGACTACAGCGGCATCATGATCACCGAAAATAGCAGAAAGTTTATAAATCAAAAGAATATACATAATATCTTTTTTGAATGGGATTACTACTATATAATCGGAGGTGAAATTGTTGGGCACCGCAACAGTGATGGGGATGCACAGCATCCGCTGATTGAAGTACACACATACAGGTATTTGTATAAATTTACTTTTTGGATTGTAAATCTGATTTTGTTCCTGCCTATTATTGTATGGATAAAACAATTGATGAAAAAAGAATAATGAAAACATATCTACTCCCCTGCCTGTGCATAACGGTGGCAGCATGCACGCAACCCGCCACAGACAGTAATACAAGCCAAAAGGACACTTCCGTAACTGCAACAAAAGACAGCGTAAACAAAGAGCTTAAAATCGATTGGGATGAAGCATTAATAGAAAAGTATCTGACCGCAAATGCAGTGCGATTCTATGAAAAAAAACAACAAAGACCGTCTTATATGAAAGAAACAACCCAGCGCAATGGGAAACGATATACCGCAGTGCGCATAGGTCAGAGCAATGAAGCGCAATTTGTAACTACCCAATGGATTTATCTCGACAGTGTTTCGAAAAAGATTTATGAATACGATATTGCCGAAGATTCATTAATTGCATGGCCTTCTGAAAGTATAAAAAAGTAAATTTGCAGCATGTTGCCCAGTGAAATTTTGAATACAACCGCTGAGACGGAAATCATCAGCACCCGTGTATTTGCCGTGCCTGCCTCCACACTTTTTAAAGCCTGGGAACAGCCTGAACACCTGAAAAACTGGTGGGGGCCTGAAGGGTTTACCAATACTTTTCACACATTTGATTTCAGGGTAGGAGGCAAATGGAGTTTTACCATGCATGGGCCTGATAAAGGCAATTACAACAATGAATGCGAGTTTATTAAAATTGAAAAACCCCATTTAATTGCGTGGAGACGCCATTCGCAGCCACTGTTTCAGATTGTAGCTAAGTTTAATGCTGTGGATGAAAACAACACACAACTGATATTTAAAATGCTTTTTCAAACTGAAAAAGAATGCAGCAAATTGCGGCCCTATGTGGTTGACAAAAACGAGGAAAACTTTGACAGGCTTGAGGTTGAGCTAAAGAAAATCTCAGATTGAGATTTACAATTTAATTAGCGGAATCATATAATAGGCTGAAAATAATCCCCCTGTTTTTTCATACTTTCTTTCAGGATTTTTCATAAAATCCCAGCCAAAACCAAATCTGCCAAGCTCTGCTGCCATATAAAAATGACTGGTTTTTACATTTTTTCCTGAAAAAGGTGCAGGTAAAATATGGGTACTTGGCCCTGTGTAATGTGCGGTAATATTGGCTTTTCCGAAGCGCCGTCCAAGCATAAATCGCACAATGCTGGCACCTTTAAAGGGGGCCCTTAAACTAAAAATATTGAGCCCCAAAGAGCCGGTAACAGCTTCGTAATCCCAATAGCATTGGTTAACCAAACTTCCGGCAAATGAACCATCGCTGAGATGAAAACCGATTTTCCCTTTTAAATATTGAAAATCAGCCGCAAGAATTCCATATCGGAGGGTGATTTTACTCCCTGCAGCCATACTTGCTCCAACACCATCGAACCCCCTTGGAAAAACTACGGTGGGTGCCAGGGTGATCAATTCTTTGGTGGTAACCACTTTGGTATATGTATGAGCGTCGTGCCAGGTATTTCTGTAATACAAAACGCCATTGCTAACATGGTAGCTAGTGTGCCAACCTGCAGGCACATATTGGGTTTCAAAACTTCCAATGGCTGATCGAAAATCGTAATATACCCTAAAACCCAATTTAGGATTAAAATAAAAGCGCGAAAATGCATCCTGCACATTGGTTACCACCGGATCTATGGGGTTGAATCGGGTGCCAAATAATCCCCAAAATTGTACACCTGTCTCGGCACCAGCTACCAGTGAAAACCCAGGTAAAACATTGATAGCCAAGGTACCTGATGCTGATAGATTGAAAACTGAGCCCCCAACATGGGTTCGCCAGCCCCCTAATGCAAATCCTGCAGTGGGAGTTAATACAGGGCGGTTTTCGGAGGTACTGTTTTTATTAAAAAACTTTGTATAAGTATGGTTATACCCAATACTCCAATATGTGCCATTGGGTTTCCAATCTTTGGTAACGCCAGGTACCGAATCTCTCAGAGGTACAGAACCCGCATATCTCGAAAACTGCACTTCGGCCAACTGAATGGTTACACCCGGCCACCAGCAGTCTTTAAACGGTCCTTTTCTTTTATAGTTCATATACATGAGGCCTGCGTCCATATTGGCATACTGCGCCAAAAGGTTGAATGGTGTAAGTAGAATCAGCAAGTAACAGCAGCGCCTCATGATTGAAAATCAAATCGAAGAAATAGAATTAAGCAACTTTAATCAATACTACTTTTATGGGAGATTTTACTCCACAAGAGAATTTCACATATACTTGTATTTAAATTTTTTTGGCGCATATTTACCCCATGAAATGGTATGATATCTTTTCTAATTTCTACGACCAATCGCTGGAAAAGTTATACTTTGAAAGCCGCAAACGTGCAGCAGAATTACTTGAACTGGCCGACAATCAAACCGTGTTGGATGTGGCCTGCGGAACAGGCGCTAATTTTAAACATCTGCTTACAGCAAATCCAAACATCAAACTATATGGTACCGATTTTTCGGCAGGCATGCTTCGCAGGGCCAAGGATCTAACCATAAAAAACCATTGGGATCAGGTTACACTTTTTGAAGCCGACGCAGGGAAATTAAATGCGGAAACCATAGCCCAATATGTACATTCAAACATCAAATTCGACCGCATAATTTGTGTATTGGGTTTATCGGTAATACCCAATTGGGAAAAGGTATTAGACAACCTGTTGGGATTGCTGAATGAAAACGGTAAAATAGTATTAGTGGATGTGTTTGCTGAAAAACGCACCTTCAATACCTGGCTGGTTGAAAAAATTGCCAAAGCCGATTTAAACCGCCTAATCTGGCAAACCCTGCAAGGCAAAACCCAAAATTTTAAATGCGAATATTTACCCGTAAAAGAGAGCAAAGTGGGCGGCAAATTGTTTGTGGCGGTGGGAGGAAAAGGATAAAGCAGTGTTATGGAGGGCTTAGTATAGATGTGTAATTATTAGTATAATTGATGTTTCGACAGATCCTCCTTATTGAGACTAAGTGTTCAAAAACTAACATTAAGTTCATTTTTGACCCATTTGAAAATTCAATTCCTTTCCCTTTTATTTGTGGCATTATACTGTTTTGAATTTTAATTTAGACCTGATAATTCCTCATCCTACCTGCAATCCTATTCATGGACAGAGTTTGCGATTAAAATCCAAATACGCATGCTGGTTATGAAACTCACCGAAGAACAAGTGCGGGGTTTTTCTCCAGACGACAGTTCGACTAAATCTGGACTTCAATTGGCCAACAAGGCTAAATGGGTTAGTCTCAATATGTCAGAAAATGCAGTTTGGGGCAAATGCCAGGGCAGCGGAAAAGAGCCTTATTCCACCGCAGTGGATTTGCAGCAAATTGCGTTTAAATGCAGTTGTCCAAGCCGCAAATTCCCCTGTAAACATGGTCTGGGAATATTATTTTTATATGCGAGCCATCCGGATTGGTTTACCCCTGCCGAACCCGATGAAATTACCCAATCCTGGCTGAATAAACGCGAAGCTAAAAAAACCGAAGTTGCTGAAAAACCAGCGAAACCGGTGGATGAAAAATCGCGCGAGAAAAAAGCCGAACAGCGCAGCAGCAAGATAACTGCCGGCTTAGAAGAACTCGAAATCTGGATGAAAGATATTATCCGAAACGGGATTCAAAATTTGCCAGAAAATGCCTACCAGTTTACACAAAGAATTATACCCCGTATGGTTGATGCTCAGGCTCCGGGATTGGCGGCCAGATTGCGAAAACTATCTGAAATTAATTTTTATCAGGCTGGTTGGGAATTGCAATTTTTGCATCAATTTTCTACGCTATATCTTCTCATTAAATCGTATCAGAATGCCGATCAGCTGGAAGATGACTGGAAAAAAGAATTGCAGATTCAGGCAGGTTGGACCATTACAAAAGAAGAGGTATTGCTGGGCCCGACTATAGAGGATACATGGTTTACCTTGCATGTGCAGCGCGAACAATTAGACAAATTATGGTCGGAAAAAATATGGTTTTATGGTCTACAATCTAAACGGAAGGTTTACCTGCTAAATTTTTTCGCCAATAACCAACCCTCTGATCAGCTTTTTTTACCAGGCAGCTATATAGCCGCAGCGATGACCCCATACCCCTCCGTTCATGGAGGCCGGGTTCTTATAAAAAACCGAAACACCCCGCCGGAATTTACCGAATTATGGGTTGAAGACAAAAGCCAATTGGCACAAATCCCTAATGTTATCAGCGATACTTTCTCACTAAATCCCTTTATCGGAGATATCGGGTTTGTATTACATGCCATTCACATTATTAAGGAAAACAGACAGTGGAAACTGGCAGATAAGGATGGTAATACAGTGAACATTCATAATACCGAACATGAATGCTTGAAAACTTTGGCATTCAGCCAGGGACATGCTTTTTCGTGCTTTGTTTTATATAATCCCGAAGGTTTTCAATTGGCAAGTTACTGGAGCAGAAAAAGGCTGCAAATGCATAAGAAATGACAGAAGATTTATTAAAAGCCGCGCTGTTAGGAACCGACCAGTATGTGCCCCAATTTGTGAGTTCAATCACCGATTTACCTAAAAAAATCACTGCATCAGCCACCGATAAAGAAGATAATTTTTTAAAGCAAACCGCAGCCTGGTTTATCATGCGTCAAAGTGGATTTACCCTGGGCCATAGCGACCTGCATTTAACTCCATTAGAGGCAGAAAATGAAGTTTATATCTCAGAAAACTGCGAATCAGCATTGATAAGGGCTTTGGCTGATAATGACCATTTATTTATTGATTATTTAATTCAAAACCTGCATCAAAGCCAGCGTGTAATACCAACTTCCCTGGTTCCAGATTTTATTCAATTGGCATTACAAACACCCAAAAAATCCGCTTTCTATTTACAGGTTTGTGGCAAAACCCTCCTATGGTTGGCTCCCTATACAAGTGGACTGGAAACCCATTTGCCCAATAAAACGGATAAGGAATTTGATTTTGAAACAGCTGAATTTGAAGACCGTCTCACCTATTTATCCCATCTGCAGACTGATAACCAAACTGAATTTTTTACCCTGTTTACATCTGCATTTAAAGCAGAAAATGCGGATAAAAAAACCGAATTGTTGTCTTTGCTGGCCAATAGAACATACCCGGAAGAAATTGAATTTTTAGAAGCCCAACTTGCCCAAAAAAGTAAAAAGGTAAGTGAAAGAGCACTAGCTATACTGCAACAAACACCGGGTACTACTCAGTACCACGCTTTGCTGCAACTGTTGGGTGAATTGGTATCGGTAAATGAAGAACGTATACTGCTGGTAAAAAAGAAAAAAACGCTAGTATTTACCCCATGCAAAAATGCCGAAACATTGCGCAGCATGGGCATTGCAGAGTTATCACCTGATAAATCGGTTAGCGATGCTCAGTTTCAATTTATTCAGGCTATGTCAAAAATACCCTGGAATAGCCTTATTCAACAATTGAATCTGGAAACTGCCGAGATGGTAACATTATTAATACAATCCAATAAAAGTGATTACTGGAGTAATTTATTGCACCGCGCAGCAATGGACAATGCACAACCTACTTTGGTAAATGAAATGCTGTTGCAAACCGAAACTGCTTTTCTAATTCAGTCGTTAAATGAAAAAGACTTAATCCAAATTTTACCTCAATTACTATCACAAAATTCACTTGAATTTAAGCGAAATATACTAATTGAATTAGGCAGCCTGCTGGCAAAAACAGGATTTTATACATTTTCAATGCAAACCAGCGATGCCATAATAAATATTTTAGAAAATGAGCCATTATATTACGAAAATACAGCAAAAAAAATGGGATATTTTCTGCATCCAAACAGTTTACCCAAGCTTGAAAATGCATTAACCCGTGCTGTAAATCAACAATCCAACACTATCAAACAATTGGAACACATTCTCCATAGTTTACAATTAAAATTACTTGTTTAAAATAATAAAATACGCATCTATGTCTGCAAATACTTTACGCAAATCTGCCGAATCTCAGTTTAAAGAAGAACTGCATGAACTGTCGAAAACCGACAAAGACCAACGCCCCGAAAGTTGGAATCTATCGCCACGTGCGGTGGTTAAATATCTGATGGGTGGAAAGCTTGAAAACGGATTTGAAGTCAGTCCTAAATACATCGGCAATCCACGTTTAATGGAAATTGCTGTGGCAACACTCACTACCGACCGTGCTTTGCTGCTGTATGGATTGCCTGGTACTGCAAAATCCTGGGTATCGGAGCATTTGGCAGCTGCCATTTCAGGCGATTCAACGCGTGTAGTGCAGGGAACTGCAGGTATTGGCGAAGAGGCCATACGTTATGGATGGAATTATGCCATGCTGTTGTCGAAAGGACCGGTGCCAGAAGCCATTGTTGAAACTCCAATTATGCAGGCCATGAAAGAAGGCAAAATTGCCCGGATTGAAGAATTAACGAGGGTTACTTCGGATGTGCAGGATTCGCTTATTACCATCCTGTCTGAAAAAATGATTCCGGTGCCGGAAATAAATAGTTCGGTACACGCCATACGCGGCTTTAATATTATTGCCACGGCAAATAACCGAGATAAAGGGGTAAACGAACTCTCAAGTGCATTAAAACGCCGTTTCAACACAGTAATTCTGCCCGTGCCCGCCAGCCAGGAAGAGGAAATGAGCATTGTGCAACAAAGGGTTGAAAGCTATAACAAACAAAGCGGTTTGCCCAAGCTTAATTCAATTAGCGAAGAAATTTTGAGGGTGGTAACCATTTTCAGAGAGCTGAGAAACGGTGTAAGTGCCGATGGCAAAACCAAACTCAAATCGCCATCTGGTACTCTTAGCACGGCTGAAGCCATTTCGGTAATGAACAGTGGAATATCACTTTCCTATCATTTTGGCGACGGTAAAATCAGCCCGGATGACCTGGCCAGTGGTATTATTGGTGCCATTGTAAAAGACCCTGTACAGGATAAAGTGGTGATGCAGGAATACATGGAAACAGTGCTGAAACAGCGTGATGGCTGGAAAGACATTTACCGCGCCTGCCGAGAGTTGCTCTAAGTTTATCAGCGCATGTCAGTTCATTTATATGGAATCAGGCACCATGGCCCCGGCTCGGCACGCCATCTGCAAAAAGCGCTGAAAGCGTTGCAGCCCGATATTCTGCTGATTGAGGGCCCCCCTGAAGCCGATGCTTTGTTGAAATGGGCTACCTCGGCAGAAATGAAACCTCCGGTTGCCATACTGGCGTATGTGCCCGATAACCCGCAACAAGCGGTATTTTACCCTTTTGCCCAATACTCACCCGAATGGCAGGCCATATTGTATGGAATAAAACAACAAATTCCGGTGCGGTTTATGGATATGCCCGTGGCATGCAGTCTGGCCAGAATGGCAGCACAGTCAGTCAATCCTGAAGAAACACCCCCGCCGGATTTTGGCTCCCTAGAATCGAGCATGCAAACCGAACCCGATTTTATTTATCGACAAAGCCCATTTGCCGATTTGGCTGAAATTGCCGGATACCGCGACCCTGAAGAATGGTGGGAACAACATTTCGAGTTGAGTGAGGATGATCCTGAATCTGTGTTTCTTATGTTGCGCGAAGCCATCCGTGAACTTAGGGCAGAAAAAAGTCGCCCCGATGATGTGGAATTGGAACTTCGTGAAGCCTTTATGCGCCAACAAATTCGCAAGGCAGAGAATGAGATGTACCAAAAGATAGCGGTTGTATGCGGCGCCTGGCATTTACCCGCTCTGGAAACATTTCCACCTGCCAAAGCCGATCTTGAAAAAATCAAAAAAACCGAAAAGGTAAAAACCGAATGTACCTGGATTCCATGGACCAATGCCCGACTTACTATGCAAAGTGGTTATGGTGCTGGAATAGAATCACCAGGTTGGTACAACCATGTTTGGCAGTTTCCGCAAGACGACGGAAGCCGCTGGCTAAGTCGGACTGCCCGCGTTTTCAGAGAAAATCAAAAAGACATTTCATCGGCCCATGTAATTGAAGCCCTGCGCTTATCAGCCTCACTTTCCCAATTAAGAGGCCTTAAAACCCCTGGTTTGGCAGAATTTACAGAATCAACCCAGGCCGTAATGTGTATGGGAGATTCCGAACCCCTGGTTTTACTCAATGATGAGTTGATTGTTGGACATGCAGTTGGCGCCATCCCCGAGGATGCACCCCAATCGCCATTGCAAAAAGATTTTGAACAGCAGCATAAAAAATTGCGTTTAAAAATTAGTGATGTTACCCAAAGTATTACCCTGGATTTGCGCAGCGAAAACGATCTTAAAAAAAGCATTTTTCTGCATAGATTAAACATTTTGGGGGTTACTTGGGGGCAAACAACCACAGCCAGCGGCAAAGGCACTTTTAAAGAAGCCTGGAACCTGAGATGGGAACCTGAAATGATGATTGGTTTGGTAGACAAAAGTGCCCGTGGCAACACTGTACAAATGGCCGCCAACCAATACCTGGCCGAGCAGGCTGAAAGCTGCACAGATATAGAGTCCATTACCCAGTGGCTCAATCAATCTATATTGGCCGAACTCCAATCTGCCACTGGGGCATTGCTGCAAAAGCTCGACCAGCTGGCAGCCAGTACGGGGGATATTCCCAAATTGCTGAATGCAGCCCTTCCGCTGGCTGAAATTATCCGCTATGGAAATGTGCGCAAAACGGATAAAGAAAGCACTGAACGCATTTTTTACAGCATTTTTTACCGCGTTGTTGCAGGTTTGCCCCCAGCCTGTTGCAATATTGATGAGGAAGCTGCCCGCATTTTGGCGTCACAAATACTGGAAATGAATAAAACCTTGGGGGTATTGAATCAAACTGAAATTACCCATGATTGGCTAAGTACTCTCAACCGCATACAACAAAATGAGCATAGCGCGCCATTTATTGGAGGTGCGGTAAATAAATTATTATACCAACAAAAATATGTGGCTACTGAAACAACAGCACGCGCTTTCAGCAAAGCACTTTCAGCAGGTACAGAAAAGGCCCATTCGGCAGATTGGCTGGAGGGTTTTTTACAACAATCCGCCACTATTTTAATTTTAGATACGGTAATTTGGGGCATTATTTACGATTGGGTAGATACCCTATCGGAAGAAGATTTTATGGCTATTTTGCCAATTTTAAGACGCACCTTCAGCAGTTATTTACCGGCCGAAAAACAAAAAATAGCCAGGCTGGTATTAAAAGGAAATTCAGCGAATAACGGTCAGCAAATACAGGAGTTTGAGCAGGAAATAAATGCAATAAATGCAGTGAAACCTGTAGCATTAATTGAAAAACTATTGGGATTAAATAAAAATGATGAATGAACAGGAAAAATGGCGCCTGATTTTAGGTCCCGATAGTGCGGAGGCTTTTGGTGCATGTTTATCTGCGCAACAACAAGCGGCAGACAACACATTGTCAGCCCTGTATAACCACGATCGCAGAGGCGGACTGGGGCCTTCTTCGCCCAATGTAAGCCGCTGGCTTAGTGATATCCGCGAGTATTTTCCCAGCTCTGTGGTAAAAATCATGCAGGAAGATGCATTGCACCGGCTGAACCTGCAATCTATGCTTACCGAACCTGAACTGTTGGAAGCAGTAGTACCAGATGTGAATTTGGTGGCAAATCTGATGTCTTTAGGACGCCTGATTCCAGACAAAACTAAGGATACCGCCCGGCAGGTGGTAAAAAAAGTAGTAGATGAATTGATGGCTAAACTCAGTGGCCCAACTACCCAGGCGGTAACCGGCAGTTTAAATCGGGCCTTGCGCAACCGCAGACCCAAGCACAATGAAATCGATTGGAACATAACCATTCGCAAAAATCTGAAACATTATCAGGAGGAATATAAAACGGTAATTCCTGAAACTCTGTTTGGATTTGGCCGCAAACGCAAGGCAGTAAAAAACGTGGTGCTTTGTATTGATCAAAGTGGTTCTATGGGAGCATCGGTTGTATACTCGGGTATATTTGGGGCGGTATTGGCTTCTATACCGGCTTTGGATACGCGAATGGTAGTTTTCGATACTGCTGTGGCAGACCTTACCGAAGAGCTCACCGATCCGGTGGATTTGCTCTTTGGCGTGCAATTGGGAGGAGGGACAGACATTAACAAGGCTTTGCAATACTGCAAACAGATTATAACCAAACCAGCCGATACAACCTTAGTACTAATTACCGATTTATACGAAGGAGGCAATGAGGAAGAAATGAAAAAAACAATTCGGCAGATTGCATTAAGTGGCGTGCAAGTAATAACCCTATTGGCCTTAGACGATGATGGAGCTCCGGGATATGATCACCAAAATGCAGCCTATTTAGCTGCGTTGGGCATTCCATCCTTTGCCTGCACCCCGGATTTGTTCCCCGATCTGATGGCCACAGCCCTGAGCAATGGCGATATTAAACAATGGTCGGGTAACCATGAAATAAAAACAGGGTAAGCCATTAATATATATTATTGATGAGAATAATTCTGCACTTTTAATAGTAAATTTCAAAATTATTTAACACTTAAATATATGCAGAAAAAATACCTGGGAATAGCATTATTAATCATTATAAATTCGGGTACAATTATACTGTTCAGCTATTTTTGTTTGTTGGGTTTTTTTATAAATGTTAAAGACCTATACTTAGCCCATGAGCTGGCGTTTGCAACCCGTATTAGCATAGAATTTCTTGTTATACTTGCACTATTAATTATTCCTATTTGGTTAATAAATTTCACTATTTATAGATATGTATTAGATTCTAAATTTAAATATAAATGGGGCACAATTACAAGTGCAGCAAGTATTACATTAATGGCAACAAGTATATTATTTGCAAAAAATGCATTTATAAAAGTTAGGCATTCCGAGTTAAATTCAACTACACATCCAAATAGAATCGAAACCATTTCAAACCCCGCTAATAAACTGGATGGAAATACTCAAACCCTGGTACTTGAATACATTGTATGGGGCTGTGCCTGTGCGCCGTGGATTACTTCCGAGAATTATAAAAAATACCAGGATTCGGGCCTTGCAAGCCATTGTATTTATATTGAAGCGGCCAATGATAGTTTAGATGTACCAAAATCATTTGACCCATTCAAACAAAAAATTCGCGTTACCGGGCAGTTTTATGTACTCCCCGATCTTCCTAAAGGAACCACCCCATCTGAAGAACCCATGAAAAAAGCAAAGGTTTTCTGCTTTAATAAAATTATGATATCAGACAAATAACCCCTACCTGTAAGCATTTCACTTTAGTTCATTCTCACACCAAACACCCTTCCATACAATGTCAAAAGAAGGCTGAGTTGCATTTGAGTTGCCCGCAGATTACCTCTAAGGCTCCTTCTCATTGCCCAAAGGTGCTCAATCATATTTAATTGTATCCAATAAAATATTAAAATAAAAAAAGCCATCCTTGTGAGATGGCTTTTTTTGTATTCATTCGAGGCTTACTCAACCCTGAATTTAATGGCCAGTTTGGCATTCAGTACTTTGGTGGTAGCGCGGCGAGCTTTGGCAGAAATAATGTAGTTAAACTTAGTAGCACTTACATAATCCTTCAAATTCACATCGGCAACAGTTGGCAAAATCCAAGTCTCAGAATAAACATCGGGGTTTAAACCTGTATTGATGGTTATTGGAGTTGGTTTGGTATCGGTATTAAAATTGGCCCAACCTTGCTGAAAATTTGCGAAATTGTTACCCCCATCAGCATTGCTCAGGGTCATTTTCAATTCGCTGATTTTAATCGATTTAACATCCTTCAGGCTAAAGGCATTGGAAGTTTCCTTTTTAATAATGGAATCCAGGTTAACATTTTGGGTTACTGTGCCCCAATCTGTTTTGGTGGTGGTGTCGGAAATTACCGGAATGGTAAAATCTACGCTGGTAGAGCCGGTAGTAAAAGCTTGGAACAGTTTACTTTTAAGCTTGGCGCAGCCGCTGTTCATAGCTATTAATCCGGCGCAAAGTGTGGTTGAAAGAATCAGTATTTTGGACTTCATATTTTGTTCAAAAATATACTGTGCAATTTAAAACTGCAAGAACGGATTTTCAAAACCTAAGGGTTTAGGCAAATTTATGAAACTTAAAAGACTGTATTTTAAGGTATTGCCTTTAATACATCCAATGTAAAATCCCAGAATTTTTGAACGGAGGAAATCTGAACACATTCGTCCGGGCTATGCGCACCACGGATATTGGGGCCAAAAGAAATCATTTCCATACCGGGGTAATTGGTGCCCAAAATTCCACATTCCAGGCCTGCATGGCAGGCATTTACATTGGGTTCGGCATTGTATTTCTCTTTAAACAAGCGGGTCATCAAAGTTACAATTCCACTATGCGGGGCCGGAGTCCAACCAGGATAAGAACCCGCAAACTCAACCCTGGCACCTGTGAGTTCAAAAGTTTGGCGTATGGCCTCAGCCAGGTCCATTTTTTCGGTATCTACCGCACTGCGGGTTAAACACATAAGGGTGTATTGCCCGTCTTTTACAAGCACCCTGGCCAGGTTGTTAGAGGTTTGCACAAGTCCTTCAATATCCGGACTCATGCGATAAATGCCATTTGGACAAGCATAAAGGGAGGCTAGTAAAGTGCGTTGCACATTGGTATTCATGGCTTGTTTACTGGTTTCTATGCCTTCGCAGGTGAGTGTAAGGTCGGGGTCAGTTGTACTGTATTCAGCTTTATATATTCCCAGCATTTCATTCATCCATAGCAAAAACTCTGCTTCATGGTGCTCTGGTATTACAATTTCAGCCACTGATTCGCGCGGGATAGCATTGCGCAAACTACCACCATCGATACTCACAACGGCAGCGTCAAAACGCGCTGCAGCAGCGGTTAGCAAACGATTCATAAGTTTATTGGCATTACCCCTGCCCTTATGTATATCCATACCGCTATGTCCACCGGTGAGGCCTTTTACGGTAATTTTATAACCCTGCCCGTCGGCTGCATGTGTATTGTATTTGCCGGTAGCTGTAACATCTACTCCACCTGCGCAGCCGATAGTGAGTTCGGTATCATCTTCGGTATCGAGGTTTAAAAGTATGCGACCATCGAGTAAACCACCTTTGAGCCCCAAGGCTCCGGTCATTCCAGTTTCTTCGTCAATGGTAAAGAGGGCTTCAATGGCAGGATGTGGAATATCTTTTGAAGCCAGAATGGCCATAATGGTGCTAACTCCTATCCCATTATCAGCACCCAGGGTGGTTCCATTGGCTCTTACCCAATCTCCGTCTACGCGCATTTCTATGCCTTGGGTATCGAAATTGAACTGGGTATCGCCGTTTTTCTGGTGTACCATATCCAGGTGACTTTGTAAAATCACAGTGGCTTTGTGTTCCATGCCTGGAGTGGCCGGTTTTTTAATAATTACATTTCCGGTTTGATCTACCTGGGTAGAAAGTCCAAGGCTTTCACCAAAATTTTTAGCAAAGGCTATTACACGTTCTTCTTTTTTTGAGGCACGGGGAATGGCGTTCAAATCGGCAAAGTGATTCCACAAGGCGGCGGGTTGTAACTGGCGAATGGCTTCGTTCATAGTATTTAGTGGTTTCAAAAATACAGCCTATAAGAATATAAAAGCGATGCAGGCAAGAATTGACATAAAAAAACCCCACCAATCTCTTGGCAGGGCTTTTACACTAAAAACAAACAAATATTACCAGACGAACTGTTTCTTATTCAGAATCAGCGCCTCACCAGTGGTGCAAATATTTTCGGTACCCGCTTCAAAAATTTCGGTTGAAAACAGGATGCGATTTTTTTCGGCAATAATTTCTTTCACGGTAATCACCGCTTCGTATTCCTGACCGGCGTACATAGGACGCAGGAAAGTAAGGTTTTGCTTCATATACACATTGCCATCCCAGTACAGTTGGGTACCAAATATTTTGGTAAACACACTGGCACCGAGGTAACCATGCATAATTCTTTTGCCAAAAATGGATGACGCTGCATAATCTGCATCCACGTGCAAGGGGTTTGTATCGCCACTCACGCGAGCATAGGTGTCTACCTCCTCCTGGGTATAGGAGAATTTGTGTTTGTAAACGTCACCAATTTTTATCATTTTTTTTGAATTATTTTTTTGTGGGTGCAAAGGTAATTTTTATTTATGAATTTACAACCCAAATTCCATCAATTTTTTCGAAGGTTTGGTCAATTTTGAGAAGAAAATGTGACCCAGGTCACCCAAAAACGAACCAAAAAACGTCCAAAATCGGCCCAATGTGACCCAGGTCACCCCCAAAAGTTATCCTCATAAATGAAATTTTATATTATTACTTATCAATAATTTATAAAATTCAAACCCTGTGAATAACCCTTGATTTGATAACCAAAATGCTACCTTTAGATTATTTTTGATAATACTATTGTACAGGTCGAAAATAATTTGTTATTTCGCAGCAAATTTCAGACCCACTCAAACAACAAACAAAATGAATACAAAATCAGCACAAAATTGGTACGAAACAATTTTGGATTCGCAAAAAAAAATGGCAGAATCTATGAACGAAACTGCTAAGAAATTCACCAGCAACGACCAGGTAAATCAAGCCTTGGAGAATGGTTCGGATTTCTTCAAAAAGTGGTTGGATTTTCAAATGGATTTTGTAAAAAATACTACCCAGAATGAAGGTATGAAAAGTGCTGAACAAGCTGCTGCAGAGGGGATGAACAACTGGAAAAGTTTTTACGAAAATTTATTTAAAACCCAATACGAAGCCCTTCAAAACAGTTATAACCAAAACAATAATTGGTTTAAACAATTTACCGCTTCAATGAACAGCAACCCTTTTAATATGCAGTGGAACAACATGCCCAACATGGACATGTTTGGCAACTGGAACAAATCATTTGCCGATATGTACAAAGGCATGATGAACAACTTTACCGGCAACGGAAGTACCAAAGACGTATTTGAAGGTTTGTTTAACCACACCCAGTCTTTCATGAAGTTTTACGAATTGTGGAACCCTGTAATGGATGCCATGAAAAAGAACAACTTCAGCGCCGATATGATGAAAAACCTGATGAAACCAGAAGCTTATAAAGAGTTTATGGATTCTTTCTTTGGTTTTATGCCTGCCGGTGCCAAAGACATGTTTACCAATGCCCAAACCCAGTGGACTGAAAGCATGCAAAACTTCAGCAAACAAGGTATGGATATGTACAAAAACATGGGTGCCCAGTTTCAGCAATTTATGCCCAATGGCAATAACATTTTTGCCGAAATGCTGAGCAATTACACCAATATGTACAACCAAATGCAAAATGCTTTTGCTCCATTTGCAAAACTGATTACCCCCAATGCTTTCACCAAAAATACCGAAGCCATGTCTAACATTATGGATATGATGAATCGCTACCAGATTCTGAATTCACAAATGCAATACATGACCTATGTGACCGGTGTAAAAGCTATGGACCAAATGGGTTTAAACATGGCTGCCAAAATGCAGGAAGGTAAAACTTTCGACAGCATGCAGGATATGTTTAAAGAATGGTTGAATACCAGCGATAAGTATTTTGTAGAATTGTTCGAAACCGAAGAATTCTCTAAAATTCAGGCTGAAACCAGCGCTTTAAGTCTGCGTATTAAAGGTGCCATCGATGCCCAAATGGAAGGTATGTTTGCCAATGTTCCTTTGGTTCCACGTTCTGAAATGGATGAACTTTACAAAACCGTTTATGAATTGAAAAAACGCGTTCGTACCCTGGAAAAAGAACTGGAAAACAACGGTGAGGAAGTAACCGAAGCCAAAGCTGCTACCAAACCTGCCGCTAAAAAAACCACTAAATAATTTTCAATCAAAAATAAAAACGAAAGCCCTTTGGAAACGAAGGGCTTTTTATTCAAATTTGAAAACGCATGAACAGAATTGCTGATATCAACAACGAATTGATGAAAACCAGCCAAACCCTGGTAGAAGGTTATAAAACCCTGCAGGATATGGAATCGGTAGAAATAGCCACCAGCCCCAAAGAACTGGTTTGGCAAAACGATTTGGTAAAACTATACCATTATCACAACGATAAGGCTACCTGCAAAATTCCGGTATTGGTTTCTTTTGCCTTGTTAAACCGCCACGATGTGCTGGATTTACAACCCGACCGCAGCTTGGTTAAAAAACTGATGGAAGAAGGATTGGACCTATATATTATGGACTGGGGCTACCCTACCCGCCAGGATCAATACCTTACCATGGAAGATTATATCGACGGGTATTTGAATGATGCGGTAGACTATATCCGCAAAACCACCAAAAATGATAAAATCCACGCCATGGGCATTTGCCAGGGTGGTACCTTTTTTACCATCTACGCTGCATTATATCCCCAAAAATTGCAATCGCTGACTACCTATGTAGCTCCATTTGATTTCAGCACCAACAGCTGCATGCTGTACCGCTGGACCAAAGATATTGATGTAGATGCTATGGTAGACAATCTGGGAATTATCCCCGCCGACATGCTCAATGCAGGTTTTGGTATGCTGAAACCCAGTATGGACATTAGCAAATACTTTGGTGTGATGGACAGCCTGCAGGATAAAGACAAGTTAATGAACTTTATGCGCATGGAAAAATGGAAAAACGATTGCCCTGATATCGCCGGCGAAATGTTTCGTAAATACATCAAAGACCTTTTCCGCGACAATAAGCTGATCAAAGGTGAATTTGAACTGGGTGGACGTGCGGTAAATCTCAAAAACCTGAGCATGCCTTTCCTGAATGTTTACGCCACCGAAGACAATATTATTCCAAATGAAAGTACCACTGCCATTATGGACAAAGTGGGCAGCAAAGACAAAGAAGTATATGCATTCCCTGGTGGCCACATCGGTGTGTTTGTAGGCGGAAAATCACAAAAAGAACTGGCTCCGAAAGTAGCCTCTTGGGTGAAAGACCGCAGCTAAATCGGAATTCAAAATATTGATAAAAATCACCTTTCGGGGTGATTTTTTTTTGCCTCTATAATTAAACCGCCAAGAGCTGGCATCCCTGCTTTGTACCTACCTTTGCGTATTCCAAAAAACCGTGTTTAAGCATAGCATTCATAATCAAATCAGCATTTATGACACCGGGGGTACCGGCGATGCGGTTGTATTTTTACATGGTTTGGCAGCCCATGCCGCTTATGGTGAATTTTTGCTGAAAGCCTTTCCTGGCAAACGTATTTTTATACCCGAATTCCCTGGGCATGGAGGCTCAGCAGAGCCCAATGGAGAAATAGACGTTTACCAAATAGCCTTGGGATTGCGCACTATTTTAACCCATTTTGGCATCGAAAAACCCCTCATCTGCGGGCATTCTTTGGGCGGACAAGTAGCCATTCTCTATGCCATTATTTACCCCGAAGATGTGAGGTCTGAAATACTGATTTCACCCGCGGGGCTTGAATTGTTTGAGGATTACCAGAAGCAACTGATTATGAATACCCTGCAGTTGGGCAGCCTGTTTCACAACCTGTTTGCACCCGCTTTAAAGGGAACGGAAATTAAAGAACTTGCCAGCCTGCCTTCTGCCTCTATCATACGCCAATATACCCAAAGCATGATGGACCGACCGGTAAAGGAGCTGTTAAACCGCGTGCAATGCCCTGTAAGCGTTTTATTTGGCACCAACGACCCGTTGATACCCAACCAGATGTTTAACCCTGGCAGTCCGCTGCGATTTGCCGAAAAAGCAGTAGCAGCCCACCCCAACTTCCAAGTAATTCCATTGCCGGGTTGCGGGCACTGGCCCATGGTAGAAAACCAGGCTTTGCTGGTAGATGCCATTAAAGCGGTTAAATAATCTAATTCCCTTAAGTTTAAAAACAGAAAAGCCCCTGCAATGCAGGGGCTTTTCAGATAATTTCAGATTGCGATGAAGCTTAGGCTTGTAAAGTTTTAGCTTCTTCGATCCAGGCGTGCCATTGTTCCAGGCTGGTCATGCTATCTTGCTGTTCCAGTTCGGCAATTTTCTCGTCGGTAAGGGCGATTAAATCGGCATAGGTATGAATACCCAATGCATTCAGGCGTTTTTCAAAGGCAGGACCAACACCATTGATCACTTTCAGATCATCACCGGTTTTGGCTGCTTTGGTTTTTTTCGCTGGTTTTTCTTCGGTAGTTTCTGCAGTGGTGTCTTCAGCAGCGGGGGCTTCAACCTTAGCTTCCGCTTTGGTTTCTTTTTTGCCACCTTTTTCAGCTTTTTCAAACTGAGCACGCAGTTCACTCAATGCATCCATATCACCTAAAGTAGTAGCCTGTGCGCTTTGGTTGATTTTCTTAACCACTTTGCTTGCATTTTTACGTGCGGCATCGCGTTTCTTATCTTCCACTTCGTTTTTGGCTTTCTCTGCAGCTTTCCAGGTATTGGTGTGAGAAACAATGATACGTTTGGCATCTTTGTTAAACTCAATAATCTCGAATTGCAGGGTTTCGTCTTCTTTAGGCAATTTGTTGTCGGCCTTTTTCATATGGCGTGATGGAGCAAAAGCTTCCAAACCATACTGCAACTGCACGTTCACACCTTTGTCGCCAATACTCATTACAGTTCCTTCGTGTTCAGAACCTACTGTGAATATGGTTTCGAAAGTATCCCATGGGTTTTCTTCCAGTTGTTTGTGACCCAGGCTCAGGCGGCGGTTTTCTTTGTCCACTTCCAGTACAATAACATCCAGTTTTTCGCCTTTTTTGGTAAATTCGCTTGGATGCTTGATTTTTTTGTTCCAGCTGAGGTCAGATACGTGTACCAGTCCGTCGATTCCTTCTTCCAATTCAAGGAACAAGCCATAAGAGGTAAGGTTTTTAACCACACCTGAGTGCTTGCTACCGATTGGGTATTTGGCTTCGATATCCACCCAGGGATCAGCGGTAAGCTGTTTAATACCCAGGCTCATTTTATGCTCGGTGCGATCCAGGGCCAATACTACAGCTTCCACATCATCGCCTACTTTCAGGTATTCAGATGGGTTGCGCAGGTGGCTGCTCCAGCTCATTTCACTTACGTGAACCAAACCTTCAACACCGGGTTTAATTTCGATAAATGCACCGTAGTCGGCAACAGATACTACTTTACCACTTACTTTGGTACCTTCTTCGATATCGGCAGTAAGGTTATCCCATGGGTGAGGAGTAAGCTGTTTCAGACCCAAAGAGATACGTTTTTTGTTGTCGTCGAAATCCAGGATTACCACATTAATATGGTCGTCCAGTTTCAACACCTCCTCGGGGTGGTTGATACGGCCCCAGCTGATATCGGTGATATGCAGCAAGCCATCAATTCCGCCCAGGTCAACAAACACACCAAAGCTGGTCATGTTTTTAACCACACCTTCCAGAACCTGACCTTTTTCAAGGCGGCCCAGAATTTCGGATTTCTGTGCTTCAATATCATCTTCAATCAGTGCTTTGTGCGATACCACTACGTTTTTGTAAACATCATTGATTTTCACAATTTTGAAATCCATGTGTTTACCTACATACTGGTCGTAATCACGCACAGGCTTGGTATCAATTTGCGAACCAGGCAGGAAGGTATCGATGCCAAATACATCAACTACCAAACCACCTTTGGTGCGGCTTCTCACGTAACCGGTGCAAATCATATCGGCATTGTGAGCTTCAATAATTTTATCCCAGGCAGTTTCCTGCATGGCTTTGCGGCGGCTCAGGATCAGTTGACCCATTGCATCTTCCGCAGTATCTACAAATACGTCTACTTCATCACCCACTTTCAGATCGGGTAAGTCGCGGAACTCCTGACGTGATACCAGTCCATCGCTTTTAAAGCCGATGTTAATTACCACATCTTTGTCGTTCATAGCCACAATGCGGCCTTTAACAACTTCTTTTTCGTTAACAGGAGAGAAAGACTGAATGTAGGAGTCTTCTAACTTTTTGCGTTCATCTTTAGAATAGCTTTGGAAACCGGCTTCGTCGGCTTCCCAATCGAAATCATCGTGTGATGTTGCAGTTTCGGTGGCTACAGATTTTGCTTTTTTGGAAGTGGAATTTTTAGGTTCAGAAACCACCTGTTCTTCCGCTACAGGCGTGGTTTCGGGCGTGGTTACCGGAGCACCGTTATCAACGGTTTCTTCGGTGTTGTTTGTGATTTCTTCGTTACTCAATGTGAGGGTTCCTCCTTTGAATGGGCGGCAAAAATAAGAGTTTTACGCCATAAAAGCCATACCAGACAAAGAAAAAAATGCCAGACTTTGATTATTTTTTTCAATTTAAAGGAATATGGAATTTGCTTAGTACCATTTAATCGGTTTTATACTTGATTAAATTAATTTTAAATTAAAAAGAAATGAATTGAATCCGCATTTATCCTGCTGCCAGATAAGCACTTACTAAAAAAGTATTTTCACTAAACAAAAACGTAAATCCGATTTACGAAATAACAAAACCGGAATTACCCAACCCAATGAAAGAGCTGATTAAGTTATCGTTGGGTATAAACACAAACTTCTAATATCCACACAATTTTTATGCGTCTTTAATTTTAGACAATAATTTTCGATATTTGCTTTCAGATCTACGCAAAATCTATATGAAAAAACTCCTACAAGCATTAGCTGTTGCAGGTTTTACACTGCTTAGCCAATCTGCCCAATCCCAAACCCCTCAAAAAATCAGTTACCAAGCCATTGCCCGCAATAACAGTGGTCAAATATTGGCTAATCAGAGCATTTCTCTTCAAATATCTGTAATCGATAATTCGGCAGGCGGAACTGTATTGTATCGCGAACGCCACGGTGCTACTACCAATCAGTTTGGCTTGTTTACAATCAATATTGGTGCAGGGTCTGTTGTGCTCAATAGTTTCACAAATATCAACTGGGGCGCAAATCCCAAATTTCTGAAAGTTGAAATTGATGTATCGGGTGGAACCAGCTTTACAGATATGGGCACTTTTCAGTTGCTTAGCGTTCCGTATGCTTTGTATGCCAACCAGGCAAAGAAAGCCGATACGGCAACCAATGCTACAGCGCTTTTAGGTGGCGTTGCGCCCTCCCAGATAAACAGTGGCGGCGCCAGCAATGGCCAGGTACTTAAGTGGAATGGAACCGCATGGGTTCCTGGCTGGATTGACAGTACGATTGATACTGACGCAACCCTGAAAGGCAATGGAACCAGCAGTAACCCTGTAGGTTTGGCCCAACAAGGCGCCACCAATGGACAGGTTTTGAAATGGAATGGAACAGCATGGGTTCCAGCCACGATCAACATCGATGATGCCGATGCAAATCCAAGTAACGAATTACAAACCCTAAGCCGCAATGGGGGCCGTATTAGCCTCAATCAAGGGGGTGGAACTGTTTCCCTGCCCGACTCTTCGGCCAATAACGAGCTTCAAAGTATATCCATGTCGCAAACAGGCAGCAGTAAAACGCTTATTTTAAGCCAGGGTGGCGGATCGGTTACTTTTAACACTTCTGATGCCGATAGCAGCACCAGCAACGAAATACAAACACTGAGCCGCAGCAATGGCACAGTAAGCCTCAGCAAAGGCGGGGGAAACATCAATCTGCCCGACTCATCGGCCAGCAATGAGCTACAAACATTGAGCAAAAACGGTGGGCGTATTACCCTCAACCAGGGCGGTGGAACATTGTTTTTAAACGATTCATCGTCGAATAACGAATTGCAAGCCATCAGCAAAAGTGGCAATATATTAACCCTCAGTCAGGGTGGTGGCAGCGTATCAATAGCCGACGGTGACTCCAGCACCAGCAATGAGATTCAAACCCTTAGTCGCAGCAATGGCACGGTTTCATTGTCAAAAGGTGGAGGAAGCATTAACCTTCCCGATTCTTCGGCCAGCAATGAGTTACAATCCCTGGCCATCAGCAGTGGCAAGGGTCGTATTACCCTTAGTAACGGCGGCGGCAATGTGGTATTAAATGATTCAAGCGGAACCAATGAGCTTCAAACCCTTTCTAAAACAGGGGGTAGGATATCCTTAAACCAAGGTGGAGGCACCGTTTTCCTAAACGACTCCTCCTCTACCAACGAATTGCAAACCATTTCAAAATCGGGCAATACCGTTACACTGAGCCAGGGAGGTGGTAGTTTTTCAGTAGCGGATGCCGATAGCAGCACCAGCAATGAAATTCAAAGTTTGTCATTAACCAAATCCGGTAACAGCACCAAAATCAGCATTAGCAGTGGAAATTCAATCACCTTTAATACTGCAGACCAGGACAGTAGCAACAGCAATGAGTTGCAAAGCCTGAGCATTAGCAGCGGCAAAGGGCGAATTACCCTTAGCAATGGCGGTGGCAATGTGGTTTTAAACGACTCAAGCGGAACGAACGAGTTGCAAACCATTTCTAAATCAGGTGGCAGAATAACCCTAAACCAGGGCGGTGGTACTGTATTTTTAAACGATTCATCGTCTACCAACGAATTACAGAGTTTAACAAAAACAGGTGGCAGAATAATCCTAAACCAGGGCGGTGGTACTGTATTTTTAAATGATTCATCGTCTACCAACGAATTACAAACCATCAGTTTCAGCAATGATAGTTTATCACTGAGCCAAAACGGGGGCAAAATTAAACTGCCTTTGAATGCCTATGCATGGAAAACCAGTGGCAATAGCGGAACCACTTCCAATAATTTTATTGGAACTACCGATGATCAAAATCTGATATTTAAACGTAATAATGTAAAATCGGGTATTATTGACAGCGTGTCTCTTAATACAGGATTCGGATTTAGAACTTTATCCGGAACAGCTACTTACAGCACTGCCATCGGGTTTAAATCTCAGGTATCCCCTTCAGGAGCTAATTACAATACAAGCGTAGGTAACAGGTCGATGCGGGATGTAACCAACGGTAGTCAAAATACAGCCATAGGCAGTGAAGCCATGAGTTCGCTGACATCCGGAAATTATAATACTGCAATTGGATATAACTCCTTAACCACTGCCACAACTTCTAGCTATAATTCTGCACTAGGTGCAAGTGCATTATCGTCCAACACATCAGGTAGTTATAATACCGCAATTGGGTATAATGCACAGAATTCAACTACATCAGGCTATTACAATACTGCGATTGGTGCGCAAAGCATGGTAAACAATACCACAGGATATTTAAATACTGTAATTGGATATAGTGCTTTAAACAGCAATACTTCCGGATTTGAAAATATTGCAATTGGCTCCGCCACTTTATATTCCAATTCAACCGGTGCCTATAATATCGCCATTGGAAATAATTCTTTATCTGCAAACACTACCGGAACCTACAACTACAGTATAGGTAGCGAAGCATTGAATAGTAATACAACGGGTTATTACAATATTGCAATTGGCTATGCTGCATTGTTCTACAATACCACTGGTACCGAAAACTTTGCGATGGGGCATTCATCCTTGTACAGAAATACAACCGGCGGAAATAATATTGCTGTCGGCAACTCAGCCTTGGGGAATAACAGAACCGGTAATTATAACACTACCATGGGTTACTACGCTATGTATGGCAATAAAACCGGTAATTACAATCTATCGGTGGGTTCATGGGCGGGATATGCAAATACCCAAGGTAGCAATAACGTGAATATTGGTTACAATGCCGGCTATTATGATACCAGCGGTGGTGGCAATACCTTGGCTGGTAGTTATGCCGGATTTTTTAATAGCAATGGCAACTATAATACAGGTTTTGGGGCAAATGCATTGTACTACAACAAATCCAGTGGAATGACGGCCGTTGGTTATTATGCCCTTTCATCTAATACAACCGGAATTGAAAACGTTGCATTGGGCTATGAGGCATTGACACTCAATTCTACTGGTCAGGATAATACGGCAGCAGGATTTCAGGCTTTAAGAAACAATACCACCGGCTCATATAATACGGCTATGGGATTGGGCGCATCCGTATCGAATTCTACCGGACAGTATAACGCGTCATTTGGCTATTATAGTTTGGCGGCAAGCAGTGGATCATCATACAATACTGCGATGGGTGCTTACTCTTTGAACCAAACAAGCACTGGTGGAAATAACACTGGGATTGGATATTCAGCATTGGGAAATAACTCTACCGGTAATAACAATTCAGCGGTAGGATACCAGGCCTTGTATAACAGCACCACCTCACCTTATAACACTGCAATGGGTGTACAATCATTGTATGGCTCAAATACGGTGGGGTATAATACTGCATTTGGTTACAGAAGTTTGTACTCCAATACAAGTGGTGACGGAAGTGTAGGTGTTGGATTTCAGGCATTAATGAACAATACAACCGGTGTGGCAAACACTGCAGTTGGATTTAGCGCATTAAACAACAATACCACCGGATATGTAAATACTGCCATTGGTGCAAATTCGTTATACTCTGTTACTTCAGGTATAGCCAATACTGCAGTGGGTAATTCTGCAGGATATTACCTTACCACAGGTTCCAATATTGTAGCCATTGGTGCAAGTGCTTTACAAAACAACACATCGGGTAGCAGTAATACAGCAGTAGGCGCATATGCCATGCAAAACAATACCACAGGTGGAAACAATACCACCTTGGGTTTACAGGCGGGCTATGGACTTACAACCGGCAACAACAACACAGCAGTAGGTACTTCTACCATGCTAGCCTCAACTACGGCTTCACAAAATACGGCTGTTGGTAGCAGTGCCTTAAGTAAACCCACCGGTAACAATAATACCGGACTTGGTTATAATGCGCTTACAAACAATACAAGCGGATCACAAAATACAGTTACAGGTTCGGGTGGGATGCAGAATACCAGTACTGCCCAAGACAATACGGGTGCCGGTTTCCAGGTTCTTTATAACAATTCAACAGGTAGTTACAATACCGCTGAGGGTAGTTTTGCCATGTATTCAAATACATCTGGTAAAAACAATGCAGCATCGGGCTTTGAAGCATTAAAAAACAATACCACCGGATCGGGTAATGTAGCCATCGGTATAAGAGCATTGTATTACAGCGATGTAAAAAGCAACAACATTGCCATTGGAGATAGTGCTCTGTATTATAATGGAACGGGTGGTGCATTTTCACATGAATCTATTCGCAACGTGGCCGTGGGTAGCAAAGCCCTATATGCCAACACTTATGGCTACGACAATACCGCTCTTGGTTTTAATGCATTGATAAGCAACAATTCGGGTCAAAACAATACTGCCGTAGGTTCTAAAGCAGCCGATGCAACTACCAGTGGCTCCAATATTACAGCCGTGGGTTATGCTGCATTGTCCTCTAACTCAACAGGCATAAACTCTACAGCTATAGGAACTGAGGCCTTGACATCGGCAACCGGATCGCGCAATACCGGGGTTGGTTACAGGGTTTTGTTTTCGCAAACTACAGGTACAGACAATACTGCGGTAGGAAGTGAAGCCCTCAGAAGCAACACAGCAAGCGGAAATTCAGCTCTGGGTGTTTCTTCATTATACTCAAATACTTCTGGTAATCTCAATGTTGCGGTAGGTTATCAATCGGCATATAACAATACTACAGGTAGTACAAATAGTGTTTTAGGATATCAGGCCTTGTACACTAATAATTCTGGTGGTGGACATGCTGTTTTCGGATATCAATCGTTGTATGCCAATACATCTGGTTCTTTCAATAGTGCATTTGGTATTTCCACTTTAAGATCCAATACCACCGGTAATTACAATGTTGCGCTAGGTGGAAATGCATTATATAGCAATGTGGGTGGCAATGCAAGTGTAGCTGTGGGCCATGAAGCTATGTATTATGCTTATAACTCAACCACTGGAAATTACATGTATAATGTAGCAGTGGGTTATGAGGCACTCATGGGAAGCTCAACTCCATCTTCAAATAGTGGTACTTCCAATACCGCCGTTGGTGCATTCTCTCTATATTCGGCCTCTTCAGGAGGTTATAATTCGGCATTTGGAAATAACAGCCTTTCTTCCACTACAACCGGAACTCATAATGTTGCCGTGGGTTATAATACCTTAACTTCCAACACTACAGGTACAACCCTTACCGCCATTGGTGCGTTATCAAATGTGAGTTCCGGAAACTTATCGAACGCATCTGCAATTGGCTATGGTGCATCTGTTGACGGCAGCAACCGTATGTCGTTTGGAAACACTTCTGTTACTGGCTGGTATTTTGGCCGATCATCTTTTTCTGCCGGAAGCATTGCATTGCAAGTTGGTTCTTCTGCGAGCAATGGGAATGGCGCCTATCTTACCACTGGAGGAACCTGGACAAATGCATCGGATGTAAACCTAAAATCTGACATTACAGCTCTAAATAACCAGGACATATTAAACCGGGTAATGCAATTGGATATATCCCGCTGGAAATATACCGGAACTGAGGAGTACCATATCGGACCAATGGCACAGCAATTCTATAATCTGTTTAACACAGGTATTAACAATACATCTATAAGCACTATAGACCCTGCAGGTGTTGCCCTAAAAGCCATACAAGCCCAACAAGATATTATTAACAATCAAAAACAACAGATTGCCGAACAGTTAAAAATGATCCAGGATCTGCAAACAGCAGTTAAGGCTTTGCAAACTGCACAGCCCAGTCCTGCACCCTCACAGGCAGAAAGATAATTACCTCTGAATTTAACCTTAAAAGCCGGCAATGAATATTGCCGGCTTTTTTGTACACATAAGACTTATAATTAAGTATCCCGAAAAACTTTCAGGAATCTTAACTTTGTTGCCGGATGAATCTGTTTGACCTGTTTGCCCGCAATGCGCAATTAAACCCACAAAATCAGGCTTTATGGGTAGAGGGCAAATACTATAGTTATGCTGAATTACTATCAGAATCTATCCGTATATCGCAGGTCTTAGGCACGAATTCCAATGCCCGGATTGCCCTTTTTGCAAGTAAAAGTATTACTGCCTATGCAGGAGTTTTGGGCATACTGCAAAGCGGATGTACTTATGTGCCTCTGAACCCGAAATTTCCAGCCCAGCGCAATGCTTCAATAGTATCGCTTTCTCAGTCACAAATTATAGTGGTTGGTAAAGAATGTATGGCAGAAATTGAAGCCTGTGCAGATTTTTTACCAGAAAAAATAACACTCTATTTTCACCAGACTGCAATTGAAGAAATTCCGCCGGCTCTCACTTCTCGCTTTAATTGCATTACTCAGCCCAAAGAAATTACTTTGGCAGAAAACAAACCATACCCAGAATACGCATATATACTTTTCACCTCCGGAAGCACTGGAATTCCAAAAGGAGTGCCTGTTAAACACAGCAGTGTGAATGATTATGTGCAATACCTGCATCAGCGTTTTTTGCCTGATTCAAACGACCGGTTTTCTCAAACATTCGATCTCACTTTTGATTTAAGTGTACACGATTTGTTTGTGTGCTGGAATGCCGGTGCCTGTTTGTATGCAATTCCTGAAAAAACGGTATTGGGGCCAGGCAAATTTATCAGGGAACACGAGCTTACATTTTGGTTTTCCGTTCCATCTGTGGCCCAGTTTATGGACAAATTCCGGATGCTGAAACCCGGTATTTTTCCTACCCTGCGTGTATCATTATTTTGCGGCGAACCCTTACCCATAGCGGTGGCAAAAAAATGGCAGGAAGCCACAGGCTACCAAAAAACG
This sequence comes from Bacteroidia bacterium, assembly GCA_044224315.1. GTDB lineage: Bacteria > Bacteroidota > Bacteroidia > NS11-12g > UBA955 > JAGXTF01. Next base: position 109,564 of record JBGAKR010000003.1, on the reverse strand, counting down.
GAGAATATATATGGACCCACCGAAGCCACAATTGGTATTTCTCATTACACACTTCCCGATGAGCCGGGTGAAATTAAAAGCAGGAACGGAGTTGTAAGTATTGGTAAAATATTCAATACCCAACTGGCCCGTATTGTAAATGATCATGGCCTACCTGATAATGCAGGAGAACTATGGTTGGGTGGTTCGCAATTGGCAGATGGGTATTGGCAGAATGAAGCCAAAACCGTAGAATCTTTTGTTACGGATGAAGAAAATAAACGCTGGTATAAAACCGGCGATCTGGTGGAAAAAGATTCGGAGGGTGATATTTTTTATGTGAGCCGCAAAGATTTTCAGGTAAAAATAAGAGGTTATAGGATTGAACTGGAAGAAATTAATCATGCAATTTCTGAAATCACAAATGAAGACCTGGTTTTTTCAGTGGCATGGCCGGTGCATGATGGAATAGCAGAGAGTATTTATACTTTTATTACCTCGCATTGTACCATAAATAAGCAAATTATTTTACAAAAACTAACCGATTTTTTACCCGATTATATGGTGCCAAAAGATATTATTTATATAAATGAATTTCCGTTGAACAGCAACGGCAAAATTGATAAACTCGCTCTCACACAAACACTTTCACTGCAATGAATAAAGAAACTGCCGAAAACGCACTACAAAAAATAATACTCGAAAATTGTGCAGAAAAAGGATTAAACCCTGCCGATTTTGAATTGACATACGAATTAAATTTACTGGAAAGCGGATTGTACGACTCAATGGGGTTGTTGCAGCTTATTGCCGCTTTGGAAGAGGAATTGGGCATTGAAATCGACCTGTCGGATGAAGACCCCGAAGAGTTTACCCAATATGGAAAACTGATTGATATTATTGCCAAAAATAATTAAAATTTAAATGAAGCGTTTTGTAATTATTGGCTCCTCTACCCCATTGCAAAAAACGCTTCCCCTATTTGAAGGTATTTCCGCTATTGAATTACTGGCGGTTTTTTTGGATGAAAAAACCGATTCTGCATCCATAAAATGGTGTGTAAAAAATAATATACCCTGGTATCCGGCCTCAGAAATAAAAACAGAGAATGGACTTAATATCATCCAAAACCTTCATCCCGATTGGCTTCTAAGTGTTAATAGCATTGTAATTATTCCTTCACGTATTTTAAATATCGCAGGCGAGGGAGCCTTGAATTTACACCCGGGTAAATTGCCCGAATATGCAGGATTACATACCCATCAATGGGCCATTCGCAATGGTGAAACCAAATTTGGCGTTACCTTACATCATATGGAACCTGGCGTGGATACCGGCGATATTGCCTACCAAACCCTGTTTGATATTGCAGAAACCGATACCGGATTAAGTTTATTTTTAAAATGCATTACTGAGGGCACCCTGCTGGTAAAAAAGGCTATTCAGGCCATTTCCGATAACCATAAAATCCCAAGCATTCAGCAAGATTTAACCCGAAGAAAATTATTTACCCATAAAATGGCTTTGGATGGACATATAGATTGGAACTGGAATTCAAAAACTTTACTAAATTTTATTCGTGCAGCCAACTATGAACCATTTTCTAGCCCTACATATTCGCCAATTTTTAGTTTCAAAAATAATTCGTATATCCTTGTAAAAGCTATGCCCAGTTCATTGCAAATCAGCGCGGGCGAAATTGTTTGCACTCCGGAGGGTGTATATGCCGGAACTGCAGATTATGCCATTAAAATTGAAAAAATAAAGCATTTTGATGGCCGTAAAGCTGATTTATCTGAGCTTAATCAATAGAAAAAATGTACCTGGCCAATACCCAACATATCGAAACTGTAAAAGCCGAAATAGCCAAACTACATTGTGGGGTATTTTTTGTGCATTCGGATATCCTTAAAGGATTTCCTGTAAAATTAGCCAAATTCAGCACCGAAGGCTTACTCAAAGCTCATCTGGAATTGCTGCAGGAAATTACCATGGGTGCCCAATTGTTTTTTCCGGCTTTCAATCTGGAATTTCCAAGATCCCAAGTGCATAATGTTACAGAAACGCCATCCGAAATGGGACATTTAAGCGAGTATTTTCGCAAACATGCAGCCCAGTGGCGCGATGATATACCCATGCACAGTTGTTGTGGCACAGGCCCTATTCCCTACATACAAAATACAATGCCACGCAATCCATGGCAAGCGCCCTGTGTGTGGGATTATTTAATTGATACAGACGGCTACCTTCTTTTTTACGGGGCTGGGCTCGATGCCGTTAGTTTTTTGCATTACGCCGAAAATGAAGCCAAGGTACCCTACAGATACGAAAAAGTTTTTCATGGTACACTTGTGGAGCACAATGGAAAAACCTCTCCAATTGCTGTATCGCATATTGTGCGCCCCATGCAGTTAGATATAGATTATGACTGGGAAAAGCTAAAAACCGACCTGATTAAATCCGGAATTTGGTTGGATTTATCTGAAAAACGCACACGCATTTTATTGTTACCTGTGGCAAAATTACATGCATTCTGGAAAGAGAAATTAAGGATAGATCCTTTGTATTTTCTCAATCCAGAATCGCGCCAACGTGCTGAAGAATTATTAAGCCAAATCGGACATCCGTTTAAACTAAGCGACTTTGAATAATGCAAAATGAAATTGAAAAATATTTCGACCGGCTGTGGCCAATTAACCGCAGTTTAACCGGAAATGGCAATCGCCAAACCCTTTCTATTTTAGGAGAAATTGCAGACCTTGAAATTTTTGAAACCCCAAGCGGAACGCCTTGTTTCGATTGGAATGTACCTCCCGAATGGAATGTACGCGAGGCTTGGGTGAAGGATGCCTCAGGAAATAAAATCATAGATTTTGGGCTGAATAATTTGCATTTATTGGGGTACAGCGAACCATTTAATGGAAAGCTACATTTTAATGAATTAAAAGCGCATTTGTATTCGAAGCCAGAAATGCCCCATGTAATCCCATATCTAACTTCGTATTACAAACGCCGTTGGGGTTTTTGTATTTCGCATAATCAACTTTTAAACCTCAATCCAAATGCAGAATATGAAGTGTATATTGACAGCAATTTAAATGAGGCGGGCAGCATGACCTGGGGTGAAGCAGTTTTGCCTGGTAAATCCGAAAAAGAGATTTTTTTCAGTACATACATTTGCCATCCTTCTATGGCCAGCGATGTTTTAAGTGGAATGCTTTGTACCGCATTTCTATACCGCGAGCTTAAGAAGAATCCAGATCACCACTATACCTACCGTTTCTTATTCATTCCAGAAACCATTGGCAGTATTAATTATTTGTCGCAACGGCATGATGCGTTGAAAAAAAATATGTTGGCGGGCTATGTTCTCACCTGTTTGGGCGATGATGGGGCCTATACTTACAAAAGAAGCCGAATGGGAAATTCCATTGCTGATAGAATGGCCGAACGCTTGCTGAAAAACGAAAATGTGGATTGCATCATTGAAAATTTTTGGCCCGGCGGAAGCGATGAACGTCAATTTTGTTCACCCGGTTTTAATTTACCTGTTGGATCACTGATGCGCACACGGTACGAAGTTTTTCCTCAATACCATACCAGTGATGATAACAAAAATTACATTTCGTTTGAAGCCATGGAAGCAGGGGTAAATATGTATATGAAATTGGTTAATTTATTCGAAACCAATCCGGTATTTATCAGCACCAACCCCCATTGCGAGCCCCAGTTGGGCAAACGAGGATTATACCCCACCTTGGGTGCCCAACAAAAATATCCAGAATACATCGACGCCATGATGTGGTTGCTAAACTTGGCAGATGGAACACACGATTTGGTTTCAATTTCGAATGAAAGTGGCATGCGTATTGAGTTATTGCAAGAGATAGCCATTGAATTAGAAAATCAAAAATTGATAGTTCGCAGTTAATAAAAAAGCCCGGCAAAGCCAGGCTTTTTTAAATCAAGAAGAAGTAACGACCAGATTAATCTTCTTTTTTATTTCCCAAAATGAGCACCTCGTTTACAACAATTTCGGTTACCCAGCGTTTGCCGCCATTTTTATCATCGTAACTGCGATTGGTAAGTTTACCTTCCACTGCTACTTCGCGGCCTTTTTGCAGGTAATCTGCAATGTATCGGGCTTTTGCACCCCATGCCACAAAATTATGCCAGGTGGCCGTTTTCACCTTTTCGCCCTGGGCATTTTTGTAACTTTCATTGGTAGCAACACTAAAGCGTGCCATCATTCTTCCACCCTCAAATTCGCGAACCTCCGGGGCATTTCCTACATTGCCAATAATCTGAACTGAATTTCTTAAATTTTTCATAATTGTAATTGATTAATTGAATAATTGAATTCTATTTTAGATAATTTGAATTAGTTTTTAGTTTTACCCTGGGTAAAGATCAATTCGTTTACCACAATTTCGGTAACATATTTTTTATCGCCATTTTGATCTTGAAAACTGCGGCTGGAAAGTTTGCCTTCGACAGCAACCTGATTGCCTTTATTCACATGGCGTTCGATATAACCTGCCATACTGCCCCAAGCTACAATCTGGTGCCAGCAGGTGCTTTTTACAACCTCACCCTGGCCATTGCGATATTGTTCGTGGGTAGCAACACTAAACCGGGCTACTTTGCGGCCGTTTTGGAGCTCTTTTACATCAGGGGCGCTGCCTACATTGCCAATAATTTGTACTGAATTTCGAATGTTTTTCATAATTTCAAATGATTAATAATGGAATTAAATAAATAATGACTTTTTGCGTTTTTTAGAATTGATCTTGCACTGGTTTCAGGGTTTTAGCGCCTTGAATCAGGATTTCGTTAATTTTAATCTCGGTATTGGTGCGGTTGTTTCCATCGCGGTCGGTCCAGCTATTGGTAACCAGTTTTCCTTCCAGGGCCACATGGGTGCCTTTGTCTACATTTTTGCGAACATAATCTGCCAACTCTCCCCAGGCAACGGCGGAATGCCAATTGGTTTTGGTAACCACTCCGTTTTCTGTTTTGATTTTTTCGTTGGTAGCTACGTTGAATCTTGCAACCAGGTTGCCTCCTTGTAGTTCACGCACAACTGGTGCACTGCCTACATTTCCGATAATTTTTACTGTGTTTTTCATAATTATTAAATAAATTAATTGTGTTAAAAATAATACGCATTGAACAATATATTTTTGAAGCTGCAAACCTCAGTTGGCTTGAACCTCTGTGTTGTTTTTACCCGGTAATTCGCCAAGGTGCAACACTCTTTTTAGTTTCATCTGTGAAAAGGTTTTGATTTCACCTTCTTTGCTGGTGAATTCGCGGTTTACTTCGTGTAATACAAGCAGAGCTACTTTGCGTCCTTCCACAAAGTGTTTTTTGATAAATTCTGCTTTGGGACCCCAGGCTGACAGAGTATGCCAGCTTTTCTCTGTTTTAACATTGCCTTCCGCATCTGCTTTTTTATCAAAACTGATGATGCGACAAGTGGCATGTACCCTTCCTGCAGGTGTGGTGCGAATTTCAGGTTTAACGCCTACTGTGGCGAAAATACGAATTGTGTTGTTGTTTAATTCTTCGATCATAATTTTTAATTTTAAATAATTCTGTTGTTTGTAATCGTTTGTAAAAATTTGTTGATGCAAAATTGAATGCCGTTTTAAAATTAGAAAAGAATATAAACGGATAGTTCCGGAAATAAACGTAAAAAAACGGGTTTAGGCGTGCTTAAAAATCTTACAACCCTTATCCAGTAAAGGTTATCGATTGATTCATGGAATTATAAATTTTCCGGATTTCAGAATTTCAGGGGATTGATATATCCAGCAATATGCCCCTGGGGGTAGTTCCGAAACGTTTAATTCTGCATTCTGACAGTGTGATTCTGCTTTGTATGTGCGCACAAGCATATCCTGCGCATTTATAAGGCGTATTTCGCCCCCGTTTATTCCCCTGAAATATAAATTAGTGCTCACCGGATTTGGGTAAACCTGCAGCTGCACGACAGACTCAACATTGATCGTAGACGTATTTCCAAACTCATGTGCTCCTGCATCGGCTTTGCCCAATGCATTGCGTGCCACAATTTGCATGGGATGACGGTATTCTGCCGCGGGGCTTAATGACAGAGCACCCACAACACCGGCACTAACCGAGAAATTTATGGCCGGTGAATTACTGCCCAATTCATACTCGCGATTGGGATTGCTTAAAAATTTCATGGCAGAAACGGAAGCAGCAATATTGCCCGCTGTATCCAAGCTTGTGGGTGAGTTGAAGGTAAAACCACCGGGGCCGCTAAGGATATTGTTATACATTTTTACCAGGGCCACCCCTGTGGGTGTGTTAACAAACACACCCGCACTGCGAAAGTTTACAAAGGTATTGTGCACAATATAAATGGCTTGCGGACCCGGATTTGTGAGTCCTTCTATCCCAAATGACAAAAAATTGGAATTCTGAGAACTGGCACCTTTGATTATTTCATTGCCCATTACAACAGCCAATCCGCCATTGGGCAGATCAATGCTCCGGCTTGCGGTTCCATCGGCTTCTTCATCAAATCGATTATATAAAATATAATTTTTTGATGCCCTGCTCTTGAGTTCATGTCCTATTTTAGCATGGTGGGAGTAATTGTACCGAAATGTAAGCGTGCGAATGTGGCCGATATATAAATTATGTGAATAGCCATCCCCAAAACCATTATTTTCAAAATTGCTATATTCTATCAAAACATCACTGCTGGTATCCTGACCGCAAAGAATACCGTTTTCATTATCGTGAAAATAACAATGCGATACAGTAAGCCCGTTGCCTTCAAGCCTTATTCCGGCTCCATTTTGATCCACACACGAACACAGCGAAAACTCGATTGAATCCGTGTGGTTATTTTTCCCCTGAATTACCCAGATAGCTTTTCCTCCATAGTTGGCTCCATTGGCCTTGAGGTGAGCAAACCCTCCTACCCCTTTTAAAAGCAGGTTATCGGCAGTCCATTTACAAACATCGGTATTATATACTCCGGCATCAATTAAAACCGTATCTCCATTCCCTACCAATGCGGAAACCTGACTAGGTTTTGTATATGTGCGGGATGGCCCAACTTTCCATTGCTTGGCCTGAATCCACAATGCCAATACCAACAAATTGAACAGAAATATTGCCCTTTTCATAGGTGCAATATAGAACATTTACTAATATTGAATTTCAATTATGCTGGATTTTGAGATCAATAAGTTGCGATATGTGCGCTACGGTATAGTAATACTGCAACTATATCGTATGGCCCAAATTCTGGTTTCATATGCCTATTACACCAAATTCCATTTCAATGAAGAAGAATGGTTTTATGCACTTAGTTTACCCCTGCTTTTAATCCTTTTTTTATTCAACAAGAAAATGGTTTTGGTATCGATTTTATTGGCTTACCTGTTACCCAAATTTGATGTAGTTTTTATGTCTACCAATTTCAGCACCGCCATTTTTGTGCTGCTCTTTCTGCTTTATGCAAGCTGGAGTTGGCGAAAGAAGCTTTATGATCAGCAACACGAAAAAGAAGATTCATTGATTCTTAGAGAAACGGATAAAATATATTTTTTGTTTTTTTCTATATTTTGTGTGATGAATTTTTTCAGTTCGGTGGTACACTTCCATAGTCCATATTGGAAAAGCGGCGATGCAATTGGGCTTATTCTTACCCATAATTATTTCAGCCGGCACTCAGATTTTTTTCGCCATTTAATAGAAACTTCTCCTGTTTTGTTTCATAAATTATCGCACATTTGTACCTATGGTTTGCTCATTAGTCAGCTAATAATCGGGCCCCTGTACATATTTAAACGCAGCCGTATCGTTGTTTTCATATTTATGATAATTCTGCTTATTTGGATGTTCTTTATCATAGGTATTTCATTTTTCAGTTGGAGTACATTACTGTTATTTATTCTAATATTTATCAAAAAGAATCCGGGGGTAACCGGAATCCAATTACTAAATTTTCGCACTGAAACTGCAGGTTTTCGGAGATTTCTACGCATTGGTTTTACTTTAATGGCCTTGTTTTTAACCCTTAAACTACCCGGTTTCAATAAGATCTCGGACCGGGCATTTTGGTTTATTAAAGAATGGGATACCAAACTATTTATTTCTAAAAAGCTTGCTTATGTTGGATTGTTTGAGCCTGATGTTTTTAATGATAACCACATTGAAGGCGGCCAAAAATGGTTTGTAGTTTATAGATTGGAGGGCGGTAAAGCTTATGAAGTTCCGTTTTTCGACAAGCACGGGGGTAAACAATACTATTCCCGGTTTAACCCGTTGAAATTGGCCAATCACAGCTCAGATTTTTTATATTTTGGCAATATTTCCCAGTACGTATTTGGAATAGATACATTAACTTACGAAAATTCTACCATGCCCTATAAACTCCGTGGAAGGGTATTTCAGCGCTTGCTCAGGTTCGATAAAAATGTACACAACCCGAATGGCACCCAGGAATACCTTGTAGAATTCTTCGAACGCAAGTATCCCAACCAGAATGGCAAGCCCAGTTGGGATTTCACTGAAATCAAAACCCATAGTCGACGGTTGACTTTAGGGATTGATAATGAGGAAAATACCGATAAGTAATTCGAATTAATTCTACAAAATATGCTTTTGTGCCAATCTAATATTGCGGCATGGAGAGGTATTGTTTAGAATGTAGAAAACCCATTTCCGGCAGGGTTGACAAAAAGTATTGCGATGATTATTGCCGGAGTCATTACAACAATAAGCGCAATTCTGAAATGTCGGCTTTAATGAAACGTATTAATTCAGCCCTACGCAGAAATCGTAAAATTTTATACGATTTAAATCCAAAGGGCAATACGGTAGTAAGCTTACGCAGGCTTACTGCAGCCGGTTTTGATTTTGATATTTACACCAGTTCATCTATACAAAAAGATGGCAAAATGTATTATTTCTGTTATGAGCAAGGCTATTCGCATATTGAGGATGAAATGGTATTTCTATTTATCAAGTCGTTGAAGTAGGGTCCGGTTTGTTCGTTTGAATTATGCTATATTCGCCATGTGCAAGTATTGTCTGCAGGTTTAAACTCACCACCCGCCTTTAATTGGGATTTATGGTATGCTGCTGTAGGTGGCAGAAAAATCCACATTAAGGAGGCTGATGAGATTTTACAGCAGATATACCAAAATCAATATCAACGTTTTGAAGGTGAAGTAAATCCGGTAAAAACATTATTTGAGTCGAATGCCAAAGCCGCGGAGGTTATCAAACAAAAAGCACGTGAATTTGGAGCTGACCTTGTAGGAATTTGCCTGATTGAGCCCTCGGATATTTACAAAGGGAAACAGGTAACTGAGAAATTTGCAATTGCTGTGGGTCAGCGGATGGATTACAGGCATTTTGCCACAGTTCCTTCGCAGGAAGCGGCTATAGAATGCCTGCGCATATACCATACACTTGGCGAAACGGTGATAGCCCTGGCCGAGTTTGTGCGCAGCCTGGGTTATACCTGCAAAGTAGAGCACCCCATAGGCGACAGTGATATTTTGCATATCCCAATTGGATTAAAAGCAGGTTTTGGGGAACTGGGCAGGCATGGTTCCATTATCCACCCGGAATTGGGTCCCTTATTCCGAATGGGAAGCGTAATAACCAGTATTGAAATGCAATGCGACCATCCTATTGATGCAGGAATTGCTGCTTTTTGCGACAATTGCCGCGCATGCCGTATTTACTGTCCGGCCAATGCAATACCAAATGAAAGAGACCCCAAAGCAGGCAAAGATCATTTGGGAAATGACCGTTATTTGGTAGATACAGGTAAGTGTTTTCCGTATTTTGCCAATCATTTTTATTGCAGCGCCTGCTTGCCCGTTTGTGTCTATAACCATAAAGAATGGGCCCGGGATTTTAATGGAAATGAAACTCCGGTTTTTCCAACTGTAGTATTTACTAAGCCACCCGAAACTGCAGATTCTGTGCCGGATGAAAACAAACACTACTACCCAAAATACAAGCGCGGTGAAGGACCAGATTTGACTAAAACCAATCCAAAATTTACCCAAATAATTTAATTAAAAAAAACGGCCACCATTGCTGGCAGCCGTTCAAAAGTATGACGAATTGTGGAATTTATTTTACAATTTGAATTTGTTTTGCACCCAATTTCAGCCCATTTTCTGAAATCACAACATAATAGCTACCTGCTGCAATCTCAGTGAGATTAAGGTTTGCAGAAGCATCAATTGTTACCTGGGTTTTAATCACCTTTCCAGTAATTGATATGATTTTAATTTCTTTTTTCCCAACTGGCATATTCTCAATTCGGATATGGGTGGAGGCAGGATTGGGATAAATGCCGATTTGAGAAATATTGAATGCATGATTACTTGCATTTTGTTGCTGGGTTACACCTTCAAGGGTGGTGCAATTGCTTACCGGACTGGATAAATAACCTGTATAGTCGATTTGTGCAGGCACAGTAATATCATCTTTGAAATCGAAAATACCTGCATCTATGGTACTAGAGCTGCTGCTACCCCAATAGTTGTTTGGAAATACGAATGTATCTTTTTTACCGGGGCTTGAACTTGCATGAAACAGCACTGAGTTTTTATTGTATTTCAGAAAGTTATTTCCTTCTACCTTAAATGAAGTGGTTTTACCTATGCCGTAAACACTATAAATATCCATAAAATTATCGGTAGAATCGAAGGTGTTTTCGGTGATTGAAATGTTTGAACCATCGGTGTAAACCATTATTTCAAGCACACTGTTTCTGAATTTTTTAAAGGAATTACAAGCAATAACCACGCGTTTGCCGCGGCTGATACGGATGCCGCCATAAGAAGAGCAGCCTGTAAAAGTGCTTCGGGTGATATAGCAACGTTCGGCAAGGAACATAGAGCCCATATTTAAAACCGTGCACTGATCGATTTCTACAATTGCATTATTACCACTAGGATATATAACAGATCCGTATTGGGCGCCTAAGTCAAAAAACGACTTTTCTATGCGCACTGTTGCAGTATCTTTACCACTGGCATAGGGACCATAAATGGTATAGTAAGTATTGCGGAATTTACAATTACTAATTAATAAACTGGTAATTTTGGTTTGTATGCACATGTAAGATGCCATACCATTACCCTGCACATTGCAATAGCTGAAAACTGAGCCTTTTTTGGAAGTGAAATTGTACCCCACTGCGTCATTGGTAAATTCGAAAGCACAGGTATCGATGGTAATTACCGAATCGGCTGTACCACGGGCCTCCCAGGTACCTGAAACGATGATGCGGTAAGGACCTGTTGCCCTGATTTTTGTACCTGGCATTACTTTAACCTTTACGCCTTTATCAATTAATACATTATGCGTAACTTCATACGGACTGCCCGAAGGGGTCCAGGTTTCATCGGCTGAAATGATAGAAGAAACTGTAGTTTGGGCTTGAAGATTAAGTCCCAACATCAGCAAAGCTGCCATAGAGATGAGTTTTGTAATTTGTTTCATGTTTGAAATTAGTTTGGTTACCTTACAAACGGGGCATTGTTTGTAATGTGGCAGTTTTTTTCAAAAATAATTTTTTTTTTGCAAAGGTGCCACGTTTTAATTTCCTCTCGTTATAAAGAGTAAAGATGCTTTCAGATACTTTTGTAGTGTACTAAAGTATTGAGCACCCATAGAACCTGTGACAGACATATCAGATGAAATAATTATCGGATGTGCCGAACAGGATAAACGGTGCCAGAAAGTGGTATATGAGTTATACTATAAAAAGATGTACGCAATTTGTCTCAGATATGCCTCTAACGCGGATGAAGCAAAAGACTTGCTGCACGATGGTTTTATAAAAACTTTTAAGAATATTAAACAATTCAGAGAATACAATCGCTTCGAATCCTGGCTTTACCGATTATTTACAAACCATTGTTTGGATTATGTGAGGTCGGCCTATAAGAAATACATTGTATATCAAAATGAATACGACGATGAAAATCTTCCCGAAAGTCAAACGGATGAGGATTTTGAACCCTTGTTTCAGGCCCACTCTTCCAAGATATTAACTGCCTTGGGCAAGTTGCGCCCCGATTATCGCATCATTCTCAATCTGTATGCAATTGAAAATTATTCTCACCAGCAGATAGCCGATCAATTGGGAATACAGGTAGCAACATCGCGTTCAAAACTTATGAGGGCCCGCAAATCCCTGATAAAAATTATGGCCAAAATGTAATGCAGGAAAACAAGCATCATATCGACGAATTTCTGCAAAAAGCCATGGCCCAAGCCAGTGCAGATGCCCCTGGTATCGACTGGAATGGCTTTGAAAATTACCGCAACCGCAAAAAGAAAAAACGGATAATATACATTTCGCTGGCCACCATTATACCTATTTTAATCCTATTTATTGGTTGGTGCAATTTGGGTTACAAACATTCTATCTCTGCTGATTCATTGGCTTCTGAAAGTCACAAAAAGCGGGAAACTCAGAATCCGAATGATATCCATATGCCGGACAAATCCAGTAGTGAATTCCAAATTTCCGCGCCAAAATCTTATTCACACGCTGCCAGCACAAATAAGAAAAATACGACTTCTAAGCAAGCATTCAAGCAAATTGAGACCATTGCAACCCACACTGCAGGTGAAAACGCATTAACCGACTCAGCCAATCAAATGAATCCACAAATTCAGTCGCCAGGCGGGGCAATTGAGGAAAACCATGAAAATCCGGAACCTCAAATTTCATTTGTAAAATGGCAGGGTTTAAAACTATTAACGATAGCCCTGCCTGCATGGTTGCAAAATGCGGCTGCTGAGCGGGAGCCTCGGGACTTGAAACCTACACCCCCTGATAAAAATTGCAGTTTTGTACAGATTCAAATCGGGCCTAATTTTAACAATCCTAATTTTAAAACTACGCCTTTAGGTGCGGCCTTTATTCATAAAAATTATACCCGGATTTTGAATCAGTTTGAGACAGGCAGGGCTGGCACTAGCTGGCAATTGAGCGGGGGAATTCAAAAAAATCGCTGGAGTGGAATGGCAGGAATTGGCATGAGCCAGTTAAAAAACACTGCTGATTTTGATTATGAATATTCCGAAGTTCCAATTATCGATATCAATAGCAAAATAATTGGTTACAACCAAAGCGCACCAACACGCATGCAGTTTAATGCAAACCAACATTATACCTTTTTAGAAATTCCTTTGTATGCCCAGTATACCTTAATACAAAAACCTAAAACCAGCTATTCCTTGCGCACAGGAATGGTAAACCAATTGCTCTATCAATTGGGTGGTGTAATGCCAAATTCGGTATATTTGGACAGGCAGGAACAAATGCAAAATGGAAATTATAAATCCTATACTTTTTCCTGGGAGTTGGGCCTTCCGCTTGAATACAAAACTTCCTCAAATATGAGTTTGAGTTTAACACCTTACTATAGACATAATGCTGGTTTCAAGCAGTTACAATCTCTGTATACCAGTCAATTCAACAACTGGGGTTTGTATTTTAATCTTAAATACTATATGAATAAATGAAATACAAAATCATTCTCATTTATTTGATATCAATTTTACCCCGGATACTTGGCGCACAAACCGGGGTTTTGCCGTTTGATGAAACACCCGGAATGGCTCCTGTTGCAAGCTGGAGTGACGGGAAAAACACTTTGCTCACAGCGCATATTAAAGTAGGAATAGGCTCTAATACCGGCAAAATTTTTGTTAAACAATGGAATGGATTATTTTGGGTTAGCTACCCTGCTATCGATGTGCAACCCGTATTCTATGATAATGAAAATCAATTTTCCATTGGATTGCACAATGGAGAAATTTATTTATTGGGATCATTTACGCAATTTAACAAGGGTTTTACGGGAGTAGCCCGGTGGCGCAGTAACAAATGGGAATCTGTGGGAGGTGGAATAGCTTCGGATTTTGTAATTCACCAATCCATTTCTATCGATAAATCCAATTCTTTTCAGGGACAGTTATTTGTGAATGGTTTATTTAATAAGGCCAATAACTTGCCTTGTACCCGATTTTTAAGGCTTGAGAATGATATTTGGAAATCCATTCAGGTCGAAAATGGGATTGTTAAAGATCAGCAAGTAATCAATGATACCCTATTTGCAAGTGGAACCTTTGCAAAGATTGAGGGTGTAACCTGTCCCCGATTGGCGGCCTATACAAACGGGAACTGGAATGCTATTTCACCCCCAAATGGCGAAAATATTTACAAACTAGGGAATTGGAATAATCAACTTGTGGCTATAACTAATTCACAGATTTTTGTGCGTAATAATGGGGCGTGGAAAGCAGCTGCAGGTAATTGGAATTACAATAACTTTTCGGTTTTTAATACTGCAAATTACAATGGATTGTTGGTTTTAAGCGGAATATTTAAAACCCCGGGTGGTATAACCGACCGGGTAATTGCCTGGGATGGCAATCAGTGGAAAACACTGGTAACAGCCGCAGATATTAATTTAACTGATGAATTACCCTGCTTCGTAAATTCACTGGGTAAATCGCTTTCCATTTCGGGAAATTTTACCCGATTTTTTGGTGAAAATATGGAGTATGTGGCCCGTATTTTTCCGGGAAAAGTGCTGGTAAAAGGCAAGGTTTATGAAGATATAAATCAGAACTGTATTTTAGATAATGGTGATAAATTATTGCCGAATATTTTGGTTTATGATGATTTAAATAAAGGATTTACCAGCACAGATAACAATGGAAACTATGCATTGGTATTGGACAAAAACACCCTGGTAAATGTGCAAATATACCCAGATTCGAAACATACATCAGGTTGTAAAAATTTGAATTTCAATGTGCAAACACCCTTTAATGATAGCATCCTAAAACTGGATTATCCATTGGAATTAATACCTGGCATGCCCATTCAAATTGAAATTTCATCGGCAAATGGGTACAAGGCCAGGCATGGTTTTCAAAGCAATTATAAATTGATTTGCAAGGCGGCAAAAATGCATTACCCTTTGCAACTAAAATTGCGATACACCAAAGGACTGGCCGAATTCAGATCTAGCCTGGAAAAATCTGAAAGCAATGATTCTACAGTGAGCTGGATCATAAATGCGGATACGATAATTTCATTTCAATTTAGGGTTGATCCCGTAGCATTCCACACCGGAGACCGGCTCAACTTCAAGGCTACGGCAATTTCTAAAACACAACCCCTGAACCGAAGTCAATGCATGCTGATACAGGATGTAGTTTCGGCCCTGGACCCAAATGCCAAGAACAGTAACAAACCGCAAATAACAAAGGCTGACAATCGATTGGATTATCATATCCAATTTCAAAATCTGGGAAATGACAGTGCTGTAAATATACATGTGGTAGATACCATTGCTGATTTTACACCCTTGCAGTATATTCAAATCACAGATTACAGCCATAAAAACAATTATCAGGTTACATATAAAGTTCGCGATCACGCCTTGGTTTGGAGTTTTAACAATATAATGCTTGCCCCCAAAAGTGTAGCCGGCGATACCGGAAGCAGCGGATATATTTCATTTACTTCGGGTTTGCAAAAAGGGTTGAAAGCAGGCACAAAAATCAACAATCAGGCATTTATTTATTTCGACTATCAAAAGGCTGTGGCCACCAATATTGCTACAACAACCGTAATTGAAAATACAATCCCGGGAAGTGTGGATGGTTTTCAATTGAAAATTTACCCCAACCCTCTTCAGGATGGATATTTGCAAATTAGCAGTGCCCCATTTTACATGTATCATTTAGCCATTTTTGCAATGAATGGTTCTGTGATTTTTGAAAAAAACATGCAGGAAGGAGCTTTTGAAACTCTAATAAAATTGCCTCCTATGGCAAACGGATGCTACACTGTTAAAGCCAAAACAGCTACAGGAATTTTAACCCAAAAACTGGTAATTTTAAAGTAATAAATTATTGCTTTTCTTCCAAAGTGCCATCGGCATGTTTGGCAAATCTACCCTTGCTGCGATCGTGCACCTGATCGGTTTTAGGCCATGGCCATCCCCCAAATTGTGTATTGTGGTAATCATCAAAGGCTTGCATGATTTCTTCTTTGGTATTCATTACAAACGGACCATATTGAATTACAGGCTCGGCAATGGGTTTGCCCTGTAATACCAATATGCGCGATTCGTGATCTCCATTTTCAATTAGAATATCCTTATCGGAGTGAACATCCGCAGAAGTATATTTTTGAATTTCGGTTCCTGCCAGTTTGATTTTTTCACCCACATAAAAATAGAGGGTACGATTAATTCCAGCTGAGGCTTTGGGCAGCGTATAAGATGCACCTGCATCGAGTTTAATATTATAAATGGCCACCTCATTGGTAGCATCTGCAGCCCATGAATTTGGAGGGGGAGTTGGTGCCGTTTTATCGGCCAATTTACCTGCAATTACTTCCACCTCGGTTTTTTTAGCATTGGTATCGGTAAAAGTATATTTGGGGATGGTATCACCCCAAAGCATTTTAAAGTGCGGGTCTACCATTTTATTCTTTTTGGGCAGATTGAGCCAGATTTGGAATAACTCCATGGTATTTTCCTTATCGGCATGCACCAGCGGAAACATTTCGCTGTGTTGTACACCTTTGCCTGCAGTCATCCATTGCACATCCCCATCGCCATAACGGCCTGCGGCACCCATACTGTCGGCATGGTCTACAAGACCTTGACGCACTACGGTTATGGTTTCAAAACCCCGGTGTGGATGGCCCGGAAAACCCGGTACCGTTTTTCCATGGTACATTCTGAATCCATCTTTAATGATAAAATCATCGCCCATGTGTCGGCCTTGCAAAAGACTTTTATCTGGGCCCATTTCTTCATTCCCCTTGGGGAAATAATCCTCATGGTGCACACAAAACAGAAAAGGATCCTGCGTTTCCCACACAAAACCCAGGGCTTTGGTGTTTTTTATTACCAGTTCTTCGTTTATCATATCTTCATTTTTTTGATTGCGAGCCAGCGTGGCTAAAGGGATGGCAATAGCCGCGGCAATACCGGCACCTATTTTTCCAAGAAAACTTCTGCGTGGTTCGGGTTGAGTCATATTACAAAGTTAGTATAAAAATATATTTGTTCAAACAAATATATTTTAGTTAGGAGTTAGAAGTTGGAAGTTAAGAGTTATTTTTCTTGAATTTTAGTCATTTGGCTTGCGCAAAAACTTTTCTTTGGAAGGAGCAATTTGCATAAGTTGCCAGTTATCAGTTTTATCGCGGTATACAAGAAAATGCCGTTCTGATAAATTAAACGAGTAGAACAATTTTATTCCTGAATCATTCGCTGTCGTATCTCTCAGTTCAATATTTTTATAGATGCTGTCGTTGTAAATCAAACAATTGCGATTAATCTGAATTGTGTCCATTGCATGATAATAAAAACCGATAATGCGGGATACTGGCGAACCGCACCGATTGTCCTTTGGCCGAAAGACACGGTAAAAAGAAGATTTCTCAATGAATGTGTCATTAGGTTTCAAGTTATAAATAAAAATAAGTGTATCATTTTGAAATTCTACGTTTTGCAAATGATTTTTCAAAATGTTTGCACTATCAGCAAACCAATTAAATGCAAAGTAGTAATATTTATGACCTTGGAAGTCTCTTTGAAAACGGATTTCTGTCGTTGATTCCATTCCATCAAAATCCCATCCGCGATATATATTTACAGAATTTATTTGAGAACCTGCATCAAAATTCAAACCTACTCCATAAATAAAATAATTTGCCTCACGAATAAACCCGGAAAAATCATTACCAAATTTAATCTTTGTATTTAAATAACATCGAGATTTTGATTGAGAGATTGCATCTTCCGGATGCTGACAGAGAATTAATAAAATCAAAATCCGCAAAAGTACATTTCCCATAAATTGGCGACTTATGATTCAAAGATAAACCATTTCATTCAAAACCACAGGAGACTGAATATGTGTTATATTTAGCATTCTAAATTGGCAGCTTGAGCTATTAACGCGTGGCTCAGCACATTGAAAATGTGGCGGATGGAACTTTGCTCCTCTGTTTCATCCCTATGGGATTTTATACTTTTCTTACTTTTTTACTGAAATATCGTCCCTACAGGACTATTTTTCGTTGCGCATCATTGTTATTCTTAAAGATTTGGATTATGGTTTACACATATCAAGTTCCTACATGACTAAATATATTGAAACAAAAAGCTGTTAATTTTAAAAATTTGTAAATCACCTCATGGAAACAATGTAATAACCGCATCTCATATGGCTATAAGGCTGTTAATTCTACATTTTGCATTTTACATTTTGCATTGACCGCCTCCTTCCTACCCCCATTTACCTTTTCACCCTTAAGCGTATGAATGGCCAGTATGGCCAAATATTATACCTCGAGTTTTACCCAAACCGCTTATTTTGCAGGCTTGAAACATCTGCTTACCCTATTGGTTCTGTTCCCATTTTTGGCATCGGCACAACCAGCCGAACGCCCCCAGTGGCAATGGTTGCAAAAGATTGAAGGCGAACTCTGCGAATCCATTACCGCATCTTGTATGAACATTAATGATGAACTTATTGTAACCGGTGTTCATGAAAACCGGGCCGACGCAGTTTTTACCTCATCGGGTGGTAAATCAACCGTAGTGAAAGGCGATACTGGCAACAGGCATATTTCTTGCTCTCGCTATTTTTTAGCAAAATACGATACCCTTGGCCGCTTATTATGGGAGGTTGGCAATGGAGGCAGCTCCGATATCCACGCCTGGACTGTCCATTGCGACCTGGACAACCATATTATTGTAGGGGGCAATTTCAGGGGTACCATAGAGCTGAAATCGAGAAATGGAAAACCGCAAACCTTGCAGGCAGCTAGGTTTGCAGATTATCAAACGCCCGGAGGTGCCCTCAACTATTTTTTGGCCAAATACGATACCCATGGCAATTTACTGTGGTCTAAGGTGGGTTTATGCAATGCAAACAGCTATGCAAACCAGATAGAAACAGATGCAAAAAACAATATTTATGTAAAAGCATATTGCACCTCCAATTCCATTTCATTTAACGATTACACACTAGTGGCAGGTCCCTTCTCAAAGCAAGGATATGTTTATAATTTCACTTATATCTTACTCAAATACAGCCCAGATGGCAATGAAGAATGGATCAATTACGGAGGCGATTTCAATGCCTATAATTTCAGGGTTACCGACTCCGGAATCGTTACTATAGGAATATGCCGTTCGGGTGAATTTAAGGTATGGAATACCAGCGGAAAGATTTACAAATTTCCGGCAAAAAATGCCCTGGTATACGAGGATATAGTTTTAGATAAAAATGGAAATATTACTAAAGTTACTGAGGCCTATACCGCATTGAAAGATTTCAGAATCAGCAAACGAATTACCGACTCACAGGGAGCAATCTACAGCCTGATAACGCCCAATGTAAACTATGGTATGGGTATTCACTCTAAAACCCAGATTGGCGACAAGGTTTTTATTAGCAGGCGCAATGATGTTTACTTGGTAAAAACCGATGCGCTTTATCAACCGCTGTGGGTTGCCAAAATAGCCGGCGCAGATGAGGATAAACCCATGGATTTAAAGCTCGACAAAAACAACCAACCATACATTACTGCGCATTATTGGTGGTCGACAACTGTTTGCGGAGCAATTGGGGATTCAGTAAAATTAAATTCTCACCAAAATAGTATGATATTGGTATCCTATAACAGCGAGGGCAAGTTAAATTGGGTGGAAGAAACCGGAAGACGCAACATAGCAAAAAATTATGATGCATTTTGTCACATACAATTTACCAGCCGCAATCAATTGATGTTAGCAGGTACTATTGGGCACCCCAGTGAGTTTGGAAACCTTAAAGCCGACATAAAAGGTCCGCTTGAATGGGCCTCTCGAAATAAACCCGCAACCAACCCAGACCTGGTGCGCTGGGAATTTACCGATGCATTTATAACCCTGGGTTCAAACCAGCCATTGCGCAATAAAACAAAACAGGTTGATTCTGGTTTAACTCCCAATCCTATAGCAATTGGAATTAAGCCTGTAAAAAACCAATATTTAGATACACTGGCTTCGGTTAAATACGATTCGAGCCAGTTGTACCAACCCAATCCACCGATAAAAAATCCAAAACAAGATCCTATTGCTGAAGTAAATCCCATTCAAATACAACTTTTTCCAAATCCGGTGCAGGGCAATGAACACAGTATAACATTGAGAATTATTGCACCAGAGAGTGGCAGTTTCAATTTGAAAATTCACAATCAGAATGGCAAAATCATGGGGCAATTCAGCGAAAAAATTGGTGCGGGTGAAAATATTCAAAAAATAAATCTCGCCGATTATACTCCCGGACTGTATTATTTTACAATTACCATTGCCAAAAACAAATGGGTAAAACGGGTGGTTGTTTTATAAGTACATTCAATCAATGATTGAGTGCGGCCCCTATTTTGTATTGCAAATAGGAAGGCACTTCGGCTTGAAACTCAATTTCTTCAATTGTTGAATTGGCAACCAAATCGGCCAGTTTTTCAAGATGCTCATCTATTTCCAAAAGCTTTACTATTTCGGGGCTATGAACAATTACTTTTTTACCCAAATTAAGTAAAAACTGATCGGTACGAATGCCAGTCCATTTGCTTTCATAATAATCACCCCCAACTCCAAAATCCTGGTATGAATCTTCAAAATGGATAAATACCCAATCTTCCGGTATGATGCGCGCTTCTTCAGGCCAATCCTGAATTCGGTTACTTATAAATTCAAACAATGCATTTTTATCCTCCTCGGTAAGGATAATATCCTCGAAATTGGATTGCATTTGATGGCCCAATACTGCCATTTTTTTGGGTATGACATAACTATTTGCCGATTGAATGGCCTCCAGCGCACGTTTCTCAAATTCAGGTTTCAAAGGCATACTATCAGGGTTTGGATTGCAATATTAACTCTAAGGTTTTATTCACTGCTATCTTACTTTCACAAATTACTTGAGGCTGCACACCTATTTGCTCCCAACCCGTTTGGGTAAGAGGATCTAAAAGTAATCCTATCGGAATATTGAGAATAAAACCATAAGCCAAAGGATAAGGGCCACCTACATTGCCTGCCCCGGCGGTATTTTCACCAACCAAGGTGGCCCGATTCCGGTTTTTCAAAATAAAGGGCATACCCTCGCCTGCACTAAAAGTTTGAGAATCTATTAATATATACAATTTCTGGGTACATTTTTGCGAAGAAGGTACTTCAAAAGCGCGCATAATTTGTCTTTTTCCTTCTGCCTTATCAATGGCCAAGATTTCAGGAGCTGAATCGCTTAACATCATTCCTGAAAGCAGTTGCATCATGCTTCCACTCCCTCCTAAATTTCCTCTGAAATCCAAAATTATATTTTCATATTTCTTAATTTTTTTAAAGTAATTGTATACATATTTTTTAGCTTCGGGTGTAACATAAGCAAAGTACTTTAATCTCACCATAACCGATTTCGAACTCATTTTTACAGGTTTTTCAAACCCATAATTATCTCGCTTTTCTCTCAA
Organism: Bacteroidia bacterium; assembly: GCA_044224315.1. Classification (GTDB taxonomy): domain Bacteria; phylum Bacteroidota; class Bacteroidia; order NS11-12g; family UBA955; genus JAGXTF01. The sequence continues at coordinate 87,993 of JBGAKR010000003.1, read as the reverse complement.
ATCCTGCTCTTTATGAATGTCTTTATTCTGTTTCAGATTCGTTGCCACTACAGGCCTGTATTGCAAAAACAAATGTTTATCATTCGACCATTTGAATAAATTTGCATTCATTGCTTTTTCAAAAGAATCTGCGCTAACAACCTTACCCTGAAAAGTGCGCAAAGAATCTAATAAAAGGGGTATTTTGGAGTTTACGATATAATTTTTTTGAATACTTTCAGCCATTTTCATTTTTATAGAATCCAGCTGTGCAATGCTTAGCGACTGTGAAGAACAGCAGCAAAAATATCCCAAAAATAAAAATATCAGTGCCTTTTGCATACGTTTATAAACACAAAATTAATGCAGAAGGATCTATAATTCTACGATTTTCCGATAAGTGGGTTCGGTATGTTTAATAAAAGCTTGCTGCACATAAACAGGTTCACCCGCTTCGGTTGCATGCAATTCAAAAGCCCCTACCCCACGGGCTTTTCCGGCGTCTATAAGTAAATTCAGGATTTGTGTACAAATCCCCATTCTGCGAAATTCCGGATATGTATACATATTCATAATATAGCCCCATTTGCCGCTGGGATGTCTAAAATTACCCGGTACCTGACGGTAATTTACACTCCCTATTCCAGCCGTTTGTCCATCTACGCTGGCAATAAATGAATCGCAGGTTCCATCTTCTATGGCTTGGGTAAAATACGCGGTCATCAATGAATGTAAATGCGTTATTTTATCCTCGGGCTGTGGTCCGCTTAATTCAATGGCAAAACGAATGCGGGTATTTACCAGAGTTTGAACATCGGCTTTGATAGCCAGTCTGTACAGGATATTTTTCATTGTGTAAAATTAAAATTATTCAATATTATTAAAACTTTTTCAATCGTAAATATATATCCATCCAACGAAATTTTAAAGACTAAAAAGATTCTCCAAATGCAACATAAAAACCGTTGTTTCCAGAAGATCCAAGGGCATAATCAAATCGCAGATTGGTTTTATCCTTTTTATCCATCATTATACGCAAACCCATTCCTGCATTTCCTTTAGGGCTAATCTCACCTTGTTGAATTTTGGAATATATGGCAGAAATACCGCCAAAAATTGTAACCCCCAACCGCCAAAAAAGGGGAATACGCAATTCGGTTTGAATGGTACTTAAATTGCGGTCGCGAAATCTCCCAAAATAATAGCCACGTACAAATTTATCGCCACCTAAAAAAGCCAAATCATAAAAGGGAGGGTTGCCGGAATTAAACTCATTATATACTCTAGACGCCAATGTATACCTTGACTTCCAGCTTTTATAGTATCGATAATCAAGGCTGAATTTGGCATATAAATGATGGGTTTTATTTAGTGCTGAATTCAAGTAAAAATAACTACCCGAGGTTGCATTCAATAAATTGTTTCGTGTATCGTGCAACAAGGCTAAACCTGCACCCAGCATAGACGAAGGCCGCAATTCGGTTTAAAATGGAATCGGCGCAGACACGCTTAATCTGCCATAATTTTGGTATCGGAAATTGGGGCCAGCAAACCAATGTTTACCCAGATTTCTAAATAAAGCAAGGTCGATAATTTGCCTGTGGCTGGTATATATCAGCTTTTGCGAATCGGCGGTTTCGGACCCAATGCCATAATAAAAATCAGGGTATTTTGAAAAATGTAATAATCCTTTTGTAAACCATTTTTCGGCTCTGGTAAAGTAATTCCAACCCAACTCCACAATAATCTGCTTTCGTTGGGTATAATTAAATTCAACCTTTGCGTTGGAAACCCTTGTATTCGAATCGGGGTAAAAATGAAAAGTAAACAGGGTGACTGCGCCAAAATAAGACTTTGTTTCCGGGCTGTAGCCAAAAGCGGGTACAGGTAGCACTTTGACTTTATGAATGCGGGTAGAATCTTGAGCCATGCCAGATGCAGGCAGCAGAAAAAAACCAATCATGCACGCTATTCCTGCAACTGATCTGTTTTTTGCCTGAGACAATTTCATTTATTCTGCAATGCTACATAAATCCCTTCTCAATAGCAAACGGGTTAATGCAAAGGTGCACAAGTCTAAATCACATATAAATGTAAAAATAAACCGAAAGAGATTGTAATTTAAACAGTGCTTGTAATTTTGAAAAATCATGGAACAAGTTCCTACCTACCATTTGTACAACCATCTCGGGACTGAAATCCCGTTTGAAATTGTAGACCTCACCGGGAAGCAGCAATACGATCCATTGAATTTTCACAGGCATTCTTATTATGAAATATTTCTATTTGAAAAAGGCGGTGGTACGCATCAGATAGATTTTGAAAAATTTAGCATTTCCGATCAAAGTGTGCACGTAGTTTCACCGGGCCAGGTGCATATGGTACAGAGGGCGCTGGATTCGCATGGTTATGTGATTCTTTTTTCGCGCAGTTTTTTTGAATTTAATGCCATGGTAAAAAACCAATTGCAATATTTACCCTACACCAATAATAACACAAAATCGCCTGTTATTAATATTCCCAAGACCGAATTTACCGTTATTCAGCATTTATTTAGCACCCTAAAAACACATGCCGGTAGCGATTATACCGATAAGAACAGCATGATTGCAGCCTACCTGAATGTGCTGTTAACCGAATTAAAAAGGCTGTATTTAGTTCAAAATCCTGAGGATTCGAATCCGGTAGAAATTGATTTAATTAAACAATTCAGATTGATGGTAGAGGAGAATTTTGTGCGGTTGCATAAACCCTCAGATTATGCCGAAAAACTGAATATTACCACTGCAACCCTAAATGAAAAAGTAAAAAAAGCATAAGGCCTTACCGCCACAGATTTTATACAGGATAGATTGATATTGGAAGCTAAGCGAATGCTGCTATTTGACGATTTAAATGTAAACCAAATTGCCCATATCCTGGGCTTTGACGATCCATCTTACTTTACACGCTTCTTTAAACAGCAAACCCACATAAGCCCGGCCGAGTGCAGAAAACAACTGCGCACGGAATATTGGAGAGAGCAAGACCGTGCTTAAAAATGCAATAATTTCCACGATTCGTCCTATTTGCTTAAATTTGAGGTCTTTAATTTTGAACCATGAAGAAAATTGTATACTGTTCCTTACTTGCAGCAGCTGTGTTTGTGGGCATGGAGTCATTCAAACCTCGCAGGGTAATGAAAAAAGATGGTGCGGCCCCTGGTTATACTGGTTCACCAGGTGATAGTCTGAAAGATTGTACAGCTTGTCATGGTGGTTTTAAAACCGATGTAAATGGTTGGATTACTTCTAATATTCCAAAGGAAGGATATGAGGGCGGAAAAAAATACACCATTTATGTAAAAAACATTGAGATCGGAGCTACACGCTTTGGGTTTGAGATTTCTCCCCAGGATTTAAAAGGTAAATTAATGGGCAAAATGGTGCTTACCGATACTGTGAAAACCAAACTGGTTGGCGCTGATAAGTACATTACCTATACCGCAAATGGCATTGAAAGCGTGGATTCAATGAGTTGGTCGTTTGATTGGATAGCACCTCCAGCAGGCAGCGGTGATTTTGTTTTCTACGGCGGATTTAATTCCAATTATGAAGGTCATAAAGCAAGTGACCAAACCTTTTTGTCTACCTTGGCAGTGAAAGAAAACAACCCTGCCGGATATTCAAAACTGGAAAATAAAACTTGTATACAACTGTATCCAAATCCTACGGCAGAGTTCATTACAGTAACTTTAAATAACAAGCAAAAAATGAACGGAGAAGTGGAGATAATAGATTTATCCGGAAGAAAATGTGCAACGCTCCATAGTGGTGCAATTTCTGTCCATTACTCTGCTAAATATAAATTGCCTAAACTAAAAGCGGGTACGTATTTTTTACAAGTAAAAACCAGTGACCAAAACTTTGTAAGAAGCTTTGTGGTAGAATAATATCAGGTATTTTTACTCAGCGAGCACCTCGCAGGCAAACCCTTCCTGTTGGAGCACATTTACCACCACATCGGGGTGAATATGTCCTGCCTCAACACGCAGAATATGGTCGCAGTCGGCCAAATCGAAATTGAGGTAACCATCCGGGAAATGATGTTGCAGTTGCTCTAATAATCCAAGCGCCTGATATTCTTTTAACACATTGGTTTTAAATACTTCAACCATGGCTATTTGTTAGGTATTTCCAAGCAAAATCTGCATAGTTTGGGCAAGTCTTTTCTGAAGTGTTGCTTCGGTTTTAGCCGCTTTAATGGGCAAAACCAATCCTTGCTTTTTACTATGCGATAACGCTTCAAAATTAATACGCGCCTGTGGATTTTCGGCAAATAATTTTAATAAATTTTCAGGAATTTCTACTACCCTGGGTTCGGTATCCAACTCCAGGGTAACAGTTAAAACATCACCGGCTTTAACCCCAGAGCCAGCGCGGTGTTCTGCACTCACACCCAACATAAATGTATTGCCCATTACAGCTATGGTATTGCGATAGGTATAACCATTTATGGTTACTTTCACCGGAACTTTTTTTCCTGCATTAAAAGAGGCCACAATTTCGGGCGGTATTTCAAAGCCGGTAGCGGTTTTACCCGCAAGTATTAAGATAGTTTCAAAGGTTTGTTTCATTTACGATTTTTTTCCTTTAAAAAGCGCATAAATAGCCATTGAATGCCCATGCCCTAAATCAAAATCGGTCTTTAACCAATCCACAATTTCGCCCGCTTTTGCATTTGGATTTAATTTGCCGTTTATTAAGAATCCTTTTTCTTTAGCCAAGGCTTTAAATTCTTCAGGCCCCTTGCCAGTTTTGGCTTTGATATTGTCGAGATACGCTTGAAATGACATATTATTTTTTTTGTTTTTGTTCAAAGTTTAAAAACCAATGGATTCCATATTTATCAGTAAGATCGCCAAATAATGCACCCCAAAAAGTAGTTTCAATGGCATGATTGCGCACCCCATTTTTAGATAAAATCTCGTACAAGGATTGGATCTCTTTTTCAGATTCACAATTGTAAACTATCGAAACGTTGTTTCCCACGATTAACCCGCCCTCAGGCACCATATCCGAGGCCATGATGGTTTGATCTTTCAACTGCAGGGTAGCATGTAAAATCAAGGAACCCATTTGTGCCGGCATTTTGTCGGCCAAAGGCGACTCGGCAACAGTTTGCAATTGGAGCTCGGCATTGAAACAGGTTTGATAAAAATTTAATGCCTGTCTGCAATTGCCTGGAAATGTAAGGTACGGGGTGAACACGGGAAATTGTTAGATTAGTTGAATTTTGGATTCGGTAAATGGTTTATTTTGTTAAAAAAATGGTAGTTGTGTTGTAAAGGCGTTTTTCCTGGCTTTTACATTTTGCGCCACCCGTTTAAATTTCGGCGGACTGCAAGTTGTGCTTTTCACCAGCTGTATAATTTTCCATCTTCCATTCTACATTTTACATTTTACATTCTAAATTTTACATTCCTCCTGCAGCATCAATCAGGGCCTGAATATTGAATTTTTTCATTTTCATAAAGGCCTCAACCACCTTAGGTGCTTTGGAAGGGTCCGACATTAATTTAGCTAAAATGGAAGGTACCACTTGCCATGAAACACCAAACTGGTCTTTCAGCCAACCACATTGACTTTCCTGGCCACCTTTTAGCAAATTATCCCAATAAAAATCAATTTCTTCCTGGCTATCGCAATCAATCACAAAAGAGATGGATTCATTAAAATGGAAATTGTGGTTTCCAGCCCCATCCATGGCCATCATGCGCCTGCCACCCAAATAATATTCACCATGCTTTAATGTGCCGACTGTCTGACCTGGTTCTTCCCCATATTTTTCGATATGCTCGAGTTTATAATCATCAAAAATATCAGAATAAAAATGAATCGATTCTTCGGCTTTTCCAAACTTCTCACCTACATACAAAAAGCAGGTCGAAATTTTAGGCTGCCCCGGATTTAAAGTGCCTTTCATTAATTGCCACGATAATCCAAATTTATCATTGAGCCAGGCATATTTTTCACTCCAGGGGTATTGGCCCAAAGGCATCAATACATTACCACCTTTTATTAATTCATTCCATAAATGGTTTATTTCTTCATCTGTTTCGCAGGTTACAAAAAATGATATGGAAGGATTAAAAGTAAAAACAGGTCCTCCATTTAAGGCCATTATTTTTTGTCCTTCCAATTCAAAAATAGTAACCATAGGATTATTGGATTTAATGCCTGAATTTTTAAAAATTGAGCAATAAAAATTAGCAGCGTCGAGGCCCTGATTATCAAACCAAAGGCAAGGGTATATGGGGTTCATGGATTATGGTGTTGTGGTATTTAGAGATTGTGGTAGTGTGGTATTTAGTAATTGTGGTAGTGTAGTATTGTGGTGTTGTGGTTTTTGGATATTAAATAATTGAATTTGGGTGGTTTTTACAATTATGTAAATGTAAAATTTTCGTTTCAGGCCAGGATGAAAATGTGCATGGAAAGTGTTATTGCGCATGACTTGGGCTGTCACATTCTCCATTCTCCATTTTGCATTTTACATTTTACATTCTACATTTTGCATTCTACATTCTGCCTTCCGAGCCTTCTACTTGTTTTTTAAAATTATTTAAAATGGCTTGCCAACCTCCTATTTGCAAATCATAGGAATTCATAGATTCGGCTTCGAATTTTTCGACCACGCTGCAGGTACCGTTTTCTTCCTGAAAAGTTACTTCCACTTTGCGGCCGTCCCCAATGGTATAAGTAAGCATATGAAATGGTTTTACTTCATTGAAAACCCCACCAAAATCAAACGAAAAACTTCCGTCTTTTGCAGCCATGGTATAGGAAAAACTTCCCCCCGGGCGCAAATCACTGCTAGCTGTCGGGCAATGCCAATCATCCGATGCATTATTCCATTGCATAATATGCTCGGGTTGGGTAAAATGGGCCCAGGTTTTTTCTGCACTTGCATTAACCGATGTAGTTACGGTTAATACTACCGGATTTTCGGAAAGTGATTTCACAAGATCCATTGCTTTTTTAAATGCTTCACCCATCGATTCTATAAATTCTTCGGGCATATCGGTAGTAGCGGTGAGAGAAGTTACGCCGTTGTTTTCTTCCAAACGGTAGGTTTCCATGGCACCAACCCAATCCTTTATGGCATCGGAAACAGGTTGTTCTTCAAAATTTTTAACTTCACCCAGGTGTTTAAATGCCATATATTCAAAGGTTTTGCAAGCTTCTATTTTAGAAAACATGCCACTTCCTTCCGGACCTAAGAACAGCACCTTGCTGCCTTCTTTCCAATCCGTTACTGCATGAGAGCCCGGACTAAAAGGCGCTGTCCATTGACGATACGTAAAGTCGCTCCACAGCACATGCCATACTTTAGAGGCACTAGCCTGAATTTGAATTTTGAATTCCAGATTTTTCATTTTTGTTAATATTAATGCAAAATTGCATTGTTGGCGAATACCTCACAATGTGCAAAAAAGTCAAAAAAGGGGCTTTTTGCGACAAATTGCGATATTACCTTTGCAATCCTATTTTCTTTGCAATCTATGAAAAATGTGAGCATTTTGGTTCCCGAATCTTCGGTATTGCAGGCGATTGCTGATCCTCAGTATTTGTTTTCGGCAGTAAATCAATTTTTTATGGCATCGGGGCGCGATCCACTTTTCAGGGTCCGATTGGTTGGTGCCAGCAAAGAAATATTGCTAAATGGAGGATTATACACTGTGCATACTGAACAGCAGCTGGAAAATGCTGAAAAAGCTGACATTGTGCTTATTCCTGCTCTATTTGGGAATATGCAAAATGCCATTGCCCAAAATGCAGCATTAATTCCATGGATTCAGCAACAATATCAGGCTGGCGCAGAAGTTGCCTCCCTATGTGTAGGTGCCTTTTTGCTTGCATCTACCGGTTTACTCGATGGTAAAAAGTGCTCTACCCATTGGGGTTTTCAAAATGAATTCAGAAGTTTATTTCCCAATGTAGAAGTAGTGGATGGCAGCGTTATTACCGAAGAAAACCGCTTGTATTCGAGTGGCGGGGCTAACTCTTACTGGAACTTGTTACTGCATTTGGTTGAAAAATACTCTGATCGTGAAACAGCCATTCTGGCTTCAAAATATTTCGCAGTAGACATTGACCGGGAAAGCCAAACTGCCTATGCTATGTTTCAAGGGCAAAAAAATCATACCGACGAAGCGGTAAAACTGGCCCAGCAGTACATTGAGCAGAATATTCAGGAGAAAATAAGTGTGGATGAATTGGCAGAATACGTTTCGGTTGGACGCAGAAGTTTTGAACGCAGGTTTAGAACTGCTACAAACAATAGTGTGCTTGAATATATTCAGCGTATTAAAATTGAAGCCGCCAAGCGCAACTTTGAATCCTCCAGGCTGAATATAAATGAGGTGATGAGCGAAGTGGGATATACCGATACAAAAGCTTTTCGCTCCATATTCAAAAAAATAACCGGCCTTACCCCTGCCGAGTATCGCAACAAATACAACAAAATGCGCCCATGAGCAACAACCATTTGGAAATCAATCTATCCCAACAATTTGTTTAAACTTTTCGATTCGGGGCTTTTATTTGTTTAAACAATTATTTACATTTGCATTCCATTCAATATGAAAAGAAACACCATTTATCTGTTAGGCGCCATGATGATAGGCGTTATGACTATGGCTGCTACCTGCAAAAAAGGTACTTCGGCCAGCACTAGCACCAGCAAATCCAAAACTGCTTGCAAAACCACACCAACCTATACCGCCAATGTTAAACCCATCATTGACGAGGCATGTGGAAATAAATGCCACAGCAGCCAATGGAAAGCCGATGGTATTGAATTAACTAACTATGCATTGGTTTCGGCAGAAAGCAAAAAGGCACGTTTTATGGGCAGCCTTCGTCACCAGGAAGGATTTGACCCAATGCCTAAAAAATCACCCCAGTTATCCGATTCTGTATTGCAAATATTGCAGTGCTGGGTGGATGGTGGCAGCCCTGAATAATCGACAATTAAAATATTGCGACCCGGAAGGTTTTAATCTTCCGGGTTTTTTTATGCTTTTTAATTCTGTAAATTTCAATTTTCAATCGAATAAATCCACTGTTTAACCGCTGTGTAATAAGTGTCACATCCCAACCAATTAATATGCCCTAGCTTCGTTGAACATGATTATCAAAATAAACAATCACACCCTTTTGCGCGAAATTCATCAGGCATTTAATTTGCAATTTCCCTTCCTTCAAATTGCTTTTTTCGCTAACAGTCACCAACCCGGTAAAGCCAACTCAAAAGCCGACAAGTTGCCCTTAAGTTTAACGATAAATGAAGCCGGAAATCCGCATAAAATTGGTGAATTTGAACTGCTTAAAAATATGACTGTTGCTGAATTGGAATCAGTCTTCGAAAACCAATTTGGATTGCATGCACAGGTACTGCGAAAAAGTGGAGAAGTATGGCTGCAAACCACCGTTTCGGATCATTTAACATTGAAGGAATTAAATACTGAAGCCGAAGCTGCTTGCAATTTTGTACCCGACTCGGAAATAAAGGACGGATTCAGAGAGCAGATTTAACAGGCTTATCTGCAATTGGATTTGATTAAATCATCCACTTCAGATCCATATTGTGCCGTATATCCAAGCCTCGCTGCTTTGGCTAGATCCTCACAAGCCTCAGCCCTATTGTTGAGTTTAAAATTGATAAGTGCCCGAATTTTAAAAGCCCAGGAATTCATAGGATTGAGCTCAATCGATTTATTAATATCCATAAGAGCACCTGCTAAATCGTTGAGCTTAAACCTACTAAAACTGCGATTGCTGTAAGCATAGGGTTCATCCTCACTTAAAGCCAGTGCTTTATTAAAATATTCAATGGATTTTGCATACTCGCCCATGTTTTGATACCTGAAGCCAATATTCACATATCCAGCTATAAAATTCGAATCAATTTGAATCACTTTATTCAGGCATACCATTACTTCTTCATTTTTCTTCAGTTCATCGCACACAATGGCCAGGTTGTTCCACGCACCAGTATTGGTTGAATCTAATCTTACCGATTCCTGCAATACAGCATAAGCTGAATCAAATTGACGGAATTTGAGGTATTGACTGCCAACATTGGTAAGTGCCATTGATTTCTCATCATCGGTTTTCGCCAATTCCAAGGCTTTCTTAAAATCGAACATTGCCTGTTCTTTTACTCCAATTTTATCCATATAAATGCCTCTGGTATTATACAAAACTGCGCTATCGGGCATTTTCCTGATGGTTTTTGCCATAAAATCCTGTGCCTTTTTAATTTGCCCGATTCGGAATAAATATTTGTATTTGATACAATAATAACTGGCCCGCTTTGGATTCTTTTTAATCAAACTGTCAATTACTTTGCCGGCTTTTTCATAGTTCTCTTCATTTACCAATTGAACTATTCTTTCAACACCGCTGTTCTGGCTGAAAATATGATGAAAATTACACCCAACACCCACAACCAAAATCAATTTTAAAAATGTTTTCATGCAACAAATGTATTTATTGGCAACAAAAAAACAAGCAACTCAGAAATTAAGCTTTTAGCTCCAGGCCCAGTTTCATTCCAGTTTCTTTTGCAAAAGCAATGGCAGGTCCGATTTCATTGGGCACCTCCCCTTCCAGTATAGCTTCGCGAACTGTATCCTTTACCTGGCCTATTTGTCTTGGATCCTTAATTACAAAAAGTTCCATGATATGATTACCCGTAATCACAGGTTGCCAGGTGCGAAGTTTATCGCGTTCCATTAGGTCATCAATTTTTTCCTGCACTTTTCCCAGATTTCGGATATGTCGGGCCACTTTAGCTTCATTTTTACTGGTAATATCTGCACGGCAAAGTTTCATTAATGCATCCAGGGCATCGCCGGCTTCAAAAATCAGGCGCCGCACTGCGCTATCGGTAACTATATCCTGCCCCAGCACTATGGGACGAAGATGCAGGGCCACCAGTTTTTCTACATAGCGCATTTTTTCATCCAGGGGCAGTCGCATGCGTCTGAAAATCTGTTTTACCATGCGCGAGCCACGGTCCTCATGGCCATGAAAAGTCCAGCCCACACCAGGTTCAAATCGTTTGGTGGCGGGTTTGGCAATATCGTGCAAAATGGCCGCCCATCGAAGCCATAAGTCATCACTCAATTCGCAAAGCTGGTTGAGCACCTGAAGGGTATGATAAAAATTATCCTTATGGCTCTTACCCTGTCGGGTTTCAACACCTTGCATGGCCGCCAGCTCTGGAAAAATAATTTGAAGCAAACCGGTATCGAAAAGCATTTCAAACCCACGGCCTGGCTGCTTGCACATAATTATGCCATTTAATTCATCGGTAATTCTTTCCTGCGAAACGATTTCAATTCTGCCGGCATTGGTTTTAATACTTTCAAAAACATTGGGTTCGATTGTAAAACCCAGGCGTGTGGCAAACCTTATAGCCCTCAACATTCGAAGCGGATCATCGCTAAAAGTGATATTCGGATCCAAGGGTGTGCGGATAATTTGATCCTGAATATCCTGCATTCCGTTGAAAGGGTCAATCAAACCGCCATTATCACCTTGATTAAGGCTCAGGTACATAGCATTGATGGTAAAATCGCGTCGATTCTGATCATCTTCAAGGCTTCCGTTTTCTACCAGAGGTTTTCGCGAGTCGCGCTGATAACTTTCTTTTCGGGCCCCGATAAATTCGATAATCCATTCGCCGGTTTTTACCTGGGCTGTGCCAAAATTTTTAAAGTACGACACATGTTTTTCGGCTGATATGGATGAAGCAAAGGTGCGGGCAAAGTCGATTCCGCTGCCTAAAACCACTACATCTATATCCTTGGTATCTCGCTTTAAAACCAGGTCGCGCACATAGCCACCCACAATCCAGGCCTGGGTTTGCGTGGCTAAAGCGGTTTGTTTCAGCAGATTTACAATATGTATATCAGAAGCCGGAATCACACTGCGAAATTCCCTTGGAAATTTCACATTCACAAAAGAGTTTATCTGTTTCTGCGTTTATTATTGCAATGCAAATGAATTTTATGCGCACTTCAATCTTCTTGTTATGGGTTTTACCGGCAGTTGCAAGCTGTAATACTTCAGGTACAAAAAATCAACTACGCGTGCAGGATTCAGGCGCTACCGTAATCGCGTCTGTGCCACAAAACAATTGCAGGTTAATTCATGTCTTCACCGCTTTGTGCGACAATGACTATCAGGGAATTGTAAAAGTAGGACGTATCATTGGCAATGGAGATGACCCCAACAATAATTTGTACTGGGGCTGCGGCTATGGCAATCGCACTTATTTCAATAAATCGGCATTTTGGAAATTGATTCAAAAAAGCGGCCACACCCCCGATTCGATTCGCATGGAAAGGCTGGTGTATAAACATCGTGATAGCAATGTGTATTTGGTAATAGATGGGTATCGCGGGCGCAATATGGAACGCTGCCTGGTAGACTATACCCTGAGTTTGGAACAAAAACTTACTGACAGCATTACCCTTGCACCAGCACAAAAACTTTACCTTTACGCTTCGGCCCAGTTGGTGGTGTTTACCGGCCACAACGGACTTATGGACATGAATATACCATTTAGCGAAACCCCAAAACACCCTCAACAAGCCATGGCTATTTGCTGTTTGAGTAATTCGTACTTTTATGAAAGGCTTATATTGCAGGGTGTGCAACCCATTTTACTCACCAGCAGTTTGATGTGCCCAGAGGCTTACTCCTTGCATGATGCCTTGCAGAGCTGGATAAAAAGGGAGAGTAATGAAAAAATACGAATGGCTGCAGTTAATGCATATGCGCGATACCAAAAGATACCAGTGAGCAGTGCACAAAATATTTTTAGTAAATCAACAGAATAATTTTTTTGGAAAATCAAAATCGCATATCAAACCAATTGATTGTATTTTTTACTGTTATTTATTTGCTTTTTCCTACAGCAAATAGCAGCAGCGATGCCTATGGGTACGCAAGTTTTAACGCTAATATTGGTCCCCATCATTTACTATATGATTTTATAAGTTTATTCATACATTCTCTGGTTATATTCAAAATTATCAATGCAATTATAGCTGGATTAATACTATTTATTGCTAAAAAAATACTGGTTAAAATAAATAATCCCAATCCAATTGCCTGGGTGCTGTTTATAGCTAGTGCCCATGGTTTTATGCGCTTTGCCACAGAAAACGAAACCTATATCATCCCTATTTACTTCTCTTTATTGGGTACTTATTTTTTGCTTTTTTCTGAATATACCCGCAATTATCCCCGACTTATTATGGCCTTTACATTCATGGGTATTGCCATTCTTTTTCATCAAATCCATCTATTGTGGTTTTTGGCCGCCAGCCTTGCTTTGGTGCTGAAAAAAGGTTTTCACATACGAATCATACTTATTCCAATCACTATACTTTTTTTATTATTAGGCATTTATTTCTTTTTTGCAGTTTTGGATAACAAAAGTTTAATTGATTTTTTGAAAGGTGATTTGGGTTCAGAAACTGTGCAATTAATGCCTGGCATGGATAATTTTAAATTTACCGGCATTAATTTTATACGTTCTTTTTTTCAAATTCACGGAAATGTAGCTTTGCTGTGGCAACATTATTTTCTGGTTAAATTGGGAATAATCATTGCCATTTTTCTTATAGGAATCTCTGGCTATTATAAACTAAAAACCCTAAGCAAATTAGAAAAAATTCCAAATTATAAGGCCTTTGGCCTTATGCGAACAACCCTCATCTGGGCATTTATTTTTCAGATGCTTTTTGCCTGGTATTCGGTAGGCAATGCAGAGTTTATGGTAATGATACCCCTGCTACTGGCATTGATTATAGCCAGTGTATGGAATATAAAGGATAAGGTAATCTATTTTGCAGCTGCAGGCATGTTTATATGGAATATGACAACTGCGATTGTTCCAGCCAATATGTTAAACTTTGAAAATCTGGATGCGCAAGTGCGAATCCAAGAAAAATACAAGGGTAGATATATATCCCATAATAAAATTTACATTCAAAATTATTGCCAGTATAAAGATGTTTACACAAGTTTAGACAGCAATATTGATGATTTTGGATATACAAACAACCCATTTGAAAAATCACCAGCAGACATTGAAGAACAAAACTGGCGTTATCTCGAAAGCAAGATTGATTTTTGGTTAGAAAACAAATACAATGTTTATACAGATTGTATTGATTTTCCATCACCCACCTCGCGCAAAAGCATTTTAAATGGGGATAAAAACAGGCGATTTTTTAGCCGATATCAGTACGAACCTATGGACTCGTTCCAATGTTTTTATGGAAAGGTTATTATACACCGTATTATTCGGCGCCGCTAACATTGCGCGTAAGATTGCCCAGGTTATCTATTTTTTCAACCCTGCCGTTGGAAACACGGAATATAGTTCCTCCATATTTTTCAATCAAACGGTAATCGTGGGTAGCCATTAAAACCGCTGTTCCTTCTTTGCAAATATTCTGCAGCAATTCCATTACCTCATCACTTACCTCAGGGTCGAGATTACCTGTGGGCTCATCGGCCAGAATAACGTCGGGCTTATTGAGCAGCGCCCTCGCAATAACCAGTCTTTGTTGTTCGCCCCCGCTTAATTCGGCGGGTATTTTATAATCTTTGGTTTGCAAACCCACCTTTTTAAGCACTTCGTGGGCCCTTGCATACATATCATCCTTATTCTTCCATCCGGTAGCACGCAGCACAAACAATAGGTTGTCCATTACATTGCGATCGGTAAGTAGCTGAAAATCCTGGAAAACAATGCCAATATGCCGGCGCAACTGAGGAATCTGCCTGCTTTTAAGGGTATGCAGGGCAAATTCACCCACATTACCACTGCCCTCCGCCAGCGGCAATTCGCCATACAGGGTTTTTAGCAGCGATGATTTTCCCGAACCTGTGCGACCAACCAAAAAGGCAAACTCGCCTTTGCTAACTTTCAGGTCTATACCGGTAAGCACAGGTATTCTACCCTGAACAATGGTAGCAGCCGATAATTGAATGGGGTTTTCCATTGCATGCAAAATAAAATTCCCACAACCGGCATTGTTTATGAAACATATGCACAATTGTGGGAACGTGTGAAATCCGGTTGGATTTTAAAACTCGTATTCTTCTGCGTATTCGGGTTCAGAAACACCGTCAACCAGATTCCAGTTGATAGGCTCCATTCCGTGGTCTACCAGCCAGTCGTTGGTACGGGAGAAGTGGTGATTGCCAAAGAAACCTTTATCCGCGGAATACGGACTTGGGTGATGCGATTTAAGCACCAAATGTTTATAAGGATCAATCAATTCTTCCTTTTCCTGGGCTTCGCGGCCCCAAAGAATAAACACCAAATGGTCTTTTTGAAGGGAAAGTTGTTCAATGGCATGAGCAGTAAACTCTTCCCAACCGTGGCCATGGTGGCTTTTGGGCTGACCCGCGCGCACAGTTAAAATGGTATTCAAAAGCAATACGCCTTCATGTGCCCATTTTTCCAGATTGCCTGAATATGGTACGGGATATCCCAAATCATTGTTCAGTTCGCGGAAAATGTTTACCAAACTTGGTGGTTTTTTCTGTCCATCATTCACAGAAAAACACAGTCCATTTGCCTGTCTTGGACCATGATAGGGATCTTGCCCTACAATTACGCATTTCACCTTATCGAATGGGGTGTGATCAAATGCGGCAAAAATTCGCGAGCCTGGAGGATAAATTACATATCCAGCCTGTCTCTCCTTCAGTAAAAACTGCTTCAAATAACCGAAATAGGGTTTTTCAAATTCATCTTTCAAAACCTCATACCAGCCTTCTTCAATCTTTACCGGTTTTTCATCCTGGTAATCATTCGCCATATAGTTTGCTCCTATAAATAAGCAAACAAAGTTGAGGTCTTTATTTCGGTATTACAAGTGTTGCAACAAATTTTTTTGAAAAAAATAAATTTCAATTATGCAAGTAAGTCTTCCAATTCGGTCAAATCCAGCGTTGTAAGCACTGTATCCTCATCGGGGATAATACTTTCGGCCAGTAAAGTTTTCTTCTGTTGCAACTTCAGAATTTTTTCCTCGATGGTGTTTTTTGTAATAAATTTATATGAAAAAACTGTTCGGTTTTGTCCAATGCGATGCGCCCTGTCTTCAGCCTGTCTCATTGTAAACGGATTCCACCACGGGTCTGCTAAAAATACATAATCGGCTGCAGTTAAATTTATTCCACTATTGCCTGCACGCAGCGATAATAAAAATACTTTCACATTCGAATTGGATTGGAATTTATCAATTGCATTTGAACGTTGTTTCGAATCCATACTTCCATCCAGATAGGCATATTCAATGCCCTCACTCTCCAGTATTTCCCGGTAAATATGCAAATAACTTACAAATTGCGAAAACAACAGTACCTTATGGCCACCTTCTAAAGCGCGCAGCAGCATATGGTGAATTTCTTCGTCCTTTCCGCTTTTGCCTGAATATTCTTCGTCTTTCAAGGCCGGATTCAGGGCCAATTGCCTCAAATGCATAAGACCGTTGAATATTTTTAGTCGGCTGCGCGCTATACCTACCTGTTGCACATGTTCCAGAATTTCGTTGCGGTATTGGCTTTTTACCTTTTCATAGATTTCAGCCTGTTCCTCACTCATTTCGCAGTAATGCACTTTTTCAATTTTCTCGGGCAATTCGGATGCAACCTGTTTTTTGGTGCGGCGCAGCACAAATGGATCCAGAATTTTCTTTAATTCCGCTGCTCTTTGCTCATTGGTGTTTTTTTCAATGGGCTTAATAAATTGCTTTTCGAAATAACTGTAGGTGCCCAATAAACCTGGATTTAAAAAGTCCATTTGGCTCCATATATCCAGTAAAGTATTCTCTATGGGGGTACCGGTGAGTGCCAGCCTATAATCACTTTTTATGCGGTGCAAACTTCGTGCAGTAAGAGAAGCCGGGTTTTTAATGGCCTGACTTTCATCCAAAACTACACAGCTAAAATTGATGCGCGAAAGTTCGTCAACGTCATTTCGCATAGTGCCATAGCTGGTAATAACAATATCGGCACTATCAAAGTGGGCAAGCTGCCTATGTCGCATCATTCCACCATAAATAACCACGTTTAATCCGGGTGCAAATTTGCGCGCCTCGGCCTGCCAGTTATATAACAAACTTTTAGGGGCTACTACCAGCGATGGACCTGAAATGCGGTGCAATGGATTAAAGTCGTTTTCATCTTCATCACTTTCCACCGTTATTTCTGCCGCTACTGTGGTATCAAATAAATTGAGCTGCACTTTGTGCGGAGAGTTGGGGTCTGCATTGGTTTTTGCTGGTTTTTTAACCGATTGAAGCAAATTTTCCTGAACCAATTTCTGGCGTTTATCGGCCAAAAACTGCAACACGGCCAAGGTTTGCAAAGTTTTACCCAAGCCCATATCATCGGCCAGCAGCGGGCCTATGTTGTGCTCCATTAAAAATCGCATCCAACTGTAGCCTTCTGCCTGGTAATGCCGCAGTTCTGCATTCAGTCCCTCCGGTAGTTCATATTCAGGTATACTACCGGCCACAAGTAACCCTTCCCAGCCAGGGGCAATTTTCTCATCTTCCTCAACATATTCAGAAATATCGTCGAGCAGAGAGAAATGCATATTTTTAAGTCTGAAACTCTCTCCTTCAACTTCACCCAAATGGGCAATGCGCCCAAAGCGAGTAAACCATTCTTCCGGCAAAACAGCCACCGAGCCATCGGGTAAAATAAACTCCCGCTTGCGTTCGAGTATATGTTTTCGCAGCCGTATAAAAGGAATCTGAAAAGTGCCAAAACGCACTACGGCCTGCACATCAAACCAATCGTTGTCTTTCCGCACCTGCACATCCAAGCTCACTTCTCCCAGGAAATATGTAACATCCGACGACTCTTGTTCAAGCCTAAAACCGGCTCGTCGAAGGGGTTCCGCATTGCGGTTCATCCATTCCAGCAGTTCAAAAGATTTTTCAGAGCCGCTGAGCTGAAACAAACTCCCTTCGGCATTCTCCAAACCCATTTCTTTTAAGGCCGATATTTTTTCATTTTCCCAATTGTAGGATCGGCGTATGCGGTGAAATAAGTATTGATTCTCTTTAATATCCAACGATACATTTACCCGTTTGTTTACGTGGTAAGGAAAAATCCAGTTGCCATATTTAAAAAACAAGCCTACATAGAGTTTGGAATCAAATCCTTTCATCAAACGCAGAATTGGATCGGCATGGAATTGTTCTGTAATAATATCAAACCCCACGGCATACACATCATGATTTTCGAGCAGGGGTTTTACAAATTTCTCCATGTAAACCTCTTCACTACGGGGTTCTACATGAATGTATTTTTTATTTAAAAATGGCCTGATTTTATTCCCATCAACAAATTTTCCGAAATGATATAACCCTTTGGTAGTTAACAACCAGGCAGGTTTGGATGTTAGTATTTCGCTATTGTTTTGATAAAAATCTATTTTTTGATCCTGTTGTTTGATGGTGGCAAAATAATTGGTGCCGGTTTCATCGCGTCTGAAATGGAAAAGCACTGTTGCAGGCTCATCATTGTAAGTAATGCGGGTATCACTAGCCTCACCTGCCCTGCCGGCTACAAATAAGGGATAATTGCGAATGAGCTCCATAATTTTGGCCAAACGCTTTTCTATCAGCTCGCGCACCTTTTTATGCAACTCGGCATCATAGTGCTTCAGAAAAAATTCAGTCGTACGTATGCGCTTATTGCCCTTATAAAATTTCTTCATAATGGCTTCGGCCTCAAATTCTTCAATCAGTTTTACCGCTTCGGTCTGTTCGGCATTCAAACTGAAATAGGCAGCGGTTTTTTCGCGGATGCGCTGATAGGTAAGCGAATACTCACCATTTGCAAGTAATTGTACTGCATTGGCTTCCACTACCATACCAAAATAGGGATGCTTCACAAACGTAAAAACTACGTCGAACGGTTTTGTGTTGGTTACCTCCATCATCGCCCTATACTTTTCATACCAAACAAAATTTGCATGGAATTATGCCTGAAAAAACGTGCAAAATACCACCATTCTTTAAATTTGCAAAGTGCTAAGTGAGAATTCTCAAACAAACTTTCAAACTCTTTCCAAATCTGAAAAGTATGCCTATGTACATGCCGCTGCCCAGGGTTTGTGCGAATCTGAAACTGATTTAACCGCTAATCTGGCCAATATCAGTGCCTTACTTAAAGAGGTATTTGGATGGTGGTGGGTAGGTTTTTATCTGGTTAAAAACAATGAACTGATATTAGGGCCTTTTCAGGGACCGGTAGCCTGCACCCGCATAGCCTTTGGAAAGGGAGTGTGTGGAACAGCCTGGCAACAAAATCAAACCCAGTTGGTACCCGATGTACATCAGTTTCCGGGTCATATAGCCTGCAGTGCCATTAGCAATAGCGAAATAGTAGTGCCCGTAGTGGCAAACAATCAGGTAGTGGCAGTTCTGGACGCTGATAGTGAACATTTTGCCCATTTTGATGAAGAGGATTCCAGGGAGCTCGAAATCCTTTGCCAGCTTTTGTCTTCAGTCTGGAATTAATCGCCCTGCGACTCCTGGTCGGGCTCCTGCGAAGACAAGAGAGAGTTTGCAAATGCACCGCAAATAATTCCCAAAGAAGCAAACAATTTCATATTTACTGGATTTTGGGCCTTTATTGCCAATACAATACAACCAATGGTAATGCACAGATAAAGTCCGGAAATCAGAATTTTGCTCATGGCTGGGTAAGGTTTAGAGTTGCCTCAATCCGCATGCTTTGGCCTTTGGTTAATACCGATTGGCGTAATGTTGCCAATTCGTTTTGCAAACTTTTTATTTTGGCTTCGCGGTATTTAATATCCTCCTCCAAACTGTGGTCTTCAATCTTCTTTTCGTGATACCGGATTTTAATCTGTATCATTTGGGTAATCAGTTCAACTGCTTCGGCAGTGCTGAATTCACCCAGTATCAGCTGCAATTTGAGTGCAGCATTACTGGCCTTGTCCGAGTGAGTATGCGGCTTTTCCATTGAAATTGTAGAGGTTTTCGGTTTTAATGGTATCAATTTTGGCTGCCAATGCTTTGGTAAGCAGCTGTATGATGTGATTTTGCTCCATTTCCACACCCGTGCGGGGTTTAAAACGGCAGCGCCAATGATCGGTACAAAAGGTTTCTTCAAAACCATTGGGCCATACTTTTATCCCTCGGTTGGTTATCATGGTAAGTTCTATTTCATGATTTTCTATCAGTTTTAATTCCGATGCCAAAGCATCGGGATTAGTGCCATTCCATTGCACAAAAACATCCACACCCACAAGTTCTTTTTTCAGTGGTGCTTTTCTTTCATATATAGGTAAATTCAGTGGCGCATTATTGGCGTATAAAACAGGTTTTAAAATCCCCGGTTTTTGTCCCAATCTTTCAATTACGGCATCGGCAAATTCCTGGGTTCCCAGCTTTTGTTTGCTGGTTCCTTCTTTAAAGATATCGTAGGTATGCACGCCATCCTCCAGGGTTTTTAACCAAGCATTCTGCACCTTTTCTGCCACGGCATTCTGGCCCAGGTGGTTTAGCATCATAATGGCACCCTGCAATAAACCCGAAGGATTGGCTTTGTTTTGACCCGCAATGCGAGGGGCCGAACCATGGATGGCTTCAAACATAGAGCAGGTTTCACCAATATTGGCCGAACCCGCCAAGCCCACCGAGCCGGTAATCTGAGCCGCCACATCACTCAACACATCGCCATATAAATTGGGCATTACAATTACATCAAATGCCTCGGGCGTATCTGCCAATTTTGCCGCACCGATATCTATAATCCAATGTTCATTTTCAATTTCGGGATATTCGGCTGCTATTTCATTAAATACCTGGTGAAACAATCCATCGGTTTGTTTCATTATATTATCCTTGGTAAAACAGGTTACTTTTTTACGGTTTTGTTGTTTGGCATATTCAAATGCGTAACGCACTATTTTTTCGCAACCCGGACGGCTGATTAATTTCAAACATTGCACCACTTCATCGGTTTGCTGATGTTCAATTCCGGCATACAAATCTTCTTCATTTTCGCGCACAATTACTACATCCATTACCGGATGTTTGGTACTCACAAAGGGGTGCAAACTCACACAGGGCCTTACATTGGCATACAATCCCAAAAATTTGCGTGTGGTTACATTTAAACTCTTATAACCGCCTCCCTGTGGGGTGGTGATTGGCGCTTTTAAAAACACTTTATTGCGGCGAATAATATCCCAGGCATCGGGTGCAATGCCCGCTGTATTGCCTGCCAGGTACACTTTCTCCCCTACTTCTATTTCATCAATTTCAAGTTGGGCTCCAGCGGCCTTTAATATTTTAAGGGTAACATCCATTATTTCAGGACCAATGCCATCGCCTTTTGCTACTGTAATTCGGGTCATGTGTTTTTTTGTTTATTTTACTGACCGCAAAATTGGTTGCTTCGATTAATAAATTTTTATTTATATTTCTAATACATAATATAAATAATTTTTATAGATAGCTTCATAAAATGGAGGACAAAAGGACATGAATTATCCGGTAAAAATGGCAAAGCCCAATCTCAACAATTAAGTTTATCCAATAAAAAAACCCGGAAATAAATTCCGGGCTTTATGGTTTTTTTCAATACTTATGTCTTTGTAAACGATGTTTTAATGCCTAATCATCCGTAAATTTTTACAGACGAAAGCTCGCCTTTACAATCCAAAAAAGACATCCGTAAAGCGGCCGCTTAACACTTTAAATGCCGGTGTTTTAGGATTGCTGCTGTTTTTCGGAGTCATATCTATGGAGTAAGTGCCACTTACCAGGCTTGTGCTATCGGTATAATTGGTGATATTAATGGTGCCAGAGTAGGTATAACCTGTGCGGCATACTTTATCGGCTTTGGTACCCAATTTATTATAGAAATAGGCAAATGCTTTACCCGCATTCTTTACAGGAAATCCGCCAAGGGTGTATGTTCCAACCCGGGCATTGGTAAGCACAATTTCCATGTGAAGCTGGCTCGAATCGGTGCCAACCACATTGGCCCCTTCAAGGGTGAGGGTATCGCCAAACACAATGGCCTCGGTGCCATATACATTCTCATCGAAACCAAAGAAACTATCCTGATAATGCACCACGTATTTTTTTAAATACGACTCGCTATTCCAGGCTTTGCCGTTAACCGATCCATAAAACAGCCCTTTTTTCTGCTGATCTGTAGGGGTTACATCGTCGCCTTTGCTTTTTTTCTTGCAGGCTTGTGAAAAAATCAATCCCACTATGCCAGCTGCTAACAAAAAGTGCTTTTTCTCCATTTTGCAAATTTAAGAAAATCAGTGGTTTTAAATATACTTGCTTCCAAATGACCAATCTTTTGTGCATATTTGATGCCGGAACATGGACAATACCGCTAAAACCGAAGAACACCACCACGTGCCACATAAGGTGGCATTTATGATTTTAGTAGCTTCTTTAGGCTATTTTGTGGATATCTACGACCTTATATTGTACAATATCATTAAGAAAGAGAGCCTGGAAAGTTTGCACATACCCATGAATAAAGAAAGTATTCTGTTTATGTGGCAAATGACCGGCATGCTGGTGGGGGGATTATTATGGGGCATTTTGGGTGATAAAAAAGGCAGGGTTTCGGTTCTTTTCGGTAGTATTCTCATTTATAGTGTGGCCAATATTGCCAATGCATTTGTAGATAATATTCATACTTACTCCCTTTGGCGTTTTATTGCCGGCGTAGGATTGGCAGGCGAACTTGGCGCTGCTATTACCCTGGTGGCTGAAAGTATGCCCCAGAAAAAACGGGGTATTGGCACTATGCTTATTGTAACGGTAGGTGCCCTGGGTGCAGTTTTTGCTTTTGCCGTAAGTAAAGAAGGCTATTTATTGGCACCATTTTTTGACAAAATATTTAAAACCAAATTGGCCAACTGGCAAATTTCTTATATCATGGGTGGGGTTTTGGGCCTAGTTTTACTGGCACTGCGGGCAGGTACATTTGAGAGTAAATTATTTCATAAACTAAAAAATGACGATATCAGGCAGGGTGATTTTTTTATGCTTTTCAGGGATAGAAAAATACTTAAAAAATACATAGCGTGCATTGTAATTGGCTTACCTGTATGGTTTGTGGTGGGAATTCTCATTGCACTTGCCCACCGCTTTATGCCCGAAATTGGTGTGTTAAAAGGACAAGAAGTTTCAACCTCCGAACTCATTTTATTTAGTTACCTGGGATTAAGCAGTGGTGATTTGCTCAGCGGAATGCTAAGTCAGTTTTTTCAAAGCCGGCGCAAGGTAATTATGCTTAATTTAATTGGCATTTGCCTGTTAACTACCGTTTACCTTTCCGTGCATGATGTAACCGCCACTTATCTGCGCCTTATCTCCTATTTCCTGGGTTTGGCTACCGGGTATTGGGCTTTATTTGTTACCAATGCCAGCGAGCAATTTGGCACCAATATTCGCAATACCGTAACCGCAACAGTGCCCAATTTTGTGCGCGGCGGAGTTGTTCCTATTACCCTGCTATTTGAATGGATCAGCGGCAAGCATATTACCTCCCACCCTATTTCTTTTGCGGCCATCTGTGTTGGTATAATTTGCATTGGACTGGCAGCCTGGGGTGTAAAAACAGTGAAAGAAAGCTTTCACGAAAACCTCAACTATTACGAGCAATAAACCGCAAATGACAATTTTCTGATAATAAATCAGGGGGTTGGTATAGTTTTAGTTGTTGTAACAACTATGAGAAAGAGGGTATTGATGGGTATTATGTTTGCAGCAATTGGCATGATTACGCATTCTTGCAAAAAATCTACAGGTACAGCGTTTACAAACGCTACAATGAAACCTTGGTTTGATAGCCATTGCGCCAGTTGCCATGCAGGGGGTAGCGGCGGATGGACCTACAACCCATCGAATTATGAAAGCAGTATTAAAGCCAATATTCAAAGCATTTACAACGAGGTGTATGTGCGCAAAACCATGCCACCGGCCGGCATTACAAATGCCGAATTAAATAAATTTAAAACTTGGTACGACAGCGGATACGCTGCCAATTAAATTATTTCTTAGGCTTGGGTTTCTCAGCTGCTTTTTCCTTCCCTTTTTCGATAGATTCTGCAGCATTATTTTCTTCCACTGTAACAGGCACTGCCACGGGTTTTGCATCCTGTATTATACCCAGTTTGGGCATAAAAAACAGTGCCGCGCTGTAGGCAAAAATTGCGTAGGAAATATATACACTTACAAAGCTCAACCCCATTGCCAATGCATAAAGCAACAACGAAAGACGGTTGCGCTGCATATTTTTTTTGCGCACTTCAATGGGAACTTTGCTGGTAAATAATTCCTTTTTATTGGCATAAATGCCCATATAAGTAAATGATGCCGATGAAATAAATTGCACTAGGCCATAGAGCAGGCAGGATACAGGCTCAAGGGGTTTATCACCCATAATAGCTGTGGGAATGGGAATTAATGAAAACCAGAACAACAGATTTAAATTTAACCATAACAATCTGCGATCGGCATACTGTATTTTATGAAAAAAATTGTGGTGATTTACCCAATAAATACCCAGCATTACAAAACTGAGAAGATAGGCAATTACATGCGGTACCATGGGTTTCAGTGCGTGCCACATAGTATGCTCGGCATTTACCTTGTGCAAATCCGGAATTTTAATTTCCAGAATCATAAGGGTAATGATAATGGCTATTACCCCGTCACTGAATGCTTCAATGCGATTAGAGCTAAAGTTAGAATCAGCTGGTTTTACGTTTTTTAAGGTAGACACAGTGGCAATAATACGATGCGGACAGAAATTTTCAAAACGCGAATTCCCTTTCAAGGTTAGGATTCATTTAATAAGGTCACGAAAACTTTTCCACCTTGGTTTTTTAGCGGCTTACCTCTGATACCTTTGCAAAAACCCAAATATTTTGGCTGTTAAATTATCCTTCGCAGAAAGAATTGTGCTTGCTATTTTGGAAGACAATGCCAAAGGCACCCTCAATCCTACCCGTATACTAAGCCGCATTCCACCCGAGGCAAAGCTGAATAAAGATCAGATTTTCAAGGCACTTACCAGCTTAACCGCAAAAAAGCTGGCCGAACAACCTTCAAAGGGCAATTTCAGATACCTGAGGCCTGCTATGCAGATTAAGGGTATTTTAGAATTCACAAAAAAAGGGGATGCATACCTGCTTACAGGCGAGCATCACCCCGAAATGGACGATATTTTTATTCCACGCGAATTTTTGAACCGCAGCCTGCCCGGCGATTTGGTGCTTTGTGTTACCCATGGAAAAAAACGCCCTACCGGCGAGGTGACACAAATACTGGAAAGGGCCCAAACCCGCGTGGTTGGAACCCTGGATGTTTTTGAACGCAGTGCATTTTTATTACCGGATAAACAGAATTTTCCCTTTGATATTCGCATTCAAGGGAAAATAGAAAGCGATTGGGATGGCATGAAGGCGGTTTGTAAAATTGTGGACTTCCCTAATACAAGTCGCAACCCTGTGGGCGAAATCGCAGAAATACTGGGCAAACCCGGCAGCAACGATACCGAAATGCATTCTATAGTAGCCGAATTTGGCTTTTCGGTGCAGTTCCCTGAAAGCGTAGAAGCCGAGGCAGCTGCTTTCCCCGAAAATCTGAAAGAGGGCGAAAAATGGCCAGATAGAAAAGATTACCGCAATATTCTCACCTTTACTATAGACCCCGAGGATGCCAAAGACTTTGATGACGCAATCTCATTTGTGCAACTCGAAAATGAAACCTACGAAATAGGGGTGCATATAGCCGATGTATCGCACTATGTAACTGCCAATACAGCACTAGACCGGGAAGCCATACTGCGCGGTACCAGTGTATATCTGGCCGACCGAACCATACCTATGTTGCCCGAAAAACTAAGTAACAACCTCTGCAGCCTGAAACCAGATGTGGACCGGTTGGCTTTTTCGGCCATTTTTACGGTAGATAAAGAATGCAAAGTATTGAGCCGATGGTTTGGAAAAACAGTGATTCACAGCCGCCAAAGATTTAGCTACGAGCAAGCCCAGGAAAGGATTGTAAGTGGTGAGGGTGATTTAGCCTCGGAATTAATTATACTAAACAACCTGGCTAAAAAATTGTTTGCCAAACGGCGCAAAAACGGAGCCATGGGATTTGAAAGTGATGAGGTGAGATTTAAGCTCGATAGCGCCGGAGTGCCTACCCATGTAGTGCTTAAACGCCGGTTTGATGCCCATAAACTGATTGAGGAATTTATGCTGCTTGCCAACCGCGAAGTAGCAGAATTTGTAAAGAAAAAACAAAAGCCCGAGTTGCCATTTATTTATAGAACCCACGACAGTCCTACCAATGAGAAGATGATTGAACTGGCAAAATTCTGCCAACTTTTTGGTTATAAAATTGATATTAATTCGGAAAAAAACATGCGCCAGAGTTTAAATAAACTACTGGAAGATGTGCAAGGCAAACCCGAAGAACCTGTAATCAACCAAATGGCTATACGCAGCATGGCTAAAGCCATATACACAGGTGCCAGAAGCGACCATTTTGGCCTGGCATTTGATTTTTACACTCATTTTACCTCACCTATACGCCGCTACCCCGATTTGTTGGCACACCGTATTTTGCAGCATTATTTGCGCAATGAAAGCGGGGGTTACACAGCTGAGCAAATAGAAAATCTGGCCAAACACAGCAGCAATATGGAACAAAAAGCCGCTGAAGCCGAACGTGCAAGTACAAAGTATAAAATGGCTGAATACCTGCAACAGCATATTGGGCAAGTGTTTGAAGCAGTGGTAAGTGGTGTTACCGAATGGGGTATTTTTGCTGAAATATTAGAAAACCATTGCGAAGGCATGATCCGAATCAGCGATATGCCCGGGGATAGTTATTACTACCTGGAGAAAGAACGCAAAGTTATTGGCCGCCGCACCCGACGGAGTTTTTCACTTGGCGATGTAATTTCAATAAGGGTTAAAAATGCGAGCCCTAAGGCCCGAATGATTGATTTTTCTTTGGCAGATTAATTCACCATTATCTTAGTGTAAATTACCTTTTTATCTGCTTCATATTTGAGTATGTAAATTCCATTCTTTAGCCATTCTGGCAAGTTAATGACCTTTTCATGGTAACCGGATATTTCGGCATAATTGATATAAAAATCGGTAATTTTTTGTCCGTTTAAATTTAACAATGAAATACTTACCAAAGTAGGCTCATCAAGCTTATAAGCCAAAGTAGCCGTAGATTGTACCGGATTGGGATATAACCAAAATTCACTTTTTAATTTAATTTTTATTGTTTGTTTATCGGCAAATCTGTATAACGACCAATTTACGGCTGTATCAGTAGTAAAGCCTCCGCAGATATAAAGTTTATTGTCATCACTAAGGCTGGAGCCTAAGGCATTTACATTGTGATTGAAATAATACTCAAAATTTAAATATCCATTTGTGCCATAAATCGAATCGAGTTTACCGTTGGATTTCAATAAAACAAACACAATTTGTTTATTCAATTTATTAAATACCAATAGTGTTTTATCATCTTTTCTTACATAAACACCCAATAAATTCTTAACCACTGTAGAATCGCGGTTCAATCTCACAATTCCATTTTTTCCCCATGCCGAATCCAGGAATCCGGTTTTGGTAAATTTTGCCAGCTGAAAAACGCCTTTTGCATAGCTGGCTTGCACAAAACCACCCGCTTTTGCCAACGAACCAGCCTGCTGATAATCAATTTGATTGCTTACCAAAGCTGTGGCTATTCCACTTTTTCCAAATGTAAAATCGGTTTGTCCTTTGCTACTTAACCGGCTGATGGCATAGTATCGGTTTGTGGTATAGTCGTATTGATAATTTAAAATATAATTTCCGGCTGAATCGATATGCAAACTAGCCATGGAGTTGCGCACAATGCCTACTTTAAAATTTAGTTGTGCGTTATTTCCAAAGGAACTATCCGGAATTGCTTTTGCTGTAAATTTCATTAAAAAATTAATGGGTATTACATCATCTTTTTGTCCTCCCATCATAAAACTTCCATCCTCTAATACTGCAGCGCAAGTAAAGCGGGCAACTACAATCCCATTCAAATCAAGATGCCCTTTATCAGCAAACGTAGTATCTACCGCACCGTTTGAATAAAAGGCAAATAAAGAACCGAAAGCATTGATATTGTAATTGTCGATTCCGAAAACCATAATATTTCCATTTGGAAGCACAAAAACGCCTTTCGGTAAAAACGTTTTACGAGATTCATCGCCGTAAGAAATGCCATTGATTCCAAAACTCAGGTCGGGTGTTCCATCGATGTTAAACCTTCGCATTCCCCATCCGGTGTGACCGAAGCAAGTGCCAATTACTACCACCCTGCCATCGGGTTGGGATGCCGCTTGAATCGCATTTTGCGGCCCGGTTTGATTGCTGATTTTACCCATCCAGAAAGCTGTTTTATTGAAGCTTACATCGGGTAGCAATTGTGCATTTGCCAGATTTATTGAGGCAGCCGCTATAAATAAAATGCTTAGAAATGGCAAAAATATTGTGCGCAAGTTACCCTTTTTAAAAGTGAATACACTTGGTATTAAACGCTTTTTATCCATGCCTGTTGCCAGAATTTTGGATAACAAACATAAAGAAAAAAAGGGGCAATTGCAGCCTATTGTATCATTTTGATGATTCTTTAATTATATAATGGTTGATTTCAGAGCAATTAAGCCCTAATCCAACAAAACTCTGATGCTTCGGTTTTCTGTGCCGGTTGCCAATTGCAGGATATAGGTTCCTTTAAGCTCAGTAGGAATATTTTTCAATTCAAGTTTGTAATCCCCTTTCAGGCGCCAATAATTGTTAAGTAAAGTAGCCACCTTTCTGCCTTGTAAATCATACAAATACACATTCACTATGGCATTTTGGGATTGTTTATAAAACAGCACAGATTCTGGCGTAACCGGGTTTGGAAATACAAATATATCTTTATCGGTTTTAAATGGCGGTGGAGCAATGATGGGATTTACTCTATATCGGGCTAGCAATATTTTCCCCAGCGAACTGTAAGCTGCCCCAACTGCCAATATTTTACCATCCTTTTGAATGGCCAGACTGCGAAGATAGCTTGCATCCAGTTCTCCAAAATCTGAGTTTACAATACCCATACTTCCCCAGGTTGTATCCGGCTCTCCATTTTCAAAAAGGCGGGCGATATAAAAAAGTACCTTTTGATTGCTGATTAAACCTCCTACAATCAACTTTCCATCAGGTTGAATAAGCAAACTGCTTGGATATTCAAAGTTAAAATCATCTACAAGTAAAACAACGCCTGCGTTGCCATAGGTATTATCCAATTCACCATTTTCTGTAATGCGCATTAATTGAATATTGCCATTATTTTCCATGGCAACAACGATTTTATCATCGGATTGAATGCAACTGATATGATCCTGGTAAGAATTGGAATTTTCAGTAGTAAAAAACTTACCATCGGTTCCAAATGTAGAATCGATTATGCCATTAGATAGCAATTTAATTAATCCATAACTTCTTAAAAAAATGAAGTTCGATTCTGTGCGAAATACCAGCATCAGTTTGCCATCTTTCACTTCATTCATATCAGTAAAAGCATTATTGGCTCCTCCCAAATTAAATTTGGCACATCCGTTTTCGCCAAAGTTTGAAACCGGACTCCCTGTGCTGTCGAATCTAAAAACCGTTGCAAATGTGTCTACCAGTCCTGCCAGCACTATATCGCCATTTTTCATGCGTACAGATCTCTTTAAGAACATGTAGGAATATGCAAATGCGGGTTTAAATTTAACTAACCCATTAGTTCCGAAGGTTTTTACCCTTTTACCATCAGATGCATATTTAATAATATAAGCCTCATTGCCATAATCCTGGGCACAACACAAAATTAAATCTCCATTGGATTGGATAAATAAATTAGAAATACTGATAGGATTTTCGGATAAAATATCAATTAAAAAACCTTTTTGGGCAAAGCTTGTATCTAAATCCCCGTTGGGCAACAAACGAATAATTCCGGGATTATAGGGTGAAGAAAAACCAACATTTAATTGAACCTGAGCAACAATCAAAATCTTACCATCGGGTTGTACCTGTACTATCTGTCCTTCTTCGGATAAATTAACATCACCGATTTTAAACATTTTATATCCTACCCGATTAAAGCTAAGATCCAACCCTCCAGCCTGAGCCAATAAGTGATTGAGCCCAAACAATTGCAGCAGCAATAGAATTGCGAAGCTTTTTTTATTGCACAAGTATTTTAACACTTCTGTTGTTGTTTTTTGTTTGTAAAACTAAGACGTAAGTTCCCGGAGTAAGTTGCTCAGCACCTGCAAGCGACTTTGAATATAACCCGGCTGTTTGCCAAAAATTATGATATAAATCCAATACTTTCTTACCTTTTAAATTATAGATACATACACTTATTATATCTGCGTTTTGCAACCGGTAATTAATGACACTGCTACTCTCAATGGGATTTGGATAAACCAGAATCTGATCTTTGGAATCAATAACTACTTTAGGTACAATGGGGGTAAATGTATATTGGCAGGCAAATCCCATGGTTGCTGTATTTGTGAATCCTGATCCGTTTGCAATTACTTTTCCATTTTTTAAAAAGGCCAACGACTCAAAGGAGGACGAAGTAAAAATGTCCACATCACCAGACAAAAGTCCACTTGCAGATACATTGGTATCTATGGAACCATTTTTAATTAAACAAAAAATAGCGCCTCTTTGTTGCAAACTAAAATTACGTAAAACACCGGCCATCCAAATATTATTATTGTTTTGAATTTTAATATCTTTCACTAAGTAAAAATCTCCAAATCCTTGCGTAACCACAACGCCGGAGTCGTTAAAACTCAAATCAGGCTTACCCAGGGGTGTCCATTTTTGAACAACCAATCCTCCCACATTTTTACTAGCTGCAGTTATTATACTACCATCGGAATATGTGGCCAGGCGAAGTGCAGAACTGTAGGTATAAAAAGTATTCAGGGTTATACTGCCTCCATTGCCAAAAGCCCCGTCCATATTGCCATTAGGTAAAAATTTAAAGACGAAGCATTTTATTTGGCTGGTACTTGTTGATGTATAAATTATTGTATAAATATTCTCTGCAGAATCCAGGGTAAGATCCACAGGATAGTTGAAATAATTAGAAATTGTTATATAAGAATACCCGAATTTCCCAAATGCCGAATCGGGTTTGCAAGCATTGTTGCACTTCAACACAAAGCCCTTATACATTCCCTGATCGTATATATATCCACTTACAATAGGTTTGTTGAACTTGTCTAGTACAATATCCGATAGGCTGAAAGAATTTGCAGTTTTCGGTATTTCTATTTTTTGTGTACCTGTACTATTTAAATTTAAATCCAGTTTGCCATTGGGTAGTAGCCTGCTAAAAATAACAGAATAATACGGAGAGGTATAGCTTGTATACGCCAAATTCAAATTATCATCTGGGTCTTGTGCAGCGCGAACTTCAACTACTGAATAATTAGGCACTTTAAGCTTTGCAATACCTGCTGTGCCGTATGACTTATCAATACTTCCATTTACGTTTAAACGCCACACCGCTACTATGGTTAATATCCCCGCACCTTCATTGGTACTCATTAAACCTATATGTAGTGTTTTTCCATCTTTTTGCACCAGCACCTGTTTGAGCTGAAATGCCAAACCCGAATCGGTACTGGCAAAAAACCGGGAGCCGCTGCTATTGAAGCTTAAATCAAATCTTCCGTTTTGCGATTTCAAACACAATCCAATACTCATAAATAGAGTTAGCGTTAAAGCTTTGACGTGCTGAATGCGATTCAAGTTGCAAAAGGCCACGAACAAAGATATATCATAGATGAATGAAAGCCTGATTTTGTTGGCTGAAATTGAAAAAAATGACAAATTGATTTTACATTTTCGACTAAAATATTTTACCAGTGGGTTTCAAAATTTTCTGCGCATCTTTGCCTTGCAATGCAACTGAGCCTGCTTTTAAAAGAATACGAAAATTACCGCAGTGAGAATCCTTTTTTTGGGAATCCTTCTTCCTTATATGCCCCTATGCAGTATATTATGGATTTGGGCGGAAAACGGGCCCGACCGCTATTAACCCTTGCCGCCGGGCTTTCGGCCGGTGGAGATGCCCAAGCCTTAATGCCCATTGCACATACCATGGAGGTATTCCACAATTTTAGTTTGGTGCATGATGATATTATGGACAATGCCCGACTCCGAAGAGGACAACCCACAGTGCATGAAAGATGGAACGAACCCACCGCTATTCTGGCAGGCGACAATATGCTGGTAGCTGCGTTTCAAACCTTGCACAAATACACAGGCAAGCATAAGGATGAAATTATAACCATGTTCATTCGCACAGCACGTGAGGTTTGTGAAGGCCAACAAATGGATATGGATTTTAGCCAGATGGAAGATGTTTCTGAAGAATCCTATCTGGAAATGATACGTTTAAAAACAGCGGTTTTGCTGGGTTGCTGTGCATACTGCGGTGCGGCTGGTGCAGGAATTTCGCACGAAAAGGCTAAAAAATATTACGAGTTTGCCGTAAATCTGGGGTTGGCTTTTCAGCTCGATGATGATTGGCTGGACACTTTTGGAGATCCACAGAAAACGGGTAAAAAAGCAGGCGGCGATATTGCAGAGGGCAAAAAAACCTGGTTGTATATTAAATCTAAAAATCTGGGCTTACATGTTGCAGGGCTTTATGCCAATAATAATACTGAAGAACGCATTAATAGTGTTACTCATTTATTCCGCCAGCATGGTTTGGACGATGAGTTAAAAGCCCTCTCCGCCCAATTTGCAGACAAAGCGGCTGAAACGCTTTTGCACCTTGCAGAAATGGGCGATCAAACCCATTATTTAACCGAACTTGCCGAGATGCTGGGCAAGCGCGAACATTGATAGTAATTAATGAATAATGGTAACGGTGCCCTTCATGGTATAGGTTTTATCGTCCCATCCATCAAAAACCACGTACCAGGCAAATACTCCGTCCTCGGCTAATTTGCCGTCGATATATCCATCCCACTGGCGTTTTTTTGCATCCGACTCCCACACTTTCTGGCCCCAGCGATTGTACACTTTCATGTTATAATTGCGCACAAATACAGGCACGGTGCCCCAAATGTCATTTATACCATTGTCATTAGCGGTAAAGGCATTGGGTACCCATAATTCGGGGGGTTGATACAAATAAGTCCAGTTGCTTTGGCTTTGGTACGGAGCCCGGCTTGTGTTTGTTACCTGCTCTGTAGCTGTAACGCGGTACCAGTATCCGCCCCAATCATAATCCAGCTTTGCATCGCGATACGTTCGATTTAAACCTGTATTGGCAATCAGGGTCCAGGGTTTGGTATCGTATTGCCTTTCAAGGTTCCATTCAGATACCCCTCCTGGCCAGTCTTCATAATCCTGCCATGCCAGATCGAAGTAATAATCTGGTCGGCCGGTAGCCTTCCCCCCAATAACCACATTGCAGGCTTTGTTGCTTTGAAAACTGGCATGTCCGCATTTATCTGTTACAATAACCGAATAACAGTTTGATTCCACATCCACATCGAAAGATGAATCATAAAAAGTACTATCGGTTAGGTATGCAATGGGTAACTTTCCGGGCGTGCTGCCTCTTTTAAACCTGTAAATTTCATATTCCTTAAAATCAGGCTCCTGGCTTTTTTGCCACGATACTTTTACCCGCTTATCATTCTCTACCGTAGCAAATTTAACCTCTACACCAGTTATGGGATTATTTAACTCTTGCACCGTGCAAAACGGATTTTGGGCAATAACCACTGCATTGCAAGTACTGTATCCTTCCATCCAATAGCAGTAGTTGTTTGTGCTGGGTGTAACCGCGCTTAAATCGGTAAACGACCCAGCCTGGGTATTGGTAATCTTAAGCATAGTGCTGATTACACCGTTAAAATCTTTGCGTTTTAATAAAAAATGCGAGAAAAATCGGGCATCCTGGGTTGTAGCGGGCCAGGCAATCTGCAACTGGTCTGTAGCTCTGTCAAAACTCACACAAATGGCTTCAGGGGGTATTACCTTGGGCGGCTCAGTTACCAGTATCTTTATTGTGGCATAGGTTGTATCTGGTTTGGGGCATCCTTTATCAAATACCATAACCCTTATGGTAAAAGTATCCTTACTGAAATTATCACATGTGGTGGCCCATGCCAATTTAAACCAGGCTTTTCCCATGCCTTTTACAATTTGTATTACGGGTTTTGCAGTTCCATTGCTGCCGGCGGTTTTGGTTATGGTATAAGCCAAATTCAAAGAATCAAAAGGATCAGGATCATGGGCCTGCATATCTAATGCAAATACATCCGTTGCTACTCCGCTTAAAAAAGTATCGTGCATGCCCGGTTTTTTATTCAGGTTCTCAAAATCTATTTTGAACAGGGCATTATTGCAGTTATTGCTGTTATTGGTGCGGCTATATGCTCCGGGGGTAGTTGGAAACAATCCATTGCGCTGGCAACCTGCACATACCGATTGGTAAATAATCCCTTTTTTATCAAACCGGCTTGTACCCCCATCTACATGTTCTTCTGCCCCTTTACTCAAACTCCCTATGCCACCAAAGTAGGTAGCATACAAAAGGCTGTACATGTTTTTTGAAAATACTGCAATATAAAAATCGCTGCCATCAGTACTTTTTTGCTGGGCATCGGCGGTTACAATCAGGTTTTTGGTGGTTCCTGTATTAAAATTGTTCTTAGGTAAATTTGTAAACGCATCCTGCACATACCGATTGGTTTCACCACCCCAGCCCGAAATAAAAATTCTTTCGCACTGATCTACCAGAAACGCGGTTGGGGATATATTGGGCTGATTGCTATTGGCACCAAATGATGTGCTTAAGGTTGTATTAGCTAGCAAACTATCCAACCTAACTATAAACTGCCCCCTGTTGGGCTGATTGAACGGCGAGTTGATTATGGGGAATGAACCTTCAGTCTGTCCGTAAAAATAAGGGTTTCCTGCATTATCGGTTTGAGCAAAATAAGCTTGTTCGTATTGATTTGTACCTATATAACGACCGCTCAACATAGAGCCTGAACCCAGGTCAATACGCACCACCATGGCATCGGCAATTCCGCCCTGATAAGAGTTTAACCATTTTGGAAAAACGCTTTGCATATTGGTACCAGTGGTTCCACCTGCCGCATATATATCGTTGTGTTTGCCTAGTGCTATCCCATACAAGGCATCATGTTCGCTGCTTCCAACCAGATGACTCCAGTTTAGGGCCGATAAATCTTTGGAAAGAGAAAATACCACCCCATCTTCTTTGCCTCCAAAAACACTTGAATTGCCTTTTACAGGAAAGTTGTCACTAAATGTTACTCCACTTACGTATACATTTTTGCCATCGGTTAATATTTCCCCTCTGAACTCGTCGGCGTAGTTGTAAAACAGCGGATAATCTTCTACCGAGTTATTTTGGCGGTCGGCACCCGATGCATCCATGCCACTTCCACCAAGAAAAGTACCTCCCAACAGCGATTTCCCATCCGAGCTCAGGCAGGTTACAAAAAAATCATAGTCCCCATTATGGGTTGGGTCGAATGGAATAGCGCCCACCGGAAAATTACTGCTGCGGGTAGAACCCATTACGTATAAGTTGCCATTGCCATCGGCCACCATAGAATGGGGTTGTTCGTTTAATGTGCCACCGAGCAAGGTGCAAAACAATAGCGATTTCCCATCCGGGCTGTATTTAAGAATGCCTGCATCCCTGCCGCCGCCGTAGGATAAGGCTTCGGTTACGCCGCCCTTGAATACAGATTGAAAAGCACCCAGTGTAACCGGAAAACCCACGCCAAAAACAGTTCCGCCCGAATATCCGTTGCCCAGATAATCATACGTACCTGTACAGCCAAAATTATCGGCCCTGGAGCCGCTGTAAGTGCTGAAAACCAATACAGGGTCTACAGTAATGCTGCTATACCTGCTTTGCACATTGGCGGGCAATTGAAATGCAATCTCATTTCCATTGAGCAGATAGCTTGCTTTTATTTCTTCTTTTACTCCATCTGTTTCGCCAAATACCAGGGGCATGGCATCGGTAAAATCCTGCACTGAGGTATGTATTTCGATTTTATTTCCAAGCACCTGCATTTGGTCTACACCTATATATTGCATGCGCACTTTGGAAAGGCTGGCCGGATTGCGACAAATCAGATTGTACTTGAGGTTGCCATTGTGACTAAAAATCTGCAGATCTACACCAGGGTACAAATCCGTTACATAAAGCTCTCCGTATGCATATAGACCTGTTTTCCAATGCCTGGGGTCATTGCCTAAAAAAAAGTTGTAATACTCGGTAGATGGATTGCCCCGCTGGCTGATGCGTGACATATTGCCCCCTTTGAAATGCAGGTAAAATGCATGCCTTTTCAAGGTATAATCGTTCAGGCTTTTATCATGGATTTTAACCGATGCTTCTGCATCCCACAAAGAGAATAGCAATCCACTGTCCGTTACCCAAAGATCACCATTGATAAGGTTGGCCTTGTACTTCCCTTTTCCAGCCCATTGACCTTGATTTTCAATGAATTGTACCTGTGAATATGCGTTTTGGTGAAAAATAAAACAGCCTGTTAAAAGCAGCATTGCCTTTAAAAATATGTGTTTTGAAAAAACGGTTTTATATAAATTCAAAAACAACTCCTTATAGTATAGACGCAAATTACGCCCAAATGTTGTAGCCAGAGTCCTAATTTTTCCAACTTTCCGATTTTATGACAAATTTGAGGCATAAAGTATAGAGATTTGCAAACCCGATTATTAACTGAAAAATGGCATCCCCACTGCGAATTGTTTTTTTTGGAACCCCTGAGTTTGCGGCCTATGCATTGAAAAAAACCCTATCAGCCGGTTACCAGATAGTAGCAGTAGTAACTGCTCCAGACAAACCAGCAGGACGCGGACAACAGGTGCAGGAAAGTGCAGTAAAGAAGACCGCAATGGAACATAATCTGCCTGTTTTGCAACCTTCCAACCTTAAATCTCCAGAATTTCAGCAACAATTAGCTTCCCTGAACGCTGACTTGGGGATCGTAATTGCCTTTCGAATGCTGCCACAGGCGGTATGGAGTATGCCGCGTTTGGGTACTTTTAATCTGCACGCTTCATTATTGCCTCAATACAGAGGTGCGGCACCTATAAACCACGCAATTATTAATGGCGAAACCGAAACCGGTGTAACTACATTTTTTCTCAAACACGATATAGATACGGGTGATATTGTGTTGCAACAAAAGGTAGCTATTGAACCTGATGAAAATGCCGGCAGTCTGCACGATAAACTCATGATAGCTGGTGCGCAGTTGGTTATAGACACACTTAAACTGGTAGAGCAAGGCAACTGGCCTGTAACACCACAAAATATGGAAACTGTTTTAAAACCGGCTCCAAAAATTCATCCCGACTTCTGCCTGATAACCAATAATCTCAGTCCCAGAGATGCATATAATAAAATTCGCGGCTTAAGTCCTTACCCTGGTGCCTGGTTGCCCGATGGCAGCATGAAGGTATATGCTTCTGCTTTGGTGGATGAACAGGATACAGCTGACAGAAATTTGGGATTGGAAATAGATTTTAGCGCAAAAAAATTGTTTTGGAACCTTGAAAGCGGTCGTATAGAACTTACTGAAGTTCAACCCAAAGGGAAGAAACGAATGAGTGCCCGGGAATATTTGAATGGGCAGGCAAATATTTTAAAAAATTAATAAATTGTTTTTCAATCAATTATCCTAATCCGACTTAAATTTTTATATTTTTTTTCGACAAATACTTGCATTGTATTGTCAAAACTCCTTAATTGCGATTTCACAATTCAACAAAACCAGACGCCTATAGCATAGAAATTACCAAAGAAAACAACCGTTTTCCTTTATTCAAACCAAAAAAAAGGGGTAATTTATGCAAAAAGAGATCATTGCTGACGGCGTATTGCTAAAAGTGTATTTAGAAGGCAACGAAAGTGCCCTCGAAACATTAATCAAGCGACACAAAAGCCGCATCTTTACCAGTATTTATTTGCTGGTAAACGACCGCTACCTGGCCGAGGACATCTTCCAGGAGACCTTCATTAAAATTATCCATAGCCTTCGATCCGGCAAATACAACGACGAGGGTAAGTTTTTGCCCTGGGCTTTGCGTATTGCTCGAAATCTGGCTATTGACAGCATTCGTCACAAGGGCCGTTTGCCTATGATTTCCGACAGTGAGGGCAATAATGTCTTTGATTACCTGCATATTATTGAGGATAGTTGTGAAAAAACCATGGTTGAAAAAGAGGATACCTATGCTTTGCGCAATTTGATCAATCAACTGCCGGATGAACAGAAAGAAGTGTTGGTTTTGCGTCATTATGCAGATTTAAGTTTCAAAGAAATTGCAGACATGACCGACACGAATATCAACACCTGCATAGGCCGCATGCATTATGCCTTGTTGAATTTGCGAAGAATGATTAAAAAAAATCTGGTAAACATAAAATAAATTGGGGGGTAGCTTCGTTATTTGTGTGTCTAATTTGACAGGCTTATGAACGAAAGCGTTACCCACAACACAATCCTTCAGTACGTTTACGGAGAAACAGATGCTGCCACAGAATCCTTAGTAAAGGAGGCCCTGGTAAGAAACCCCGACCTATTGCATTATTACAATGAGGTAATGGAGGTAAAGCAGATGCTCGGTGATTTCGCTGAGGAACCCCATCAAACTTCTGTATCTATCATTTCGGAGTATTCGCATGATAGTCATACCGAAGCGGTGTAAAAACCAGAATGGAAAAAAATTTTATGAACCCTTGCATTGCAGGGGTTCTTTTTTTTTATAACTTGCCCACGTCTAAAACCGACATTTATATGACTAACAAATTCACTAAAATCTTCACGCTGGCCTTTGCCACCACCCTGCTTTTCGCATGCTCTACAAGTAAAAAGTACAGCAACAGAAGTTTCGGAGGAGGTTGGGCTGAACCCCAAATTGCAAAAACTTCTGAATCCTCAACCCCTAATCAGGCTGTTGAAGCTACTCCTGCCCAGGAAGCTACTGCCCCAGCTGTTGCAACAGTAACTCCAAACCCGGTTGCCTCAGAAGCGGCTGTTAACAGCGCTGCAGGAAACAATCAGATTGCCGTTGCACCTGCTGCAACCAAGTCTGTTAAGGCTGAAGGTATGGTGAAAAAAGCCGCCCAAAAAATGCTGAAAAAACAATTGCGTAAAGCCACTTCAAAACCCATGGATGATGGTCAATTGTTATATATCATCATTGCTTTCTTTATTCCCTTCCTGGGTGTTGCCTTATATGAAGGCGAAATCACAGGTCACTTCTGGATTTCTTTGCTGTTAACCCTGCTTTTCTGGTTGCCAGGTTTTATCTATGCCCTTCTGATTATTTTGGGTAACTAAGCCTGAATGCAAATTCAATAAAAAAAAGAGGCTGCCAGTGGCAGCCTCTTTTTTTATTTTAGTATTTCACAATTTTGTGGTTCATCCGTGTGTCTCCACATTTATACCTTAGCGTGTATATACCCGCTGGAAGCATATGAAAATCAAGAGTGAACTCAGTATCATCAGAAAGAATTACAGCTACCTCCATTTTTTGCCCCGTAGAATTAAAAACTTCAATCTGGCTTATTTCAGATTCTGATTGATTGTACACAATCAACTTGTCGGTTACTGGATTTGGTCCATATTCGAATTCTACTGTAACGGGTTTTTGATTATCTGCATTTGTTCTGCACACCGGGCCATTCTCTATCGATAAATTTTTATTTACCAACTGAATTTGGTAGATGCCGCTCTCTCCCATCTCCCCTTCAACAAAATACTGGTAAAAAACAGGTTGCTGGCTATTTACTGCCGCAGGCACTGTTCCAATTTGGGTGTATTTCTCATTTTCCAATTTCAATATTTTGAAATAGTCGGTTTCGGTTTCTTGCAGCGTATACCATTGCAACTGTGCGCCATTGGGTGATTGACTGCATTGCAAATTGCCCCATGTTAATGGCAATTGTATAAGTGTGGTATAAGCAGTATCGGTACAACCATTTCTGCGTTCGGTTACAATCAAGCTATAATTACCGCTATCGGATGTACTAGGATTTTTCAGCTGAGAAATAAAACTGTTCTTGCCCGACCATTGCCACATAATTCCCTGGCTGTTGCCAAAAACCGGAGAATATGTAGCAGCTATGCTGGCCAAACTATCTCCTCCGTACAATCGCACTATTGGGTTGGTGCCATCCAAAAGCGTGTCGTACGCAAAAGCTGTAGCTACTGGGTGCGCGTAATCGCCAAGTATTTCAACTGAGTCTTTCAATGTCCAGCAGCCGCGCAAGGGTGCTGATTCCAGAATATAAATTCCGGGTTTGTTGTAATCGATTACAGTGCTATCTGCGTTGTAGGCCGTAATGTTGCCTCCGGCAGTTCCGGTCCATTTATACCAGGCCAAAGAATAGGCCGAATCGGCAAAAATACTTCCACTGGTTACCCTACAATTCAACGTATCAGTACCTTTAATACTGCTAATGACACGCGGATATCTCCAAAATGGATAAGGACCCGCAAAATCCTGAATGCCCGAATTAAACGCCGATGAAGTACGGCTTTTAAAAACTATGGACCTATATGGTACTGAACAGGGATCCATAGTTGTGAATAAGGAAGGATCCACGCCCAAAGCAGTTAAGTTCAATGAAACCTCAATAAATTGATTGGGATCGAAATGGTTCATAAAATTATGGGGTGCCGCCTGATCGATATTTCCCCAGGGTGAAGCGATTGTTGTATCGGTATTATTAGCAACACCATGGGCATAATTGGTTGTTCCACCATTGGGTAAAATATCCTGAAAACCGAAAGTACCACCGCCAGTCATGGGGTCAAATTG
Source organism: Bacteroidia bacterium (assembly GCA_044224315.1). Lineage (GTDB taxonomy): Bacteria > Bacteroidota > Bacteroidia > NS11-12g > UBA955 > JAGXTF01. Next base: position 46,917 of record JBGAKR010000003.1, on the reverse strand, counting down.
TGTTCCCCAATCAAAGTTTGCAGGGTTAATCCCCAATATTCCACCCGTGGTAAAACTGTCGCTAACCCAAATCCGGGGTTCTATGGTAAATCCACCTGATGGGTTATAACTCATACTGATAACCATATCGCCGATACGGGTAACCTTGCCAGTGTTATCAAAACGCCAGGCCACCCGTCCTCCGTCGGGTCCGGGTTGATTCAGATGACCTGTGACCCTATTCAGGCTTACATCATTTACAAATAATTCGGCCGACACGTTTTTATTACCTGAAGTTTCGTGCATGCTAACACCAAAAATGAAGAACAAAGAATCAAAAACTGTGATTCCTTTCCTCCGGATATGAGAATAAAATTCATTGATATCATCTTTAGAGGGTGTGATAGTTCCGTATCCAATGATCCATGTACTTGGGTCATCGGCGCTTTTTGGCGAACCGCCGCCGGTTTTACCAATTACAACTGTAGAATCGTCATCAAAATAATCTTTTGAGTACAATGCGTCTATTAAAATTGCATTGCCACTGCGGGTGAGTTTAGGAACAGACATTCCCTTGGAAAAAACCAGGTGTTGGCGGTTGGCTAAAGATGCCTGCATCAATTTCCTGTAAGCTGCTGCTCCATTTGTATCAATAATGCCGATTCCTACCCCGGTTTTATATTTAAACCAATCGTCACTACCGTTGCCCCCATTCCGGGCCGCTCCAAAAAGCGTTGTATCAGCGGTTAAATCACCATCTACCCCAAAACGGGCCTCGATGTTTCCATTTCCTACTGCCTGGGAATATGCAGAGGTAGTAAATCCTGTAAGAAACAGGCATAAGTAAGTCATCCGCTTTCGGCGGCTTTTGATTGCTCCAGTAAGGTCCATTAGTTGGTTTTATTTGGCTATTCAAAATAAGCCTGCATATAATTTTTAATACGTGATAAAAATTACACGTAACCCACCAAATTGCCTTATAAGTTATTGAAAATCTTAAAAATATAACATAGCACCTGCATTCAGAAGCATCCTACACCTGGAAGTACAATATCAAACAAACAAATCTTTGAGTTCTTTTGCGTCTTCGGGTTTCATTTTACCAGCCAGAATCAATCGAACCTGACGACGGCGCATTGCCCCCTCATATTTCGAAATTTCTTCATCAGTTTCGGGAGTAATTTCGGGCACGCTGACCGGTTTGTGCCTGCTATCCAGGGCTACAAAAGTATAGTAAGCCTCGTTGCATTTAAATTTTTCGCCGCGGGGAATATTCTCGGCCCATACTTCAATAAACACTTCCATAGATGAATTAAAGGCACGGGTAACCCATGCTTTAAGTGTTACAACGTCGCCAAGTCGGATGGGTTCTTTAAAAGAAACACTATCCACCGAAGCGGTAACCACAATCTGGTTGCTATGACGTTGACCTGCAATTGCAGCGCAAATATCCATCCAGTGAAGCAAACGGCCTCCCATAAGGTTATTAAGGGTATTGGTATCATTGGGCAGTACAATTTCGTTCATCATTACTGCACTTTCTTTCGGGGTTTTATTGGGTTTCATCGGTTTTTTATATTTTGGATTGGAGACAAAAAAAGGGGCACAAAGCCCCTTTTCAATATTTTTTATTCGGTAGTGATTAGGCTTCGGCCTGAACTACTGAAACAAAACTACGTCCGTTGCGGGCTTTGCGGAATTGAACCACACCATCGGAAAGGGCGAACAAGGTATGGTCTTTACCAATACCAACGTTCAGATCCGGGTGGTGGGTGGTGCCACGCTGGCGAACAATAATATTACCTGCTTTCACAACCTGACCGCCGAAGATTTTAACTCCAAGGCGTTTGCTGTGTGACTCACGTCCGTTTTTGGTGCTACCCGCACCTTTTTTATGTGCCATACTATTATCTTACTCCTTTAATTATGCAGTGATACTTTCAATTTTCAAACGGGTGAGGTAATCACGGTGACCGTTTTGCTTTTGATAGCCTTTGCGGCGTTTTTTCTTGAAAACAAGTACTTTTTTACCCTTGCCGTGTTCTTCAACCTTGGCAGTTACTTTAGCACCTTTTACAGTTGGAGCACCAACAGTGGTGTTTCCTTTATCGCTGATAAGCAGTACAGTGTTGAATTCTACCTGCTCACCTTCGTTTGCCTGCAGTCTGTTTACGATCAGAGGTTGGTTCTCCTCTACCCTGTATTGTCTTCCGGCTATTTCTACAATGGCGTACATCTCTTTGAAAATTGGGCTGCAAAGATAACTAAATTTCTTTGATTTATATATCTCCCAAGCAAAAAAAATAACGAATGATACAAGTGTAGTATTTATTGTTCAAATTGGATGCAATTAATTGTATATCAAAGCTTTAAAAACACAGGCTCCAGGCTAATTGAAATTCTGTTTCCCAGCTTGCTGGCAAATTTACCTTTAAAAATGCGAATTCTGAGAATATAAAGGCCCTTCAAAGCGTTAAAAAATAAGGGATAACTATTGGCCCCGGGGAATAGCAAACCTGCAGGCAATAACCCCCGCACACTTTATATTTGCAACTTCATGCGCCTGAAATCCGCAATCATCGTTTTTGCCTTCACTCTTGCAGCTACAGTAGCTGTTGCCCAGCCGCGTCAAGGGGGCTTCGACGGAGGTAACAATACCATTATTGTAATTTTTAAACCCAACCTTATACCCGCAGCCAAATTGCTGATAGATCCGGTTATTCCAAAATCGGTAAACACCCCTGTGGATGTTACCTATTCACCCAATTTTTACCAGTGGAATACCCGCAAAATCACCCGTATTCTGCCTCCTGTTGGGCATTTCGAACCCGGTTTGGATACTTCTTACAACCCAAATTATGTGCGTATTGGCGGCGGAATGTATGCACATAAACTGTTGGAAGGCTATTTGGCCAACCGCGCCAATAAACAGTGGGCTTACAACCTGGCCGTGCAGCACCTGAGTGCAGACCAGAAAAACTCATTGCGCGATTTTTCTACCACCCGAGCTTTCCTGGCCGGTGCGCGTTTCTTTAACCGCAGCAGCATAGAAATGCGCTTTAACTATCTGCGCGATATGAATAAATTCTTTGCCATCGACAGCAATTACGAAAATCCCAAGTACCGCGATTTGAAAAAAACCGGTCAAAATATGGGTTTCAACCTGCTCTATGATTTAAAAGCCAAAGAAAACAAGCCCGGTTTTAAGGTGGGCTTTATGTTTAATAATTTCTATAACAACCTGAACCAAAGCGAAACCGAGTTTGGATTAAAAGGTGGTTGGGATTTTATTTTTCAGAAAATACGCACCAATGGCGACTTCTCCGTTACCAATATGCAGTATCGCCAAACCTTTACCCCTACCAAACAATGGTTTATAGACCTAATGCCAAGGGTAAAATACACCAATAAAGAAAATGGCGTAGAAGGCACAGCCGGATTGAATTTTACCTGGGTATTTAAAGATACCCTTAAACCCGTTTTCTATTTCAACCCTTACTTATATGGCGAAAAAAAGCTGGAGGGTTTAAAAATGAAAGTATACGGCGGACTAGATGGCGGACTGAAACGCAACTCACTGCGCAGATATAGCGAACTGGTGCCATTTACCTATGACACCATTCGCGTATTAAATACATACGAACAATTGAAAGGATACGCAGGTTTGAAAGGCAGAATCACAGAAAACTCGCAGTTTAGTGTAGAATTTGGCGGAAGTTCAGTAGCCGATATGCCATTGGTTGTTACTTCTACCGATTCTCTGGGCTCATTGCAGGTAATTTACGACGATGTAAACATCATCTATTTTGCGGGCGATGTGCGCTACAGCATTGGCGAAAATCTGAGGGTTAGCGGTTATGGCAAAATTAACCAATACACCCCAGCCACAGAATCTAAAGCATGGCATTTACCTTCTGCCAATTACAGCCTCAATATCCAATACTTGCTCAGGCATAAATGGGTATTTCAACTAGGCGTTGACGGACAGGGTAAACGGTATAACAAAATAATAAACAGCACCAATACACTGGAATTGAAAGGATTTGCCGATTTAAATGCCCGTGTAGACTATGTGTTGAAGAACAAAATTCGCTTTTGGGTGCAGGGTTCAAACCTTATTAACCAAAAATACCAGGTATGGTATGGTTATACCAGTTACAGGCTTTGTGTTTTGGGCGGAATATCAGCCTCATTTTGATTATCGGAAAAATGGCGCTTAATTTGAAAAAACAATGGAAGAACTGAATAAGCTGGAAAACATTATACTGGAACTGCTGGGTACCTACCAATGCGTTACGGTTCCCGGGCTGGGTTCTTTTATTTACCGCGATTCGCCGGCAGCATCGAACCATTTTACTTTTGAGCTAAAACCCGGAGGTAATACCGTTTTCTTTAACAATGCCATTCAAGCCGATGATGGAATATTGGCCAATGCCGTGCGTGAAAGACTGGGATTGAGCTATACCGAAGCGCTGGGGCAGATTCAAACCACTGTAAAATCCATTGAAGGCCATTTACAAACCAAAAAGAACCTGGCATTTGGCAAACTGGGCAATTTTTTCCAGAATGCAGAGGGCCATATTTTCTTTCTCCCTTCGGGCGCTTTAAACCTAAGCCGCGATTCTTACGGACTGCCAGTGCTGAAACTGGAAGAACTGCAAAAACCACTGCAACAGCTGCATAAACAGGAAAAACCTGTGGTTGTAAACGAGCCTGTATTTAAAGTTCATAATACCGAAACCGAGGAGGAATACGAGGTTGCCGAAATTCTGGAGTTAGAAGAACCTCAGCGCAACCGTGGATTGGTTTGGAAAATTGCCGCAGGTTTTGCCATATTAACCCTTGCTGGTACAGGCTGGTATTTTGGAAGCCGTGTATTGGGCAATAAAAACAAACATACCGAAACTGCAACGATGGATGCACCAGCCAAGGTTGAAACCCCTGCCGAATCTGCTCCAGAAAATGCACAAGTAGTAGTTCCTGAAAACAATACCCAAACTACCACCCAAGACTCAAAACCAACCAAAGCAACCAAAAAAGCAGAAGCCAAACCCGAAACGGAAGCAGCCAAACCAGCACAATCGGCTGAAACTGCCAGACCCAAAGAAGTAACTGCTGAGATTATACCTACCGATGCATTTTACCAAAAAATGCAACAAAAACGCGGCCATTACTATGTGGTGGGTGGCGCTTTTATAGGTGAAGAAATGGCCAAAGCCGAATGCCGCAAATGGAATAAAGTAGGTGTAAATGCCTCGATTCACAAACCCGAAAACAGCTCGCTGTACCGCGTAATTCTGGGTCGCTTTGAAAGTGAAAAAGCAGCCTCATCATTTATACAAACCATGCCCGGATTTCACGGTTCAACCGTGGCTGTGCGCGATTTTCCCATACTTAAATAAACAAATGTATGAGTACCCATTTTGTAAATTCAAATTTTAACCCGGCAGCTTATTTCGCCGAACAAAAACTTACCAGTACACCCGGCCAAAAGGCTACCTCCGGTGGTTTATCCATCGCTATTACCACCATACTTATATTTATACTGCTGTTTGTAAAAATATCAGTACCCAACCCGCCCTATACTTCTAAACAACCCGAGGTTGAAATTGATTTGGGCATTACCAATGGATATGGTGATCCCAACCAAGGCGGTCCATCACCTACTCCACCTGAACTGGGAAATGGCGGTGGCGGTGAAGGCAACCCAAATTCCACTCCAGTGGCAGGGGGGGCAGGCAATGTAGTTACAGACGATAAAAGTGACGTGTATAATGGTCCTCCCATTGACCCGCCACAATCGGATGGAACAAGCAATGCCTTAAAAGACAAGCTTAAAAACATTGGCAATCGCAAAGGCAAACCTGGCAATCCGAATGGAATTGAAGGTGGAAGCGGAAACATTGGGTGGGGACCCGGCAAAGGTTCTGGAATTACCGGCAACCATGGTAAAAAACCGGGCGGCACTGCATTATATGGATACGACTTTACCAATTATAAGGTTACCTCTACCCTGCGTAAACTAAATGCGGATGGTGTGGGCACTGTAGCCTGCAGGGTGACGGTAGACTGTGATGGCAGATGGATAGTGAGCGAATACGGCTCCCGTGGTACTACCTATAATGGTTCGGTAGAAGGCTTGCGCAATGTGGTAACTACTTTTCTACGCAGTGCCAGCTTTGAAAAAATTGGAAATACCTGCCCTGAAAGTGGCATTATCTATATAGAGGTTAAGAATAGCTATTAATTCCAGCTCAGTTAGGGAAAAATCGCTTATTACTTTTCTAATATTTCCTGTAATGTTGCGCCGTGAATCTTGACGCGCAATACCAAGCCACCCTTGATTATTTGTACAGCCAGCTGCCCGTTTTTCAGCATATTGGCAAAGCTGCTTATAAGGCCGATTTAAACAATACCATCGCACTATGTAACGCGCTGGGAAACCCCGAAAACAAGTTTAAAAGCATACATGTAGCAGGTACCAATGGCAAAGGCAGCAGCAGCAGTTTACTAGCCTCAGTTTTTACTGCACATGGATATAAAACTGCACTTTATACTTCGCCCCACCTAAAAGATTTCAGGGAACGCATTCGCATCAATGGCGAAATGATTCCCAAGCAATATGTAATTGATTTTACCGAAAAAGTAAAAAGCCTGATTCAGGATATCAAACCCTCATTTTTTGAAATTACCGTGGCCATGGCATTTTGCTGGTTTGCCGAGCAAGGGGTAGAAATGGCCATTATTGAAGTAGGCATGGGTGGCCGACTTGATAGCACCAATGTAATTAACCCCGAATTATCGGTAATCACCAACATCGGTTGGGATCACATGGAATTTTTGGGCGATACATTGGCCAAAATAGCGGCAGAGAAAGGAGGCATTATCAAACCTGGAATCCCGGTTGTAATTGGCGAATGGACCGAAGAAACCCTGCCTGTATTTGAAAATATTGCAAAAGAAAAAGGGGCTTCTCTCCTGCTGGCACAGGCAGCTCCTGCAGATTGGGTTGCATTATTTGCCTTAAAAGGCAGCTATCAGATCAAAAATCTGGGAACAGTGTATACGGCCTTATTGCAATTAATGCGCATGGGATATCCGTTTGAAACCGAAAAAATTGAAACTGCCCTGCGCGATGTAAAAAAACTTAGTGGCATCAAAGGCCGCTGGGAAGTTTTGCAAATGCAGCCATTGGTTGTAACGGATGTGGCACACAACGACCATGGATTGAAACCTGTTTTGGCCCAATTCACAGCCATTCCGCATGCTCACATGCATTTTGTTTTAGGTGTAGTAAACGATAAGGATTTGGGCAAAGTATTGCCCCTTTTTCCAAAAAATGCTACCTACTACTTCTCCAAACCCAATATTATGCGGGGATTGGATGCCAATATTTTGAAAGAAACAGCTGCAAACTATGGACTTGTGGGTGAAAGTTATCCCTCTGTGCAAGAGGCATTGCAAGCCGCCCTAAAAAATTCGGCTGTGCGGGATATAATTTTTGTGGGTGGGAGCACTTTTGTAGTTGCCGAGGTGATTTAATTTTCATTTCAAATTTACAAATATTTCCTAACCCGCATTGAAATGACCAAATAATAAAAACCAGCACAGCCACTTATTGTTTTAAATCATTCACTACCTTTAATTTGCAGATACAAGCCCATAATTGTACAAGAAAACTATTTTCAAATAATTATATTCACTTTCATATAGTATTTTACATTTTATTTTTATTTTTCAAAAATTCAAACTTATTTAGCATAACCAAACCCATAGGAGATGGAAAACCAAAATAATCTACCCGGATTGCAGGAAAACGAATATGGTGAACTAATTGGCATAAATCAACACGCGGCAGCTGCATTCAGCTTTAATTACTGCGAGTCGCCAAATGTGCTATTTACCATGGATATTCCCATACAGGAATTTGAGTATAAAAACAGATTAAATTTTATTGCAGCTGCTGAATTTTATTCAGGTATACCGAGGGAATTATTTTTTAATTCTGAACTCGAAATAGAAAATTAAAATAATAAAAAAGTCGCTTTTGGAAGCGACTTTTTTATATGCATTTATTTAAATTACAGAGAGGTGTATTCCAGCCCCAGCTCTGCAGTTTGATTGCGATACAATCCTTTTAAATCAATTAAAAATCCGTCGGCAGTGCTTTGGGTTTTAAACCAACCTGCGGGCAATGATTTATACTCATCGTGCGAAACGGCCAGTATAATTCCATCGTACGGACCTTGTATTCCGGCAGCCAGTTTAAAGCCGTATTCGTGCTCCAATTCGGCGCTATCTGCGTGTGGATCTACCACATCAACATTTACTGAATAGGATTTCAATTCATTTACAATATCTACAATTTTTGAATTGCGTATATCGGCTACATTTTCTTTAAAGGTTGCACCCATGATGAGTATTCGGCAATCCTTGGCAACTTTGCCCAATTTATTTACCCGTTTAATGGCTCTTTGCGCAATGTAGGCAGCCATACTGTCGTTGGTATAACGTCCGGCCGCAATAACCCTGGGATGTAGGCCCAATGCTTCGGCTTTGTGCAAGAGGTAATATGGGTCTACACCTATGCAATGCCCGCCTACCAGACCTGGGGTGTATTTATGGAAATTCCATTTGGTACCGGCTGCTTCAATTACATCAAAAGTATTGATGCCCATTTTATTGAAAATCAAGCTCAGCTCATTCATCAAAGAAATATTTACATCGCGCTGGGTATTTTCAATAATTTTGGCCGCTTCGGCTACTTTAATGGATGTAGCCTCGTGAATGCCCGCTGTGATAATACTGCCGTATAAAGCAGAAATATTGTGCAAAGACTCTGCATCACAACCACTCACAATTTTTAGAATTTTGGGCAGTGGACGTTCTTTATCGCCAGGGTTAATTCTTTCGGGTGAATAGCCTACTTTAAAATCTTCGTAGCATTTCAAGCCGCTTATTTCTTCAATCACAGGCACGCAATCCTCTTCGGTGCAGCCTGGGTAAGTAGTGCTTTCATAAATCACATAATCGCCTTTGGAAATTACTTTACCCACTGTTTTACTTGCAGAAATCAGGGGAGTAAGATCGGGCTCATTGGATTCATTAATTGGGGTAGGCACAGCTACAACATAAACACTGCATTCTTTAATCTCATCGAGGTTTGCAGTAAAAGTAATATTGCGGCCTGCGAATTCTGCAGAATCAATTTCTTTGCTTGGGTCAATCCCGTTTTTCATCAGGTCTACCCTGGCCTGGTTAATATCGAACCCTACCACCCTGAATTTTTTTGCAAATTCAAGGGCAATGGGCAAGCCTACATAACCAAGGCCAATAACACAAATACTTTTGTTTCCAGATTGGATGTTTTCAAACATTTCCATAGCCATCACGAATGAAGGCGCGAAAATACTACATTCAGCCGGAATTTCACAGACTTGGTGTGCAAATAGAATGGGAAGGGGTTAAAACCCCCAACCGCCATATCTGCCGCTCTTTTCGTCTTCTTTTGGAATTAGTGGCGACCAGAAATAGTGTTTCCAGTATACCATTTCGGCAGCTTCATTATTCATCATATCGCGCAGGCTGTACTTTTTACCCAACTCCTGATCCAGTTTGTAATACCTTGGATAAGCCAGGGTTTTGAGGGTATCGTTGCTACCAATCCATACTACAGAATAATTCCAGGGAGCATCTTTGTTCTCGCCGTTTTTCTCTTTCAGCCTGCTCTTCCAGAAATAAAGGTTGCCCGATTCTGATTCGATTTTTACTTGCTTTTTACCAATGAATACCACGCTATCGTCCTTTTCAGAAAAATGGTGATAATACACAAATGAGGTTGCATAGTTTTTTTCCTCGAAATAGTTGGCCGGAATTTTATTTTCCAAATGGTATTTGCGCAGCATTTGTACAAATCCAAATTCGCAATCTTTCTTAGAAAGATAGTGTGTGTACATGGTATCTGGCAATGGGATACGATTTTTCAAAAACAGATCGAGGTAAAGCATTTTCTCCTCTTTTTCCTTCAGGTTAAATACTTTATTCAAACGTTTAGCCACTTCGGCATCCTGGTGGTAAAATTTGGCCAGAATGCGGGCTTTGTCAAACAGTGTGTTGGTTGAGCTGGATGAATATCCCCCACCGCCGCCATAGCCATATCTTCCACCCATTACCCTGTAACTTGCACTGGATGTTAAAATAGAACTTCCTGCCATGAATCCACCCTCATAGGCAGGCTCGGCATAGTCGCCATAGTCTCCATATCCATAATCGTTATATTCATAAGGCATTTCCCAGCTTCCGGTGGTATTGGCAAACAGGGTATTGCCATATTTACCATACTCATAGTTTTCGGGATTATTTCCGCCTCCGCCGCGTTTGCTGCTGCCGTAATAGCCATAATTATAACCATAACCGGTAGATTGAGACATTTTTCGTTTCAGATCATCCCGGAAGCTCAAAGCCAACTCGGGTGTAATTGGCCTGAATACATTGCTGTCAATGACACTGCTATCCAGCAAGGTTAAGCCCAATTCCATGATAGAGTTTTCGTACTCCTTGTAACGCTTTAAGGGCAATAAACGGGTGTAGTAGTCTTTCCACAATTTAAGGCTGTCGTAAGCGGTATTAATAATACGGCTATAAGAGTAGCTGGATGAATTATTTTCGGGCGCAAGTGGGGTTTCTTCCAGCAGCCAGTATACAAGGGTATCCATGGCATTGCGGTTTTTCAGATGCCCAAGGTTTGAGAGCATGAGTGCCTGCATTTCGCTGGTATCTCCTGCCCTTCTGAATTTATCCATATAAGCACTAATCAGCGGCAGGTAATTGTCTCCTACCAATTTTTCTTCCAAACTGTTGGCAAACGGCCCACCCCAATCGGTATTTTTATCAAATTTTTTCATCAGGGCGAATAATGAATCATTATATTTATCCTGAACAAAATTCAATTTGTTTTGATAATCCATAGCGCGGAATAAATCAAAACTATCTTTACTGGTAAGCCAACCCAGCATCATTTTGGAAAATTCGGCACTGTCAATTACCGGTAAAGTATTGGTGTCTACCTCTATGCTTTTAATTATATTTTTAAGCATATCAGACATTCCCCTGGCCTTGTCGTATGTTACGCTGCAGCCATAATAATACTTATCCGTTGTACCACTGCGGTAATAGCTAACCCAACTGGTATTTTTATTGGCCGTAATACTTTCATTTACCAGCCAGCTGCCATCCCAATAGGCCGTATCCAATATATCGTCGGCCTTTTCATAAAAATAATATTTGGCTTTTTTATTCTTTTTATATTTAGCTTCCTGGCTTTTTAAAATAGAATCGGATAAAAAGCGCTGGCGTTTCATATCAATGGTATTGCCTTTCAAAACGCCCGTTTTGCGCAATTCTTTGAGATTTGAACCCGGACAAATTCTACCTACAAAATAGCTGTTAATGGTAATGGATTCTCCGGTTGGGAAATAAATGGGGAATGCGCTTTTAAACTTACTGTCCAATGAGTCGTATTCATTTGAATAGCTGTATCCGCCATAAGGATTTGCGGGATATTTTACTTCTTTTTTCTTCAGCGCCTTTTCTTCTTCAGTAATTTTATAGTAATGGTCTATAGCAGCCCAGTCAGGTCTGGCATAGGTTATTTTACTAAACGGATCTTTCCGGCGAATGGGTTTGTATTTGTATTTAAATGGGGTAAATGCAAATTTATTCAGAAAATCCTGGGGTGGATTCTTTTCATCGGTATACACACCCATGTTGTAGTAAACATCGCGGTCGGCTGCAAGCAGAAAATGCATATGTTTTTTGGTTTTTGAGAAATAAATGGTACCCAAAAATGCATTATGACCATCTATTTTTTTAAACTCAAATTTTTCCAATTTACCATTATTATAAAATGCGTAGTTGATAGCCAATTGGTGCATGTGAAAGGTATCAGCATCGGCACTGTAGCTTGAAACATCAATTTTATTTAAATAATAGTAGCTGTTTTTTTCATCGGTAAATTCAATATTTTCATGTCCGTGAAAATCGGTACTGGTATCGAATGAGTACGGTTTAATTACCACATTGGTAGGCCAGTAAACCCGGTATCCTCCGCTTTCTGGCTCATAATTTTGCCATTGGGTTTTGCCCTGTTTAAGGTTTATGGATTTGAAAAAATCTTTGGCTTCTTTTCCTTCTGCATAATCGCCGGTTGCGCTTAATTTTACATACCAAATATGATTTTGCATTACCAAAAACATATGTTTCTGGGTTTCGCCGCTTTTGGTGCGGTTACTAATAAGCAATGCAGGGTTGCCGCCTATAGTGAGATGTTCCTTGGCTGTAATATCACCCGGAATATTCTCGTATAAAGCAGAGTCGATTTGTTTTAAAAATTTATCTTTTGAAATGCCTTTCATTACACCAAACCAGGGCATTCTTTTTAAAATATAGTAGGCTCCGTTTGCAACATCGGCGTAGAAAATTTCTTCATTGTTCTGATAGCTGCGATTTACAGGTTTGCCTGGCAGATTGAATTCTAACTCACCGGTATGGGAATAAAATTTACTAAAACTCACGGGGTAGCTGATTTCATCCAGTTTCAGTTTTTGTTTAAAGGCGTATTCACCAATGGCATCATAAATGGGTTTGCAGGTAAACCCTTTGCGACGCAAAAATTCAATCACACCGCTATCTCCGGGTAAGTGGGCGCATCCAACTGCGGCAAACAGACGTTTGGTTTTGGTAATGCGTTCAAACTCATCTGCCATTACTTTATTCCGTTCAAACAACATCCATTTACGGTAAAATTTATTGTTATTATCCTGTTTATCAAGCGAGTCAATCAAATCCAAATCGCCTTGACGGTAAGCTGTTTCTGTGGGGTCTTCGCCATATCCATAGCCATAACGGCCATATCGGCCACCCTCATTTTTTCTTGTAAGCACACGTTCGCGCCAATCCGCCCTGTCCACCATGCGGCGCGAGATTTCGAAATCCTCCAGACCGGTGCAGTATTTCCCAAGTTTTTTACCTACCTGGTGAATGTACATATCCACATAGGTTTTTTCAGAATAATTGGGACTTTGGTATCCCTGCCTGTACAGCAGGTAATTGCTCATATAATCATAGTTATTGAGCTCGCCCAGGATATCGCGCAAATCATTGCCGTTAAATTCCAGACCGGTGCTATAGAAGCTGCCGCCACCGCCGCCGCCCCAGTATTTGTTGCTTTCAAAACCGCGCATACCACCTTCTTTATTGCGGCCTATATTTCCCAACCAACTGTCTATCTGTAGCTCAAGCGCTACCACATCTACAGCCTGCAGGGCTTTGTAGAACGTGTCGCCAAGGTTAAAAGCCAGCTTTTTGCTTACATGCATGGTTCCATACAGGTAGCTGGGTTGTTTTAAACCATTGCCCGAAATCTCCCATAGCCTGGAGGGGTATTTTCGTACCCGGGGTTTTTCATTTTGGGTAGTAGAATCATCTACGTAAATTGAATCTTCAAAATTATCCTGTGCGCTAAGGGTTAAGGACAATGAACTGAACAGGATCAGTAAAAGGTGTTTATTCATGAAGGATTTAATATTTACAAATATGGTGCCTCAAAGATAGTAAACGATGCTTTAGTAAAAATATTACGCAAACAGCTGATATGTTCGACTAATATGAGGTGTTATTTTACGTTGCCCATTAGCTTTCTCACGATGGGTGAAATGGCAATGAGCACAATGCCCGCAATCAGGGCGTAGATTGCCAACTGCTGATAACCGCTGGTATAGCTGTTTAATTTTTCGAGTGCAGTGGCATTTTCGCCCGGAGCTGTCATTCCGGCGCCCAATATTCCGGCTGCATATTGTCCGTAAGCACTGGCCAAAAACCACATACCCATCATTACACCTTGCAGGTGGCGGGGCGATAATTTGGTCATAATGCTTAAACCTATGGGTGATAAACAAAGTTCACCCAATGTAATCACAAAATAGGCCAGGGTAAAAATATCCAGCGAGGTCATACCCTGCGCATTGGCAAAAAATCGGTTAGTGTAGAAAATATAGAATGCCAACGCCAGGAAAAGGAAACCTACCCCAAATTTTATCACCGTGTTGGGTTCAATTTTGCGCTTGCTCATCCATACCCATAAAAGCCCAACTATGGAGCTGAAAATTATTACAAAAAGAGAGTTGGCTGCATTATTTACCCCATTGGGGTCGAGGTGAATGCTGCCTAAAAGGGTATTGTTGAGGTTGTTGGCAGCAAACAAGCTTAGCGAACCGCCGCTTTGCTCAAAAAAGGCCCAGAAAAAAATGGAGAAAATTATAAACACCATGGCTGCAAGCAGTTTTTTCTTTTCTTCGGTGCTGCATTTCAGCATTTCGTAAACAATATACAATAGCGTGCAGGGACCAATAATGTACATAAACCAATCGGTATATTCGGTTTTGGCCACCATAGTCATTATTACCGGAATGATGGCCAGTGAACCTGCATACACTGCATAGTCGTACCATTTACGGTTTACCCCATCGTTTACATTTTTAAACGGTGATAAACCAATGGGGCCCAGGCTTTTTTGGGTAAATACAAAAGTGAGCAAACTAATGGTCATAACAATAGCGGCAAGGCCAAATGCCAGATTCCAGCTATAATTTTTACCCAGATAAATGCATGCATACCCTCCCAAAAGGGCACCGATATTGATGCCGGAATAAAACAGTGAGAAACCAGCATCGCGGCGTGAATCACCATCCTTATACAAACTACCCACCATGGTAGAAATATTAGGCTTGAAAAAACCGGTACCAATAATATTAAAACCGATGCCTAAAAAGAAAAATTGTTTGGGATCTATAGCCAGGATAATACTGCCGGTAATCATCAGCAATCCACCCCAAAAAAGCGATTTGCGAAAACCCAGTATTTTATCGGCAAAAAGGCCCCCAATAAAGGTAAAAGCGTATACAAACGCCTGTGTGGCTCCGTATTGCAAATTGGCTACTTTTTCATCCATCATGAGTTGCGAAACCATGAAGAATGTGAGCATACCGCGCATGCCGTAGAAACAAAAACGTTCCCACATTTCGCTAAAAAATAAGGCCCACAATTGCTTGGGATAGGCACCCGAAAATGATTGTATTTTATCCAGCTCTGGATCAATTACGGCTGCATTTAGCGGCTGGTTGAATGCATCATCCAATTTATTCGTATCAGTCATTTTTCTATTATTATTTTATTGCTTTATTTAATTTTTTTAACATCAAAATCATCAACAAAGATGCTGCTCCCAGTAATATAAAATTAAGCCAGAAATACATGGCCTTGTCGTGGTACGCATCCCATTGGCTGGCCAATACGCCCGACAATTTATTGCCAATGGAGGTGGCCAAAAACCATCCACCCATCATTAAGGAGGTAAAGCGCTGCGGGCTGAGTTTTGAAACCAGCGAAAGCCCCATAGGACTAAGCAATAGCTCGCCAATGGTTACCACCGCATAGGTGCCCACCAGCCACCAGAAACTCACTTTTTCGGCGCCATTATTGCCTACTTTAACAGCGGCTACCATTACCAAAACTGAAAGGGCCGATACTATTAACCCCAGTGTAATTTTGGTAGGGATGGAAGGTTCAAGATTGCGTTTGCGTAAAAACACAAACAGCATAACAATAAAAGGGGTTAAAATAATTACCCAAAACGGATTAAAGCTTTGGCTGATATTGGTGCTCCAAATGTGAATGGAGTCGCCTTCCTTGAGAGTTTGGGTTGTTTTATCGTTTTTAAAATAATTGGGATAATCCCAGGTTTTTACCACCTTCCCGTTTACTTTGGTTTTGCGGTATTGGGCATCAATCAGGGGGACAGAATCTTTTGAAAATTTAATTTCAGAGGTTTGTTTTAATTTGCCCAACACTACCTGTGAGGTACCTTGCACACTGCGATCGGTAAAATTATCGGCCCAGGTATTGAGTGCGGTTCCGTTTTGTTTAAATACTGCCCAAAACATCACCACTACGGCGAAAATGATGAGCATAACCCCCATGGGTTTCTTTTCATCCTCTGCCGAACGAAAATACAATGAAGCATAAAAAACCACTACAGGAATGCAGGCAAAAATGAATGCATCGGTGCTATCTGAATCAAAAATTTTACCGGGTAAAAACCAGCCAATGGCGCCCGAAACGATAGAGGGTAGCAGCACCAATAAAAAAATGCGGCCAATAGACATGTCACCAGGCTTGGGAGGCACTTTTACATCAAAGGCTTTGTAATGACGGGTGCCCGAAATGAATACCAAAACCCCAATAAACATACCTACACCGGCAGCGATGAAAGCTGCATTCCAACCGATGGTGGTGTATAAAGCGGCACCGAAAAAATTGCAGATAAATGCACCAATATTGATGCCCATGTAAAATATATTGTAGCCTTCGTCCTTCTGTATTTTATTTTCTTCGGTAGAATAAACATTGCCTAGTAGCGTAGAAATATTGGGTTTGAAAAAGCCATTTCCTAAAATTACCAGGGCCATAGAAAAGTAGAGCATGGAAATATCGTGATTGCTCATAAGGCAATAACCCACACCCATCATCAATCCACCGGCAATGATACTGCGGCGGTAACCCAACAGGCGATCGGCCACCAAGCCACCGATAAAGGGGGTAAAAAACACCAGGGCAATGAAAGTTCCGTAGAGATTGGAAGCGTCTTTTTCACTCATTTCAAAACCTTTTTCAGCATCTTTCAGATACAAGGTAAAGATGCCAATCATGAGGTAATACCCAAATCTCTCCCACATTTCAGAGAAAAAAAGAAAAGGCAACGCGGCCGGGTGCTTTTTAAACATAATAAAAGGCAAGTATAACCGATAAAGGGCACAAAAAAAAGCTGCTAAACCAAGGCTTAGCAGCTTTTTGAATTATGGAATTGTAAAATTATTAATCGGAATTAAACCAATTAACTGATTCCGTGCATGCGTTTTTTAAGGTACGGACTGGCCAGGAAAAGCAGGATGGCTGCTACTCCGCTAAACACCACAAATACCATAAAATAAGTGTACAACCCGTCTATTTTTAAACCAAACATTTCAGGTACGCGATTGGATTTTGGATCGGGGTATAATGAGCTCATAAAACCGGCTAATTTATTACCCGTGGCAATGGCCAAAAACCAAATACCCATCATCAGAGAAGTAAAGCGTGCGGGGGTTAATTTATTTACCATTGAAAGTCCAATGGGCGATAGGAATAATTCGCCGATGGTATGGATAAAATACAAACCTGTAAGCCAAATCATGCTGGCACCGCCGGCAGGTATTGAACGTGTTCCCAGGGCAATGAATAAGAAACCCAAAGACAGAAGCCCAAGCCCCATGGATTGCTTGTAGGGTGCTGCGAGGTTAAAGCCTTTTTTAGCCAAACTAGTCCACATGGATGCGAAAACTGGCGCCAAAAGAATGATGAATACAGGATTAAAACTTTGGAAGAATGAAGCTGGCATCATCCAACCAAACAGGTTGCGATTGGTTTGTTCATCGGCAAAGAAGGTTAAAGACGCACCCGCCTGCTCAAAACACATCCAGAAAAAGATTACAAAAATCATGATGATAATAATTACACCCAATCTTTGTTTTTCAACTTTTGTAAGCGTTTTATCGGTAATGATTGTGATAGGAGCAACCAGGGTCATACCATAAATGAGGGAACCCCATACATCCAGTTTGGCTACAAAAAATAACAGGCAAAAGGTACTAATGATACCTCCGATAAGGATAATTAATTGATTTTGGGAGAAACCGCCAGTTGATTTAGCAGCAGCTTCGAGGTCAACTTCGCTGTCATCGGCAGTGGTAAGGGTTGATTTATTAGGAGCAACACCCAACTGGGCGCCATCGGGTGAAACTACGTATTTGTTTTTGGTAGCATAAAAAATGGCCAAACCAATAAGCATACCAACACCCGCTGCAAGGAAACCCCATTTGAAATCTACTTTTTCACCTAAATAACCACACACCAGCGGAGCAAGGAAAGCGCCGGCATTGATACCCATGTAAAAAATGGTATAAGCCGCATCTTTGCGCACATCTTTATCGGTGTACAACTGACCCACCATAGTAGAAATATTGGGTTTAAAAAAACCGTTTCCAAAAATCAGAGCAGTAAGGCCAATCCACATGAAGGTAATAGCCAAACCCACATTTGATGGTGCAATGGTTGCTGAAAAGAACATAAAAAACTGTCCCAATGCCATTAAGATACCTCCAACAAAAATTGATTTGCGGTTTCCCCAATAGCGATCAGCCATATAACCTCCGATTAGTGGAGTAAGGTAAACCAATCCGGTATAGCTGCCGTAAATATTAGATGCCAGTGTTTTATCACCGCCAAAAAGCATTTTGGCCATAAATAGCGTAAAGATTGCCCGCATGCCGTAATAACTGAATCTTTCCCAGAATTCAGTGGCAAACAGAACATACAGACCGGCCGGATGACCTTTGGTTGAATTTGTAGTTGTGTTCATTTATCGTTTTGTGTTTGTAGTTGCGTTTTGGTTATATACCTTCGAGCAGAAGGCCATAAAGTTGGCTAAAATAGAGATAAAAAGGAAAACCGAAAAACTTTAGGGTCTAGTTTAGGTAAACAATCAGAGAATCGGGGTTTGAATTATCGAACTGCACATGCTCCAGCAAGGTGGTAGCCAGCGAAATGCCCACATAATCGGCCTTTACGGGAAAGCTGCGATGCTCGCGTTTGGCCAGGAAAGCGGTTTCAATGCTTTGGGGAGATGAGGCGAATATTTGCTGTAATACCATCATCAATGTAGCCCCGGTATTGATTACATCATCTACCACTAGCACATGTTTGCCTTTAAAATCGGTAACCGGGCTATATAAGGGGGTTTCGGTATTTTGGGTGGTAATCTGCACAAGTGCCGTTTGCAATTCTGGTAAAATAGTGTTGATACGGCGAGACAATTCGGTAGCAAGAAAAAAACCGCGGCTATTTAAACCACATATAATCAGTTGGCTGCTTTCGGTGTGTTTTTCACATATTTCGCAAGCCATGCGATCCATTTTGGTAATAATGGATTGGTGTTCGAGTATCATGGTTTTGGTTTCTGCCATGGTGCAAGTTTAGAATGTGGGAGGCAAAATGCAAAATGAATTTTGAATTGTGTCCGCCCACCTATGGCGTGTGGAGTGAATGAGCAGCCTATGTTTAATGTATAATGAAGTAATTCAATCTTTCGCCAACCTGGCTGTTTATTTTACATTTTACATTTTGAGCTTTGCGCTTTGCACTCTACTCCCTACTCCCTGCCAGGCGTTGGATGTAGCGAAGTTTTTCAAATTCGGTGCGGATGGGCTCCAGGGTTTGGGGGTTCCAGTTGGCTTTTTGTGAATCGGCCAGCTGGGCCTGGATTTGCAAGTTCTGGTTTACTTCCTGCTTTAATTGATTGAGCTGTTTATCCGCCTCCTCCCTAGCCTGGGGATTGGTTTTGGCTTCGTCAATCAAATCGTTCAAATCCAGCATATCCATGAGGAAATTCTGGGGCAAACTGGTTTTTTCACCCTCTTTCCACATGCCATGGGTTTGCAAAATATACAGAATGCGATTATTTAAAGTGCTAAGAGCTTTGTAGGCCTCATTATTCAGGGCAGTAAACTGCAGGGCTTTTTCCATTTCTACTGGGTCGGCAGCAAAAAAATCGGGGTGCCACAGTTTTTGAAGGCGCAGGTATTCTTTGCGCAATTCTGATTCATCAATCAGAAATCCGGGTTGAAGACCGAAATGATGAAAAAAATCTTTCATTTAAAACCCGAGGGCACGGGAGATATCTACCCAGAAAATAAATACAATGAGTGCCAAAAGGAGCACCATACCAATAATTTGGCCAATGTAAAGTACTTTTTCATTCACAGGTTTGCGGGTAATCATTTCCCAGAGCAGAAACATTACATGTCCACCATCTAATGCAGGGATGGGTAAAATATTCATAAACGCCAATACAAGTGAAAGCATACCGGTAAGGGCCCAGAATTTATACCAATTCCAATGATCGCCATACATTTGGGCAATGGCTATTGGGCCGCCCAATGATTTTTTGGCGTTCATTTCGCCTGAAATAACTTTTCCAAAAGCCTTAATGTTGTCGCTTAATTTGGTAATACTTTCTGAACTGCCTTTTGCAACTGACTGGCCAAAGCTGTAATTGAGGGTTACGGTTTCATTTTCAAAACCATAAAACTCGGGTCTGAAACCTAAAGTACCATCTTTATCGATATGTGCTTTTACCTTTTTACTTCCGTTTTTTGGGGTAACCACGGTGAGAACCACATCTTTATCGGCATTTTCTAACAGTTTTTCCTTGAAAATAAAGAAAACCCGGGTATCGGATCCGTTGATTTCCGCAATGATGTCACCTTTATTCAATCCTATTTTACTCGCTGTGCTTCCGGCATTTACCGCCTCAACCTTAAATTGTGAAGGCACTCCGATAATGGGCAGCGAAGCTTTTTTAGAAATGGAAATGTAATCTTCGATATGCTCGGGCAGCAATATGGTAGTGTCTTTGCCATTGCGATTCAGCAAAACTTCTTTGCGTTTGGCAAACAGAAAATCAGAGCTGCTGAATTCTTCATCCAGATTCACAACGTCTTTGCCATTGAGTTTCAGAATTTTGTCACCCTGCATGAAACCCATTTTACGACCGGCAGGTCCGGCGTAGATTCCTCCATTTTTGTTAATTGCGGCATTGGGAATATAAGAATCTCCATAGGCCCAGGTGAGCATTATAAAAATGGCAAAACCCAGAATGAGGTTTACGGTAACTCCACCAATCATTACAATTAATCTCTGCCAGGCCGGTTTGCTTCTAAATTCCCACTTCTCAGGTTCGGAAGCCATTTGTTTGGTATCCAAACTTTCGTCTATCATACCGGCGATTTTTACATAACCGCCTAAAGGCAGCCAACCAATACCGTATTCAGTATCGCCTTTTTTAAATTTGAACAGTTTAATTCCGAAGGCATCAAAAAACAGATAAAATTTTTCTACCCTGATACCAAAAGCGCGTGCAGCTAAAAAGTGGCCTAACTCGTGCAGTGTAACCAGAATGGCCAGTGCAAGAATAAATTGGGCTATGGTTATGATGGTTCCCATGTATATGAACCGGCAAATATAATCCGAACCAGCGAATGATATACAGGCATTTTCGGCAGAAGGCAAGGTTTATACTACCAGAAGTTTGTGACCCTAATCACTGCTTTGGTTTACCTTTTAGCCTATTGTTGTATAAACCTGTCTAAAAAACAAAACCATGAAATACAAAATCCTGATTCCAGCCATGTTGCTTGCCCTTGCCTTAATACCGGCGGCAGCAACCATGAAAGAAAAAACGCTAAAACAAACTTTGGTGCTGAAAATGCCCGATGGGTCGGGCACCAATGGAGCCGGAGTAGCCTACAACCCGCTTAAAAAATATTATTATGCCGCATTTGCCGGTAACGAAGGCTATCCTATGGCCACCTTTGATGCCAAAGGGAAAATGTTGAATGGGGATAAAACCTGCCAGTTTGATGTGCGCGGCTTGTGGTTTAATTCTAAACTTAACCGCATTGAGGGAAACCCGTATGACTATACCAGTGGTTATTACTATGTAAGCTTAACTGAAAAGGGTTTTCCTAATACCGTTGATAATATTTTTACACCCGATGAATACGCTGAAGAAACTTATCAGCCCGAGGATAATAGCATCGGTGCATATATTGCTGCATCTGATGAAGTGGTGTTTAAATACGGCACTGAACTCCATTATTACAACCGCAGCAATGGCACGTTTAAAAGAAAAGTAGATTTAAAAAATCTGCCTGTTAGCGAAGAAAACCTGAATACTTATGCGGTGGTGTATACCGGTATACCCAAAATGGAAATTGGCGTATTAGATTATGTACTGAAAAAAATATATCTATTTAATGCCACAACCAATGAATATAGCAAAAGCATTACATTGCCTAAAACAGCGGTATGCGAAGGCAGTTTTAACTTCAGCTACTGCAATGGCATTTATTGGTTGTTCAATATTTCTGAAAGAAAATGGTACGGATATAAATAAATTTTATGGAGTGGAATAAACGCAAAGGTCGCGCAGTTGCGCGACCTTTTTGCGTAAGTATAAAACCGAAATGAAATGAAGCAGTCAGATTTTGTGTGAATTTTACAGAATAAAATAAACCAGGTTTATTCTATTCGGAAAGCTCTATACATAAGACGGAGAAATGACAAAACGTTGCAAAATTCGTCACGAACTGACAATATTCTGACAAATCAAAACACTAAATAAAATGTAATATAGTTTATTTCAATGTGTTAAAAATATTGTAATCGGTATTTAGAATACCATCGGTAATACCCAGACTTCTGAGCATGGTAATTATTTGTCCGCGATGAAAAGTGCTATGATTAATTACATGAAAAATATATTCATATCTTGGCAACTGATTTTTTGCCCACGGGGTGTCAAGATTCAAAATTTCCTGTAAATCCTTTTCGGAAAATGCGCGAAAGTTTTTTACCATGGTTGCAGAAATATCTATCAATTCTGCCATTATAAGCTGCACTTCTCCTTCACGCACAGCCCAGTTAAAACCTTCAGTGGAAGCTCCTGTGATAAACAAATTCCAATACCGTTGTGTGCGCAGCATGTGCTGCAGGGTGTAATCAATGGAATTAAAACTTGAGGGTGTTTGGGTATAAAGTATGGATTCATCCAGCTTAATCAACATTTCGTGAATGCGCTGGTTGGCCCAAAGATTGAATTCTGTGTAATTGGCGATTAGTTTTTGGAGGCTCATAGGCTAGACTTTTTTTTATTTTAACTTTGATAAATCAAAGTTGGTATTTGTTGGAATCCAATCATTTGAAATTTAATCCAAATAAATTCTTCCATATTGGTACTTGCGGTTTTTATCCTCAGCATCCCAGGTTTTACCGCTTACGGCTTTAAAGGTTAATGCATCGGCACCTTCAATTTTGGTATCCTCATAAAAAACCAATTTCGAATCCGTAATGTAATGAAGAATAATTGCGGATGTATCAGGTGGGACGCACATTCTGGCATACTTAACATTCAATTCAGCAAGTTTCTTCGTTTGAAAATACACATAATTTTTATCGATGCCCCAACGGTAATCGGCCAGTGATTTAAAGCTTAGCGGGTCGGCTCCATCTATCACATGGCGGAATCCACCGCCCGAATTTGAATAGAAATAATACACATGTTTATTATCTTTCGAAAAATCGGTGGATTCAAAATTTTGGAAAGTTTCGATATCTAAAAAATCATCCAATAAAACCTCACAAGTGGAGTCTGCGCAATCAAACGACTCTGTGCTATCAAAATACGCTTTAAATGGCGCCTTTTCCTGAAAAGCAAATTTTAATTCAACCAATCGACCCCATTTTGAACGGTAAAAATTGTATTTCATATTTTTAAATTGGGCAAAATCAACAGGTAATGAATAGTCAAAAGTATCGCTAACGGCAGTTCTTTCTATACCCTGTTTATGGGAAGAATTGCAGGCATTGAATAACAAGAAAATACTATAAAAAACTACGATAGACTTCATAGCATTGAAAATAAACTATGATTTCCGCCCCACAAAGCGAACCACAGAGCCCAGTCCATTATGGAAAAGACCTTCATTCAATTGCACTTCCGTTTCTGTAAGTTCCAAAATTTCAAACCCGGCAAAATCAGCCTGAATTTCTTCGAAAGAAAAAAGCATATCCAATTCCCTGGGGCCGCCTACCTGCTCGTTTTTTGCAATATATTCCAGGTGTTTTTTACTGAAGGCCTCAAAAATAACCGTGGCACCGGGTTTTAATAATTTTATAAGTTTTTTATGTAAATCTGATTTAATGTTAGCCGGAAAATGCGCATAAATCAGCGCCAATGCCTCAAAAGATTCTGGTTTGAAACCCAATTGATCCAACTCTCCTACCCTGTAATCTATTACCACATTATTTGCCGCGGCCAATTGCATTGCTTTTTTACATCCCTCCTGGCTAATATCAAAAGCAGAAGCCTGCCAGCCTTTGGTTGCAGCATAAACGGCATTTCTTCCCTCTCCTTCTGCGGCGCACAGAATGTTGCCCGGCTTAAATTGATTTAATTGTTCGCGAAAAAAATGGTTAGGCTCAGTGCCATAGGCGAATTCTGTTTGGCTATAGCGTTCGTCCCACCTTTGGGTCCAAGGGTTTGTCATATTGATTGCAAAGGTAAATGCAATTTTGATTCATGAATTATGAATTGTGAATTGTGAATGGTGAATGGACAGCCAAAGTATATTTATTTAAAATTTATCTGGTAATAGAGATATCTGTACGTAGGTCGTTGCATCTGGTTCCTTCTCTAAATCCTTGTTAATGCTGAACACAGATTTTTTGGTTGATAACCTGATTATTGAAATAAACAGAAATCATATAGATTCCAGAGGTTAGGGAATCGAGTTTTACCTGCTCGCTGCCATCGGATTGCACATGTCCAAATAACATTATTCTACCACTTATGTCTGTAATTTGATAAACCAGATTTTGTGCCAGAGATTTAGAATGTAAAATTGTCAGGTAATTGGCAGCCGGATTGGGGAAAATCAAGATTTCATTCCGTTCTTTTTGACTTTGTGTATTAGATAAACAATTACCAACCTGAACCATGCGTATTTTCCTGCTCGTATTGCCCGATTCATCGGTGGCCGTAAATGTTTCGGTATACATGCCTGCCATAGCCGTATTTACTTCATTAACCACAGTAAGCGATATGGAACCAGACTTAGAATAATTGTCCTTAACGGTTGGTTTGACACTTATATAGGGACTGTTCAATTCAACGCAAATGGTATCAGCCGTATTCAAATCTATCTCGGGTGAAATTGTATCTTTCACTTCAAAGAAAACACTGTTTCCGTTCTCAACTGCCGCATTACCTGCAATATCAACTGCCTGATAGGTAATTTCATATTGCCCAATTTTATTCAAATCGAGATTCTTTCCTGCAACTGGAATTCCAGAAACAGCAATGGTTCCCATGCAAGAGTCAGCGGCAGATACTGGGACTTTATAGTTTGAGAAAACAGGAATTTGTACTTTTAACCCAGAGGTTAGCGCTTTACCATTGAAATAAATATGTGGTTTTATTGAATCATATTTTTCAACTAACCGAAGCACCTGGGCTGATTTGCCTGCAGAGTTGGTAATACTATACACGAGTGTATCTGTTTTTAGTGATTGTGCGTTTATACTGCCTTTTATTTTAATTTTATCTGAAATATTGCCATCGGCAGTATCCCTGGCAATTGCGCCCAACTCTTTGTATACGGAACAAACTGAAATCCTTTGCAGCGAATTGCCTTTTAATTGTATTTTTGGAACCGGGGCATAGATTACTGTTGCATGATTTGTATGAATCGGATCTTCCCAATCAAAATAAATAGAGGCCTTATTTTGCACTGCTTTTAAAACGGGTAGCACTTTTGATGCATTTACCTGAAATTGAACCCAGCCATGACTTGCAGCTTCATTCACAGCTTTAGGCCGAAGGTTAATATTGATAAATTCAAATTCAAGCATATTATTTATCCGTTTTACTTCACAAGGAAAACTTGAGGAAATAAATTTAAAAGTATTGGCATCCAAAGTGGAGGCAAGGGTATCGCGCAAAATTACATTTCTGGCTTGGGCAGTTCCTTCATTTTGAAAATGAATATGATAGTTTAAAAGCTCGCCAGGATTTTGCATTTCATCAGTTGGGAAAACAGATTTATAATTAGGGTCGTAGGGGAAAATTATTTTTTTACGGGTTTGAATCCGATTATTGCTTGTATCTGCATCTTTTTGAACCCCAGGCAAGATTACGGTCACTATTTGGTTAAAGAAACCTGTTTCTTTTTCACCCACATATAAATCCCATTTTAGACGCTTCATGGCTAAAGGTGTAATATTATAATAGCGCAATTTATAAAGGCTATCACTGCTAAAATAGGGCTGTGTTTCATAAAATGTGCATTTATACTTTCGGTCTAATTTTATATATACATCAACAGAATCAATCGTATTCAAAGAATGGTTATCCAATAAGAAGTATTGCAAATTATTTATGCCTTTTACAGCAGTTTCAGCATTCAATTTTGAAAGTAACCGGATATCATTGTTGGGCAGTTTGGTATTCAGTTTCACACCAAAGTCAAGTGTATCGGGGCCTGATAAATAATTCCAGTTTCTTATTCCGTTTGAAGGTAAAAAGTACTTCCATTCTTTGTTAGCAACGAGCTTAAAACTCACATACTTCTGAGATGGATAATACAATGCAAACCCGGAATCATTTGAATAAACATGCCTATAATTCATTGAATCCATAAACTCGCGTTCGGCAAGCGGTATATCTCCAGTATTGAAATTTCCGCTTGAATCCGCATCAAAATAGGCTCTTAATTTTGCCTTGGCAAAATAGCCATTCGAAAATTTATCTACTATTATTACCCGCCTTTTGGTAACCTTCAATGCATCGCATTCATGCACCTCAAAATCTATATAGTAAACTCCTTTTTTAGTATAATCAACATTGCTTGAAATGATTACAGAACTTGTTAAATCTCCGGCATATTTGCTATGCGCCTTGTAAGTGGTATAGCTTATTTCATTCCAGCCATCTTTCATAGCTGTGCCTACAGGAAAATACATGGTATCAGCTCCAAAAATTTCAAGTGTGGGTGGAGTAGAATCTCTGATTCCAAAATAACGGAAACTTAAGATTGTATCCATATCGCAGTTACATATACGAGATCCAGATTGGCTTACAATGTAAAATGAACCTGTTTTTGAATTAAGCACAGAGTCTTTAAATTTTAACTGATTTGAGTAGTCAATTGTTGCAATTTGGGGTGAAGCCTGGTCTACTCCATCGTACACTAAAATTACATCAGTACTTTTTAAATTTAAATGCTTCAATTTAATTTCAAGGTATTTGGCTTTACACGGTTTTAGCAACAGATAATCAATCGTTGACTTTGATTGTCCGGTAATGTGTTTATCTTGTCCGTTCCAAACCCAATTGGCAGACGGATATACTACTAAATAATTATTGTTACAATACTGAGAAGAAGGGCCATTCGAATTCTCGGAAGTAAGACATACCTTGTAGGTGCCGGTTTCCTGCGGTTCAAAGGCACATTCCTTGTTATTTAAGGTAGTAACAGCGCCAGAGGGTGCAGTAAATTCCCAATAAAACCTGTATGCTCCATGGATGGAACTGTCTTTAAAAATGAGAATTTCATTTACTTTGCCTGTCTTAGGCCCGGTAAAATATGCAGTTGGTATTGTGTTAGGGTTGATAATATCAATAGTTTGCACCCATGAATCGGCAGCATTGCAATAATAATCGCGCACCATTATATCATAGGTACCAGATGCAGGATATGGTTGTTTTACTTTTGACCCTTTGTGGCCTTTTTTAATTACATCAAACCACCATAAATAGGTGTGCCCAATTTGGGGCGTATCAATTGAAAAATCAACGTTTTGATATATATAGTTAGGGCTTGAATAACTGAATGTGTTTTTGATTGCATTATTATAATCTTGAATAATTTCCAAGTCTATTATATTTCCTTCCATATTTAAATTTCCGCAGCCTTTTGAAGTATCAAAATATCCTGCCGGACCTACACGCAATCTTAAAAAAGAACTTCCTTTTTTTAAATTACAGGGGATTTTAACTGCATACGTTGCTTGACATAAAGAAATATTGGATGACTTGGGATCAAGAATATTTTCTGCGCCTTTTAAACTTCCATTAATGTCGGCATCAATCCAAATGCCCAATGCAGCACATCCATTGCCATTATTAAAAGAATTATTTACCGTAAAATTATAGGTTCCTCCAGCAAATATTTTAATTGCCGAGCCTGAATTTATTAACAGGTTTTTACCTGCATTGTCGCCAATTTTAGTATTGTTGAAAATTACATTTCCCAGTTCATCGGTAATTTGCAAATAGGTAATATTATTTTTTTTTTTTTGAACAACCCAATTGATTATAAGCATTGCAAATTTGTGCATGCAGAATATTGGAAGCGCATAGAATTGATATAAAAATTAAGATTCTCATATTGTAACCTAATGACGCTGATTTGTCTTCAGGTTTCAATATTTAATGCCAAATTACAAAAACATGACAATTTGAAATCCACAATACAAACTAAGAAACCCTTGTTATTAAAGGGTTTTCTCCATTTTCCAATGGGGTATTCCTACTTCCATAAATTTTTCACCCACAACGGTGTAATTGTGTTTCAGGTAAAAATTTACCGCGGTTTCACGGGCATGAAGTTCAATTTTTTTATACTTATTTTGAAGTGCAAAATCTTCCGAAAACTGTACCATTTTTCCGCCTACATTTTTACCTTGCCAGGCTTCGGATACTGCTACCTGTCGCATTTTCAATATACCATTGCCTGCATTTTTTAGTAGCATTATGCCAATTACTGCCGAGCCTTCGATGGCCGCCACATGGGTTTCTTCAGCCTCCGAGGCTAAATCTTCAGCATTAAAAAACAAACCAAGGGGTTTGCGCAATACATTGTATCGAAGCCCAATGCTTTGGATTTGATTTCTGGAATTAAAAGGCAGAATTTCTACATGCATTTTATGCTAAATGAAAAGCTTTAAACTTCGCAATTTATTTTTCCTGGGCTTCACAAACCGCCAGAGCCACCATGTTTACAATTTCGCGCACATTGCTGGTATGGTGCAGTACGTGTACCGATTTGGTGAAACCCAACAACACCGGGCCGATAATATCTACCATGCCCATACCGCGCATCAATTGGAAAGCCGCATTGCCGCTGTTCAATCCAGGGAATATGAGAGTATTGGCCGCTTTATCGCCCAGTTTGTTGAAAGGATACTGTTTCATGCGGGTTTCTCCATCTAAGGCATAAGTGGTTTGCATTTCGCCATCCACCATAATTTCGGGGTGATTGGCATGCAGGATATCTACCGCTTGTTTCATTTGAACCGGGGCTGGTCCGCGGCTACTGCCAAAGTTGCTGTAAGTTACCAGTGCAATGCGGGGTTCAATCTGAAATTTGCGCACGCGGCTGTTTACTTTCAGCACCAGCTCGGCCAATTCCTCGGGGTTGTAATCAATATTTACAGTGGTATCAGCCAAAAACAGGGGACCATTTTTAGTCATAACAATGTGCATACCCGAAATACGTTTGTATTCACCTGTCACATCTATACATTCCAGCATTGGGCGCAATGCTATGGGGTAATTACGGGTAAGACCTGATATCAAGGCATCGGCTTTACCGGTTTCCACCATCATTGCGCCAAAGTAATTGCGATATCGCATTTGCTTCACGGCTTCAAACTGTGTTAACCCATTGCGTTTGCGTTTTTCATACAGCAGGGCACCAAATTCTTCGCACATGGCATCCTCTTCCCATGGGTCGAAAATTACTGCATTTTCAAGCTCTATGTTGTTTTCATCCATAAGGCTGAGAATGGTTTTGCGGCGACCCAACAAAATGGGGGTAGCAATTTTTTCGCTAATACAAACCTGGGCTGCGCGCAATATTTTTACATCCTCTGCTTCGGCAAAAACCACCTTTTTGGGGTCTTTACGGGCACGTTGCACCAGGCGGTTTACAAAGTCATTGTCAATACCCAGTCGGCGACGCAGATTGTTTTTATACTCCTCCCAATCGGTAATGGGTTGCTTGGCCACTCCGCTGTCCATCGCTGCTTTAGCCACAGCAGGGGCAACCGTAGTAAGCAAACGTGGATCCATGGGTTTGGGTATAATATAGTTTTTGCCAAAAGCCAGGTCGTAATCGTTATAGGCCATCATCACCACTTCGGGCACGGGTTCCAGGGCCAGATCTGCAATGGCACGCACAGCGGCCAGTTTCATTTCTTCGTTGATTGTGGTTGCACGCACATCCAGCGCACCACGGAAAATGAATGGGAAACCCAATACATTGTTTACCTGATTGGGAAAATCGCTGCGGCCGGTGGCTACCAATACATCGGGGCGTGCCGCAATGGCTTCATTGTAATCAATCTCAGGATCGGGGTTGGCCATGGCAAATACGATAGGATCTTTGGCCATAGACTGAATCATTTCGGCCGATAAAATATTCCCTTTAGACAATCCCACAAACACATCGGCATTTACCATAGCTTCTGCCAGGGTGCGATTGCTGTTTTTAGTGGCAAACTGTGCCTTGTACTTGTCCAGATCATCGCGGTCGGAATGGATAACGCCTTTGCTATCGAGCATGGTAAGGTTTTCGATTTTAACCCCCAGGCTCACAAATAATTTGGTACAGGCAATGGCACTTGCACCCGCACCGTTTACTACCAGTTTTACATCCTCAATATTTTTACCCACCACGCGCAGCGCATTTATCAAGCCGGCACCACTGATAATGGCAGTACCGTGCTGATCATCGTGCATGATAGGGATATTCAATTCGGCCTTCAGGCGTTCTTCAATTTCAAAACTTTCAGGAGCCTTAATATCTTCAAGGTTTACCCCTCCAAAAGTGGGCTCCATGGCTTTTACAGTGCGCACAAACTCATCCACATTGGTACAATTGAGTTCAATGTCGAACACATCAATATCGGCAAAAATCTTAAACAGCACTGCTTTCCCTTCCATCACAGGCTTGGAAGCTTCCGGACCAATATCACCCAGCCCAAGCACAGCCGTACCATTACTGATAACCGCTACCAGATTGCCTTTGGCCGTGTATTTATAAACGTCTTCGGTATTTTCCGCAATTTTAAGGCAAGGCTCTGCCACACCAGGGCTGTAGGCCAGGGCTAAATCAAATTGGGTTTGGGTGGGTTTGGTGGTAATTACCTCTATTTTTCCAGGTCGTCCGTCTGCATGGTAACTCAGTGCATCCAGTAATTTCTTATCTGCCATAAAGCGCAGCAAAGTTAATGATTTAGGCGGGGAATGCTAAACTAGTTGGTATAGATATCAATTCTAATTTCACATTTTAACAGCACTTTGCATTTCACATTTGAATTTTTTTCTTTGAAAAAATGAAACACCAAATGTGGTGGGAAACAATCAATTATGAATTTTAGATGTAAAAATTGTGAACACCGGCCCGCAAGAGACCTTAGTATTCAAAGATTAAAAAAAATCAAAAAAGCTATCCTTCTGAAGTATTGGCAAAATGGGTAAAAATTCCACCTTTGCTGCCGCATTCCCAAAAATAAACTCTAAATCGAGAGAAATATAACTCGCAATGACCTCGGCTCAACAGAGGCCACTCTTAACTTCTAACTCCCAACTTCTAACTTTTAACTCTCCATTTACCTTTTTCTCATAACCCGTATCAACCTCCAAAATGCTAACACAACACTTTATGAAAAAACGTTTTCTGCTGCCCGTTGCAATCGGGCTATTTGCCTTTGTGGCGCGCAATTCGGCTAACCATCATACTTTTAAATCAATCCATCCAATGGCCTATGCGGTAGATGTAAAGGGTCAGGTCATAGACTCCGCCCAGGTAAATGAAATGGGGAATTACCAATTTGCCCATTTATTGCCTGGTACTTACAATGTAATTATCTCAGCCCCGGGCCAGGAAAACATCACCATTACCGGTGTTGAGCATATGGGACCTTCGTATAGTTACCATTACCAATCGCAGGTTCCGGGTGAATATACTTATAATGGTGCAAGCAGCACCCGTGGAAGCCGCGCGGATGGTGTGGATGATTACTCGGATGGAGCTGCATACAGATATGCGCCTGCAGCAACCCGGGGCAGTGTAGCCATTGCAAAAAAATCAGGCGTGCGCCGCGCAGAATCTGCTAAGGATATACCAGGCGATGCTATGATTATGACCCTGGGCACAAGTTCTACAGGCAGCCACGGTGGCGGATCTTCGGGTATAAAACCCGGGCAGATTACAGCCGGCAACTGGCGAGATTTGGACAATTGGGACAAATGGAAGGAAACCAATAAAACCGAGAGCATTGCAGCCTTCCAGCAAAACTGGGGGTTCTTTACAAATAATCGTTTCTCGGTTCAATTTGTAGATAAAAACAATAAACCTGTAATAGGGGCAAAAGTGTCACTGATTGAAAATGGTAAAACCCTTCAATGGGAAAGCATTACCGACAACAAAGGCAATGCCGAATTATGGGCAGGTTTAAACTCAGAAATTTCCACCAAAGAAGTTAAAACCTATAAAATAAATGTGGTTATTGGCGAAAATAAATATGAGTTTTCTGTGAAACCCTTTAAAGGTAGTGCTGATGTATTTAACTTACCTATAAGTACCAATGTAACTGCCACCGCCGACGTTGCGTTTGTAGTAGACGCTACAGGAAGTATGGGTGATGAGATTCAATATTTACAAAGCGAATTGCTGGATGTAGCCACACGAATTAAAAAAACAAATCAATGTGTAAATTTCCGATTGGGCAGCGTTTTTTACCGCGACCATGGCGATAACTACGTAACTATAAAATCAGATTTTAATGAAAATATTACCAATGTAGCCAACTTTATTTTCGACCAGAGTGCGGGCGGTGGCGGTGATTTTCCGGAGGCTGTAGACGATGCTATGGAAACGGCCATCGATAAGCTGGAATGGAGTGAAAATGCCATTTCGCGCATTATGTTTTTGATTCTGGATGCTCCTCCACACGAAGACCAGGCCAATAAAGAACGTATGCAAAAATACACCAAACTTGCCGCCCAAAAAGGCATTAAAATTATTCCAGTAGTAGCGAGTGGAATTAATCAAAGTACCGAATTTTTAATGAAATACCTGGCCATCAGTACGAACGGAAATTACGTTTATATCACTGATCATAGCGGCATTGGAAATGCACATGAAAAACCCACAGGCGTAAAAGAAAATGTTCAATATCTGAATGACTTAATGGTGGATATTATCAACGAAAATACAAAATGGGAGGGTTGCAAAGATGCCGATACCAACAACCCCAATACCCCACAGCCTGGTACTGTAGAAATACTTACCCATGGCCAATGGCAGGTACAGGTGTATCCCAATCCGGCTACAGATAAAATCATGATTAAATCGAACGAATTGCCGGATGAAATAGGAATCTATGATTTAACTGGTAATTTAATCAAAAAAGTAGAACAACTGCAGCCCGAGAAAAACACCATTTCTGTGAATGAAATGAGCACAGGTGTATACATTGTGAGATGCAGAAAGGGAGAAAAATTAGTGAGCTGTCGAATTTTGGTAATGCATTAATTTTTGTAAAATCCAAAAGCTCCAAATACAATAATTAGATTGGTGCTGCAAGACCCTGCAAGAAATTGCAGGGTCTTTGTTATTTAAACCCTCCTTTACTCCCCTAAAATTTATTGGATATTCAGACAGGCTGAATAATAAATATTTCTTTAACTAAATTTGATTAACGCACTTTTTCCCAGCAGCCAGAATACAGTAGACACAACAAAAGATAAACCAAAAGCCAACAGGAACACATCGTTTTCCTTCCCATAGCTGCCAAAAATGCTGTATAAGATGGCTATGGGCAAATAGCCTGCAAAATTTAGAATGAGATAATTTTTCAATTTCATTTTATTAAATCCACATACAATGCAAACACTTTCTGAAAGAATGGGCAACCCGCGGGTGAGAATAATAATCAAAGGGCCATATTTGTTTATTAAATTCAGGGCTGCTTCGTTGTTTTTATTAAACCGGGTATAAAACAATTTACCTAAATAATAACCAATCAAAGCACCCATCATCAATGACAAGGTTGATAACAATGCACCTACTCCCCAACCCAAAACATAGCCATTTAAATACATTACTATGCTATTGGGTACCGGCAAAACGATATCTGAAATTAGAACTAAAAAACTAATACCGGCAAATATTTTGGGTTTGCTTTGGCATTCATTCAGCCAGCGGGTCATATCGTTTTCTACTGAGCCAAAGGCTAAAAATATCAGGATGATTCCTACGATTACAATCGCTAGTGGAAGCCAAAAATTTCTCATCTATCAGGGATGTAAAACGACTATTTTTTTATTGGCTACATGTCCATCATCCCACAACATTTTTATACTATATGTGCCGGAAATCAAGTCAGTGGTTTCAATTACAAATCCATTGACAGCGGGCATTACAGTTGCTTTAACCTTCTGGCCCATGCTGTTGATAATTTCTATTCTAGCACATTTTTTTATTCCATTGAATTGAATATTTAAAGAATTATCAACCGGCACAGGCGAACATTGAATGGATGAACTGATATCCACAACACCGGCCACGGCTTTCAACGCATTGCAGGAAACGGCAGGGGTAGTAGGGTATGCAATACTTCCATTTGGGTCTAATCCACACAATATTTTTTTAATAAAACAACTGCTTTCCTTAACCAGGGTAAGGGAAGGATAAGAGCAGTGGGCCGGAGTTATACCCGCAATATGGTGCAACTCGGCCGAAGCACCGGCTTTATCCAGCTCGTTATACATATTACTGGCCCCTTTGGCATAAGCAAAACTGGTTGCACAGCAATTTAAAATTCGATTAATCTGATAGGGTACAACACAGTCGCTTTCATCGTGAAAAAAAACTGTAGGTAGTGGTTTTAATTTAAGGCTTGTGTCATTCAATACCGCGCCGCAATTGCTGATTACCCCGCGAACCCTGAAAGGTACACCAATATTGCCACCTGCACTATCCACACTGCCGAGAATTTTATAAGGGCCACTATTAAACAAATTTTTTGCATAAGTATGGGTCCAGTGGGCCGCGTGATGGGCATTAAAACTACCTGCACTTTCACCCCCTACAAAAATGGCAGAAGTATCGATTTTATAGCTGTTTTGATTGGCTACCATAAAGCGCAGGGCGGCCTTTGCATCCTGGGCACCGCGGTATAAGGCAGTAGGCAGGTCGTAATAGTTGCCCTGGCAATATACACATACGCCCAGCAAATCAGTGGCCGGACAGTTCCAACCCAGGCGATAGTTTGGAGCAGCTACCACAAAACCGCGCCGGGCCCATTCAAAACACTTTTGTTGAATATCGGCATCATTCTTACTTCCTTTTATCCAGGCACCGCCATATAAAAAAACAATGGCAGGTCTTTTTGCCAAAGTTTCGGCTGAAGTAGCGGGATAATACAAATCCAGCTTTAAGGTATCAACCCCGGTTCCGGGCCACTTTTTAGGTATTGAGTACACTACATTTCTGGTAACAGTAACCTGTGAACTATCAAACAATGCAGACTCTGAAAAACGGTTCTCGATACAATAGGTGCCGGTTTGGGCAGATGCTGCCAGTGCAGAAAAGAGGGTAAACGCTGCCAGAAATTGTTTAACCATATTATACAAATTTAAGCAAACTTACAGGTTTTCACAATTAGTTAAGGATATAATAATCCGCCTATGATTTGATTTTTGTTAAAACAACCCAAATATCTGGAGTCATTTGAATTATCCCGATTATCACCCAATAGGAAATAACATTGGTCAGGTACCGTTATTGGGCCAAAATCATTGGTTGTCCATGGTTTTTCCCACTGTGTTTTAATTAATTCCATTGTACCTCCATACATAAAACCTTCTTTAAAAATTGGAATCAATTTAAATTTGCCATGCGGAATATTTGATGGGTTGAGATTCGCTTCTAAAAATGCTTCAGGATGAATAGATGTGTCGGGATGCTGGAAGTTACCAACTGGACGTGGCCCTGAATAATTCATAAAATTTCCGTTTTCATCCACCTGATTTGGGTTATAATTAAAAATATCTGGATTACTTTCAACAAAATCTTTCTCTATCCAATGTGCATGATTAGTTTGATATGTTCTGGGTTCGGGTTTTCCATTAACAAATACTTCTCCCTTTTTAATAAATACTCTATCACCGGGCATTCCAATCACTCGCTGTATCCATAAATTTTCCTTCTCATTAAAAACAACGAATTTAAATCTCTTTATTTCAACAAATCTGCTGTAAAAGATTATATCGCCTGTTTTTTGAGTAGGTTCATTGCAGGGAGAATGAACTCGCGCAAAATCAAGGACATATGTGGAACGTATAAAATACCATAAAACCACTATACCAATGGCTAAAAATACTTTAATCTTTGTTTTTTTTGATATTGCCATTTTTTTTATTCCTTTTAAAACCAGAGTACAACGCTGCCTGTCATCCAATCTGACCGGGTGCCGTGTATGGCGTGGTGCGAAAATATAGGTTCGGGACTTATAAAGTGGCGCCATTCGGTGCGAAAAATAAAATGATCGTACAAGCGCAAATTGGCACACAATGTACCTGATTGCAAGTGAAAACTATTGGCTAAATGGTTAATGGGCGTTTCCTGCAGTGCGCTTTCATCATTAAAATACTCTACCCTGCCGCTTAAAGAAAACAGTTTATTAAATGCATATTGCAAGGTAATATTGGCACTGTGCCAATGCGCATCTGTATTATTCCCCAGCGAATCTACTCGCTTTTGCAGCCCCAAATAAGCACAGGCCGTGATTGACCATTTTTTACTTAATTTTCCAATCCAATAAATATCTGAAAAATAACGCATGCGCCAGTCTTTGTGTTGCTCAGACTGCTCATTACCCACATAAGTATCCCAAGTGAGAAGGTTATTTTTATTAATTTTCACCTCAAATTGGGTTCCCAATGCAGGACTATTATTTACATCGGCAATCTCTTGCCAGCCATTTACTATGTAAGTATATAAATTTATCTTCTTCGAAAGGGGTGTACTTATGCGCAGGCCAGATAAGTAATACGGCACATTTTCGGTAGTAACGCTGCGGGTATATACCAATTGATCTTTGCTGATTACGCTTTCGCTGGAATACGGTGAACCCAACACTCCCCCGTCAATCCAGATTTGTTTTTTAGGAAATGGGCGTATCCCAAAACTGGCTTCTAACAAATTTTTAATTTGCGGTTCAGGGGCATAATTGGTAACCATATAACTTCCAAAGGCAGGCACTATGCGCGCCCTGATGCGGTCGGTATTATAGCGCAAATCGATGTAAGCCAGATTTACTGCAAATTCTTTATTGCGGGTAGAGCTATAAAAATACGGGATATTGCGGTCCTTTACTGTTCCGTTAAAATTACCATAATATGCATCCACATAACCGGCCACAATTATTTTACCCAACCTTTCTCCACCGGTTGTATCCAGCCAGGCTGTATTTGCAATCTGAGCCGAAAGTTTTCCTGTTATAATTATGAAAACAAAACAAATGGTTGCTCGCATTGCGCAAATATGAGAAAAAAACAAAACCAAACATAGTTCATATAAAAACTTCATTACATGTATGATTAGTGAAATTTATGACTATTTTTGTGATTCACTTTTTTACCAATGTCTTCCATCCACACGATTACTGCCAGTCTTGGTTCAGAAAAATACAAAACCACGCTTACCAATGGCAACAACTCCATTTTCTCTGATGAATTAATCGCAAACGGAGGGGCTGAAAAAGGCTTTACCCCTACTGAATTACTTTGCAGCGCCCTTGCTTCCTGCACGGTAATTACCCTTAAAATGTATACCGATCATAAACAGTGGAATGTGGGCGAAATCAAAGCCAATGTTACATACCAGTCCCCGGAGGCAGATAAACCCGGTTATTTTAATCGCGAATTGTCTTTTGAACATGCCATAACCAACGAACAAAGTGAAAGACTCATAACCGTTGCCGGTAAATGTCCCATTCATAAAATCCTGAGTCAGGGTCACCAAATAAATACAAACTTGATATGAAAGACATCACCAAACATTACACAAATGGTGAAGTTACCATCGTATGGAAACCTTCCATTTGCTTTCACTCTACCGTCTGCTGGAAAGCGGCAACAGGCCTGCCCGAGGTATTTCACCCCCAGCATTTACCCTGGATTACCCCCGAATTTGCCGACACAGAAACCATTATAGCCCAGGTTAAAAAATGCCCCAGCGGTGCACTCAGTTTTGTGATGAACCCTGATTTAGAAAAACAAGATTCGGAAAATTTATAATTTATTTCCTCATGAAATTTCAGGTTGTAATTTATCAAACTATCGGATTTATACTATGCCTGGGTTTCATTGCCGGATGTGAAAAAAATTTCCCTGAAAATAAAATTATTACCACCCGATTTTTTCTAAACACAAATGAATCGTGGTATACCGAATCTAATGATTTTAGAGCATTTATGCCAGATTCGTTTATTTATAAAACCCGCTATACAGTAACTGGCGCTAAGAATATTTTTATCAGTGATGATTATCAGAATATTCACGACAGTATGCTTTGTACTTTAATAAAATGTGAATTAACCGCACATAAAAAGAAATCTAAAGCCACAGATACGATTAGGGTAACAGTAAACAAATACTTTCTCTACTCACAGGATAACCGCAGTGTGTATATGGTAGAAAAAAATGGCACCCTTAAATTGTTGAATGATTTTACCAAATACGCGCCCGAATTTGTTTTTCCGGCCAAGGCAGATACTATTTTATCCAAACAATTTCTTGAGATCGGAAAATACAATCTGCCGCTTTTTCAAACCACAAAAAAATTCTCGATTGTAGAAGGAATTAGCTTATTCGACCATACCAAACCTGTATCGGTATTTGATGGATATTCCATAGGCACCCGCTATACCGTATACGAATACAAAAGCAGGCAGTTCAGTTATTCCTGGAGGCGATAATTTACAAGCCCTTATTTAATCAACACGGTGATATTGCTTTTCCATCTATGGAATGCATTCGTTAATTTCGCCCCATCATTATGACTGAATACCGCATAGAACACGATACCATGGGTGAGGTAAAAGTACCCGCCGACCGCTACTGGGGCGCACAAACCGAAAGAAGCCGCAATAATTTCCGCATTGGTCCGGAAGGCAGCATGCCTATAGAAATTATCCGCGCTTTTGGTGTGCTTAAAAAATGTGCCGCCATGGCCAATTTTCAATTGGGCGTATTGAGTAAAGAAAAACAAGACCTCATTTGCCAGGTATGCGACGAAATTATTGAAGGCAAGCTGGATAAAGAATTTCCGCTGGTAATATGGCAAACCGGCAGCGGCACCCAAAGCAATATGAATGTGAATGAGGTGATTGCAAACCGCGCCCATGTGCTTACAGGTGGCAAGCTTACCGATGAGAAAAAGGTATTGCACCCCAATGATGATGTAAATAAAAGCCAAAGCAGCAATGATACATTCCCAACGGCTATGAGCATTGCCGTTTTCCAACAGGTAGTAGATTATACCTTGCCTGGTTTGCAAGCCCTTAAAACCACCCTCAAACACAAAGCCCGCGAATTTAAAAATATTGTAAAAATTGGCCGTACCCATTTTATGGATGCCACCCCACTTACGTTGGGACAAGAATTTAGCGGCTATGTGGCCCAGCTTGAAAACGGAATAGGTGCATTGAACCGTGCCATGGTGCCCGCCCGCGAGCTTGCCCTTGGAGGAACTGCCGTAGGTACTGGCTTAAATACCCCTAAAGGATACTCCGAACTGGTGGCCCAGCTGATTGCTGCAGAAACCGGATTACCCCTGGTTTCCGCTGCCAATAAATTTGAAGCCCTGGCTGCCCACGATGCAATGGTAGAACTGCATGGTGCCATTAAACGTTGTGCTGTAAGCTGTTTCAAAATTGCAAACGACATTCGCATGCTAAGCAGTGGTCCCCGCAGTGGTATTGGCGAAATTCTGATTCCTGAAAATGAACCCGGTTCTTCCATTATGCCCGGCAAAGTAAACCCCACCCAACCCGAGGCTTTAACTATGGTTTGCGCCCAGGTAATTGGCAATGATGTAGCAGTTTCGTTTGCAGGTACCCAAGGCCATTTTGAATTGAATGTATACAAACCCGTAATTGCGGCCAATTTGCTGCAAAGCGCACGCTTGTTAGGCCAGGCCTGCTTATCTTTCGACAACAATTGTGCACAAGGCATTGAAGCCAACCACGACAATATAAAACGTTTGGTAGACCAAAGCTTGATGCTGGTAACTGCTCTGAATACCCACATTGGCTATGAAAACGCCGCTAAAATTGCCAAAACTGCGCATAAAGAAAACAGTACTTTGAAAGAAACCGCCATTAAACTGGGTTTACTTACCGCCGAACAATTCGACCAATGGGTAGTACCCGGCGATATGGTTGGAAATCCGGATGAGAGTGTGAAGTAAGCATTCAATTACATTCAAATAATAAATAAAAAGGGCTCAATTTCGGCCCTTTTTTTTTCGCTATTTTGTTTTGAGATTTCAAGTAATGCCAAACAAGCTTTATAGGATATATTTTAATTTCAGGACATTGTGACTCCCGTTTTTTTCACAGTAATTCGCCCCATGCATTCACTGAACTCCAAAGGCAGGCTATTATTAATTGAAAAACCCATGGTTATGGGCATCCTGAATGCCACTCCCGATTCTTTTCATGAAAGCAGCCGGGTAAGCTTGCAGGAGGTGGTTGATAAAGCCGGAAACATGCTGGAACAGGGTGCAGCTATTTTGGATATTGGCGGACAAAGTACCCGTCCTGGAGCTGAGCAAGTGGGTGCCGCCATTGAGGCCGAACGCTGCATACCCGCAATAGAAGCTGTGCGTGCTGCGTTTCCCCAATGCTGGATTAGCGTAGATACCTATCACGCTTCGGTTGCCAGCCAGGCCTTAAAAGTGGGCGCCAATATTGTAAATGATGTTTCGGCCGGCGACGATGATACAGACATGTTGCCTTTGGTAGCGCAGGCAAAAGCCCCTTTTATAGCCATGCACAAAAAGGGTACCCCCGAAACCATGCAACTCAATCCCCAATACCAAAATGTGGTGGCTGAGGTATTGGATTACTTCATACGTAAAAAGGCACAGTTTGAAACTATTGGTATTTACGATTGGGTGCTCGACCCCGGTTTTGGTTTTGGCAAATCGCTGGAGCATAATTACAGGTTGATGCGTAATCTTGAATCCTTGTCTATTTTAGACCGCCCTCTATTAATTGGAATATCGCGCAAGGGGATGATTCAAAAGGCGCTGAATGTAGATGCTGAGCATGCATTGAATGGCACGAGTGCATTGCATATGTACTCGCTGAGCAGAGGGGCGCAGATTCTAAGGGTACACGATGTGAAAGAAGCTGTTGAGTGTATAAAACTGCACGAATTGCTCCTTTAATGCTAAAAATCACTCCTTTTTTGGTGTAGATTTGTTTTGTATTTATTTGATTTGCTATACTTTACAAAGATTTAAAGATTTTACTCAATGTATTGAGTAATTTTACTCAGTATAATAAGTTATTTTGCTCAGTGTATTATGTACTTTTACTCAGTAGCTTGATATATTTTACTCAATATATTAAGTTTTTTTACTCAATACATTGCGCAAAAGCAATTTATCAGCTAATTTCGCACAGCTATGCCGCAGATACACCGCAGATATAACCAATTATTGAAAACGCGAATATTGGAGCCAAGGCGCTTTATTCAGGTATTGGTAGGCCCCAGGCAAGTGGGTAAAACCACCTTGGTAAAGCAGGTATTGGCCGAGTTGAACATACCCGGCATGTATACCACTGCAGATAATATCGTAAATACCGATTCGGATTGGCTGGCCACACAATGGGATACTGCGCGCAACAACCAGCAGAAAAACCCGCAGCAACCATATTTATTAATTATAGACGAAATTCAGAAAATCAGCAACTGGAGTGAAACGGTAAAACGCTGCTGGGACCACGACACCGAAACCAACCCGCATATCAGGGTTATATTGTTGGGTTCATCGCGGTTATTAGTGCAGGAAGGCCTCACAGAATCGCTGGCTGGCAGGTTTGAGAAAATTTACATTCCGCATTGGAGTTACCCCGAAATGAAAGAAGCTTTTGGCTTTACCCTGGATCAATTCCACTGGTTTGGCGGTTATCCGGGTGCAGCCGATTTGATTCACGATGAAAACCGCTGGAAAAGCTATGTGCTGGATGCGCTGATTGAACCGGCAGTATCCAAAGATATTCTGATGCTTACCCGCATAGACAAGCCCTCATTGCTGCGGCGTACATTTGAATTGGGCTGCGGCTATTCGGGGCAAATATTGTCGTACAACAAATTGTTGGGCCAACTGAGTGATGCCGGTAATACCACTACCCTTTCGCACTATATAAAACTGCTGGATATGGCGGGATTGCTTGCCGGGCTGGAAAAATATTCCGGCACCAAATCGCGCAGCCGGGGCTCAAGTCCTAAGTTTCAGGTGCAGAATAATGCCCTGCTTACCAGTTATAGTGCCTACAGTTTTGAAGAAGCCCGCGCCGACCGCACATTCTGGGGTCGTGTGGTTGAATCCTCTGTTGGAGCCTACCTGTACAATGCCTCATTTGATGGACGGTATGGGGTACAATACTGGCGAGAAGGCAATGAAGAGGTAGATTTTGTGCTTACAAAAGGGAAAAAAATAATTTGCCTGGAGGTAAAAAGCGGAATCAGTAACAGTGGTATTAACCACAAAACCTTCAAAAAATCCTATCCCCAATCGAAAGATTTATTGGTGGGCGGCAATGGCATGCCTATTGAAGATTTATTTGATTTAAATACAATTAATTTATTCTAGCGCATATTGTAAGTTGGCATTATAAATACCCGGATAAATAATTAATTTTTCTAAACGGGCAACATTTTTTACAACGAATGTGTCAATACATCAACCACTAAAGGAGACAAAAGCAAAAAGACACGTAAATTCTACACCACCAAGGGAAAACGCTTTGCTGATTTATTGATTTTCTGGCAGAAATTCTGCACCTGAATTACTATTTTATTTTTTGCCATGCAAATGGCCGGAGGAACTATGTCCTAACTAAATTTAATAAGGATGCAATATTTTATTGCTATTTTTTTATATTTTTTATAATTATTTTTTAATACAATTAAATATCTATAAACCTTTACTGTATTGCATTACAGCTATTATATAAAATTTATTTTAAAAATTATACAACGTTTAAAAATATTATTTTGTCAATGCAATGTAAACAAATTTGCATGAATATAAAAACTACACTACCAAAGGGAAAACAAAACAAATGCATCCAAATTTTTCTAATTGCTGCCTTGCTTTTTTGTGCAGGTAAAACCCAGGCTTCGCATATGATGGGGGCAGATATGGGCTACACCTGCCTGGGCGGAGGCAAGTATTTAATTACGGCAAAAGTATACCGCGATTGCAGGGGTATTTCATTCGCCAATCCGGATTTTGGTGTATATGCAGGAAAAAATGGAGGCAATGGTTGTGGTGGATATACGTTATCTATTTCTCGAACAAAAATTGCCGATATTTCACAGATTTGTTCCACTGAAACACAACCCTGTAAACCCACCAACACTTACAATACCGGAGAAGGAGTTGAAGAACATACCTATGAGGTAATAGTAGATTTTAATAAAACTCCGCTGAGTAATTATGTATCAAATTCCAATTGTTGTGAAGTTACATTTTACATTGGTCAAAGTGCGCGAAACGGCGCCATCACTACCGGATCGGCAGGTCAATATTTTGTAACTACCTGTATGATTAATATTTGTAACATTAAAAAAACAGCCAACAAATGCAATTCTAGTCCGCAGTTTAGCAACCAACCCATTGGATTTTTGTGCTGCAATCAACGATTTGATTTTAATAATGGGGCTATAGATACAATAGATTATGATTCATTTTCTTACAGGTTGGTTCCGGGTTTGCAAGGTCTACCAAATACCTCAATTACCTATGCATCTCCATTTTCATATCAGTATCCGATGACGCCTTTTTGCACACCACCCAATACAATTAAATGCACCCCTAATCCTAAACCCGATGTACCCCGTGGTTTTTTTATGGATACCAGCAGCGGTGATATCATTTTCACTCCTACCAAATGTGATGAGGTGGGCATTGTGGTAATTGAAATGACAGAATGGCGAAAGGATAGCGCAACCGGAACTTATCTGATGATAGGGAAAACGCGGCGCGATATGCAATTGATTGTTAAAGACGACTGCGGTTATAATAAAGCACCTAAAATTGAAGGTCCCGTTTCTAATAAGGTATGTGAGGGCGATAAGATTTGTTTCAGTATTTACGGCAAAGATGAAACTTTTACACCCTATCAAACCATACCCGATACTGTGGTGATGACCTGGAAT
Source organism: Bacteroidia bacterium (assembly GCA_044224315.1). Lineage (GTDB taxonomy): Bacteria > Bacteroidota > Bacteroidia > NS11-12g > UBA955 > JAGXTF01. Next base: position 2,699 of record JBGAKR010000003.1, on the reverse strand, counting down.
GGCGGTATCCCGGGTGCAACCTTTAAAATTAAAAACCCCAAAGACCGTGAAAAAGAAGCGGAATTCTGCTGGCAAACCAAACTGGGACAAGCCAGCGATGTAGCCTATTCTTTTACTGTTACTGCCAACGACCAACATTGCAAACCACCGGTAAACAGTATCCGTGGTTTTAAAGTAAAAGTAAACCCCCGCGCTTTTAGTGTACGCACCTATACCATTTTAAAATGCGGGCGCTTTGCATTTAGCGCCTCTATTCCTTCTAATTTTAAGGGTGCTGCGCAGTATAAATGGAGTTTCCGCGATAGCAACGGTAATAACGAGTTTTACTTCAGCAGCAAAAAAACCGATACCATGACCTTTTATAAAGGCGGTAAGTTTATTGTGGTTCACACTGTAAATAACAGCGACAACTGTCCTACCATTTACCGTGATACCATTATCATTCCTCCTCCGCCCAAAGTAGTAACTGCTACCAAAGATACCTTTGCCTGCTTTAATACTACCATGAAGCTGGAAGCCCAGGTTTATAATGCCAAACTGCCTTATAAATATTACTGGACCCGCCCAACCACACATACAGCCGGCGATACTTTCCAAACCCTTACCATTCCAAAAGTAGACCGGGATTCTACCATTCAAGTGCGTGTAACCGATGCCGATGGTTGTAATTTCTATGATACAGCTACTATTTATGTAAAACCCTTGCCTGGCATACCCGGTATACCCGACCAGCGGATATGTACCTACGAAACTGCCACCTTTGATGCCTTGCATAACGATACCATGGATTACCTGTGGAATACAGGCGATACCACCCGTACAATTACCCAACATATTGCTGGTTTGTACAGTGTAACTATCAGTGATACCATTTACCATTGCATTATCCGCGATACTGCCCAGCTTTTTGTGAACGATACCGTAACAGCTCTTGCCGGTAGTGATGGCACTATTTGTACCGGTGGTACTTACACCCTTATAGCCAGTCACCGCAACCAGGCATTGCCCGCTACCTATAACTGGACCGACCTTTCAACCGGAAACTCAATAGGGCCCAATACTTCTTATACCCGCACATTGACCAATAATAACGGCAATGGAAATCCGGCTAAGTTCTATCCATTTGAATTATGTACCAAAATTACCCAGGGCGGTCATACCTGCGAAGACCGCGATACCATGGTGGTAAAAGTAAATACCCTGCCTGTTATTGGCTGGGCCAAAAACCCCTTGGATCCCAAATGCTGGATTTATGGAGATATCCTATTGCATCCACTGGTTACATCTCCTCAGGCAAGTTTACGCAAACAAGGGAATTTCAGAATATACGGTAAGCTATCCCAATACGGCCCTTTAGGATTGGTTGATAGTTTGGGTCCGAATTATTACAAGTTTGCTACTTCCAAAATTTCAAATTTAGACCTTCAAACCAAATCCATCATTGAAACACTTACAGTATGGTATAAGGATACCAATGGCTGTGTAAATGCTGCAGTAACCACACAAAAAATAAATGGAAACCCCATAATTAAGCTAGATACTCTAACCTTTTGCCAGGATTTGGGCTCAACTGAGCTGGATAAATTTGTAATTAAACCCAAGGTAAAATTTGGGACCCAACAAAAATGGGAAATGGTGAGTACTGATAATGGGGTGGATATTAGCTCTATGATCTCAGATCCATCGGGCGCGGGCACCGCCTGGAGGGTTGATTTTGGCACTCCTGCAGAAGACAAATACGCCGGCACTTACACAATGAAATTTAGTGTAACTGATAATGTTACCAGTTGCTTTTCTGAAGATACAACCCTTATGCATATTGTTACCGAACCAAAGGTTGTTATTGCTCCGCCAACTGCTGTTTGCATCAATTGGGATACTGTAGACCTTTTGCAATATATAAAGGTTGAAAACAAAACCCCTCAAATTTTCAGCGCAAATGATACCGTAAACTATTTCACTGTACTGGAGAAAAACGGCGACCGCACGGATGCCGCAACCAAAAAGAAAATGGTGGCCGGTTATCTGTTCCCACCCTCATACTTTGGCCCTGGTGACTTCCTGATTAAATTCAGCAGTAAATCAACCGGATGCTTAAAAGAAGACAGCTTTAACCTTACTGTAAACGATACTCCGGATGCAGTATTGCTGGGCCCTGTTACCCTTTGCGAAGGCGCGGTACTGGATTTGAGCACCCGGATAGACCAAACCAACACCAAACCCCTGGGTGAAAAAGCCCAATGGGTAGGCCCCAATGTAAACAACGGATTCTTTAATGCGGTAAGCAAAGACAGTGCAATACTGGAAGGCCCTTACAATCTGCGCTTCGACTACACCAACAACAAAGGATGTACCGATACCGAGTACTATAAAATTACGGTTCGGAGTAAACCTACCATATCCATCACCACTTCCAAACCGGCCTCAGGTTGTGAAAACTCACCCTTTGGCATACAAAGTACCAGCAAGTACAACAACGGAATTCAGTGGAGCACCATCAACGGCAGCGACGGTAGTTTTGATAATACAGCTTCACCAAACGTAACTTACACCCATGGCCCCGGCGATAAAACCGCCCATACTGCCTGGGTAAAAGTACGCACCCTGCCATTGGCCAATGAGGTTTGCCCGCAGGTAGCCGATAGCATGCAAATTGTATTGCACCCATACCCTGTAATTGACTTCACCTCTCCGGTAGC
>JBGAKR010000011.1:0-27443 GCA_044224315.1 Bacteroidia bacterium | reverse complement strand
AAAACCGTAAACAGTGCAAACAATCCCGCCCATACCCAATGCCCGTTTAAGGCCAGTAAAATGTAAGCCGACAGCAAAATCCAGGGTCGTAAAACCTCCACTGCTGTTTGCCATTTTGTGAGTTTGTATTTAGCCATTTTGGTTTGTTGAAATATCCAATAATTAAATCATTGTTATGGGATGTATTTTGAATGTATCAAGCCTATATCCCCAAACTGAATAATTATTATTTTTGTTTTAAATTCAATCCATATTTAATATGCGTAGTCAACCCTGAGGGAATTACCTCCAAAATTTCCATATCATATTTATCCTTGTCCATCCCGTCGAACAGCCTGATGCCGCTGCCTAAAAACACCGGAGCTATATGGATAAAAAACTCATCTACCAGGCCGGCATTTAAAAATTGCTGTATAGTATCAGCCCCACCCTGTATGCGAATATCCTTGCCCTTGGCCGATTTTTTTGCCTGCTCCAATGCACTTTCAATTCCATCATTTACGAAGTAAAATGTGGTAGAACCTTCCTGCACCCAGGGCTCGCGTTTTTCGTGGGTTAATACAAATACATCCGCTTTGTACAGGTCGTTAGGCCAGCTTACTTCCCCTTCTTCAAACATGCGTTTGCCCATAATAAATGCGCCAGTTCTGTCAATCGTTTCGCGGATGTATTTTCCGTCAGGTCCATCGGTTTTATCATTCTCTACACCCAAATAATCCCAGAAAGCTTTTTGGTTAAACATCCATGAATGGATTTTCGCTGAAACACCGCCCATGGGGTTTTGGGGACCGCGGTTGTCACCTGCAAAATATCCATCCAAAGATATTCCGCTGTCGAATATGATTTTGCTCATTGTGGTTTATTTCCAATTATTTAAAACCGCTGCATTATGCCAGCTTGGTTTATTCTTTTTGCAAATAACGGGTTAAAAATTCTGGGAAGTTCACTTTCTTACAAAAAAAACCTGTCGGGGTCCGGTCGCGACCCTCCCGTACGGGGTTTATAAATTTACAATTAAGGAGAATATTAAAATCCTTAACACCAGGCTTGTAGCCCAAATTCATCATTTAATATTTTTATCAAAAGCTCTGAAAATCAATATAATTGGGACAGCGAGGAGAACACTGTTTAAAAATGGATAATAATGACTTGTATTAAACAATTTACAATACGCAGTGGTTAAATAATTTGCAGGTGACCAATCCAAAAAACCAGCAAGTGTAAAATAGCCCACCAACAAATACATCAATACAGTTAAGACTTTGGTTCGCTGTTGAGCATTTTTAAAATTTTGAATTTCCTGCTTTGTTTTCTGGTTATTTTGATCATCCCATTTTTTGTAAATATCAAGCGCCATTTGAAACTTACTCGCATCGTTGACCTTTATCAACTCTTTCATTGGAAGCCATTTCATGCGCAAAGAAAACATGGGTGTAAAAGCCCCATTCAGCTGTTTCGCCTCATTCAAATTCACATCCATTTTAAGCGTGTATCTGCAATAAAGATAAGTTGCCAATGTTCTTACCAAAGTAAAATACAGTCCAAAAAACACAGCCCCTATCAAGAACAGCATCACCCAAGGATAATCCGGCAGAACCGGTATTTGCATTAAAATAAATATAGATACGAATAGGGTAGCTATTTTCAGCAACAAATCGTATATATGGGTCCAAATCATTCGTTGTTTTTTATAGTTTAAAAATTACCACAAATTAATATAATATACAATATTCTACCAAATTTAATCCGTTAAAACAAAACCCTGCAGGGGTCCGGTCGCGACCGACCCTTACAGGGTTTTATTAATCGCAATATACAATTGTACTTACAATTCTAACATTTTAATTCTAAAATATTGCTTTGTGTAACCATAATCGTACATATCTAATTTAATCAAATAGAGTGTACTTTCATCCGCCCAAAATGATTCACCTACTTGACAGAGCCCGCTGTTTGTGAATCTCTCAAATTCCTTATCCAGGTCTATAATGGCTGTATACTCCCCATTCATTTTTCTTTGAATGAAATATGAAAAACATTCTTGTCCGCCAAAATATCCATTCAACCTGAATGTATTTTGGGGTGAATATGTATAAATCCGAGGGTTCCCGGTTTCTTCGGTCTCCTTGCCGTTTCTAAGGTTGTAGCTCACATCTGCGGTATGTCCTCCCTCACAAAGCAGCACATCTTCTTCCGGGAAATAGGCCAACACTTTCCAAAACACATAATCATGTGCAGTATCCAATTGTTTTCCATTTCTAAAATGAATCTGCTTTACAACCAGATCATTTGGAAATTCTGAATTGTTGTCAAAATCCACTACCCCTTTCAATCGATCCCTGATGTCATTTGCATCCGTAATTTCAAGTACTTTTTTATCCCGCGCAGGACTTTTCTTCCAGTTTTCTTTAAATTCAAATGAATCTACTTCCTTCACCTTAATGGAATATATTACAAGTGTGTCTGCTACTGTTTCTATTTTGGAAGTATCAGATTCTGCAGTTTTTGCAATAAACTTTTGTTGCTCATTTCTAGCATTGCTGCAACTTTGAATAATAAACAAGCTAAGCACTATAAAAATATAATTTGGCATGTAATAAAAGCTTAAGAATTGCTAACAAATATACGTTTTACGGTTCACTTTTAAAATTGGGTTTAAGTAAGACAACACATCCACAAAACCAGTAGGGGTCGGTCGCGACCGCCCCCTACTGGTTTTTTCTTTTTTATAGCTGATAACCTCAAATTTCTCATCAAGAAGGTCAAATTCGACGCGAGGAACGTCGATTTCTACGTCGGGAACGTCAAAATCGACGTGAATAACGTCGATTTCTACGTCCGGAACCTCGATTTCCACGTCAAGAACGTCAATTTCCACGTCAAGAACGTCAAAATCGACGTGAATAACGTCGATTTCCACGTCGAGAACCTCGATTTCCACGTCCGTAACGTCAATTTCCACGTCGAGAACCTCGATTTCCACGTCCGGGACGTCAATTTCGACGTGAGTAACGTAGATTTCTACGTCCGGAACCTCGATTTCCACGTCCGGAACGTCAAATTCGACGTGAATAACGTCGATTACCTCGTCAAAAACGTCAAAAATCCGACATCCAATATCCGCAATCCAAAATCTGAGATCCGAGATCTGAGATCCGAGATCCGCAATCCGAAAAAAAATTGCCCCCGGCTCTCCAACCGGGGGCAACACCTAAACCTATATGAAAAAGCAGATAATTGTTGCAAATCCAACACATTTAATCCTGCATTTACATTCCACGACAATACAGCTTGGCCAGAGATTGTAAGCAATTCCATCTTGCCTGAAACTTTTACGGTAGAGGGAATATTTACATTTAAAATACCATGGCTGGGATTGGGATGAATTTTCACACCCAACTCGGCAAAACCCTGCAAACCGCTGCGGTTCATTACCACTGTTTTGGTTTTAGAACATTCGCAATTGGTGGCGGTTGATTTGGCGCGCATGGTTACAATATATTCACCATCCAATTGAAAATCGATGGCTGCAGTATCGCCAAAGAATGAACCATTGTTTTCGATAATCCAGGTATATTCTATACCGGGTTGTTTTACAATTTGTCCATTGTTATTTACAGGCAAGAATTTCATACCCCGGAAGCCCATTTTGTAATCGATATTGGATACAAAATCGCAGTTTTTAGGACCTTCAAAAATGTTGATGGGCTTGATAACTGAATCGGAGCAACCATTTTCAACCGAAGCTTTGAGGGTTACAAAATACTGGGTAGAAATATTATCCGAATATGCTTTGCTGGGGTTGGTAGCGGTAGAAATGGCACCGTCGCCAAATTTCCAGCTGTAGCTGATTCGGCCTTGGGGCCATGAAGTTTTATTTCTGAATACCACCGGATTTCCAACACATACATCGCTGGCCATAAAATCGGCTTTTGGTTTCACTCCCACACTCACTTCGCGTTCTTCTGAAGTAGAGCAACCATTATCCAGATTTACAGTAAGTTTAATTTTGCGGGGTCCGAGATTGCCAAAAGTAACCTGGGGCGATTTGGCGGTGCTGGTTCCGGCGCCTTGGAATTCCCATTTATAGTTGGCTATAGTACCAGGCACATCCAGGGTAGTATTCAACACATTTACAGGGGTACCCATGCAAGTTTCACCTACAATATAGGCAGGTTTTGCCGTGGGTTTTACCACTATGGTTTTTGAAACAGAATCTTTGCAACCAAATTCAGAAACAGATACCAGTTTTACAGTCTTAGATCCGCTGCTGCTAAAGGTAAATTCGGAATTTCTCTCAGTAGCATACATGCCGGGCTCAAAGGTCCAGAAACTGCCCAAATTACCTGAATTCAGTACGCTTTTATTTTCAAAAATAAATTTATCATTCTCGCATGAACCGCTTTGTAAATCAAATTTAGAAACGGGTTTTTCAAACTGATAAACACGCTGTTTCAACTCATCACTGCAACCATTTAAAGTTGCTTTTAGGGTTACCAAATAACTACCGGGATTGTTGTATTTTTTTGAAGGGCTGAAAGTGGTGCTTTTGGTACCGTCACCAAAATCCCATGAAACCTGAGAATTTGTGGGTGTGGTTTTATTATTGAACACCAGGTTATTGCCTGCGCATGCATTTATTTTCGAAAATGCTACTACCGGAATGGGGTTTACATCTACAAAAGCAGTATCGAAGAAACTAAAACCATAAGGCTTGGTTTTTGCTTCCATAATTACCCGGTATTTGCCATGTGTGGGGAATGAGAACACAGGCTCGGGGGCATTCGAAGTATCGGCGGCATTGGTAGTTCCGAAATTCCAGGTATACTCCATAAAACCGCTTTTTACTTTGCTTAAATTTTCGAATAAAACAAAATCTTGGTCGCAGATTTTAGCGGGGAATTTAAAATCGGGTTCGATAGAAGGATACAGCAATACCTGGCGGATTACAACGGTATCGCAACCATTTAACAGATTGCTGAATTTAATGCACACAAATACATTGGTATCTTCAATACTTCTGTCTTCAGTTTTCCATTGCACAGTAAGATCACCAGTGCCAGGAGCTGTTAACACAATTTCGGATGAAGGACGAGAAACACCGCCGGCAGTAAGGGCATAAGCACTTGCTTGCCATTTGCTGCCATACTCAGAATTAACAAAACCTGAGGGGGCAGTTAAATTATAAATTACCGCACTTTTTGCCACAGTTACATCAAACTTTTTACCTTGCTGATATACCGCTTTTGTAGCAACCATAGCAGGACTTAACACAGATCCACCCGGAGATTTTTTCACCATTAAATTATAAATCTGGCTGTCGTTTGAACGCACATCATCCGGCATTTCGATATACACAGCCAATCGGGTAGCGCCGCTTTGGGTAAAGTGCAGGGGCGTTTGAAATTCGTAAGTAAAGGTTTCACCCGGAGGAATTAATCGGTTAATTCTTTCGCGAGTCAGCAATTTTCCATTGATAGATAATGCAACATTAAAACCACGGGTAGAATCGGAATAATTATTTTTTACAGTTACTTTTAATTTTTCTTTATAACCGGTGCAAGGGCTGGTACCGCCATTATAGGTAACGCTTGTATTTTCTATATCCAACATAGAACGCACAGCACCCCGGTCGCACATAATTGTATTGCGGGGCAATGAAACCAAATCGCGCGCAGTGCGGGTATCTTCAGGCACATTGTTTTGGCTTAAAAAATTACGCGAACTAAAATCACCACTGGTTGGATTTACCAATAATGGGTTGCTGAAAAGTTCACCGGTCATATTTCCCAAGCCAGAGTTTGTCCAATCGTTTATGCTGTTTCTAACTCCCATTAAAGGATTATACCAGTATTGCAGAGTAAAATTACTCGCCCAGTATAAATTATTGCGGAAAGTAGGCGGATTTGCAGTGGATCCACCGTAATAAACCATATAACTGCAATAGGTATTGGTAGCCGAAATAATATTGCCCTCTATGGTAGTACTTCCACTTCCAAAGCCATAAATGGCATAAGAATAATGGAAATTATATCCGCCCCCGGTAACATTTAAATTGATGGTATTTTGTCTGAAAACCAAAGAATTATTTACGGTATTGTGGTAGAAACCGTAGGTGCCATAAGAGCCTCCACAGTTTGAAACCACGTTATTGGCAACCAATTGGCTGGCACCATTGATTTGAGAAAATAATCCATACACATAACCGGCAGTTGTAATTTGGGTAAGGTTATACACCAGGTTTCTTTGAATATCCAAATCACCATTGGCATTGTAAATACCATACATAATATGGTATGTGGTAGTGGCCTGCGATACATTGTCTTTAACAATATTATCATGAATTTTATTTCCACTTCCGCCAATACCAAAAGTGTACATACCATAATAAGTTCCAAACGGACGATTGTTCTGGATTAAGTTTTTCAACAAATCCTTAGTACTGCCATAGATTGAATACACGCCAAACATATTTGAACTGGCGTTTGAACGCAGATTTTCAACGCGGTTTTCTTCAATTTTACCAAATGTTCCATACCCTTCATACACACCCTGTGAGCTGGTAGCAGAGGTTAAATTCATTACCCTGTTGCCTTTTATTGTGAATGGATTGCTGCTGCTACCATACCAATACCATACCCACATACCATGCATAGATGCATTGGAAGAAGAGGGAATAGAACCAACGAAAGGCAAATCATGGATATAGTTGCTATCTGCCCTTAAACTTCTGCCGGTGGCATAGTTATAATAGCTGTTTATTCCACCCGAGGTTGAATTGGGATTGCCCGAAGTAACACTGGCCCTTGAAATATCGTTTTTAATAATATGAGTACCATTGGTGTAATAGGTATTAATTCCCCAGAAAAAGAAATTCTGAATGGTATTATTTTCAAAGGTATTATTACTTGCAGTAGAGGTGTAAGTTGAGGTATTTTGTACTTCAAAAATACCATAAGTCGGACCAGGGCTGTTGGTATTTGTAGTGCGCATTAAATTGTTGCGGATAATATTATTAAATCCGTTTGTACCAATTCCTGCGGTTACGCCTGTAAGTGAAGTTGCAGCGGCAAAAGCCACATAGGCACCGCCTGCAGTGTTGCTTCCAGTAGTAATGCCTGAAAATTCGAGGGTACAATTCTGCACTATATTATTGTCAGAAGCATTGGTAAAACGTATGCCCATTACATTGGTTGCAGTTCCGGTATTGCGGATAACCAAATTTTGAATGCGCAAAAAATCAATACCATTGGCAAAAATAACAGCCGGATTTGCGGTAGTACCTGCAAAGCTAAGCACGTTGCTATTTCCGTTAATCGTAATAGTGTTTGTAGAGCTCACACCTGAAATAGCCGCAAATTGCACAGCCACCGTTTCGGTAAGGCTGCTTTGAACCGAAACCGAAACTGGTCCGCTAACCCCACCTGTAAAAGTGGGCCCTGCATCTGCCCTGCTGGTTCCTTGCAATGATTGCCAAAACGATTGCCAGTTTCTAAAGTTTGTACTCGATGCCGTATTAGCCGAGTTGATGGTGTAATTGCCCGACATTTGCGCATTCAACGCAGTCGGGAGAAACCAAAATCCAAATACGATAAGAAAAATGCAAATGTTTTTTGGTGTTTTGTTGTGTAGTGGTTTATTCATACGCCTTTTTTATTATTTATTAGGGCGAAGTAAGAAATTGAAAATCAGCAAAACACCTGTTAGTCTATGGATAAAATCTATACTCCTAGGGGTTTTAACCATAGGTAGCCATGGCAGCGGTTTTTCACTTCATTTTAACAGTCCTTTTTTACAGTATACCAAATCATTACAAGCGTATGACAATCACTAAACCAATTTAATTTAAAGCCTATTTTTTTACATTATCACAAAAAAACATCACAAATAAACCCGAATTTTTATTCTGTTTTTGGGTTGAATATCAATCATTCACACACAATAAAAAATAGTTTTTTTCTGTAAAATAAATCCACATTTTGAATGATATTATTTCGGGGAATAGTGTTTCACCCATTCCAAGAAAATAGGTATTACCAACTATGAAAGTTTACCAGAATAAACATTGACCAACCATCCTAAGTCATTATATTTGCATAAAACACAAACATGTTCGATCAATTATTTGACACATTCAAAGCAAACCTCAGCGATACGCTGCAGGGTGATGACAACCTGGCCGGTGCTAACTCTCAGGATGTTGCAAGTGAAGCCAGCAGCAGCATTATAGACCAGTTGAAAAACATGGTACAAAACGGCGACATGAGTGCCGTACAGGAAATGTTCAGCGGCCAGGAAACCTCAGCTGAGGCATTATCTTCGAGCCCCATGTCGGCCGGACTGGTAGAAAATCTGATGCAAAAATTTGGATTAGACTCCGCAGCAGCCAGTGGCTTGGTGGCCAAAATTCTGCCTTCTGTAATGAACATGTTTAACAACAAAGTATCCGATGCCCAGCAAAGCGGCGGATTTGATATCAGCAGTCTGATTTCTAACTTCACCGGTGGCGGTGGCGGAGGCATTTCCGACATTATCAGCCAATTTACCGGTGGCAACAAAGGCGGCAACCAGCAAGGCGGCGGCGGCATTATGGACCAGATTAAAGGATTGTTTAATTAGCACTGTCACATTATCATAGTAGTTACGTTATAATACTATGAAAAGGCCCGTTTTTTTGTTTACACTGCTCATTACAAACCTATTATCAGCGCAAGACAGCAGTACACTGTATCAATATTCCAGTAGCAGAGCCGAGTTTCAGATTTCGAATGACAAACGCATTCAATGTTCGTTTTTCAATAAAACCGGTGACATCATTTTCTTTTCGGATTTGAAGGAATTTTTGTTTCCATACCTCAATCAATCCCATAGTTTTGACAACTTCCCCGCAAATGCCCGAATCACAAAACTCACCGATTCAAGCACCAAAATCACCCTGAAACCGGTTTTAAACAACTTTAAGATTTACACGCTCCGATTCCGCAATCAACACTTCGAAGTGGATTCCATTTTACCTGATTCAAACCAAAGCATAAGCTTTATTATTCACTCATACGAATCGGAGAAAGGTTATTTACAAATTACACAAAATGCTACAAGGCATAACTTTTTTCTCCAAACTATTTCACCCGAGGGGGAAGACAAAACCTGCAGCCAAGTGCGCATCAGCGACTCACAAAACCAACATATTTATTTCGATTCAAAAGAAAATTATGGAAAGCAGGCCATGTTATTCTATGCGCATAGTTTCCAAATTGTAAACCAAAAATCTTACAACAAAAAGGCTAGATTTCCAAAAAAAAGAAAATAAAATTTCAAAATTAAAACTGCCCGCTGCGCAGCAATACCAGCGTGCAGGATTCATCCGGTGTAATGCCCGCGTCAATTAATTGATGCTCAAATTCAGAGTTTTCAGTCCCTGGATTAAATATTACCCTGCGCGGTTTTAGGTCTATTATTTTCTGGTAATACCCCGATTGATTTTGAGGACCCAAATACAGGGTTACGGTATCAAAACTTTCATTTTCCGGAAACTCGTTCAGTATGGGTTCACCGGCACATTCGCCTTTTTTTGCGCCAAAACAAATTACATGGTGCCCATATTCTTTAAGCATTTTTGTGGCAATCCATGCATATCGAGTTGGGTTGTTGCTAGCACCTATTACCAGCACTTTTTCAGTTTGTTTCTCCATATATCATTACGGCTTTTTCGCCCATTTCTGTCATTTCTCCAATTACAAAAAAATCAGTTCCGGTTTCTTTTAATTTCTGTTCAAATATATCCTTTTCACCAGGATCCACTGCAATTAATAATCCACCACTGGTTTGCGGATCACACAATATCACCATTTCCATCCCATTAATGCCGCCGGTTTTTTGTTCGCAGGCATTCCAGTTTTTCCAAACATTATCCGGAAATATATATTGATCTATATAGGTTTGAATACCCTCAATTACTGGTATTTTTTTCAAATCCACAAGTGCCGATAAACCACTCCCCTCGCACATTTCAATCAAATGCCCCAGCAATCCAAAACCCGTTACATCCGTCATGGCATGTACCCCCATCATCTCCCCTGCAAGTGTACCAAATTGATTTAAAGTAGAGGTAATTTGTATAAATTTTTGATAGTGTTCTGCTGTAATTTTATCTCGCTTAATTGCAGTGGCCAATACCCCTGCCCCCAGAGGTTTAGTGAGGTATAAAATATCGCCCTTTTTGGCGGTATTATTTCTTTTAATATTTTTTGATTTACAAATACCATTTACAGATAAGCCAAAAATGGGTTCTTTGCCTGCAATGCTATGCCCACCGGCTAAAAGAATACCCGCTCTGGCGCAAACCGACTTGGCGCCTTCCAATACTTTAGCCGCCATTTCGGGCGGCAATTTATCTACCGGCCAGCTCAAAACAGCATTGGCAAACAGGGGCTTCCCTCCCATGGCATAAATATCCGAAATAGAATTAGCGGCAGCTATGCATCCATAATCAAAGGGATCGTCTACAATGGCCGTAAAAAAATCAACGGTGCTTATCAGGGCATTGCCATCTCCAAGGTCATATGCAGCGGCATCATCCATACTTTCATTCCCTACCAGTAGCAAGGGATCGGAAAAAGAATTAATCCCACTTTTGGCAATAATTTCAGTCAAAACAGCAGGGGCTATTTTGCAGCCGCATCCGCTGCCTTCGCTATACTGGGTGAGTCGCTGTAATTCCATTTTGTGCAATTTGATTTTCTATTTTCTTCAATTCAGATAAAATAAAATCCATATCAAAACTTTGTAACGGCAAATGAAAACTGTGTTCCTTTTTTAAATTTTTTAATAAATGTGTATAGCCCTGGTCGTAATACTGCATCAACAAGGGAATCCACACTTCGGGCTGCCCTTCCTCAATGGCCTTTACGGCCTGATTCATACGCATATTGCCCAGTCTTTTTTCCAATTTTTTTGTAGCCAATACCAATTCTTCAGCAGGTAATATGCTGTATTCTTTTTTTATCCGTTCTTCTCTGATGGAGGCCGGCAAATCGACCATTACCAAAGCGGCATCGTTCATTTGATTTTTAAATTCAAGCGGAATAATTACTTTTCCAATCAATTGATTTTCGTTTTCCAACCAAATGGGTTTTTGGGCATCCAATTTCCATAATTCTTCTGCCAGCAGGTTTTCAAATTGCTCTACACTGGGCTGTGCAGGCATATTGATTCCACCAAAAACACTGCCTTTATGATTGGCCAAATCTTCAATATCAATTACTTGAAATTGTTGCTTTTTCATGGCCTGCAAAATTTCGGTTTTACCACTGCCGGTAGGGCCGCCCAATACAATAAATGAAAATTGATTGCGCACTGCGGCATAAGTAAGTGCCCGGTATTTTTTATATCCGCCTTTAATTCTTAAAACAGGCACGCCCATAAATTTCATAAGCCATGAAAATATTTCACTGCGCATTCCACCCCGCCAGCAATATATCATAAAAGGCTTGCCCGCAGCCTGTTTCACCGCATCCTGCATCATGGTATGAAATCGCGGTCCAGCCAGTTCAAAACCTTTTAATACCGCGGCCTCTTTTCCCTGTTTTTTATATAGCGTTCCTACTATTTTGCGTTCTTCATTGTTCAGCACCGGAATATTTACAGCACCCGGTATATGCCCCTGGGCAAACTCGCCTTCGCTGCGTACATCCAATAAAAAATATGTATGGCGATGCGGTAAAAAATCGGAAATTAATACGCTTTGAATACTCATGAATTTTTAAATATATTTTGTTTCAGCGCTTCTACAACCCGCATTCCATCCAGCGCCGCACTCATTATTCCGCCTGCATATCCGGCACCTTCGGCACATGGATACAAATTTTGGATGCGTATATGTTGCAATATTTCTTTATCACGGGGTATTCGCACAGGGCTGCTGGTGCGGCTTTCAACCCCTACCAGTATAGCTTCATTGGTGCGAAACGGTTTCATTTTTTTCCCCAACATTACCAGGGCTTCCCTGATTCTTCCGCTCACTTCTGCCGCCAATACTTCGTCGATCTGCCTGGAGCTTATTCCAGGATAATAGCTGCATTCGGGCAATGTAGAAGAATGTTTTTTTTGTATAAAATCTTCAATTCTTTGCGCCGGTGCTATTAAATTATTGCGGGTTTCAAATGCGCGTTTTTCATATTCGGCCTGATAATGCATGGCCATTAATACCCCAGATTTATTGAATGGGGCAAAATCTTTTTCATCAACCGTAACCACAAATCCGCTGTTGGCAAATTTCCCGTTTCTTTTGCTAGGGCTCCATCCGTTTACCACCACTTCACCCGGTGCTGTAGCGGCAGGAGCAATAATACCACCGGGACACATACAAAATGAAAACACCCCTCTGCCCTGCACCTGCTCTACCAAACTGTAGCTGGATGGAGGCAAAAACTCGCCCCGGGTTTCACATTTGTATTGTATACCGTCTATCAATTCTTGCGGGTGCTCCAAACGCACACCTATGGCAAATGGTTTGGCTTCAATTTCTATATTTAATCGAAAAAGCAGTTCAAAAATATCGCGGGCACTGTGGCCTGTAGCCAAAATTACCGCTTTGGGATGCAGCAATAAATTGCCATTGATTTCAATTTTTTTTATTTCATTTCCCTGTAATTCAAAATTGGTAACGGTAGAATTAAATAATATTTCGCCACCGCATGCCAATATTTTTTCGCGGATATTTTCTATAATTCCGGGTAATTTATTTGTGCCAATATGCGGATGTGCCTCCCATAGTATATCTTGAGCGGCCCCATGATCTACCAGGGCTTGTAGCACTTTGGATACCGGACCTCGCTTGTTACTGCGGGTATACAATTTACCATCGGAATAAGTACCCGCACCTCCTTCGCCAAAACAGTAATTCGAATTTGGATTTACAACCTGGGTTTTATTAAGTGCAGCCAAATCGCGGCGGCGTTCTTTCACGGCTTTTCCGCGTTCAATAATTACCGGTTTTAATCCCAACTCAATGCATTGCAAAGCGGCAAACATACCGGCAGGCCCGCATCCAACAATATAAACCTCGGGCGCATTTTGCACATTTTGTAAAGCAAAACCCTGGTTAAATAATACAGGTTCATTTTCGGCAAAAACATCAAACTGAAATAAAAAAAAGGGATCTTTACTTCGTGCATCCAACGATTTTTTACGCAGTACAGCCACTCCTTTGCCCATTTTGCTCTGCTGCAACGCCTTAGCCTTGAGGCCTTCGATATCGGCGGCCTCATGAGGTTTCACTTTTAAAGTAATATTGAATGGCACAGGCTACAAATATCGGGTCCAGGCAAACAATTTCCGCTTTTTAAGGTAATCGATTTCCTGTTCGTGCTGGTAAGCTTCCTTTTCCAGACTAATAGCCAGATAGGCCTGTTGCTTGTCGCGAAAACGCATTAAATGGATTCCATACTCAATTCCATACCATAAATAGAATGGGATTATGAGCATTTCGAGTTGTTGGCGGAAGTGGATTTTTTCATGATTTACGACCGAATTTCCCAACTCATTTTTATCTAACCTGGAAATAATAAACGGCCAGATGGCCATGGCTGTAAAGCGACGACTGCCGAGTGTTAAAATCCGAAACAATATGCGGCTGTAGATATAGATGGGACGAATATAGCGAATTGCAGCAATGTTTTGTACTCCCTATTTTTATTTAAAAACAATAAAATAAATCCTGCGGTTGCAGGGTTTATTTTCAAAATTTAATTACAGCTTAAAATGCAAGCCTGCTCGCAATCCATTTGAATAATTGCGTGAAAGCATATCGGCTGTAGGCGCATTTCGGTATTGCAAATCCATGGCCAAATGATTGCCTAATTTTTTTGAAATCCCCACAGCCCAGTATGCTCCTCGGGCGGATGATCCACTTACTGAATTATTGTAAGGTACAGTGGTAAAACCATATCCATATTCGCCATACAAACCGGCAACCAGCCGCAATTTACCAAACACGTTGGCACTTAAAGGGCTTTTATTGCTGCCGGTTTCGGCCACTTTGGTATAACCCACTTCGGCGCCCAAACCAATGCGATTGGTAAGCCATCGGGTTTCGCGTACCGATACCTGATACCAACTCATATTTTTAGAACCCAATGGATTGTAATCCGAACCCCAATAAACCCCGGTAGCCCATTTACCTGCTGCACTGTTCCATTGTGCAAATGCGGAAAAAACTGCCATCACCATCACCAAACCTAATATTGTCTTTTTCATAGAAACCTCCTTGTGGATAATGATAAAACAAGTTTAGGGCCAAAAATATTGTCCCAAGGCATAAGCCCTGCCGAGAAAGACTTTAGTGTAGAAAAATTAACGCATTAAAATAGGCGATAACAGACCCCAAATCGCCAACCATTTTGTAGCTGCTTATTGCCGATATTTTCATTGGCACCCGAACGCCGCCATTGCACATCCACCCCGAATCTGGGGCCGAAAGATTTTCTAAAACCTGCGGCAATAAATATTCCCGAACTTAAGCTGGTTAAACCATTTCTACCCTCAGATACCTTTTTCGCAATTCCATATCCACCTTCGGTATAAACACCCAGAGGCATTTTTACCCGCATATAACCTGTAATACTGGCTGCATCAAAACTTTGATATTGGCTCACAACCGACCCGAAAGCACCCTCAGCACCCATCGCTGCGATTCTTCTCCAATTCCAACTGCCGCGCAAAACAAATTGGGCGTGGCTTGCCCCTTTTGAATGTCCGAAACCACCCAAAGCTGCAACTTCATAATAATTTCGATTGCCTCGGGTTTGCGCTTTTGAGACATTCAGGACAGAAAACAAAATGAATATAGCAATGCTCAATTTTTTCATGGCAGAAGTATGCATAGCAAATATATGAAATTTTGGATAAATCTCCACTTTGAACCTCTGCCTATACTTGCTTACCTTTGCAACGCATGACGGATATAGTTGTTAGCGGTATAAGACCCACCGGCAAACTGCACCTTGGAAATTATTTTGGGGCAGTACAAAATTTTTTAAAACTGCAGGAAACCCAAACCAGCTATTTTTTTATTGCCGATTACCACTCGCTGACCACACACCCCACTCCGGCCGATTTGCACAATAGCGTTTACCGCGTGCTAGCCGAATACCTGGCTTTAGGCCTGGACCCGGAAAAATGCACCCTTTACATCCAAAGCGACTTACCCGAAACGGTTGAATTATACCTGTTTTTAAACATGAATGCCTATAAAGGCGAATTGGAAAGAGTTACCAGCTTTAAAGAAAAAGCGCGCAGCCAGCCCGACAATGTAAACGCCGGACTGCTCACTTATCCTGTTTTAATGGCTGCCGATATTCTCATTCACAAAGGCACCCGGGTACCCGTAGGCAAAGACCAGGAACAACACCTGGAAATGGCCCGCACTTTTGCCAACCGGTTTAACCGATTGTATAAAACCGAAACATTTGCTGCACCCCAGGCATTTTCCTTTGGAGATAAATTAGTAAAAGTACCCGGGCTAACCGGTGGAGGAAAAATGAGCAAGAGTGCAGGTGAAGCGGATAGTATATATCTGGACGATGAAGCCGGCATACTGAATAAGAAAATAATGCGCGCAGTGAGTGATAGCGGTCCGGCAGTGCCTGGCTCACCCAAAAGCCAACCCGTGCAAAATCTGTTTGACCTGATGAATCTGGTATGTGCCCCGGATGTGGTTGCGCATTTTGAACAAACCCATACCGAAGGAACCATTCGCTATGGAGATTTAAAAAAACAACTGGCGGCCGATATGGAAGCCTTTATTGCACCCATGCGAAGCAAAATCACTGACACCCTGGCGAATAAGGAATGGGTAGCAAAAGCAGCCAAAATGGGTGCTGAAAAAGCCCGTGAAAGTGCATCTAAAACACTGAAAGAAGTGCGCGAAACCATTGGTTTCAAAAGATTCTATTAAACTTTTTGGTTTTTATTTAAAAAAGAAATTCAACCCCAGGCAAACCAGGCTTGGCTTTGCATCCACCACATAATCGGTATGCACAAACTGGTTGCCCGATTGCGAATTCATTGCTGAAATATCTACACCCATAGCATATTTTGGATATTGAATTAAAAAATACTGGTACTGTATAATCAGCTCAAAACGCGGTGCCAACTTATACCTGAGCCCAAGCCCAACTGTGCCATAAGCGCGACCTTTGCCAAAATACTGATCTACGTTTTGTTTAGAATTTTGGGTAAATTCACTGATTGAACCCTGAGAACTATCTCCATTCCCAGGTTCAGCGCCCAAACCCATCCCCAACATTCCCAGGCTGTAAAAACCAGCACCGATGGAGGTCATAAGTGAAACTTTCTCATTAAAATGATGATAACCAGTTAATTTCAGGCCAAAGGCATTGTTTCCGGTCTCAATTTTTGCCGATTGTTTGATCTGGCGGTTGAACAATTCTGTTTCAAACGATTGGCTGACTTTGAAATATTGATAGTAAACCGAGGCAGAAGCCTCATTTACCACTTTGCCCTTGAGCATTTTGCTGCGCCCATACTCCAGACTCAATCCCTGATAAATGTTAGGCGTTTTTAGCGCCTTTATTTCAAAAGGATTGCCCATTATACCCATATTAATCCCTGCAAATCCGCGGGTTTGGGCTGTAATTCCAAAAACATGCAGAGTAAGCAGTATAAACAACTGAAATTTACGCATATTGTCAAAAATACTAATTTCACCGACCAAAACAATAACGATTGCTGCATATTATCGTCTTTTCATAGATAAATCGTAAACTTGCAACACATTTCATGGATATCTCCATTGTAATTCCCCTGTTAAACGAAGACGAGTCGCTTCCGGAACTGCATGCCTGGATAAAACGGGTAATGCAGGAAAACCAATATACTTACGAAATTTTGTTTATTGATGATGGCTCTAAGGACAAAAGTTGGCAAGTAATTCAAGACCTGTCTAAGACCGACCCTGGCGTGCGTGGCATCCGTTTTAGGCGTAATTATGGCAAAAGTGCGGCATTGAACGTAGGATTTGGGGAAGCTTTGGGCGATGTGGTAATTACCATGGATGCCGACTTGCAGGACAGCCCTGAAGAAATTCCTGAGTTGCGTAAAATGATTATCACCGATGGTTTTGACCTTGTGAGCGGTTGGAAAAAGAAACGCTACGACAATGCCCTTACCAAAAATCTTCCGTCTAAATTATTCAATTATACCAATCGAATGCTGAGTGGTGTAAAACTGCACGATATGAATTGCGGATTAAAAGCTTACCGAAACGATGTTGTAAAAAACATTGAAGTGTATGGCGACATGCATCGCTATATTCCGGTAATTGCCAAGGCTGCAGGATTTATTAATATCGGAGAAAAAGTGGTGGAACACAGGGCTCGTAAATTTGGTAAAAGCAAATTTGGCCTCGAACGTTTTGTAAACGGATTCCTGGATTTACTCACCATTCTATTCATGTCGCGATTTGGGAAAAAACCCATGCATATTTTCGGGGTTTTTGGTTCACTTTCTTTTCTGGTTGGATTCTTTATAGCCGCCTGGCTGCTGGTTGAAAAGCTCATACATGTATGGAATAACACCCGCGCACCCCTGGTAGCCGACAACGCATTTTTTTATGTAGGCTTAGTTGCCATGATTATCGGAACCCAACTTTTCCTCGCAGGCTTTTTGGGTGAACTTATCAGTCGCAGTCACCCAGACCGCAACCATTACCAAATAGCCGAAACCACCGGCCAATGAAAGGCAAAAAAATTGTAATTGTTGGCCCTGCGCATCCTTACCGGGGAGGCCTGGCTACATTCAACGAACGATTTGCCAAAGAATTGGCATTGGAGAATGAGGTAGAAATCTGCACATTTACACTGCAATATCCCGGCTTCTTGTTTCCGGGACAAAGCCAGTTTTCGGACGACCCCTACCCTACCGGATTAAAAATTACCCGTGCTTTAAATTCAGTAAACCCAATTAACTGGATTATTCAGGGATTTAAATATAAAAAACAAAAACCTGATCTGATAATATTTCGCTACTGGATGCCATTTTTTGGCCCCTGTTTTGGCACTTTTGCACGCATCGTAAAAGGGAACAAACACACCAAAATTGTGGCCATTACCGATAATATTATTCCACACGAAAAACGCTTTTTTGACAAGCCGTTTAACGCTTATTTTTTACCGGTTTTGGACGGTGCAGTAACCATGAGCCGGAAGGTATTGCAGGATTTGGATGATTTAAAATTTACACGTCCGCATGTATTTAATCCGCATCCCTTATACGACAACTTTGGTGAACCCCGGAACCGTGAAATTTCATTACAAAAACTGGGTTTAAATCCGAATGAAAAGCACATGCTTTTTTTTGGCTTTATACGCAATTATAAAGGGCTGGATTTGTTGCTGCAAGCCATGGCAAACCCGAATGTAAAAAACACCGGAGCCAAATTAATTGTTGCAGGAGAATTTTATGAAGATGCAAAACCTTATCTGGATATTATTGAAAAAAATCAGCTTCAAAACCAGGTAATATTGCGCACCGATTTTATTCCAAACCCTGAGGTAGGCACCTATTTCAGCGCCGCCGATTTAATAGTACAACCCTATCGCAGTGCTACCCAAAGCGGGGTAAGCCAGGTAGCTTACCAGTTTGAAAAGCCGATGATTGTAACCGATGTGGGTGGACTTGCAGAGTTTGTACCCCATGGAGAAGTGGGATATGTTTGCGCCCCTGAACCTGAAGAAATAGCTAAGTATATTGTACAATTTTTTACCAGCAACCAGCCAGGTGATTTTAATGCTGGTTTAAAACGCATGAAGGCCGAATTTAGCTGGCCTGCCCTTGTGAAATCAATAGAAACGGTATCATTCCCGAAATAAAAAAAGGCACTTTAAAGTGCCTTTTTTATTTCGGATTTTATTTTTTTCGTTTAAAAATTCCTAGAGGAATGATGGATTTCCCCATGCGGCGTCTCACAACAATCCAAACGATTATGCCAATTAAAATAAATGGCCAAAGTGCAACAATCATATTGAGGAAAATAAGCAATCCACGCCCACCTGCTTTGACAGATGAAACAAAATCTTCCCAGAATCCGCCCCTTGCAACCTCAAAACTATTGGGATTTGGAATTACCCATTTTTTTACAATTGGTGTTTGATAAATATCCATAATTACAAGTG
This sequence comes from Bacteroidia bacterium, assembly GCA_044224315.1. Lineage (GTDB taxonomy): Bacteria > Bacteroidota > Bacteroidia > NS11-12g > UBA955 > JAGXTF01. The sequence continues at coordinate 8,250 of JBGAKR010000011.1, read as the reverse complement.
CATATTTACTACGCAAACCAGTGTTAGATGGAAGTTGTACGTAATTATTTTTTGCTTCATTTACGAGTTCTTTATCTTTTTCTGCAGGTGCAGAATAATTCACTGTTTCGGGCTGGGTAGCGCTTAGATGGCGGTAGTTTAAATGATCTACCATGGGCTTTAATTCATCTAAAAAACTATCCAATTTTGTATTTAACACATATAATTCAAGATGATTTCTGGGTTCGAGTTTTTTAATTTCAGAGGCACTATCGGTATTCAGAGATTTAATTAAGGTTTCAGATTCATCAATGTCGTACATACTTTGAGCCACATATCCTCCGTGTTTTTTTGCCATTTTTTCCAATCTGCCTGTACTTTGAATTACATCCTTTACACGAAAACGAAGGCTGGCCTCACGTTCCATTTTAGTCACATCGGTTTGTGTGGGAGGCGCCGATTGTTTTGTTGCGGAGGGCTCTGCTTTCGCAATATCATATGATCTTTCGGCAGTATTAGAAGCGTTGTTGCAAGCCACCAACATTGCAGCCATCCCAAATGCATACAGCATCAATTTCAAGATTTTCTGTGTTCTCATGTATTTTAATTCTGCATTATGAACGGAGGTAAATTCATTTCATTGGCCAATTAATAAAAATTCGACAAGCAATAGTTTTACAAGGACCAAAATCATCGCATTCAATCTCATTAAATAATATTAAATCATTACAGTAATTGATTCCTTCGGTTGTCTTGTGCCCAACCGCTATTTATGGGGATTATTCGTGCCGAATAATCCCTGAGTGGGGAGGCTACAACTGGAATCAAATCAAATGCGTCACCGGGCCTCCTACGGTTGTGTCTTCAGACCAACCGCTACCTGCTGCTTGGGGATTATTCGTACCGAATGATCCCTGAGGGGGAGGCTACAAAACTGTATCATTTCAAATGCTGCACCAGATCCTGCGGTTGTGTCTTCAGACCAACCGCTACCTGCTGCTTGGGGATTATTCGTACCGAATGATCCCTGAGGGGGAGGCTACAACCCACACTGAATCTGCTTGCGCAGATTTTTTTATTTCCCCTCCCACTGCACTTGCCTCACCCTTTGGGATGAGGCAGACTTGTGGGTGGGGAAATAAAAAACCTCGCCAGAAGCGAGGTTCAGTGTGGGTTGGCGGAGAGAGGGGGATTCGAACCCCCGATAGACTTTTGGCCTATACACACTTTCCAGGCGTGCTCCTTCAACCACTCGGACACCTCTCCAGAAGGGCCGCAAAATTACGGCTTTTGTTTGATTTATCTATGATACCCGCCTATTTACTAAATAAGCGAAGGGCGTTTTCGCTTGTTAACCTCCCCAATTCTTCCAATCCCATTGCCCTTAATTCGGCCAGCAGTTTGGCTACATGCCATATATATGCCGGTTCATTTCTTTTCCCTCTAAATGGTACTGGCGCCAAATATGGTGCATCCGTTTCCAGAATAATTCTATCCATGGGAAGTTTCTTTACCACTTCGGCCAAACCTGAATTTTTAAATGTGAGCACCCCTCCTATGCCAAAATAAAATCCCATATCCGCAATCTCTTCGGCATACTCATACGACTCAGAAAAACAGTGAAAAACGCCCCTCAGACCTTTGCCTTTAAAATCTTGCAGAATCTCCATAATTTGCGGTGTAGCGCTGCGAGAATGTATCACAATAGGCAACTGTCTTTCCAAGGCAAAATCGGTTTGCCTGATAAAAGCCAATGCCTGTTGTTGTTGATAGGTTTTATCCCAATACAAGTCCATCCCGATTTCCCCAACTGCTGCAAATTCTGCCTTATTAAACCAGGCCAGCAAAGCATCCACATCCTGCTCCCAGTCAGCATCAACGCTACAAGGATGTAACCCCATCATGGGTATACAAAAATCAGGATATTGTACAGCCAATTCCATCATCCCCTCTACTGATTCTAAATCTATATTGGGCATAAAAATTTTGGAAACACCTTGTTTACGGGCATTTTCAAGCATTTGTTCCCTATCGGTATCAAAAGCTTTTGCATAAATATGCGAGTGGGTATCGATAAGATTTACCACGTTATTTTTTGCTTATTTAAAAACGCGTCAATCCCTTTAATACAATCGGCACTCTTGCGTGCATCTGCATTGGTTTCTGCAGCATAATCAAGGGCTTTAGCCATATCCATAGAGGGTAAATTGCGCAGCATGGTTTTTATAAATGCCACCGATGAGCCCGAAATTGTATTGCATAGCTGATTGGCAAAATCAAATACCTCATTGTCCATATCGCCGGCCAAAATCAAACGATTTACTAACCCCATTCCCATAGCTTCTTCGGCTTCAACAATTCTTCCAGTTAGCAATAAATCGCGCAGATAAACACCTGCAATGCGATGCTGCAGGTATACCATAACCAGTGCAGGTACAAAGCCAATTTTAGCCTCCGTATAGCCAAAAGTTGCTTCAGGGGCTGCAAAACAAAAATCACAAATGGTGGCTAATCCACAACCTCCTGCCAGTGCCGGTCCTTTTACCTCAGAAATGAAAATCTTATTTCCATTGTAGATTAAATCAAAAAGCACTCGCAGGCGCTGGCTATCTGCCAGATTTTCTTCTCTCGAGAAATCCCTGATTTGGCTGAGATATCCCAAATCGGCACCAGCACAGAAAGCCGGTGATGATGACCTTAATACAATAATTTTAACCGCATCGTTGGCCAGATACTCAGAAATAGCACTGGTAAGTCCGGCTACCATATCGGGCCCTAAAGCATTGCGTTTTTCGGGATGATTTAAAGTAATAAAACCTACCCGCTCTTTAATCTCAGTTAATACAATAGACACCCCACAAAAATAAAACAGGCCGCCCATAGGACAGCCTGTTTTATAATTAATAGTTATGAAAGCTTATTTCTGAATTTGTACAGGGCGAACTACCACTTTGCTGGCAGAGCTTACACGAACTGAGTAAACACCGTTGGCAAGGTCAGCAGCATCTACCACTACCAGGCCATTGTTGGCGCTGCGCATGGTTTTTACTACTGCGCCGGTTGCGCTGATCAATTGTACAGTTACATCTTTACCAAAGCTTTCGGTCAATGCAATGTTGAAGTTGCCAGTGCTTGGGTTGGGGTATAAGCCCATTCCAAATTTCACCAGGTCTTCTGCTGCGGTGCGGTTCATTACCACTTTTTTGGTAACGGTGCACTCACAACCGGTTGCATCTACTTTGGCACGCATGGTTACTTCATACTCGCCATCCTGTTGGAAATCGAAGCTTGGAGTAGCACCATTCAAAGTACCACCACCTTTAACAACCCAGGTATAGGTTACGCCTGATTGTGACAACTGGGCGCCGGCTGCATCCAATGGGTTGAATTTCATTCCACGGAATCCGAAAGCATAATCTGGATCGCCTTTGAAATCGCAGGTTTTTGGTCCTTCGTTGATGGTTACCGCTTTGCGGATACTATCAGAGCAACCACCGGCTATGCTGGCTTTCAGGGTTACAAAGTAGGTAGTAGTTTTGGTTACACTTCCGTAGTTATAAGTAGGATCGCTGCTGGTGCTTTTACCGGTATTACCGAAATCCCATTCATACTCTATATCGCCTTGGGCCCAGGTAGTGTTGTTTTCGAATACTACAGGCTGGCCGCTGCACACATTGGTAGCGCTGAACTGGGCGGTAGGTTGTACACCTACTACCATATCCTTACTTATTTCAGCTTCGCAACCATTATCCAATACCATATTTAAAGTAACAGTTTTAGGTCCGAGTGTAGTCCAGGCATGGTTTACATCTTTGCTGGTAGCAATGGCAGAACCGTCGCCGAAATCCCATTTGTAGTTAGCCACAGTACCACTTACCGGAGGGGTAAGGTTGGTAAAGGCGGTTGGGGTAATAGAGCATGCTGCAGTGTTGGTAAAGGCCACTTTGGGACTCTCTTTTACTACGATGGTTTTGGTAATTGAGTCTTTGCAACCAAACTCAGAGGTAGCTACCAGTTTCACAGCTTTGCTGCCTGGGCTGGTGAACATATGCTCCGGATCATCTTCGGTAGATACGTTGCCGTCGTTGAAGTTCCAGAAATTACCCGTTAAACCATTTTTAATGGTGGTAGTACCCTTGAATTTAAAATTATCGTTATCACAGCTACCATCCACCAGGGTAAAGTTGGCTTTTGGTTTATCGAACTCATACACACGTTGACTCATAGATGCCGAACAACCATTTAGGCTGGCAGTAAGAGTTGTAGTATAACCGCCTGTTACTGAATAAAGGTGAGATGGGTTTGTAACAGAAGAATGGGCGGGAGAATTTGGATCACCAAAATCCCAATCCAATGTAGCGTTGGCTGGAGTAGTAAGGTTGGTAAATTTCACCGCATTGCCTTCGCAGGCATTTACTTTGGTAAATTTCACGGTTGGGATAGCATTTACTGTAACGTTTACACTGTCAGAGAATTTGAAGCCCCATGGTAAAGTAGATGCAGTTAATTTAACTTTATAGGTTCCTGTTCCGGGAAATTGGAATACAGGGTCTGGTGCATCAGTTTCGTCGGTGGCTTTGCCGGTTCCAAAACTCCAATGGAATTCGATAGCACCGCTTTTTACCTGACATTGTTGGCTGAAGTCTACAGCATCGCCAAAGCAAATTTTAGATGGATAGTTGAATTTAACCTTAATTGAAGGATAAATCAAAATATTGCGTTTGATGATAGTATCGCAACCATTGGTTAAATCAGATACTTTAAAGAAAACGGTTACAGTACTGTCCTCCATGTTTGGATCAGAACTCACAAAATCAATATACCCGTCTTTGCCAGATGCAGGAGGGTAATATTGTGCAGTACCTTCAGCACCAGACAATGTGCGACCTTTAAGAGAAGTAACATAAGTAGATGCTGTCCATTTAGTGTTAAAATCGTTATTGCTATAAGTATTTACACCTTTAGGCGCACTGAAATAGTAGTAAGAATGCTCATTTACCAAGGTAATATCCAGATTTTTGCCAGACTGATAAATGGTTTTGGAAGGTTGGGGACCGAAGGTCAGTTTTTCGCCACCCGGAGCCGGTTTAACAAATGTGGTGAGGGTAATAGTGTCATTCGATGTTTTATCGTCCGGAATATCAATGAAGAACTTAATGCGATTAGTTCCTAGAGTATTCAATACCAGTTGGGCATTAAAAGTTACCTGGGCAGTATCACCGGTAAGCATTTTTTTCTTAACCAGCGTGGTGGTTTTAGGGCCTCCATTTACACTGTAAGCAACATTAAAGTTGTAGGCAGTATCGTAGGCATAAAGGTTTTTCACTACAAATTTGGTAGCGCCATTGCTTGTATAACCTTGGCAAACCTGTGCAGGTACTGAGAAGTTTGTAGAAATAGCCTGAATATCGGTAAAAATCTCAACCCCACCTCGGTCTGATTTTATCTTATTGCGGGTAGCTCCGAATATATCAGTTGGGTTGGTGGTAGTTGTATTGGTGTTGTTATGGCATTCGAAAGCTTTTGGACGATAGTCACCTGCAGAGGGATTAAAGAAATCAGGATTGGCAGTATTTTCACCTTTACCAGGTAAGCCAGTTGCCATCCAACCACTGAAATCGCTGGCGCTGCCGGCAGGGTTATACCAGTTTTGGCCACCGCTTATGTTCTTAATGTAATAGGTATTGTTATCCAGTTCTTTAATGTTGTTTTGGCTTGAACTATATGCATAGCAAGGGTAAACATAGTAGGCGTCTTGTATATCTACAATATTACCTGCAACTGAGTAACTGCTGTGGTAATACTCCTGACAAAGCAAGCCATAAATAGTGCAGTATGAGTAATTTGAACCTTTTTCGCGAATGGTATTCTGCCTGGCTTCGAAGGTGTATCCACTATTGTAACTGTAAGAATACATAGGATTGTTTCCATAATAACCGAAGTTATCAGCAATTATGTTTGAATTCACCTGCCAGTTATAGAGATAAATACTGTAAATACCGTAGAAATAGCCCTGATTTGACGCAGTTGAGTTTTTGGTAATCAGGTTGCGGTTAATTTTTGCATTATAGTAATACTGGTTTTGAATGGCCCACATGTAATAACCTGTATAATTATTGGTAATTACATTGTCTTCAATTAAAGTATACGGATTGAGTGAGTTTGAAGTATTGTAAATGTAAATTGGGTAAGCATAATAGCCAAAGCTGCAGTTCTTAATTGTATTCTTACTAACTGTAAGGTCATTACCATAATACAGCATGTAAATGTATGAAGAATAACCAGAAGCGTAGGTTTGGATATTATCCCAGGTATTGCCATTAAACTGTGCATTATAGTTGTAGTAACCATAGATACCGTAGCAATAGTAATAGCTCATAATGTTTTTGAATGTATTGTTATTAAAAACACATGGGTATGAACTGCTGCCGTAGTTGTACTGAAAGTAGTTATAGAAATAATTCATTGGGCTACCAGAAGCAGAAGCACCTGCATAGGGCAAATCGTGGAATACGTTTCCATCATAAGCAGTTGAACGGATGGTAGAATACGTTTGGTAGCTATACATGGTGTATGGCTGAGAATAGCTTGATGATGAGCTGTTCGCATTGCTGCGAGATACATCATTATTTAAGAACTGATTACCATTACCATAGTAGTTAAAGAAACCCATATAGTAAAAGTTTTTAATGGTGTTGCCGGTAATGGTATTGTTCTGAGGTGTGCTGCTGTAATTACCAGTGTTACCATTAATAGCAACAGCAATGGCAGGTCCGGCAGGATTCACTCCTGTAGTCTGCATTACGCAACCACGGATGGTATCGTAAGAACCGGTAGCAGTGCTGGTAGCAGAGGTAAGTGCACCCTGGCTGTAACCCCAGTAAACATATGCCGAACTGCTGGTTGAAGCAGATACCATGGCGGTAAATTCAATGGTACATTTCTCAATCAGGTTGTAGTCAGACCCACCTGAAAAGCGAATTCCTGCACTGTTTGTAGAAGAGTTTGTGTGACTGATAATCAGATTATTAATTCTGAAATAATCACCACCCGTAAATGATACAGCTTCATAAGATCCGCTGTAGCTGAATTTTTTACCGCCACCATTAATGGTAATGGTGTTGGTGCTAGACATACCGGTGATTTGGGGAAACTGAATTGCATCTGCTTCGGTTAAATCCGATTTTACGTTTACAATTACAGGGCCCGAAACGCCTGCAGTTAAAGTAGAACCGCCATCCGTTCTGGCCAACCCCTGAAGGGAATTCCAGAACGAATACCAGTTTTGAAAGTTTGTTGAGCTGGCTGCCGCCGAAGCATCAATTGTGACCGTCCCCGACATTTGAGCCGAAGCCGACATTGCACACAAGCTTAGTCCGGTTATGACCAGCCCTCGTGCAACGCTTTTAATTTGGTTTAGTAAAGTTTGTTTCATGAGTACAAAATATGAGGTTTCAAATATCGAATGTTTATTTGGCATTTATTAATTTAGAATAAAAACCTTTCATAAATCTCCATAATCCCTTCCCTGTTTTGTCATATTAGTTTCAGATTATGACAAACCGAATGGTATTTCGAATATTTGTTCTATTAATTTTTTCACACCTAACATATTGAGTATCTGTAGTATTTGTAATATTTTTATTACTTTTTGTTGTAGTGAAATTTGAAAAAAGGTCACTTTGTCAAAATTCTGTCATTTCGATTACAAGTGTCAGTTTTGGGCCATAATCCTGAATTAACAGTATCTTATTTGGGTCATTTTTATCCAACACTCCACTCCTATCCCTGCATAAATTGAGCTAGTTTTCATTCGCACCCCTATTTGGCCAAAACAAAAAAACCCCGGCACAAGGCCAGGGTTTTTCTGTTGTTTTTAGTGTTTTTATCTTAGTGTCCGATGGTGATTTTGCGGGTCACTACTTTGTTGCCACTGCTTACACGAACCAGGTAGGTTCCGTCGGCTATATCACCGGCGTTTACTGATACCAGGCCATTGTTGGCAGCGGTTACAGTTTTCACTACAGTTCCGGTTATGCTCATCACTTCGATGCTTACATTCTGACCAAAGCTTTCGGTCAGTGCTACATTGAAGTTGCCATTGCTTGGGTTCGGGAACACTGCAATACCTACAGTTTGTAAATCCTGCGCATTGCTGCGGTTCATTACCACCTGTTTGGTTTTTGAACATTCGCATCCGGTTGCATCCACTTTGGCGCGCATGGTTACGGTGTATACTCCATCTTTCAGGAAGTCGTGCTGTACGCTTGA